>DATGMD010000043.1:0-121556 GCA_035293805.1 Chloroflexota bacterium | reverse complement strand
GGTCTTGCCAGGCCTCGCCGAGCTGCAGGAACCCCTTCTCGATGAGGAGCGGGTCCTGCACGAGCGGGATCTCGCCGCGCGTGCCGTGGAGGGTCGCCACCAGCACCGCGCCGCCGCCCTGGTCGCGGATCTCCATGTTCTGCAGGTGCATGCCGCCTGCCTCCTTTCAGAGGCAGCATAGCACAGTCCATATGGATGCAGGGATTACAGCATGGCGGGGTTATGCGCCGCCTCCGCGCCGGGGGGATTAGGCGGGCCGCCGTGGGCGCGCCGGGAAGCGGCGGGAGGCAGCGGCCGCCGCAGCTGCTGCGCGGGCCGCGCGGCGCTCGGCGAGGAACGCTTCGGCTTCCGCGCGCAGCGCCGCCCGTTCCTCGGCGGAGGGGCGCACGTGAATCGTGGTCTCGTCCAGGACATCGTCCTGGCGAGCCAATTGCTCGCGGAGGGTCGGCCACCGTCGCGCCATCGCGCCACCTCACTCTGGCGGTTCGAGGTAATCATAGCGCAGCCCGATCTCGGGGGCGAGGCGCCGCATCGTCTCGTGAACCTCCTGGGCCAGCGCTGCCTCTGGGGTAAGCTGCCCTGCCGCGATCAGCCGCTCATTGGGCTCGGCCGCGTCCGCATAGTAGATATCCCACAGCGCCGTTGCCTCTTCGATCGTTACCGTGGGCCGGCCCCGGCGTTTGCTCAGCAAATACCAGCCCCCGGTCTGCCCCACGACGGCCATGGTGCGCAGCTCCGGATGGCGCAGCAGGATCCGCAGGTCATCGTCGGAGAACGACGAATTCCGCGGATGGGTATGGAGCTGCAGGTAGCGGCGTCCGGGCTGGAGCCCCCGCAGTTGCGGCGCGAGATCGACATGCGCCTCTGTCCCCTCAAGGCTAGGGCCACTGGGGCGGCCTGTCTCCAGGTCCAGCAGGGCCGCGACCTCAACGCCCAGCCGCACACTCCGCTTTCGGAGCAGCTCGCCCGCCCGCGCAATACGGTGTGCCGCCTCTGGCGGCGCCCCATGTGCTCGCAGTAACGCAATGATCTCGGGACGGCCCGCATCTGTTGGGCCGCCGCCAGAGTGGCCCGGGCCGCGACCGCCACCTATCGTGCCGCCGCCCCGTTCGCGCGCCACCAGCCGCCGCACCTCCTCGTCGCCCAGCACCTCGCGCAGCGAGGCCTCTCGGCGCATCGTACCCCAGCGCGGGTCATGGCTGCGGTGGACGAGGTCCTCCAGTGTGATGAGGCCTTGACGATAGGCCGCGTACTTCGCCGGCCCGAGAATCGCCTGCTGCTCGGCGGCCGGGAGCTTGGCGAACACGTCCGGGCCGCGCTCCACCTCGACGCGCGTCTCCCGGGCACCCGGGACACCCAGCTCGCCCCAGCTCTTGGTCACAGGGACCATTGTGCAGCGGCCGCGCGGGTGATCGTCGAGCCGCTCGTCGAGCCGATGGAAGCTCCCATGCATCGCCCAGCAGCTCGCGCAGGTGCGGCTGCTCAGCCCGGCCTGCCAGAGCCAGCCGGTCACGATGTCGCGGTTGGCGTGGTAGCTGCGCCGCGACGCCTCGCGGTAGCTGCGCAGCACCTCCGTCCGGGAGATCGTCAGCGCGCGCACCAGGTTGCCGCCCAATTGGCCCCGAATGGTGCTCGCAATGGCCCGCGGGTTCTGCCCGGTGGCCACCCCCGCGATGAGCGCCTTACGCACCGCCAAACTGGCGTCGGGGCCCAGCTCGTCCAGAATGGCCCGCAATGGGGACCCGTCGCCGAGGAACCCCACCAGGTCGGTGAGCGCGGCCGTCGGCAGGCGATCCCACGCGAGCGTCACGCCCGGGGGCGGCGGCCCCAGTCCCGCACGCGCCAGCTCCTCGGCGTGCGCCTGCGCGGCATCGACGGCGGCCTGCTGGCCGTTCCACACCTCGCGTTCTGCAAATTGTGCGAACCCAGCGATCTCGGCCTCGACCTGGCGCTGGAGCGACTGGAGGCGGTCGCGCTGCAGCAGCCAGGCGGGCGAGATCTCGGTGCCGAGGGCCCGCGCCTGGGCGATCTGCGCCTCGAAGCCGCCGAGCTGGTGGCGGATGCGCTGCCAGGCGGCGCCGTAGGCCTCCGCCATTGGCACGGCACTCTGGCGCTCGCGCTGCAGCAACTCCTCTCGCGGGATGGTGCTGTCCGGCGCTGGAGGCCGGCCCACGATTCGTGCCCGTGGAGTGCTAGCTGCTGACGGCTAATAGCTGATGGCTGACCGCTATTCCGGCCAAACTCGCTGGAAGACCGTCCACTGCTCCGGGTAGCGACGGATGGCCGCCTCGACGATCCGCGTGATGCGCTCGGTGTTGGCCTGTACGTCGGCGCGGACGTTGCCCGTCTCGACGAGCGCGAGCGGCGGCTCGAACCAGCCGAGGTGGCGGCCGCTCGGCTGGCGCGCGGTGAACGCCGGCAGGACCGCCGCGCCGGTGCGCAGGGCGAGGCCGGCCGCGCCGCCGGGCAGGCGCGTCGGGGCGCCGAAGAAGCGGACCGTGATGCCGTTGCCGAGCACGTCGCGATCCGAGAGCAGGCCGACGACCTCGTTGCGCCCGAGCGCCGCCACGATGGCGCGCAGCAGGCCGGGGCCGGCTGGCAGGGGCTGGACGCCGTGGCTGGTGCGCAGGCGCTGCATCAGCGCGAGCAGCGCCGGTGGCTGAAGCGCCTCGACGACCACGTTGGCCGGGCAGCCGCCCAAGGCGATCATCTGGCCAACCAGGCTGACGCTGCCGAGGTGCGCGGTGACGAGCAGCACGCCGCGCCCGCCCGAGCGCGCCGCCTCCAGGTGTTCCCAGCCGTGCAAGTCCACCGCGGCGCGGAGCGCCGCGGCGCTGAGACGCGGTAGCCGCAGGACGTCGTAGTAGTTTAGCGCCCCGTGGCGGAACACCGCGCGCACCAGCCGCTCGGGCGGCGGGCCGCCGAGGACGTGGGCCAGGTTGGCGCGCACGGCCTGACGCGCGCCCCGCCCGGCCGCGTAGGCGCCCAGCCCGCCGAGGCCGGCCAGCGCGCTCCCGACCGCCACCGGGAGGAGCGGCGCGAGCCACGCGCCCAGCCGAAAGAGCCAGTACTGTACCAGCGCTCGTCCCGGGACGGGTGGCAGGCCAGCCGTGGTGTGGTGCTGCCGGCCCGGCACCCGTCGGTCAGAGTGGCGCGGGATCGGCATCCGCGGCCCGCTGCTATTGTGCGGCATGGGGCGCTGTCAGTGCAGCGCCCGCGGCATGGCGTGGGGCTGGCCGCCCGGGGTGTCCGCGACTCGCGGGCGCCGCATCCCGCGGGAGAGAGTGGTTGGGGCTGCACGGCTGGCCGAGGGCCGGACGTCGAGCGCTCGCCGCGGTTGGGGCCAGCCGCGCGGGCCGGTCGGTGCCGGAGACGCGCGGGGCGAGGCGGCTGTGCTGCCGCCTCGCCCCGGGCGGGGAAGAGAGGGTGTCGGCCGGCCGCCAAGTCGCGCCGCACCGCGTCGGCGCGACTTGGCGGCCGGTGGCGGCACGGCGCGGCGCGGGCGCGCGATGTGGACGCGCGGGCTCTCCTCGCGCCATCGCGGGGACGGGGTCAGCCGCCGTTGCGGCTGTCTTCGGGCACGGCGCGCGGGCAGATGTTGCGGACGTAGAAGTCGAGGCCTTCGAGCACCTCGCGGTAGTTCACAGCCTGGGCCATGGGATAGCTCGCGTAGTTCAGGTTGAAGTCCGCGGCGCCGAGGCCGTTGCCGACGACCGCCTCGCGCGTCCCAGCGGCCGTGAATAGGTTAGCGATCTCGGCCTGGTGCAGGCCCGACAGGCCGATCAGGTCGCCGGGCGCCAGGGCGGGGATGCCGCCCGGGGTGTTCGTGATGATCTGGTTGGCGACGTAGGCGGGCGAGAGCGGGCTGCCGCCGGTCGGCAGGTTGAGGGCGCCAGGATAGCCGAAGGCTGTCGTGAGCCGGGCTTGCTGTAGCCCGTAGGGGAGGTAGCCGCGGTAGAGCTGCCATGAGGCGCCGCCGCCGGGGGGCGCGAAGCCCGGCGCGCCGTAGACCGCGGGCGCCCACGGGTACAGGCCGACGGGTGGGCGGCCGTTCGGCAGCATCGGGTAGGCGTCCGCGGCCTGGACGTAGCGCATCATGCGCATGGCGACCGGGGTGGCGAGCTGGTCCCAGAGCTGCTGGCACTGGGGGTTCTCGCTGATGTCGTCGGCGTGCGCGCCGGCGCGCGGCTCGACGGCGAACGCGCTGGCAACCGCCAGCAGGGTGAGGACGAGGCGTCGCATGTCATCCCTCCTTTGGCTGTCGGGGTACGATCCTTGTGGTGCAGTAAGGTGCGGCGCGAGGCGCCAGATGCGGGAATGGGTCACGATCCCGCCGCGGGGAGCCGCACGCGGGTGAGGGGCAATTCCGCTTGCAGGCGCGATGGCGGCGTGGCCAGCACCGACCCAGCCCGCGGGCTGGTGTCCGCGAGGCGCGGCTCGGGGCTGACCTCGAAGGGGCTCTGGGCGCGGGCCAGCGGCGCGGGCGGAAGTCCGAGCCGCGTGAGGGCGCGGAGCGCGAGGGCGAAGCCGGTTCTGGTCATGCCCGTACTCCTTGCGAGTGGATGCCTGGATGGGCGTCTCTGTGACATTAAACGAGAAGATCGCCCGGATGTTACAGGTGATCGAAAGATCAGACTGAGATCAGACGAATAGCAAATATTGCGATAAGCTGAACAGGCGACCATGTCCAGCGCTAGAGATGGGCGCCGCCTTGGCTGAGAGGGCGGAGCGCCGCGACCTGGCGCTCCGGGAGAGGGCAAAGCAGTGTTCCGGAAGAGCCACTGGTGGCTAGCGCTGGCGGCGATGGCCTGAACCTACACGGCGCCGCGACGCCGCGTCCCCCGGCCCCGACGCGGCAACCGATCGGCTGGAGCTGCTGCCCGCGGGGCGGGCGAGCGTCGTCGAGCTGGCGACGGCCGTGAGCAGCGGCGACGTGGCGCGAGCGCTCCACTGCGGGCCTGGAGCCCGTGGCGCAGCAGATGGTGACTGACGGGAACGCCTTCGACGGTTTCCAACGCAGCCTCACGAATTCGGGTGAGCGGACCGGCATCGCGGCGCCGGGGACGCGGGGGGTATCATAGGGGGCGGATCCACGGGCGGCGGTATGGGGAACCGAGCATGGGGGACCTGGCGTATCGGGTGCTGGGCCTGCTGGTGCAGGCGCGCTTCCGGATTGCCGCGCTAGTAGGGGTGCTCAACGCGGTCTTCCTCGTGCTCGAAGTGCAGCAGGTGCGAGAGGCGCCATCGGTAGCGGGCGGCCTCGGGCTCCTCGATTCGCCGCTACTGCTCGCGGGAGCGGTCCTGCTGATCGCTCAGCTGCCGCCGGGCGTCGTCTTCCGCGCGAGCGGGCCGGCGGCCACGCCGCGGGACGCGCCCGCCGGACGCGAGCTGGGCGACGCGGAGCTGAGCGCGGACGACGGCGAATGGGGCTGCCGCGTAAGCGGGCGATTGCGGGCGGGCGAGGAGCGCGAATGGCGGTTGCTCGTGCCCGGCACGCTGGAGCTCACGCGCTGGGGCGGCGTCGAGGTGAGCGCGCCGATCTACGCGCCGCGCTCGCGGCCGCAAGGGTTGGCGCCGCTTGGCGTGCGAACGTTCGACTGGTCGCGCCCGCGCGTCGGCGCGCAGCCGCCGCTGTGGGGCGCGCACCCCCCGGTGGGCCAGCGGCGCGTCCCGCCGCGCGAGCCGGAGGTGGTCGTACAGAGCATCGCGCGCCTGGCGATTCCCGCGCCGACGCTGGAGGCAGTAGCGCCCGGCTGGCAGTACGCCGGGCTGCGCCGCTACCCGGCGTTGCGACTCGTCCACGGCGGCGAGCAGGGGCGGCCCCAGTACACCTACGTGGCCTTTGGCACCACCGCTGCCCGTGACGCGGTGCTAACTCGGCTGGTGTAGCGCGCCGCGCCCGGCTCGGCCGCGCCGAACCCACCCTCGCCCGGCGCCGCCGGGGCGGCTCCTCACCAACTGGGCGCCGCGCCCCTATCGCCCGCCGCATCGTGCCCGGCCATACTGGTAGCCGTCTCGACGATTGGGCCTGCCTCGGTCGCCGGCCACATGGGGCGGAACATGAACCACTGATCGGGGTGCTGGCGGATGAAGCCCTCCAGTGCGCTCATCACCTGCTGCGTGAGCGCCTGGATGTCTGCTTGCAAGTCGCCCGAGCGCTGGATCTGGAGTGGCGGGCTGATGTGGACCTCGTAGCCGTGGCCCGCGCGCACGACGCAGGCGGCGATGAGGCTCGCGCCGGTCCGGAGCGCGAGCGTGGCGGCGCCCGCCGGCACGCGCGTCCACGCGCCGAAGAACTGCACCGGCACGCCGCTGCGCTCGCGGTGGGTCGGCCGGTCCACGAGGAAGGCTAGCACCTCGTTGCGCCGCAAGACGCGCAGGACCTCGCGGGCGCCCGCCTCGACGGGGATGACCTGCATACCGGCCTGCCGCCGCGTCTCCTGCACCAGCGTGTTCCAGCGCGGCGGTTGCAGCGTCTCGGCGATGACGTGGGCCGGGTAGCCACGGCCGGCCAGGATGGCGCCGCCCACGTCCGAGTTGCCAATGTGGCCGCCCACGAAGATCAGACCGCGCCCGTGCGCGCGCGCCGCCTCGACGTGCTCGAGCCCGTGGACGGTGAGCCGCTGCTCGATCTCTTTGAGCTGTGCGCCGCTGAGGCGGAGCATGTCGATCAGGTACTTGCCGTAGTTGCGGAAGGCGGCGCGGGCCAGCCCTTCGGCTCGCCCGGCGGCTCGCGGGCCGAGAATCTGCCGCAGGTTGGCGACGGCGTGGCGGCGCTTGGCCGGCCATAGCCAGTAGGCGACCCAGCCGCCGCCCTCCGCGAGCCGATAGCTCACGCCGAGCGGCAGGACGACGGCGATGCGACGACCTACCAGGTGCAGCCAGTAGATCATTCCGCGGTGTCGACCGCCGGGGCCGGGCTGGGAACGTGGGCAGCGCCGTCGCCGAGCCCGCCGGCCAGACCGTTCTCGGCGGCCGTGTCGCCGCCGCGGATGAAGCACTCGACCTGGTCGTGGGCCACGTCGTCGGGGTGCTGGATGGGCGGCGACTTCATGAAGTAGGCGGAGGGCCACTCCAGGGCGCCGCTGAGGCCGCGGTCGAGCGCGAGCTTCACGCAGCGGACCGCGTCGATGACGACGCCGGCGGAGTTCGGCGAGTCCCACACCTCGAGCTTTAGCTCCAGGTTCAGCGGCACGTCGCCGAAGGTGCGGCCCTCCATGCGAATGTACGCCCACTTGCGGTCGGTAAGCCACGGCACGTAGTCGCTCGGCCCGATGTAGACGTTGTCGGCGCCCATGTCGTAGTCGAGCTGGGACGTGACGGCGTTCGTCTTGGAGATCTTCTTCGACTCCAGCCGCGAGCGCTCCAGCATGTTGTAGAAGTCCATGTTGCCGCCGACGTTGAGCTGGCTGGTGCGCTCCAGCTTGACGCCGCGGTCCTGAAACAGCCGGGTGAGCACGCGGTGGACGATGGTGGCGCCGACCTGGGACTTGATGTCGTCGCCGATGATCGGCAGGTTGCGCTCGCGGAAGCGGCGCTGCCAGTACGGCTCGCGGGCGATGAACACGGGGATGCAGTTCACGAAGCCGCAGCCGGCCGCCAGCACCTGCTCGACGTACCACTTGGTAGCCGTCTCGCTGCCGACGGGCAGGTAGCTCACCACCACGTCGGTCTTGGACTCTTTCAGGATGCCCACGATGTCGTCGGTGGCGCCGGGCGCCTTGCTGATGACCTGCGACAGATAGTGGCCGATGCCGTCATGCGTCATCCCACGATGGACGGGCACGCCCATCTTCGGCACGTCGGCGAACTTGTAGGTGTTGTTGGGCTCGGTGAAGATGGCTTCCGAGAGGTCCTTGCCCACCTTGTCGGCGTCGATGTCGAAGGCGGCGCTGAACTCGATGTCGCGGACGTGGTAGCCGCCGAGGTTCACGTGCATCAGGCCGGGGACGAGGTCCGTGTCCTTGGCGTTGCGGTAGTAGTGAACGCCCTGCACCAGCGATGAGGCGCAGTTGCCGACGCCAATAATGGCGACGCGGATGCTGCCCAAGGTGCTCCTCCTTACGCCGCTCCCGTTACGCCATCCTTGGGCGTCCGCTCCGCGGCCCGTCCCGCCGGCGAGAATCGCGTGCGGCGCTGTTCAGGGCAGCCCGCAAGACGCACAACCGGTGGGGACCAAACAGATTATGGGGCGCCCGCGGGGCCGCTCGCAACCGGGGCGGCGGGGCAGGCTGTGGTATCATCCTTTGATATCAGAAGGGGAGTCCCATGCAAGACGTGGTTCAAGACCTCGTGGCCCTGCGCGCGCGCATCGACGATTTGCTGGTGCGTCTTTGACGTAGCCGGGAAGCGGCAGCGTCTCGCCGCGCTGGAGGCGGAGTCGGGCCAGCCGGAGTTCTGGGCCGATCCGGAGGCGGCCCAGCGCGCCATGCGCCAGATTGCCGAGCTGCGCGCCGAGATCGGGCCCTGGCTCGACCTACGGGGCCGCATCGCCGAGCAGGCGGAGCTGCTGGAGCTGGCGCTGGCCGAGGGCGACGACGCGCTCGCGGCCGAGCTGGCCGGCCAGGCGCCGGCGCTGGGCGAGGAGCTAGAGCGGCTGGAGTTTCAGCTGCAGCTCTCCGGCCCCTACGACCGCAGCAACGCGATTCTCGCCGTGCATGCGCGCGCCGGGGGCACCGAGGCCCAGGACTGGGGCCAGATGCTCATGCGCATGTACCTGCGCTGGGCCGAGCGCCGCGGCTACAAGACGGAGATCCTCGACCTCTCGCCCGGCGAAGAGGCGGGGATCAAGAGCGTGTCCATCGAGATCGTCGGGCCGTATGCCTACGGCTACCTCAAGAGCGAGCGCGGCGAGCACCGGCTGGTCCGCATCTCCCCGTTCGACGCGCAGCACCGGCGCCACACGTCGTTCGCGCTGGTGGAGGTGATGCCGGAGGCGACCGAGGACCTGCCGCTGGAGATCAACCCCGAGGAGATCAAGTTCGAGGCCTTTCGCTCGGGCGGGCCGGGCGGCCAGAACGTCAACAAGGTGAACACGGCCGTGCGCCTGACGCACGTGCCGACGGGCATCGTGGTGACCTGCCAGACGGAGCGCTCGCAGCTCCAGAACCGCGAGACGGCGATGCGCATGCTGAAGGCGCGGCTGCTGGAGCAGGAGCAGGAGCGGCGCGAGGCGGAGCGGGCGGCGCTGCGCGGTGAGCACGCCGAGACGAGCTGGGGCAGCCAGATCCGCTCGTACGTGCTGCACCCGTACAATCTGGTCAAGGACCTGCGGACGGGCTACGAGACGAGCGATACCACGGGCGTGCTCGACGGCGAGCTAGACGGGTTCATGAACGCCTACTTGGCCTGGCAAGTCGGCCGCGAGCCGGTCATGACCGAGAAGTAGCGGGCCCGCGCAGGCGCCGAGGTGGTAATGGTTGTCGTCGTGGACTACGGGGCGGGCAACCTGCGGAGCGTCGAGAAGGCGCTGCGCAGCCTGGGCCACGCTGTGCAGGTGACGCAAGCGCCCGAGGTCGTGCGCCGCGCCGAGGCGCTGATCCTCCCCGGCGTGGGGGCGGCGGCCGACACGATGCGGGCGCTGAACGGGCTCGGCCTGAGCGAGGCGGTACGCGAGTACGCGCGCGCCGGGCGGCCCTTCCTCGGCGTCTGCATGGGGCTGCAGGCGCTCCTCACGGGCAGCGAGGAGGGCGGCTGGCAGCCGTGTCTCGACCTCATCCCCGGCCGCGTGCGTCGCTTCTTCGAGGGGGCCGCGCCGGCACCTGATCTGAAGGTCCCGCACATGGGCTGGAACCGCGTGCGGCAGGTGCAGTCGCACGCGATCTTTGAGGGCATCCCGAACGACAGCTACTTCTACTTCGTCCACTCGTACTACGTCGCGCCCGACGATCCGGGCGTGATCGCGGCGACGACCGACTACGGCCTGACGTTCCCCTGCGTGCTGATCCAGGACAACCTGATCGGCACGCAGTTCCACCCTGAGAAGAGCAGCGACCTCGGGCTGCGGCTGTACGACAACTTCGTGCGGCTGAGCGCGCGCCGCCTGCACCCCGCGAGCGCGGTGAGCTACCGCGGTCCGCGGCGAGACTGAGCGGTCAGCCGACGCCGAGCCGCGGCAGTGGCGCTGGCAGTATGCCGCGCCACAGGCCGCGGGCGGGCATGCAACCCCCCCCTCCGCGACCTGGGTGGCCTGCGGGGCGCGCGAAAGCGGTGATCCAGGCGGCGTCGGCCGGCGCGACGGCTCGCCGCTTGCAGGCAGCCATGCAACCCGCCGGTACGAGACGCTGGCTGCTCGCCTGGCGCGCAAGCGGCTCTAGGCGTGCTGGTCGGGCGCGCGCCCACGACGCGGGGGCTGCCGCGCCTGCCGGGCGCCAGGGGTGGCGCCGGGTAGGACGCTACGGCGCGACGGACTCGCGGTACTTGTGGGGCTGCCACTTCTGCCCCCACTTGTCCTCGAACTTGCGGCGGTTCTCGTCGAACAGCGCCTGGTACACGCTGTCCTGGAGCTTGCTGAAGCTGGCGCTGCCCCAGTGATGGACGAACACGTCCTCGGCGCAGACGATGCGGTAGCCGCGCTCGCGGACGCGCAGCGCGTAGTCGTCGTCCTCGAACATGCCGATGCCGAAGCGCTCGTCGAGCAGGCCCACCTCGTCGACGACCTGGCGTCGCATCGCCACGCAGAACAGCGCGAGCACGCGGATGTCGAACGTCTCGCCGAAGTGCGCCCGCGTGTAGCGGCGCGCGAACGCCTCCATGTCGCCGATGGCGGTGTAGTCCACGGGCACGCGCGCCTCGTTGCCGGCCGAGTTGGTGACCGGCCCGACCATTCCGACCGCCGGGTCGCGCAAGTGGTAGACCAGGCGCGAGAGCCAGCCGCGTGTTACCACGGTGTCGTTGTTCAAGAACACCAGGTACTCGCCGCGCGCGGCGGCGATGCCACGGTTGTTGCCGCGGGCGAAGCCGTCGTTCGTCTCGCTGAGGATCACCGTGCAGTTCGGGTGGCTCGCGGCGAACTCTTCCAAGTACGCGGGCGTCGCGTCCTGCGAGGCGTTGTCTACCACGACGACCTCGAAGCGAGGGTAGACGGTCTGCGCGTAGATGCTCTCCAGGCAGAGGCGCGTATAGTCGAGGTTGTTGTAGGTGACGATGACGATGCTGACCAGCGGGTAGAGCGCCTCGACGCTCGTGGCGATCTGCGTCGCCCGCGCGTCCCAGCTATTGGCGCGCGCAAACGCGACGCGCGTCTCCACGACTTCCGGGCTGGCCGGCCGCATCGCTGATTCGAGCGCGTCGAGCCACGCGGCTTTGTCGCGGACGAGCCGCACATGCTCTCGGTAATGGCTCAGCTCGCCTAGCTCGGTGGCCACGACCGGCTTGCCGGCGGCCAGGTACTCGAACAGCTTCACGGGATTCGTGGCGTCGGTGAGTGGCGTGCGCTTGAACGGGATCATGCCCACGTCGAAGGCATGCGCGTAGGCGGCGATCATCGCGTAAGGCTTCTCACCGAGCAGATGCACGTTGCTCAGGCCGGACAGCGCGGCGAGGTTGGCGCCATACGTGCTGCCCACCAGCACGAAGCTCCACCACGGCCGGGCGCGGGCTAGCTCGCCCACCAGCTCGGCGTCGAACCAGTCGGAGATGGCGCCGTAGTAGCCGACGATGGGCCGCGGCAGGTCGCGCACGTCGGCGGGCAGCTCGGCAGGCGGCGCGTGGAAATGCTCGAAGTCGGCGGCGTTCGGCACCAGCAGACAGTGCGGGTTGTGCGCCGACTGCGCGGCAAAGATGCTGCGCGACGAGGCGAGCACCAGGTCGCTCTCGCGGCTGAGCGTGGCCTCGGCGCGCAGCATCCGTTTGCCCACGGTGCTGAAGCTGCCGTAGTCGTCCATGCAGTCGTAGACGACTTTCCAGCCGTAACGCTCCCGCAGCGCGAGCGCCAGCGGCGCCCAGAACGGCAGGTCGACCATGCAGACCGCCTGGCTGACGTCCAGCTCGTCGCGCAACTCGGCGAAGGCGTTCAGGAGCCGGGGCAACAGCGGGCCGTCGATGACGTCGGCGTAGAGGCTCGTGAAGCGCGGCCCGGGAAGCTGGACGGCTACTACATTGCTCTCCAGCTCCCACAGGAGCGGCTTGTCGTCGGCGTGGAACTCCGTCGCCACGTACAGCACGCGGTGGCCAGCGCGCGCGAAGTGGCGCGCGATCTGCTGCGGCCGCTGGAAGCGGAAGTTCCAGTCGATGATCGGGAAGACGACCACGTCGTAGCATGCCGCTCCGCCGACGGCTTGCGCCGCCCAGGCGGCCGGCGTGAAGCCCGCGGTCTGATCGAGGCCTACGGGGCCGCGCGACTTCTTGAAGAGGGTGCGACGCAGGAAGCGCCGCGCCGGATACGGTACCGTGCTGCGGGCGACGCCGGTCACCCCTTCGTTCCGCGCGAGGCGCGCCAGATGGGCCGCAGAGCGAACGAGCCGCTTCCGCCGGCTGGCGGGCGGCAGCAAGCGATCGGCCACGTCCCAGTACAGCCGCACGCAACGCCAGGCCGTGCTCGCGCGAATGGCTTGTAGCGACTGCTGCGCGTGGTGCAGCTGCGTCGAGAGGTCGTGGATCACCTGCTCGCGCACGGCGAGCCGCTCCTCTAGCTCGTCGGCCAGGGCCGCGCCGCTCTCCGCCAGCGTGCGCACGACCAAGTCTAGCGCCTCGAGCGGCAGGGCGGGTGGCTCGTCGTCCGATGGTGACGGGATGCCGAGCCGCGCGCGGAGGTCCGCTACGTCACGGGTTCGCGCGGCGACGACGACCTGACGGTAGCTCGGCTCGCGGTTGGCGGCCGCGTAGAACGCCTCGTTGTAGTAGCGGTTGGCGCGCGCGCTCAGCGCGCGATCGTGGAACCGGGACTGGAGCAGGATAGCGATGGCCTGGGCGACGAGCCAGTGGTGCAGGTAGCCATTCGGCAGCACTGCGGTCTGGAACCCGTGCTCGTGGAGGCAGGCCGTGGTCGGGGCCAGCGCCGGCAGGCCCGCCGTGCGTCGCCCCGCCAGGAACCCCGGGCCGTCGGCGTAGCGTGCCTGGGCGAGCTGCTCCAGCAGGACCTCCGCGTCGCGCACCAGGGGAGTGTCGAAGGGGCCGGCCAGGATGACCGCCTCACGAGCGACGCGCGCGAGCTGCGCGAGGAAGCTCGCCCGTCGATCGGCGGGCAGGCCGTCGAGGACGTCGCCCGCCACGACCACGTCGAACGCCCGGTCGGCAAACGGCAGGGCGTCGTCGGCGGCGCGGGGCACGAGCCCGTTCGAACTGCCCAGCGCGATGGCAACGACTTGGTCGTCCGGCAAGAAGGCTTGGAGCGTGCTGGGCGCGGTGCCCACGTCGAGCACCTGGAGACGCGGCTGCCAGCGCAGCGCGTCAACGACCTCCTGCACGAGCCGGCAGCGCTGGTACTGGTCGAAGGGGAGACCGGCCAGGGCGGGGCCGTCGGGGACGGGCCGCGCGGTGCCGTGGGCGTGAGCGTCCATGCGCGGCGCGGCCCTCACGGCTCGCGGGCGAACCGCGCGACGAGGCGCGGGCTCAGGCGCAGGCCGAGCGGCTTGCGGAAGAGGAAGACGACGCCGCCCAGGCCGCTGCACACGAGCGCTAGCCCGTAAAAGACGAGCGCGAGCGCGAGCGCTTGCTCCTCGGGCACCACCCCGTACAACAGCGCCACGAGCGTCGCCTCGCGCACGCCCATGCCGTTGATGGACGGCACCATCGAGGCGACGGTCATGGCGGGCAGCACCACGAGGAACACGGCGAATCCCTGATGGATGCCCAGGGCCTCGGCCGTGGCCCACAGGCACAGCGAGGCGATCAGCTGGGACAGCAGCGTGAGCGCCGCGGTGAGCAGGAGCATGCGCGGCGCGCGCATGAGCTGGAGGGCGGCGCGCATGATCTCCGGTAGCCGCGCGCGGCTAGCGAGCGAGAGGCGTTCCACGCGCCGGATGCCCCAGTCGGTCCAGCGGTCGACGTGGCAGACCGCGGCGACCGCGACGAACCCGGCGACCAGCGCCGGCGCCAGCCAGACCAGCGAGCCGTCGGCGTGGAGCGTGGGGTGGAACGAGAGGGCCGCGCTGCCGATGACCACGATCCCGAGCACGCCCAGGCCGCGGTCGACGAACGTGGCCGTAAACGCCTCGGCGAGCCGGTTGGTATACCCGGCGGCGTAGCTGGCCTTGAGCAGGTCCCCGCCCATCGCGGTCGGCAGGAAATTGCTGAAGAAGAGGCCGATCAGCGTGTAGAGGAAGTAGCGGTTGGACGTCTGCTCGATCTGGAACACGCGGAACACGTAGCGCATCCGCATGGCCAGCACGTAGAGCGACAGCAGGTAGAACAGGATGGCCAGCCCGAGCAGGGGGACGTTGGCCTCCTGCACGGTGCGGAGCACCGCGGGCAGCCGCCCCCAGAACATCATCAGGAGCAGCCCCACGCAGGTGACGCTCATGGCGAGCGGCAGCAGCCGCCGCAGCCGGTCGAGCGATGGGTGGGCGAGCAGCAGCGGGCGATCGGACGCGAGCGGCTGTTCCCTCACGACAGCTTCCCCTGACTGCGGCACCAGAGAACGGCTTTCCGCATGCCCTCCTCGATCTCCACGGTCGGCGCGTAGCCTAGCTCCTCGCACGCCTTCGCGCACGAAACGCCGACGTTCCAGTCCGATTCGCCGACGAGGTGCAGCGTCTGCCAGTAGAGCTGCCCTCGCGCCAGCGCCATGTCCAGCCGGTAGGCCAGCGGGCCGACGACGGCGGGCACCGGCAGGAAGCGTGGCGTCACGCCGAGCGCGCGCGCCATCGCCTCGACGACCTGCTTCGTCGTGTACACGGGCCGGTCGCTGATGTAGTACGTCTGGCCAGCGGCTGCCGGGTGCATCAAAGCGAGCCGGCAGCCCTGGACCAGGTTGTCGATGTACGTCAGGCTGCGCGCGTAGTTGCCGTTGCCGACGAGCGGCATGCGCCCGTGGATCACGCGCTCGTACACCTCGATGTGGCGCGGCGGCACGGGTGGTCCGTAGAACATGCACGGCCGCAGGCTGACCGTCTCCATCCGGCTCTGGCGCGCGGCCACCGCCTGCTCGGCCAGCCACTTGCTGCGACCGTAGTGGCTGAGTGGACGGGGGCGGTCGGCCTCGGTGAGCAGCCGCTGGCGGCTGGGCGAGCGCCCGGCGGCGGCGTTGCTGCTGATGAACACGAAGCGGCCGACGCGGTTCTCGACCGCCGCGTCGAGCAGGCGGTCGGTGCCGCGCGTATTCACCTCGTACCAGTCGCGCGTGCGCCGCACGTGCAGGAGGCCCGCCGCGTGCAGCACCGTGTCCACGCCGCGGGTGGCCGCGGCCAGGCTGGCCCGGTCGCGCAGGTCGGCCTCGACGTACTCCGTGGGGAAGGGAGCCTCCTCGTCCGTGGTGCGCGGCGGGGGCAGGCGGCCGGGCTCGACGAGACAGCGCACCGCGGCGAGGCCCGGCGGGGGCGCCTCGCGCAGCGACTGCAGCAGCCCATCGGTCAGCCAACCGGGCACGCCGGTGACCAGCAGGCGGCCGATCTCCCTACTGTTTGACTTCATGCGGCAGGCTCCACGGCTGGCGTTCTTGCTGCACGGGGCGGCGCGCCACGCCGACGGCATCCCGCATGCGAATCATCACCATGTCCACCGGATCGAAGATCATGCAGCGCGCGATGTTGATGCGCGAGCCCTCTTTGTTGTCCCAGTGCACCGGCTCGTAATAGCACGGCACGTTGAAGCGATGGAGCAGATAAAATAGCTCGACGTCGATCATACCGCCGTCGACGCGGCAGAGCGGGAAGATCTGCTGGACGGTCTGGCGCGTGAACAGCTTGAAGGCGCACTGGCTGTCGATGACCGCCTTCCGAAAGACGATGAGGTGCGCCAGGATCTGGACGCCGAGGCCGATGATGCGGCGCCACTTCGACTCGTGCTCCTGGTAGGTGCGCACGCCGACGACCGCGCCGCAGCCGTGGCGGTCGATGTCGTCGATGAAGCGCTCGACCTCTTCGATGGGCGTGGCATGGTCCGCGTCCATGAACAGGACGAGGTCGCCCCGCGCTTCCAGGCAGCCGCGGCGCACGGCCGCGCCCTTGCCGAGGTTGCGGGGTTGGCGCAGCACGCGGAGGGTGGGCCAGCTGGCGGCCCGCGCCTCCACCAGATCGGCAGTGCCGTCGCTGCTGCCGTCGTCGACCACCAGCACCTCGTGGCGCGGAAAGCGGCGCTCCAGGTACGGCTGAATCTCGTCGAGCGTGCGCGGCAGCCGGTGCGACTCGTTGTAGGCCGGGATGACGACCGAGAGGTAGTGCGGACGAGGCTCCTCCGGTATGTTCGGCATCTCAGCTCCTCTCGGGCTTGCACAGCGTGACGTAATAGTAGAAGAACCCGTCCCGCCGCGAGACCACCTGGAATTTGCCGTCGAAGATGAGCTTCCGGGTCCGCGGCCACTGCGCTAGGTAGCCGGGTAGGAAGTGCCACTCCGACTGGATGAGGCTCCCGAACCACCGCAGGTAGGGCGTCACGAGCCAGCTCTTGATGAGGAAGCAACGGAACGCCAGGTGGATCTGCGGGCTGCCGGGGAAGTCGACGATCGACAGGCGGCCCCCGGGCTTGAGGATGCGATAGCACTCGTCGAGGAACAGGCGTACGTTGTCGGTGTTCTGCAGGTGGTGGAGCGCGTGGATGTTGAGCACCCAGTCCACGCTCTCATCCGGCACGTTCACCGATCGCACGTCGCACTGTTGGATGTCGAAGCGCGCATCGGACAGCAGGTTGGGGTAGGCCGTGATGTCGATGCCGTGGAGGTCGCGGTACCCCATCTCGTAAAGCGTTTCCAGGCCCTCGCCCGTCCCGCAGCACATGTCGTAGATACGGAGCTTGCGGTCCGCCCGGTCCAGGCCGAGCCACTCGAGCTTCGGGCGCATCTCCGCCTTGCGTCGGCGATACCAGCGGTCGTCGGTGTAGCTGGCCAGCCAGCTCTCGCTCTCTTCTTGCCAGGGGTCAGCGATGCCGGCGAGCCGGCCGGGCTTGACGAGCGTAAGGTAATACAGGAAGAGCCCGCGCGCGTGGCGCTCGACCTCGAAGCTGCTACACTCCAGGACCGCACGCGTGGCCCCCCACTCGTGCAGGTAGCCCGCCAGGTACGACCACTCCTCGTCCAGGATCCGCGCGAAGTTGCGGAGGCCGGGCGTGACGGCGCCCACGCGGGTCCGCAGCAGCCAGAAGAGGAGCCGGATCAGCGGGCTGCCGGGGAAGTCCAGGATGAACAGACGGCCGCCCGGCTTCAGCACGCGGGAGCACTCGTCCAGAAACGCCTGCACGCCCTGCGGGTCGCGGAGGTGGTGCAGCGCGTGCAAGATGAGCACCGCGTCGAACTCGCCGTCGGCGAACGGCAGGTGCTGCGCCTCGCTGGCCACGAAGCGCGCGCCGGGCACCCGGCTCCAGTCGGCGTGCTCGTGCCCGTCGACGCCGATGAGGTTCTGGTAGCCGTGTCGGCGCAGCAGGGCGAGCGCCTCGCCCTTGCCGCAGCAGGCGTCGAGCACCCGCGCGCCGCGGGGCAGGTCGAGCACGCCCAGCTTCGCCAGCTTGCGCGGCAGCTTCGCGGTACGGCGCTGGTGGTATGGCTCTTCGTAATGCGCTGACAGCCAGGCCGGCGTCTCCGGGCCCGCGGCGTCCGGGGGGCGGCTCAGCGTCTCCACACTCATCAGGTGCCTCGTTCGTGCGCCAGCGCTACCCGCCGGTAGCGCACGCGAATCATCACGCTAGAGCACTGCCAGTTCACCAGCGGCAGATGCTCGATCAGGTGGTTGAAGCGGATCAGGACCGGCAAGAACCATCGCGGGCACTTGAACGGGAAGAGGAATGGCGCGACCTTGAAGCTCGTCAGCTCGTAGCCCGGATGGCCCTCGAAGAAGCTCCGCCAGGTCCACGGCGCGAAGGAGCGCTCGCCGGCGGCGCGGTGCCCGGGGGTCAGCTCGCGCAGCTTGCGGAAGATGCTCAGCCCGTTGGACTCGACGAGGAGACAGCGGCCCCGCGCCACGCGCATCATCTCGCGCGCCATGGCGCGCGGGTGCTCGACGTGGTGCATCACGTCGAACTCCACCGAGGCGTCGAACTCCTCGTCGGCCCACGGCAGCGACTCGGCGTTCGCCTGCACCGCCTCCAGCCCTTGCTTCCGCAGCCAGTCCACGCCCTCCGGGAAGACCTCGGAGGCCACCCAGCGCCGGATGGTGCCCTGGTTGGCCGCGAGAATCGCCTTGGACATGTCGCCGTTGCCCGCGCCGATCTCGCAGAAGTCCTTGCCGGTCTCGTCGCCAAAATTGTCGTAGAAGTAGCGCACGTAGCGCGGAATGATGAAGGCGTCGCTAATGTCGCCGACGAGCTTCTTCCGCCACGACTCGTCTTCGGCGTGGATGTTCGCCCATTCGGCCTGCGTCGCGGTGGGATTCACACTCATAGCACACCCTGTCCATGGATCGCCAGCGAGTGGGCGTTGAAGAGGTTCGTCACGACCTTGGCGCCCTCGAACTCGGCGTTGTAGTGCAGGCGCATCATGCCGCGCGAGCGCATGAACTGCGTCAGCTCGCGGTGCTTCTGCGGGCAATAGAGCATCAGGAAGCCCCCGCCGCCCGCCCCGACTACCTTGCCGCCCAGCACCCCGTATGCCTGCTTCACGTAGTCGTATAGCTCGTCGACGGCGGAGATCGAGATCTTGTTGGACATCTGGCGCTTGAGCTGCCAGTGGTCGTCCATCAGCGTGCCGAAGCGATCGAAGTCCCCGCTCACGATCGCGTCGCGGATTTGGTACCCGATCTCCTTGATGCCCAGCAGGCTCGCCTCGACGCGCTGCCGGTCGGGCGTGCTCGTCTCGCGCATGGCCTGGTTCTGGTCGGCGAGCACGTCCGGGGCGCTCCGCTGCACGTTAGTGTAGTAGAGGTGGGTGTTGGCGAGCAGCGTGGCGATGCTGGTCGGCTCCAGGTGGATCGTGCTCACGTCCACCGTGCCGTCGCGCGCGATCTCGAGCGCGGTCAAGCCGCCGAACGTCGCCATGTACTGGTCCTGCTTCCCGATCGGCTTGCGGAGGATCTCCAGCTCGATGTGACAGGCCTCCTCGGCGACCTCTTGCAGCGGCACCGGCCGACGCAGGTAGGCGCGGACGGCCGTCAGCAGGCCCACCAGATAACAGCTCGACGACCCCAGGCCGGAGCCCGCGCCCACGTCGGCGACGGAGGCGACCTCGACCGCGTCGTGGATACCGTGGAGGCGGAAGGCCTCGCGAGCCAGCTCGTGCTGCAGCTCCTCGACCGACGCCGTCGTCTCGCTGTTCGTGTAGTGCAGGCGCACCAGGCGGTCGGCGTTCGGGATGTTGAGCACCACGTACATGAACTTGTCGATCGCCATCGCCAGCACGAAGCCGCCGTGCTGCTCGTAGAAGCTCGGCAGGTCGGTGCCGCCGCCGCCCAGCGTCACGCGAAAGGGGGTGCGCGTCACGATCATCGGACCAGCGTCTCCACCGCGCCCTCCAAGTCGGCGACCAGCGCGTTCGCGCGGGCCAGTCCTTCGGGCGTGTCGATGCCCAGACAGTAACCGTCGATCGGGAAGGCGTCCACGCGGGCGCCGTGCTCGAGGAGGAGCGGGAACACGTCGCGCCCGAAATCGGCGAAGGCGCCCGGCGCGATGGCGGCGAGCACCCGCGGCTCCAGCGCGTACACGCCCGCGTTCACGTAGGGGCTGTCCGCCGCGCCGCCCTCCACGAACCGCATCACGCGGCCCTCGGCGTCCACCACCACGCGCCCCCCGGCCAGCCCCGTATTCGGGACGCGGTCGCGGTCGAACACGGCGATCGTGGCCACGGCAGCGCGCGCGCGGTGCTGGGCCGTCAGCGCCGCGAGATCGAGCGCCGTCAGGTTGTCGCCGTAGACGACGAGGAACGTGTCCGCGGCCAGGGCGGCCTCCAGCTTCTTCGCCGCGCCGGCCGTGCCCAGCAGGTCCGGCTCCCACGAGTAGCGGACGTGCAGCCCGAGGCGCGCGCCGTCGCCGATCAGCGCCGCGATCTGCTCGCCGCGATAGTGCAGGTTGATCCACACGTCGCGCACGCCCGCGGCGGCCAGCTGGCGCAGGTTGCGCTCGAGCACGGTCTGGCCCGCGACGACGATGAGCGGCTTGGGCCGGTCGGGAGCGACGGGCTGAATGCGGGTGCTCTTGCCGGCCGCCAGCACCAGCGCCGTCTGCACCGGGGCAGCCTTAGCCATGCCGGCCGCTCACAGCTGGAATCCCGCGCTCGTGGCGTCCTCGTAGAACATCCGCACGGTGTCCAGCGAATACTCGTCGAGGTCTTTGCCGAGCAGGTCCAGCTTGTTCAGGATGTCGTTCGTGACCGTGATGATGTGGCAGCCCACGCTCTCCGCGTGGAAGATGTTCAGCAGCTCGCGCGGACTGGCCCAGATCAGCTCCGCGTTCGGGCTGCGCCGCAGGATCTCGACGGCCTCGGCCATGTGCGGCACGGGATCGCGGCCGGTATCGGCGATGCGGCCGGCAAACACCGAGACGTAGCACGGGGCGCCACCCGCCACCACGTCGGCCACCGCGCGCACCTGGGCGAGAGTCATGATCGCCGTCACGTTGATCTTCACCCCGCTGCACGACAGCCGGTTGGCCAGCCGATGGGTGGGCTCGCCGGCCGTGTTGCTCACGGGGATCTTGACGTACACGTTGTCGCCCCAGCTCGCGATCTCGCGGGCCTGGCGCTCCATCTCGCGCTGCTCGTCGGCGAAGACCTCGAACGAGATCGGCCGGTCGGGCACCTCGGCGAGAATCTCGCGCGCGAACGCGCGGTAGTCCGCGATGCCTGCCTTGCGCATCAACGTCGGATTGGTCGTAAAGCCCTTGATGTACGGCTTCCGATACATGTCCAAGATGCCGCGCCGGTCGGCCCCGTCGGCGAAGATCTTCACCCGCAGATCCGCGAGCCCGCTCATCCGTTCCCTCCCTGGAGCGCGCCGCTTGGCTCGCCCTCACGCACGCGGGCGGCGTGGTCCCGCCCGTCTCGCTTTGGCTGGAGTAGTCGTCCAACTGGGCCAGCAGGCGTATTCGAATTTGAGACGAAACTGAAAGGTCTTGGCGCTGTCATTCGTCGTCTGCCGATGTTGATTGGAGCGGCTCGCGCTCCGGCATACGGACGCGGTGCGTCAAGGCGCTCCCGCGCAAGGGTCGGTATCAGGATGGGGCGCAGCTGTCGATTGGGCTCGCCGCGCGCGGCACCGGACGCGCGGCTCGGCATGGACGGCTGGGGAACCGACTGACGTTCCCTCCCTCGCCCGCCCCGGCTCGCGGCGCGCGGTCGGCCGCCGCAGGCCGAAGCATGATAGCCTTGCGGCCGCCCGGGGGGCAAGCCAGCCGGCCGACGCGCTCGCCGCGGCCCGTGCCCTTGGAGCTGCAGGGCAGGCGCGCGTTGGCCGGCGGACTGGAGCCAGGCCCGATGTTCGTTCGCTTGCCCGTGAGATGGCGTCTGCCGATGCCCGCGTTCGCGCGGGGTCGCTCGGACCCGTAGGGCGCGAGCGCCGCCCATGGCCCCGTCCCGAGCCACTGGAAGGCAGGACGACAAACTGTAACGTTCTGTGACCTTCTCCGTTTTACGTTAGTGAGTTGTCCAACCAGCCGCAGACGATTTTAACGGACGCGGTGGGCGGCTACGCCGGTGTGGGAGCCGCCGGATGGTGAGGAGAAGGACCAAATGGTTGACCGCAACACTGCCGCCCAGCCCGTTCCTGATGGGATGCACAAGCGCCGCGCGCTAGTCGCCGGCGCGGGGGTGGCCTTCGCGGCGACGCTCGCCAAGCTGGCGACGCCCGAGCGCGCGCTGGCGCACGACCCGCAGGACGTCGGGCTCGACATCAACAACGCTTCGGCCGGCCAGACGACCATCACCGGGAGCGGTACTGGCGCATACACTTTCTACGTCAATTCGGCGAACCAGTCGGCCATTCGCGGCGACTCGCCGGGCAACCCCGCAATCTTCGCGGTCACCAATGGCTCCTTCGCGATGTGGGGGCTGGCGCAGACCAACGGTCAGGGCGTCCACGCCAACTCCGCGACCGGCATCGCCATCGAGGCGAACAGCGGCGGCGCGGGGAATGCGACGATCCAGTCGGTCAACACGGCCGGCGGCATCGCGGTGCGCGCGCTATCTACTTCTGGCGGCACGGGCGGCCCCGGTGTGGTGGCGCAGACCAACGCGTTCGCCGCCATCCAGGGAAGCGCTAGTACATCGGGTCAGGGAGTCTACGGTATCTCGAACACTGGTTTCGGGGTCTGGGGCCAGACGAACGGTGCTAGTGGGATGGGCGGCCGCTTCGAGAATTCAACCAATGGCGACGGCGTGTACGGCTCGTCGGTCGGCGGCGTGGCCGTACACGGCCAGAGCTTCGGCACGGGCGGCTTCGCCGGCCGATTCGACGGCGACGTGTTCATCACCGGTAACTTTCAGGCGCTCGGCACCAAGTCCGCAATCGTACCTGGCCTGGGAGGCCAGATGGTCGCCGTATATTGCACGGAGAGTCCAGAGTCTTGGTTCGAGGACTTCGGCCAGGCGACCCTGACTAACGGTCGGGCCGAAGTCCCGATTGCGCCGGACTTCCTGCCCACGATCGACACGGGGAAGCCCTACCATGTATTCCTGACCTCGCACTCAGCCGACATCGAGTCGCTGGCGGTCACCTCCCGGGGGCCCGACCGCTTCGTCGTCGAGGCGAACGGCAAGGGCCGCGTGGACGGGACGTTCAGCTACCGCATCGTGGCGCTACGGAAGAACCAGCCGGGTGAGCGTCTGGCTACGGTCAAGAATGCGGACGTCGGCCGGCCCAACTCTGACGCGAGGCCGCCGACGCCGCCGGTGTTCCCGCCGTACGTGCCGACGCAGGTACCGCCCATGCCGGAGCCCAAGCACTAGGCTCGCGGACCTGTCCAGGGCAGCAAGCGGCACGCGTTCGCAAAAGTACCGGAGCGATGAGCTCCGGTACTTTTGCGTCTAGCGCGGTCAGCACGCCGCGGCGCATACCCCGGGGGCGCTCGGCGGCGCCCGCCGTTTGATACCCGATCCGGCGGGGCGGTTCGCGTAGCGGGGCGTGCCCTCACCCCGACCCTCTCCCAGGGGGAGCGGGAGTAGGCGAACCCTATCTCCGGATTCGGTATGAAAGGCCCGGCCGGGCCGAGTGTGCTATCCTGTCTAACCGCAGCATCCTGGAGGCAACCTTACATGGCGGACAACCCCAAGCGCCCCGGCTTCCTCGGCATCTCGCGCGAGGAATGGCCGCTCGTGCTCGTGCTGCTGGTCGTAATCGTAATCGTCTTCGGCTACATCGGCTGGGGGCCGGCCCAGCTGCAGCCCATGCCGCCGATGACGGGCATGACGTCCCTGCCGCTGCCCACCGACACGCCCGGCGCCGGTCAGTGAGCCTGCCAGCCGCGGCCCGCCGCGGGTGACGCGGCTGGCGTACCCGCACGTCTTGGTGGGGATCGGGGTCAGCTTTTTGCGGGGCGCGCGGCGCTTGGCCTGCTCCCGCCGCTGGCCGTGCCAGAGTGGGCGCTGGCCGCGCTGCGGCTGGGCAGCCTGGGGGGCTGCTCGTCCTGGCTTGGCTGCCGCGCGAGGGGGTGCTGTGGGCGGTCGCGGCGTGGCGCGGGCGGGCTATTGTGTAGAATGTCGCGCGGGGCACACGCCCCGGCCAGATCGCCTCCGGTCGCGGGGCGCACGCTCACCCCGACGGTCGTCTCGGCGGATGCACCACGGAGCGCGCTCGGCAAGGGAGAGGTCTGCATGAAAGGTCTGGTGCTGAGCGGCGGGTTGGGGACGCGTCTGCGGCCGCTCACGTACACGGGCGCCAAGCAGCTCGTGCCGATCGCCAACAAGCCCGTGCTCTTCTATGCGCTGGAGGACCTGGTCGAGGCCGGCGTTACCGACATCGGCATCGTGGTGGGCGACACGCAGGCCCAGATCCGCGACGCGGTCGGCGACGGCAGCCAGTTCGGGGCGCGCGTCACCTACCTGCCTCAGGATGCGCCGCGCGGTATCGCCCACGGCATCCTCATCGCGCGGGAGTTTCTGGGCGACGACCCGTTCGTGCTGTTCCTGGGCGACAACTTCCTGCGCGAGGGCATCGTCCCGTTCGTCGAGGCGTTTCGGCGCGGCGGGGCGAACGCCCAAATCCTGCTCTACCGCGTGCGCACGCCCCAGGACTTCGGTGTGGCGGAGCTGCGCGACGGCGAGGTGGTGCGGGTCGTGGAGAAGCCGAAGGACCCTCCCTCGGACCTGGCGGTCATCGGCATCTACATGTTCGATCGCCACGTTCACCAAATCGTGGAGGAGTTGCGACCGTCGGGGCGCGGGGAGCTGGAGATCACCGACACCATTCAGGGCCTGATCGACCAGGGGAAGCGCGTCGTGCCGCAGATCGTGAGCGGCTGGTGGATCGACACGGGCAAGAAAGACGACATGCTGGAGGCCAATCGGCTGATCCTGGAGACGCTCGACCGGGACGTGGCCGGCACGGTCGACGGCGACAGCCAGGTCCACGGCAAGGTCGTCGTTGCGGCGACGGCCTCGGTACACAACAGCGTCATCCGCGGCCCGGCGATCATCGGCCCCGGCACCCGCCTGCGCGACGCCTACATCGGCCCCTTCACCTCGATCGACCACGACTGCGTCGTGGAGGCGTGCGAGATCGAGCACAGCATCGTGCTGGAAAGCTCCCGCCTCGTCGACGTGCCGGGGCGCATCGAGGACAGCCTCATCGGCCGCAACGTGGAGATCGTGCGGTCGCCTCACAAGCCGAAAGCCTACAAGCTGATGCTCGGCGACTTCAGCCGCGTGGAAGTCCTGTAGGCGGGCGCATGCGGCTGGCGGTGCTCGTGCCGGCCCACAACGAAGCCGCTCTCATCGCCGCGACGGTGCGCGCCGCGCGCGCCGCGGCAGCGCCGCCGGCCGCCGTGTTCGTGGTAGCCGACCACTGCGAGGACGCGACCGCCGCGGCCGCCCGGACCGCCGGCGCGCGCGTCTTCGAGCGGCACGAGGGGCCGGCCGGCAAGGGCGCGGCCATCGCCTGGTTTCTCCGTGCGGCGGGTGACGAGCTAGCATCGGTGGACGGGCTGGTGATCCTCGATGCCGACTCGCGCGTGCGTCCCGGCGCGCTCGCGGCGCTCGGTGCGGCCCTAGCGCGGGGGGCGACGGCGGCGCAGGGCTTCGTGTGGCCTGAGCCGGCCGACGCCTCGCCCGCGCCCATGCTCGCCGCCTACTCGGAGTGGGTGTCGCAGGCGCTGGACGACCGGCTGCGGTGGCGGCTGGGCTGGCCCGTCCCGCTGCGCGGCACGGGCATGGCGCTGCCCCTGCCGGTGCTGCGGGAGCTGGCGCCCCGGCTGCGCACGCGCGTCGAGGACGTGGAGCTGGCGCTGCTGGTGCTCGCCCGCGGCGGCCACATCGCCTTCGTGCCCGAGGCCGTCGTGGTGGACCCGAAGCCGCTGGGCGGCGGGCGCGTCGCGCGCCAGCGGGCGCGCTGGCTCCAGGGCCAGCGCGAGGTCTGGCGCGCGTACCATCGCCTGATCCTGCGCCTGCTGGCGACGGGCGGCCCGGGGCGCTGGTGGCTGCTTGGGGCGCTGCTGGTCAAGCCACGCACGGGGATCGTGGCGGCCAAGGGGGCAGCCCTGCTCTTGGTAGCGCCGTTCGCCACGCGGCCGCTGGGCCGCCGCCTCGCGGGGGCCGCCGCCGCCTTGCTGCTCGTCGACGTGCTGTACTACCTCGTGGGGCTGGCCGTCGTGCCGCCGGGCTGGCGGGGACCGATGGCGCGCGCGCTGGCGCAGGCGCCGGTGTACCTCGTCATGTGGAGCAGGGCGCTGCTGCTCAGCCTGGCGTCGCGCGAGCGGTGGCTGCGCGCGCGCGATTGAGGGAGCGACTCTGTCGGCGGCGCCGGAGAGGGGGTGGCTCGTGCTCCCGCCGCGTACAATAGGACCCGAGAGGACGACCTCTCGCGCTACTGCTCGTCGCAGCCCTCGGCCGCGCCGCGCTGGTAGTCTTCGCGCGGAGTGAGACGTGCGGCTGCTGTTCCCGTACCTGGCGCGCTGGCAGTCGGCCAACTGGTCGCGCTACCACAACCTGCTCGGCGCGCTCGCGCGGCGCGGCCACGAGGTGCTGGTCCTCCAGGCACCCGCCCGCCCCGACGCCCGCGAGACCAACTACGTCGACCTGGGGGGGGCGCTGGCGCCCGGAATTCGGCTGCTCGACGTGCCGGTGCTCCAGCCGCTCTGGCAGCCCCGCTACCCGCTCGACAAGCTGGCGAAGAAGGGGCTGGTCAGCGTTGCCACGCGCCTGGCGGTCGGCGCCGTGGCGCGGCAGCAGGCCGTGGACGTGCTGCTCCTGTACAATGTTCCCCAGGTCGTTTTGCTGGGCGCGACGCGCGCTACCGTCGTGGTCGATCTGGCGGACGACCTCCTGGCGATGCTGCGCCACGAGGCGGGGCCCTGGCTGCGCCCCCTCGCCCTGCCACCGGCACGCCAGAGCTTGCGGGCCTTGATTGCGGCGGCAGACTTGGTAATCACACCATCATCCGTACTGGCGCAGCGCTTGGGACCGAAGGTCCGGGTGCTCCCGAATGGTGCGGACCTCGCCCGCACCGCGCGCGCGGACGGAACGGCCATCCGGGCGCGGTACGGCACCCCGCTCGTCGCCTTCGTCGGCGCGTTCGAGTACGTTGTGGACTTCCCATTGGTGCTCGAGGTGGCCAGCCGCCTGCCGCGCTGCACCTTCTTGCTCGTGGGCGGCGGGCGCGACCTGGCCCGGGTGCGCGCCGAAGTCCGCCGCCGCGAGCTGACGAACGTGGTCCTCCCCGGCCCGGTGGACTACGCGACCGCGCTCGACTACATGGCCGCGTGCGACGTGGCGCTCCTGCCCCGACGCCTGGACCCGGTGAGCCACGCTGCCGCGCCGTTGAAGCTGTTCGAGTACGCGGCGCTGCGGCGGCCGGTGGTCGCCACGCCGGTGGCGGAGACGCGGCGGCTGGCGGGCGGCTGGGCGCACTTCGGCGCGACGGCCGACGAGTGGGTGCGCGCGATCGAGCGCATCCTGGCGGAGCCCGCGCGCGCGGCTGCCATGGCGGCGCGCGGCTACGCGCTCGTCGCCGACCATTATCGCTGGGACGACCTGGCGGCGGAGCTAGAGCGTCAGATACTGTGCGTCCGCACCGCCGCGGGGGGCGGCGCTGCCGAGCGCGACGCGCTGACGGCCCACGGGCCGCGGTCCACGGGGGGCGGTGCCCTGTGAAGGTGCTCACCGTGTTCGGCACGCGGCCGGAGGCGATCAAGCTGGCGCCGGTCGTCCGCGCGCTGGAGGCTCGCGCGGCGGACAGCGGCGTACACTCGGTCGTCTGCGTGACCGCTCAGCACCGCCAGATGCTTGACCAGGTGCTCGACCTGTTCGAGCTGCGGCCCGACTACGACCTGGCCGTGATGGAGGAGAACCAGACGCTGGCCGGGGTGGCGGCGGCGGTGCTCGCGCGCTTGGAGCCGGTGCTGCGCGCGGTGCGCCCCGACTGGGTGCTGGTGCAAGGCGACACGACGACCGTTGCCGCCACCGCGCTAGCCGCCTACTACGCCGGCGCGCGGGTGGGCCACGTCGAGGCGGGCCTGCGCACCGGCGACAAGTGGCGCCCGTTTCCCGAGGAGATCAACCGGCGCGTGGCGGGAGTGGTGGCCGACCGGCACTTCGCGCCCACAGCGCGGGCGCAGGCCAACCTCCTGCGCGAGGGGGTGGCGGCGGGCCAGATCGTCGTCACCGGCAACCCCGTGCTCGACGCGCTGCGCCGTGTGGTGGACCTGCCGCCGCCCGAGGACGCCCGCGCTATTCTGGCCCAGACGGGACTGGACGGGGCGGCGCCACAGGCGGCGGCTAGCGCGCCGCGGCGGCTGGTGCTGGTGACGGCGCACCGCCGCGAGAGCTTCGGCGCCCCCCTGGAGGCGGTGTGCGCGGCGCTGCGGGACCTCGCGGCGCGCTACGCGGGCGCGGTGCAAGTGGTGTACGCGGTACACCCGAATCCCCACGTCCGCGAGCCCGCGTACCGGCTGCTGGACGGGGTGCCCAACGTCACGTTGACGCCGCCGCTGACATACTCCGCCCTCGCGCACCTAATGAAGCGAGCGGCTCTCGTGCTCACCGACTCGGGCGGGATACAGGAGGAAGCGCCGGGGCTCGGCGTGCCGGTGCTGGTGCTGCGCGACGTGACAGAGCGGCCCGAGGCGGTGGAGGCCGGCACGGTGCGGCTCGTCGGCACTGACCGGGGCCGCATCGTCGCCGCGGCGTCCCAGCTACTCGACGATCCGGCGGCGTACGCGCGCATGGCGCGAGCTGTGAATCCCTACGGCGACGGCCACGCGGCGCCGCGAATCGTGGCCGCGCTGCTCGGCGAACCGGTAGAACCGTTCCGTCCCGAGGCTTCCCGCACCGACGTTCCATGCGCCGCGGCGTACGGGGGATCAGCATGAGCGACGAGTCGCAGCCGCTCCTGGGCCGGGCCGCGCCGCTCGCCGAGGGCTCGAGTGGCTGGCGCACGCGTCCCTCGCTGAAGGTGCCGCTGCGTCTGGAGGAGCGGCGGCTGCTGCTGGTCGCCGCCGATCTCCTGGTGATCATCCTGGCCGCGCTGGGCAGCCTCTACGTCTGGTCGGTGCAACGGCGGTCGCCGTTTGACCTCGACTTCATCACAGAGCAGTACCGCTGGTTCTTCGTCTTCGCGGCGCTGTGGATCGTCGCGTCGGCGGTCACCAACTTCTACGACATCCGGCTCGCCGCCGACCTCGGGTCCCTGTGGGCCTCGATCTTTCGCGCCAGCGCCGTGGCGCTCGTCGGCTACCTGGTCATCTACTGGCTCACGCCCCCCGGCTCGCTCCCGCGGAACATCGCGGGCTACCAGGCCATGTTCACGTTTCTGGGCATCGCGACGTCGCGGACGGCCTATCGGCTGCTCATCGGCCGCAGCCCGTTCAGTCGGCGGGTGATCGTCGTCGGCGCCGGCGGCGCCGGCCAGGCGATCGTCGAGACGATCCATCGCTACGTGCGGCCACACTACGACGTCGTGGGCTTCGTGGACGAGGACGTGACCAAGCGGCTGCCGCCGGGCGCCCCGCGCATCCTGGGCACGCCCGACGATCTCCTCGACCTGGCGCGCAAGTACAAGGCGATGGAGATCGTGCTGGCCGTCACGTACCGGCTGCGCGAGCGCACGTTCCGCGCGGTGCTCGACTGCCAGGAGTGCGGCCTGCAGGTGACGCCGATGCCCGTGCTCTACGAGGAGATCACGGGCCGGGTGCCGGTCGAGCACGTCGGCGACAATTGGTACGTGGCGCTGCCGTTGCGGCCGGCTAGCTCCGGGGGGCTCTTCCCGATCGCCAAACGGGCGTTCGACCTGGTGGTTGCGCTCCTGGGCCTCGCGCTCCTGGGCGTACTGTTCCTGTTCCTTGGACCGGCCATCAAGCTCAGCTCGCCCGGGAGCGTGTTCTTCAGCCAGGAGCGGGTGGGCCGGGGCGGGCGCGTTTTCCGCATGCACAAGCTGCGGTCGATGTTCAGCGACGCGGAGGGCGACGCGCCGGTCTGGGCGGCCGACCGTGACCCGCGCGTCACGTGGATCGGGCGCTGGATGCGGCGGATGCACGTCGACGAGCTGCCACAGATGTGGAGCATTCTGCGCGGCGAGATGAGCGTGGTAGGCCCGCGACCCGAGCGGCCGCAGTTCGTGGACGCGCTGGAGCGCGAGATTCCCTTCTACCGCCTGCGCCACGCCGTGAAGCCAGGGATTACCGGCTGGGCCCAGATCAGCTCCGGCTACGTGGACAGCCCTGACTCCGCGCGGCTGCGGCTGGAGTACGACCTGTACTACATCAAGCGCCAGTCGGTCTGGCTGGACGTGCTCATCGTGGCGCGCACGCTTGGCCACGTCCTCCAGTTTCGCGGCCGGTGAGCGGCCGCGGCAAATCGTTGACCCTCGACCCGGCCGGCTGGTAGTATGCGTGGCGTCGCCCCCGGAGAGAGGCGGCCAGGTGGGGTTCCAAGGTTCCAGCGGAAAGGACCGTCATGACGTCGCGCCGCTTGCCTCGCTCGCCGATCGCAACGTATGCCCTGAGCGCACTCGCGGGCGTGGCCGCCCTCGGGCTCGCCGCGTGCAGCGCCGCTGGCCCGCCGAAGCCTGTCCCCCCCCCGTTGGAGGTAAAGGACGTGGGCTCGCCCGGGCCGGCGCCCTCGGTCGAGGCCCGCGCGCCTGCCGCGTCGGCCGCGCCGACGGCGCGAGCGACGGCGGGGCCGAGCGCGCTGCCCACCGTGCCGCCGGTCGTGTCGGAGGCCGTCGCCGCGGCGCCGCCGCCCCCGGGCGCCGTGACGGACGACGACCTACCCTCCGGCGAACAGGTCGCGCAGGGTGTGATCGCGGCGCTGGCCAAGGCCAAGACCGCGCATTTCAGCGCCACGCTGCCTAACGGCCACACTACGGACCTGCGCTTCGTGGCGCCCGACCGCGCAGCGCTGGTCGAGAAGGACGAGAACGGGCAGCCCTACGCGGAGTACGTGATCCTCAGCGACACGGGCTATACCAACGACACGCGCTCGGGCACCGGATGGGTGAAGGTCGGGGTCAGCGAGGGCTACAAGCAGCAGGCGCAGATCTTCCGCCCGCTTGAGATCGCGCTCGCCACGGGCCAGGCGCGCACGTTGCCGTCGGGCGAGGAGGTCGAGCTGATCGACAATGACGGCAAGCCGGCGCTGCACGCGGTGTTCGAGTACGGCAGCTCGCAGGAATTGCAGGACCTGGGGCTGGTGCGCTCGAACGGCAACCTGCTCGACGTGCTGGTCGATCCAACCACCTGGCTGCCGATCCGTAGCCGGGAGGAGACGGAGACGGGCGGGCCGCAGAAGGCGGTGACCGAGGTGCGCTTCCTCTCGTTCGACGAGCCCACGACCGTCGACGCGCCCATCCCCTAACCACTCGGCCAGGGATGGTGTACAGGTTTGGCGAAGCCAAACCTGTACACGAACCTAGGCCGGCAACTTAGGCGGGGTCAGTTGTACTCGAAGACGAGACTGCCGATCACCCCGTCGGCGCTCCGATAGCGCGCGATCGCCATCTGCTGGCGATCGACCGACACCCAGTTGACCTTGTAGTAGTGGTCCCCCAGGCGGAAGGACTGCCCCTGGTAGAGGTAGCGCTCCTGCTCGCCGTTGTCCTCGCCAAGCGGGACGCCCAGGACGCGCCGCGCCTGCGGTGTGAGCAGCGTGCGCCGCACGACCGCGTACTGCGCCGTCGCCGCGTCGCTGGCGTCGGCGCGCTTGGCGATGCGCGCGAGCGCGACCTGGGACTCGCTGGTGGTCCCCAGCGGCTCGCCGACGGCGACGATCTGGAGCGCGTCGAACTCGGTGTCCTGGCGCAGCGCCTCGCGCGGCGGGTGGCTGGGGTCGAAGGCGTCGCGCACGGCCTGGCCCGACGCCGCGGCCGCCTGCGCCGTCCGCGCGACGGCGCCGCTCACCTGGTCGCCGAGCGGCCGCCACGGCCCGCCCGCCAGGCTGGCGGCCCCGGCCAGCGCGACCAGCGCGAGGGCGCACAGGAGGATGCCGAGCGCGAGTGCCGTCGCCGCCAGGCCCCACGCGGCCACGACACCCGGGCGTAGCGACGCCGGGGACTCGGCCGGCAGCGGCTCGTGCGCGCGCGGGGCGGCGTGGCCCGCGCGCGCAGGGGCTGAGGGCCCCGGCCTGCTCGCAGGCGCTGGCGTGTGGGCGGCGCCGTCGTCCGGCCCGAGGACAACGGAAGGCGCCGCCGGCTCGCGCCCTCCCGAATCGCCGTTCGTGCGCATGATCGCCTCGGTAACCCTACGCGGCACTGGGCCGCGTGTCTAGCGGCCCGGCTGCTCGTCGACCCAGCGGTAGCGCGCGTTGACTGGCTCGTCGCGCGGGATCGGGCCGGCATCGGCCACGGGCTGGCCATCGAGGGCCGCCTCGTGCTCGACTACCAGGTGGCGTGGGCAGAGCTTGATGAAGGCGAGCACGCCAAGGACGAGGATGCCGATGTCGTCGACCTCGCCCACGATCGGGATCAGGTTGGGGATGAGGTTCAGCGGCGAAACCACGTAGAGTAGCGCGGCGGGCAGGACGAGCTTGGCCATCGTCGGGACGCGCTCGTCGCGCAGCAGTCGGTAGGCGAGCCGCCCCCGCCTGAAGAGAGCCCAGAGCCCGCCCGCGCGCACAACCGCGGGATGTGTTGCGAACCGCCACCAGCGCATTGTTTGCCTCCTGCGCCCGCATGCCGGGGGCGCAGGGGAATTATACGGTCGCCCCGTAAGATTGCCATAAGATTCGCGGCCCCGCTGCTGGGCGGACTCAGAGGCGGGTGCGGGCTTTTAGCTCCAGGTACTTGTTCACGACGGCCACCGTCAGCCGGTCGGCGGGGACGTCGAGCGTGATGGCGCCGCGCTGGCGCAGGGCGCCGAGCACCTCGGCCCGCTCCTCCAGCAGGCGCGCGGCGACGACCCGCTCGTAGACGGCCGCGGTGGTGTCCGGGGTGGCCGTCGCCGCGCTGAGCACCGCGGGGTCGCCGAGCGTCACGCAGACCGTAAGATGCTGGCGCGCGAGCCGCGCGAGGTGCTGGACGAGCGCCGACGAGACGTCGCGGTCGGTCAGGTCGGTGAACAGCACCAGCAGCGAGCGCCGCATCTGGCGGGTGGCGAGGAACTGGAGGGCGCGGTCGAAGTCGGGCTCGACCGGCTCGGCGGCCAGGTTGTAGAGCGTGGCCAGCATGGCGAGGAAGGCGCGCCGGCCGCGCCGTGGGGGCAGGTAGGCGAGGATGCGGTCGCTGAAGGCGAGCAGGCCGACGCGGTCGCCGCGCAGCGCGGCCACGTAGGCGAGCAGGAGGCTCGTGTTCAGCGCCTGGTCGAGCTTGGTCAGGCCGCCGACCTCGGTGGCCATGAGCCGGCCGGCGTCGAGCACCGCCAGCACGTTCTGACTGCGCTCGGTCTCGAACTCGGCGGTCATCGGCCGGCCGCGGCGGGCGGTCGCCTTCCAGTTGATGCGGCGGTAGTCGTCGTCGGGCTGGTACTCGCGCAGGCTCTCGAACTCGGTGCCGGTGCCGAAGCGTCGGGCGGCGCGTAGTCCCGCCTCCTGCAAGCGGCCGCGGCGGGCCAGGAGATCGTACTTCCGCAGCTCCAGCAGGTTGGGGTAGACCTTGACCGGCTCGGCGGCCGGGAAGGTGGCCTGCCGCCGCAGTAGGCCAAGCGGGCTGTCCCAGCGCAGCACCACGTCGCCGAAAGCATGGTCGCCTCGACGCTGTGGCCGCAGCAGGTAGCGGACGGTCGTGCTGGCGCCCGCCGGCGCGACGCCGGCGACGTAGAGCGCACTCGCGCGGCACTCGGGCGGGGTCGCGTCGCGCAGCACGAAGCGCAGCGGGCGCGGCCCGGCGTTCGTCACGTCGAGGCGGATGAGATTGTCGGCGCCGAGCGAGAGGCGTGGCTCGTGGCGCCGCTGCACCGTGATGCTTTGGCGCTTGGGCAGAAGCGCCCAATCGACGCCGACGGCCGCGAGCGCGGCCAGCAGGGCGAGCGGCGCCAGCACGAGGAATGGCGGCTCGACGCTGCCGAGGGCAAGCAGCGCCGCTGGGACGAGCAGGACGAGCAGCAGCCGCCGGCTGGGCAGCATCTAGCGGGGCACCTCCAGCCCGCCGAGCACTCGCTCCAGCGCGTCGTCGGCGCTGAGCCCCTGGATCTCGGCCTCCGGCTGGAGGAGGACGCGGTGGCGGAGGGCGGGACCGGCCAGCTCCTTCACGTCGTCGGGCACCACGTAGGCGCGGCCGCGCACGGCGGCGAGCGCCTTCGCCGCGAGCAGCAGGGCGATGGCGCCGCGCACGCTGCTGCCGAGCACCAGGTCGGGCGACTCGCGCGTGGCCCGCACCAGGCGCGTGGTGTAGTCCACGATGCCGTCGTCGACCGCGACGGCCTGCACCTCGGCGCGGGCCGCCAGCAGGCCGGCGTGGTCGAGCACGGGCTGCAGGCCCGCGCCGGTCAGGTCGTGCGGATCGAAGCCGCGATGGTAGCGCCGCAGCACCTCTCCCTCGGTGGCGGCGTCGGCGTAGCTCACGAGCACCTTGAACAAGAAGCGGTCGAGTTGCGCCTCGGGCAGTGGATAGGTGCCCTCGTACTCGACCGGGTTCTGCGTCGCCACGACCATGAAGGTCGCCGGCAGCGGGTATTGCACGCCGTCGATCGTGGCGTGGCGCTCCTCCATCGCTTCGAGGAGGGCCGACTGCGTCTTGGCCGGCGCGCGGTTGATCTCGTCGGCGAGCAGCACGTCGCAGAAGATCGGCCCCTCGCGCAAGTGGAACTCGCCCGTCGCCACCTGGAAGACGTTGGTGCCGAGGATGTCGGAGGGCAGCAGGTCAGGCGTGAACTGGACGCGCTGGAAGCGGCCCGAGACGAGCGTGGCGAGCGTCTTGGCGGCCAGCGTCTTGGCGGTGCCGGGCACGCCCTCCAGCAGCACGTGGCCGCCGGCCAGCAGGCTCACGACCAGCAGCTCGAACACGCGCTCCTGCCCGACGAGCACCTTGTCGGCCTCGCCCCGCATCGCCGCATAGGCGTCGTGTACGGACACAGCTCCCCCCTATTCCCTGCCCCCTATTCCCCATCAGTGTAGTGGTTTCGGCACCGGGTCAGCCGGGGCGGCGCAGCAGGCGGGCCTTGAGCGCGTCGCTCTCGCGCACGAGCGTCAGCAGGTCGCGCTCGGCCAGCCGTCCGCCGGCCCGGAGGCGGGCGAGCGCGTCGGCGAGCGGCGCGGCGGACGTGGCGCGGCGCTCGGCCACCGCCTGCGCGAACGCCCCGTCGGGCAGCCGCGGGTTCAGGCCTAGGCCGGTCGCCAGCTCGCGCTTGAGCTGGTCGGCCAGGCGGTCGGCGACGTAGCCGCGCTGGCCGGCGCGGCGGTAGAGCGCGCCGAGCGAGGCGACGTACTCGCTCACGGAGCGGCGCGCGGCAACGGCGTCGCGCAGCGGCGGGCCGAACCGCCGGCCGCGCAGCCAAAGATACAGGTAGCCGAGCGCCACGGCGTAGATGAGCGCCCAGCCCCAGTAGTTGGCGAGCAAGAGCTGCCAGAGCCCGCGGGCGGCGCCGCGCACGACGCCATGGTGATACTCGTCGAACGCCACGCGCGCGCCGGGGGGCAGGCCGCCCACGAGGTTGAGGGCGAGGGCCGCGCTCTCGGCGTCGGCCAGCCCCTCGTTGGACAGCGGGCGCAGCGCCGTCAGCACGACGACGCGGCCCTGGCCGTAGGCCCGTGAGCCGAGCACGACGTGGTCGCCGGCCACCAGCCAGGGCGCCAGGCCCTCCTGGCCTTCGAGCGCGGCCCAGGTATCGACGCGCACCCGATCGACGGGCGGCTGCCGGAGGAGCGGCTGCGCCACGGTGGCCTCGGCTAGCCGGTCGCCGGCGAAGCGGACGCGCAAGCCGAAACGGTCGAGGAGCGCGCGCGGGCCGTCCTCGGTGACGAGCACGAGCTGGCCGCCGCCCTCGACCCAGTGCGCCACGGCGTCGACGGCGTCGTCCGCGAACGGCGTCTCGGGCGCGAGGATGAAGAGCCCGCTGACGACCGGATCGACCGCGTAGGGCTCGGCGTCGATCTCGTCCACGCTATAGCCGAGCGACTCCAGCCACAGGGCCAGCGCCCGCCCGCCCGTCGGCTCGCTGGAGCGCACCGCGAGCGCCGGCTGCGACGGCGGCGCGGGCCGCGCCACGAGCGCCGTCACGACCAGCAGGGCGACGGCCAGCGCAGCGAGCAGGACCCCCGAGCGTGAGCGGCTCACGACGCCCCCACGGTGGCGCCGGCCCCGGGGCGCGTGCCCACGGGCGGGGCGTCGGCTGATGCGGCTTGCGCGGCGTCGGCCAAGGGCACGAAGCGCGCCCAGTCGTCCGCGCTGACGGGCGTGCCGCTGTACCAGAGCCGGTCGAAGGCGGCGACGAGCGGCTCCAGGGTCGCGGCGACGCCCGGGCTCGCGTGGCCCGCGACCAGGTGCTCCCGGTTGGTGAGGTCTGGCCGGTAGCGCAGCTGGTGGCGCTCGTCGAGCGCGAGCAGCGTGGCCAGGTACAGCTCGTGGACGGCGGCGCGGTAGTCGCCCGCCTCGGCGAGCGCGCGTGCGCGCGCTCGCATGGCGGCGGCCGAGGGCCGCGCGCCGGCCCGGGCGGCGGCCACCTGCGCGCCGCTGACGACGTTGCCGGCGAATGCGCCGACGAGGAGCGCGGCTACCCCGAGCGCGACCAAGCCGCCGAGCGCGAGGAAGACCCATCCCGGGCCGCCGCCCGTACCGGGCTCGAAGTGCGCGGCGACCCAGCGCCAGAAGCGCTCCCAGGCAAGCTGCACGCTCTCCCACAGGGCACGCACCGGCCGCAGCGGCGCCTCCAGGCGGGCGAGCAGCGGCTGGAGCAGCCGCGTGAGCGGCCCGGGCGCGGGCGGCTGGAACTCCGGGCGAGCCAGCACCGCGGCGAGCCGCGCCTCCGCGTCGGCGGGCGGCGGCTGGGCTGCGGCCGCCGCGTCGAGTGCGGCTAGCAGCGCCGTGAGCTGCGCGCGCGCGGCGTCGCGGTTGCCGGCGGCGAGCGCGGCCCGGAGCGCGGGATCGGCGACGGTCAGGGACCGTCCATCGCCGAGGTCGACCTGTAGCTCGGCCGGCAGAAGCACGGCCACCCGCGCGAGCACGGCCGCGCGCGCGGCCTCGTCCGCTGTGTCGGCCGCCTCGACGGCGGCGAGCGCGCTGGCGACCGCCGCGCGGTACTCGGCGGGCGAGGCCGCGCGGGCCACGCCGGCGGTCGGCGCGACCAGGCCGGCCGCCACGAGCAGCAGGCAGCCGAGCGCGCGTGCCCACGGGCGGCCGCGCCGCTCCTTGTTGCGCCTGCGTCGCCGACTGGGCCAGCAGGAGGGCGTGGGAACGACGGAGCGCATCGCGCGGGGTCCGCGGCCGAGGCCCGCGCTCACGGGGTCGCCGCATTCGGGCGCTGCTGGCCCAGGTCCCGAGCGAGGATCGTCAGGTCGTAGGCCTCGGCGCGCACGCGCCGGTCGTAGTAGAGCACGGTGATGCCGACGTACATGATCGGGGTGATGAGGATATTCACGACGCTGCCAAGCAGCGAGTTCAGGACCGTGACCCAGATGGGTGGCCCGCCCGTCCCGGCGGCAGCCACGGCACCGAGGATGCCCCCTATCGCGCTGACCAGCCCCGCGGCGAGGCCCTGGAGCACCGCCAGTAGGATGGCGAGCAGCAGGAGGGTCGCGAACGTGCGCCACCAGGCGCCCTGCACTAGCTCGCGGCTGCGTCCCAGGGCCGGGATGGCGCCGGGCAGGTCTTCCAGCACCAGCGCGGGCAGCGCCAGGCTCCAGGTGACGAGCAGGTAGGCGGTCGCGACCATCGCCGCGGGGAAGCTAATGCAGAGCAGCGGCGGGACGACCACTGGCAAGAAGCTGAGGATGCCGATGCCGAGGAACACGCCGAGAAAGACGAGCGACAGGCGAACGAGACGCCAGAAGCGGCCGAGCGCCTGCCGGTAGGCCCCGCCGACAGTCGGGCTTTCGCCGAGGTAGAGGACCGAGGTGGCGTAGCAGGTGGCGCTCAGCTCGAGGATCGAGCCGATCGTCAGCAAGGGCACCATGACCACCAGGGTGGCGATGGTCGGGGCCATCATCGGGCCGAAGTTGGGCATCGTGCCGGACGTGACGTTGTACATCCGGGGCATGCCGACGGCCAGCGGCACGAACCCAAGGCTGACGATCGCCAGCGGAATGTCGACGATGGCGGCGATGCCTACGAGCGTGCGAAAGCCTCGGCGGTACACCGCGAACGACTCGTCGAGGACGTCGCCCACGCCCAGCGGGCGCAGGGACGGCGCGCGGTCGGACGCCATGCTGGCTCCCGGTAGCGACAGGATGGGGCTGCGGGCTAGACCGAGGCGCCCTGGCCGGGATAGATCGCGCGGATGTCCGTGGTCTTGAGCGGCTCGCCGATGAGCAGCAGGATGTGCGTGGTCCAGACGCCGAGGCCCTGGGTGCCGTCGGGCGCGTCCAGCTCGAAGTAGACGTTCTGGCTGGGATCGTCGGACAGGTCGCGCCACACCTCGCCCGCGGGCGGCGAGCCGATCGGCCTCGCGCTGAACGTGCCCGTGCTGCGGACCTGGAACTGCTTGCCCTGGTGCTCGTAGAACACCGGGTTGCTGCCCGCCGTGCCGGCGCGGACGCGCGCCTCGAAGGTCTTGAGCACGCCGCCGACGCTCGGGTCGCCGGTGAGCTGCTCGAACGGCGCGCTGCCCTGATAGAGCACCTCGCTGCTGGTATACAGCACGTTGCCGTCGGGCGCCGTCTCCAGCATGCGGCCGCCCCGCAGCAAGTTCCAGCGCCACTGCGTGCGGCGCCCGCCAAGCTGCTCCTCGCACTGGAGCACCGTATCGACGATGCTGTCCTCGCCGTCCCAGAAGCTGACCGCGTCGCCGGGGCGCAGCGTCTCGACGGTCGGCTCGCGCGCGGCGGGTGCGGCGGCCTGCGGGTCGTCGGGGTGCTCAGAGCGCCAGTACGTCTCGGCGCGCTGGCCGAGCGGCGACGAGCGGGCGCGCTGGAACCATGCGAAACCGGCGATCCCCAGGGCGACCAGCACCAGGATGACGATGAGTCCTTCCACGGCGTTCCTACCTCCGCCCGCCCGAGCGCGCGCCGCCGGACGAGCGCGAGCTGCTGCTGCCACCGCTGCTGCTCCCCGCGCCGGGCCGGCTGGTGACGCCGCCGCCGGGCGCCGCGGGCGCGGCCGGCGCGCTTAGGCCCGAGCCGCTGCGGCCCTTGTCGCTGGCGGCGCTGCCCGCGCCGGGGCTCACGCCGTCGGTCTTGTTCGTCGCGGCGCCGCCCGCGCCGGCGCCGCCGCTCTGCCCGCTGGTGGCGCCGCTGCCCTTGTTGCTGGCGGCGCTGCCGGCGCCGGTGCCGCCGCTCTGGCCGCTCGTCGCGCCGCTGTCCTTGTTCGTGGCGGCCGTGCCGCCGCCGGTGCCGGCGTTCTGGCCGCTCACGGCGTTCGGCGCGGGCTGCACCTTGCGGTAGTCGGGCGGGGCGGGGCGCGAGGTGGCCTCGCTGCCGTGGAGCGTGTCGCCGCGCCCGAAGTTGTCAGTCGGCGGGTAGCGGTAGCTCGGCGTGGTCGGTGGCGGGCCGCTCTGCGGCACGGTGACCCACGGCCCGTTGCCGCCCAGCGCGTAGCCGAGCATGAACGGGAACCACCAGCTCGAGAAGCTGCCGCCGCTGTCGCGGCCGCGGACGGCGATGCCCTCGTCGGGTTTCAGGTGGAGGACGGGCGTGCCGTGGCCCACCTCCAGGTAGGACCGCTCGTCGTCCTGAACCAGCTTGAAGTCGTCGCCGTGGGCCTCGTGGACCGCGCCGTCGGTGCCCGTCCAGAAGAAGCTGTACTCCTTGCCGTCGAAGCTCACGGAGCGAATGGGGTACTCGCCGTTGCCGCTCGGCAGCCCGCGGTTGCAGGCGAGCAGCAGCAGGGCGACGAGCGCGAGCAGGAGGGGGGATTGCGCGAGGCGACGGACCATGTCTGCGCTCGTGTCCTTTCGCGCGCCGGGTTGGTCTGGCGCTGCGATCAACATTATACTTACCGCGACGCACCTGCCTGCTATTATCCACGGTTTTGCGCCGTGCTGCGCACGCTGTTTCGACCCGCTACGGAGGCGCCATGACGAAAGTGTTGCTGTACGACACCACCCTGCGCGATGGGACGCAGTGGGAGGGCATCTCGCTGTCCGTGGAGGACAAGCTCAAGATCGCCGCCAAGCTCGACGAGTTCGAGATCGACTACATCGAGGGCGGCTGGCCGGGGTCGAACCCCAAGGACATCGAGTTCTTCCGCCGCGTGCCCGAGCTGGGCTTGCAGCACGCGCGCGTGGTCGCCTTCGGCAGCACCCGCCACGCGAATCGCACCGTGGACGAGGACCCCAACATCCGCCTGCTCGTGGAGGCCGCCACGCCGACGGTGGCGCTGGTCAGCAAGAGCTGGGACTTCCACGTCACCGAGGCGCTGCGCATCACGCTCCAGCAAAACCTCGACATGATCCACGACTCGGTGAGCTATCTGAAGGGCCTGGGCCGCGAGGTCGTGTACGACGCCGAGCACTTCTTCGACGCCTATAAGGCGAGCCGCGACTACGCGCTGGAGACCCTGCGCGTGGCCGCCGCCGCAGGCGCCGACGTGCTGGTGCTGTGCGACACGAACGGCGGCAGCCTGCCCTGGGAGATCGAGGAGATCGTGCGGGCCGTCGGCGCGCTCGGCCTGGCGCCGCTCGGCATCCACACGCACAACGACAGCGCGAGCGCGGTGGCGAATGCGCTGGCGGCGGTGCGGGCGGGCGCCGTGCAGGTGCAGGGCACCATCAACGGCTACGGCGAGCGCTGCGGCAACGCGGACCTGACGTCCATCATCCCCAATCTCGCGCTGAAGCTGGGCTACGAGTGCATGGCGCCCGAGCTGGTGGGGCGGCTCACCGAGCTGGCCTGGTATGTCGCCGAGGTGGCGAACATCACCCCCGACGAGCACCAGCCGTTCGTGGGCAAGAGCGCCTTCGCGCACAAGGGCGGCATCCACGTCAGCGCCGTGATGCGCGAGGCCAGCACCTACGAGCACATCAATCCGACGATGGTCGGGAACGCGCGCCGCGTCGTGGTGTCCGAGCTGGCGGGGCGCAGCAACCTGCTGTTCAAGGCCGAGCAGTTCCACCTGGACCTCGACGAGCGGTCGCCCGAGTGGCAGCGGATCCTCCAGCGCATCAAGGACCTGGAGTTCGAGGGCTACCAGTTCGAGGGCGCCGAGGCCTCGCTGGAGCTGCTGATGAAGAAGACGATCGGCGTGTACCGCCGGCTGTTCGAGCTGGAGGGCTTCCGCGTCACCGTCGAGAAGCGGCAGGACGGCCGGCCGCTGTGCGAGGCGACGATCAAGGTGTACGTGGACGGCGAGCACGAGCACACGGCGGCAGAGGGCGACGGCCCGGTCCACGCGCTGGACAACGCGCTGCGCAAGGCATTGCTGCCGTTCTACCCGGCGCTGGCCGACGTGCGGCTGACCGACTTCAAGGTGCGCGTGCTGGAGGCCCAGGACGGGACGGCAGCGAAGGTGCGCGTGCTCATCGACTCGGCGGACGAGGATGGGTCGTGGAGCACCGTCGGCGTCTCGGAGAACATCCTGGAGGCGGCCTGGCAAGCGCTGGTGGACAGCATTGAGTACGGGCTGCGCCGCCGCGCCGGCGAGGCGGAAGTGCGGCCTCAGCGCCGCGTCGCCGTGGCGGCTGGCAGTCATGTCTGAGGAAGCGCTGGCGGCGAGTCTGCAGGCCATCGAGGCGGCCGCGCGGCAGGAGCTGGACGGCAAGCACGCCGCGCGGGAGCGGGCCCTGGTGGACTCGCGCGCGCTCATCCGCACCTGCGCGAACACGATCCGCGCCGTCCACCGCCACGAGTTCGACCGCGCCGCCGCCATGCTGAACGACGCTGCGGCTGCCAGCGCGCGTCTGGGCGACGCGCTGCGCGACTACCAGGACCTCTACTGGGCGGGCTACGTGCAGGACGCGCAGAAGGAGTACGTCGAGGCGACGGCCACGCTGCGCGCCGTCCAGGGCGAGCCGCTCCCCACGCCGGGGGAGCTAGGCGTGGCGGCCGCGCCGTTCCTGAACGGGCTGGGCGAGGCGGTGGGTGAGCTGCGGCGCTACGTGCTCGACCGCCTGCGCCGTGACGACGCCGAGGGCTGCGAGCACCTGCTCCAGGTCATGGACGACATCTACAGCCTGCTCGTGACGATCGACTACCCCGACGCGCTCACCGGCGGCCTGCGCCGCACCACCGACAACGTGCGCGGCATCCTCGAGCGCACGCGCGGCGACCTCACCTCCGCCCTGCGCCAGCGCGCGCTGCAAGCCGCCCTCCGCCAGCTCGAAGCGCGCCTGCCATAGCCGGCAGTGGGACATGGCCCCCCAGTCCTCCAGTTAAGCGCGCTACAGTGTGCGTAGCGTATAGGAGGAGTCCGATGACTCGAACACTTCAAGGGTATGTGGTGGCGGACCCGAAGATCTGCCACGGGCAACTGACGTTTCGTGGCACGCGGATCCTGGTCTCGCAGGTGCTCGACCAAGTAGCAAGCGGTAGATCGTGGGAAGCGATCATCGAAGACTGGGGAGGCAGTATAAGCAGGGAGGCCATCAGCGACGCTGTGCGTCTCGCACGGCAAGTCCTGCTTGAGCATCAGGAGGAGTTCCTGCCCCCGCCGGACGAGCATGCTAATCTTGGATGAGAACATTCAGGACGACCAGCGCCGGATGCTGCGAGCATGGGGCATACGCACCCGAAAGATCGGCCGAGATATCGGCCGCGCGGGAATGCAGGACGACGAGATTCTCCCTCTGCTGCATGGTACCAGGCGTAGCACGTTCTTCACCTTCGATGCACGCTTCTATGACTGGCGGCTATGTCACCCTGACTACTGTCTCGTTCGCCTCGACGTACCCGAGGCGGATGGCGCATCCTTCATTCGGCGGTTTCTCCGACACCCGCTGTTCATCACCTGGTCAGCGCGTAAAGGAAAGGTCGTGCACATCGGCGACGCTCATATTCGGGCGCTCCGCCTCCACACCCAGGCAGAAACGATGGTGGCTTGGTTGCTATGACCGTCGGCCCCGAGGGCAGCGTCGCAGATGTACTCTATACTCCACGCCGGGCAGGCCCACTGGGATCACCGAGCGTGGTGCGCTACGCCGGCAGCGTGTAGCGGTGCTCGATGGCGTGGCGGACGGCCGCGCGGCTCTCCGCGGCCGAGAGGTTGGCGTCCTGCTCGACGGCGGCGGCCTCGTCGGCCAGGCCCTCGTCTTTGATACAGGCGCGGAACCAGCGGGAGTAGTCGCCGCGCCGCAGGTGGTACAGCCACGTGGCGTCGTCCACGCCCTCGGCGAGCTGCAAGAAGATGACCAGGTTCTGGGCGCGCAGGTTCAGCTTCCCCTCGGGGCCGCGGAAGTAGAAGCTCTCCTCTGCCAGCAGCTCTCCCTGCGCATACTTGCGCCGGTGGCGGCGGCGCTCCGAGCGCGGCGGCTCGACGCACACTTGCACGGGCGCCGCCTCCACCTCGGGCTGCCAGACCAGGACCTCCCCCGGAGGCAGCGTGTTGGGCCCCGCCGGTGGCGGCGGGAGGCCGCGCGCCCGCGCAAAGTCGCGCAGTGTGGCGGACGGCGCGGCGCCCACCGCCAGCACCACGTCCACCTCGGCCAGCACCGCGGCCGCGAGGTGGCTCGGCTCTAGCGTGATGAGCACCGTGTTGTCCAGGCGCTGCGGCAGCACCAGTTTGGCGGCGTCCCAGGAGGCGGGCAGGAAGTGGTGCGCCTCGTCGACCACCAGCCAGTGCGGTCGCCCGGTGGTCGCGCGCAGCTCTTGAAGGTGCGGCAGCAGGCCCGCGAAGAAAGCCGGGCGATCCTCCAGCCGCACGCCGAGCAGGTTGGCCACGACGTTCTGGGCGGGATCGGCCAGCAATTGCATGATCTCTTCGACGCTCGGCGGCCGCTCGCTGTCGCCCAGAACGATCGCGCCGGCGAACACCTCGTAGTCGCCCTCCGGATCGAGGAGGCAGAACTGGTAGCCCTGCTCGGCGAGCCGTTCGACCAGGCCCGTCGCCGCCGTGGACTTGCCGCTGCCGGGCGGGCCGGCCGAAAGCACCGTGGGGCCGTAAGGGGGCAGGCGCAGCTCGCTGCCGTCCGCGCGGGTGCCCAGCACCAGGTGGTGCCGCGTTAGATACGGCTCCAAGCCGCGCAGGTCGTCGGCCAGGAGCCGCTCGATCAGCTCGACGACGCCCGCGCCGTGGTCGCCGCTCGTGACGTAGTCCGCGCGCTCCTTCACGGTGGGCAGCGCGTTGGCAACCGCCACGGCGCACACGCACAGGCTGAGGAAGGCGTGGTCGTTCTCGGCATCGCCGATGCCCAGGGCGTTGTGGGCCGAGAGCTTTAGCTCGGCCAGCGCCGCCTGGAAGCCGCTGCTCTTGTTCACGCCCGAGGGCAGCACCATCACCGCGCCCTTGTTGAAGATGACTTGCAGCTCCAGCCCCAGGTCGCGGATCACGTCGAGCACGGTCTGCTCGTGCGGCTCCCAGGTGGCCACGATCGTCCGCCCGACGGAGAGCGGGTGCACGCCGCGCGCGCGGAGCGCGGCCACGAACTCCGGGGGCGGCGGCTCGGCCAGTGGCCGGACCTCGCGCGTGGCTGGGGCGTAGAGCAGCGCCCCGTTCTCGGCCACCACCTGGTCGAACAGGTCGACGCGCGGGAAGACGCGCTGCAAGTCGTCCAGCTCGCGGCCGGTGACGAGCGCCAGCCGGCGGCCGGACGCGCGCACGGCCTCCAGAGCGGCGATCACCGGCTCCCCCACGCGGCCATCCGTGGCTAGCGTGCCGTCATAGTCACACGCGAGCGCGACGAAACGCAAGCGCGCTCCTTTCTCGCGCACATCCCCGGAGGGCGACGCTAAGGGGTTCACTGAAGCAAGGCAAGTCGCGTGCCGACGGTCGGCTGCGGGCTGTGCGAGGCGCGGGCGCTCGCGTCAGCTCTGTTGGCCGGCGGGACGGCGGCGCGCGGCGCGGCGCGGGCTGCTGCCGACCGGCACGACGGTGAGCGCGCCGTGGCGGCTCAGCACCAGGTGGGCCGTGGCGCTCTCCAGAATCAGCCGACCGGCGGCCGTATCGCAGCTCACCGAGCGAAGGTCGGCTAGCTCCAGGTGGTCGAGGCAGCGGTGGTCGCCTGCCCAGAGCGTCGTGCGGAAGCGCCGCGCGCCCAGATCGAGGACGGCGCGGCGCGTCAGGCCGTCGGCGAAACGCGGCAGCAGCCGGAAGCGGTAGGTGGGCGGGTCGGCGCCGTCGCCCTGGACCCGGACGCCGAGCGCCGCAGCCAGCGCCTCCGCGGTCACGGCGAGCGCGTCGGCCGACGCGTCCAGCTCGTCGCCGCCCGTAGCGGTATCCATCGCGCCCCGCTCACTTGGCCAGCGCGAGGAACAGGGCGTCGACGTGCCGGTACAGCGCCACGAAGTCGCCGAGCGAGCCGAGTAGCGCCCCTGGCGCGCGCGGGGTGACGTGCTGGAACATGTGGAACTCGTCGTAACGCTGCAACACGCCCGGCGGCAGGCTCGCCACCAGGCGGCGGGACTCGGTGTACGGGATCAGCGTGTCGCCGAGGTCGTGCATGACGTACACCGGCGCGCGGACCTCGTCCACGACGCTGGCGGGCGAGAGGCGGTCGAGCGCGACGCGCGCGGCGGGCGGGAGCGCGGCCAGCAGCCTGGCGCCGTCTACCGGCTGGCCCTCGACCGCCAGCTCGTACAGCATCTCGCCCAGCGGCGACAAGGAGAAGGGCGGCGGCCCCGCGGCCTCGGGGTCGGCCAGCGCCGCCGTGAGGTAGTCCTGCTCGGGGCCGGGCGGGAGCGCGTGGACGATCTGCTCGACGAAGACGTGGACCGACCAGGGGTTCGGCGTCCAGGCTTCGTCGCCGCCGTCGACCGGCACGCGGTCGTCGCTGATGGCGGCCAGCACGTCGCGGGCATCGAAGTAGGCGCCGAAGGTGTACACCAGGCGCACTTGATCGCGAATGCGCGGGTCGGCCGCGGCGACCGTCGAGAGCGCGCCGCCCACGGAGAAGCCGGCCAGGCCGACGCGCTTGGGATCGACCTCGGGCCGCGCTTGCAGCGCCTGGAAGGCGGCCACCAGGCCGTCGATCTCGCGGGGCAGGATGAGGCCCGCGGTGAGGTCGGGCGACGCGGGGCGCAACACGACGAGGTCGGTCCGCACCAGCGCGTCGGTGACCTGAGCCAGGTACGGATCGTGGCGGTCGAGCGGGTGGACGCCGAGCGAGAGCACGACAGCGCCGTGCGGGCCGCCGCCGGGCGGGGCGCAGAGATCGGCGGGCGCCGTGATGCCCGCGTAGTGCAGCGTGATCTCCTCGCAGCGCGGGCGGTCGCTGATGAGCCCGAGCGGCAGCAGCGGGGTGCCCGGGAACATCGCCGGCAAGAAGAACAGCGTCCGCACCGCCGTGCGACCCTCAGCGGTGCCCGTCAGCACGACGAGCAGCGCCAGGAGCACGGCGCCGGCCGCGACGAGGGCCGTCTGCCAGGGGCTCGGCGCGACGGGCCACGGGCGCGTGGCGGGGCGCGCGCGCGGCCCCGCGAACGACGTATCGCTGCTCAACGGCGGATGGTCCATGCGCGTTCGTCTCGGGTGGCGTACTGGCCGCCTGGCAGTCGCGGGGGGCGCCCGCGGAGCGAGGGAGGGCCGCCGCCCCGCGGCGGCCCTCCCCCGCCTTATTGGTCTAGCTCGTCGGGATAGACCGGCGTGTTGGGCGTCACGTCGTCGCGGCGGCGCCGCGCTAGCTCCTCGCCCGTGCGCCAGTAGTCGCCGGCCACCGCGCGCCGTGCCTGCTCCTCGAACACCGGGTGCCAGTCGCCCAGCGAGTAGCCGTACCAGGGCGCCTCGGGTTTCAGCGGCGGGAGCCCCAGCTCCTCCCAGATGCCGCGCGCCCGCTCCATGTACTCGCGTTTCGGCAGCGACACCGGCGGGTACGGCTGCTTCAACATGGCGTTGATCAGCATGGCGGAGTCCAGCTCGCCGCCGTGGTCACCGCCGCGCGGCTTCGGACCGTGGCCCGGATCGCGACCCTGGAGAATCTGCATGTCGCGGTGGGGGCTCATGCGGTAGCTCATCGCCCAGAGCACGGCGTCGGGGTTCTGCGGGTCGATGTCCTCGTCCACGGCCACCACGATCTTGCCCACCGAGCGCTGGAAGCTCGCCGCGCCGGTGAGCGCCATCCAGATCGTCGCCTCGTCCGACGGCTTCATCTGCACGACGACCAGCTTGCGGATGTTGGTCAGCGGCTCGTGCATCCCCACGCGCACGACGCTCTTCAGCCCCAGGTGGTCGCGCAGGTGGTCGAGCAGCAGCGGCTCGTAGCCGACGAGCTTGATGAGACTGCTCTCGCTCGGCGTCACCTGGCTGATCATCGACGTCAGGATCGCGTCGCGCCGATGGCAGATGGCGGTGATCTCCATGAACGGGTTGTATTCTTGCAGGTTCACGTGGCCGTGCGACTCGCCAAACGGCGCCTCGGGCTCCAGCCAGCGCGTGTCGATGTAGCCCTCGATGACGATCTCGCTCTCGGCCGGCACCAGCAGGTCGACGGTGCGGCAGCGCACCATGTTGATCGGCGAGCCGACTAGCCCGCCGGCGACGGCCAGCTCGTCGAGGTCGTAGGGCAGCTTCTGCACGGCCGCGAAGGCGATCACCGGCGGCCCGCCGACCACCAGCGCGGCCGGCAGCGGCTCGCCCCGGGCCTTCGCCTTCTGCCAGTGCTGGTAGATGCCGGGCGTCAGCTCGATCGACGCGTTCATGCCCACGCGGCGCGGCGACTTGACGTGGGCGCGGTAGTTGCCGATGTTCTGCACCCCCGTCTCGGGGTCGCGCGTGACCCAGTTGCCGCAGGTGACGTAGGGCGCGATGTCGAAGCCGGGGGTCGAGATAGGGATCGGCAGGCCGTCCACGCCGCCGTAGGGCGCGTCGAGGTCGGCCCCCGTGCGCACGACCTCGTGGATCGGGGCGTCGTCCACCAGGCGCGGCGTGATCGGGTGGTGGCGGGCCTCGCGCCAGCGCGCGCCGATCTCCTCGACGGGGCAGCCCATGCCGATGCTGTAGATGCGCCGACTCGCGGCCAGCACGCCGACCGCGACGGGCATCGGGTAGCGGTGGCCGTGGCCGTCCACGACGTGCTCGAACAGGAACGCCTTGCGCTCCGGCTCTGGGATGCCGCCGCGGAACTGCCAGCGCACCAGCGGGTGCATCTCGGTGTCCTTGTCGATGGGACGCTGAACGCGGACCAGCAGGCCGGCCGCCTCGAGCGCGGCGAGGTGTTCGCGCAGGTCGGCGTAGCCGCGCTCGGTGGCGCGCGGGCTCACTGCGGTCATGCGGTTCACTCTCCTTCACGCGAGCCAGCGTCGAGACGCGATACCCGCGCGCTTCTTCGATTGTATGTAGCGTCAGGCGACAGTGCTCTTGAGATTATGCTACCGTTTATGGCGCGACCGCCGCGGCTCCCGATCATCGCGTGGCGGAGGCCCGCATGCCCACGCTCGGCATCGTCAACGTCGGCACCATCGTCTCCGGCGACCTGGCCGCCGGCGTGGTGCCCGGCGACAGCATCCTCGTCGCCGACGGCCGCATCGCCGGCATCGGCACGGCACAGCAGACCGGCGCGGGCGACGCGGACGTGGTCGTGGACGCCCACGGCACCACCGTCATGCCGGGCCTGATCGACAGCCACTGCCACGTTGTGCTGGGCGATTACACGCCGCGCCAGAAGACCGTCGATTTCCTCGACAGCTACGTCCACGGCGGCATCACCAGCGTCATCTCGCCGGGAGAGATCCACGCGCCGGGCCGGCCGCGCGACGCCGCGGGGGTGAAGGCGCTGGCCGTGGCAGCGCGCGCCTGCTTCCTGAACTTTCGACCGACGGGCATGAAGGTCCACGCGGGCGCCATCGTCATCGAGCCCACTCTGAGCGAGGCCGACTTCCGCGAGGTGGCCGCGCAGGGCGTGTGGCTCGCGAAGTTCGGCTTTGGCGCATTCGCGGACCCGCTGGATGGAGCGCCGCAGATTCGCTGGGCGCAGCAGTACGGCATCAAGGTGATGTGTCACTCCGGCGGCGCCTCCATTCCCGGCTCGAAGCCGATTACGGCCGAGCACCTGCTGGCGCTGCGCCCGGACGTGTGCGGCCACATCAACGGCGGCACGACCGCGCTCCGGGACGAGGGCGTGCGGCGGGTCGTGACCGAGACCGACCTGATCCTGCAGCTCGTGCAGGCGGGCAACCTGCGCTCGACGCTGAACGTCGTGCGGCTGGCGGTCGAGCACGGCGCGCTGCCGCGCGTCGTGCTGGCGAGCGACACGCCGACGGGCACGGGCGTCATGCCGCTCGGCGTGCTGAAGACGATCTGCGAGATCAGCAGCCTGGCCCGGCTGGCGCCCGAGACCGCGATCGCGCTGGCCACCGGCAACAACGCCGACGCCTGGAAGCTGGACGCCGGCCGGATCGCCGTGGGCCGGGCGGCCGACCTGGTGGTGCTCGACGCGCCGTGGGGCTCGGCGGCGGCGGACGCGCTGGGCGCCATCGCCATCGGCGACATTCCCGGCATCTCGGCGGTGGTCATCGACGGCCAGGTGCGGACGCTACGCAGCCGCAACACGCCCGCCGCCGCGCGCCTGGCGACGGTCCACCCGCCGCTGGAGCACTTGAGCGGCGGGCACTGACGCGATAGGAGACGTGCTCGTGCGGATCGCGATTCCGGACATGATCTCGAACTCGTACTTCCCGATCATCGCGGCGGCGGACCTCGGCTTCATGAAGGAGGAGGGCGTCGACGCGACCGTCGAGTTGCTGTTCCCTGTGCCCAAGACGATGGCGGCGCTGCGCGACGGCGAGCTAGATTTCGTCGCCGGGGCGGCGCACGCCACGCTCCAGGCGTTCACCGACTGGCAGGGCGCCAAGCTGCTGGCCGCGCTGGCGCAGCGGATGTACTGGCTGCTCGTGCTGCGCGCCGACCTAGGCGCCAAGCGCGGCGACTTGCAGGCCGTCCGCGGGCTGCGGATCGGCGCGGCGCCCGGCCCGGACCTGGGGCTGGTGCGTCTGCTCGCCGAGGTCGGGATCGATCCGGCGCGGGACGTGCAGATTGGGCCGGTGCCGGGCACGAGTGAGGCGAGCGTGTCGTTCGGCGTGACGGCCGCCAAAGCGCTGGAGGAGGGCCGCCTGGACGGCTTCTGGGCGAACGCGATGGGCGCCGAGGTGGCCGTGCGGCGCGGCGTGGGCACGGTGGTGCTGGACGTGCGGCGCGGCGAGGGGCCGGAGGCAGGCTGGTGGTACACCTTCCCCGCCTTCGTCACGACGGACCGGCTGATTCAGGAGCAGCCGGAGGTCGTCGCGGGCGCCGTCCGCGCGCTGGTAAAGGCGCAGCACGCGTTGCGCGAGGACCCGTCGCGGGCCACCGAGGTCGCGCGCCACCGCTTCCCGGCGATGGAAACCGACCTGATCGCCGATCTCATCCGGCGGGACTTGCCGTACTACGACGCCACGATCTCGGAGCGCATGGTCTCCAGCCTGAACCAGTTCGCGGAGCACATGGGGCTGCTATCGCACCCGGTGCCCTACGACCAAGTCGTCGCCACGCGGTTCAGCCATCTGTGGAAGGGGGCGTGATGACGCTCGTCGACCTGAGCCACGAAATCTACGACCACATGCCGCGCATCGCCATCTTGCCCGAGGTGGAGGTGAGCTGCCTGTTCAGCATCGCCGCGGGCAAGCCGCTGAACATCAGCGAGGTGAAGCTGGCGACGCACGCCGGCAGCCACATCGACGCGCCCTTCCACGCGTTCCAGGAAGGCCCGACGATCGACCAGCTACCGCTCGACACGTTCGTGGGGCGCGGCGTCGTGATCCCCGTGCAGCGAGGCGCCGGCGAGGCGATCCCGGCCGCCGACCTGGAGAACAGCGGCGTGCGCGTCGAACGCGGCGACATCCTGCTGATCCAGACGGGGTGGGATCAGCACTTCACCGCGCCGGCGTACGCTAGCTATCCGTACCTCGGCGAGGACGCCTGCCGCTGGATGGTCGAGCGCGGCGTGAAGATGGTGGCGCTCGACTCGCTGTCGCCCGACATGCCGCTCGCGCAGCGCCCGCCCGACTTTGCCTATCCGGCGCACCGCACGCTGCTGCGGGCGAACGTGCCGATCATCGAGAACCTGCGGAACTTTGGCGCCGTGGAGGGCGCGCGCTTCCGCGTGCTGGCGCTGCCGCTGCGGCTGCGCGGCGGCGACGGCGCCCAGGCGCGCGTGGTGGCGGAGCCGCTGTAAGGCGCGGCCGTACCCAGGCGCCGCTCGCGACGCCCGTCCGGTGTAGGGGTGCCGGGTGCAGCGCTATGCCGCGGCGGCACCCGGCCCCGTATCGGGGCGTTACCTGCGGCTCCCTGCCGAGGCAGATCCGCTCCGTCGCCGCCTGGGTCAGGCCGGGGCGGCGGCGCGGGTGAGGCCGATGCGGTCCAGCTCGGCGGCGACGGCCGTGCGGTCGGCCGCGCTGAGGCCCTGGTAGGGCGGCGCCGGCTCGCCGAGGTCCACGCCGACGTGCTGCATGGCGAACTTCATCAGCGGCGTCAGGCCGTACTGGATCCAGCGGGCCGGGAAGAGCGAGAACGTGCGCTGGATCGCCGCCGCGCGCGCGTAGTCGCCGGCGGCGAACGCCGCGCACAGCTCCTCGGCCGGGCGCACGGCCGGGGGCGGCATCGTGGCGCCGGGGCCGCCCAGCATCAGCGTGATGAGCAGCATCTCCATCGTCGTGAAGTAGCGCGCGTGGCCGGCGTGGTCCACCTCCTCGATCAGCCGCCCGACGCGCCGCAGGTCGCGCGAGCTTTCCTTGACGTAGCGCACGTTGTCGATGCGGCTGACCTCGACGGTCGCCGGGATGCTCAGGTCCGCGCCCGGGCCTGGATTGATATACATCACGATCGGCAGCTGCGTGTGGCGGGCGATCTCCTCGTAGTAGCCGACGATCTCGGCGTTGGACGGCTGCCCGCCCCACGGGCGCAGCGGCGCCAGCACCTGGACGGCGTCGGCGCCGGCCTCCTCGGCAAGCTCGACCAGCTCGCGGACGGTCGGCAGGTAGGGGTGGGAGACGCCGGCGATGGCGGGCGCGCGGCCGCGCACGGCGGCGATGCCGCGCCGCAGGAGGTCCTTGCGCTCCTCGAAGCTGAGCACCGTGTACTCGGCGGTCTCGACAGCGCCGATGGACACGGCGGCCGCGTGGCACTCGTCCACGATGTAGTCGATCTCGCGCTCCAGTGCGGCCACGTCCAGGCGGCGCTCCGGCGTGAACGGCGTCAGCGCGGCGGCGATGATGCCCGGCGTGCGGATCAGCTCAGCGGTCACGGGTGTCTCCTTTGCGTCCAATGGCCCCGCGACAGCGCCGCGGTGGCTGCGCGCGTCTCTCAGTCCCGGAGGAGCTTCTCCAGCGTGGGGCGCTGCCGCGCCACCAGCGCCAACAGCCGCTCGTAGCGCGCTTGCTGCTGCGGCGCCAACAGCCCCTGCTCGGCCCACTGTTGCAGCTCGCGCAAGCGGTCCTCGCGGATCGGCCACTCGACGACGAAGTCGAGCTGCTCGTGATCCTGCCACTCGTCCCACTCGGCGGCGACCTCGGGGATAGCTTCCCATTCCGCGAACAGATAGTCGAGATAATCGTCGATCCACTCGCGAACTTCGGAGTCTTTGGCTACTTGAGCCATTGTGCCTCTCCCGGGATGCGCGCGGTGCTCAGGCTTGAATATTGGTACCCGCTGATCATGATACCGCGATCAGCGGAATAGATTACGAGTAGCCAGTCGCGAGGCCGAGCGCCTCGGCGTGCTGCCGGCACTACCTCGACCGTCGGCGTCGACGTGGCTGCCAGGTGCCCACCGCGCTCACGGTAGAGGGCCAGGCGAGCCAGTGGGTGACGCACCGCCGCGCGCAGGTCGGCCAGGTACTCCTCCATGCTGGTTCCAACCGCCCACTGGCGCTCGATCCGCACGCGCTTGACAAGATGATAGAACAGCGAGGCTTCCCGCGCACCGAGCGCGCGTCCCGCGTAGGCTATTCCGCGCTCCCGCAGAGGAACGCGTCGAGCTCGGGGCTCGAACGGGGCGGTCGCTATACGTTCGATGATGTGCGCGATGTCGTCGGGCTTGGCCTGACGCTGCCCCGCGATCAGCTCGCAGATGAGCAGGTCCACGGGATGCCGGCTGCGATTCTCGCTCACGGGGCGCTGGCGCGTAGCTCGGCAAGGATGGGCATGGCGGTCAGGCGCTCGGGGCTGAGGTAGTCCCAGAGGATGCGACCGGCCCGGGGATGGCGCGTGTGCGTCTCCAGCAGCCGGGTCGGCGTGGCGATCAGGTCCACGGGCACGTCGAACGGCTCGACGGGGAGGGCGTCCACCACCTGCACGTCGTGGACGGTCGTGCAGACCAGCGTCTCGGGGCCGAGGCGCCCGAGGGTGCGGAGCACAGCGTACTCCAGCTCGGCGTAGCCCTCGCCCTTGCCGACGCGAGCGCCGTCGGGCGCCACGGCCACCGCGCCGATCACCATCAAGTCGATCGGCGGCAGCGCGTCGAGCGCCAGCGCTTGCCCGTAGCGCGCGAAGCCGCTGATGCTGGCGGCGGCCAGCAGGCGGCCGGGCGGGATGGCGGCGGGATCGAGCAGGAAGAACCCTCCGCGCAGCCGCGGCGTGGGCACGAGCACGCGCTTGCCGGCCTGGAGAGCGCGGTAGCGCAGCGGCCGCTGCGGAGCGTCGGGATTCACCTTGATGGTCGTCGCCGTCTGGAAGGCCGCGGTGGCCGCCAGGCGGGCCGTGGCCTGCTCGGCGCCCCGGAAGTTCGGGATGCGTCCGACGATGGGCCGCGGGAAGGCGGCCAGCCCCTCGGCGTCCAGCCGCGCCCACACCCGCTCGCGGATGGCCTGCTTGCGAGCGGCCGCCCCGCCCGCGCTCACGGCAGGCCGCCGGGGCGTCCGGCGGGCAGGCCCGGCGTGGCTAGCGGGAGCGGCGTCGGCGGCGGCGCCGACAGCGGGCTGGTCAGCGGCGTCAGCCGCGTCAGCGGGCCGCTGGTTGGCGGCGGCGCATCGGGCACGATGATGACCCCCGGCACCCCGGGCTGGAACTGAACGGCCGGCGTGGGGATCGGCGTCGGCGTGGCGCTGGCTGGCGGCGTAGGCGACGCCGTGGCCGTCGGCGAGGCGGTAGGGGACCCGGCGGGCGTTGGGGTCGGCGGCACTGTTGGCGTGGCGGCTGGCGAAGCGTTCGTCGCGCTGGTAGCGACCACGATCGGCGTCAGGGTAGGGCGGGGGGTCCCGCCGCCGGGCGGCGAAGGCAGCCAGGAGGCGCGCGCCGGGCCGGCCGGGAGCCGGGGCGGCGTCGCGGTCGTCGTGGGCGGCAGCGGCGCCGGCGCCACCGGCGCCAGGGCCACGGGCGGGGTCGCCGGCAGGACGGTGGGAAGCGGGGGAGCGGCCAGCGCTCCATCCGCGCCGAAAGCGTCCACCGCGACGTAACTGCCGACCGCCTGCGCGTTGCGCGCGCCGGTCACCGTGATGGTGAGCACGTGTGGGCCGTCGCCGAGGTCCGTATAGGTGAGCGGCGCCTGCGCCACCGCCGACGGATTGTAGAGATCGACCTCGTCGAGCGGCGCGCCGTCGAGCGCCATCTGGGCGATGCCGGCGTTCGGCCCCAGCGCGGTGTACCAGGTGAGTGTGGGGCCAGTGAAGGCGAAGCTCGCCGCGGCGCCCGGCGCCGCGCTCATCCGCACGCCGCCGCCACTAGCAGTGGGCTGTGCCTCGTCGATCCACGGCCCGGCCCAGGCGATGCCGGCCTGCGTCTCCTCGTAGCGCCGCCCGGTCGCGGCCTGGTCCTCGACGAGAATGAACGGCGCGCCGCCCACCAGATAGTCGTCGGGTGACAGCCCCGTGTTGGCCGTGGCGGGCGGCAGCGCCAGCCGATAGCTGCCGCTCGTCGGGGTGATCGTCTGCGTCGTGCCGTCGAGCGCCACCAGCAGCGCGCTGGGCGCTGCCGCCCCGACGTTCGCCGTTAGCGGGCGCGGCGTCCGGTTCCACACGACGACGACGCGCTGGCCGGGCCGCTCGAACACGATCTGCTCCACGTCGCCCAGGGTCGCGCGGCTACCGCTCGTCGTGTGCGCGAAGTAGCGGGCGGCGAGCTGGTAGGCGACGTAGGCGGGCCGCAGGCTGCCGTCCGAGCGGGCGAGCCCCCACGCTTCCGGCTCGTCGGAGTCGTGCATGCGGTACATCAGCACGCGGTCGGCGCCGGAGGCCAGGGCGTAGGCATACCACTGCACGACCCAGGCTGCCTGCTCCTCCAGCGTGCCGCTCAGCGGGAAGCGGGTGTAGTCGTTGAGCCGCGACTCGGACCACACGGGCAGGTTGCCCTCGTTCACCCAGATGGCCTTCTGGCCCACGTAGCTCTGGAGCAACAGGCGGCTGCGCCGGACGCGGTCGTAGACGTCCGTGGGCCGGCTGTAGACGTGCCAGGCGACCGCATCGAAGAAGTAGTTGTTGGCCGGCCCCTCCGGGTCCTGGCGGGCCATGTTGAGCAGCTTTTCCAGGTAGCCGGGGTCGGACCAGTACATCAGGCCGCCGACTAGGACCGTGGCGCTCGGATCCACCGAGCGAATGGCCTTGTAGGCCACCTTCAGCAGTTGGTAGTAGTCGGCCTCGCTACCGAACCAGAAGGCGAAGCTGCCGCGCGGGTAATCGGGCTCGTTCCAGACCTCCCAGGCCTGGACGCGGCCGCGGTAGCGTTCGGCGATCGTCTGCACGAAGCGCCCCCACGTATTGGCCGGCGAGTCCCAGGGCTCGTACAGGCCGCTCGGCAGGGCGCTGCTCGCGGTGCGCGTCTCGGCCCAGCGCGGCGTGCTGATGAGGATGCCCTGCACGTTCAGCCGCGCGGTGCGGCTGGCTTCCACGACGCGGTCCGAGCCGTCCCAGTCCCACTGGCCGGCACCCGGCTCGATCGCGCTCCAGCGGAACTCCCAGCGGTTCCAGCGCATGCCGGCGGATTGGGCCAGGGTGAGCCAGTGGGGGTCGGGATAGACGTTGCCGATGCCGAAGCGGTCGTCGGCGTCGGTAACCGCCGGGAGAGGCTGGATGCTGGACACGCCGGCCGGCCCTTGGGCTGTCGCCAAGCCGCCGAGCAGCAGCGCCAGGACCAAGCCCACGAGGGCGGCGCGCACGCTAGCCGAAGGGCGCACCGAACGGTCGCTCCCGCCGAGGGGACCGCGCCGCGGTCCGGGATGCAAGCTGCGGCCATTGTACTGCGGCGGTTCGCGGCGCGGAAGCGCCGGAGTGCTGCAAACGCGTCAAGATTGGGTTGACGCTGCCAGCGGCGATTACGCGGCGGCGGTCGCCAGGAAGCGCCGCTGCTCAGGGGCATCGGACGTGTCGCCACCCAGTACAATGGCTGGATGGGCTGTATGTTTGCTGCCCCGGGGTGGGCCGCGCTCGACGCCTACCTCGACCTGGGTGCAATGCAGGCGCGGAGGACGTATCCGCGGCGCTAGCGGGGCTGGGAGCCGCCCGCCGCCCCTGGACCGCTCGGATCGGTGGCCAGCGACGAGATGGAGCGAGCGACGCCTGAGCCGGGAACGATGGCGGCCAGCGCGCGGCTGCGCGGCTACCTGGCGCTGCTCCACCCCTTCCCGGTGGCCATGACCGTGCTCGCGGCGGGCCTGTTCGCCGTCGTGGCCGCGCGCGGCACCCCGCCACTGGGGCGACTCGCCTGGCTGTTGGCATCCGTTCTCGCCTCACAGATCGCCATCGCCAGCCTGAACGACTACTGCGACCGGCAGCTCGACGCGGCTACCAAGCCCTGGAAGCCGATCCCCGCGGGGCGGGTGAGCGCCCGCGTTGCCCTGGCCGTGGCGATGAGCGCGGCGCCCATCGCGCTGCTCTGCGCGCTGCCGCTTGGCGCCGTGGCGCTGGCCGCGGCGGTGGTCGGCACAGCGGGCGGTGTGGCCTATGACCTGCGCTTCAAGGGCACGGTCTGGAGCGTGGTGCCGTTCGTGATCGCCTTTCCCACGCTGCCGATCTGGGCGTGGGCAGCGGTCGCCCCGTTCGAGCCGCGCCTCCTTGAGAGTTACCTGCTGGGCGCGCCGCTGGTGACGGGCCTGCACCTGGCCGACACCTGGCCCGACCTGGAAGCCGATCGGGCGCAGGGGGTGCGCGGCCTGGCGCACCGGCTGGGGCCGCACCGCGCCCGTCGGCTGCTGTGGGCCGCGTTTGCCGCGGCCGCGCTGGTGCTGCTCGCCCTCACGGCCCTTCCTGGCCACGCGAGCGGCGTGCTTGTCGGCGCCGCGGTTCTGTCAGCGGTCCTGGTGGGTGCGGCGCTCGCGCTGAGCCGCGGCGGCGTCGCGCTCGCGCGCTGGCCGCTCGCCTTTCCGCTCCTGGTCGGTGCCGCCATCGTCACGAGCCTGGGCTGGCTCGCCTCGCTCGTGGTGTGAGTGGGCCCCGCCGCGGCACGGGCCGCGAGTCCGGCGGTCGCCTGGCGCCGCGCGCGCGTGGCCGTGCGGCCCTGCCGCCTGGTATAATGCCGCGTCAGCGCTCGATCCGGAGGGGTCGCATAGCCTGGTCTAGTGCGCCCGTCTCGAAAACGGGTGGCCCGCAAGGGCCCGTGGGTTCGAATCCCACCCCCTCCGCCAAGTTCCGCACCCTCACTCCCCCGCCTGACCCCATTTTGAGTGTTGTCAGCGTCGTCAGCCTGCCGCTGCACGACCACGCCCGCCGGGGCTGCTTGCTGATGCGCTAGTTGAGGCTTCCTGGTGGCTCCGCTGCACCCGGGCTCACTTCGTCGCCAGCGAGCTTTCTCCCGTCCCAGGCTGCTTTCGCCGCCGGGTGTGGTACCGCATGGTGCCGGTCCCGGGGTTCCGGCTGTAGGGCTGCCCGCACACGGGGCAACGCCCGACGCCCGGCCGGTCAACCCATAGGGGCGGCGCGGGCTTGCCGACGCCGGGGCACGGCTCGCGGTCAGGCTGGCAAGGCATCCACGTGCTCCCGCCACTAAGCATGACGACGGACTCGTAGGCGGGACCCTGTGGCAAGGGTGCGGTCCCCGGGTGAGAACCCCGTTCCCGCACGGTTGCGTTGCGGTGGGGAATTGCGGACCCAAGCAGCTCAAGCGCCTCCACCCCCTCCCCACGGGGGCCCAGGGGGCCGGGAGCGCCACTGGGCGCTGAGCCGCGCGCATCTTGGGAGCGCCGACAACCGGTCCACTGGCTCTCCGCGTGCGTGTCTGCCGTGCCGTGAGGATCGCAGCGTCGAGGTCCACGTCCTGCCACCGCAGCGCCAGGCACTTGCCGTGGCGCAAGCCCTTGCCGTGGCGCAAGCCAAGGTAGGCGAGCACTGCCCACAGCCCGCCCAGCCGGTGCTCCTGTCTGATTTTTCAGGGATGAGCGGGCCTGCTTCCCCGTCCCCGCCGCACGCGGGGGGGATGGTAGGCGGGGCGCAGCACGCGGAGGTCGCTAGGCTGAAGGCTTGCCTAGAGCGACTGGGGCTGCACCGGTCCCAAGCGGACGAGTTGGCGTCACTCCGCGCTCGTCACGACGAGGTTCCTGAACCGGGCCTCGGCGCGCCCCGACGTGTCATCCCCGGCGCCAAGAAAGATGATGCCCTCACGATAGGTGTCGTCGTGCGCCTGCGCGACCTGCTGGCCGTTGATCAGTACGGTCAGATCGCCGCCCACCGCCCGGACGCCGATCCGGTTCCAGTCGCTACCAGCATGGAGGCCCGCTGCGGGGCGCGCCGGGATGAGCATGGTCCAGGTCCCGGAGCTGGGGTCCGCGCGTCCCAGCGCAAAAATGCCACTCGTCGGCGCGACCGCGAGCTGGTACAGGCCTCGGAGACTCTGGCCGCGGAAGCCCAGGATGATGTACGAGCTACCCGCGGTGAGGAGCCGTGCATCGACCTCAGCCTGGAAGTCGCGGAACACGTGATTCCAGAGCGGCACGGTTGCGGTTTCGCGCGCACCGGCCAGCTGAATGGTTTTGTATTCGCCGTTCTCGTACCCCACGGTCCACTGTGAGGGGTCCGGCGACTGGGGCAGCCAGCCACTGCTCGGGTCCGAGAAATCGTCCCGGTACAACACCTCGGGCGCGCGCTGGGGCGCCTGCGCCGCGACAGTCGGCGTCGTAGCGGCGGCACAGGGTTGCACCTCGACCTCAACCCTATCGACCCCGCGCGCCCCCGGAACCGTCAGGCTCGACACCCAGACGATCAGCTCATGGGCGCCGGGCGACACCTGACACGTGTCCCACACGCGCTGGAAACCGACCCGGGCAAATTGGGGGCCGAGTTGAGATGCGGCGTCGGGACTGGGACGTTCGGAGGCAGCGTAGCCGATCAGATTCTGCGGATTGGACGAATCGTCGAAATACACCGCGATGTCGTTCTCGTTGAGGCCCGAGCCATCGGAACTGCGCGTATCGGCCGCATAACCGGTAATCTCGACGGTACCCTGGACCTTCTCGCCGGCCTGGGGCCGCGTAATCTGGACTACTACGTTGCCGTCAACCTGATCCACGACGGAGGCAGAAACGGCAGGCCCCTTCGACGGGAGCAGAAGTACCAGAAGGGCCATTCCAGAGGCAATTGTGCCAAGCGCTTTACCCATACCACAGCTCCATTCGGGGATCTAGCTGACCATCGCTGAGTATAAGGGCGGCGGCTGAACGCTCACCAGGCAGGTAGCGCAATGTGCAAAGAACGATATAAAGAGATCTTGTTCCGCTCGTTCGGCGCTCGCCTGCGCGACGACCGAATGTGGTCAGCCCCCGGTCGTCGCGCTGTTGCCTGATCCGAAAACGCGTGCCCGTTACCGCTCGCGGCCGGCCGGGGCCGGCATCCGGTGCGGCGGTGCGTCCACGTCGGGGAGCGGCGGAACCATGGGCACGGTGGGCGGCGGCTGGGGCGCGGCCGGGCGCTGCGGGGCGGCGGGAAGCTCCACTCGCTCCAGGCGCGGGCCGGCAATATCCTTACGCCTAGCGACCACCCGGTAGTCGAAGCTCAGGTCGCTCGTCCCGCCGCCCTGCTCGCGCACCTCGAACCCTGCCGGCGTCTTGCTATTGACGTACAACCCACCTGAGTTGCCGAGCGGCGTCAAGAAGACGTAGTAGTCGTCGCCATGCACCAGTGCCGCGAAGTCCCGGTCAAGCCGGACCTGCGCCCGCCCGTTCGCGAGCTGGCCCCGCCCGAAGTCCTCGAACCAGCTCTCGGGCGACTCCACACAGTAGAGGCGGCGATGGCTGCCGTCAGGATGCGGCACGGCCGCCGACTTCGGCCCGCCGAGCACGGTAAATGGCCCGTTCACTTGGACCGGGCCGTCAAAGCGCGCGGCAAAGGCCGAACTCGGGCCGGTCGCATAAAGCCCTGTGCTGCTGCCCGACGAGAAGAAGCCACCGATGCTGCTATTGCTCGTGCCGAGCACGCCCACATTCCCATTCGATGTGCCGTACACGCCGGTACCGGTGTTCGAGGTGGCAATCGCCGCGTAGTTGTTGGGCGAGGTCGCATAGAGCCCGTACTGCTGGAGGGAGTTCGCATAGACACCGACCGAGGTGTTGGAGGTACCCAGGACCCCCACGTTGCCGTTGGCGCTGCCCTGAACTCCCACGCCGGTATTGGATTGGCCCAGCACCCCGCTGTTGTTGTTCGAAATCCCGTACGCCCCATAGTTGCTGCTGGAGCTGCCAACCACCCCGTAGCCGGTGCTGCTGGTGCCGCCCACCCCCGCCGTGCCTTGCGGGGCGACGGGCCCGGGGCTATCGGCAACCCCCTGCACCGCGGTAATGCCGGCGGGCGCCACCCCGAGTACCCCAGCGACGTAGCCTGACGGCCGAGTGACCGAGCCGTACAGCCCGAGCGTACCGGACCCCTGCCCGCTGCCGTCGGTGCTCCCATGAACGCCGTCCTGAACTCCAGAGTGGCCTCGGACGCCCATGGCCTGCACGGAGTTGCCGAAGACAGCCGCTCCGGCGGACGCGGTGCTATCGTGCTCGACGTAGAGACCGTTAGCGTTTTGACCGGCGCCACTTCGAACAAGGCTCGTTTCACTGATGGCAGTGTTCATCTCGCCGCAGATTAGCGCCGAGTCCTGTGCGCCCCCTGCCTGCGCGACCCGCTCGCCGGCCTTCGCCAGGACCCCGGCAACTACCGCCGCCACGCCTGCCAGTACTCCCCGCCGCGCGAGGATGGCCCGGCCCCGAGTCCGCCGCGCCTGCACCTCTTGCTCATGCACCGGCCTGCCCTCCCTCATGCGGCCGTGTGCCGGCCGACTGTCGGGCTCAGGATGCCCCAGCGGCCCATGGCTGTCAACGCGCGCGCGAGCTGTTACACGCGCTCCGGCCTCGCCCGCTCGTGCCGCCCCGGCCGGAGTAGCGTTCGGGTGTGCCCCTGCAAGCACTGCCTGGTGGCGTCTCGCTGCCCCGGCGCCTGGTGGGCCATGCGAGGCTCGCGCAGCGCGTCCCGGTTGGTGATACAACGGTGAGGGGACGAGTCGGCCGGCGCGGCCGGGGGAGATGGCGGGCGATGGATCTGGGACTGACGGGCAAGGTGGCGCTCGTCACGGGGGCGAGCCGGGGAATCGGCAAGGCGATCGCGCTGGGGCTCGGCGCCGAGGGCTGCCGGGTCGCGCTGGTGGCGCGCACGCGGGAGGCCGTCGAGGCGGCGGCGGCCGAGGTGGCGGCGCGGGGCGCGGACGCCTTGCCGATCGTCGCCGACGTGAGCGTGGCGGCCGACGTGGAGCGCATGATCGACGCGGCCGCCGCCCGCTGGGGCCGCCTCGACGTGCTGGTGAACAACGTTGGCGGGCGGCGCGGCGGCGCGTTCATGGAGACTACCGACGAGGACTGGCTCGGCGCCTTCGAGCTGAACGTGCTCTCGGCGATCCGGGCGAGCCGCGCGGCCGTGCCGCACCTGCGCCAGCAGGGCGGCGGCGCGATCGTCATGATCTCGTCGATCTACGGGCGCGAGGCCGGCGGCGTCGTGACGTACAACGCGACGAAGTCGGCCATGATAAGCCTGACGAAGAACCTGGCGCGCGAGCTAGCAGGCGAGAACATCCGCGTGAACAGCGTCGCGCCAGGCTCGATCTCCTTCCCCGGCGGCTCGTGGTGGCGACGCCAGCAGGAGGACCCGCAGGCAATGGCCGAGTTCGTGCGGCGAGACATGCCGTATGGGCGCTTCGGCCGCGTGGACGAGGTGGCGAACGTGGCGGTCTTTCTCGCCTCGGAGCGCGCCAGTCTCATGACGGGGGCCTGCGTGCCGGTCGACGGCGCGCAGGGGCGCTCCAACATCTAGGGGGGCAGGAGCGGGTTCCGAGAGGCGCGGCCGCGGTGGAGCCGGACGCGGACGCCCGGAGTAGCGGCGGCGAGGCGGGTGAGGTGATGGCGGAGCGCTGGCAGGACGTGGCGGCGGTGATCGGGGCGCTCGACAGCGCGGCGGTGGCGGCGGCGCGGGCGCGGCAGGCGCGGCTCACGAAGCCGGCGGGCAGCCTGGGGCAGCTCGAAGACCTGGCGGTACAGCTGGCCGGCGTGCAGGGTCGCGCGGTGCCCCGCTTGGCGGAACGGGCGATCGTCGTGATGGCGGCCGACCACGGGGTCGCCGCGGAGGGCGTGAGCGCCTACCCGCCGGTCGTCACCGCGCAGATGGTCGCCAACTTTCTGGCGGGCGGCGCGGCGATCAACGTGCTAGCCCGCCAGACGGGCGCGCGGCTAGTCGTGGTGGATGTCGGCGTGGCGAGCGCGCTGCCAAGCGGGGACGACGGCGAGGCGTCGCCGGTGGCTGCTCCCCGCGCGGGCAGTGCTGGATCGGACAGCACCTTCCGCCGTGTGCCGATCGCGCGGGGGACGGCGAACCTGGCGCGCGGGCCGGCGATGAGCCGCGCGCAGGCCGAGGCCGCGATCGGCGTGGGGCTGGAGGTCGTCGGAGCCGAGGCGGCGCGCGGCCTGGACGCCGTGGTGCTTGGCGACATGGGGATCGGCAACACGACGGCGGGCGCGGCGCTGGTGGCGGCTCTCTGCGCGCAGCCGCCGGCCGCCGTCGTGGGCCGCGGCACCGGGGTGGACGACGCGGGCTGGCGCCGCAAGGTGGGCGTGGTCGAGCGGGCGCTGGCAGTGAATCACCCCGACCTCGCCGATCCGCTCGGCGCGCTCGCGGCCCTCGGCGGCTTCGAGCACGCCGGCCTGGTGGGCGTCGCGCTCGGCGCGGCCGCGCGCCGCGCGGTTGTGGTGGTCGACGGGCTGGCCGCCACCGCCGCGGCGCTGGTCGCCGCGCGGCTCTGCCCCGCCGTGCGCGCCTACCTCGTGGCTGGCCACGCCTCGGTCGAGCCGGGGCAGCGGGCGGCGCTCGCCGCGCTCGACCTCCGGCCGCTGCTCGACCTCGACCTGCGGCTGGGCGAGGGGACGGGTGGCGCGCTGGCCCTGCACCTGCTCGACGCCGCGGTTCGGCTGCACGCTGAGATGGCCACCTTCGACGCGGCGGGCGTCTCGGAGCGCGAGCCGTTTCCTAGCTGAACTCGTAGTCGACGATGGCGCGACTGCCCCAGTGGCGCGCGAGCAGCTCGCGGGCGACCCGCTCGTGCGCGGGGTGACTGAGGTATCGCTGCAGCTCGCCCTCGTCGGCGAAGTCGCAGTGCAGCGCGTAGTCGTAGGTGGTGTCGCGCGTCGAAACGTTCTTCCCCAGCGACCAGTTGCGCACCCAGGCGATCTGCCCGGGCAGCGCGTTCAGGGCGTCCAGCGTCGCCTGCACGTCCGCGGCGCCCGTCTCGGGCTTGAATTTGAAGCAAACGATATGCTTGATCATGCTTCCCTCCGCTCCATCACTACGTCGTCGCGCGCGGTGGACTGCAGCCGGTCGATCAGGGCCGGGAGGTCGGCCAGGGCCGTAATCACGGCGTCGGGCGCGACCGCGCCGGGGGGCTCCTGCCGGTACTGGTGCGTCAGCACGGCGCGCATCCCGAGCGCGCGTGGCCCCTCGACGTCCTCGCGCAGGCGGTCGCCTACGAATACCGCCTCGTCGGGCCGAGCGCCCAGCGCCGCCAGCACCGTCTCGTAGATGCGCGGGTGCGGCTTGCGCACGCCGATCTCGGACGAGAAGACGACCGCGTCGAGATGGCCCGCCAGGCCCAGGGCGCCCAGCGTGCGCCGCATCAGCGGGCCGGGCGTGTAGGCGTTGGAGACGAGGCCCAGCCGCAGCCCCCGCGCGCGCAGCGTCTCGAGCGCCGTGATGGTCGCGGGCTCGACGGCGAGGTGGCGCGCGAACGCCGCGTGCTCGCGGTCGACCAGCTCGCGCACCTGCTCCGCGGGGAGCGCGTAGCCGTGCGCCGCGAGCGCGGCGGCGAACAGCGCGTGATTGTCCACCTCGGCGTGGCGGTCGCGCGCGTACGCCGCCCGCGCGGCCGCCAGCACGTGCTGGTCGAGCCGGAGGGCGAGGTCGGCCGCCGGAGGGCAGTCCGGCCGCGCCGCCGCGAGGCACGCCAGCAAGTCCTCGCTGCTGGCCAGGCGCACGGCGTCGGGCACCTCCCAGCGCACCAGGGTGTACCCGAGGTCGAGGAGCACCGCGCGTACTGCCGGCCGCGCCTCCCTCATCGGGCGCCCGCGGCCCCGCGCAGCTCGGCGTACAGCTCGCGGGCGATGCGCTCGGCCGTCGCGCGGTCGTCCTCGGCCAGCTGGCCGTCGATCACCAGCTCCAGCAGCCGGTCCTTGATCGGCCGGATCCACGGGCCGGGGCCCTCGCCGAACAACGCCATGAGGTCGTTGCCGTCGAGCGGGCTGCGTAGCTTCGCCACGTCCGCCTGCGCCTGAATGGCTTCGCAGCGCGCCCGCAGCTCCTCCAGGCGTCGGATCGCCGCGCGGCGCTTGTCCTCGCGCCGCGTCGTCAGGTCGGCCCGCGAGAGCTTGAACAGGTCGTCCAGCGCGTCGCCCGCCTCGCGTAGAAAGCGGCGGACGGCGGCGTCGGTCCAGTCGCCGTCGTAGTTGTTGATCCGCTGGTGCATCGCCACCAGGTGCGTGACGCGCGCCACCAGCGCCCGGTCGTAGCGCAGGCGGTTCAGGATACGGCGGCTCATGCCCTCGCCCACGAACTCGTGGCCGAAGAAGTGCGTCTCGCCGTTCACGTTGTCGATGGTGCGCGGCTTGCCGACGTCGTGCAGGAGTGCGGCCCAGCGCAGCACTAGCTCCGGCTCGATGTTGTCCACCACGTGCAATGTGTGCTCGAACACGTCCTTGTAGCGGTAGATGTCCTGCCGGATGGTACGCATCGCCAGGACCTCGGGCACGATGTGCTGCATGAGGCCGAGATCGCAGAGCAGCCGCAGGCCGTAGCCGGCGCGCGGGGCGACGAGCAGCTTGTCCATCTCCTGCGCGATGCGCTCGCGGCTGATGTCGCCGAGCAAGGCGGCCGTGCGCTTGATCGCCGCGGCCGTGTCGGGGTCGAGGCGGAAGTCGAGCTGCGCGACGAAGCGGACCGCGCGCAGCAGCCGCAGGGGGTCCTCGGCGAACCGCTCGTCGGGATTGCCCACCGCGCGCACGAGATGGGCGTCGAGGTCGTGGACGCCGCCGAAGGGGTCGACGAGCGCGCCGCTCTGCAGGTCCTGAGCGATCGCGTTGATGGTCAGGTCGCGGCGAGCGAGGTCGCCTTCGAGCGTCGTGCCGAAGCGGACCGCGGGCTTGCGCGACCGCGGCGCGTACTCTTCGGAGCGGAAGGTCGTGATCTCGACCGTCACGCCCTCCACGTGCGCGCCGATCGTGCCGAAGCGCTCGCCGACCGTCCAGACGTGCTCTGCCGGGAGGGCGTTGAGCAGGCGCTTGACCTCGTCTGGCGGCGCGTCGGTCGCCAGGTCGTAGTCCGCGCTCGGCCGGCCGAGGAGCCGGTCGCGCACGGAGCCGCCGACCAGGTATGCCTGAAACCCCGCGTTGGCGAAGCGATCGGCCAGCCGGGACAACGCACCGTTCACGCCCACCTCCGGTCTCATTGTACCCAGCCGCCGGCGGGCGAAACGAGGCTCGCGGCCCTAAATCGGCGCACTTCGAACAGGCCGCCGCGCGATCGGCGCGGCGTGGGTGGGGCGGCATAAGTTCCGCGCGGGCTCAGGACGATGCGGTCGGCGCCCGGGCTGCTGGAGCAGCCGGTGGGGACGGAGCCGCGGTGGCCGGTGCCGGCGTGGCCGACGGCGGTGGGGTGGACGACCCCTGCGCCGTCGCCGCCTTGCTCTTCAGGGGCGAGAGGATCATCGACATGCTTCGCCCCTCCATGAGCGGCATGCGCTCGACCTGGCCCAGCGCGCGGACTTGCTCCGCCACGCCTTCCAAGATCGTCCGGCCGATCTGCGGATGGGCCATTTCCCGGCCGCGGAAGAGCAGCGTCACCTTGACCTTGTCGCCCTCTTCCAGGAAGCGCTGTACGTTGCGGGTCTTGAACGCGATGTCGTGCTCGTCCGTCTTCGGACGGAGGCGGACTTCTTTCAGCTCAACCTTGGTCGCGTGCTTGCGCGCGTCGCGCTCCTTCTTGGTCTGCTCGTACTTGAAGCGACCATAGTCCATCAAGCGGCACACGGGGGGCGTGGCCATCGGAGCGACTTCGACTAGATCGAGGCCGCGCTCGCGCGCGATGCGGAGCGCCTCGGGAGTGGGCTGCACGCCCAGCTGCTCGCCGTTCTCGTCGATCAGGCGCACCTCGCGGACGCGGATGCGCTCGTTTACACGGAGGTCTCGGGTACTGATGCTCCTCTCCTTCACGGTTCTCGGCGCCGTAGAGAGCGCCGGCTATTAGCCCACCGCCATTAGGCCACCGTGATTTTAGCCGCCCCGGGGCCTTATTGTCAACAACCGTGGCCCGCTGTTCGCCGCGCCGATCGGCTTGACAGCGGGCTGGGCCGCCGATACACTCCCACGGTTAGCGCGCTCGCGCGCGGAGAGGAGGCGGCCCCTGGTCAGGCAGGAACGGCACGGCGAACAGGGCGCCGCGGGGCGGGGAGACGCCGTCCCGCGGCGCACGATGGAAGCTGGCGTCTTTATGGTCCGTCTCGCGGCGCCGGCGGGCGTAATCCGACATGTCGTGGCGCCCATGCTCCCGCCGCATGGCGGCGCAGGGGGGCGCCCGGGAGGCGACGGCGCCCGCGGCCTCGGCCTGCTGCTCGGCGCGGTGCTGGTGATTGGTCTGGCCTGGGGCGCGCTGGGGGCGCCGCCCGCCGTAGGCCAGGACGACGTGCCGGCGGCGGGGCCGCCCCTCTCCCTTAGCGGCCGCTTGCGCGCGCAAGGGCACGACGTCGCGCCAGACGAGGCGGTCTATCTCGACGCCGACGAGGAAGTGACCGAGCAGTATGTGCGCTTGCTGGTCGTCGTGCAGGACCTCTCGCAGATGCTGCCTACAACCGAGGGCTGGCGGCCCGCGCTGATCGCCAACCTTCAGGCGATGGCGCAGCTCGAACCGACGCTTGCCCCGGTGCCGCCACCGGAGGGGCTGAGGGACGTCCACGCGCAGTCCGTGGCGTACCGCGAGCATCTTGGCAAGGCGGCGGATGCCTGGCTGGCCGCCGTCCAGGCCGACGATCCCACCTGGCTGCTGCGCGGCACGGACGAGTACGCGGCCGCGGAGCAGGCCCGCCTGGCCTGGTATCAGGCGCTCTACGAATACTACACCGGCGAGCCGGCGCCGAACGCGCTGCCACGGCAGTAGCCGCCCCGGGCCAGCCGCGTCCCCGGCTGGCGTGCCCTCCAGCGCTTCCACAGGCATTGAGCTATTGGGAGAGCGACCAGATGCAAGGGCGGGGGTTCGTCCCCTGCCGCCCGGCCGACGCTGCCCGGCTCGGCGATGCCCCCAGGCCGCTGTCAGCCGGCTCGCAGGCATCGGGTGCCGGCATGGCGTAGCGATGCCGGCACCCGATGCCTCTTCGCTCAGCGCCTCAGGCGACGGTCACGCCCGGCGGGAGGACGGTGATCTGGCGCGACTCGGTGTGCCAGCCGCAGCGGGTCAGAATGGCCACGTAGAGGGTGTGCGGCCCCTCGTCCAGGTCGGCCGTCGGCAGGTCGACGCGGTAGCCGCTGAACAAGTATTGGGGGTCGCCAAGCTGCGCCACCACGTCCGCGCGCTGCTCCGTGTGCCAGGCGTCATAGGCGGTGCCCCCCGCTTCGCGCGGCACGTCCAGCGCCGCCTGCACCCCCAGGATGCCCGTGCCCGCCGGCGCCGCCTCATCCACGGCCCACCCCTCCACGCCAATCGGCACCCCGGCGTTGATCGAGGCACCCTCCAGCGGGTACTCGAGCGCTGCCCGCAGTCGACAGGCCGACTCGTCTCCTTGCGCCCGCACGCTGCCCGGCAAGAGCCCGGTCAGCAGCGCGGCAAGCAACACCAGGCGGTACGCCATTAGTCTCCTGGGCCTCCCCTCCACCAATCGGCGCGACACGGACCGCACGCAGTATAGCGCAGCGGGCCGAGCGCCGGCGGGGCGTGGCCGCGGCGCGCTGGCATGTACTTTGCACCGCTTCGGCCGGGCGTCGCCCGGGGGCGGTGGCGCCCGACATGTACGGTGGGGAGAGGAGAGCCAATCATGGTACTTGACCCGCGCCCTGGCATGCCGCTCCGGGAGATGATGGACCGCCTCTTTACCGACGCCTTCGTGATGCCCCGGGGGCGGGGCACGAGCAGCCGGCAGGACGACGCCGCGGCGGGGACGCTCACGCCCCCGGTCAACATGTACGAGACCGACGCCGACCTGATGGTGGTCATCCCGCTGCCCGGGGTGAGCCCGAACGACATCCAGGTGGACCTGCTCGGCACGCAGCTCACCGTGCGCACCGAGGTGCGCCGCGACGTGCCGCACCCCGATGCCGGCTCGCAGGGCGGCGCCGCGGGGCCGGGCAGCACTCAGCTCCGCCACCGCTGGTATCAACACGAGTTCCAGATCGGGCCGTACCACCGCACGATCGATCTGCCCTACAGCGTCGACGCGGACGGCATCCAGGCGAGCTACGAGCACGGCTTGCTGTCGCTGCGCATCCGGTGCCCCAAGGCGCAAACGCCGCGCCGCATCCCGCTTCAGAAGGGCGCGGGGACCTGAGGGCACACTGCCGAGGGGACCTGAGGGCGCGCTGCCGACTGGAGCCAATAGGCAGGGTGCCGGCGAGCGCGCGCGCTGCGGTCCATCCGCCGCCCCCGCGCGCTCGCCGGCTGGCGGCTAGAACGCGCGGGGGAGATGACGATGGAATCGTCGCCGGATCTGGCGACCACTGTCCTGGGCATGGTACGCGCGACCATCACCCGCGTGCTCGGGCCTGATGCGCTCCAGGCGTCCCCGCCCAGCGTCCGCGTCGTGGACGTGGGTAGTCCCACGCCCCGCGTCGAGATTGCCCTGCGCTACGGCGGCGAGTCGCGCGCCCGCACGTTCGTGCTCCCAGCCGAGCCGGACCGCGTCGCGCTGGAGAAGACGGTGAACAACGCGGTACTGCCGATGCTGGAGGACATGGGGCTGCTGTCTCCCGCGGCGGAGACCGCGGACGACCCGCCCCTCGGGCAGCCGGGTGCCGGCCAGGCGGACTGATGTCGCGGCGGGCTCTCGTGCTCGCCCTGGCCGCCGCGGCCGGGCTGGCGCTGCCGGTAGCGTGGGGCGTGGCCGTCGAGCCGTACCGCGTTGACTGCCGCGAGGAGGCGGCCGTCGTGCCGGGGCTGCCGCCCGCCTGGGAGGCCCGGCGACTCGCGCTGTTCGGCGACTTGCAGGTGGGCATCCTGCTGGCGAACCTGGCCACCGTGCGCCGCGTGGTCCGCCAGGTGGCGGCCGCGCGTCCCGCGGCCGCGCTGCTGGCCGGCGACTTCTTGTACCGCGCCGTGCGGGACCGCGCCCGCCAGATTCGCGCGCTGGTGGGCTTGCTGGAGCCGCTGCCCGCGGCGGGCATTCCGACTTACGCGGTGCTCGGGAATCACGATTATCCCGTGCAGCACGTCATGCCCGACCCGAGCGGCGCCGCGTCGGCGCGCGAGCTGCGCGAGGCGTTCACAGCGATCGGCGTGCGCGTGCTGCACAACGAGGCCCTGGCGCTCGACGCGCCTGGAGCTACTGGCGCGGAGCCCGGTGCGGCCGCACTGTACCTCGTCGGGATCGGGCCGCACGTACCGGGCGCCGACGCGCCCCTGGCGGCTATCCGCCAGGTGCCGGCGGGCGCCGCGCGCGTGGTGCTGATGCACAACCCGGCGTCGTTCCAGGCGCTGCCGGCGGGCGCCGCGCCGCTTGCACTGGCGGGCCATACGCATGGGGGGCAGATTCGCGTTCCCTTCAAGCCCGAGTGGTCCGGCTGGTCGTGGACTCGGCACCGCGTCCAGCCGGCCGACGGCTGGCTGCAGGGAACGGGCGCCCCCGGCAATCACCTCTACGTGAACCGCGGCATCGGCTTCTCGTGCCTCCCCGTGCGGTTTGGCTGCCCGCCCGAGCTGACCTTCTTCACCCTCCACGCCGCGTAGCCGCCTGGCACGCTCTGTGCGCGAGAGGCGTGGCCGGCGACCGGCCGTCTGGGGCGCGCTGTCGCGTCGCCGCGGGCGAGCCGGCGCGATGGGGCGCGAACCATCGTCGCCCGACGACCGAGAGTTAGCGCCGCACACCGAGGAGCGTGCCATGCGACGGCAGAAGCGGTTGGGGAAGAGCGTGCTGGCGGCGGCGGGCCTGGGGCTCGGGCTGGCGGGGCGCGAGCTGTGGCTGCGCCGGCAGGAGGTGGACCTACGCGGCCAGGTGGCTCTGGTAACGGGCGGCTCGCGCGGCTTGGGCTACCTGTTGGCGCGCGAATTCGGCCGGCAGGGCTGTCGCCTGGCGATCTGCGCCCGCGACCCGGCCGAGCTGGAGCACGCGCGCGCCGACCTGAGCGGCCAGGGCTTCGACGTCTTCGCCCAGCCGTGTGACGTCGGCAACCGCGACCAGGTCGAGCGCCTGGTGGCTGCCGTGACCGCACACTTCGGGCGGATCGACCTCCTAGTGAACAATGCGGGCGTGATCGAAGCGGGGCCGATCGACAGCCAGACCGAGGCGGATTTCCGCGAGGCGATGGACGTCATGTTCTGGGGCGTGCTGTACCCCACGCTGTCCGTGCTGCCGCAGATGCGGGCGCGGCGCGCGGGACGCCTCGTGAACGTCACGTCGATCGGCGGCAAGGTGGCGGTGCCCCACCTCATCCCCTACGACTGCGCCAAATTCGCCGCCGTCGCGCTGTCCGAGGGGCTGCGGGCCGAGCTGGCGCGTGAGGGCATCGTCGTCACGACGATCGCGCCGGGCCTCATGCGCACCGGCTCGATGCTGAACGCCATCTTCAAAGGCCCGCACCGCGCCGAATTCACGGCATTCTCCGTGCTGGGCAGCCTGCCGGTGATCTCGATGGACGCGGAGCGCGCCGCGCGCCAGATCGTCGCCGCGACGCGCCGCGGCGAGGCCGAGCGGATCCTGAGCCTGCCCGCCAACCTGTTGGCCCGCTTCCACGGCCTCTTCCCAGGCACGACCGCCGACATCCTGGGCGTGATCAATCGCGTGCTGCCCCAGGCCGACGGCGCCGGCCAGGATCGCGAGCGAGGCATGGCGCTGCACGCGGTGACGCGCTCGCCGCTGCTCGACCGGCTGATCGGCTGGAACCTGGCGGCCGCCCAGCGTTTCCACGAGTACCCCGGGCCGATCACGGCCGGCCCCCAGGCGGCGCCTGACGTAGCCGGCGGCCAGGCCAACGGCGCCATGCCCCGGCCGCGCCCCTCGTGAGCGCCGCGTCGCCCGGTCCGCCGGCCGACGAGGGCCAGCGCGTCCGCCGCGTGCTGGAGGCGGAGCTGGCGCGCATCGACTCGCCTCAGGCGGCCGAGGCCGTGGTGCGGCGCGTGGAGCGCTTGGCCGCGGGCGAGACCGAGGCCGACGAGGGCGAGGCCGCGGCGGAAACGCCGTTGCCCGCCGCCGCCGCGGTCGAGCGGGCGGCCGCGAGCGCCCCGCCGCGCGACGAGGCGGCCGCCGTCCTCGTGACTACGGCGGCGCAGGCCGTGGCCCCGACCCCCGAGGCGCCCGAGGTGCTGGCGGGCGCCCAGAAGGCGCTCGGCACGCGCCCCGTGCGCCGACCTCTCTCGCCTGAGGCGCAGCGCGGCCGGGCCCTGCTGAAGGAGGCGGTGCTGCGCCACATGGGGCCGCTGCAGGCGCTCGACGCGCGCCTGTTCCTGGCCGTGAACTGCCTGCCGCACCCGCGCGCGCTCGACACGGCCGCGAACCTCGTCGCCCTGCTCACCACTAGCGGCGGCGCCTGGATGCTGGGCGTGGTGGTCGCCGGGCTGCTCGGCGTCCCGCGCAGCCGGCGCGCGCTCGGCGACCTCGTGCCGACGGTGCTGACGACCACGTGGGTGGTCGAGTATCCGGTGAAGGCGGCCTTCCGCCGCCGGCGGCCGTTCATCGACATCGTGCGCGCGCTCGTCGTCGGCAAGCGGCCGGGAAGCTGGTCGTTTCCCAGCGGCCACACCGCGTCGGCATTCGCCTGCGCCTGGGTGCTGAGCCAGCACTGGCCGCGCCAGGCGCCGCGCTTCTTCGCACTCGCCAGCACTGTCGGCTTCAGCCGCGTCTACGTCGGCGCCCACTATCCCGGCGACGTCACCTCCGGCGCGTTGGCGGGGCTCGTGCTGAGCGCGCTCTTCCGCCGGGCGTTCCGCCGACTCGGCCGCTAGCATAGCGCGTCATCACATCTCCGTAAGAGGGGTTGACCACGGGCGCGAAATGGGCTAGTATTTCACCAGTTGGCTAATTAACCAATCGGTAAAATAGTTATGGCGATGGACGAGCTGAGCGTTACGTTTGCCGCGCTGGCCGATCCCACGCGGCGGGCGATTCTCGCCCGGCTGGCGGAGGGCGAGGCGACCGTGCTGGAGCTGGCGGAGCCGTTCCAGTTGAGCTTGCCCGCCGTCTCCAAGCATCTCCGCGTGCTGCAGCGGGCCGGGCTGATCACGCAAGGGCGCAAGGCGCAGTGGCGGCCGTGCCGGCTGGAGGCGGCGCCGCTGAAGGACGTGGCCGAGTGGGTGGAGCGCTACCGCGCCGTGTGGGAGGAGCGCTTCGGCCAGCTCGACGCCTACCTGCGCGAGCTACAAGACCAGGAGGAGGGGCATGGACCCGACCAGTAGTGGCACGACTACCCTGACGCTGCCGTCGGACCGGGAGATCCTGATCACGCGCGTCTTCGCCGCGCCGCGCCGCCTCGTCTTCGAGGCGCTGACGCGGCCCGAGCACGTCCGGCGGTGGTACGGTCCGCGCCGGCTCACGCTCACGGTCTGCGAGATCGACCTGCGGCCGGGCGGCGCCTGGCGCTACGTCCTGTGCGACCCGGAGAGCGGGCAAGAGTTCGGCTTCTCGGGCGTGTACCGCGAGATCGTGCCGCCCGAACGGATCGTCTCGACCGAGGGCTACGAGGCGCTGCCCGGTCACGATTACCTGGTTACCGTGACGCTGGACGAGCACGACGGCCAGACGACACTGCGCTCGCACCTGCTGTACCAGTCGCGCGAGGACCGCGACGGCCATCTCCGAGCGGGCATGGAGCCGGGGATGCGCGAATCCTTCGCCCGCCTGGCCGAGCTTCTGGCCGATCCGCTGGTGACCGGCTGACAGTTCCGCAGCCTGACGGAACATCTGTTCGACTGTAATGACCCTGTAACGGCGCTCCTCTAGGGAGCCGGCCCGCGGCTCGGTACACTAACCATGTAGAACAGATGCTCTACTGACGGTTGGCGACCGGGGCCCGGGCGGCCAGTGGAACCCCGCCCGAGGCCGGGCAAGGAGGAAGGAATGACCGGGGTACGGGTACTGGTTGGCACGCGCAAGGGGGCGTTCATCCTCACGGCGGACGGCAAGCGCGACACGTGGGACGTGAGTGGTCCCCACTTCGCGGGCTGGGAGATGTACCACCTCAAGGGGTCGCCCGCCGACCCGAATCGGCTGTACGCCTCGCAGACCAGCGGCTGGTTCGGGCAGCAGGTCCAGCGCTCCGACGACGGCGGCAAGACGTGGCAGCCGGTGGGCAACCAGTTCGCCTACGAGGGCGTTCCCGGCACGCACAAGTGGTACGACGGCACGCCGCACCCTTGGGAGTTCGCGCGCGTCTGGCACCTGGAGCCGTCGCTGACCGATCCCGACACGGTGTACGCCGGGGTGGAAGACGCGGCCATCTTCCGCTCGACCGACGGCGGCCAGACGTGGCAGGAGCTTCCCGGCCTGCGCGGCCACGGCACGGGCGAGAACTGGCAGCCCGGCGCGGGGGGCATGGCGGTCCACACCATCCTGCTCGATCCGACGCAGCCCGGGCGGATGTACGTCGCTATCTCGGCCGCCGGCGCGTTCCGCAGCGACGACGGCGGTCAGTCGTGGCGCCCGATCAACCGCGGCCTGAAGTCTGACTTCATGCCCGACCCGACCGCCGAGGTTGGCCACTGCGTCCATCGCATCGCCATGCACCCCGCGCGGCCGAACGTGCTGTTCATGCAGAAGCACTGGGACGTGATGCGAAGCGACGACGGCGGCGAGTCCTGGCACGAGGTGAGCGGCGACCTGCCGACCGACTTCGGCTTCCCCATCGACGTACACGCGCACGAGCCGAACACCATCTACGTCGTGCCGATCAAGAGCGACTCCGAGCACTTCCCGCCCGACGGCCAGCTGCGGGTGTACCGCAGCCGCACGGGCGGCTGCGAGTGGGAGCCCCTCTCGAAGGGCTTGCCGCAGCGCGACTGCTACGTGAATGTCCTGCGCGACGCGATGGCGGTGGACTCGCTCGACGCCTGCGGCGTGTACTTCGGCACGACCGGCGGCCAGGTGTACGCGTCGGCCGACGCCGGGGACAGCTGGGCGCCCATCGTCCGCGACCTCCCGGCCGTCCTGTCGGTCGAAGTGCAGACCCTGCCATGATCCGGGTCGTACTCCCCGCGCACTTGCGGACGCTGGCGCGCGTCGACGGCGAGGTCACCCTCGTCGTCGCGGGACCGGTGACGCAGCGGACCGTGCTGGATGCGCTCGAAGCTCGCTATCCGACGCTGCGCGGTACGCTGCGCGACCCAGTGTCGCAGCGGCGCCGGCCGCTCGTGCGGTTCTTTGCCTGCCGCGAGGACCTGTCCAACGAGCCGCCGGACGCCACGCTCCCGGACGCCGTGGCGACCGGCACGGAGCCGTTCCTGATCGTGGGCGCGATCGCGGGCGGCTAGCGCGCGTCATCCGCGCGGGGAGCGCGGCCGTCCGACCCTCGAGGGCGCTCGGTGCGCCATCCGAGCGGCCGCGGCGGCCGCGCTCCCCGGCGGTCGGCGCCGACCGCCCGGGCGGGTGCTCCGGAGAGGTCCGTCGTACCACCGGTGCCGGTCCAGCGGGTCACGACGCGCCAAAAAAATTGATCCGGCGACGTGTCGATTTCGCCGACGCTCGTTCGTCGTATTAGTAGAGCGAGGGATCAGCCAGCCGGAAGCGCCTGGACTCTCACCCCTCGACGCAGAAGGAGAGACGACGATGCGGGTCATGGTCATGATCAAGGCCAACGCCGACAGCGAGGCGGGCGTCATGCCGAGCCAGGAGCTGCTCGCCGCGATGGGCAAGTACAACGAGGAGCTGGTGAAGGCGGGCGTCATGCTCGCGGGCGAGGGGCTCCAGCCCAGCTCGAAGGGGAAGCGGGTCCGGTTCTCCGGCGACAAGCGGACCGTTATCGACGGGCCGTTCGCCGAGACGAAGGAGCTGATCGCGGGCTTCTGGCTGTGGCAGGTGAAGTCGATGGAGGAGGCCGTCGAGTGGCTCAAGCGCTGCCCCAATCCCACGGGGATCGACGGCGAGGTCGAGATTCGCCCGGTGTTCGAGGCGGAGGACTTCGGCCCCGAGTTGACGCCCGAGCTGCGGGAGCAAGAGGAGCGCCTCCGCGCGCAGCTCGAGGGTAGGAAGTAGCAAGCGCTTCGCGGCCCGGTAGCCCGAGAGCGCGGTGTTCGCGGTCGTCATCGGGCTGTTCGTGGCGTACGGCCGCTGGCGGCTCGTGCCGCCGCGCGCGGCGCGGTGCCGCTCGGCGCTCCAGCCGGCCAGCTAGGGCGCGGTCCTGAACCGATGGACGCGAGGAGGCACAGCGTGCAGATCAATCCGTATCTCAACTTTGATGGGCAGTGCGCGGAAGCGTTCCGCTTCTACGAGCAGGCGCTTGGCGGCACGATCGAGGTGTTGATGACTCACGGAGAATCGCCGATCGCGGGCGAAGTGCCGCCCGGCTGGCACGACCGCGTGCTCCACGCGCGCCTGACGGTCGGCGACACGGTCCTGATGGGCTCGGACAGCCCGCCCGAGCACTACCAGAAGCCGGCCGGGGTGTACGTGTCGCTCCAGGTGGACGAGCCGACGGAGGCGCGGCGGATTTTCGGCGTGCTGGCGGAGAACGGCGCGGTGATCATGCCGTTCGCGCCGACTTTCTGGGCCGCTGGAGGGTTCGGGATGCTCGTCGACCGGTTCGGTATCCCGTGGATGGTCAACTGCGAGCGGGGTAGCTGAGCGCCGACGGGCGCTGAGTGGTCGCTGTGACGACTTCCGACACGCACCGGGCGATCGAGGCGGTCTGGCGGATCGAGTCCGCGCGGCTCATCGCCGGGCTGGCGCGGATGGTCCGCGACGTCGGGCTGGCCGAGGAGCTGGCGCAGGACGCGCTCGTCGCCGCGCTGGAGCGCTGGCCAGAGTCCGGCGTGCCGGAGAACCCGGGCGCGTGGCTCATGGCCACAGCGAAGAATCGGGCGATCGACCGCCTGCGGCGCCAGCAGCGGCTCCAACGCAAGCAGGAGGAGCTAGGGCGCGCGCTCGAAGCGGAGCAGGAGCCGACCGTGCCGGATCTCGACGAGGCGGCCGACGATGACCTCGGCGACGACCTGCTGCGCCTGATGTTCACAGCCTGCCATCCGGTGCTCGCCACCGAGGCGCGCGTGGCCCTCGCGCTGCGGGTGCTCGGCGGGCTGACGACCGACGAGATTGCGCGGGCGTTCCTGGTCCCGGCGCCAACGGTCGCCCAGCGGATCGTGCGGGCCAAGCGGACCCTCGCCGCCGCACGCGTTCCCTTCGAGATCCCGGTCGGGGACGACCGTGCGGCCCGGCTGGCCTCGGTACTCCGGGTCATCTACCTCGTGTTCAACGAGGGCTATGCGGCCACTGCCGGGGACGACTGGATGCGTCCTGACCTCTGCGAGGAAGCGCTGCGACTCGGCCGCATCCTCGCCGAGCTGGCGCCGCGGGAGCCTGAGGTGCATGGCCTCGTGGCCCTGATGGAGCTGCAGGCGTCGCGGGCGCGCGCGCGGGTCGGCCCCGCGGGCGAGCCTGTCCTGCTGCTCGACCAGGACCGCGCGCGCTGGGACCAGCTGCTGATCCGGCGGGGGCTCGCGGCGCTCGCCCGCGCTGAGGCTCTGGGCGGCGCGCTCGGCCCGTACGCGCTCCAGGCCGCGATCGCCGCCTGCCATGCCCGCGCGCGGACGCCGGCGGACACGGACTGGGCGCGCATCGCGGCCCTCTACGACGCGCTCGCCCAGCTCGCGCCATCGCCGGTCGTGGAGCTGAATCGGGCGGTCGCGCTCGCGATGGCGTTTGGTCCCGCGGCCGGCCTGGAGGTGGTCGATACGCTGACCGCCGAGCCGGCGCTCAAAGGCTATCATCTGTTGCCGAGCGTGCGCGGTGACCTCCTCGCCAAGCTCGGCCGCCTTGATGAGGCCCGGAGCGAATTCGAGCGCGCGGCGGCGCTCACCCGCAACGCGCGCGAGCGCGCCCTGCTTCGCGAGCGCGCCGCGACGTGCGCGCGGGGCTCGACCCCGCGGTAGTGGCGAGACAAGAGCAGAAGAGCAGAGACAGAGAGGAGCAAGACATGACCTATGCGCTGTGGATCGTGCAGATACTACTCGCACTGACGTTCTTGTTCGCAGGCGGCGTGAAGCTCGTCACCCCGTTCGAGGAGATGGCGGCGCAGATGCCAATCGCTCTACCGGAGTGGTTCCTGCGGTCCATTGGCGTGGCCGAGGTGCTCGGCGCGTTCGGCCTGATCCTGCCCGGCCTGCTACGCATTCGGCCCGGCCTCACCCCACTGGCCGCCGCCGGACTCGTGATCATCATGGTTGGGGCGACCGTGCTGACGCTGGCGGGCGGTATGGGCGCGGTGGCGCTCTTCCCGTTCGTGGTCGGGCTGTTCGCCGCCTTCGTCGCCTATGGCCGCTGGCGGCTGGCGCCGCAGCGCGCGGCGGTTCGGCGCTCGGCGCTCCAGCCGGCGCGCTCCTGAGCCTCGTCCCAACAAGCGATCGGCCTCGCGCGTCATAGCGGGCAGGAACCCCGCCCTTACGTCACCCTGGCCGCCCGGACGCTTGGCAACGCGCGCTGCGGCGGCTGCCGTTACGGCGTCCCCCGGAAGAACGGCGCCCGGAGCCAGGCTCCGGGCGCCGCGCGCGGTTCGTGCCGGTTCAGGAGGGGTTAGGCCAGGGTGGGGGTGCGGGTGGGCAGGCCGCGGTACTCGCCGAGCACGCGGTCCAGGTCGAGGTCGGCCATGATCTCCTCGGGCACTTTGGCCGTCGGCGGGAACTCGGCCGGCGGCGCCGGCTTCGTGCAGTCGAAGATGCACTTCGTCTGCAGCGGCCCATGACCGGTCTTGCGACGGTTGTGCGCCGTCGGGTTCAGGTGCGCGCCGAGGCAGTTGGGCATGATGATCAGGTCCTCGTCGGCCTCGAAGCGCGTCGCCAGCGCCCACAGCACCTCGGTCTCGTTGAACACGTCGATGTCGTCGTCCACGACGTAGACGTGCTTGATGTCCGTCTCGGTGGTCAGCGCCGCGAACGCCGCCTGTTGCGGCTCGCCCTCGCTGCGCTTGCGGAGCGAGATATAGCAGAAGGCGCGGCTGCCGCCCGAGTACGGCAGGTTCACGTTGACCACGCTCGGCACGACCTCTTGGATGCGGCGATACAGGCTGCCCATGCGCGGCAGGGCGCCGCAGATGTTGTGCTCGGGGTGCGAGGCGAACAGGTCCTGGTAGATGGCGTCCTTGCGCATCAAGATGGCCGTCACTTCCAGGAACGGCATGTCGCCCTTGCCCGTGTAGTAGTGCGGCCACTCGCCGAATGGCCCCTCGAACTGCCGCTCGCCGGCGGGGATGTAGCCCTCGATGACGATCTCGGCGCGCGCCGGGATCGGGATGTCGACCGTCTCGCCCTGCACCACCTCTAGCGGCTCGCCCAGATAGCCACCGCAGACGTCCAGCTCGCCGCCGATGCCCGGCACCTTGGCGACGGCGGCCATCAGCAGCGCGGGATGGTGGCCGATGACCAGCGCCGCCGGCTGCTTCTCGCCGCGGTCCTCCCACTTGCGCCCAATGTAGCGGCCGTGGTGGGCGGGGTTCTGCATGACGCCGATGCGCCGGCTGTCGAACTTCTGGTGCCGGTAGATGCCCGCGTTGATGTGGCCCGTCTCGGGGTCCTTCTGCAGCAGCACGCCGCCGCTGATGAACGGCCCGCCGTCGAGCGCGTTGTGCGTCGTGATGGGGAGGAGGTCGAGGCTGGCATCGACCCCCTTGAGGATCACCTCCTTCACGGGCGCCTCGGCGTCGGAAACCCACTTCGGCGGGATGGGGTTGGCCTCGCGGCGCGCGGCCTGCTGCACCATCTCCTTGAGCGTGCTGTCCATCGAGATGGCCAAGCGCGGGTACGACGCGGTGAGGTTGATCAGCAGCGGCAGCTGCGATCCTTTCACGCGCTCGAAGAAGATGACCGGGAAGCGCCCTTCCTCTTCGAGCTTCTGGGCGATGGCGGTGACGCCGAACTTCGGATCGACCTCCTCGCGGACGGTGACCAGGTCCTCGGGGCGCCGCTCCTCGAGCTGCCGAATATAGGTGCGCATGTCCTTGGCCACGAGCATTCCTCCTACGCGAGTGGTGCGCCCGCAGTTTACCGGAAATCGGCCGCTCCGCTCACCCTGGGCAAGATGTGGCCAACCGACGCCCTCACCGTCGCCGTCTGCCGGGGGACGAGGGGTAGGGGCTTCTGTGGGGATCTGGTGCCGCTGGAAGGAGATCGCCGCCCGCGACGACTAGGCGTTATCGATGCCGGGGCACAGGCCCATGCCTGCGCTGCTTCTCATGCCATCGGCGGGGACGGGCGGGGCGGGGGCTCGTAGCGCGCCGTCCGGTGTGGGTTGCCCCGGCCGGGCGGCGGGGACCAGCCCCCGCCCTCCCTCACTCTTTGTGCGCGGTAGGCTACTTGCCCACGAGCCAGCCCCACTGCTCGTAGGCCTTGCGGGCGGTCTCGGGCTTCATCGCGTTCACCGGCGCGAACTCGTCGCGCCACTCCCACGGCCGCGTGGCGTCGATGATCGCCCGCGAGTTCGTGAAGTCGTTGCGCGCGCGCTTCTCGGGCGGGATGCGCGGGTCGAGTGGCGTCGCCCAGGCGCGCTTGATGAGGTCGATCGACGTCTCGGGGTCCGAGCGCGTGCACACCGCCCACATCACCTGCTCGAGGTTCGTCGGGTCGATGTCGTCGTCCACCACCACGACGTAGCGGCCGGTGTAGGCGCCGGCACGGCACATCGCGGCCACGTGGCCGGCCTGGCGGGCGTGGCCGGGGTAGCGCTGCTTGATCGCCACGACGTTGAACAGCCGCGAGCCGCCCACTTCGTGACACCAGACCGCGCTCACGTCGGGCACTCCCGCCTTCTCGACCTCGTCCTTGAGCAGCGCCGAGCGCATGAAGGCGCGGTAGCGCGCCTGCTCGTCGGGCGGCTGCGCGGGCGGCTGGCCGAGCAGGATGGGGCTGTTGCGGAAGTACATCGCCTCGACCTGGAGCACCGGCTCGGGCCGCACGTCAGAGGCGTAGTAGCCGGTCCACTCGCCGAACGGGCCTTCCAGCATCCGCTCGTCGGGCAGCGCGTAGCCCTCGAAGACGATCTCGGCGTTGGCGGGGATCGGCAGGCCGGTCACCTTGCCGCGGATCACCGGGACGGGCTCGCCGCGCAGGCCGCCCACCCAGTCGTATTCGGAGACGCCGTAGGGGATCTCCGTGCAGGAGGCGAGGAACAGCAGCGGGTCGCTGCCGACGACCATCGCCACGGGGCACTTCTCGCCACGGGCAAAGTACTTCTCGCGTTGGATGCGGCCATGCTTGCCGGGCGAGATGTAGTAGCCGAGGCGGTAGCGGTCGTGCACCATCACGCGGTAGGTGCCGAGGTTCACCCAGCCCTCGTCGGGGTCGCGGGTAATGTCGAAGCTGCCGGTGCCAATGTAGCGGCCGCCGTCGTCCTCGTGCCACTTCGGCGCGGGGATCTTCAGGATGTCGACGTCCTTGCCCATCAGCACGTTCTCGAGGATCGGGCCGTCGGTCACCTCGACGTGAGGAACCGGCTTCAGCTCCTTCACGCGGCGCCGCCACATGTCCACCAGCTCGGCCTTCGGCGCGTGCGGCGGCAGGCCGAGGGTGTAGGCGATGCGCTCGATGGAGCCGAGCGGGCAGGCGAGCACACGGAAGCCTGGTTCGTAGCCGGGGATCTTGTCAAAGAGCACCGCGGGGGCGCCGTCGTGCTTCGTCAGCACCTCCTGGGCCAGGCCGATGCCCTCCTCGGCCGTGGCGCCGTCCACGCGGCGCAGCTGGCCCAGCTGGTCCACGCCCTCGATCCACTCGCGCAGGTCCTTGAACTGCGGGCGGAGGGCGGCATCCTGGGGACGCGAGACTACTTCGACCACGACGTACTCCCCTTTCGCAAGCTGCGCGGCGGGCCGCGGCGCGGCCGAGCCAGTCGCGCGGTTGAACGGGCGCACGGGCTGTGCGTCGCCGCCCGGCGCGGCGCAGCCCCGGCGCGAGACTCGCGGGCTCCTCGGACGCAATGGTGGACTGGTGGACGCCCGCTCCCTCTCCCCTCGGCGAGGGCCGGGGTAAGCGGGTCCTACCGCCTCTCCCCCTGGGAGAGGGCTGGGGTGAGGGCCGCGTCCCCACCCAACCCTGCGCCAAAGTGCTGTGCGCCCGCGATCAGTGGGCCGGCTCGAACTCTGGCTCGGTCCACGCGACCTGGACCCAGCCGTCCACCACTTGCAGCGGCAGGTGGCGCAGCCGGTACCCGAACGGCGGGTAGACGGCCCGCCCGCTCGGCACGTCGAACTCCCAGCCGTGCCGCGCGCACTTCAGCAGGTCGTCGCGCATCTCGGCCTGAGAGAGCGGCCACTCGCGGTGCGGGCAGGCATTCGGGATGGCGAACAGCGCGCCGTCCGCGTTTACGAGCAGCACTGGGTGCGGCCCGACATTCACCAGCCGCCGAGCGCCCGGCGGCAGCTCGTCGACCCGCGCGACCGCCACGTACTCCGGCTGCTGCACGGCGCCGCTCCCCCTAATCCGTAATTCTAGCGTAGCACACGCGGCGCGGGCCAACGCGGCTGGCTGCTCGCTCGCACGAGGCGACAGCGGCAGATTGCATCCTTCGGCCTCGCTTCTCTTATCATCCCCTGGCAGCCAGGGGGGCGCGAACGCCATCAGGAAAGGCGGAAAGCGATGGACACGAGCGAGCTGGCGGCGGTCTATCAATGGCAGTATCGGCCGCAGAGCCCCAGACGGCCGGCCTGGTTCACGGCCTGGCCAGGCGGCGCGCGCATGGCGGTCGGGATCATCGTCCTGCACGAGTGGGAGTCGGTCCCGCGCCCGATCCGGCCGATGCCCGCTGGCGCGCACCATACGTTCGACTTCCTGTCGCTCGGCGCGCGGGAGTACGGCGCGCGGCACGGCATCTGGCGGCTGCTCGACGTGCTGGACCGGCGCCAGGTGAAGGCGACGGTGATCTGCAGCGGCCTGGTGGCCGAGCTGTTCCCGGCCAGCATCCGCGAGGCGCAAGCGCGCGGCCACGAGATCGCGACGCACCAGTACGACCAGGCGATCCACCCGCCGCTGTACAAGACAAAGGAGGAGGAGCGCGACTACCTGCGGCGGGCGCTCGACGCGCTGGAGCGGGTGACGGGGGAGAAGACACTCGGCTACATGTCGCAGGGGCCGCGGCCGACGCCGCACACGCTCGACCTGTGCGCCGAGCAGGGGGTCGTCTGGACGGCCGACTACTCCGACGCCGACGTGCCGTATACCATCGACGTGAATGGGCATAAGCTGGTGTCGGTGGGCTACACGATGCCGGGCTACACCGACAACGACCTGGCGGCGCTGGGTGTCGTGGCGGGGCTAGCGCAGCTTAAGATCACCTTCGACGCGCTGTACGAGGAGTCGGCGCGGCACCCAATGAAGCTGTGCTACGTGGCGCACGTCCACAACAGCGGCCGCCCCGCCATGGCGAAGCTGCTCGACGACTTCCTGGCCTACTCAGCGAGCCGGCCCGGGGTGTGGTTCTACCGCTGCATCGACCTCGCGCGCTACTGGCTGGAGCACGACCAGGCCTAGCGCGGGGGCTGGTACTCGCCGAGGTAGTCGACGGAGAAGCGGCGATACTTGTCCTCGAACGCGCCGCTGATGTCGGTCTTCGGCATGAGGCCGGCGTCCGCGAACAGGTCGGCGTCGGCCTGGAGCGCCTCGCGGTTCACTACCCCGTTGGGGTCGCGCCAGGGGTACTTGATCTGGCGGTATATTGCGGGGTCTTTCAGCGTGGTCTCGCGCGTCAGGACGTCGATGATCGCGTCCTCGTCCACGCCGTACTCCATGGCGTTCGTAAAGTCGCGGCCGCCGCGCTGGAAGGCGACCAGGAACCGCTCGCCGGCCTGCGGCCCTAGTTGATCGATCCCGGTCCAGTACATCACGTAGGTGACCTGGGTGTTGGGGTCCATCTCTTCCTGGCTGGCCAGCAGCCGGTGTACGCCCCGGCTGATACCCAGCGTGGTGAACGGCTCCGACTGGAAGCCAACCTCCGCGCCCTTGTTCTGCATCGCCGCGAACAGGTCGGGGAACGTCAGCATCGGCCAGTCCATGCTGGTTGGATCCACGCCCGCCCGCTTCAGCCAGTGGATGCCCTGGGCGTGCTGGCCGCTGCCAGGCCCCGCCTGCGTGTACAGGTTGCGGCCAACCAGGTCCTGGGGGCCGCGAATGGTGCCGTCGTCCCAGAGGTCCTGCCGCACCACTAGCCCGCCCGATCCCCGCGACTTCTCGGTCTTGCCGGCCGACTGGAGGTCGTCCACGATCCGGATGTCCAGGTCGCGGCCGAAGGCGTTGTAGCAGATGACGGCGTTCGAGCAGCCCGCCACGTGCAGCTGCCCCTGCGCCAGTAGCGGCACCTGCGTGGCGTAGTTCGGGAAGCTGGACACGTCGAGGTCGAGGCCCACTTCCTGGAAGTAGCCGCGCTCCTGGCCGATGAACAGCGGAGCCCAGCTCGTCACGGGCAGCACCCCGACCTTGAGCGTCAGGAGCGGCGCGGTGGCGAGGGCCGGCTTGCTGGCGGCCGGCGCGGCCCCGGTCGCCTGCGCCGAGGTGCCCGCATTCGGGGTAGCCGGGGCGCTGCTCGTCGCGGGCGTGGTAGGCGCGGCCGGGGCGGCGGCCGGCGGCGCTGCGGGCGCGGGCGCGCAGGCGCCCGCCAGCCAGATCGTGGCCAGTCCCAGGCCGAAGGCGCGCGCGAGCCGAAGGCGCGGGAGCTTCATCGTTCGCCCTCCTGAGCAGCGTTTGATCGCGGGGCTACCGAGCCGGCGTCACTCGCCGCGCCAACGCGCGGGCCACAATATAGCGCGCCCGCGATACGCCCGCCAGGCTTGGCTGGTCCGTCTGCTACACTGAGCAGGCGCGCGGGGAAGCGGCGGGAGGTGACCCATGGCGATGGACGGGACGCGCTGGCAGCCGGCGCGCGGCTGTCGCGGCGTGGTGGCGACGCCGCACTACCTGGCGACCCAGGCCGGCATGCAGATGTACGCCCGGGGCGGCAACGCGGTCGACGCGGCGGTGGCCGCGAACGCGGCGCTGTGTGTGGTGCAGCCGCACCAGTGCGGCCTGGGCGGGGACGCGTTCGTGCTGCTGCGGCCCGCCGGCGGGACGCCGGTGGTGTTGAACGGCAGCGGCCGCACGCCCGCGGCGCTCACGCCCGAGCGCGTGCGCGCCGCGGGCCACGCGTGGGTGCCGGCGCGCGGTGGGCTGGCCGTTACGGTACCCGGGGCGGTGCGGGCCTGGGGCGACCTGCTGGCGCGCTACGGCCGGCTGGGGCTCGACCGGGTGCTGGCGCCCGCGATCGGCTACGCCACCGACGGCTTTCCCGTATCGGCGGCGCTGAGCCGCGCCGTCGCCGCGAACCGCGAGGCGCTGGCCGCCCAGCCGGGCGCCGCCCGGGCTTACCTGCCCGGCGGCGAGCCGATCCGCCCCGGCCGCCCCGCCCGCTTTCCCGACCTGGCCCGCACGCTCACGGCGTTGGCCCGCGACGGCGCCGACGCGTTCTACGGCGGCCCGCTCGCCGACGCGATGGTCCAGGCTGTGGGCGCCGCGGGTGGCGTGCTGACGCTCGACGACCTGGCCGCCCACGCGAGCGTGTGGCAGGAGCCGCTGCGCGTGGCGTACCGCGGCTGCACGGTCTACCAGTGCCCGCCAAACTCCCAGGGCCTGGCGACGATCATTCAGCTGGGCTTGCTGGCGGGCGAGGACGTGCGCGCGGCCGGCCACCTGTCGGCCGAGAGCCTCGACCTGCTGGTGTCGGCCACGCGCGTCGCCATCGAGGAGCGGGACCACCGGATCGGCGATCCGTCGCTGGTCCCGCCACCGCCCGCCACCGGCGACGTTGCAGCCTGGGGGTCCCGTCTGACGGCGCTGCGGACGAGCGCGGCGACGGCGGCGGCCAGCCAGGCGGCCCTGCCGTCCGCGGACACGGTGTACCTGGCGGCGGCCGACGCCGACGGGAACGTGGTGTCGCTGATCGAGAGCCTATGGGTGCCGTTCGGCTCCGGGGTGATCGCGGGGGATACGGGGGTGTTCTTGCACAACCGCGCCGCGCACTTACCGGTGGATGGCGTTGGCCCGCGCGCCGTGGCGCCCAGCGTGCGACCGCCCCATACGCTCATGCCTGGACTGGCAGAGGGCGCGGACCGCATCGTGGCGCTCGGCAGCCGCGGCGGCGACGGCCAGCCGCAGACGCAGCTTCAATTGCTCACGGCGCTGCTCGACTACGATCTGGACGTGCAGGCGGCGGTCGAGGCGCCGCGCTGGCTGTACGGCGGCATCGAGCCCCGCGACCCGCGCGACGTGCTGCACGTCGAGGCGCGGGTGCCGCCGACAGCGCTGGATGCGCTGCGCCGGCGCGGCTACACGGTTGACGTGATCCCCGACTGGAACTACCAGGTCGGCATCGCCCAGATCGCAGGCGTGGACGCCGACGGGGTGCTGAGCGCCGCGGCCGACCCACGCGGCGACGGCGCCGCCGCGGCCTGCTAGGAAACCGCGGCCCGACTCGTCCAGACGCTCCGCGCGCTCGCCTTCCAGGCGCCCCACCGCGTCCAGCAGCGCGTCCCCGAGTGGGAACAGGCAGACGCGATACGCGGAGATGCGCTCGGTGAGCAGCGCTTCGAGATCGACTGACGCGGTCGGCTCCGGTTCGTCCGGCGTGCCACCTCTCCCTTCGCGCTTGCCGGATCTATGCACCGCCAGCAACCGGGCTGGACTCCTCGCGGGGTAGGCGGCTGCTTGCCATCGCGCGGCGCCTGGGGCGACCGCCAGCGTCTTGGCGCTGCCGGCCCGCCGGCTGCGCGACCGGTCCGCTACACTGGTAGGGATCGCGTCGACGGGCCGGTCGCCCGAGCTTGCCCCGAGGTGAGGCGATGGTCATCGAGTCGAGCTTCGCCGTCAAGGCGCCGCCACAGAAGGTCTGGGACTTCCTCATCGACCCGCAGCAGATGGTCGGCTGCGTGCCCGGCTGCTCGAAGGTCGAGCGTCTCGACGAGAATACCTACCGCGCCACCATGAGCGTCAAGGTTGCCTACATCACCTTCAGCGCCGCGATGGACGTGGCCATTACGCGCATGGACCCGCCCCACGAGCTGGAGTCCACGGCGCGGGGTGAGGACAAGCGGCTGGGCAGTAATGTCCAGGTCGCCGCGACGCTCCGCCTCACGCCGCAGGGCGACGACGCGACAGAGGTCGCCTACCGCGCCGACGTGTCGCTGTGGGGCAAGCTGGGCTCCCTCGGCGAGCCGATCTTCCGTCAGAAGGCCACGCAAACCGGCCGCGAGTTCGCCGCCTGCGTGCAGCGCAAGCTCGAGACGGCATCATGACGATCAAGCGCCTCGATCTGTTGCAGCCGACGACGCTCGACGAGGCCAGCCGGCTCTATCAGGAGCACGCCGACGACGCGAGCTACATTGCCGGCGGCACGGCGCTGCTCATCATGCTGCGCGAGCGCGTCTACCAGCCCGGCTACCTGATCGACCTGAAGACCATCGCCGGCCTGGACGGCATCCGCCATGAGCCGGGCGTGGGCCTGCGGCTGGGCGCGCTTGCGTCGCACCGCGACGTGGAGCTGTCGCCCGTGGTGCGTGAGCGCCTCCCGGTCCTGGCCGAGACCTACCGCCAGGTGGGCAACGTCCGCGTGCGGCACGCCGCCACCGTCGGCGGCAACCTGGCGCACGGCGACTTCCGGCTCGATCCGCCCGCGCCGCTGATCGCGCTCCACGCCAGCGCGCGGATCGTCGGCGCGGACGGCGAGCGCACTGTCCCGCTGGAGGAGTTCTTCCTCGGGCTCTACACGACGGCCCTGGAGCCGGGCGAGGTGCTGGCCGAGGTGATCGTGCCCGACCCGCCGCCCCGCACCCACGCCGCCTATCTGAAATACACCTCGCTGTCGGCGATGGACTGGCCGTGCCTCGGCGTGGCGGCCGCGGCCACGCTCGCGGAGGATGGCACCTTCGCCGACTTGCGCCTGGTGTACACGTCCGTCTCCAGCACGCCGCTCCTCGTGCAGGGCGCGGCGGACCTGGCGCGCGGCATCCAGGCCGCGGACGCCGCGGCGGTGCAGCGCCTGGCAGCCGAGCTGGGCCGGCTGGCGGCCGAGCAAGTCGATCCCACGCCCGACATTCGCGGCTCGGAGTGGTACAAGCGCGAGATGACGCGCGTGTTCGCCGGCCGCGCGCTCCGGGCCGCCCTTGCGCGTGGGGGAGTCCTGAGTAGCGAGTGACGACTCGGAACGCGGCTCAGCACTCGGCACTGGGAGGAATCATGGCGCTGGACGTGGAGTTCGACGTTGTCGGCAAGCCCGTGCCGCGCGTCGACGGCCTCAAGAAGGTCACCGGCCGCCCGATCTACACCGGCGACATCGACATGCCGGGCATGCTGCACGGCATGATTCTGCGCAGCACCTACCCGCACGCGCGGGTGCGCGGCGTAGACAAGAGCCGCGCCGAGCGGGTGCCGGGCGTCGTGGCCGTTGTCAGCGGCGCCGACGTGGCGAACACGCCGGGCATCGAGCCGTGGTTCGGCCCGGTGTTCCGCGACCAGGCCATCCTCGCCATCGACAAGGTGCGCTACATCGGCGATCCGGTGGCCGCCGTGGTGGCGGCCGACCGCGAGAGCGCCGAGGAGGCGCTGGAGCTGATCGACGTCGACTACGAGCCGCTGCCCGCGGTGTTCGATCCCGTGGAGGCGGCGCGCGAGGGTAGCCCGCTGGTCCACGAGGTGCTGAAGCCCGCCCGCGCGTTCGCCGACATGGCCCACGTCGGCGCCACCAGCGGCACGAACGTCTGCTACAGCCTGCGCCTGCGCAAGGGCGACGCCGACGCCGCGTTCGCCCGCGCCGACTACGTCTTCGAGGACACCTATGTCACGCCGCCGGCCCAGCACGTGCCGCTGGAGCCGCACGCCACCCTCGTCTACATCGACGAGGACGAGCGCTTTCAGATCTGGACGGCGACGCAGAGCCCCTCCTACATCCGCACCGACATCGCGGCCATCTTCCGCCTGCCGCTGAACCGCGTGCGCGTCGTCGCACCCTACCTCGGCGCCGGCTACGGCGCCAAGCTCTACGACAAGCTGGAGCCGCTCACCGCCTATCTGGCCTACGTCACGCGCAAGCCGGTGCGCATCGTCCTCAGCCGCCCCGAGGAGTTCGTCACGATCACCAAGCACAACGTCGTCGCGCGCTGCAAGCTCGGCGTGATGAAGAACGGCGACATCGTCGCCTGCGAGGCCGAGAACTACTGGAACACCGGCGCTTACGCCGAGATCGGGCCGCGCGTGGTGCACAAGTCGGGCTACACCTCGGCGGGGCCGTACAAGTTCCCGAACGTCAAGATCGACTCGCACTGCGTCTACACCAACAACGTGCCGGCCGGCGCCTTCCGCGGCTTCGGCGTGCCGCAGGTGGTGTTCGCCTACGAGTCGCAGATGGACGTGGTGGCGCACCACTTGGGTATCGACCCGCTGGAGCTACGGATGCGCCACGCTCTTGAGGAGGGCGACGAGTTCGCCACCGGCGCGCCGATGGAGAGCATCGGCGTCAAAGAGTCGCTGGCGAAGGTGGCGGAGGCGATCCAGTGGGAGCCCCCGAGGCCGCCGCAGCGCGTCTTCCGCGGCTCGGGCGTCCACCGCGCGAAGGGGCTCGCCTGCGGCGTGAAGGCCGTGCTCACGCCCTCGATCTCGGGCGCGGTCGTCCACATGAACGCCGACGGTAGCGTCACCGTGCTGTCGAGCACGGTCGAGATGGGCCAGGGCTCGGAGACGGCGCTCGCCCAGATCGCCGCCGAGGAGCTAGGGGTGCCCATCGAGCGGGTGCGGGTCCACCTGCCCGACACCGACGTGACGCCCTACGACACCATCACCGCCGGCAGCCGCTCGACCTACCACATGGGGAACGCCATCCGCGGTGCGGCCGCCCAGATCAAGCAGCAGCTATTCGAGGCGGCCTCCGAGGAGCTAGAGGCCGATCCCGAGGACCTGGTGCTGCGCCACGAGCGCGTGTACGTGCGCGGCAACGAGCAGCGCGGCCTGACGATTCCTCAGGTGTTCGCCGCCAAGCTGGGCGCGCTCGGCACCAACCTCGTCGGCGAGGCGACCTACAAGACGATCGCCGACCCGATGGACCACGAGACCGGCCAGACCCAGAAGAGCACCGAGTTCTGGTTCTCGGGCGCCAGCGCGGCCGAGGTCGCGGTGGACACCGAGACGGGCCGGGTGAGCGTGCTGCGCTTCGCCGCGGCGGCCGACGTGGGCCAGGAGGTGAACCCGCACCACTGCGTCCAGCAGATCCAGGGCGCCGCGATCCTAACGCTCGGGCTGACGTTCTACGAGTGGATGAACGTCGACCAGGGGCAGGTGACGAACGCGAGCCTGCTAGAGTACCAGATTCCCTCGCTCAAGGACGTGCCGCCCGAGATGGCGGCGGTGAGCGTCGAGGTGCCGCACCAGCGCGGCCCGTTCGGCGCGAAGGGGGTCGGCGAGTCGGGGACGCTCTCGGTGCCGGCGGCGATCGCGAACGCGATCTACAATGCCGTGGGCGTCCGCATCAAGGACCTGCCCATCACGCCCGAGAAGGTGCTGATGGCGCTGGCGAGCCCCGACCACGAGCACGGCGGCCCGCCTCTCGAGATCCCCGCCGACGAGGCCTTCACGGCCACGCAGAACATCAACATTCCGGACGCGCCCTCGTAACCCATCCCTGCGCATGCGGCGCATCGGGGCGCCCCGCCGCCGCGAGGCGCTCGTGACAGAGCAGCCCGGCGCGCCGGGCATCGCAAGACTGGTGCGCGGCGCTGGCGTCGCGCCCCGACGCGGGGCGGCCAGCGCTCATCGGGAGCGAACGTGAAGCGAACGATCACCCTGACCGTGAATGGCGCCGAGCAGCAGCTCGACGTGCAGGACCACTGGCTGCTGTCAGACGTGCTGCGCGAGCAGCTCAAGCTCGCGGGCGTGCGCGAAGGCTGCGGCACCGCCGTGTGCGGCTCGTGTACCGTCCTCCTCGACGGCCGGCCTATCGCCTCCTGCCTGACGCTCGCGGCCCGGCTGGACGGGCGGCGCATCGAGACGATTGAAGGGCTCAGCGAGGGGAGCCGGCTGCACCCGGTCCAGGAAGCGTTTCTCGAAGAGCGCGCGTTCCAGTGCGGCTACTGCACGCCCGGCTACATCCTCGCCGTGAAAGGACTGCTCGACGAGAATCCCAACCCCAGCGACGACGAGCTGCTCGACTACCTCGCCGGCAACTACTGCCGCTGCGCCGGCTACGGGGATATCCTCCGCGCCGTGAACAGCAGCCGGCTGAAGCTGGCCGCGCGAGCCACTCGGGGCGGCTCTGCCTGACCGCCACCTCGCCCTGGCACGCGGCCTGCACTCCGAGGTGGACGGCCCGCCGTGCCGAGTCACGGCGGGCCGAGACTGGTGCGCCCAGGAAGTCGCCGGGTGGGTGCGGCAGGCCGTCTTGGCCTGGCCGCGCGCTACTCGCCCCGCCCGGCGCGGCGTCCGTGGCGCCTCAAGGAGAGTGGGTTGTGATGCAGGCCGACGATTGGACGAGCGCGAACCGCGCGTCGTACGAGCGCGCGCGCGAGAAGATCGACCAGGTGCTAACGCTCTTGCGGGAGGCGCGAGACGAACTGGCCCCGTGGGCGCCGCCATCGGCCGTCAACGACCTCCAGGCAGCGGAGGACGTGCTGGCCGGCTTCCCCGGACGGTTAACGGCGCGGCAGTGATGCCGGTCGGGCTGGCAGCAGAGTGGATTTGGAACACGGCGCAGGGACCGGGATGCCGAGCCCGCCGGTCCCTGCGCCGTATCGGTCCGGCCGGGCCGCGAGGGCGCGGGCCGACGCCTTGCCAGCTACTGCTTGAAGTAATCCGCGTTCTTCTGGATGTAACTTTGATACTCGGCCGGCACGTCGCTCTCGGCGTAGATGGCGGTCACGGGGCAAACCGGCTCGCACGCCCCGCAATCGATGCAAGTATCGGGGTCGATGTAGTACTGCTCGTCCGCGTCCGTCGAGTGGATGCAGTCAACCGGACACGCCTCGACGCACGACGCATCCTTTGTCCCAATGCATGGTTCGCAGATGACGTAGGCCATGATCTGCTCCTTTCCATACGCAGCTTCGACCCATTCTATCAGGCAGTCGGGCCGTGTGCGGACGTGAGCCGCGCGCTGGGCGGGCGGCCCGGAGTCGCGCGGTCCGTTAGCGCACGGGGCACAGTTGCGCCCGGGCAGACGCGCGGCGGCAGTCAAGTATACCGCCGCTCGCCGCGTGCGAGCAACAGCGGCGCGCTACTTGCGGGGGACCTGCGCCGCGCTGCCGGCGAGGCCTGCATCGCTGCTCACGATTCCTTACTGGGGTCTTGCAAGGATCTAGCAGCCCTCTAACCGACACCTGTTACCATAAAACCAGTACGCCGGACCGGCGCCGTCGGCGCACTGCGCCAGCCGCCGGACGGTAGATCGCGACGCGGCCGCTTGCTGGCCGCGGGACCGAGGAGGTCCTCATGGCCAATTACCTTCCGCCGCGGCGGCCGTATTACCGTTACCCCCAAGGAGCGCCGGCCCGGCATATTCCGGCGGACGACCAGCATGCGCCGCCGAGCCAGCGGCCGCGGGCGCCCCAGCAGCCCCCCGCCCCGCCCCAGCCCGACGAGGCCGCCGCGAAGACGGCCGATCTGGCCGCGCAGGTGGAGTCGCTGACGGGGCAGGTGGAAAGCCTGAACGCCCGCGTGGCGGAGCTCGAGAGCGCGCTGGAGGCCGCGCGCGCCGAGGCCGGCGAGCAGCAGGGCAAGGCCGAGAGCTATCTCGACCTGGCGCAGCGAACGCAGGCCGACTTCGTGAACTACAAGCGGCGCGCCGAGCGCGAGCGGGCCGACGAGGCCCAGGCCGCGCGCGCCGACCTGCTGGTGCAGCTGCTGCCCGCCCTCGACGACCTGGAGCGCGCGCTGAGCCATGTCCCCGAGTCGCTGCGCGGCAACCCGTGGGCCGACGGTCTGCCCCTCGTCGCCCGCCAGCTGCGGCTCGCCCTGGCCCGCGCGGGCGTCGAGCGCCTCGGCGCGGAGGGCGAAGCCTTCGACCCGCGCCTGCACGAGGCGGTGGCCTACCAGCCCCAGCCCGGCTTCGCGGAGGGCCAGATCGCCCACGTCGCGCGCCCCGGCTACCGCATCGGCGAGCGCATCGTTCGCCCCGCCCAAGTCGTGGTCGCGCAAGGCGGCGGTCAGTAGCGGCCTCCGCCGCGGCGTCGACCCGCCGCTAAACGCTCGCTTAGCGAGCTTTTAGTGCTTCTTTAACACTGAGGGTGATACGATTGGGGCCAGCCGGACACAATTGCCCGGCTGGCCCTCGGCGTTTCCCGGCCCGGCGCTCTGCCGGTCTGCCGCTATTCCGCTTCGACGCCTCGGGGGCGGAAGGGAGACCTCGGTATGTTGCCGCGATGGTGCTCTGGCGCATTCGCCGCGCTGCTCCTCGGGATGGCGTTCGCGGCGTTCCCCGGCCGGGTGGCGGCCGCGCCCATCCCCGATGTCGCGATCTACGCCGATTACCCGACGATCACGGTGCAGCCCGGTAAGAACGTGAAGTTCACCATCCGCTTCGCCAACAATGGCACCGTGGACCGCGAGATCGACCTGGCGCTTAGCGGCCCCGACGGCTGGAACCCGCAGCTCAAGAACCAGAGCTTCCTCGTGCGGCGGGTCTATCTGGCCGCGGGCAAGACCCAGACCGCCGACTTCTCGGTCGACCCGCCGGCCAACGCCGATAAGGGCGACTACACCTTCCGCATCGCCGGGACCGACACCCACGGCGCGGGCGAGACCGACCTCGATCTCGTCATCGGCGTCCAGGACACCGGCCTCTCGGGCATCAAGCTCACCAGCCAGTACGCGGTGCTCCAGGGCGGCGCCGACAAGCCGTTTGGCTTCAAGGCCGATCTGGTGAACCAGTCGGACGAGGACCGCGACTTCACGCTGGCCGCGCAGGCGCCGGACGGCTGGCAGGTCACGTTCCAGCCGGCCTACGACAAGACGCAGATCTCCGGCATTCGCCTCAAGGCGGGCGAGACCAAGGGCCTCGACATCCAGGTGACGCCGCCCCGCACGGCAAAGGCTGGCGACTACCCCATCATCATCGGCGCGTCGGCGGGCAGCGACACCGCCACGGTCCCGCTGAAGGTGCAGATCACCGGCAACTACAAGCTGACGCTGACCACCCCGTCCGGGGCCCTGAACGCGCAGGCCACCGCGGGCGAGGAGTCACGCACCACGCTGACCGTGCAGAACGCCGGCAGCGGCGACGTCCAGAACGTCTCCCTCTCCGCGACCAAGCCCGATGGCTGGGACGTGAGCTTCCAGCCGGCCACTATCGACCGCATTCCCGCGAACGGCAGCGCCGATGTGACGATGGCGATCAAGCCGTCCGGCCGCGCGATCCCCGGCGACTACATGGTGCAGGTCACGGCGTCCAACCCGCAGGTATCCGAGCAGGCGAGCATCCGGACCACCGTCGGCAGCCCGACGACGTGGGGCGCGGTGGGTCTGGGCATCATCGCCGTCAGCCTCGGCGGCCTGTACGGCGTGTTCCGCCGCTTCAGCCGGCGCTAGTCCCCCGTCACGGGCAAGCGCGGCGGGTGGCGCGCGCCACCCGCCGCGCACCGCTGACCGGACACCCGTCAGATGCGGCGGACACGCGCGAAGGGGGTAGGCACATGGCCGCGATAGCAGTCTCACAGCCCGGCGAGAGCGCGGGCGAGGTGCCGGCTGGCGCGCCCGAGCGCCTCGCCATTGCCACGCAGGGCCTGCGCAAGCACTACGGCGACTTCGTGGCCGTGGACGGGCTCGACCTCGCCGTGCGCGAGGGCGAGGTGTTCGGTCTGCTCGGGCCGAACGGCGCGGGCAAGACGACGACCATCCTGATGTTGCTCGGGTTAACCGAGCCGACGGCGGGCACCGCCCGCGTGCTTGGCTGCGACCCGACCCACGATCCCTTGAAGGTGAAGCGGCTCGTCGGCTACTTGCCGGACAACGTCGGCTTCTACGAGGATCTCACGGCCCGCGAGAACCTGCTCTACACGGCCGACCTGAACGCCATCCCGCGCAACGTGGCCCGCCCGCGCATCGACGCGCTGCTCGACCGTGTCGGGCTGGCCGACGTGCGCGACAAGCGGGCCGGCCAGTTCTCGCGCGGCATGCGGCAGCGCCTCGGCATCGCCGACGTGCTGGTCAAAACGCCCCGACTGATTATTCTCGACGAGCCGACCATTGGCCTCGACCCGGAGGGCACCCGCGAGCTGCTGGACCTGATTCGCGAGCTGAGCAAGGAGGACGGCATCACGGTCATGCTCTCCTCCCACCTGCTCGATCAGGTCCAGCGGGTCTGCGACGAGGTCGGCATCTTCGTCAAGGGCCAGCTCGTCGCGGCCGGGCCGGTCGGGCGCCTGGGCGAGCAGCTCCTGGCCGGCCAGCCGCTCGTGCTGGAGGTCCAGGTCGCGCCCGACGCCCACGCGGCCGCTGCCACCCTGCTCGCCAGCGTACCCGGCGTCGACGCCGTCGAGGCGGAAGGCGACTTGCTCCTCGTCCGCTCGCGGACCGACGCGCGGGCGGAAATCGCGCGCCTGCTCGCGCCGCTCGGCCTCCTCGGCCTGCGGACGCGCGGCGCCAGCCTGGAAGACATCTACCTCCGTTACTTCCGCGAGCACTAAGCCAATACGCTGAGGAGGGTGGTGGGTTGGGCGCGCCCCAACCTGCCGCCCGCCTCAGGCCGAATGCCTTGAGGGTAGGCCGATGCCTGGACTCGTGCCCGTCTTCCGCAAAGAGCTTGCGGACCATTTCAGCAGCAAGCGCTTCGTGATCCTGTTCCTGCTCGTCATGATCTCCGGGATCGGCGCCGCTTACGTCGCGGCTCAGTCGATCCGCGACGAGCTGCGCACCGCCAACGCGACGTCGTCGGTGTTCCTGCTGCTCTTCACCGCGTCGAACGGCAACCTGCCGTCCTTCGTCAGCTTCATCGGCTTCCTCGGGCCGCTGGTCGGCCTGGCCCTCGGTTTCGACGCCATCAACGGGGAGCAGGCGCGCGGCACCCTCAGCCGGCTGCTGGCGCAGCCCATCTACCGCGACTCGGTCATCAACGGTAAGTTCCTGGCCGGCCTCACGACCATCGCGGTGATGCTCGTCTGCATCACCCTGCTAGCGGTCGGGCTGGGCATCCCCTTGGTGGGCAGGGGGCCGGGCCTGGACGACGTCGCGCGGCTCGTGCTCTTCCTCGCCGTCAGCGTCGTCTACGTGGCCTTCTGGATGGCGGCGGCCATTTTCTTCTCGATCGTCTTCCGCCAGATGGCCACCGCCGCCCTGGCGGGCATCGCGCTCTGGATCGTCTGCGTGTTCTTCGTGGGCATGCTGGCCGGGCAGGCCGCCGATCTCGTCGCCCCGGTCAGTAAGGACCCCACGGCCGTCGAGCTGCTGCGCAACGACTCGGCGCACCGCCTCTTCGCCCGCGTCTCTCCCACGCGCCTGTACACCGAGGCGCTAAGCACCGTCATGAACCCGAGCAAGAACATGCTCGGCGACCTGGTGCTCCGCAGCGAGGTGCAGGGCATGGTGCCCGGCACGCTGCCGCTGTCCCAGAGCCTGCTGCTCGTCTGGCCGCAGGTCGCCGGGCTCGTCGCGCTCACCTGCATCTGCTTCGCCGCCTCCTACATCCGCTTCATGCGCCAGGAGATTCGCGCCTAGCGCGGCTTATACTACCGGCAGCGGCGCGCGGTGGGCGCGTGCCGCCTCGGGAGGAGGGCCGCGATGAGCATGCGGGTGATCGTCTTCTCGGACTACGTCTGACCGTACTGCTACCTGGCCGAGGGTCCCTTGGCCGAGCTAGGCCGCCAGCACGACGTCGAGTTCGTCTGGCTGCCCTACGAGCTGCGCCCCGAGCCCGAGCCGCTGCCCGACATGAGCGGCCCCGACCTGGAGCGCTTCCGCCAGAACTGGGAGCGCGGCGCCGGCCTGCTCGCCCGCGAGTACGGCGTCGAGATGTACTTCCCGCCGATCAAGCCGCGCTCGCGCTGGGCGCACGAGGCGGCCGAGTTCGCTCGTGACCGCGGCCAGTTCGACGCCATGCGCACGGCTCTCTTCCAGGCGTACTTCGTCGCCAACCGCGACATCGGCGCGCAGGACGTGCTGGCAGCGGTCGCCGACTCGGTCGGGCTCGACGGCGCCGAGCTGCGCGCCGCCCTCGCGGACGGCCGCTACACCGCCCGCGTGCGCGAGCTAGAGGGCATCGCCGCCCAATTCGGCATCACCGCCGTGCCCACCATGATCTTCGCGGACGCCGTGGCCGTGCAGGGCGCGCAGCCCTACAGCGTACTGCGGCAAGCCTACGAGGCAGCCGAGGAGCGCCTGGCCGCAGAGACCGGCAAGTAGCGATTCAGCCGCGACACCGCCCGGGCACCCAGCATTTGCTGGATGCCCGGGCGGTGTCCTGTCTCGCGGGTGATGAGCGCGCCGGGCCGCGAGCTACGCCGCCGCGCGACGGGCGGTGTTACGTCGGCGCCGCAGGCGGGCGCGGCGCGCGCGCTCGCGGCGCTCCCCGCGGTATGCCTCCACGTCGTCGTGGGCGAGGAAGTACAGTCGGCCCAGCCGGCTCGCGCGGATGCGGCGGCGGGCGATCAGCTCGCGCACGCTACGCTCGCGGATGCCCAGGCGCTCGGCCGCGGCACGCACCGAGAGGTAGCCGGGCACGCGCAGGGCGGGTCGCGGATAAAGCGGCGTCATCATACGATTCACAAACCTTTCTGCCCGTGCGGCCCAAGTAGCCTGGCGCCGGGGAGGATTCGGCACCGCGCGCCTCCGCGGCGGCACCCGATGGTTATTTTGACATAATGATTATACCATCCTCCGCATGGCGCTCACCAGGCCAGCCCCACGGCATCCCGCCGGTGTATTCGCCCCGCCGTACACGCCGCGCCAGTGTTTTCGCGGCGAGGCGGCCGCTATAATGCGGGCGGGGCACCGGGGCCTGGCGGCGTCACAAGCCGCCTGCCGGAGGCCCGCGCAGCAAATCCCCGGCAGAGGCCAGACGCCTGTCGTCTGGCAGTGCCGCGCCCAGGAGGCGCCCAAGTGGCTACGATCGCTCTTCCCTCCACCACTCGGCTCGCCGCCGGGTTGGCCCGGCGCGGCATCCACTATGGCTGGCTCGTGGCCGCCGTCACGTTCCTGACGATGCTTTCTGCTGCCGCGATCCGCTCCATGCCCGGCGTGTTGATGCTTTCGTTCGAGCGCGAGTTTCATTGGGACCGTGCGGTTATCGGCATCGCCATCGCTCTGAATCTCCTCTTGTATGGCTGCATGGGACCGGTGGTCGGTTACATGATGGACCGCTACGGGCCCCGCCTGGTGGCGATTTCGGCGATAACGCTGCTCGCGTTGGGGGCGCTGGCCACCACCACGATGACGCAGATCTGGCAGCTGGACGTGTACTGGGGCTTCGTCGTGGGCGCGGGCGCGGGCGGGGTCGGCATGGTACTTGTCGGCTCGGTCGTCAACCGTTGGTTCGACAAGCGGCGGGGGACGCTCACCGGCGTGTTGGGTGCCGCTACGTCAGCCGGGCAGATCATCTTCGTGCCGCTCATCGCCTGGCTGTCGGTGACCGTCGGGTGGCGCGTGGGGGTGCTAGTCGCGGCAGGGTTGCTTGGGCTCGTCGTGCTGCCGCTGCTGCTCCTCGTCTTCCGGAACGATCCTAGCCAGGTGGGCCTGCGGCGTTACGGGGAGAGCGCGGCCAGTACAGGCCGCGCCGCCGCTGCTACCGGGCAGGTCGACTCCACCCCGATGCGCCAGGTCATCCGCACGCCCGAGTTCTGGTGGCTCGCGGGCGGGCTCTTCGTCTGCGGTTACACGACCAATGGTCTCATCGGCACCCACTTCCTCGCGCACGCCGCCGACCACGGCATCGCCGAGGTGACGGCGGCCAGCGTGCAGGGGCTGATGGGCGGCGTCAACATCCTCGGCACGATCGGGGCGGGCATGCTGGCGGACCGCGTGCGGAACCGCAATAAGCTGCTGGTCGCGTTCTACGCCTTCCGCGGACTGTCGCTGTTCTACCTGCCCTTCATCCAGGATGTCCGGATGCTCACGATCTTCGCCATCCTATATGGCCTCAACTGGTTCGGCACTGCGCCCGTGAGTCAGCTCATCGCGGCGGACGTGTTCGGCCGGCGAGCAGTGGGCAGGGTCTACGGCTTCATGTTCCTGGGCCACCAGATGGGCGGGTCGCTCGCTGCCATAACGGGCGGCCTGGTGCACGACTGGTTCGGCGACTACCAGATCGCCTTCCTCTCCGCGGGCCTGGCCGGCCTGGTCGCCGCCGGCCTGTCCATGCAGATCCGCGAGCACCGCCGCAAGCCCGTGCCCGAGCCCGTCCCCGCCTGATCGTCTGCTACGCCGCCTCCGCGCGCCGCGGCACCGGCGGGCGCGCGATCGCCAGCATCGCCGTGCAGTGGCGCCCACCAGTCTCATCCCCGCGCTATGGCCGCCGCTCCGCGCGGGCGCAGCCGGGACAAGTCCTTGTCAGGCAACGCGGGGCGATGGTAAGAGGGAGTGGCCCGGCCGTCGCCGGGCCACGACGGAGCAGGGCCAGAGAGGGAGACGACGATGGGCGAGCCGACGACCCGGCGCTGGCAGGCGCAACGCTGGCTGATCGACAACGTCATTCGTGCGGTGGGGATCGACTTCGACCAGGCGCGCAGCGCCTATCTGGCCGCGCCCTGCCCGACTGAGGCGGGCGGCGACTTCCAGCTGATCCGCCAGCGCGTGCAGAAGTACGCCGACATCTCGCCGTCCTTCGAGGCGGCGGCCCGACGCCGCGAGGAGCGCGCGCGCGCCGCCGAGGAGGCCGGCCAGCCCGTCAGCGCGCGCGACCACTACTTCACGGCGGCCGTCCACTGGGGCGCCGCGCAATGGCCCATCGACGAGAACAACGAGACCAACCTGCGCTACAACGAGCGGAAGATCGCCTGCTATCAGCGGTACGCGGACCTCGCCGATCACCACGTCGAGCGCGTCCTGATCCCCTTCCAGGGCAAGGCGCTCCCCGCCTGGTTCCACCTGCCCCCCAGCTACCGTGACGGGCGCGTGCCGGCCGTGGTGTCCCTGCCGGGCATGGACAGCTTCAAAGAGATCGGCGTCTCTTGCTACGGCGACCGCTGGCTGAGCCGCGGCATCGCTGTGCTGGCGCTGGACGGCCCCGGGCAGTATGAGAGCCCCATCCTGGGGGTCCACGTCAGCGTGCCGGCCTGGGCCGAGGCGGGGCGCGTGGTCATGGACTGGATGGCGGCGCGGCCGGAGGTCGACCCGGAGCGTGTGGGCATCACCGGCAACAGCTTCGGCTCGCTGTTCGGCACGATCATGGCCGGGGCCGAGCCGCGCTACCGCGCCTGCGCCGTGAGCGCCGTCTGCCACGAGCCCGGCTGCCACACCATCTTCGAGGAGGCGTCGCCCACCTTCAAGGTGCGCTTCATGTACATGGCCGGCTACGAGGACGAGGACGCCTTCGACGAGTTCCGCAAGACGCTGACCTGGGAGGGCTACGCCGAGCGTATCCGCTGTCCCTATCTCTGCCTGGCCGGCGAGGCCGACGAGTTGAGCCCTCTTGAGCATACCGAGCGGCTCATCCGCGCGCTCGACGTGCCGAAGCGCCTCGTCGTCTACGCCGAGGCGCGGCACTCGATTGGCGGCGGGCAATCCGTCATGCTCGGCCCCTCGCCGCGCACCCTGGCGGCCGAGTGGATGGCCGACCGCTTCGACGGCAAGCCGTTCTCCTCCGAGCGCTGGGACGTGGACAACGCCGGCCGCGTCAACCGCACCCCGCTCTAGCGAATTTCTGCGACGCCACTCGTAACCACGCGGGCAGAAATCGGACGCACCGGGTAGGGCGGGGGCTGGTCCCCCGCCGTCCCCTCCATCGGGGCGGGCCGCGGGCTCATGCTTGTCACTCCGCAGCTCGCCGGCTAGTTAACGGGCGAAGAAGCGCTCGGCGTTCTCGCCGAGGATCTTGGCCTTCACGCGGTCGCTCACGTCGCCCCGCGCGGCAAACTGCCGGAAGGAGCTGGGATGGGCCTCGCTGTGCGGCATGTCGGAGCCGAGCATGATGCGGTCCTCCCCGAGGATCGCCATCGCCGCGCCTAGGTCCTCGTCGGCCTCGCAGACGACGTACACGTTGCCATCGCGCAGCAGCTCGCTGGGCCGCGTGCGCGAGTGCCCGAACCCCGAGTCGTCGCCGAAGGCGTGGTGCCCGAGCTTCCAGTACCCGTCCATGACGTGGACGAGCCACGGCACCCACTCCACACCCGCCTCCGCGAAGCATAGCCGCAAGCGCGGGAACCGCTCGACCACGCCGGTGCCGACCAGCGCCAGGAAGCCGATGAGCAGCGAGGCGCGGTTGGCGAAGGCGATGGACATGTAGAGCGTTTGGAACAGGCCCACGAGCGTCGGCGTCTCGAAGCCGATGTGGACGTAGACGGGCATGTTCAGCCGCTCGGCTTCCGCCCAGAAGGGGTCGAAGCGCCGGTGTTCGAGCGTCTGGTCGCCCGCCAGTCCGTGAATCTCGGCGGCCGCGGCGCCCAGCCCGGCCACGCGGCGCAGCTCGGCCACCGCGCTGTCGACGTCGGTGAGCCGAACCATAGCGTTCCAGCGCAGCCGCCCGCCGCTCTCGCGGCACTTCTCGGCGATCCAGGAGTTGAAGGCGCGGGCCAGGGCGTGCTCGTAGGCCACGTCGGGAGTGAGCTGAGCGTTCAGCAGCGTCGAGTTCACGACCTGCGTGTCGATGCCGAAGCGGTCGAGATCGGCCACGCGAGCGGCCGGGTCGGTCAGCTCCTGGCTGGGGATCGAGAACGGCTTGGCCCGGGCGTGGCGCGACGTAGTGGGCGTCCCGAACAGCGTCAGGCCCTTCCCGCGCACCCGCGGCACGACCGCGCCGTCGATCAGCCAGAAGGAGTTCTGGCCGCACAGCTCCGGCCGATCGTCGAGCGTGATCGGCACGGGGCGGCGTGCCTCGTACTCGACCGGTAAGTACCGCCAGGTGTCGACCGACTCCTCCACGTGGGCGTCGACGTCGAATACCGTCATCGCTCATCTCCCTGCCGCGCGGCGGCTAGCATCCGCCGACCACCGGATGGTAGTTCCTGGCGGAGCCCCGTCGCCAGACTCAGACGCCGCGAGCCTCCCGGCGGTAGACTGAGGTAGCGGCCCCGTGCGGCGGCCCGGCGCGGCGATAGGCGGCTCCTGGCGGTCCTCGTAACGAAGCAGCCGCCGGCGGGGCGCGCCGGGGGCGGGCGCTGTTCGGCGGTGTGGCGCGCGGAGGGAGCATGGCGCAGACGGGGGTCTCGCTCGCGGAATTCTTGGCTCGGCCGGAGACCGACCCGCCCGAGGAGTATGTAGACGGCGCCGTCGTGCGCAAGCCGCCGCTCGCTGAGCGCGAGCGCTGGCTGCGTAGCGACCTGGCGACGCTGCTGTTCGGCTGGGCGCGCGCCAGCCACCAGGGTGCGGCCGCCCTCGCCGTGCGCTGCGTGCTCGGGGGCGACGTCTACGTACCCGACGTCGAGTACATCGCCCCGGGTCGGCTTCCGGCGAGCGAGACCGCCGGCGGGGCGCTCAGCCAGCCGCCGGACCTGGCCGTCGAGATCTGTCCCGCGACGGTGGATCCGGCCTGGGTCGCGGCGAAGGTCGCCCGGTACCTGGCGTGCGGCGTGCGCTGCGCCTGGCTGGTGGACCCGGCCGAGGAGACCGTGGCCGTGTACGGCCCGGGGGCGGCGCCGGTGACGCTCGGGCGCGGCGAGGTGCTGGAGGGCGGCGCGCTGTTGCCCGGGTTCTACGTACACCTCGACGATCTCTTCGACACGCTGCAGGAAGAACCGCGCGAGTCGAGCTAGCCGCCATGCTGCGCCGGCGGGCGGCCCTCGCGCTGTGCGCCGCGGCGAGCAGCACGGCGGCGACAGCGTGTGGGGGCCGCGGAGGCGTCGGTGCGGGCGCTTGGAGCGGAGCGTTGGGCCGGTCCGATCTGGCTCGACTGTGGTCTACGGCGTAGCGCCGCGCTCGCGGTGCGCGGCCGGGCCGTGCAGGTCCTGGTCTGGCGTCTCGCCGTTGGGTGGCGCGGCGCGGGGACCATCGGGGGCGCGGTCGTGTGGCCGCTGGCCGTGGTCGAGCGACGTGGCGGGCAGGTGCGGTGGCGGCCGGTGCCCGACCCGACGCTCTTCGTCGCCGTGCTGGCGCTGGCGCTAGCGGCGTGGAGCGCGCGCGGCCGGCGCCGAGCGGCGCCACGCCGCGGCCCGCGGGGCTAGGCGGGTAGGAGGAGCGATGGCAGAGCAGCCAGGCGCCGGTCGGCAAGCCGCGGGCGGGGCGCAGCAAGCCGAGGGGGGCGCCCAGGAGTCGCGTAGTGGGTCTCCGCAATCACCCGGCGGGGTGCAGCAGTCGTCAGGCGGGACGCAGCAAGCGCCGGCCGACGCGCCGGCCTATGCCGCGCTGGCGGCGGGATTCGGGCGGCTGAACGCGGTCGCGAGGGCGGACTCGGCGGTAGGCACACCACGAAACGCGGGTGAGCGGACAATCATCCCTCTGGCGGAGGTCTACTACGGCGGCGGCTTTGGGCTGGGCGGCGGCAGCGGGCCCGCCTCCCCCGAGGTGTCCGGCAGCGGCATGGGTGGGGGCGGCGGCTTCGGCGGGCGCGTGCGGCCGGTGGCAGTTGTCGAAGTCGGGCCGGAGGGGCTACGCGTGCGGCCGGTCTTCGACGCGAGCGCAATTGGCCTGGCGCTCGCCGCCGCCGGGCTGGCTGTCGCGCTGCGGCTGTGGCGCCGGCCACGCCGCCGCGCCTGACCTCACGAGTAGGCCAGGCGCGGCCCCTGACCCCCGATCCGCGGCCCGCGAGCTGAGCTACTGTCCCATCGACGGGATGCCGGCCACGACCTGCACCGGCGTGCTCTGATTCTGACATTGATCGGCGAGGCAGCCGTTTCCGAGCTGGCCGACCAGGTCGCTCCCCCAGGCCCAGACGGAGCCATCGCTCCTGAGGGCCAGGCTGTACTGCTCGCCCGCCGCTACCTCCTGGGCGCCCGTCATCCCCCCGCTCACCTGCACGGGCGTGCGGCGGCTGGCCGTCGTGCCGTCGCCCAGCTGCCCCATGTCGTTGCTGCCCCAGGCCCAAACGGTGCCGTCATTCCTGACGGCCAGGCTGTGGTACGAGCCGGCCGCCAGGCTCACCGCGTTGACCAGCCCGCCTCCCACCTGGACCGGCGTGCTATGGCTCGTCGTGGTGCCGTCGCCCAGCTGGCCCGCGTCGTTGCCGCCCCAGGCCCAAACGGTGCCGTCGTTCTTGGCCGCCAGGCTGTGTACCAGGCCGGCCGCGATCGCTCGGACGCCCGCCATCCCGCCGGTTACCTGCACAGGCGTGCTGCGATTGATGTTCGTGCTGTCGCCCAGCTGCCCCATGTCGTTGGCGCCCCAGGCCCAAACGGTGCCGTCGTTCTTAAGGGCCAGCGCGTGGCTGGTACCCGCCACGATCGCCGCTACCCCGGTCAGGCCGCTGACCTGGACCGGGGCCGTCTGATTGTCCGTCGTGCCATTGCCCAGCTGGCCCACCTCGTTGGTGCCCCAGGCCCAGACCGTGCCGTCGTTCTTGAGCGCCAGACTGTACTGGAGTCCCGCGGCCACTGCCTCGACTCCGCCGGGCACGTTGATCAGGCCGTTAACGCGCACGGGAGCGCTCCGGTCGATCGTCGTGCCGTCGCCCAGCTGGCCGCTGCTGTTGCTACCCCAGGCCCAGACCGTGCCGTCGGCGGTCACCGCGAGGCTGTGATCCCCGCCCGCGGCGACGAACGTCACGTTCTCAAGGCCGGTGACCTGGACGGGAAAGCTGCTGTTGCCGAAGGCGAGCGTTTCGCTCCCCAGCTGGCCCGCGGTGTTGTCGCCCCAGGCCCAGGCCGTCCCATCCTGCTGGAGCGCCAGGCTGTGGCCCAGGCGGGCCGAGATGCCAGTAACGTTCATTAGCCCCGTGCGCTGGACCGTCGCGGCCGTGGCCGCTGGCGTCGCGGCGCGCGGCGGCGTCGGGGTCACATTGGTAGGGAAGGGCGTCGTGCCAGTCCGTGGCGTCGCGGCCGGGAAGGGCGTCGGATTGGCGACGGGAGTGCTTACCTGCGCGGCCGCGGAGTTCGCTGCCCGCGCGCCCACTCCCGCCGCCTCCGTCCAGCTGCCGGTCCCCAGCGCCAGCAGGCAAGCTACCGCGAAAACTCCGGTCAAGCGCAGTGCCCAGTATCGCATCGCCCCCTCCTCAGCTCGAACGCCGTCGCTCTCCACGCGAACTGACTTCCTGACTGGGTCCGACACCGGGGGAACCGATCGCCCTCCCACTCCCTCGACTCACGCTTGCCGAGGGGCGCGGGGAAAGGCCATCGGCATCAGGCCAGGCAGAAAGCATGCCAGGGCTAAGAGTATCACTAGAGCGACCGGGCGAAGCATCGGGGAACGCCGCTGGCGACCTCGATTGCCGGGCGGGCTCTGCGCTCACGGCCGGCGGCGCCGCCTGTCGCGGATCGCTGCGAGGAGCAGCAGGTAGGGAGCAATAAGGCTTTGTTCAGGTCGGAGGCGCCGTTGTAGAGCCTGCCGCCAGGGCGGCTCGCGCATACTGCACGCGAGGAGGCGCGGCGCCTCTGTCGCCCCACGAGCGTCAGCTACTCACAACTAATCACCGTGCAGCGTCGCGTCTCACGCCGGCCGTGCGCGTCGCGCGGCGTCGTGTCGCGCGTTGGCCGGTCGCCCGTGAGCCGGAGCGCGGTGCAGTAGAGGCCGCGCGGAGCGAGCTATCGCGGTCCAGGTCACGTCAAGACTCAGTGTGGCGCTCGTCGTCGGGCGCCAGTTGGAGGAGCGCGGGATGAGCACTGCAAATCGACCAGAAGTGGTCGTGGTGACCGGCGCCGGCGCCGGGCTCGGGCGCGCCATTGTGCAGGAGTTTGCGAAGCACGGGGCCAACGTGGGGCTCCTGTCGCGCGGCAAGGAGCGGCTGGAGGACGCGCGGCGGGACGTGGAGGCCGCGGGGGGGCGGGCGGTAGCAGTGCCGACCGACGTGGCCGACGCGGCGGCGGTGGAGGCGGCGGCGGCCCAGGTCGAGGAGACGCTGGGGCCGATCGACATCTGGGTGAACGACGCGATGACGACGGTCTTCTCCCCGGTGAAGGAGATGACCGCGGACGACTACAAGCGGGTGACGGAGGTTACCTATCTGGGTTTCGTGTACGGCACGCTGGCGGCGCTCAAGCGCATGCAGCCGCGGGACCGGGGGGTGATCGTGCAGGTGGGCTCGGCGCTGGCCTACCGCAGCATCCCGCTCCAATCGGCCTACTGCGCGGCCAAGCACGCGATGGTGGGCTTCACCGACTCGCTCCGTTCCGAGCTGATTCACGATGGAAGCCACGTGCGGGTGACGGTCGTGCACATGCCGGCGCTGAATACGCCGCAGTTCAGCTGGTGCAAGAGCCGCATGCCGCGCAAGCCGCAGCCCGTCCCGCCGATCTTCCAGCCGGAAGTGGGCGCGCGCGCGGTGTACTGGGCGGCCCACCACAGCCGGCGGGAGCTGCTCGTCGGCTGGCCCACCGTGCAGGCGGTGTGGGGACAGAAGTTCCTGGCCGGCTGGCTGGACCACTATCTAGCGAAGATGGCGTGGGACGGGCAGATGTACGACGGCCCGCGCCCGGCCGACACCCCCATCGACCTCTGGGAGCCGGTGCCGGGGCATCAGGGGGCGCATGGCGCCTTCGACGAGCGGGCCCGCGACAACAGTCCCGAGCTATGGGCGAGCACCCACGCCGGCTGGCTCGGCGCTGCCGCTGCCGCCGCGGCCCTCCTGGGCATTGCCGCCTGGCGCCGCGCCTGAGGCTGGCGGCCGTGCCCAGGGTGGCCGACCTAGTGACCTCTGCCGACGAGGCGATCCCGGCGAGAACGGCGGTGGCGCCGCGCAAGCGCGTCGCGAGGGCCGCGCTGCTGGCCGGGATGGCCCTACTCGGCACGAGCGGCTGCCAGGCCCTGCCAGCGAGTTTCCAGCCGGTCACTCGGGAGGGGCTGGCCGTCTCTAACCTGTTCAACCTCGAGCTGGCGCTGTCAGCACTGCTGTTCCTCTTGGTCGCCGGCGTGCTCGGCCTGGCGCTCGTGCGCTTTCGCGGGCAGCCGGGCGCCGTCGATCCGCCTCAGACCGCCGGCAATCGCCGCCTGGAGATTACCTGGACCGTGCTGCCGGCCCTCGTCTTGGCCGTCATGTTCGGTCTCGCCGTCTGGACGATGCGCACGGTGGACGCCTCCGCGCCTGGCGCGATGCCGATTACGGTGATCGGCCACCAGTGGTGGTGGGAGTTCCAGTATCCCGACCAGCACGTGGTGACGGCGAACGAGCTGCACGCGCCCGCGGGGACGCCCTTGCAGCTCGCGATCCAGAGCGCGGACGTGATCCACAGCTTCTGGGTGCCGGAGTTCGGCTGGATGCGCGACGCCATTCCCGGCAAGACCAACTCCATGTCGGTCCAGGTCGCCCAACCCGGGGAGTTCCTGGGTGCCTGCACCCAGTACTGCGGCACGGAGCACGCCTGGATGCGCATCCGAGTCGTCACCGAGCCACGCGACCAGTTCGACGCCTGGCTGCAGCAGCAACAACGGCCCGCCGCGGCGCCCGCCAACGCCACCGCCGCGCGGGGGCAGCAGGTCTTCCTCCAGAACACGTGCGTGAACTGCCACATGATCGCCGGGACGAGTGCTCAGGGGAGCGTCGGCCCCGATCTCACGCACGTTGGCAGCCGAGCGACGCTGGGCGCTGGCGTTCTGGCGAACTCGCCTGAGAACCTGCGGGACTGGATCCACGACGCCCAGGCGGTCAAGCCCGGCGCGCTGATGCCCAACTTCCGCGACCTCCCGGATGCAGACCTCCAGGCGCTCGTCACGTACCTCGAAGGGCTCCAGTAGCGATGGCGACGATTGCGCAGCCCTACGCTTACCCCCCCGCGGTGGCGAGCCGCGCCGATCGGCTGTTACGCCTGGTCCAAACCACGGACCACAAGCAGATCGGCCTCCTATATCTCGTAACGACCGCGGTGTTCTTCGTCCTCGGCGGCCTCGAGGCGCTGCTCATCCGCATCCAGCTGGCGGTGCCGCGGAACACATTCCTCGACCCTGGCGCGTACAACGCCGTGTTCACCATGCACGGCACGACGATGATCTTTCTGGTCGTCATGCCGCTGCTCCTCGGCTTTGCCAACTACTTTGTGCCGCTCCAGATCGGGGCGCGGGACATGGCGTTCCCGAAGCTGAACGCGCTCAGCTACTGGCTCCTCTTGTTCGGCGGCCTCATCCTCTACTTCGGCTTCCTCGTCGGCACGCCGCCCGATACCGGCTGGTTCAGCTACGCCCCGCTCACCGAGAAGCCCTACACGCTGCGCCCGAGCACCGACTACTGGGCGCTGGGGTTGCTGGCGACCAGCATCGGGACTATCGCCACCGGGGTCAACCTGCTGGTAACGATCGTGAAGCTCCGCGCGCCGGGCATGACTCCGGGCCGCATCCCCGTGTTCACCTGGATGGCAGCCGTTACGGCCTTCCTCATTCTGGCCGCAATTCCGAGCCTGACGGCCGCGCAGATCATGCTGCTCTTCGACCGCTATCTGGGCACACACTTTTTCGACGTGGCCGCGGGGGCCGATCCCCTGCTCTGGCAGCATCTGTTCTGGTACTTCGGCCACCCCGAGGTCTACATCATGGTGCTGCCGGCGTTCGGGATCATGTCCGAGGTGGTCCCGGTCTTCGCGCGGAAGCCCATCTTCGGCTACTCGGTCATCGTCGGCTCCGGCATCGCGATCGGACTGCTCTCCGCGACGGTCTGGGCCCACCACATGTTTACGGTTGGGCTGGGCGACGTGCCTGACGCCGTCTTCGGGCTGTCCAGCATGACGATCGCCGTCCCCACCGGCATCAAGGTGTTCTCCTGGCTGGCGACCATCTGGGGCGGGCGGATTCGCTTTACGACGGCGATGCTCTTCGCCGTGGCCTTCATCGTCCAGTTCACGGTCGGCGGCCTCAGCGGTGTCCATTTCGCCACGGTGCCGGTCGACTGGCACACCCACGACACGTACTACGTCGTCGCGCACTTCCACTACGTGCTGTTCGGCGGGACCTTCTTCGGCATTCTCGCCGGGACCTACTACTGGTTCCCGAAGATCACCGGCCGCCTGCTCGACGAGCGCCTCGGGAAGTGGCAGTTCTGGCTGACGGTGATCGGCTTCAATCTGACGTTCTTTCCCATGCACCTGCTCGGGCTGATGGGCCAGCCGCGCCGCACGTTCACCTATCCCGACCTGCCGGGCTGGGCCGCGGTGAACTTGATCGAGACGGTCGGGGCGTTCGTGCTCGCGGTCGCCATGCTGCTGCTCTTCTGGAACCTCTACGCGAGCCTGCGGCACGGGCGGCTTGCCGGCGACAACCCGTGGGACGCCTGGACGCTAGAATGGGCGACCACGTCGCCGCCGCCCGCGTACAACTTCGCGACGCTGCCGCCGGTTCGCAGCGCCCGGCCCCTCTGGGACCTGCAGCACCCGCCGTCCCCGGCTCTCGGCTCGGCTGCCGCCGCTGGCTCCACCTCGCGGTCAGCCCCGGCTAACGAGGTGGAAGCGCACCTCCCCGTCTTCCAGCGGCTCCATATCCCGACGCTCGGCGTCCTGGCCTTCATCTTCTCGGAAGCGACCTTCTTCGGCGCGCTGATCGCCGCGTTTATCGAGTATCGGACCCGCAGCGCTGCCGGCCCGTCTCCCCACGACCTCGACGTGCCGCGCACCGTTCTCTTCAGTCTGGCGCTGTTTGCCAGCAGCGGCACGGCCTGGCTCGCGGACCGCAGCCTATCGCGGGGCTCGCGGCGCGGTTTCCTGTTGTGGGTGGGTGCGACGATTCTGCTGGGCATCGTCTTCCTCTTCGGCCAGGCGACCGAGTACCGGCGCCTGTTCGCCGAGCACGTAACCGTCGGGACCAACTTGTTCACGTCGGCGTTCTTCACTCTGACCGGGTTCCACGGCTTCCACGTCCTGGTCGGACTTCTCACGTGGGTGACCGTCGCGGGCATCGGGCTCGCGGGCTACTTTCGCGACGGGCGGAATCGCACGGGGGTCCAGGCGGTTTCGATCTACTGGCACTTCGTCGACGCCGTCTGGGTGGTGATCCTGTCGGTCGTCTATCTGTGGGCGCTGCTATGAGCCGTGGGCCCCGCCCGGGATCCACCGGAAGCTGGTGGCGCGACGCGCTGGCGGCAGTGTTCGTTGCCGTCCTGATGGTGGTGGACGCGTTACGTTCCCGCGGCGCGGCGAAAGGCGCCTCGCCACACGGCGACGGTGTTGCAGCTCCGGGCCGAGACCGGCGAGCCGCGGGCCCGCCGGCGGCGGGCCAGAACGCCGGGCCAGCGGCCCACGGCGAGCCGCCACCGCCGGCGGGCGTCCACCTGCCGAAGCCTTCGGTTTGGCCCGCCGTGCTCGCCGCGGGGGTTGCCCTGCTGCTGTTCGGGGTGGTGACCAGTCTGAGCTTCAGCGCCGTCGGGGTCGTGCTCGTCGCGCGCGCCCTCGTCGGCTGGCTAGGAGAGCTGCTCCATGCCTGACACCGCGGAGTCTCTGCTGAATCGCCGGCGGTTCCTGAGTCTGCTGAGCCTCGGTCTTGGGGCGCTCGCGGCCCTCGTGCTCAGCGTGCCGGTACTGGCCTATCTGCTCAGCCCGCTGCTCGATCCCAACCGCAACGTGTGGCGCAACCTCGGCTCGGTCGACCAGTTCAAGGTCGGCGACACCGTGAAAGTCGATTTCGAGGAGCCCTCGCCGCTGCCCTGGTCCGGACAGACGGCGCAGGCGGCGCTCTGGCTGCGCCGCGACGACGCGACGCACTTCACGGCGTTCGCGGTCAACTGCGCCCATCTCGGTTGCCCGGTGGACTGGCGCCCCGATGCCAAGCTCTTCCTCTGCCCCTGCCACGGCGGGGTGTACTACGCTGACGGCTCGGTCGCCGGCGGGCCGCCGCCGCGGCCGCTGTTTCGCTACGACACCCGCGTCGAGAACGGCACGGTCGAGATCCTGACGCGCCCGTTGCCAGTGGGCTGAGACGGCGTATGCAGGCGGTCCGACGCGCGGCCTGTTGGCTCGATAAGCGGCTCGGGTTCTCGAGCGCGATCCTGCCCGTGATCCGCCACCCCGTCCCGCGGTCGGTCAACTGGTGGTACGTCTTCGGCAGCGCCACGCTCGTTGCCTTCCTAGTGCAGGTCGTCACGGGCGTGGCCCTGGCGTTCAGCTACGTCCCGGCCCCCAACAGCGCTTACGAGACGCTCCAATTCATCACGCACCAGGCCGTGCTCGGCAACATCGTGCGGGGCATCCACTACTGGGGCGCCTCGGCGATGGTCGTGTTGATCTTCGTCCACCTGTGTCGCACGTTCCTGATGGGGAGCTACAAGTTTCCGCGCGAGTTGAACTGGCTCACCGGCGTACTGCTCTTCGGGCTCACGCTCGGCATGGCGTTCACGGGCCAGCTCCTGCGGTGGGACCAGGACGCATACTGGGCGGTGGTCGTGGGCGCCGAGCAGGCCGGGCGGGTGCCGGTCGTCGGCGACCTGCTGGCCCAGGTGCTCGTCGCGGGGCAGACGGTCGGTGGCGCCACGCTCACCCGGTTCTACGCGACGCACGTTTTCTTGTTCCCCGCGCTGATCTTCGCGCTGGTTGGCATCCACCTGTACCTCGTGGTCCGGCACGGCATCTCGGAGCCGCCCGGGCGGCGCGACGTGGTAGACCCCGCGACCTACGAGGCCCGCTACCAAGAGCTGATCCACCAGGAGGGCGTGCCGTTCTGGCCCGATGCCGCCTGGCGGGACGTCCTGTTCGCCCTCGCCGTCGGCGCCGCGGTCGTGCTGCTGGCCGTGGTGATCGGGCCGGCGACGCTGGGCGACAAGGCGGACCCGACCAACATCCAGGCCAACCCGCGCCCCGACTGGTACTTCTTATGGTATTTCGCGCTGCTCGCCCTCATGCCGCCTGGGCTCGAGAACTGGTTCATGGTCGGCTTCCCGCTGCTGGTGGTCGTCGTCCTGCTGGCGCTGCCCTTCGTCGCCCCCGCCGGCGAGCGAAGCCCGTTCCGGCGCCCCTGGGCCGTCGGTGTCGTCGGCTTCTGCGCGCTCTCGATTGGCACCCTCGTCTGGTACGGGTCGGTCTCCCCGTGGTCCCCCAACTTTCAGCCGGCGCCGCTGCCCGCCACGGTCACCCAGGGACTCAGCGGGGACGCGCTGCGCGGGGCGCAGCTATTCCAGGCGAAGGACTGCATCACCTGCCACACGATCGCGGGCACCGGCGGGCAGCGCGGACCGGACCTGAGCACGATCGGGGACCAGTTGTCGCCAGACCAGCTGACCTGGCGCATCGCCACCGGCGGCAACAACATGCCCGCGTACGGCGCGACCTTGCAGCCAGCCGAGATGGCGGCGCTAGTCGATTTCCTGTCCCAGCTCAGGAGCCGCTAACCGCAGCCGCGGGGCGACCGGCGCTCGCGAGTCATCTGGTTGGGTGGCCGGAGCGCAGAAGAGGAGAGGACCGATGGCCGAGGGGGAGGCCCCGGCGCAGCAGCACCAAGCCCAGGCGGCGAAGCCGGCCGGAGACGAGCGCGTCTTTCACCACGCGCAGCCGTCGGTCCGAGCGCGCTTCGTCCAGCCCGTGGTCATCAAGCACGGCGCCGTCTTCCTGCTGTGTACCGACGACGGCGACATCCGGCCCGAGTCCGACCAGGGGCTGTACTTTCACGACATGCGCTACCTGAGCGGCGAGACGCTCCGCCTGAGCGGCACTCCCCTCGTCTCCCTGCTGGCCGACGCCGGCGATGGGAACCGCGGCGTCTTCGCCCTGACCAATCCCGATATCCAGGACGACGACGGGCAGCTCGTGGTCCGCAAGGACACGCTCGGGATCAGCCGCGAGAAGCGCCTCGGCGACGATTTCTGCGAGACGATCACTATCGACAACTACGTGCCGCAGCCCGCCGCCTTCACACTACAGCTGAGCTACCAGGCGGATTTTGCCGACATGTTCGTGATCCGCGGGGCGCACCCGGGCAAGCGGGGTGAGCTGCACGCACCGCGCTGGGATGGCGACACCCTCACGTTCGCCTACGACGGCGCCGATGGGCACCAGCGCCGTGCGGTGCTGCAGTTCAGCCAGCGACCCGACGAGCAGCACGACGGGGATCTGGCTTACCGGGTCTCGCTCGCGGGGCGGGGCCGCTGGACGCTCACCATCACGACGCAGCTGTGCGACCAGGGGGCGAGCAACCCCGAGCCGCGATCCAGTGGGGCCCAGGACTCGGCGATCGTCGCTCTGCAGTCGACGCGCCACGGCGCCTCCGGCAAGGGCATGCAGGTGACCACGAGCAGCGCCCTCTTCAACAACATCCTGAACCGGTCCATCGACGACCTGCACATGCTCGCCATGCGCCAGAAGGACGAGGCGTTCTTCGCCGCCGGCGTGCCCTGGTACGTGGCGCTCTTCGGCCGCGACAGCCTGGTCACCGCGCTCCAGATGGCGGCCTTCGACCCTTACATTGGCCGGGAGACGCTGCGGGTACACGCTGCCCACCAAGGCACCAAGATCGACGACTGGCGCGACGAGCAGCCGGGCAAGATCCTCCACGAGCTGCGCGCGGACGAGATGGCCAACCTCGACGAGATCCCCCAGACGCCGTATTACGGCACCGTCGACAGCACGCCGCTGTTTCTCATTCTGATGGGGGTGTACTGTTCGTGGACGGGCGATCTCGGCTTGTGTCACGAGCTGCACGACAACGTCCAGCGCGCCCTCGGGTGGATCGAGCAGTACGGCGACACCGACGGAGACGGCTTCATCGACTACAAGACGCGCTCCACGAAGGGCTTGCGGAATCAAGGCTGGAAGGATTCCGGGAACGGTATCGTGATGGAGGACGGGCAGCTCGCGGAGCCGCCGATCGCCTTGCCCGAGGTGCAGGGAGTCGTGTACCTGGCCTGGTCGATGATCGCGGAGCTGTTCGAGCAGGACGGGGACAAGCAGACCGCCACGGAGCTGCGGCAGCGAGCGGAGCGCCTCTACACCGCATTCAACCAGGGGTTCTGGCTGCCCGACCAGGGCTACTATGCCTTCTGCAAGCAGGCTGACGGCCGCTTTTCGAAGAGCATCGCGTCCGACCCCGCGCACGGCCTGTGGACCGGGGTGGTCGCGCCCGAACACGCCCGGGCGGTCGTCGAGCGCGTGCTGCAGCCCGATATGTTCACGGGCTGGGGCGTTCGCACCCTCTCGTCGAATGACGTGTCCTACAACCCGGTCGACTATCAGGTGGGCAGTGTCTGGCCGCACGACAACGCCTTCATCGTCGCCGGCATGCATCGCTACGGCTTTGCCGAGCAGGCAAGCCAGGTGTTCACGGCGATCAAGGAAGCCGCTACCCACTTCGAACACTTCCGCCTGCCCGAGACGTTCGCCGGCTACGACCGCGGCTATGCCAGCAAGCCGGTGCGCTACCCTGTCGCGTGCAACCCGCAAGCGTGGGCGGCCGGCACGATTCCCTATATGCTCCAGGCGGCGCTGGGTCTGCAGCCCGCGGCCTTCCGCCGCCAGCTCCACATCGAGCGTCCGCACCTGCCGAGCTGGCTGGAGTGGGTGGCGATCGAGCGGCTGCGGGTCGCCGACGCGGAGGTGGACCTACGGTACGAGCGCTCCGATGGCCAGACGCTCGTCGCCGTGTCGAACAAGCGAGGCGATCTCACGGTGACCGTGCGGTACTGAGAAACGAGACCGTCCGGTACGGAGCAACCGTCTACACGACCCTCCACGGGCGCGGAGACCTGCTGTAGCTGCGACGAGGGCGGCCAGCGCGGCCGCTAGTCGAGCGCGCCGGACTGGCGGATGAAGCCGTTGTCGTGCAGCTCGTCGATGAAGCGGTTGTCGATGAAGTCGGCCGGCCGCGCGGTGTCGGCGCCTGGCGTGTCCAGCTCGCGCAACACCGAGGCGACGGCCTCGGGCGGCACGCGGAAGTCGGGGCGGCCCCACACGTCGCGGTAGTAGCGGTAGGCCGCGTCGACCTGCACCGGATCGTCGGTCTGCGTGTACTTGCCGATCAGCGTCCGCGCCACGTCCGGATCGCGGCGCGCCAGCGCGACGGCGTTCACGTAGCCGCGCAGGAAGCGCCGGACCTCCTCGCCGTGGGCGCGCGCCCAGCCGCTGGTCGTGCCCACGGCCGTGTAGACGAGCGGGATGTTCAGCTCGGTGATGTCGGCGAGCAGGACGAGGCCTTGCTCCTGCGCTTTCAGGTCCTCTGGCGGCGACAGCAGGGTGGCATCCGCCAGCCCCTGCACCACCAGCGCGAACTTCTCGGGTGCGCCGCCCGTCGTCTGGATCGTCACGTCGCGCCCGGGCTCCAGCCCAAAGTGGCGCAGCACGAGGACTGTCGCGACGCTGATCGTGGCGCCGGGCAGCGTGGAGGAGACAACTTTGCCGCGCAAGTCTTGCGGGGTCGTGTTGCCGGGCCGGGCGAAGAGCATCGACGTGATGCGGCTCACCACGCCGGCAATCGCCACGACGTCGGCGCCGCCCAGCCGTGACGTGACGACGTTCGTGCCGAAGCCGATCGGCGTGTCGCCGCTGACCACTCCCTGGTCCGTGCGCGTGCCGCTCAGGAAGACTAGATCGACGTCGAGGCCCTGCTCGCGGAACAGCCCCTGCTCGTACGCGACCCAGACCGGGGCGAGGGCTGCCCCCGGCGACGCGTAGGCGACGCGGAGCGCGAGCGGCGCCGCGGCGCTCGGATCGCCGGCCCTCGCGCCCGCGCCCGCCGCCCCCGCGCTCGCGCCGTCCGGCGCCCCGGGCCCGGCCGGCGCTACCGGGCCCGCCGTGCCCGGCCGGCAGGCTGCGGCCAGCAAGAGGGGCAGCAGCGCGGCGCAGCACAGCCGCCCCGTCGGCCTGGACCGATAACGGACCGCGCGCTCTGCCCTCATGCTGCCTCCCATGACGCTCCCTTCGCCCAGGCCGGAGGGTGGTGCGGAACGAGTCGGGTCCCGCCCTACGAGCCCGCGAGCACCGGCCCTAGCGCGGCCAGGGGCCCTGGCGTGGTAATCACGGCGTTCGCCACGTCCACTTCAACCGACGGGGCGTGGGCGACGCTTTCCGCGCCCCAGGCCATCTGTCCCCACTTGCCCTGCGTGTCGTGGACGTCCACCACCTGCTCCCCGTTGACGAAGCAGCGGATCCAGTCGCCCTGCACCACGACCGCCAGCCGGTTCGTGGCCGTGCCGCGGCGCACGACCGGCGACGGCGTCGGCGGCACGAGCCGCACGTCCCGGGAGGAGCCGACCGACGGGTCAGCCGCGGGCGGGCGGTAGTACAGCGAGATGGTCCCGCGCGTCGGGCTGACGTTGAAGAAATAGAAGCCGTCGGTCCGGGCGTTCGTTAGCGAGCCGGTCGGGCCGGGCACTTCACGAAAGCGAATATCGTAGGCGCAGAACTCGTCGGCGGGAGCGCAGCGCATGTCGGCGCCAGCCGCAACGTCCGCAAAGAGCTGCGGGACTCGAATACCCCTGGCGTCGGGCGGCGAGATGCGGATAGTGTCGGCCTGGAGCGAGTAGAGGGACTGACCCGGCGGACAGGGCGCCACGTCCACGTCGACGCTTGCCACGTTCCGGCTGCCCGGCGCGACCAGACTGGAGACCCAGACGATCAGCTGGTAGTGTCCCGGGGGGAACGCGCACGTCTGCCAGGTATCCCCGAAACCCACTTGCGCGAACCGCGGGCCGAGCGCTGCCGCTGCGGACGGACTATCCAGCCCTGCCGCGGCGTAGTCGACGAGGTTTTGCTCGTCCGACGCGTCGTTCAAATAGAGGCGGATGTCCCGCTCGTTCAGGCCGGACCCCGACGGACTGCGCTGGTCGGCCGCGTAGCCGGCGATCTCCACCTGGCCTTGCAGCTGCTGCCCGGGCTGCGGGCTCGTGATCTGCACGACGACGTTGGGGTCGACCTGGCCCGCTGGCGCCGCGCGTGTCACCCCGACAGGGTAGCCAGCCCCCACGAGTAGGAGCGCCACGAGGCCGAGGGCGCCCCGGGCCCGCCAGGTTGCAGCTGCACTCATCCGCGCACCCCCTGTCGCCAGCCCTACGCCACGGTCGCACTCCTCAGCCCAGGGTATACGGCGTCACCGCCCGCTCCGCAAGACCCTCGCTGCAGAGGTCCCAACGCCCGTGATGGACTCGGGAAGCTCGTGCTCCGGCGCAACCCTCGCTAGGAAGGGCATAGAAATCCCCAGGTAGCATACAGCCAACCTGGAGATTCCGGCGCCAGACTCGTGGCTTGCGGGGTAGGCCGGCAGGGACTCGAACCCTGGACCCTCGGATTAAAAGTCCGCTGCTCTGCCAACTGAGCTACCGGCCCACCGCAGTTTACCACGGCTGCCCGTGCGCGTACCGCCTCGTCCAACCGTGCCAATCCCGCCCCGGCGGCCACGCGGAAATCGGTGGCACACCACGCGGCATTTGTTCTATAACTTCGCCTAGACCGAAGTATTCGTCGTGCGAATCGACGGCCAGATTCCGCCGGTCGGTTCGCGCGATGCTACGAGGCTCGGTCCATTCTCTCTTGCCACGAGGGCTGAGGCATACTGTGCCCGGAATATTTGCGCGCGCTCTCCATCGCACCCCTCCGCCCCGCGCCGGCGCGCCGGGCGAGAACGCGCGGCTGGTAGCTACTAGGCCGCTGGCGGTGTTCGGCGCGGCTGTTGTGTTGGCGCTGACGCTGGTCGTCTGGTCGCCGAACGTTCATGCGGCGCCGTGGTCACGCCCGGCCAGCGTCCCGACGGCTGCGACGCTGACCGACACCGCGCCCCCCGTCGCTTCGCCCGCGCCGGACGCCGCCGCGACGCTCGACACACGCGCTTCCGCGAGTGGCGCCTACGGAGCCGCGGCAGTGGCGCCGCCCGAGGTGGGGCCTCCGGACGCGGGGGCGGATGGGCTCGCGGCGAGTGAGCTAGAGACGGCTGCTGCGCCGGCTCCTGGCGATTCGCCCACCGCGGATGGCGCCGCGTCGGCCGGCGCGACACCGGCGATTGCAGCGAGTCAAGCCGCGGCCGCGGACGATGCCGCGGGCGACGAGACGCCCGCGCTGGCGGCGACCGATCCCGCGGCGGGGGCCACCACCGGGGCTGATTCGCTTGGCGCCACAGGCGCGGACGCGACGGTTGCGGCGGCCGCGTCGGCCCCGGCGGGCGCGACCGCCGCGGGCGGCGCCGACACGGCGGACGGAATGGCGGTGAGTCCGCCGCCCTCTGCGGTCGACCCGCGTCCGCTGGTGGAGCGGGTGCAGACCTACGTCGTCGGGCCGGGCGACTCGTTGACTCGGATCGCGCAGCGCTTCGGCATTGACGTGGACACGTTGCGCGCGGCGAACTACCTGCCCGACCCCGACCGCTTGCTGGTGGGCCAGGCGCTGACCGTGCTGCCCGTGTCCGGCGTGCTGCAGACGGTCGCGCCGGGCGATACCGTGGCGGGGCTGGCCCAGCGCTACGGCGTGGCGGCTGCGGACATCGCGGCGGCCAACGGGCTGGGAGCGGGCGATGCGCTCCCGTCCGGCCAGCGCGTCCTGATCCCGGGCGGCCGGCCGCTGGCGATCGTCCCGGCGCGCGGCGCGGCCTGGCCCGCGCCCGGGACGGGCCAGCAGCAGAAGGCGCAGTTCATTGCGGCGGCGGTGGTCCCCGCTCAGGCGTCGGCGCGGCAGACCGGCGTGCCGGCGTCGGTCACGATCGCGCAGGCGATCCTGGAGTCGGACTGGGGCGATAGCGTGCTGGCGCGGGCGGCGAACAACTTCTTTGGCATCAAGAGCAATGGCGCAGTGCCCGGCCAGAGCGTCTACTGGATGCCCGCCTGGGAGGTGGTGGACGACGAGGACGTGGAGAGCTACGAGCCGTTCCGCGCCTACGCTAGCCTCGAGGCGTCGTTCGCGGATCATGGCTGGTTCTTCCGCCAGAACTCTCGCTACTGGCCGGCGCTCTACCTGGCCGCCGATCCCCGCGCGTTCGCCCAGGCCATCGCCGACGCCGGCTACGCCACCGACCCGGCCTACGGGGCGAAGCTCATCCGCCTGATGGACCAGTACAACCTCTACCAGTACGACGTGTTCTGATCCCCCGCGATACCATATGGACGAGCCGGTGCCCCTCAGCGCCGGCCCGCCGAACGCCCGTTGACGGGGGAAGCCATGCAAGCTAGTCTGGCCGACCAAACCTGCGTGCCGTGCAAGGGCGGCGTGCCGCCCCTCACCGCGGCCCAGATCGCGCCGCTCCTCGCCCAGCTCGACGGCTGGGAAGTGGAGCGCGACAAGAAGCTGGTCCGCACCTACCGCGTGAAGAACTTCGCCGAGGCGATGGCGCTCGCCAACCGGGTGGCCGCGATCGCCGAGGAACAGCAGCACCATCCCGATCTGCACGTCGCCTGGGGGCGGCTGGGCGTGGAGGTGTGGACCCACAAGATCGACGGTCTGACCGAGAGCGACTTCGTGTTCGCCGCGAAGTGCGATCGAGCCTACGCGGCGGACCGGGCGGCGGCGACCGCTTAACTGGCCGGCCGCCCCCACGCTATGGCCGGCGGCAGACCACGAGCAGCGACTGCCCACGCGGTGGGCGGATCACGCCTTCGAGGCGCTCGAAGAGCGGCGCCAGCACGTTGAAGGCGGCAAGCTGCGGGCGGGGCAACAGGCGACGCCGCAACACCCGGCCATTCAGGAACCAGCCGAGGATGCCGGCCAGGTTCATGTACTCCAGCAGCTCGATCTGGTACCCGCTCCGCTCGAGCAGGGGGCGCACGGTGGCTGGCTCGTAGCGGCGGTAGTGGCCGAGCGCGCGGTCGAGCGTGCCGTAGAGGTAGCGTTCGGCGGGCAGCAGCAGGACCAGCCGCCCGCCGGGCTCCAGCAGGCGATGGATGGCGGCCAGCGCGCCGGCGTCGTCCGCGATGTGCTCCAGCACGTTTAGCATGACGGCGGTGTCGAAGCGGTAGTCCGCCAGCGCGGCGATTGTGGCCTCGGCGCAGATGTCGCCCTGGACAGTGTGCAGGCTCGGGCAATCGCCGAGCTTGGCGCGGACGAGGGCGAGCGATTCCACGAGCAGATCGAGGCAGACGAGCAGGGGGCGGTCCGCGTAGTAGCCGCTCATGTTGCCGATGCCGCAGCCCACTTCCAGCAGCCGATCGCCGAGGTAGGGACGAATGCGGCGATAGACCCAGTCGTTGTACGCTGCGACATCGGCCATGCGGAGCAGCGTCTCGACGCCGACGGCCTCGACCGAATCCGGGGCCGCCTCGACCAGCCTCACCCCGCGCCTCCCCTGCCCGGGCCTGGCCACCCGCGACGGTTCGGGCGGCGACCCCGGCTAGGATACGGCACGCGGCCCGCGGCAGTCCAGCTTGCGGCGTGACCCACGGCGAAGCCCCACGGGGCTGCGCGCTAAGCCGGTTGCCGAGGAAGGCAAGTGGGTTTGGCTACGCCAAACCCACTTGCCTTCCTCGGCCAGATGCTTAGTGGCCGAACCAGCGCTCGTCCAGCTCGGGACTCTCGTCAGGCAGGAAGCCGCGGCGGCAATACGGGCAAATCAGGTCGTAGCCGGCGTGGCGCAGCGTCCAATCGCAGTAGAAGCGATTGGCGCAGCCGGGGCACTTCACCCAGAAGATGCGGTCCATTGGCTCTCCCTCTTAGCGCGGCGTCGCGGGGGTGCGCTGTGGCGTCCGGATGCCGCCCTGCTCGATCCACTCGTCGAGGTCGATGCGGCGCATCACGTCGGGCGGCATGCGGAAGCGCTCCGGGAACGCCACGTCCAGCGGCTTCGTCGCGTCGATGAGGATGCGCTGGCCCTGGAAGGCCGACGTGAAGACGTTCTTCGTGAAGTTGTGAATGACGTCGATGTCGCGGAGCGGGTCGACGTAGGTGTAGACGGCCCAGAGCACGTCCCGCTCGTTGTACACGTCCACGTCGGCGTCCACCACGATGATCACCTCGAAGGTCCAGGACTCCGGCAGCGTCGTGATGGCGACTTCCTTGCCCTGGCCCTCCCGCGTCTTGTGGATCGAGACGTAGCAGGCGAGGCGGCCGCAGCCCGAGTAGGGCAGCGACACGGCCTCGATGTTGCCGAAGCGGCGCTGCAGCGCGTTGTAGACGCTCCCCTCCTTCGGGATGGCGCCGAGGTTCCAGTGCCCCTGGTGCCCGGAGAAGACGTCCTGGTACCACGCGCCGCGGCGATGCGTGAGCGCCGTGATGTTCAGCACCGGCCGCAGGCACTGCGCCTGATTCAGCCGCGTGACCTCGCCGAAGGGATCGACCACGGTGCGCTCACCCGGCGGGATCTCGCCTTCGATGAGGATCTCCGCGTCCGCCGGCACGAGGAAGTCCTTCCCCCACGTCTCCGACGGCACCAGCCGTAGCGGCTCCCCCAGGAACCCGCCGATCGTCGCGTAGTCGTCGCTGTCGTAGAGCGTGAGCGCGAGCGCGCCCAGGAAGAAGGCTGGGTGGTGGCCCAGGATGTGAACGTACGGCGCGGGCTGCCCGCGCTTCTCGTACTTCGCCAGGATGCGCTCCAGGTGCGGCGTGTGAATCGACACGCCCGCCTTGCGCGGGTCCTTGGGGAAGCCCTTCACGAACGACACGTCGTAGATGCCGGTGTCCGGGTCTTTCATCACCGCGGCCATCGTGATCACTTCGCTCAGGTCGCCCTCGAAGTGCTTGACGATCGGTAGGCGGCGGATGTCGACCTCTGCGCCGCGCTGCACCACCTGCTTGACCGGCGCCTCGCCCGCCTCGATGACCTGGGGCTGGATCTGCTCGCGCTCACGGCGGGCATATTCGAGGGAGAGGGGGAGCTTGGCTTGCTCGGGGGGCAGGTCGAGGGCCAGGGCGCAGCGCTCGCGGGTGCCGAACACGTTGGACACGATCGGGAACTCCGCCGGCTCGCCCAGCATGTTGATC
>DATGMD010000042.1:0-99193 GCA_035293805.1 Chloroflexota bacterium | reverse complement strand
CCGCTCGCCCGACTTGGGATTGACCGCGACCACCGACGGCGTGATCCGGTTCCCCTCGGCGTTCTCCAGCACCGTCGGCTCCCCGGCCTCCATCACCGCCACCACCGAGTTCGTCGTTCCCAGGTCGATTCCGATTACCTTTGCCATCGTTGCTAACCTCCCGCGACAGGCAGCACGCCGCCCCCGGCCCTTCCAGCCCTGCTCGCGCGCGGCTGGCTGGCTCGGCGCGGTCGCGCCCTCCGCGGGATGCGGCGCCGGACGCGCGCCCAGCCGTGCAGCTACCTGCCCATATTGCTACGAGCATCGTACCACCCGGCCTGTAAGAACCCTGTTGGAGTCGTGCTAGGCTTTGACAAGACAGGCGCCCCGCCCCTATGGTGGGCGCGCCGCCCGGCGTACACTTGGGGGGACAGGAGGTAGGTGGGCCGATGGCTGAGGCGCGCACGATCCTGGTGGTGGACGACGAGCCCGACTTGCTGAACGCCGTGCGGCTGTACCTAGAGATGGAGGGCTACCAGGCGCTCACGGCCACGAACGGCGAGCAAGCGTTAGAGAAGCTGCGCACGCGGCTGCCGGACCTGATCGTGCTCGACGTGATGATGCCTGAGCTGAACGGCTTCGAGACGCTGGAGGAGATCCGGCGGGTCTCGAACGTACCGGTCATCATGCTGACGGCGAAGGGCGAGGAGAGCGACAAGGTGCGCGGGCTGAGCCTGGGGGCCGACGACTACGTGACCAAGCCGTTCAGCCAGCGCGAGTTGCTGTCCCGGATCCAGGCCGTGCTGCGGCGCGCCGAGACGCCCGCGTTCGTGCCGCGCACGCGCATCGTCGTGGACGACGACCTGACGATCGACTTCAGCAAGAACGAGGTGCTGCTGCGCGGCCAGAAGGTGCAGCTGACGCCGACGGAGTACCGCCTGCTGTACCACCTGGTGTCCAACCCTGGGCGCATCCTGTCGCACGAATCGCTGCTGGCGAAGGTGTGGGGCTACGAGTACCGGGAGGAGGAGCACTACGTGCGCCTCTACATTACCTATCTGCGCCAGAAGATCGAGCCCGACCCGGCGCACCCGAAGTACATCCTGACGGAGCGCGGGCTCGGCTACCGCTTCGTCGACTACCGCAACCGGAGCGCTGAGCAATGAGTGCGGAGTGCTGAGCGAAGACGGCAAGCTGAGCAGTCAGCACCTAAGTTGCCGGCCTAGGTTCGGGTATATGTTTGGCGCAGCAAACATATACCCCATTCCTGGCCGAGTGCTCAGCGCCCTTCATGGGGGAATGAATGCTGTCGCGTGTGACCGCCGGCGACGTGCTGGAGCACGTCGTGCAGGCGCTGGCCGACATGCGCTCGGCGCAGCGGCTGCTGGCGGTGATCCTGACCGAGACGCTGCGGATGCTCGACGCGCAGGGCGCCTATGTGCTGTGGCTGGTGGGCGACCGGCTGGCGCTGCGGGCGAGCGTGGGGCTGGTGCCGCCGGGGCGCGACGCCGGGCTGCCGCGGGGCAGCGGCATCGAGGGCTGGGTAGCAGAGCGGGGGGAGGCGATTGCCGTCGCCAACTCGGCGCGCTACTTGCCGGTCGCCTCGCCGGAGCTGGGCCAGGTGGGGTCGCTACTGGCCGTGCCGATGCGGCTGCGGGGCGCGGTGACGGGCGTGCTGGTGGCGACGCGGGCGGCGCCGGGCCGCTTCGCGGAGAGCGATCGCTGGTGGCTGAGCATCTTTGCCGAGATCGCGGCGGTGGCGCTGGAGAACGACCGCCTGCTCGACCGGGAGCGGCGGCGGGCCAGCGAGGCGGAGGTGCTGGCCGAGCTGGCGACGATCCCCACCGAGCCGCTGGCGGGCTTCGCCGCGCGCCTGGCGGAGTGCGTGGGGCGCGCGCTGAGTGTCGAGCGGGTCGAGGCGCTGGTGGCCGAGCGCGACGCCGAGCTGCGGCCGCTGGCGGACCTCCCCGCGGAGCCTGGCGAGAGCGCCGGCGCGGCGCGCACAGCGGCGCGCGGCCAGCGCGATGGCGGCGGCCGGCCGCGGAGCGCGGCCGGCGACCCGGGCCGCGCGCCGCCGGCGCCTGCTGGCCCTTTGACCGAGGTGTACCGCACGGGGACGCCGCTGCTGTGCAACGACACGCGCACGCTGCCGGCGCTGGCGGACGAGGTGGACGCCACGGGCCTGCGGTCGGTGCTGGCGGTGCCGCTGTTCGTAGGGGAGACCCGGCGGGGCGTAGTCTGGGCGGGTACCGCGCGGTCGGATGCCTTCACGGTCGAGGACGAGACGTTCTTGATGCTGGTGGCGGCACGGGTCGGGCTGCGGCTGGGGAACGCGGAGCTGGCGCGGCGCCGGGCCGCGGTGGCGCGCGCCGAGGTCGAGCAGCAGGCCAAGCAGGACTTTCTGTCGGTCGTGTCACACGAGCTGAAGACGCCGGTGGCGGTGATCAAGGCGTATACCGAGGTCCTGGAGGGGCGGGCCGCGCGGCGCGGCGCGGCGGCGGCCGACAAGGACGTGCTGGCCCGCATCGGGGAGCAGGCCGACCGCATGCTGGGCTTGGTTGAGCAGTTCCTGGATCTGCAGCGCATCGAGGCGGGCCTGATGCCGCTGGAGGAGAGCCGCTTCGACCTGGCGGAGCTGGCGCGGCGCCTCGCGCAGGCGACGCAGGTGACGACGACGGCCCACCAGATCCAGGTGGAGGCGCCGCGCCCCGTCTACGTGCGTGCCGATCGGCGGCGCATCGAGCAGGTGCTGCAGAACCTGCTCGACAACGCGATCAAGTACTCGCCAGAGGGCGGCCCGATCGTCGTGCGGGTCGAGGTCGGCCCGCCGCCGCTGCCCGTGCTGCCCAGTGGCCAGGAGGACGCCGCGCCGGCGCGGCGGGACTTCCCGGCAGGACGCGAGACGGCGGTCGTGCGGGTCGAGGACCGGGGGATCGGCATCAGCCCCGCGGCGGCCCAGCGCGTGTTCGAGCGCTTCTACCAGGCCGGCAACGTGCCAGTGCGCGGGCACGTCGGCCTGGGCCTGGGGCTGTACATCAGCCGCGAAATCATCACGCGGCACGGCGGCGAGATGGGCGTGGCGTCGGCGGAGGGCCGAGGCTCGACGTTCTGGTTCACGCTGCCGCTAGCCGGCCCGCTGGTCGAGGACGAGCCGTAGGGCGGACTGCTGGATCGGACTGGTGCTGCCGAGGGCGGCCTGCCCTTTTCGGCAGCTCACCCGCGACGGCGTGCTAGCGCACGTCGACGCGCGTGGAGCCCTGCTCGATCGTGAGCTTGTCGCCGGCGCGCCGGAAGCCGAGCTTGTAGTAGACGTTGCCGCTCTCCGTGCCCTTGCGGCTCTGCACGCGCGCGACGACCTCGGCGATCTCCAGGTCGGGGTCGGCGTCCGGGTAGCCAAACTCGCTCCAGCTAATCGGCCGCGCGCTGAGGCCGAGCAGCGTGTAGCCGTCCTCGGTCTCGTGCAGCTTGGGGCCGAAGCCGGGCTGGTAGAGGGTGGCCGTGGCGTCGTCGCCGTCGTAGAGCGCCTGCACGTATGCCTGGGCTGCCGCGACCACGTCGCCCGCGGCCGGGGCCATGGCGCGCTCGGGCGCCGGCGTGGGCCGCGGGGCGCGCTGGGCCGCGGCCGGCGCGGCGCCCCCGGCCACCATCGGCGGCGGGGGCACGCGAGGCTGGGGCATCGACGCGCAGGCGGCGGCGAGCAGCAGCGCCGCGACGCCCGGCGCGACGCCGCGGAGCGCTGACATCCACCGTCCGGGCGGGCCGGCGATACGGGCGCCGTGAGCGCGGACAGGCGGCGCGAGGCGGCGGGAGCGCCAGGAACTCGCCACAGGGACCCTCCAGGCTCAGTAGCTAGCTCGCTGACCGGCGCGGCGTGCGCCAGGGCGGCGGTGTGTGCGGCTGGTACTATACCCGCCCGGCGCCGCGCTGTCTACCGTATGCTTAGGGAGGAAAGTGCGCGCCGCGCGCGAGGGGGAAGCGTGCTATACGCCTGCTGGCAGGAGTTCGCGGTCGAGCCGACGGGCCGCGCGGTGGTCGAGCAACTGGTGGCGCGCGCGGGCGCGGACCTCGCCGACGTGGCGGGCTACCACAGCCTGCTGGTGCTTGCCGACGAGACGAGCGGGGCCTACCGCGCGCTGAGCCTGTGGGCCACGAAGATGGAGGCGGCGAGCGCTGGCGCGCGCATGGAAGCGTGGCTGCGCCACCACCTCGCGCCGCACGGCTTCCGCCTCCTCGAGCCTCCCGCCGTCCTCGCCGTCGTCGACCCGCCCCCGGCGGCCGGGCGTGGCGCTGGCGGGTCCAAGTCCACGAGCTGAGGCTGAGCGGCGCGTCACGTGGCGATGCCTTGTGGCGATCGGGTGATGGTATGCACAAGCAGTTCTTAGGCTAAAGCGGAGGTTTGCGTCGTGCGGCACGATACCCCACCAGATGTTCGCGCGCTGATCACCATCGTCGAGCAAACAGCCGATCCTGCGGCCCAGATCGCTGCCGACGCCGTAGCCATTGCCGGGGCGAAGGCCGCGGACCGCGCCCGGCAGTGGGAGCGCGTCCTTGGGTGGCTAGGCGGATGCGCCGCTGGCGTGGTAACTTCGGCCGCCGAAGTGCATGGTCACTGCGATCAAGGCACTTAAGCGCCAATCGCTGTCGTCGCTCCTGGCCGGCGGGCGACAAGGCTAAGTTCCTGCACCGGACTGGTCACGGCGCGTGGCTGATCGCGTGTCGAGCCAGGCGCGGAATGCGGCGTAGGGGCGGGTGTTCAGGACGTCGCGGGCCTCGACCCAGCCGCGGCGCGCTTGCATCACGCCGTAGCGGATGTTCTGCAGGCCCTCGGGGCTGTGCGCGTCGCTGCTGATCGTCAGCGTCACGCCCAACTGGGTCGCGCGCCGCGCCCACACGTCGTCCAGGTCGAGCCGCTCGGGCGTGCCGTTGATCTCGACGGCCGTGCCCGTGCGGGCCGCGGCCCGCAGCACCGCCTCGAGGTCGACCTCGGCGCCGGGGCGCTTCTCCACCAGGCGGCCGGTGGGGTGGTTGAACACGTCGGTCAGCGGGTGCTCGACGGCTGCCAGCGCCCGCGCCGTCACGCGCTCGGGCTCCTGGCGCAGGTTGCTGTGCAGGGAGATGCTGACCACGTCCAGCTCGCGCAGCACCTCGTCGGGGTAGTCGAGCCTGCCGTCGGCGCGGATCTCCATCTCGATCCCTTGCAGCACGTGGAACGGCGCGTACTCGGCGTTCAGCCGGTCGATGACCGCCCGCTGGGCACGTAGGCGCTCGACGCTCAGCCCGTTCGCCACGCCCAGCCCCGCCGAGTGATCGGTGATGACCAGGTACTCGTAGCCGAGCGCCCGCGCCGCCTCGACCATGCGCTCGGGCGGCGCGTTGCCGTCGCTCCAGTTCGTGTGCAGGTGCAGGTCGCCGCGTAGGTCGCGCTGCTCGATCAGGTGCGGCAAGCGGCCGGCCAGCGCGGCCTCGATCTCGCCACGGTCCTCGCGCAGCTCGGGCGGGATCCACGGCAGCCCAACGGCCGCGTACACGTCCTCCTCGGTGGCCCCGGGCAGGCGCTCGCCGGTGTCCATGCGGAAGATGCCGTACTCGTTCAGCTTCAGGCCACGCGCGTTCGCCAGATCGCGCAGGTGGATCGCGTGGGCGCGCGAGCCAGTGAAGTGCTGCAGCGCCGTGCCCCAGAACTCCGGGCGCACGACGCGCAGGTCGACGCCCAGGCCGTCGGTGCGCAGCACGCGCGTGAACGTCGGCCCGCGCGACAGGACCTCGCGCACGAACGGCAGCGCCACGAAGGCGGCCATGACGGCCTCGGGGTCCGGCGAGGCGGCCAGCAGGTCGAGATCGCCGACGCTGTCGCGCCAGCGGCGCAGGCTGCCGCCCGGCTCGATCTGGCGCACGGCGGGATGCTCGCGCAGGAGGGCCATCACCTGCTCGGCGACGGGCCGCGCGACGCCGAGGGGCAGTCGGCGCGCGCTTTCGTTCAGCCGCGCCAGCTCGCGCGCCAGGCGCTCCTCGGTCTTCGCGCCGAGCCCGCGCACGCCGCGCAGGCGCTGCGCCGCGACGGCCGCGCGCAGGTCGTCGAGGCTCTCGACCCCCAGCTCTTTATGCAGCAGCTGCGCCGTGCGCGGGCCGAGGCCGGGCACTTGCAGCAGCGCGACGAGCCCCGGCGGCACCGCCTCGCGGAGCCGGTCGTAGTAAGCGAGGCGGCCGGTGCGCAGGTACTCGTCGATCTTGGCGGCGATGGCCTTGCCGATGCCGGGGATCGCCTCGAGCTGGCCTTGCGCGGCCACCTGCTCGATCGGCTCGCGCAGGCCGGCGATCTGGCGCGCGGCCTCGCGGTAGGCGCGCACGCGGAAGCCGCCGTCGCCCTGCACTTCGAGCATGTCGGCGACGTCCTCGAACAGCCGTGCTACCTCGGCGTTGCGCATGCGGCCTCCCGGCGGGGCCTGGGGTGTCCAGGCGAAGAACCCACCACAGTCATCATGCCGCTCGGCGTACTGGTGTAGCAAGCGTGCCCGGGGGGAACCTAACCCCCCGGCCCCCCTTCCCTGCGAAGGAAGGGGGAGAATTGAGGCGCTGCCGCGACCGGGAAAGCCCGCGTCCCCCACAGGGGATGGAGTCCGCTCCCCTAGGACGAGGGGAGCGCGGGCTGAGCGGCCTGCTCGACGTAGTGGCGGAAGGCGGCCGGGCTGAGCAGGTTGGCGGTCACCAGCTCGGCCGCGGCCTGCTCGACGCAGGCGGCATAGGCGGCCGGGGTGAGGGACTCGTCGGGCAGCAGCGTGCCGCTCGGCTCGCCCTCGACCGCGCGCCGCTGCCAGGCCTGGGTGACCGTTTCGCGCTGGTCGCGGGTGTTGTTGTGATTCATGTCGATCAGGTAGCCGCGGTTGTCGAGCGGCTCCAGTCCGGCGCCGTCGTACGCGGCAAAGGCGGTTACCTGTGTGCCGAGCCGTTGCGGCTCGATGCCGTCCGGGAAGACGTAGTAGGTGCCGGTAGGACAGGCGATCTCGGGGAGACGGATAGCGGGCCGTTCGAGCCCGCTTCCGTTGGCGCCGCCGAGCAGGTAGGAGTCGGACCGGTTCGGAGTGGGCGCCTGGCCGCCCGTGACCCAGGCGTCGAGGGCGTCCACCAGCGCGTCGAAGACGCCGCCCAGATCGAGGTTCTGGTCGGCCAGCGCGGCGGCGGGGCCGTTCATCGCCGCCACGCGGCCCGCGTCGAAGTGACTGACGCCGACGATCTCGTACAGGCGGTTGAGATCGCCGAGCCCCTTCGCCGCGAGCAGTCGGGCGTTCTCGCGCTTGAGGGTGAGGTAGTCGCCCTCCTCGCCCGTGTAGGCCTGGTGGGCCACGTCGATCTGGGGCGCGAAGCGCGCGCGCTCGGCCGGCGTGGCGAACAGCACGTCCTGCCCGTCGACGAAGAGCTGCGGGAGATAGTAGCCGCCGCCCGCGTCGTCGAGCAGGAAGCCGGAGAAAATGGAGCGGCCCGTGCCGTCCGTGTTGGCGCCGGGCAGGTAGTTGACGAGCCGCCCCAGCGCGGCGCCGGCCGAGTGGCCGTAGAAGTAAGTGCGCTCGGGCGCGCGCCCGAGGTGCTGTTGGACGAGGTTCCGTGCCACGGTCGTGAAGTCGCGCAGGAGCCCCGTGTGGTACGCGAAGCTGAGCCCGCCGAGCGGGCGGCCGTCGTCAAGGACAGCCTGCTCGTCGTCGCTCGGGCCGCGCGCCGCCGAGCGGCGGGTGTAGGCGACGGCGTAACCCTTGTCGATCATCGGGCCGACGTAGGAGTTGGCGCCGGTGTAGGGCGCGAAGCTGTCTGGTTCGCGCGGCACAAGCTCGCCCACAGGCGTGTAGGAGCCGGCGCCGTGGGCCGTGACGTAGAGCGCGCCGTTCCAGTCCGCGGGCGCGGCGGGGATGAACAGGGTCATGCCCGTGCCCTTGTCGGCGCGGTAGCGGGCGATGCCGGGCACCCAGCCGCCGGGACTGCCGCGCTGCGCCAGCGCCATCTCGGGCACGTCGGTGAACATCTCGGTGCGCGGCCCATCGAGCGCGGCATAGCCGGCCAGGGTGCCGTCAAGCCCGATTTCCAGGCGCCAGTACGGCGCGCCCGCCGCGTTCTGGATCCTCCGCGCCTCGGCAATCGTACACGCGGTTGGGCCGTAGGCATGGCCGTCGAGCGTCTGCTGGGGGCCGATCGCCGCGCCGCAGTCAGCGCTCGCCGGCGTCTGTCCCTGCGCGCGGCCCGCGAGAGCCGCACTGGCGACGAGCGCGAGCCCGACGACCGCTCCGAGTATTGCGCTCCGCGCCATCCGGGAACGTGGCATGCTTGCCCTCCTCCTACCGCGTGCAGGCCGGCCGCGCGCGCTGGGCGCGCCGGGCCCGGGTGGCCGATGGCCGCTAGTATGCGGCGCGCGGCCCGGTGGGGCAAGCGGGGGCGCTAGGGCGCGGGACACCAAGAATGGGATGGCCGCCCCCGCGGGGGCGGCCATCGTGCGATGGTCGGGCGCGGGGCTAGTACTGGCTGACGGGGATGTTGTCGGGGAACTGCATGGGCTGCGTGTTCTGGACCGGCATGTTGACGCCGGTCAGGGCTGAGGCCAGCCCGCCAACATTGTAAGGCGTGATCTGGTTGTTGGAGCCCGAGTAGGGCGTGCTTGTCGGGACGCCGACGCCGTAGAAGTACGTGCCAAGGGTGCAGTTGCCGCCGCAGCCGGTCTGGGCGGGCTGGCTGGTCTGGCTGACCTGCGGGTAGCTGGCGGGCGCGGCGCCGTAGGGCGACGGGCCGTAAGGGTTCGACACTAGCTGGCCGTTGTTATAGGGATCGGTCGGCGGGGGGCTGGGCGGCGGGAGCGCGCCGTACGGCGCCGGGTAGCTCGGATTGCTGGTCGGGCTGTAGCCGTAGGCGTTGGGAGCGCCGGTGTAGGGCGCACCGTAGGGCGGCGGGTAGGAGGCAGGGCTGCCCGCGTAGGGCGCCGGCTGGCCATACGGCGCCGGCTGGCCATACGGCGCTGGCTGGCCGAACGGGGAACCGTAAGGCGGGACGCTGGGCTGCCCGTAACCGTAGTAGCCGCTGGCCGCGGTACCGGGCTGTCCGTAGCCGTAGTAGCCGTAGCTCCCCGTGTCGCCGTAGCCGGAGCCATAGCCGTATTGGCTGGTCGGGCCGTAGCCGTAGGTAGTGCTCGGGTTGTAGCCGGCGGTGGTGCTGCCCCACTGGCCGTAGGGATACGCGCCGTACTGCGCGGCGGCGCTGCTGCCGTAATACGGATAGCTGCTGTAGGTGGTGCCGGTGCCGTAGCCCGAGTAGCCGCCGGCGTACTGCTGCGTGCCGTAAGGGTAGCTCGCGGTCGGGTACGCCTGGCCTTGGGCCCAGGCGGCAGGCGCACCAGCGACGGCCGCCAGCAGCGCGGCGAGAAGATACGCGGGGAGGCGCCCCATAAGCACTACTCCTTCCTGCCTGGCATCCTGTCGCGCGTGCGCCCTGGCCCGCCGCGGACTACCGCCAGCCGGCGCGAGGCTCGCGCAAATCGCCCCCGTTGCGCCGATTATAGGTGCGGGCGCACGCACACGCCAAGATTGAGCGCCACCCAATGCCGGAATTGGCTGGGGCAGGGTCAGGCGACCCAGCGCACGCCGAGCGCGGCCTCCGCCCAGTAGCGGAAGGCGCTGAGCGCGGCCAGCTCCACGACCGCGATCAGCACCCCGGCCAGGAGGGGGGTCAGCGCCTGACCCCAGGTGCTCGCTTGGCGCTCGTGCCGCGTGATGAGCACGACGGCGTAGCTGTTGCCAACGGCGAAGGCGACGATCACGCCGACGATCATCAGCAGGCCCACGGGATACAGGAGCGCGGCCCCGCCCGACATGGTGGCGAGCTGCACGAGCGCGAGCAGGCAGAGCGCCCAGCCCAGCTCGCCCACGCTGGCCAGGCTCGGCTCGTAGTCCCAGTCGCGCCAGAGCGTGGCGCTGAGCACCGGCACGGCCAGCAGCGCCAGCGCCAGGCCGCAGAGCAGCCCGGTGGCCAGGCGCACGGCGTTCTGCGGCGGATAGAGGTAGGGCCAGCCCGTGTCGTAGCAGAGGGCGTTGATGCCGTCGAGCGCCATCAGGGCGACGAAGCCGAGCAGCAGCGCCTGGAGCGGCGCGGGGGGCAGGAGGCCCGCTCGCTCGCGGTTGGCCCAGAGGAGATAGAGCACGCCGACGAGGAAGCCGGCGAAGATGCCGCCCATCCGCGCTTCGAGCGGCAACTGCACGCCGCCCATGAAGTAGGAGTGCCCGGGCCGCTGGGCGCAGACACCCGCGACGAGCATCTGGAGCTTGCCGGCGAGCGAGCCGGGCCAGAGCAGGAAGCCGACGACCGCGAGGGCGAGGACGGCGAGGAGCAGCGGGCGCACGGGCGAGCGGGGGGGCGAGGTGGTGGTGGCCAACGGCGAGTCCTGTTGTGATGGCCCCGGCGGGCGCACAACCGGGGGAGCGCACTCGATGACGGCGCCCGTGTGGGAAATCGTACCATATGGGGCGGCGCGCACCGCCATTTTCCGAGCGGGCGGCGGCTTGCGCCCGACCGGAGAGAGGCGGCAAGAGTCGGGCCGTGGCGCCCGCGGCTCCTGGCAGCGCTGACCGCGCGGTTGCTATCGTACTTGCGGCATTCCTCGCGGGCGCGATGTAGCGGACGCGATGGGGACGGCCAAGACGCCGTGGGCGGGGAGGTGAGGGCGGCATGACGCGGCACGACGGGTACTACGCGGAGCATGGGGTGCGGCCGCCGGGCGGCACGCTGCTGAACCAGGAGCGGGCGCGGGCGGTGCTGGCGGCGGAGCGGCTCGACGGCCTGCTCGCCACGATGCTGGAGAACGTCTACTACCTGAGCAACTTCTGGTGCGAGAACCTCCTGCTGCTCCCCTACCAGACGCAGTGCTACGCCGTCGTCAGCGGCGCCGCGCTCGACCGCCCGATCGTCGCCTGCGGCATCAACGAGATGGCGAACGGCTTCCAGTCGTGCCCGCCGACGACGGAGTACGTGCCCTGGGGGCGCGTGTATCGGTTCGTGAACGCCGACGCGGAGCTGGACCGCGTCGAGCAGGGCGTGCGGGACGTGGTGGTCGACCACTTGGACGCGGCGCGCGGCAGCGCCGGCGAGGCGCTGGCGGCGGCGGTGGAGCGCGCTGGGCTCGAGCGCGGGCGCGTGGCGTTCGACGAGCGGGTGCTGCACCCGGAGGCGCGCGCGGAGCTGGAGCGGCGCCTGCCCGACCTGGAGCTGGTGCCGGGCTACGGCACCTTCCGCCGCATCCGCGCCGTGAAGACCGCCGAGGAGCAGGCGCGGTTGCGGGCGGCGCTGCGCCTGAACGAGCGCGCGATCGAGGCGGCGATGGCGGTGGCCGCGCCGGGCGTGCGCGAGTTTGAGATGATCGCGGCTTACGACCAGACGGTGGTGGCGGCCGGCGGGCGGTCGCTCTCGACGGGCATCTTCTTCGGGCGGCGCGGCTCCAGCGGCTACACGATGCAGCGCGACGCCGTGCTGGAGCCGAACGGGGTGATCCGCTTCGACACGATCTTGCAGCTTCAGGGCTACTGCTCCGACATCGCGCGCAACTTCGCCATCGGCGAGCCCGCCGATCCGCGCGTGCGCCAGTACTACGACGCCCTCCTGGAAGCCGAGACGCGGGCGATCGAGGCGATGCGCCCCGGCACGCCGGCGAACGCGATCTTCGAGACGGGCGTGGCGGCCGCGCGCGCTGCCGGCATCCCCCACTACCAGCGGCACCACATCGGCCACGGTATCGGGCTGGAGGTCTACGACGTGCCGCTGCTTGGCCCGAACGACGCTACGCCGCTGGAAGCGGGCATGGTCTTCGAGGTCGAGCTGCCATACTACGAGCTGGGCTTCGCCGGCTTGCAGGTCGAGGACACGGTGCTGGTCACGCCGCAGGGCGGCGAGATCCTGGGCGCGCTCGACCGCCGCTTCCGCGTGGTCGCGCCGGCCCGCTGACGCGCGCGGCACAAGTCTTGCTAAATCGCGGGGCGCGCGGTACACTACGGGCGTTCGTCCACGGCATTCCCCGGTTGCTATGTGCCCCCAGGTGTTGCCTGAAACGGTCATCCGTAGCCGCCAGACGAAGGGACAGAGAGAGGTTGGGAGCGCCCATACCCCCGCCAGGGTGGGCCCTGGTCCTCGGAGGGCGGTCGGAGACACCGCGAGGCGCTGCGCCGGGGGCGCGTCCCTGGAGCCCCGGGGCGCGCACGTCGGGGACCGATGACGCTCGCGGGCGAGCGCTCCTGGACTTCCGGTATTGAGCCGCGGGGGAGCGGGACCATCCCCACCCCCTCGCGCTGCTTAGCCCAATGGGCTGTCTGCTTGAGGAAGAGAGAATGGCGATATTTCAGTCCGAAGACCGGCTGCGCGCGAAGCGGCAGAAGGTCGAGAAGGCCATCAATCTGGCGATGCAGAATCGCTGGGGCGAGGCGGTCGAGTTGAACCGCGAGCTGATCGCGGAGTACCCGGGTGAGGTGGACGCCCACAACCGGCTGGGCAAGGCCCTGATGGAGATCGGGCGCTATGCCGAGGCCCGCGACGCCTACGCGGAATCGCTGCGCGTCGATCCAATGAACACGATTGCCCAGAAGAACCACGCGCGGCTCACGAAGCTGGCGGAAGAGGCGGAGGCGGCGGACACCGCGACGGCGGCGCCGACGCCGGTGGACCCGAGCCTGTTCATCGAGGAGACGGGCAAGACGACCGTGACGTCGCTGGTCGATCTGTCGCCGGCCGACGTGCTGGCGCGGGTGACGGCGGGCGACCCGCTGACGCTGGAGATCCAGGGCAACGCGGTGCGCGTCTTCGGGCCGGCGGGCGAGCTGCTGGGCAAGCTGGAGCCGAAGCTGGGCCAGCGCGTGATCAACCTCATGAACCAGGGCAACAAGTATTCGGCGGCCGTCACGGCGGTCGACGACCACTCGCTGCGCCTGATCATCCGCGAGTCGTACCGCGACCCGAGCATGGGCGACCGCCCGTCGTTCCCCGCGGCGGCCGCGGAGGCGTTCCGCGCCTACACGCGCGAGACGGTGATCCGCTACGACCTGGAAGACGAGGACGACGAGAGCCTGGACGAGGGCGAGGTCGAGCCCGACGTGACCAGCGAGGGCGACATCGATACGGAGAGCAACCTGGACGAGCACGAGTTCATCGAAGAGCCGTGAGCCGGCCGTGGACTGCGCGCGGAGAGCGGGGGCCGAGGCCCCCGCTCTCCGCGTCTTGGCGGGGTGTCGCCTCCGCTGGCCGGTGAATCGATCACGACCGGGGCCCCGGGGCTGCGCGGTCTACGCGCGGGCGGGCAGGGGCGCGCGTCGCGCAACGGCGCGGCCGATCGCGACGGCCAGCAGGAGGGCGCCCGCCACCCAGAGCACGGGCGGCGCCCAGACGCTGAGGGCGAGGAAGTCGGGCGCCTTGTTGGCGTTGGCCGCGATCACCGCCATGCGGATGAGGGTGGCGAGCGCTTGCACGGCGAACCATAGCCCGAGCGTGAAGCCCTCGCGGCCCACGCGGCCAAGGGCGACGGCGCTGGCCAGGCCGGCGGTGAGCACGGCCCCCCAGGCGCCGCCCGCCACCAGCTGGCCGAGGATAGTCAGGCCGAGGTTCGGGGCGAGCGCGGCCAGCAGCAGCCCGCCCGCGCCGAGGGCGCCCGCCCAGGCCATGACGGCCAAGCCGCCGGCGCGGGTGGTGAGCCCGGCGGCGGGGAACGAGCACAGGTTGAAGCCGATCCAAAAAATAGGCAGCAGGTATTCGAGGTCGCTCTGCGAGGCGAACCGCAGGTACTGCGGGACGGAGTTGATCGCGCTGTGCGCCTGGAAGCCGAGGGCGAGACAGCCCATGGCGCCGACGAAGATGGGCGTTAGGGCCAGACGGGCGAGCGGGAGCGTGGCCGGCACGCCGGGCGCGGCTGGCGCGTCGGTGGACTGGCCCGCCCGCGCGAGCAGGCGCTCGACGCCGATCAGGCCGCCCGTGACGGCGAGGAGCGTGACGCTGGAGAGGGCGAACGGCAGCCGCGGGTCGAGGTTGCGCAGCGCCACGCCGAGGTACGGCGCGACGGCGCCGGCGACAGACACGCCGACCAGCGTGAGCGCGGCCAGCCAGGGCACGGTTGGGGCGGCGGCGTAGCGGGCCAGGAGCACCCACGGCGGCGCGCGCAAGGCGGACGAGGTGATCGACCAGACGGCGATCAGACCGATGAGGAGCACGCGGACGCCGGGGCCGCCGTCGCCGCGCTCGACCACTTGCGGAATGAGCAGGAAGGCCACGCAGGATATGGTCGTGGCGGCGACGATGGGCGCTGCCAGGCGGCGGTACAGCCGAATGAGGCAGTCCGCGGCCAGGCCCATCGCGACGTCCATGACGAGGAACAGCACCTGGTCGAACATCAGGATGCCGCTAACCGAGTCGCGCGACAGGCCGGCGGCCTCGGCCAGCGCCGGCAGGAAGATCGCGTAGACGGTCCACATCGTGGTGAAGAGGAGCTGGACGACGGCGAGGTAGAGCGCCGCCGCCCGCGGGATCGCCGGCGATGCTTGCCCCCCGGTGGCACTCGCGGCGAGCGACGTCATCGGCGCTGGTCCTCCGCCGAGATGCGCGCGCGGCGGTTGCCGGGAGGGACCGGCCGCCGCGCAGCGGTCATGGCTAGGCAGGCGATTGGGCGAGGTCGGCGAGCCAGCCGCGCGCGGCGAGGAAGTGGTCGCGGGCGGCGCGGGTCTCGGCGACGTTGTCGCCGCCGAACTTGTCGGAGACGACTTTCGCCAGCACCAGCGCGACCATCGCCTCGCCCACGACGCCGGCGGCCGGCACGGCGCACACGTCGGAGCGCTGGTACTCCATCTTCGCGTTCTCGCGCTTCTCCAGGTCGACGGAGTCCTGGCGGGTGACGGTGGTGGCAATTGGCTTCATCGCGGCGCGCAGGATCAGCGGCTCGCCGTTGGTAGTGCCGCCCTCCGTGCCGCCCGCGCGGTTCGAGCTGCGCATCGGCCGCCCATCGCCCCAGCGGATCGGGTCCTGCGCCTGGGTGCCGGGCAGGCGGGCCACGGCGAAGCCCTCGCCGAACTCCACGCCCTTGATGGCATTGATGCTCATGATGGCCTGGGCGAGCAGGCCGTCGAGCTTCTGGTCCCACTGCGTGTAGCTGCCAAGCCCCGGCGGCAGGCCCACGGCGGCCACCTCGAACACGCCGCCCAGCGACTCGCCGGCCTTCTTCGCCGCGTCGATGCGCTCTTTCATGCGCTCGGTCGTGTCGGCGTCGGCGCAGCGGACCTCGGACGCCTCGGCGCGGGCGAAGAGGTCGCTCCATTCCAGATCGTAGCTGGGCGCGGTCACCTCGCCGATGGCGACGATGTGGCTGTAGACGTGGATGCCCAGCTCGGCCAGGAACGCCTTGGCGACGGCGCCGGCGGCGACGCGGGCGGTCGTCTCGCGGGCGCTGGAGCGCTCGCCGACGATGCGCAGGTCGCGGTGGCCGAACTTGAGCGCGCCGGAGAGGTCGGCGTGGCCGGGGCGCGGCACGGTGATGGCGGGCGGGGTCTTGTCCTTCCAGTTCGCCCAGTCTTTGTTCTCGATCCACATGGCCACGGGGGCGCCGGTGGTAAAGCCCTTGGCGACGCCCGCGCGCAGCTCGGCGCGGTCCTTCTCGATCAGCATGCGGCCGCCACGACCGTAGCCGCCCTGCCGCCGCCGCAAGTCCTCGGCGATCGCGTCCTCGCTGATCGGCACGCCGGCCGGCACGCCGTCGATGATGATCGTGAGCCCCGGCCCGTGCGACTCACCCGCCGTCAGATACCGCCACATGCCCCGCTCCCGTGCCGTGCTGCTTTGTGGGCATCATACCGAACGCGGCAGCCGGCCGGCCACCGGGCCGCCGCGGGCGCCTGCCGCGTTGGGTCGGTGAGCGACGGACGGAGACCAACCCCCGGGCCGGGGGCCGACGAGCGAGGTGGAGGGCGCATAAGAGAAGGCTTCGCCAGCCATCTGGCGAGTTTGCTATACTGCCGCGGCCGCTCGGTGCCGCGTGCGGGCGGTGGAAGTCCAGCCTGGGAGTGGATCGGTGAGCAAGCAGACGTTTACCTGGATAACGGCACTGGCCGCTATGCTGCTGGCGGGAAGCGCCACGGCGCCGGGGGCCGTGGCGCAGACGTATCCGTATCCGCAGGGCTACCAGGGCTATCCTCAGGGGTACTATCCCCCGGACCCCTACGGCCAGTATTACGGCTACGGCAGCTACGGTCCGCCGCCGTACGGGCAAGGCTATGGTCCGTACGGCTACGGCGGCTACGGGGCGCCGCCGGCCTACACGGGCTATGGCAGCGCGTACGGCCCGTACTACGGCGCTCCCTACCAGGCGCCGGGGTACTACGGCCAGAACCCGGCGTACCCGCCGCCCAACTCGGCGTACCCGCCGCCCAACTACTACGGCGGCTACCCGCCGCCCTATCAGGGCCAGCCGTACTACAACCCGAGCCAGATGCCGCCGCCGCTCGGCTTGCCCTACGCCCCGCCGCCCACGACCAGCGATAATGGCTTCCTGCTGACCGCGACGGTCACCGGCCCGAACGCGGCGACGCTGACCTGGAACGCCGTGCCCGGCGCGGTGTCGTACGCGATCTACCAGAGCGTCAACGGCGGGCCGCTGCAATTCAGCAGCACGTCGACCAGCCCGGGGGCGAACGTGCCGCTGGGCATGGGTACGTATGCGTTCCAGGTCCATGCGCTGGGGAGCGGCGGGTCCGACCTCCTCCTGTCCAACGTCGCCACGCCGACGCAGGGCTCCCCACTAGGGCCCGCGGCGCCGCAAGGCTACCAGACAGGCCCGGGCGTTCCCAGCCCGTCCAACTCCTCGGTGACGGCCAACGTGCAGCAAGGGTCGCTGTTCATCGGCACGCAGATCACCGTCACGGTCCTCGACTCGGGCCGGATGCCGGTGTCGGGCCACCTGGTATCTCTCGTCTCGTCGCGCGGCATCGACAACGTCATGCCGGCGAACGGAACCACCCCCGTCACCGACGGCAGCGGGCGCGCGTACTTCAACGTGCGTCCCGGCCAGCCCGGCCAGGCCAACTTCACGGCTTACGTGGACGGGAACATTCAGATCGGCCAAACAGTGGTCAACTTCCAGTAGAGACTGACGTGGAGGCTCGCGCGGCGGCTACACGCCGAGGAACTGGCGCTTGACGGCGTCGTCGGCCGCCAGCGCGCCGGGGGCGCCCGCGAAGACGATCTGGCCCTTGTTCATGACGTAGACGCGGTCGGCGAGCGCGAGGGCGAACGGCACGTTCTGCTCCACGAGCAGGATCGACAGGCGCTCGCGCTTTAGCTCGGCCACGATGCGCTCGATCTCCCGCACGATCATCGGCGCCAGGCCCTCGGACGGCTCGTCCATGACCAGCAGCGCGGGGTTGGTCAGCAGCGCGCGGCCGATGGCAAGCATCTGCTGCTCGCCGCCCGAGAGAGTCCCTCCCTTCTGCCGCAGCCGCTCGCGGAGACGCGGGAAGTACTCGTAGACGCGGGGCGGCGTCCAGCCGCCGGGGCGCGGACGCTCGCCGAGGCGTAGGTTGTCGAGCACGCTCAGATCGGGGAAGATGCGCCGTCCCTGGGGCACGAGGCCGATGCCCAGGCGGGCAATGCGGTGGGCCGGCAGGCGGGCCACGTCCTGACCGGCGAAGCGCACGGAGCCGGCGCGCGGGGGAGTGAAGCCGACGATCGTTCGAATGATGGTGGTCTTGCCGGCGCCGTTGCGGCCGAGCAGGGCCACCGCCTGCCCCTCGCCCACCGTCAGCGAGACGCCGTGCAGGATGTGGCTGTCGCCGTAGTAGGTGTGGACATCGCGCAACTCCAGGAGCGACGGCTGAGGGCCGGGGGCTGATGGCTGAGCAGGGGGCGCCACGGCATCTGCCTCCAGCTGGGCGGAGTCCGGGACGGGCGGAGACGAAGGCGAATACTCGGCACTCATTACTCGGCCCCCAGCGCTTCGCTGCCCATGTAGACCTCGGCGACGCGGGGGTCGGCGCGGACCACGGCCGGGGCGCCGTCGGCCAGCACCTCGCCGTAGTGGAGAACGGTGATGCGGTCGGCCAGCGCGAAGACCACGTCCATGTCGTGCTCGATGATGAGCAGGGTCAGCTCGGCCGGGAGCGCGGCGATGGTGCGTGTCATGGCAGCGGTCTCGGCAGGCGACATGCCGGCGGTCGGCTCATCGAGCAGCAGGACGCGGGGGTGGGTGGCCAGGGCGACGGCTACCTCGAGCTGGCGCTGCTCGCCGTAGGACAGGTCGCGGACGCGCGTGTCGGCGCGGGCGGCGAGGCCCAACGCGCCGAGCGCGTCGTCGGCCTCGGCGGCGAGGGCGGCCAGGCGCGCGGCGGGCGCCCAGAGCTGCCACGCCACGCCGCGTCGCGCCTGCACCGCCAGGCGCACGTTCTCGCGCACGCTGAGCCCCGGGAACAGGTTGTTGCGCTGGAAGGTTCGAGCCAGACCGAGCGCGGCCAGGCGATGCGGCGGCAGGCCCGTCACGTCGGCGCCCGCCAGGTAGACGCGGCCGGAAGTGGGCGCTAGCTCGCCGCTGACGAGGTTGAACAGGGTGGTCTTGCCGGCGCCGTTAGGGCCGATGAGCGCGCGCCGCTCGCCGGGCGCAACGGCGAAGCTCACGCCGTTCACGGCCGTCAGCCCCCCGAACTCGCGTCGCAGCCCATCCACTCGAAGGGCCGCGTGCTGAGTGCTGAGCGCTGAGTGGTTCGGCTGCGGTCGCCGCGCGCCATTCACGAGCAGATACTCCCCCGTGCGTTGCTGCATGTGAACCGGATTGTAGCCGCTTCCTGGGCCACGAGAACGAGTCACGAGGCGAACCGTTCGCCCCGCCTGCCGGGTCGCGGGCGGGGGGTGAGCCGACGGTCAGAAGGCGTTCGGGCCGCCGCCCACAAACGTGGGCCAGGCGCCGCAGCCATCGGTAGCGGTCAGGCCCACGGTGCTCGCCTGTCCGGGCGTCAGCCGCTCCACCAGGAAGGTCGCCTGCGTCGTGCCGGGCGCGAGGGTCCAGGTGAAGGGAACGCTCTGCGCGAATAGGCCCGCGTATACCAGCGTGTTGCTACCGGCGTTGAAATTGGTGCTGGCCAGCAGGTTGGCTGGCGCGCCCGGATTCGTGTTCGCCGTCACCACCACGCGCAAGCGGCCATCGCCGTTCGGTGTGGCCACGACGCTCACGGGCGGACGCGGCGCGCAGGGGCTCGGCGTGGCGGTCGCCGTGGGGCTCGACGGCGCCGCGGTGGTGGTCGCGGTTGGCGTTGCCGTCGTCGGCGGCGAGGGGGTGCCCCTGGGCGTCGGCGTGGCGGTAGGGCCGTTGGTCGACGTGCTAGCCGGCGTGGCCGTAGCATTGTTGCCTGGCGTGACCGTCCTGGTGGGCGTCGTAGTGCCGGTCGGCCTGTCAGTTGGCGTGGGCGTCACCGTGCCGGTGGCCGTGACGCTGGGCGTCGTGGTGCTGGTGGGCGTCGTGGTGCTGGTGGGGGCGGGCGTGTTGGTCGCGGCGCTGACGGCCGTTTGGAGCGTGACGGTGTTCGGTGCGTTCGGATCGAACTCGTTGGCCACGACCGTGGCCGTGTTGCTCAGCGTCGTCCCGGCCGCCGCGGCCTGGAGCCGCACCACGACGTCGACCTGCGCGCTGGCCGAGACGGCCAATCCGCCCAGCGGACAGGTGATGGTGCCCGACGCGCCGATCGCCGGCGTCGTGCAGATGACGCCGGTGGGCGGATTGATGGACTGGAATCCGACCAGCGCGGGCAGGTTGTCAACGAGGGTGACGCCCGTCGCGGCGCTGGGGCCAGCATTGGCGACCGTCAGGCGGTAGGTGATGGTTTGGCCCGGCGCGACCGGATCGGGCGGCCCCAGGCGGGCCTTGCCGATGGTGAGGTCGGCGCGCAGTGGCACGGAGGCAATCGCCCAGGGATGCACCATGGGATCGCCGGCCCAGCGCACGCTCTGGGCCCCAGTCCCCGGGTCTACCTGAATGATGCCTCCCGTGTTGTTGAGAGCATCGGGGCAGCAGTTCAGATTGGCGACGAAGAAGGCAACCCCCCGGCACGGCGGCGATACCCCGTGGGCCCGCGAGAAGCACCGTTGCCGGAATGGGCACCATCGATTGGGCACCGGTCCCGGGATCGACGCGCACGACCGCCGGATCGAAGCCGACGGAACCCACAGCGTAGAGGAAGCCGTCAGAGCCCACGGTGATCCCCATCGGCTGCGCGAGCTGGGTAAAGAAACTCGTGCAGCACGACACCAGCACCGTCTGATTCGCGTTGACGTTGGTATTGGTCGGGTCGAGCTTGATGATCCCGCCGTTCGCACCGGTGCAGCAGGCAGAATCCGCCACGAAAACGTTGCCATCTGCGGTGATCGTGATGCCCATGGGATTGTTCAGGAATTGCCCCTGGGAGACCAAAGTCTGCTGGCCGGTGGCGGGGTTCACGCGAATAATGCCGTTGATGAGGTCGGAGACGTAGATCGTGCCATTGTGCGCGACCGCCATGCCCCACGGGCTGAGCAAGTAGCTGGTCGACGCGGGTGGCGTCAGCGCGTCTGCCAGAATCGTCTGGGCTCCGGACACCGGGTCCACGCGGATGACCGCGCCATGCCCGCTCGCGCAACAGGAGTTGTCGACCACGTACACGGTGCCGTCCGGCGCGATTGCCACGCCCGTTGGGGACACGAAAATGGACCCTGGTGGCACGGGAACCGCGTGTGGCGTACCCGGCGACGGGCTTAGCTCGATCAGGCCAGGCAAGAACGAATTGGGAACCACGTTGCTGTCGGCGACGAACAGCTCGCCGGGGGGCGGCGCTTGCGCGGCGGCGACGGGGACCTGCAGGGCGCTCACGACGGCGACCAAGGCCGTGACCAGGAGCGCCCGGTATATTCTGGAAGGCGCCGGCGCGTTCGTGGCGACATGGCAGCACAGTGCGCTCAGAAGCCGTCGATGCACGGAGCCTCCTCGTGGACACCGGGGCGAAAGTGGGGAATAGTGGGGCCGCGCGTCCGTCTGGGCCAGTATACAGGGCTTCCGGTGCCAGCCTTAGCGCTGAAGACAGGCGTGGCACTCAGCGACGACGTCTGAACGACGCGACGGTGCGGCGCCAGATGCCGACGAGGCCGAAGCGGGCGACGAGCACGAAGACGATGAACACGCCCCCCATGATCATCGGCCAGCGCTCGGTCTGCGAGCTGACCAGGTTCTGCAGCAGCAGCACCAGACCCGCGCCGAGCACCGGGCCGACGAGCGTGCCGGCGCCGCCGATGGTGACCATGACGAGCACCTGGCCGGACATCGTCCAGTTTAGCTCGGCGGGCGAGACGAACACGTTCAGGTACGTCTCCAGGGCGCCGGCCAGGCCGACGAGCACGCCGGCGAGCACGAAGGCGGCGAGCTTGTAGCGGCCCACGTCGTAGCCGATGGCGCGCATGCGCGCCTCGTTCTCGCGGATGCCGACGAGCGCGTGGCCGAACGGGGAGGCGACGACGCGGCGCAGGGCGAGGTAGACGAGCAGGAAGAGCGCCAGGATGAACAGGTAGAAGCGCGCTGGATCGGCTAGCTCCCCGCCGCCGGCCACCAGGCCGAGGGCGGGCCGCGGGATGGCCGATAAGCCGTTCGAGCCGCCGGTGACCGGCGTCCACTTGAAGGCGACGGCATAGAGCACCTGGGCGAAGGCGAGCGTGAGCATCAGGAAGTAGATGCCCGCGGTCCGGATCGAGAGGTAGCCGATGACGAGCGCGGCCAGGGCCGCGGCGGTGAGCGCGAGCGGCAGGGTGACGCCCAGGTGGTTGGTGAGGCGGATCGAGGCGATGCCGGCGACGTAGGCGCCGGTGCCGAAGAAGGCCGCGTGGCCGAACGAGACGAGCCCGGTGTAGCCGAGAAGCAGGTCGAGACTCATGGCGAAGATGCCGAAGATCAGGACCTCGGTGAGCAGGCTGAGCAGGTAGGGCGGCACGACGAACGGATAGGCGACGAGCGCGGCCGCGACCAGTGCTGACAGCAGCCAGCGGCTCGCGGGGAGGGCGCCCTTTCGGGCCAGTCGCGCCTCGGCTTCCACCGGTGACACTCTTTCTGTTCCGTATGCCGTGTAGTCAGGGCGCGAGAGCGGGAGCGACCTGACTCGGCATGCGCTCGGCTGAGGTTAGGTGCCCTGTGCTATGATGCGCGGCGCCGCTCGATGTGACGAGCACGCTCACGGGCGGAGCAAGCAGTGCTCTACACGACTGCACGCCATACCCCGTCGGGCGTGCAGGCCCGGTCCCCGCGCGCGAGACTGTTAGCTTATACTCTGCCAGCAAACGAACTGCCACCGGCAAGGGCCGCGACGGGCGGTGCCCAGAGCGTGGCGGGGTCGCCCGGCGCACGAAAGGACGCAGCCGAATGGTGACATTTTATGACGAGTGGTTGGCCGCGGGCGCGCAGGCCGAGGAGGCGTTTCGCTGCTCGCCGATGATCGCGCACGACCGGCAGATCCCCTGGGTGCGCACGCGGCAGGACGCTCGGGTGAAGCTGATGGTGGACAACTCGCTGGGTTTCCCGACGATGGGCGGGAGCGTGCTGAAGGGCGAGATTCCCGTTGGCTGGCACACGGGCAAGCACACGCACGGCGAGGAGGGCATCTACATCCTGAAAGGCCAGGGGTTCAGCGTCATCAACGGCCAGCGCTTCGACTGGAAAGAAGGCAGCGCGCTGCACATCCCCTACCGCGCCGAGCACCAGCACTTCAACACCGGCGACGAGCCGGCGGTGTACCTGTCGGGCATGGCGTTCCCGCTGGAGCGCTTCGTGCATCTGGCGCGGCTGGAGCAGCTCGAAGACTGCGGCCCCACCGATCCCGCCGTGCTGGCCGCGATCCCGCCGGAGCGGTCGCAATACCTGGAGGGCGGCGCGCGAGCGGTGATTCACCTGGAGCAGGCTGGCGCCGACGACTCGTTCCACCCGCAGGCGCACCTGGCGTCGGCCCAGAACCAGCACGCATTGGCCCTGTACCTGGTCGTGCCGAAGAACGGCTTTCAGGCCACCAGCGTAGCCGTGACGTCCATCTTCGAGGAGCCGCCCTACCACCACAGCGGCCGCCACAAGCACCTGGAGGCGGTCATCTACGTGCTGGAGGGGGAGGGGTACAGCGAGGTGCAGGGGCGCGACGAGCGGTGGGAGGCAGGCGACATCCTGCACGTGCCGCCGGCGATGTTCGAGCACGAGCACTACAACGACAGCCCGAAGGCGTACCGCCAGGTGCGTATCCAGTTCGGCATCCGCTACTGGTTCACGGACATCTGGCCGGAGGGCTACACGGCACAGCGGTGCTACGACGAGTACGGGCAGCCGATCATCGCGGGGATGATCGAGCGGGTGCGGGAGAGGTAGCCCCGTCCCCAATCGCGGGGAGGTGGGGGACACCCCCGCACCCCAGGAGAAAAAGAAAAGGGGCAATTGGGGGGACACCCCCAACCCCCCGGCAGGGGAGCCCCGCACCCCCGGGGCGGAGACGGAGCATTAGCCCCTGGCAGGGGAGCGGCTCGGCACCCCCGGGGAAGATGGACGGGTGCCCCAGTTGCTGGCGAGGCGGTCGGCGCCGATGAGGGCGGTGGAAGGGCGGCCGAGCAGGGTCTCGACGTACTCGCGGACGGCCAGGCGCTCGGCGTCGCGGATGCTGACGAGCCGGCCCGCCTCGGCGGCGCGCTGCACGCGGTCGCGGAGGGCGCCGATCTGGGCGGCGCTCAGGTGCTGCGCCTCGGCGGCGCGGACGGCGACCTCGACGAACAGCGCCGGCTCGGGCGTGCCCACGGCGTAGGCCAGGAAGCGGTCGAGAATCGCCTCGTCCACCAGGTCGGGCCGGTTGCTGGTCAAGAAGACGACCGTGCGGCTGGTGTCGAGATTGTCGACGGAGTGGAAGAACACGCTGTCCTGGGAGAAGTGCCACTCCTTGGCGTTGTCGCTGCCGCGCGCCATGAGCACCGATTCGACGTCGTCGAAGAGGATGATCGAGCGCTGGTCGGGCTCGGCGAAGCCTTTCTCGGCCAGGGTGAACACCTCCCGGATGCGCGCCTCGCTCTCGCCGTAGCGCGAGCGGGCGATCTCGCCGCCGTCGATGAGCGCCAGGACGACCTGGTGGGCGCTCGGGCTGTCGGGATCGGAGAAGCGGCGGCACAGCTCGTAGGCGACGCGGCGGGCGAGGGTGGTCTTGCCGACGCCGGGCGGGCCGCCGAGAAAGAAGCCCTTCACGGCGCTGCGCCGCACGCCGCTGGCCCACTGGTGGGCCACGATGGCGACCGTCTCGGCGAGCACGTCGCGGTAGTAGCGGCCCAGCAAGTCGTGCTCGGTCGTCGCGAGCCCGTCATGAGTCTCGACGACGCGACCGAATTGCTGCTCGAGGTCGGCGAACGAGTAGAGGTTCTGAAGCTGCATGCTGTCCCACCTGCGCGCCTGGCGCCCCGGTCCGCGCGTCGCCGCGCCCACCCGAACGCGCCACGACTATAGCAGAGTGGGACGGCCCTGGTCTTGCGGCGGAGGCGGGCCGTGTCCGGCCTGCTCCCCGGCGCCGGCCGCGGCGGTGCTCGCGAGGGAGACGCGAAGCGGGGCGGGCCACTGGCCCGCCCCGCAGAATGTGCGCTGAAGGGCTAGAACGTGGGGCGGTCGCGCGTCTCCTGCACGACTTCCTGCTCGGCCGACCCCGTGGCCGGCGCCGTGGTGGTCGGCCCCGGCGGCGCGGGCGCCGCTGCAGGGGGCGGGGCTGCGACCGGGGCCGCGGGTGTTGCCGTGCCGGCGGCCGAGGTCGCCGTGCGGGTCGTGCGGCTGCGGCCCATGAACGGCATCACGAACATGTTGAAGATGGCGCCGAGGAGTGCCAGCACGAGCAGCACCGGCAGCCAGAAGCCAAGATTCACGCCCAGCCGCACCGTACCGGATAGCTCCAGCGCCCACGCGAGCGCCAGGATCACCACCGCCATCCAGAGAAACCCTGCTGCACCACCCATTCTCCGTCTCCTTTCGGTTGCCTCAGGACGCGTCCACCCTCGTAATGCAAGCGCTGTGCCATGCCTCACCGGTAGGCAGTGTAGCGGCTTTCGTGAGAGCGTGAAGGTCGTGCCGCGGCATAGGGCAGAGCGGGCATATAGAGGCGGCGCCGGGCTGCCGGTGCGTCACGGCGATGAGCGAGGACGCGGCGGGCGGCGCGGGTCATGGATGAGGCGAGGGGCTGCTGGCGAGGCCTGGGTGGCCGGGGCGTCGCGGCCAGCGGGGAGGGGCCGCGGAGGCTGCTGGCGAGGGCGTGAATAGCATGGCGCGGTGCGGAGTGGATGCGCGCCAAGGCCGCGCATCCACCCCGGGGGGTGAACCGGCTTAGGAGAATGCGGCGACGCCGGCCTGAGCCACCTCGGTGTCCTGCTCGGGGGTGCCGCCGCCCGCGCCGCTGCCGCCGAGCAGCTCGCCGCCGCGCATCACCGGCAGGCCCCCGCCGCCCAGCCAGATGTGCGGTAGGTTCGCGAAGCTGGCGAGGCGCGCGGGGTCGCTCTGCGCGCGGTCGCCGAGCGCCTGGGTGGAGCTACGGAAGCCGGCCGCGGTGACCGCCTTGCGCAGGACGATCTCGATGCCGCCGAAGCCGCTGCCGTCCATGCGCGCGGCCGCCTTCAGGTTCCCCCCGTCGTCCACCACGACGACGGTCATCGGCACGCCGATCTCGCGGGCCTTGGCGATGGCCGCGTTGATCATCGTCTGCGCGGCGGCGAGGGATAGGCCGCTCCCCGCGCCCTGAGCCTGGACGCTCGCTGCCGGTCCAGCCAGCGTCGCCGCGACGGCCAGACCGCCCAGGCTCGCTCCCCCCAATAGCTCCCGCCGAGTCAGCCCGCTCAGCTCTGCCACTCCGATGCTCCTTTCCTACGCGCTGGCGTCTCGCGGCCGCGGACAGCCGCGCCGAGTGAACCGATCGTTCGCTCCTGGTCATCGTACCGCGCGATGTTACACGGCCCGGACGCCGCGCCGCCGTATCCACGTGCCGCGGACGGGCAGCCGGCGGCAGCCGTTACAATCTGAGCGGCGGTACTGATCGGGCTGGCGCGTGCTGCGGCCCGGCCGCGCCGAGTCTGCCCGGCAGCGGGGACGGACGGGTGGTCTTCCAGGGGTCGGCACGGTCGCCCCGACGGGACCGCGGAGGTGAGCCGGGCTATTGGGGCAGCAGGTGGAGCGGATCGGGATCGTGGGGGCGGGGCGCGCGGGCGGCGCGCTGGCGCGGGCGCTGGCGGCGGCCGGCTGGCCGGTGGTCGCCGTAGCGAGCCGCACGCCGGCTCACGCCGAGCGACTGGCGGCGGCGCTGCCCCAGGCGGCGGCGCTGCCGAGCGCACAGGCGGTAGTTGACGCCGCCGACCTGGCGTTTCTGACGGTGCCCGACGCGGCGATCGGCCCGGTCGCGGCGAGTGTCGCGTGGCGGCCCGGCCAGGCGGTTGCTCACACGAGCGGCGTGGACACGCTGGAATCGCTCGCGCCGGCGCGGCAGGCGGGCGCGCTGGTGGGCAGCCTGCACCCGCTGCAAACGTTCGGGCCGGCGCCGGCGGCCGATCCGCTCGCGCCGTTCGCGGGAATCACCTGCGCGCTGGAGGCTGACGCGACGCTGCTGCCGCGGCTGGAAGCGATCGTGGCGGCGCTGGGGGCGCGGCCGGTCCGCCTGCCCGCCGGGGCCAAGCCGCTCTACCACGCGGCGGCGGTGGTCGCGTCGAACTACCTGGTCACGCTACTCCACCTGGCGGCCGAGCTGTGGGGCGCCTTCGGCGTGGACGAGTCCACCGCTATTGACGCGCTGCGGCCGCTGGTATGGGGGGCGGTAGACAACGTCGCGGCGCACGGTCCCGGACAAGCGCTGACCGGCCCGATCGCGCGGGGTGACGCGGCGACGGTCGAGCAGCACCTGGCCGCCATCGCGCGGGCGCGGCCGGAGGCGCTAGACGCGTACCGAACGCTGGCACGCGCCACGCTGGCGCTGGCGCGGACCGAGGGCAGCCTGACGCCCGAGGCGGCGGGCGCGCTGGCACGCTTGCTAGCGGACGGCGCCGGCGCTGACTAGCGGCGCGCGGTGGGAGCGCCGTGCGGTCCCGCTGGACGGGCAGCGCTGCTGTACACTAGCGTTGGAATGCCTTTGTGGCGGCTTGACGGCGACCGCACCGGCGAGGCTAGGCGCGGCGCCGCGCACGGGAGGCATGGTGACGCGAGTCACGCCGGGCCATCTGCGCCAAATGAAAGAGCGCGGCGAGAAGATCGCCATGCTCACCGCCTACGACTACCCCACGGCGCGCATGATCGACGAGGCGGGCGTGCCGACAATCTTGGTGGGCGACACGCTGGGGATGGTCGTGCTGGGGTACGATTCCACGATTCCCGTGCGGCTGGAGGACGTCATTCGGCACACGGGCGCCGTGGCGCGCGGCGCGAAGCGGGCGCTGATCGTCGCCGACCTGCCGTTCATGACCTACCGTGTGAGCGTCGAAGAGGGGCTGCGGAGCGCGGCGCGGCTGGTGCAGGAGGGCGGAGCGCAGGCGGTGAAACTGGAGGGCGGGCGGTCGGTCGCGGAGCTGGTGCGCCGCCTGGTCGACGCGGGCATTCCCGTGGTGGGGCACCTGGGCTACACGCCGCAGTCGACGCTCCAGGTGGGCGGCGCCCGGGTGCAGGGACGCGCCCGCGAGGCCGCGGCGAACATGCTGGCCGACGCGCGGGCGCTCGAAGAGGCGGGCGCGTTCGCGCTGGTCCTGGAGCTGGTGCCGACGCCGCTGGCGGCGCTGATCTCGCGGCGGCTGGCGATCCCGACGATCGGCATCGGCGCCGGGCCGGAGTGCGACGGCCAGGTGCAGGTCATCAGCGACATCCTCGGGCTATACCCCGACTTCCTGCCGCGCCACGCGCGGCGCTACGCGCACGTGGCGGACACGATCAAGGCGGTGGCCGGCGAATACCTGCACGACGTGCAGCAGGGCACCTTCCCCGCGGCGGCCAACAGCGCCGACATGGACCCCAACCTGCTGGAGGGCCTCGCGCCCGACGACGAGCCGTGAGCGATGGCTGAGCGGCAGGTTTCTCGCTCCCCCGGCTCCCCGATCGCGGGGGGGGAGGGAGGAAGGGTAGGTGGGGGGACACCCCCCCCACCCCCTGGCAGGGGAGTCCCCCTGCACCCCCGGGGAGAGGCGGGCACGCCCCCCGGCCGGGGAGCGCCCCTGCACCCCCGCGGAGTGGACGGAGAGCGGTCCCGCGGCCGGGGAGCGTCTCTGCACCCCCGGGGAGAGGACGAGGCTGGCGGCGGCTCGCCTCAGCACTCAGCGCTTAGGCCGGAGCGGCCAGCGGTACCCCTGTGCCAGTTGACCGAGGTTGGCTCGGTGGCGGCGCTGCGGGCGGCGCTGGCGGGGCGGCCGCGGCCGGTCGGGCTGGTGCCGACGATGGGGTACCTGCACGAGGGGCACGTGTCGCTCGCGCGGCGGGCGCGCGCCGAGAACGCGACCGTCGTGATGAGCGTGTTCGTGAACCCGACGCAGTTCGGGCCGCACGAGGACTACACGCGCTACCCGCGCGACCTGGAGCGCGACCGCGCGCTCGCGGCCGCGGCGGGGGTGGACGTGCTGTGGGTGCCGACGGTCGAGGACATGTACCCGCCGGGCGCGCAGACGTGGGTCGAGGTCGAGGGGCTGAGCCGGCGCTGGGAGGGCGAGCGGCGGCCGGGCCACTTTCGCGGGGTGGCGACGGTTGTGCTCAAGCTCTTGCTCGCTGCGCGGCCGGACCGCGCGTACTTCGGCGAGAAGGACTACCAGCAACTGCTGCTCGTGCGGCAGATGGCGGCCGACCTGCTGACCGGTGTCGAGGTCGTCGGCTGCCCCACGGTGCGGGAGCCGGATGGGCTGGCGCTCAGCTCGCGCAACGCCTACCTGAGCCCCGGCGAGCGCGCGGAGGCGGTGGCGCTCTCGGAGGCGCTGCGCCGCGCCCAGGGGCTGCTGGCGGCGGGCGAGCGCGCCGGGGGGGCGCTGGAGGCCGCGATGCGGGCCACGCTGGCGGCGCATCCGGGCGTCGTGGCCGACTACGCCGCCGTCGTGGACGCCGCCACCCTGGAGCCGCTTCCCTTCGTCGACCGCCCCGCTCGCGCCCTCGTCGCCGCGCGGGTTGGCGACGTGCGGCTGATCGACAATGCCGAGCTGGTGGCGGGCAAGGAGCCACCAGCAGCGGGCGGTCGGTAGCCCACCTACGCGCCGCCCGCGCTTCACCCCGGGAGAGGCGGCTCGCTGATGACCCTTAGGTGATCGGCGGGGGCTAATCGCTGACGGCCCGTTGCTGTACACTAAGGCTATGAAACGCTTGGCTCCGACGCCTGAAACCGATGCCCCGACTCCTGAGCCGTTGCTGGCGCAGGCGGCCACCTACCTGGGTGAGGCCGAAGTAGCAACCCTGCGCCGGGCGTGCGCATTCGCCGCCGCGGCGCACGGCGAGCAGAAGCGCGCCTCCGGCGACCCCTACATCGCCCATCCGCTGGCCGTTGCCCTGACGCTCGCCGAGATGCGCCTGGACGCGGGCGCGCTCGTGGCCGCGGTGCTGCACGACGTGCCCGAGGACACCGCCGTGTCCGTCGAGGACGTGGAGCGCGAGTTTGGCGCCGAGGTAGCGCGGCTGGTGGACGGCGTGACCAAGCTGGGCAAGATGCACTGGCTACCGGAGGACGCCGACGCCGATGGCCATGCGCGGCGCGGCGAGGAGGCCGCCTGGGCAGAGAGCCTGCGCAAGATGTTCCTGGCCATGGCCGAGGACATCCGCGTTGTCATCATCAAGCTGGCCGACCGCCTGCACAACATGCGGACGCTGCAATACTTGCCGCCGCACAAGCAGCGCCGCATCGCGCAGGAGACGATGGACATCTACGCGCCGCTGGCGAACCGCCTGGGCATCTGGCAGATCAAGTGGCAGCTCGAGGACCTGGCGTTCCGCTACCTGGAGCCGGAGCACTACCGCCAGATCGCGCGCAGCCTGGAGCTGGGGCGGCGTGCCGAGCGCGAGGAGTACATCGAGCGGGTCGTCCAGCTGCTGCGGGCGGAACTGGAGAGCAACGGGATCAAGGCGGAGATCTCGGGGCGGCCGAAGCACATCTACAGCATCTACAACAAGATGCAGCGGCGCGGCGCCAACATCGACCAGATCTACGACCTGCTGGCCGTGCGCGTGCTCGTGCGCGAGCTGCAGGAGTGCTACCACGCGCTCGGCGTGGTGCACTCGCTGTGGCACCCGCTGCCCGGCGAGTTCGACGACTACATCGCCAGTCCCAAGGACAGCATGTACCAGTCGCTGCACACGACGGTGCTGGGGCCTGACGGCCGGCCGCTGGAGATCCAGATCCGTACCTACGACATGCACCACGTTGCCGAGTACGGCGTGGCGGCGCACTGGCGCTACAAGGAGGGCGGCCGCCGCGACGAGAAGTTCGACTCGAAGGTGGCCTGGCTGCGCCAGCTCATGGACTGGCAGAAGGACGTGGTGGGGGCGCAGGAGTTCGTCGACTCGCTGAAGACGGACCTCTTCCAGGACCAGGTGTACGTGTTCACGCCGCGCGGCGAGATCAAAGAGCTGCCGGCCGGCGCAACGGCGCTCGACTTCGCTTACCGCATCCATACGGAGGTGGGCCACCGCTGTGTGGGCGCCAAGGTGAACGGCCGCCTGGTCCCGCTGAGCGCGACGCTGCACAACGGCGACCAGGTGGAGATCGTCACGGCGAAGCAGACGCGCGGGCCGAGTCGGGATTGGCTCAACCCGGCGCTGGGCTACCTGAAGACGGCCAACGCCCGCGAGAAGGTGCGTCAGTGGTTCCGCAAGCAGCAGCGCGAGGAGAGCATCACGCGCGGGCGCGAGCTGGTGGACAAGGAACTGCAACGGCTCGGCGTGGACCACGTCGTGAAGCTGGAGGAGCTAGCCCGCAGCTTTCACTACGAGCGCACCGACGACTTCCTGGCCGCCGTTGGCTACGCCGACATCAACGCTCAGCAGATCGCCACGAAGCTCTCGACCACGCTGGCGCCCGCCCAGCCGCCCCAGCCGCCCCCCACGCCGCCGCCCACCGACGGCTCCGTGCGGGGCCTGCGCGTGAAGGGGGTGGGGGACCTGCTGACGCGGCTCGCCCAGTGCTGCAACCCGGTGCCTGGCGATGGCGTTGTCGGTTACGTGACGCGGGGGCGCGGCGTGACCGTGCACCGCGCTGACTGCGCCAGCATTTTGCACGAAGACGAGCCCGAGCGCATCGTGGACGTGGACTGGGGCCACGTGCAGGCGCGGTCGTTCCGCGCGGCGATCCGCATCGAGGCGTGGGACCGCGAGGGCTTGCTACGGGACATCTCGGCGGTCGTGGCCGACGAGAAGATCAACATTTCGGCGCTGAACGTGAGCACCCACAAGGACGGCACGGCCACGGCGCACGCGACGATCGACGTGGACAGTCTGGCTCACCTCAGCCGCGTCATGACCCGCCTCGAAGCGATCCGCGACGTGCGGCGCGTCGCCCGCGACCAGCTCCCCTCGGCGCGCTGAGGGGTAGTTTACCGGCAGCCTGTGGCGCTACTGGGGCGTGAGCTGGATGTCGGTCACGAGGGCATCGAAGTCATGGCCGGCGCCGAGGACCTCCAGGGCGTAGAGGAAGACGGGCGGCTCGGGCAGCTGGGCGAGATCGAGCTGGAAGCGCACCCAAGTGTTCTCGGGTACCAGCTCGCCGTGGTCGGCGGGCCGTCGCTCGGGGTTCTGGTAGTAGAAGCCACGGTACCAGGTCTGGCCGTTGCCTGCCGCGTCGCGATAGCGCAGGCGGAACATCAGGGGGTACTCGGTATCGAGATAGCCGCCGCCCGAGAGGCTGGCCGAGCGGACCTTGACCCGGGCCGAGAGCACCAGCCGCGGGTAGACGGAGACGTCGGCGTTGAGCGGCTGGACGAGGCCCGTCTCGTTGTGAGTCTGGAACCGGCTCTGGCGGCTGACGCGTAGCGCCGCGTGGGGCACGCCATCGAGCGGCTCCTGCTCGATGGTGCGGACGCCGAGACGGTCCGGGCGGTTGGGCTCCTGCGTGTCGCGCGCCTGCCAACCGGCGAGGTCCGCGGCGAAGTCGCCGTTGGTAATCAAATTCGCGCCGCCGGGGTAGGGTCCGCTGGCCGCGGCGTTTGCCGCGAGCTGGGCGCGCTCGCCGGCCGCTAGCGCCAGCGGCGGATTCGCGCCGACGCTCACCGTGGCCGCGCCCTGGCGCACGAGGACCTGCGCGCGCGGCCCGTCGATCTGTACCACGTAGTCACCCGCGTTCATTGTGACGGTACCGTAAGGTGTCTCGAGCCCGAGCGGCTGGGCGGCGGCGGGGGCGACCTCCACGCGCAGCGCCCCTGCGATGTGCTGGAAGGCGAGAACGCCGGCGGCCGGCGCGAAGCGGCCGGCGCGCAGCTTGGCGAGCACCAGGCGCGCGCGCGGCCCAAGGCGCACGACGCCCTGGCCCGGTAGCTCCAGACGAGCGAGCGCGCCCTCGGTCACCTCCAGGGCGTCGCCCTCTTGCATCGCCATCCCGGCGCGGGCGCTGAGCGGCGGCCCGGCGCCGCGCTCCTGGAGCAGCACGACGCCCTGGTCGATTTGGAGGTTCGCCGCGGCAGGCACCGTGGCGGTCCGGAGCCAGGCGGTGAGCGCGTAGACGCCGCCGCCGGCCAGGCCGAGCCAGATGGCGAAGGCGCCGAGCAGTACGCGCCAGGCGAGGCGCTGCGCTTGCTCGGGTGTGCGCGCGGCTCGGGCCTCGGCGGGAGGGAACGTGGTAGCGATGGTCGCCCCGAACGCGGGCGGGCCCGCATCGCTTGCGGTGAGGGCACGCGGGTGGGGGCGGTCGGGCGGAGGGGTGCCAGCCAAGCTGCTATCCGCCGCTGTGTGTTTGTTGCGAGCAGCAGCCAGTTCGGTAGCCGAACGCAACGTCGGTATGGTACTGGTGCGGCCGGTCGCTGTCAAGGATAGGCATGGCGCTGCTGGCGACACGCTTCCCGCCGGAGCGGGTTGGGCTTGCGGGGCGCCCGAGGACGCGCTACGGTAAGGGAGGCCGGCCGGCGGACACCGCGCCGAGCTGCACGGACGGCTCTTGGTAGGCGCGCTCACGCCGGGAACTGGCGGGGCGCGAGAAGCGTGGAGGGGTGGCATGGCCGAGGTGACGATTCGCTTGGAGGCCCCCGAGCCCCGCGCGTTGGCGCTCGATCCGGCGCGCACCGCCGTGGTCGTGGTCGACGTGGAGAACGAGTTCTGCACCGTGGGCGGCAAGCGCTACATGGGCGAGCGCGGCGAAGCGATCCTGGCGCCGCTGGCGGCGCTGCTCGACCGCGCGCGAGCGGCCGGCGTGCCGGTGATCTACGTTCACTCGGTGCGCGATCCGGACAACGCCGAGTTCACGGTGTTCAAGGTCGACGAGCACCTGCTGCGGGGAAGCTGGGGGGCGGAGTACTGCGACGCGATCGCGCCGCGGCCGGGCGAGCCGGTGGTGGACAAGGAGTGCCACGACTGCTTCAACCACACTGAGCTGGAGGGAGTGCTGGCGCGGCTGGGCGTCCGCCCCCGCGAGCACACGGTTATCGTCACGGGCGTGGCCCTCGGGGTCTGCGTGAGCCATGCTGTGCTGGGCTTCAGCGTGCGCGATTACTGGGTCGCCGTGCCGATGGATTGTGCGGCGGCGAAGACCGCGGAGCAGGAGACGGTCGCTTATCAACCGATGCTCCACTCGGCCTACGCGTACAACGTGGCGATCACGCGCTCCGACCTGATCGAGTTCCGTCCCGGAGTCGGCAGCGGCTTTGGCCAGGCGGTCGCCGCCAGCGCGCGGTAAGCCGCGGTCGTCTCGGCGGCGAGCATCACTCGTGCGCGGCCGCGTGACAGGTGGCGCCCGACGCGCGTCCCGGGTCCTCGCGCGCTAGTCGGGCGCGGCCTCGACCACGCGCGGCGCCAGCGCGGCGTCGATGGCGCGGGCTAGCTCTTCGGCGCGGCAGGGCCAGTGGACGCACGGCGCGTCGCCGGGGGGGGCATCGTCACGGGTCAGCTCCAGGACCGGGACGGCCGCCGGGGCAGCGGCACCCCGCACCGCGGCCAGCAGCGCGGCCCGCTGTGACGCGCTCAGGCCGGGCGCGAGCACGACTAGCTGGCAGTCCGCGAGCGGCCAGGCGGTGTCGGCGCGCGGCGCGGCGAAGCGGGCGCGATAGCCTAGCCCCTGAAGCAGCAACGCCAACGCCTCGCCGACGATGGCACTGCCCGCAACGACCGCGATCGTGCCGCGCGGGCCTTGCTCGCCGCGCATCCGCCCGGCTCCCCATACTGTTGTGAACCTAGCCAAGGTAGTATGCGGGAGGCGCGGCGGCGGCTCCATCTGCCAGATGGCTATTCCGCGTCTGCCACCTGGCCTATTCGTCGTGCTGGCGGCGGGCGCTCGCCACTTCGTGGCTCTCGGCGCAGCGTCGCCCGGCGCGGCCGCCCGCGCGACGCCCAACCGCGCCCGGCTCGGTCCGGAGGGTGACTGGGCTGAAGTCGAATCGTCCGCCACGAGAGGGCCGGGGGGAGGGCCGCTCAGGATCGCGATGGCTGGGCCAACCCGAGCGTTACGGCACGCACGGCCGCCTGCGTGCGATCGGAGACGCCGAGCTTGGCGAGGATGCGCTCGACGTGGACCTTGACGGTGCCGACGCTGACATAGAGCTGGCCCGCGATCTCGCGATTGGTGAGTCCCTGCGCGAGCAGCCGGAGCACCTCCGCCTCGCGCGGAGTGAGCGGCACGGTCGGCAGCGGGTCCTGCTGCGCCGGCTCCTCGGCCAGGCGGTGCAGCAGCCGCGTTGCCAGCTCGCCGTTCAGCAGCGATTCGCCGCGCAGCACCTGGCGCACGGCGCTGACCACCTCGCGCTGCGTCGCGTCCTTCAGTAGGTAGCCGGCGGCGCCCGCCTTGAGCGCCTCGAAGAGGTAATCCAGGTTCTCGTGCATCGTCACGATGACCACGCTTACCCGCGGGCATTCGGCCTTGATGGCGCGCGTCGCCGCCAGGCCGTCCATCTCGGGCATGCGCACGTCCATCAGGACCAGGTCGGGCTGCAGGCGGCGGGCCAAGGCGAGTGCCTCGCGGCCGTTGGCGGCCTCACCGACGACCGCGAGGCCGCGCTCGCCGGCGAGCATGCTGCGCAGCCCCGCACGTGCCAGGTCGTGGTCGTCGGCAATCACGAGCCGGGCCGTCGCCGCGGCGGGGCGTTCGGTCGCCATTAGCTGGTTCTCCGGTGTTGCACTCGGCGCGGCCCGCGGCCGCGAGCGTCTGGCCGGCGCGAGTCGCCGGCCAGACGCCGCGGAGCCAATCCGCCCTTGGCTGTCAGCACGAGGGTACCGCGCGGCGGCAGCTCCTGTCGAGTCTCGGAAGGCGGTGGCGTCCGCGGGCGCACGTCGTCTCGTCAGCTGTCGGCGACGCGGCCGATCTCGTCGAGCACTTCGTTGATCAGGTCGGTGCCCCAGATCGTTTGCATGGTCGTGTCGGAAACGGGCTGGGGAATGAGGCCCTGGTCGCGGAAGAAGCCGTAGCAGTACAGCATCGACTCCCGGTTGGGCAGGCCGTTGGGGTTGAAGTAGGGCGGAATCATCGCACGCACCGTGTCCAGGTCGATGCTCGTGTTGCGGGCCACCAGCGTGTCGATCTCCTCGCGCGCCGCGCTGCCGCTCGGGCTGCCGACCCCCGCCAGATAGTCGCGGATGCCACGGATGTAGGCGCGCACGAAGCCTTTAGCGGTGGGGCGGTTGTCGTAGAGCGATTCCGCGAAGCCCAACGAGGCGATCGTGAAGTTCGGATAGATGTCGCCGATGCCCATGACCTTGACGGCGCTGCCTTGCTGCACGGCGCGCGTCAGGAACGGCTCGAGGATCATGCCGGCGTCGATGGCCCCGTTCGCGAAGGCGCCGACCATATCGGGGAAGGTGATGGGCTGGATGTTCAGGTCGTCCAGCGTAAGGCCCACCCGCTGCAAGCCCACCGACAGCGCGCAGGCAGTCGTCGTCGCCTTGCCCGGCGGCGTGATGGCCAGGGACAGGCTGGGGAGGTCTTCGAGCCGCCGACCCCGTCCGCTGTCGTAGACCGCCTTGCGGACGGCCAACACCTGGTCGCCGCGGTCGGCCGTGTAGGTGCCCACGTCCACCATGATCTTCGCCGGGACGCCGCGCGCGACCGCGTTCCACATCGCCGGGTTCGCGGGCATGGGGGAGATCTCCACCTGGCCGGTCGCCAAGGCGGGGATCGTCTCGGAGGCGTTGGTGAAGGGGACTTGCTCGACCGTGATCCCCTCTTGCTGGAAGTAGCCGCGCTGCTCGGCCAGCCAGACGACGACGCCCGAGGCGCCGGTCTGCGCTGCCTGGCGCAGGGTGACGGGCTGGGGCGGAGCGGTCGGCACGACGGCTCCCGCGGTCGGGCCGGCGGCCGCGGGGCCGCCGGCCGGCGTGGATGGCGCGGGAGCCGCACAGCCGGTCAGGGCGAGCAGCGCGACGAACGCGCTCGCGGCGGCGCGGCAACGGACAGTTGGCATGGCGTCCTCCTTGCGCCGGCGGCGACCGGGCCGTCCGCGCGGCATGGGGACGGGCGATTGGGCGCTGCGCTGCACGCGATGCTGCCCCGCTCGTCATCGGCGGCCCTATGGTACAACGTTTCGCCGCGCGGCAGGTCGGCCCTGCGGCGACGCCAGGGCGGCGTCGGCCGCCGGGGCGGCGGGGCCGGTGCCCAGCGGGACCTCGGCCACGACGCGCGTGCCGGCCCCCGGACGGCTCTGGACGCGACAGCGGCCGCCAAGCAGCGCCACGCGCTCCTGCATGCCCGGGAGACCCACGCGCTCGCCCGGTCCGGCGGCGTCGCGCGGCGCCGTGGGCCGGAAGCCCTGCCCCCAGTCCTGGACCTCGAGGCGCACCGCGCGCCCCTTGCGGCGCAGGCTCAGGTGAACGCGCGTCGTGCCGGCGTGCTTCCGCACGTTGGTCAGCGCCTCCTGGGCCACGCGGAACAAGGCCGTCTCGACCGCGGGCGGCAAGCGCTCGGGGCCCAGCGCCTCCTCGTAGCTCACCTGCCAGCCCTCGGCCCGGAGCGCGTCCACCTGGCGCCGCAGCGCCGTCGCCAGCCCGAAGTCGTCGAGCACCGTGGGCCGCAGGTCGGCGATGACGCGGCGCGCCTCGCCCACCGTGCGCCGCGCCATTTCCAGCGCGCGCTCGAGGTCCAGCCGGGCCGCGGGCGAGCGGGGGCGGTGGTAGCGCGCGTAGGCCTGGAGGTGCTGATGGGTGCTGGCGGCAACCTGGGCCACCCCGTCGTGGACATCGTAGGCCACGCGGCGGCGCTCCTCCTCCTGGGCCACCAGCAGCCGCCCCACGAGCGTCTGCAGCTGATGCTCGCGCTCGCCTAGCTCGCGGTACAGGCGCGCGTTCTCCAGCGCGCTGGCGGCCTGGAGCGCCAGGCTGCCCAGGATCTCGCCGGTGGCCTCCTCCGCGAGGCTCTCCGGGCCGTAGGCTTCCAACACGCCGAGCACGCGGTCCTGCACCCGCAGCGGCACGCACCAGACGGCGCGCGCCGCGGAGCGCACTCGCCCGCGCAGTCGCACCAAGCGGGGCTGACCGCTGGCGGCCGCCGCGCGCCGCGCGGCGCGCACGGCCTGCGCGCGTTGTGCGGCCCGCCAGCCGGTCTCCGGGCCGAGTGTCTGCCACACGCGCAGGGGCGCTTGGGGCTGCGCGCCCGCCCGCAAGCTGATTACGGCGGCGTCGAGGCCGGACACTCGCCCGGCGATGTCGAGCAGGCGCTGGCCGATGGCGTCGGCTTCCAGGCTGGCGCCCAGCACCTGGCCGGCCTCGTGCAGCGCCAGGAGCGCGTCAAGGCTGCGCTGGAGCTGCTCGTGCAGATGGGCGCTCTCGATCACGGCCGCGAGCTGGGCCGCCAGAAGCTGCAGCAAGTCCAGATCGTGGTCGTCGAGGCGTCGCGCCCGCCGGGTGCTCTTGAGGGCGAGCACGCCGATTGGCTGGTTGCCCGGCGTGACGAGCGGCAGGCAGACCGCGGAGGGGATCGGTCGGGCGGAGCCGCGCCACCCCGTGCCCAGGTCCTCGCCGGCGCCTTCCAGCACGAGCGGCTGCCCCGCTCGCAGCACCTGCCCGGCGACGCTGTGCTCCAGGTCCGCGATGGTGGTGCCCGGCGCAACCGGATCGACGCCGACGGCCGCACGCACGGTGAGCGGCCCGTCCGGAGTGGCGAGCAGCAGCACGCTGCCGCCGTCGTGGCCGCTGAAGGCGGTAGCGCGCTCGAGCGCCAGGCGCAGCACCGCATCGAGGCCCCGAGCGGCCACGAGGTCTTTGCCCAGCTCGACCAGCAGCCGAAAGCGGGCCGCGCGGTCGCGCGCCGCCTCGTAGAGGCTGCTCAGCTCGCGCGCGTAGACCAGCGTCTGATCCAGTACCTCGGGCTCGTCGTTGAGCCCGTCTAGCTGGAGGGGCGTCCGCGGTCGGCGAGGCGCGGACAGAGACGGCAGCGCCTGGGTCACGGCGTCGAGCAGTGCGGTCGGCCCGAAGGGCTTCGTCAGGCGCAAGTCCGCGAACGCCGCGGCGGGCGCGGGCGCGGCTGGACCGGCCGCGAGGAGCACGACGACCACATCGCGGGTCGCGGGGTCGGTCTTGAGCTGCTGGCAGACACCGAGCGCGTCCATCTCCGGGGCCGTGCCGTCCAGCAGCAGGAGGTGCGGGCGTTCGCGACGCGCCAGGTCGACCGCTTGCGGCCCATTCCATGCTTCGAGCAGCCGGTGCGCCGGAGCGAGGGTAGCCCGCGCCAGCATGCGCAGCCAGGGCTCGTTGTCGGCTAGGAGAATAGTGGCCATGCCCTGCTTCTCGTGACGTGCTGGTGCGGGAGATAGCGAAGCCCCGCGCGGCCGCGCGGGGCTTCGCCAGGACGCTGCACGATGGCGGTGTGCCGTCGTGGGCTAGACGACGGCGGTCGGCAGGCTGGCGCCGCAGTTCGCGCAGAAGCGGCTGTCGTTGGCCGCGCGCGTGCCGCACTTCGGGCAGTACGGGCCGGTGGCCGCGGCGGCCGGCGCGCCGGCGGCAGCCACGGGGGCCGCGGCTGGCGGGGGCGCCGGCGCGGGCTCGGCGGTGCCGGCGGCGATCCGCTGCTGCTCGTCGGTCGCGGACTTCTTGAACTCCTTGATGCCCCGACCCAGCGCGCTGCCCACCTCGGGCAGCTTGCCGGCGCCGAAGATCATCAGGACGATCACCAGTATGATGATGAGTTCCAACGGCGAGATGGGATGCCCAAACATTGTCGCCCGCCTCGCTTTCCGCCGCGCTCCGGCCGCCGGGCCCGGCGCCTTCCTGGGTCAATTGTAGGCGCGGTGCCCTACCAGGGCAACCCTACGTCTCGTCGATCGGCACCTCCCGCGCCCGGCGCTCGGTGGCGCGACCGCGCGGCCGCTCGTTGTACTCCAGCGCGTAATCCACGACGCTGCGCAACGCCAGCAGGCGCTCGCGGCGCGCGGCGCGCAGGTGGTCCAGGAACTCGTCGGGCAGGTCGCGCAGGAAGCCGGCCAGCACGCGGCTGGGGCGGTTCTCTTGCCACCACTCGCACAGCTCCGGGTCGATGTCGAGCAAGCCGGCGAGCAGACCGCCGCGCCGGCGGCGCCGGGCGCGCGGCTCATCCGCTTCGTCGGCGCGCGCCCGCAGTCGCCGGCGCTCGTCCTCCAAGGCGCGGACCGCCTCGCGCAGGCGCTGCCGCTCTGCCTCGAGCGGGTCGCCGCCCGCCTGGCCCGGCGTCGTCTCGGCCATCGCTAGCTCCTTTCCGTCGCGCGCGTCGTCCCCGCCGCCGGCGCGACGAAGCGAATGCGCAGCGCCCCATCCTCGAAGCGCGCGCCGTGCGGCTGCAGTCCCACCAGTGCGCGCGGCAGGATCACGTTCCGCTTCTGGCTGCCCACGTGGACCACTAGCTCGTCGCCTGTCTGGAAGACTGCCACCTGATCCTTGCTGGCGAACGGCAGCTGGAGGCTGAGCACGTACTCGCCGTCGTGCTTCTCGATATGGTGGCCGCGTCCGGCGAAGAACACTTGGCTCGGGTCGGCGTCGCCGTACAGCGCCGCCGCCATCTCACGCAAACCGTCCAGCCCCACGATCTCGTGGCCGAACAGCGGCGCGTCGCGAATGGGGATGGGCGCGAAGCCCTCCTCGACGGTCTGACGGTAGCGGGCCTGCGTCGCCTTCCAGGCGTCGAAGTAGTGGTCGGTCACCTCGCGCGGGAGGACCCGGTTGCAGACGACGAGATCCGTGGCGTAGCCGAAGAGGTTCAGGTAAGTGTACGTGCGCTGGGCTTCTTTGACGACCATCTTCTCGGGATTCAGCACGAGCCGGACCGAGGTGAGCTGCTGGTCGACCAGCATCGTATGTAGCTCGTCGAGCTGGCCGAACAGGTCTTTCACCGCGTCGTACACCTCGTCGTCGGGCACGGGGAGATCGAACAGCGCGCGGCCGAGCGGCCGCACGACCTGCGCGGCGCGGCGATGGATGGGGAAGATCTTCTCCATCCACCAGCGCGCCACGTCGGGGAAGCTGAGCAGGCGCAGCGTCTCGCCCGTCGGCGCGCAGTCGACGATGATGACGTCGTAGGCGCCGCTCTCGCGGTGGTTGTTGATCCACAGCAGGTTGGCCAGCTCGTCCATGCCCGGCAGCACGCTCAGCTCGTCGGCGATCAGCTCGTCGATCTGACGCCAGGCGAGCAGCATGGACACCCATTCCTGGACGCGCCCCCAGTATCTGCGCACGTTGTAGTAGATGTCAGTCTCTTGCGCCCAGAGGTTGGGCGCCACCACGACCGGCTCGGGCGCGAGCGGCCGGTCGAAGCTGTCGGCCAGGCTGTGGGCCAGGTCGGTGCTGAGCACGACCGTGCGATACCCTAGCTCAGCGCAGCGGACGGCGGTCGCGGCGGCGACGGTCGTCTTGCCAACGCCGCCCTTGCCCGTGTACAGGACGATCCGCATGGTGCTCCCCGGGGGCGCTATGAGCCCCTTCCCGCCCCTCTCTTCCAGAGTACCGCCCAACGGCTGCGGCGGGAAACATTACCAGCACGCGTGGAGCGACGCCGTGGGCCGGGTGCCGAGCGCGGCGGCACGGAGGTTGCGTTAGGCGTTCGCAAAGCGAGCGTGCCCCGCTGCAACAGCCATCGGGGCCGAACGAGACGAGAAAGGTGGGGGTCATGTCGCCGGCCGCGCAGCTTGCCACCCTACCCGGGCATCTCCACTGGTGCCCCCGTTGTGACAGCACCTGGTCCTGTGACCACGGCTTCGCGGTGTGCCCGCTGGCGGGCAGCGTGGTGGTGGAGAATCACTGCGCGCTGCCGGCGCCCTGGGACGACGAGGACGAGCAATAGTGGGCCGGGGAGCCCCCCGGCTCCCGGCAAGCGGGCGCGCCTGCACACAGAGGCTTATGGCGCGCTGGCGATGTTGGAGCTAGCGAGCACCTGCCCGGACCCGGAGCGCGCCTGCACCTGATACCAGGTGTTTGCGGCGCGGGGCAGTTGATAGCGGGTGGCGCTCAGCGTGGCTACGCTGACGCAGTTTTGCCCGTTGGCGCCGGTGCAGCGCAGGACCTCGTAGGTTACGGTGCCGGAGACGGCGCTCCATGTGAGCGTGGTCATCTGGCCGGTGCCTTCGGCGCGCAGGTTGAAGCTCGACGTCTGGTTGTTCGCGTAGGCCGAGCAGTGGTTCGTCGCGTCGTACTGGATGCAGGGCCCCATCGCGGGGTTGTCGCTGGGTGGCGTGTTGGATTGGCCCACGAGCCCCGGCAGCGCGCCGGGCGGGGCGGGCAAGCACTGCCCATCCGTGTCGATCAACGGACAGGTGGGACCGGCGGCGTTGGACCGGTTCAGACAGGTGCCGTCGGGCGCTCGCCCGCAGCCTCCTGGCACCACAGGCTGGCGGACGGCCGAGGGGGCGGTGCCGTCGGCGACCGCCATGACGTCGACGGTAGCGGGCGCCGACCATTGGCGCGGCTCGCCGCCCCGCTGCCGGGCGTAGACGTAGAGCGTGTGCTCGCCCGGCGGGACCTCGACCTGCAGCTGATACCCGGAGGGGCCGTACCGCGGCTGGCCAAGCTGCGTGGCCACGTCGGGGCGATCGCCGCCGTACTCCGCGGCCCCCAGGAAGTAGCCATGGCCCGCCTCGCCATCCAGGTAGACGTACACGGCGTCGACCCCGGTGCCCGTGCTCTCGGGGTCCACCGCCCAACCCATGATCGTGAAGCGTTGCTGCGTCGTGGCGCCGCTCGCCGGGCGGTCGATCGCCACGCGGGTTGAGGCGGCCGGGGGGCCGCTCGGGCCGTCCCCGCTGGCCGGCACTGGCGTCGCTTGAGCGGCGGAACTTGGCTCGTTGGTGGGGTCCGGCGCGCTGATGGTTTGCCCGAACGCGCCCTCGTTCGGATCCGGGGGGGCACTCGTCTGTCCGAGCGCGAGGCTGGGCGGCAGCCACAGCAGGCTGGCGAGCAGCAGCGCGCAGATGCGGGCCGTGGTCGTCATCGGACGGGCTCTCCTGTGTCATGGCGGCGTTCAGGGGCGGGGCGGCAAGCGGACGAGCCAGTGGAGCCAGCCGGGGAGCCGCTCGAGCGCGCGGCGCAAGTCGGCGACCTCCTCGGCCAGCTCGTGAACTTCGAGATGCACCTGCTCGATCTCCCGCTGCAGGGCCGCGAGCTGAGCGGCGGGGTCCTCGGCGGGCGGCGGCGCGCTCACGGCGCGGACCCGGACGGCGCGGGACGCGGCTGATAGCGCATGTCGCCAAGCTCGCCAAGCGTGCGTCGCGCGGTCGACCGCCCGCGCGCAGGGAAAGCTACCAGGCGCCGCACGCGATTGTCAACGGTGCGGCGCCGCCGCATCCGGGGCGCGCGGGTGGCGGAGCGCCCCTCGGGGCGATCGGCTGCGTAGCGGGCCTGTCCCGGGACGCCAGGGCCCGGTTAGCGCACCGCTAGCCGCGCCGGCGGCGCGGGGGCGCGGCTGGCGGCGGGTCGCCGCGGAAGGGACTGAGCGACGAGCGCCAGGGGGAGGCGCCAGGGGCCGGGCCGGCTGGGCGGCGGGGCATCCCGCCGCGGCGCGGCGGCTCGGCGTCGAGCCGTTGATTGCCGCGTTCCCAAGGCGCCGGTCGGGCACCGGGGCGGGGCCGGCCGAGGATCGCCGGGCGCACGTTGATCGCGCGCAGCCCCTTCACGTCGTCGCGTGGCTCGAACTGGACCTGCTGGCCCTCGCGCAGCGTGTCGAATGCGCCGTTGACGACGGCCGAGCGGTGGAAGAACCGCTTGCGGCCCGCGTTGTCCACGAGGAAACCAAAGCCGCGGTCGCGCGACAGCTCACTGATCTTGCCCTGCATCTGGGCGCCCCGGGTGCCGCGCGCCGAGATGGCCGAGGCCTCCTCGGGCGTGGGGCGGCGACGTGGGTCGACGATAGGCCCGCGGCGGGGTCGCAGATCGTCCGGGTTCTGTCGCATCGGAGGCCCGCTCTGGCGGGTCCGAGCGGGCCCCGAATGCACCGGCGGGCTGCCCGGGCGCAGCGGCGGGGCGCCGGCGCGCGGCCGACCGAAGGCCCCGCCGGCTGGGCGCTGGCGCGCATCGGGCGAAGACGGCGGTCGGGCGCCGCGGTTGCCTGCCCACTGGCCTTCGCGTGGGGCCGGTGCATTGTCCCCGCCTGGCGTGCGGCGGGCGGGCGCCCCGTCCCCGTAGCGCGGCGCGCGACGCGGTCCCCGTAGCGGGGCCGTGAGCGGCGGCGATGCGGGGAGGCTCGCGGCCGGCGAGCTGTCGGTCTCGTCGGCAACCAACGGCGGGCTCGCCTCTTCGGCGGGTGCCGGGGTGGTCCGCCCGCGGCGGCGGCGCCAAGCCGCGCGCGCGGGGGCGCTGGCAGCGGCCACATCCGTGGTGGCCGCAGCCGGCGCGGGAGCCGGCAGCGCTGGCGCGGCCGGAAGCAGCGGCTCGGCGCTGGGGAGCGGCGGCGCGGGCGCCTCCGCGGCGGGAGCCGGGGCATCCGCGGCCGCGACATCAGTCGCCGCTGCGGGAGTGCTGACCCGCCGGCGAGGGTGCTGGGCGCGCGGCGGGGCGGCGGCCGCAGGAACGTCGGCGTCCGTGGCAGCTGCCGCAGGCGCGCGCCGCCTGGCGGGCCGGACGAGCGCCGCGGGCGTCTCGTCCGTAGCTTGATCTTGGACCGGGCTGGTTCGTCGGCGCCGCGCCGGCGCCGTGAGGGCGGCCGCGGCTTCGGGGTCCGCGGCCCGCCTGGCACGCCGCGGGCGCGGCGGCGCGGCGACCGCGAGGGGCGCCCCGCCCTCCGCGGACTCGGCCGGTGCGCTGGTCCGGCGGCGCCGCGGCGGCGTCGGTCGCGCTTCGGCGCTGCCCGCGTGTTCCACGGGGGGCGGCGGCTCGCTCGGTGGCGCCGCGCGGCGCCGCGGCTGCGGGCGGGCGGGACGCGGGGTCTCCGCCGGGGCCTGCCCGCTGTCCTGGTGGTCCGGCATGCTTCTCATCTCCCTGGCAAGCGCGCTCGCGGCGCATCGAGGTCCGAAGCGGCCTGAGCATCGGCCGCGTGGTGCGGTCGACGCCAAGTCGCGGCCAACCGCTTCTTCAAGTCGCGGCCTGGTCGCATCGGCCGCGGGAGGAAAGACTAGGGGCTACGACAGGGGTAGCTGCATCACCGGCGTGTTAGCAGCATACCATACAACAACCCGAACCGGCGACATTCCCGCACAGCTACAGAACTGTGATCCGCCGAGTCGGCTCGCAGGCTAGACGGATCCCCATTCCTAGGAATAGGCAAATGCGGCGTGGCCTGGCGCGAACGGCTCAGCCGCAGCCGCGACGCGCCGACACGAACCGCGCCGTGTGGTCTGGAACGGGTTATCGTGAGGGATCGGCTTGTGCCGATCCTTCACGATAACCCGGCGATTGGCTTAGTAGTGAATGTTGAGCAGCGTGCCGACGCCGGCCCAGTTCCAGAACCACAGCGCGTCGTCGAGCGTCATGCCCAGGCAGCCGTGGCTCCCGGAGTAGCCCCACATGCTTGACCAGTAATTGTAGTGGATCGAGGCCCCGTTCGAGGTGAAGTACTGTGTGTACAGCACATGCTGCAGGTAGTAGCCGCGAGGCGAGTTGCGCGGAATACCCAGCGTCGCACTGTCCATCGTCTCGTCGGCCACGCGGCGCTGGATGTGGTACACGCCGGTCGGCGTCGGATCCATCTGGGTGCCTTTGATAGACAGCGTGGCGTAGACGAGCTTGTCGCCCTCGTATGCAGCTACCATGGCCGGCTCGCTCAGGTCCACGTCGATCCAGCGGCCCTGGAAATACTGGGGCGGGTTCCGCGGGATCTTCACCCCCGAGGCGTTGACGTACTCCTCGTCGCCGATGCGGTACCACTCCTCGCCGTCATCGCCCCGTACCGCCTCCTCCACAAAGACCGGCGCGTTGTGCCCAAGCTGCCGCAGGCGGGTGTCGTCGCGCACGCTCGGCCAGCTGCGCACGTTGTAGCCACCGACGATGCGGCCGGGCTTCTGAACGCTGTAGAGCAGCTCCGGCTGGCGCAGGTACCAATCGGGCGGCGCGCCGGTCGGTCCGACAGCATCCGCGTCGATCCAAGCGTAGTTCTGGGTCCGGGGATTGAACACGTACAGGCGGTCGTTCTCGGCTTGGCCCGTGAGCGCGAAATAGCTCCACTGGCGCGCGACGCCGAAGTCGGTGCCGCCGTCCGAGTCCGACCAGAGGTCGGCCGGTCGGAAGTTGGCGACCCACTGAGCGGTCGACGCGTCGGGGGCGCTCGCCGTGTCGGGGGGCGTGTCCGCCGTTGCCGCGGGCGCCGGGTCCGGGTCGCGCAGGTACGAATCATCGGTCGGAGCGGGCACCGGGCCGACCGCGTCGGCCTCGATCCAGGCGTAGTTTTCGGTGCGTGGGTTCAGGACGTAGATGCGGCCGTTGGCGTCGCGCCCGGTGAGCTGGAAGTAGCTCCACTGCGGCACCTGCCCGAAGCTCGTGCCGCCATCCGAGTCTGACCACAGCTCGGCGGCGCGGACCGTGGCCACCCAGCCCGGGCTATCGTCAGCTGCGGGGGCAGCGGGGGGCGGGCTGCCGTCCAGCCGCGGCGCGGCCGCTGGATTCGCCCCGCCCGGCGGCGACTGCTCTTGCCCCGACGCGCGCGCCGCCGGCAGGCCCACCAGTAATCCGAGGACCAGTACGAGTCGCACCCACCCCATGCCAGGCTTCCTCCCCTTCCCAATTGGTCCACGCGGTTAGCCGCGATTGCTTAGGAATCGCTCACGGGATTCGAGAGCGGCACACTCTCGAGAGCCGCTGGATCATACACCATGCGCCGGCCAAAGACCGAGCCGAACGCCTGGGCCAGCGCGGTAGCGACGGCCGCCTGGTCCAGCGGGTGTCCGAGCACGGCGGCGACCGAGGTCACCCCACGATCGTGGATGCCGCACGGATGAATCAGCCCGAAGTGGTCCAGGTCCGGCTGGAGGTTGAGCGCGATGCCGTGCATGGTAACGCCACGCGAGATCGCCACGCCCAGCGCCGCGATCTTCGCGTTGCCGACCCACACGCCGCGATGCCGCGGGTCTCGGCCCGCCACGATGCCGAGGTCCGCGAGCACGCGGATGACGCTTTCCTCCAAGCCCCACACGTAGCGTACCACGTCGCCGCCCGTTAGCGAACGTATATCGGCGATGGGATACGCCACGAGCTGTCCCGGCCCGTGGTACGTGACGAGGCCGCCGCGGTTCGTCTCGTAGACGGCGATGCCGCGCGCCGCCAGCTCGGCCTCGGATACCAGCACGTCGTCGCGGCTGCCGCGACGGCCGAGCGTAAGCACCGGCGGGTGCTCCAGCAGCAGGAGCGAGTCGGGGATCGCGCCCGCCGCGCGTGCCTCCAGCAGCGCCCGCTGCCGCGCTAGCGCGGTGCCGTACGCCACGCGCCCGAGCCACGCCCAGCGACACGGCGCGTCGGCGTTGGGGGGCTGCGCGTCGCGCTCTCCGCGGCGGTGGCAACCCTCTACTCGCTCGGCTGGGTCGATCATCCACCCGTCCCCGGCGCGCAGCTAGCGAAGGGGGCTACGTGACCGCACCGGCGCGGCGCTCGCGCGGCTTGAGGAGGTGGAGCGCCAGGCCGCGGGTGGCGAGCGCCGCCTCGGCGGTCGCCTCGGGCCAGGTCGGGTGGGCGTGGATCGTGTCGGCCAGGTCCTCGACCGTCGCCTCCAGGTGCATCGCCATCGTCGCCTCGGCGATCATGTCGCTGGCCACCGCGCCGATGATGTGGACGCCGAGGATCTCGCCGTAGCGCTCGTCGGCCACCACCTTCACGAAGCCCTCGGTGTCGCCGTAAGTCTGCGCGCGGCCGAGCGCCGCGAAGGGGAACTTGCCGACCTGTACCTGATGGCCGCGCTCGCGCGCCGCCGCCTCGGTGAGCCCCACCGACGCCACCTCGGGGTGGGTGAACGTGCAGGCGGGCACCTGCTCGTAGTTGATGCGGCGGTAGTGGCCGGCCATGCGCTCGACGGCCACGATGCCCTGGTGCGACGCGACGTGCGCGAGCAGCTGATGGCGGGTCACGTCGCCGATAGCGTAGATGCCGGGCACGTTCGTCTGCAGCGCGTCGTCCACGGGCAGCCAACCGCGGTCAAGCTGCACGCCCGCGGCCTCTAGGCCCAGGTCGGCGGTGAGCGGCGCGCGGCCCACGCCCATCAGCACGCGCTCGCCGCTGACGGTCGCCTCCTGGCCGTCGGCGCCCTGGTAGCGCACGACGGCGCCGCCCTCGCCGGCCTCAATGGCGAGCACCTTCGCGCCCGTCAGCACCGTGATACCGCGCTTCGTGAACAGGCGGGCAAGCTGCTTGCCGATCTCCTCGTCCTCCAGCGGCAGGAGCGTGGGCATCATCTCCAGGATCGTCGTCTCACAGCCGAAGGCGTGGAAGATGTCGGCCCACTCGGCGCCCACCGCGCCGCCGCCGATCACGACCACGCTACGCGGCAGCTCCTTGAGCGCCAGCGCGTCGTCGCTGGTGATGACCAGCTCGCGGTTGTCGGCGCCGGGGATGGGCGGGATCGCCGGCTTCGAGCCGGTGGCGACGACGACGTTGCGCGCCTCGACCGTCTCGCTCGACCCGTTGGTGCTCACCGTGACGCGCCCGGGTCCCGCCAGGCGGCCCTGTCCGTTCAGGACCTGCACGCCCTGGCTCTTGAGCAGCCCGCCGACGCCCTGGCGCAGGTTGCGCACCACGCCATCGCGGTAGCGCACGGCCGCCGGGTAGTCGAGGCGCACGTTCTCGGCGTGGATGCCGAAGTCAGCGGCGCGCTGGAAGGCCGTCAGCAGCTCGGCCGTGCGGAGCAGCGCCTTGGTGGGGATACAGCCGCGGTTCAGGCAGACGCCGCCCAGCTCGTCGCGCTCGACGACGGCGGCTTTCAGCCCGAGCTGCGCCGCGCGAATCGCCGCGACGTAGCCGCCGGGTCCCGCGCCGATGATGCAGACGTCGACCGGCTCCATGCTTCCTCCCGCTGCCGCTGTGACGCGTGGCCCGGACTGCCCGCACCCCGCCCCCTCGCCCAGGGGGCGAGGGGGCGGGACGGGACCTCACCCCCCTGCCCCCCTCTCCCGTAGGAGAGGGGGAGGACGACTACCCTCACCCCAGCCCTCTCCCAGGGGGAGAGGGAGTACGACGCGCTCTCACCCTTGCCCTTTCCCCGGGGGGAGAGGGGGCAGGACGGACGCTCCATCTCGTTGCCTCTCCCCCTGGGAGAGGCCGGCCGAGCGGAGCGAGGCCGGGTGAGGGCCGTCGCCCGGGCGCGTGATATAATTTCGCGAGTTTCCGCCTATAACGCAGGCCAGATTTGAACGTCTCTTGAGGAGTATAGCGTGCTCGACATTGCCGTTTTCGAGCGCGACGCGGAGACGTTCTGTCGCGCCGCCGAGCGCGAGCGCTACCTCCACTATGCTGGCCTGAAGGCGACGCTCGACTTCGAGTCGCTGTTCGCCGATTTCGAGTACCTGTTCCATCCCGACGCGTACGGCGAGCTGCTGGAAGCCGAGCTGGAGCCGCGCCCGAAGCGCTACCTGCTCGACTTCGTCGCCACGGGCTACCTGGCCGAGAAGACGCGAGCGCTGGACGAGCGACTAGCCGCGGCTGAGGCCGCCGCGCGCGTGGTGTGGGACGACCGCGAGCTACCCTACCGCCTGGCGCCGGTCGTGCTGGCCAATGAGCCGGATGCCCATCGCCGCCACGACCTCGCTGCGCGGCACCGCGCGGCGACGGCGGCGCTCAACCCGCTCCACGAGGAGCGCCACCGGACAGTGCTGGAGGCGCTCGGCGGCATCGGCAGCAGCAGCTACGTCGCGCTGTATGACGAGCTGCGCGATCTGCGCTACGCCGACCTCGTCGAGGCGGGCGAGCGCTTCCTAGCCGCGACCGATACCGCCTACTTCGGCGCGCTGGAGGAGCTGCTGGGCACGATCGAGCTGGCGCCAGCCGACGCCGCGCAGTGCGACCTGGCCTGGCTGTTCCGCGCGCGCGCGCTCGACCCGTACTTCCCCGCGAAGACGATGCTGTTCACGCTCTACCGCGCGCTGCGCGGCCTCGGGCTGGACATCGAGCAGGCGACCAACGTCTCGGTGGACGTGGAGGCGCGAGCGCTGAAGATACCGCGCGCGTTCTGTGCTCGCCTGGACGTGCCGCGCGACGTGCGCCTGGTGCTGCAGCCGACGGGCGGGCGGCTCGACTACCGCGCGCTGTTCCACCAGGCCGGGCACGCCGAGCACTACGCCAACGTGGACCGCACGCTGGCCTTTCCCGACCGCTGGCTGGGCGACTACTCGGTCACTGAGGGCTACGGCTATCTGTTCGAGCACTTGCTCATGGAGCCGAGCTGGGTGCGCCCGGCGCTCGACGTCGCGCATCCGGCCGACTATCTGCGCCTGGCCCAGTTCGAGCGCCTCTACGGGCTGCGACGCCAGGCGACCATGCTGCTCTACGCGCGGGCGCTGCACGCCGGCGACGACTACGAGGCGCTGGCGCAGTCGTACGCCGAGCTGTTCACGCGCACGCTGGGCGTCGAGCACGCGCCCGAGCCGTTCCTGGCCGACGTGGAGCCGGGCCTGTACGCCGCGATTCGGCTGCGGGCGGAGGTGTTCGAGGCGCAACTGCGGCAGTATCTCCAGCGCGAGTACGACGAGGAGTGGTTCCGCGTGCCGCGGGCGGGCCGCTTCCTGCGCGACCTGTGGCGCGAGGGCCAGAAGTACCCGGTGGACGAGCTGGCGCGGTTCATGGGCTACCCCGGCCTCGACTTTCGGCTCGTCACCGAGGAGCTGCGGGCCGGCGTCGCGTAGGCGACCGGCCCGCGCGGTACACTTAGGCGATGAACGTGCACGATCCCCCGACGACCGACCGGCTGCTGGGCGTCGACGAGGCCCTGGCGGCGATCCTCGCGCGCATCCCCGTGCTGTCGCCCGAAACCGTCGTGCTCGACGAGGCGCTGGGCCGCGTGCTGGCCGAAGATGTGTACGCCGACATCGACGTGCCGCCGTTCGACAACTCGGCGATGGACGGCTATGCGCTGATCGCCGCCGACACGGCCGGGGCCAGCCGCGAGCGGCCGGCGGTGCTGCGCGTGGTGGGCGACCTGCCGGCCGGGCGGGTGCCGGACACGGTCGTGCATCGCGGCGAGGCGATCCGCATCATGACCGGCGCGCCGATGCCGCCGGGCGCCGACGCGATCGTGCGCGTCGAGGACACGGAGCGCGGGGAGGCCGTGCAAGGCGGCGAGGACGTGGTGTGCGTGCGCGTGGCGGCCAGCGCCGGCCGCGACGTGCGGTGGGCGGGCGAGGACGTGCGGGCCGGCGACCTGATCCTGCCGCGTGGCACGCTGGTGCGGCCGGCGGAGGTGGGCATGCTGGCGATGCTCGGCCGGCGCCACGTGCAGGTGGTGCGGCGCCCGCGCGTGGCGGTGCTGACGACAGGCGACGAGCTGGTGGACGTGGACGAGCCGGTGACGCCCGGCAAGATTCGCAACGTCAACCTGTACAGCATCATGGCGCAGGTGCGCTGGTGCGGCGGCGAGCCGCTCTCGCTCGGCGTGGCGCGCGACACCATCGCCGAGCTGGAAGCGAAGGTGCGCGAGGGCATGACGGCCGACCTCCTGGTCACGTCGGCGGGCGTGTCGATGGGCGACTACGACGTGGTGAAGGTCGTGCTCGACAAGCTGGGGCACATCGACTTCTGGCGGGTGAACATGAAGCCGGCGCGGCCGCTCGCCTTCGGCCACCTGGGCGCCGTGCCGATGTTCGGTTTGCCCGGCAACCCCGCGGCGTCGATGGTAGCGTTCGAGGAGTTCGTGCGCCCCGCCATCCTGAAGATGCAGGGGCGGCAGGCGCTCCGCCACCCGACGATGCAGGCCGTGGCCGACGTGGCGCTCGACAACCGCGGCGGGCGGCGCTCGTTCGTGCGCGGCTACGTCTACCGCGACGGCGACGCCTACCGGGTGCGGCCGGCCGGCCCGGCGGGCGCGGGCATCATGACGGCAATGGTGCGGGCGAATTGCTTCATCGTGATTCCCGAGCAGACTGCGCGTGTGGAGCCCGGCGACCCGATCGGCGTGGAACTGTTAGATGCGACGGCCGCCGAGGAGCCGGTCGCCGCGCCGCCGCTCGCAGCAAGCGCCGGCGCGGCCGACGAGTGCTGCGAGTGACCCCTCTCCCCCCTGCCCCCCTCTCCCCCATAGGGGAAAGGGGGGAGACGCCGGGGAGGACCTATCCCCCCGGCCCCCCTCCCTGAAGGGCAGGGGGAGGACGCCGGGGAGGACCTACCCCCCGGCCCCCTCCCTGAAGGGAAGGGGGATGGCGCCGGGGCGGCCGGCGCCGCCGGGAGCCCCCACCCCCTGTGGGGGGAGGGGGTTGGGGGAGGGGGTCCGGAGGGCTGATGACGCTTTCGCACTTGGACGAGCAGGGCCGCGCGCGCATGGTGGACGTGGGCGCGAAGGCGGAGACGGCCCGCGTGGCGACGGCGCGCGGGCGCGTGCGGATGCAGCCGGCGACACTGGCGCTGGTGTTGCGCGGCGGGGTGGCGAAGGGCGACGTGATCGCGGTGGCTCGGCTGGCGGGCATCATGGCCGCCAAGCGGACCGGCGAGCTGATCCCCCTCTGCCATCCGCTCCCGATCACCTCGGTGGACGTGGACGTGACCCCAGACGAGGCCGACGCCGCGCTGGACATCGAGGCGACGGCGCGCATCGTGGGGCGGACGGGCGTCGAGATGGAGGCGCTGACGGCGGTGAGCGTGGCGGCGCTGACCATCTACGACATGTGCAAGGCGGTAGATCGGGGCATGACCATCGAGGCGGTACGGCTCGTACACAAGGCCGGTGGAAAGAGCGGCGAGTACCGGCGGGAGGGCGAGGATGCACCCTGAGGGCCACCACGCGCACCACGGCCACGGCGGCAACCAGCCCCACCACACGTCGCCCGAGGCGGTCGCCCAGGAGCGCCCCTACATCGGCGTGGGCATCGTGACGATCAGCGACACCGCGTCGCGCGGCGAGCGCGACGACCTGAGCGGCCAGGCGATCAAGGACAACCTGCACCGCTTCGGCGGCACGCTACGGCACTACGAGATCGTGCCCGACGAGCAGGACATCATCAGCCAGACGCTTATCCACCTGGTAGACGATCTCCACCTCGACCTGGTACTGACGACCGGCGGGACGGGCCTCAGCCCGCGCGACCGCACACCACAGGCGACGCTGCCGGTGCTCGACTACGAGGTGCCGGGCCTGGCCGAGGTGATGCGGGCCGAGAGCGCGAAGAAAGCCCCGATGGCGTACCTGTCGCGGGCGGTGGCAGGTGTGCGACAGGAATCGCTGATCGTCAACCTGCCCGGCAGCCCCAAGGCGTGCGCGGAGATCGTCGAGGTGCTGGCGCCCCTCCTGCCGCACGCGATCCAGATCCTGCGTGGCGACGTGGGCGAGCACAAGATCCCGGACCAAGCCTAGCGGCGCCTCCGGGCGCGTGAGGCGGGTGCTGGAAGTCTGACGCAGCCGGACCTACCCTGCCGGTGAGGCAGACTAGGGCGCGCCGCCGCGCGCGACGAGCGCATCGTGCAGCGCCTGGTAGGACGTCACCAGCTCCGCACGGATCGCGGCGAGGAGCGGGCTGTCCCGCAGCTTGCCCTCGCGAATCCACTGGTCGGAGAGGTCCATCGCCTGGGCGCGGTGCTCGCCGGCGGGCAGCGCCGCCTCGGCGGGCAGGCCGTACACCTCGGCGTACAGATCGGCCAACGCCTGTGCGAGTGCCGAGTGGTCGGGATATTGGTCGCGGTTGCGGTGGATAGCCCACCAGTTCACTTCCAGCGCGGCCGCGCGGTCCGGATCGTAGCGGCCGCCCGCCGGCTCGCGCACCATCGTGTAGAACTGGCGCATCAGCTCCTCGGCCTCGCCGCCCGCGGCGCCGCGATCGGCCCAGACGACCTGCGCGTGTGTGGTGAAGTAGGCGGCCTGGAGCGCTTGCGCCGGCGAGAGCCCGAACTGGCCCTGGATCATGTCTAGCATGAGCTGGAGCAGCCGCGCCCACTCACGGTAGTAGTAGGCGGCCCAGGCTTCCTGCTCCAAAGTGCCCAGCCGCACCGGGTCGAAGCTTTCGAGCGCGGGCACGTCGCTCGTACGCAGCGGCGCCATCGTCGCCGCGCGCACCGCCACGCTCGACGCCACCAGCAGGACCGCCGCGCTACCCAGCACCACCAGCCGCCGTCTGGCCATCGCGCTCCCTCCCGGTTGCTGTTGTCGCCCATGATAACGCGCCGGCGGCGGGCCCGGATCACTCCGGGGAACCTAACCCGCCCTGCCCCCCCTTCCCTTCGAAGGAAGGGGGGGCAGGGCGGAGCCGGTATGCCCCCGCTCCCGATGGGGAGAGCGCGGCTCGCAACATTCCGCGTCGCAGGTTGGGGGTGCGGTCAGCGGCTGAAGCGGTAGATCGCGCCGGCGGTGTCGTCGGAGACGTAGAGGCTGCCGTCGGGGCCCACGACGACGCCGGCGACGCGTCCCCAGCGCGTGTCGCTGCTGATGCCCAGCTGCCAGCCGGTGGCGAAGTTCTCCACCTCCGCGTTGCCGTCGGGATGGAGCAGGATGTGTGCGAGGTGCGGTGGCACGGGCACCGAGCGGTTCCACGAGCCGTGGAGCGCGACGACGACGTCGTTGGCGTCTGGGTAGAACGCCAGGCCGAGCGGGGCGGCATGAGCCTGCATCTCGGCGCGGGGCGCAGCCACGCCGTCGCAGGCGCCGGGGCCGCCGAACTCCGGATCGACGATGCGGCCGGCGTGGCAGCGCGGCCAGCCGAAGTCGTCGCCCTCGCGTACCAGGTTCAGCGTCTCGGGCGGCACGTCGTCGCCCAGGTAGTCGCGGCCATTGTTGGTGGCCCACAGCTCGTCGGTGCCGGGGCGCCAGGTGAAACCGACGGCGTTGCGCAGGCCTTTGGCAAAAATCTGCTCGCCGCTACCATCGGGCTCGTAGCGCAGGATGGCGGCGCGGCGCGGGTCGCGTTCGAGGCAGACGTTGCAGCTCGAGCCCACTGAGACGTACATGCCGCCGTCTGGCCCGAAGCCTAGCGTGCGCGTGAAGTGGCCAGCGCCGCTGGGAATTCCTTCGACCACGCTCTCCCGCTGCGGCCGCGCCAGGTCGTCGGCCGTGCCGCGCAGCCGCACGACGCCATCGGTGTCGGCCACGTACAACCAGCCGTCGCGGAACGCCAGGCCGTGCGGCCGGTTCAGACCCGTGTGAACGGTGACGACCGCGTCGGCCACGCCGTCGCCGTCGCGGTCCGGCAGCGCTACCACCGAGCCGTCGCTGGTCTGGGTGACGTGCAGCACGCCGTTGTCGTCGAAGGCCATCATGCGGGGGTTGGTCAGCCCCGAGGCGAAGAGCTGGGCGCGGAAGCCGGCGGGCAGGTTCAGGTTGCGAGGTTGATCGAACGGCGCGGCGTGGGTGCCCGGCGGGATCTCCAGGGACGTGGGCACGAGCGCGCCGAATGCTTGGGGCGACGCTGCGGCCGATGCCGCAGCGTGTGCCGCGTTCGACGGACCCGCGGCGGCGGGCGGTGCGCTGGCTGGCTGCCTGCCGTCTAGGGCGGACCCGGCCGGGCCGGGCGTACACGCGGCCAGCAAGAGGACGGCGATCAGGGGGGACAAGCCAGGACGTCTCATAGGGCACCGCCTCCGCATGCTCTGTGAGGAGTGTAGCAAACGGTAGCGCGGCACTCAGGGGTTGCGCCGCTGCCCCCATCTTCGGGGCACAATTCGCACCTGTCAGACGGCTTGGGCCGCACGGCGCAGCCCCACGCTGCGCGGCAACGGTAAGATGTGTATGGCTCGATGGCCAGGAGGCTCGTGATGGCAAGCACCGGGCAAGCGCTGACCCTCGAACAGTTCCTAGAGCTACCGGAGCAGAAGCCGGCGCTCGAATACGTCGCGGGGGCGGTGCGACAGAAAGTGTCGCCGGAGATACCGCACAGCTTCCTGCAGAAGATCCTGTGCCAATGGATAGACGCGGCCGCGCTGCCGCGTAAGCTAGCTGTCTCGGCGCCTGAGCTGCGTACCATCTTTGGGGGCGCGGTCCACGTTCCTGACGTGGTAGTCTGCTTATGGGGGCGTATTCCACGTGATGCCTCGGAGCGGGCCGGCGGGCCGCTGCGCGAGCCGCCGCTCGTTGCCGTGGAGATCGCGTCGCCAGAGCAGAGCCGCCGGCAGCTACGCGACGACTGCGAGTGGTACGTGGCGAACGGCGTGGCGCTGGCGCTCCTGCTCGATCCGGATGACGAGTCGATTCTCGTCTATCGTCCCAACACCGCGGCGGTGCGGCTCCGGGGAACCGACCTCGTCGACTTCGGCGACGAGCTACCCGGCTTCCACTTCGTCGTCGGCGAGCTATTCGCGGCGGCTCGACTCGACTGACGGCAGGAGCCAAGGCCGTGCGCAGGGGAGCACGTCGCCGTACTGCCGCGCACTTGTCTAGCTGGACTGCGTCTCTGCCGAGGCTACGCCGGCCTGGCGTAGCAGCTCGACAAGGCTCTCCGCGCGGCCGTTGGGCGGCACGAGGTAGGCGCCGGCGACGCGCTCGTGGGCGGCCGCCAGCAGCGCGGCGGCGAGGCGCCTGCCCTCGGCCGCCGCGCGCGTACCCGCACGGCGCAGCCGGTCGCGCACCGCGTCGGGCACCAGCATCCCCGGCACCTCGTTGTGCAGAAATTCGGCGTGGCGACTGCTCTCCAGCGGCAGCACGCCGACGACCAGCGGCACGGCGAGTGGACCGAGATCCCGCAGCAGGGCGTCGAGCTGGTCCACGGCGAACAGCGGCGGCGCCAGCACGAACTGCGCGCCGGCCTCCAGCTTGCGCTGGAGCTGCTCGCGCGCCGCGGCCGGATCGCCGGTGACCGCGACCGTGCAGCCGACATGGAAGGCGGTCGGCTCGGCCAGCGGCGAGCCCGCCCAGTCCTCGCCGCGGTTCATGCGCGCCAGGATCTCGATCAACCCCGCAGCGTCCACATCCCAGACACCGGCCGCGTGAGGATAAGTGCCGATGCGCAGTGGGTCGCCGGTCGTCGCCAGCACGTCGCGGATGCCGAGCGCGTGCGCGCCGAGCAGGTCGGCCTGGAGCGCCAGCAGGTTGCGGTCGCGCGTCGTGCAGTGCAGCAGCACGTCGAGCGTCCGCTGCGCGCGCAGGTGGACGGCCAGCGCCAGGCTGCTGAGCCGGCCGCGTGGCGAAGGCGGGTCTGGCACGTTCACGCAGTCGACGCCGGCCGCTACGAGCGCGTCGGCGGTGGCCAGGAGATCGGCGAGGGACTGGCCGGCCGGGGGCTCTAGCTCGGCGGCGAGCACAAATGGGCCTGAGGCTAGCCGCCGCTGCAAAGGGGTCGGCTCGGGCCGCGCCGCTAAAGCGCCGGACGCTCGGCTCGGCGTGGGCGGGGCCGGCACGACGACGCGCGGCCGGGCGCGCTCGGTGGCCAGCGCCGCGCTCATCGCCCGCGTGTGCTCAGGCGTTGTGCCACAGCACCCGCCGATGAGCCGCGCGCCCGCTGCGACGAAACGCTTCGCGTAGTCGGCCAAGTACTGCGGCGTGGACAGGTAGAAGATGCGTCCGCCGACGCGTCCCGGGAAGCCGGCGTTGGGCTGCGCGACCAGGGGCGTGCGAGCTACGGCCGCCATGCCGCCGAGCACGTCCAGCGCTACCTGCGGCCCCACGCCGCAGTTCACGCCCAGCACATCCACCCCCAGCGCCTCCAGCGTGCGCGCCACCTCCTCGGGGCTCTCGCCGGTGGGCGTGCGGCCGTCGGCGGTGAAGCTCATCTGCGCGACGAGGGGCAGGTCGCAGACGGCGCGGGCGGCGATGATCGCCTCGCGCAGCTCGCGCAGGTCCGAGAACGTCTCGAGCAGCAGCACGTCGGCGCCCGCCTCGGCGAGCGCCGCGGCCTGCGCGGCGAAGGCGGCGCGGGCGTCGCTCAGGCCGATGGCGCCGACTGGCTCCAGCGGCTGACCGACCGGGCCTATCGCGCCGGCCACGTAGGCCTGGGGCGCGACTTCGGCGCGGGCGGCGGCGGCCAGGCGCACGCCTTTGGCGTTCAGCTCGGCGGCGCGCGCCTCCTGGCCGTATACTGCCAGGCGCAGACGGTTCGCGCCGAAGGTGTTCGACTCGATCAGCTCGGCACCCGCGGCCAGATACTCGCGGTGCAGGCGCTCGATGAGGGTGGGCTGGGTGACGTTCAGCTCGTCGAAGCCGCGTTCGTAGGGCACGCCGCGCTCGTACAGCAGCGTGCCGAGCGCGCCGTCGGCGAGCAGCGGCGCGCGCTGTAATCGGTCGCGGAAGGGAATGCGGGCCATGCTCTCCCCTGTTCTCGGCCGTCACTGAATGGTAGCCTGCACTTTGCCATAAAGCCAATAGCGCGGCTGCTAGCTAGTCGCTACAATCAGCTTATGGACGAGGCGCCGATAACGCTGTACAAGCTGCGCGTGCTCTGTGAAGTGGTCGAGCGGCAAAGCTTCACGCTCGCGGCCGAGCACCTGTTCACGACCCAGCCCGCCCTCAGCGTCCACATGCGCAGCCTGGAGCAATTCTTCGGCACCCGCCTGCTCTACCGCGAGGGACGCCGCAGCCTGCCCACCGAGGCGGGCGAGGCCGTTTATCGCTACGCGCGTAGCGTGCTGCACGAGACGGAGCAGGTGCGCGCGCTGATCAGCGAGCTGCGCGACGCGCAGACGGGGCGTATCGCCATCGGCGCCACGCCCACCGTCGGCAGCTACGTGCTGCCGCAGTTGATCAGCCGCTTCAAGCAGCGCAACTCGCGCGCCGATCTGGTGTTGCGGGTGGCGCCCGCGCCAACGCTGCGCGACGAGACGCTGGCGGGGCAACACGACTTCGCGCTCGTCGAGGCGGGGCCGCTGCCCGAGGGGCTGGCGGCCGAGCCGTTGCGGCGCGAGGAGCTGGTAATGGTGGCTCATCCGGACCACCCGCTCGCCAGCCATGCCGCGGTGTCGTGGGCGGAGGTGCGCGGCCAGCCGTTCGTGCTGGGGCCGCCCGGGGCCGCGGCGCGGGCGCAGCTAGAGCGGCAGATGGCCGACGAGGCGCGGGGCTGGCAGGTGGTGCTGGAACTGGAGCAGGCCGAGGCGATCAAGCGCGCGGTGCAGGCGGGCATGGGGCTGGCCGTGCTGTTCCGCTGCGAGGTAGCCCAGGAGCTGGGGTTGGGGCTGCTACGCGAGGTGCGGGTGCCGACCGCCGGCCTGGCCCACGAGTTTGTGCTCGTCTATCGGCCGCACAAGTACTTCTCGCCGATGACCGCGCGGTTCCTCGATTTTCTCCGCACTGCCGCGGGCAACTTACCTGCCCCCGCGCCGAGCCTGGCGCACTAAGCGTGTGGCCTCGGGGTCGAAGGTCTTTCCCACCCCGGGGAGCCAGCCTAGCGCGAGCGCCCGGTGCCGGTCGCCACGGGGAAGTTCGAGAAGTTGAAGCTCGGCACGCTAGTGAGCTGGTTGAGCAGTTGATTCTGAAGCTGCTGGGCGGCGACCGCGTTCGCGAAGCCGGCCTGCGCCGCTGCAAAGCTGGCCGCGATGCCCTGGCCGGCCATCATCGCCGACGCCTGCTGCATCTGGAGCACTTGCTGCTGTTGTTGCTGGGCCTGCTGGGTCTCTGGGTTGGCCGGCTGCTGGCTCTGCTGCCCGCTTATTGGGGTTGGCGACGAGGGCGGTTGCCCGGGCTGGACGAAAGTCTCCTCGCCCGGCTGGAGGATTACCTCGGTCGCGCCCGCGTCCTTCCCCTGTACGCGCACCGTGCCGCCCGTATTGTCCGGCACGTTCGAGACGCGCGTCGTGCCGTCGAACCCCACCTGGACCTGAGGGGTGGTGCCGCGCACGAACGCGGTGGCCGCGGGCGTTTCGATCTCGAAGCTGGCGGCAGGATCAGCCAGGTGTACCACGCGGTTCACGGTGGTGCCGGCCGACTGGAAGAGCCGGGTGACGATGTTGCCGTCGGGGCTGTGCTCTAGCCGCTGGACCAGCAGGCCCGTGTCGGCGCCGATCTCGGTCACCGTACCCTCGAAGTAGATGAGCCGCGCGCTGGCCCCCGAACCGGTCCGGACGCGGTCGCCAGCCGCCACGGTTTGCCGGGCCGGCACGGACTGCCAGGCATCGCTGCCGCCCGGCGACCACTGCACCTCGGGCTGGCGTGTCTCCAGGGTCGCCTGGTCGGTCACCGCGTCCTGGGCGAGCACGGCGGGAACTCCCCCGGCAGTCGTCCAGCCCGAGGCCGCCGGCACGAGGAGCGACGGCGTGGCCAGCGTGGCGAGCAGCGCGAGCGCGCAGCTCACGCGGAGCTGGCGGGCGGAGAGCCAGAGTCGCGGCAGCATGGCAGTCTCCTGAGCCAATAGGCCCAATCCTCTACAACACAGCAAACGGATGCCCCTCGTGAACGTTACAGCCGCCCGGGCGAATTGGCTTGCGGGCAGCGGTATTGTGACGCAGTGGCTATGCCTGGACCCCGCGGAGCCGATACCAGAGGGCGCGGTCGTCGGCATCGAAGCCGCCCAGCGCGGCGAGCAGGCCCGCGTACACTGCGGCGCCGACAGGTATGCTGAGTAGCCAGCTCCAGGCGGCCAGCGGCGCGACGGCCGCCGCCATGCCCGCCGCCGCGAGGGCCGGGCGCCAGACCAAGCGCCACAGGGAGATGGGCGGCAGGCTGCGCGTGACCGCCCACCAGAACGGCCCGAGCAGCACGACCTCGGAGAGCACGGTGACGAGCGCCGCGCCGAGGTAGCTGGTGCGGGGGATCAGCAGGAGGTTAGCGACGAGGTTGAACGCCGTGGCCACGAGAAAGGCGATCGTCAGGAAGCGCTGGCGGTCGACGGCGATCAGCACGTACTGGGTCACGCCGTTCACGAAGCTGAACGGCAGGAACCAAATCAGCACGCGCAGCGCCCAGGCGGCCTGCGGCACGTAGGCGGGGCCAGCGAAGAACAGGACCAGCGGCTCGGCCAACACCGCGGTGCCGACGGCGATCGGCATGCCGAGCAGGAGCAGTACCTTGAGGGCGCGGCGATACACGCGCGCGAGCGCCGTGCGGTCGGTCTGGCCCTGACGGGCGAGCAGCGGGAAGAGCGCGAGCGTGAAGTTGGCGGGGATGAGGTTGAAGCCGTCGACCACGCGGTAGGCCGCGCTGTACCAGCCGAGCGCGACGTCGCCGGCGAGGGGCGGCAGGAGGAGGCTGTCCAGGCGGAAGAACAGGCTGGCGAGCAGGTTGTTCATCATGAAGGGATAGGCGTCGCCCACCAGGGCGAGCCCCGCGCGCGGCGCGAGCCGCAGCCGCGGCCAGCCGACCAGATCGACGAACAGCGTGGCGAGGGCGCCGAGCGTGAGCACGTTGACGGCGAGCGCGACGGCGGCCAGGCCCACGAAGCCATAGCCCAGGCCGAGCGCCAGCAGGCCGAGGGCGACTTTGAGCACCGTGGTCACGACGGTGACGGCGGCGGGGTACTCCATGCGCTCGCGGGCCTGGAAGACGGCGGTGAGCGCGGCCGACAGCCCGGCCGGCGCCATGGCGAGGGCGAGCAGCAGCAGCGCCAGCGCCTTGGGTGGCGTTACGTCGAGGGGGCCGGCGAGCGGCCCGGCGAGCACTAGGGTGGCGAGCACCACGCCGAGCCAGAACAGCGCCCGCGCGCCAAGCACGCGGCCCAGCTCGCGCGCGAGGCGCTCGGGCTGGCGGGCCACCTCGCGCGTGAGCCAGGTGTTCATGCCGAAGCCGAGCAGGATGTCGAGGTAGCCGACGACCACGCCGACCCAGGCGTAGGCGCCCGCGTCGGCCGGGCCGAGCACGCGCAGCATGACGATGGCGAAGGCGAGGTCGAGCCCCTTGTTGCCGAGCGCGGTCGCCATGGGGAAGGCGGAGTTCTGGGCCACGCGGCGCACGGGGTTGTCGGTGGCGGCGCGCGGCAGCAGGCGCTGCAGCAGCCAGGTGCTGGCGGCAGCGAAGGCCAGCGCGAGCGCCACCCAGGCGGCGACGAGCGCCGGCGACGCGCTCAGCAAGCGCGCGAAGGCGGCCCAGTACGTCTCAAAAATCGGTTAGCACTCGGCCACGGAGGGCCACGGGCTCGCCGGCGCGAGGTTTTCGCGCCGCGTGCCTGGCGAGCAAGCGGAGGGCGCGGGTAGGCGCGTATGGGCGTCGCGGACAGATCTGCACGCTCACCGGCGCCCGCTGTCTAGCTCGCGGCCCAGAGGCGCGCGAAGTGGACGAGCAGGCGCACGCCAACGCCGGTGGCGGTGTCCTTGGCCAGGTAGGGCGGCAGCTCGCCCCAGGCGCCCTCCGTCCAGGCCGTGCCGGCGATGTCGAGGTGCAGCCACGGACGGCCCTTTACGAAGTGCGCCAGGAACCACGCCGCGGTGATGGCGCCGGCCGGGCGCCCCCCGGTGTTCTTGATGTCGGCGATGCTGCTCTTGATCTGCTCGTCGTACTCGGGAAACAGGGGGAGCGGCCATACCCGCTCGCCCGACAGGTTGCCGGCGGCCAGCATCGTCTCGATCAGGTCCTCGTCGTTGCCGAACAGCCCGCTGGCGTGGTGGCCGAGCGCGATCACGCAGGCGCCGGTCAGCGTGGCGAGGTCGACGATCGCGTCGGGCGCCTGCTCGGCGGCGTAGCAGAGCGCGTCGGACAGGATCACCCGCCCCTCGGCGTCGGTGTTGATGATCTCGACGGTGGTGCCGCCGCGGGGCTGGATCACGTCGCCGGGGCGATAGGCCGAGCCGCTGGGCATGTTGTCGGTGGCGGCGAAGATGCCGAGCACGTTCACCGGCAGCTGGAGCGCCGCGGCCGCTTGCATGAAGCCGACGACCGCCGCCGCGCCCGACTTGTCGTGGCGCATGTGGTGCATGTTCTCGGCGGGCTTGATGGAGATGCCGCCGCTGTCGAAGGTGATGCCCTTGCCGACCACGGCCAGCGTCTTCTCGGCGGCGGGCGCGGTGTAGCGCATGACGACGAAGCTCGGCGGGTTGGCGCTGCCCTGGTTCACCGCCAGCAGCCCGTTCATCCGCATCTCGCGGATCTGGTCCAGACCGAACACCTGGCAGTCGAAGCCCATCCGCTCGGCGACGCTCTGCGCCTGCTGCGCCAGGAAGGTGGCGGTCACGACGTTGGCGGGGCCCTGCGCCAGATCGCGGGCCGTCATCGTCGCCTCGGCCATCGCCGTGCCGGCGGCGACGCCGGCGCGGATCGCGTCGAGCCGCGCGGGGTCGCGCTCGACGACCGTGGCGCGCTCCACCTCGTGGCCGCCCGCCACCCGCTCGTGCTGGAAGCGGTCGTAGGCGTAGAGTGCCAGGAGGGAGCCCTCGGCCAGCGCCTCGGCGGCGCCCTGCGGCTCCAGACCGCCGGCGCCGGCGCCGTGTAGGACCGTGGCGTAGCTGCTGACGCGCAGGTCGCGGGCCTTGCGCGCGGCGACCGCGGCGGCGCGGCGCGCGCGCTCGGGGGTAAAGGCGTCCAGCGCGCCCAGGCCGACGACGGCGACGCGCTCGGCGCGCAGGGCCTGGGTGCCGGGGTTGTGGACGACCACGACCTCGCCGGGCTTGCCGCGCAGCTCGCCGGACTCGCGGAGGCGGGTGAGCAGCCCGCCCAGGGCCGCGTCGACGGCGGCCGTCGCGCCGCCGAGGGCGTCGGCGTCCTCGAACAGGTTGACGACGAGCAGCGGCGTGGCCACCTCGACCACCGATCCTTGCGCGACTTGTACGTCCATGGCGTGGGGCACCTCTCGCCAGAGTGAGGCCGCGACCCGGGCGGAGCCTCTCTCGATTGTAGCCCGCCGCGGGAAGCGCCCGCTATGCCGACTGAGCATCGGAGGGCGATGGACGCGCCGCGGGCTGGTGTGAAACCATAGGGCATGGAGCGTGTGGACGGCGTGGAGAGCATCGCGGCGCTGCGCGAGCGCATCGCGGCCTGCCGGGCCTGCCAGGACGCCGGGCTGCTGGCCGAGGCGGCGCCGATCGCGCACGGCCCGACGCGGGCGCGGGTGCTGGTGGTCGGCCAGGCGCCGGGGGTGCGGTCGCACGTGCGGCGGCGCCACTTCGCGGGGCCAGCGGGGCGCGTGCTGGAGCAGTGGTTCGACCGCGCGGGCTTTCCGCCCGGCTACTTCCGCGAGCGCGCCTACCTCTCGTCACTGACGCGCTGCTTCCCTGGCCCGGCGCCGCGCGGCCAGGGCGACCGGCGGCCGTCGCCGGCCGAGCTGCGGCTGTGCCGGCCGTTCCTGGAGGCCGAGCTGCGGCTGCTGGAGCCGGCGGTCGTGCTGCTGGTGGGCAAGATGGCGATCGAGCACTTCCTGGGGCCGTGCCGGCTGGACGACGTGGTGGGCACGCTGGTCGAGCGCGACGGCCGCCGCTACCTGCCGCTGCCGCACTCGTCGGGGGTGAGCCGCTGGCTGAACGACCCGGCGCACCGCGCGCTGGTGGACCGCGCGCTGGCGCTGCTGGCGGCGTGCCGGGAGGAGCTGGCGCTCTGAGCAGTCGTTCAGAGGCCGCGGTGCGCCGAGGGGGCGAGGACGCCGTGGAGGACGCCGCCTACCGCCTGCTGGGGGTACTGCTGCTGGCGCGGCGAGGGCTCGTCGCGGCCGTGGCGGTGGGCGGGGTCGTGGTCTGGTACGCGATCCTGGGCCAGACGGTGCGCCAGCCGGACGCGATGGGCCTGCTAGCGCTGGTCGCGCTGCCGCTGCTGCTCGGCGGCGCGGCCTGGCGATTGTTCCAGCTCCCGCCGGGCGTGGCCTTCCGGCCGACGGCAGCGCGCGACGACCCGCCGCCCCAGCGCACGGCGCGCTGCCAGGCGAGCGGCTACTTCGACGGGCGCCGCGGGGCCACGTGGCGCCTGCTGGCCCGCGCCAGCCTGGACTTCGACGCGGCCGGCGGGGTGCGGCTCGTCTCGCCGCCGCCGCTGCTCGCGGGGCCGGCCGAGGCGCGTCAGGCGTTCCCGACCCGCGCCCAGCCCACGGCCGCGCAGCTTCGCGCGGGCGAGCGCACGCCCTACCCCGAGTGGGTGTATCAGCCCGAGACGCTGGTCGGCCCCTCGCGGCTCGTCTACCACTCGGCCGCCGACTACGAGCGCGCGGTGGCGCGGCTGGCGATTCCCCGCGGCGCGCTGGTGGACGTGCGCCCCGGCTGGCAGTACAGCGGCTTCCAGCGCTGGCCCGCCTTGCGCCTCAACTACCATGCCGCGGACGGCGCCCTCACCGCCGCCTATCTCGCGTTCCCCACTGCGGCCCAGCGCGCCTGGGCGCTTGCGTGCCTCGTGGGGCGCCAAAGCGAGCAAGTGGGTGGCGGCTGAGGCTCCCATATACGGGTAGGTCGTCAGCGCGAGCGCCCGGCCGATTTCAGAGGCCTACTTCACCGAGGGGACGATTGTCGACGCCACCACGAGTCTTCCGGTGCGGCATCTCGGTAGCCGACGGTGCGGGCGTGATCGCCTGGTACTCTAAGATGTACCTCGGTCCTGCCGTTTGCGAGCTGGGCAGCATTTACGCTGACGCACGCCGATGGGCTACTGCGGCAGACGAGCAGTCGTCGTGGATCGAGATCTCGGCGGTCGCCTACACCTGCCGCGAGCCACCCATCCCGCCCGATCAATGCGTCACGGTAAAACGCAATAACCTCTGTGGGCGATGCAGGAACTTCCAGCCAGGTATCCGTCTCGATCATCTGGCCTGCTCGCTCGTCCGCTCTTGGATGGTCTTCAGTTGCTATCACCGGACGCCCAACGTCCAGGACGCTGGCTTCCGAGGGTACAGGCAGGTCAAGGGCCGCGGGATCAGGCCACGGCGTGGGGACCGCAATCTTACGGTCGGGCACGATGAGATGCGGCCAAACTTCGGAGATGAACCCGGAGAGCAGCACGGTAGCCGCGCAGAACCCGGCTATGAGGTTGGTCCCAAGCGAGCGCAACGACATCCAGGCTACTCCCCAGTAGTGAGTCTCTCCCATTCATCCGTTCGGTTAGCTGGCATGCAGAGCGCTGAATTGTAGTTGCTGATGGGCGACGGCACCATAGCTCATTGGGTCACGGTGGGGTCAAGGGGACCGACGGCCGCGTGGACGAGGCGGTCGGGGCGGAAGTAGGCGCGGGCGACGGCGGCGACGTCGGCGGGGGTGACGGCGGCGACGCGGGCGGCACTCTGGGCGAACGGCTCCCAGCTGGCGAGGAGCGTTTCGACGCCGAGGATCGCGGTCAGGCTGGCGTTCGTCTCGAAGGCGCGGTGGAGGTTGCCGGCGTAACGGGTCTGCGCCGCCGCAACCTCGGCGTCGGCGGGCGGCGTCGCGGCGAGGCCGAGGAGGCTGTCAGCGAGGAGGCGGGCGACGGTCGGCGCGTCGTCGGGCGCGCAGATGGCGTGGGCCGCGAACACGCCGGCGGCGGCGTAGGGCATGTAGGCGGAGCCGCAGGTGTAGGCGAGCTGGTGGCGCAGGCGTAGCTCGTGGTAGAGGCGCGCGCTGCCGCCCCGGCCGAGCAGGTAGTCGAGCAGGCGCAGCGCCGCGTGGTGGGGGTGGGCCATGCCGGGGACGGGCACGGCGACGGCGACGCGCGTCACCGCGCCGGGTGCCCAGCGATAGCGGGCGCCCGGCCCCTGGAAGATGGGTGCGCCAGGTCCCTGGAAGCTGGGTACGCCGGGCGCGAGCGCGGGGGTGGCCGCGGGCGCGGGCGGGAGCGCGGCGCTGGGTGGGGCGGGTTGTGCCACTTCCTGGCCAGCGACGGGGCCGGCGGTTGCAGGGTGCTCGGGGAGCGGGTCGGGGGGCGCGGGCCAGGCGGGGAGGGCGGCGGCCGCAGCGCGTACCTCGTCCAGCGTGCAGGCGCCGGCCACGGCGAGGACGGCGCGCGCGGGGCCGTAGTGAGCGGCGTGGTGGGCGGCGACGTGGCGCGGCTGGAGGGCAGCGAGGCTCGCGAGGGTGCCGCCGGGCGGCCGGGCGAGGGGATGGTCGCCCCAGAGGGCGGCGAGCAGGAGGTCCCAGAGGGAGTCGGCGGGGGGCGCGGGAACGGTCAGCGCGCCGAGCAGGGCGGCTTGTGCGCGTGCCACGACGGTGCGGCCGAGCGCAGGCGGGCGGGCCAGCTCGGGCAGGAGAGCGAGGAGGGCGTGGCACTCGGGCGCGGGCGCGAGGGCGTGGAACTCGGCGTACTCGCGGGTGGTCTGGCTCGCGGCCTCCCCGCCCAGCGCGGCGAGCGCGGCGCACAGGTCGCGGCGGCGGGGCGCTCGCGCCTGGTAGACGAGGCGCTCGGTGAGCCGCGACAGGCCGGGCCGCGCGTCGTCGTGGCTGCTGCCGGCGGCGACGAGCCAGCGGAGCGCCAGCGTGGTGCTGTCGGGGCGGGGCACGACGACGACACGCCAGCCGCGCTCGGCCGTGAAGGCGACCGCCTCGTCGTAGGCCGCGGCCGGGACGACCTGGCTCACGCCCAGCGGGCGAGCAGCAGCCCCAGCTCGTAGAGGAGGTACAGCGGCACGGCGACGAGCGTCTGGTTGAAGGGGTCGGGCGTGGGCGTGATGATCGCCGCGATGACGAACACGGCGAGGAGGGCGTACTTGCGGTAGCGCGTGAGCTGCTGGCGCCGCACGACGCCGACCTTCGTGAGGAACAGGATCACGAGTGGCGTCTCGAACGACACGCCGATCCAGAACAGGAAGGTTGTGACGAAGCTCAGGTAGGGGCCGATGGTCCACAGGGGATCGATCAGGCCGGCGCTGAAGCCGCCCAGGAAGATCAAGGCCTGGCGCACCAGCACGAGATAGCCGAAGACGACGCCGACGGCGAAGGCGAGCGTGGCGCCGGGCACGAAGATGAGCGCGAGGCGCTTCTCCTTGGGGGTGAGCGCGGGCACGACGAACATGAAGGCTTCGTAGATGATGACCGGCATGGCGAGCGCCACGCCGGTGAACAGCGTGACCTTCAGGTAGGCGATGAAGATCTCGGGCGGGTTGATGTTGATGGGCGCGTGGCCGGTGGCCTCCTTGGCCAGCTCGACGAGCAGCTCCATGACGCGCGTGGTGAGCAGGAAGGCGGCGATGACCATGCCGACGAGGAGCGACGCGCCGGCGATGATGATGCGCTGGCGTAGCTCCTCGAGGTGCTCGATGATAGTCATCGTGCCCGCTTCGGGCGGGCTGGAGCCGTTCAGCGGCGGCACGGCCGGGCTGGCCGTCTCGGCGGGCGGCGGGTCGTTCGGGGTCTCGGGGGTTGGCGCCTGGGCGCTCACGGTACTCTCCGACGTCTCGTCGCGGCCGCCGCGGCTAGCACGCTACGGCGGGCGCATGGTGGGAGGGGTGAAGCCGGGGCAGGCCCGGCGATAGCTGCGAGCCGTCGGCCCCGCGGGCGCTGGCGGGTGGGGAATCGCTCCACGCGCCTGGCGCGACGCTGCCCGGCAGACCCTTCGGGGCCGCGGGCGGGCGGGCACGCGCCTTCACGGTGCCCGGGGGCGCTGGCTAGCCCATGTGCTCGTTCAGGTAGTCCATGGCATCCTGCACCGTCTGGATCTTCTCGGCATCCTCGTCCGAGATTTTTACCCCGAACTCCTCTTCGAGCGACATGATCAGCTCGACGAGGTCGAGCGAGTCGGCGTTCAGGTCCTCGATGAAGGATGCGTCGGGCGTGATGTCCTCCTCGTTGACGCTGAGCTGCTCGGCAATGATCTTCTTCAGTCGTTCCTCAGGGGTCATGCTCACTCGAGCGCCTCCCAAATTGCGATGGGATCGCCAGCTGTCTTGCCGGGCCGGGGATGCCGGTGCGCGGCCAGGACCTCGCGCCGGCACGCCTACGGTGCGTCCGGGGCCTCGCGGTCGGCGGGCTCCGGCTCGCCGCGAATCAGGTGTCCGAGCACCCCGTTCACGAAGCGCGGGGTGCTGTCGCTGCCGTAACGCTTGGCCAGCTCGACGGCCTCGTTGATCGCCACGCGCGCCGGCACCTGCTGGCTAGTATACAGGCATTCGTAGATCCCTATCCGCAGGATGTTGCGGTCGACCGGCGACATCTGGGCGAGCGGATAGGCCGGGGCGCTGGTGTGAATCTGGTCGTCGATGGCGGCGCGGTGGCGCAGCACGCCGGCCACCAGCTCACGGGCGAACGCGCCGGCCTCGGCAGCGGGCTGTTGCTCGTCGAGCAGTCGCTGCAGCACCTCGCCCGGCCGGTGGTGCGAGACGTCCATCTCGTAGAGGGTCTGGAAGGCGAGGACGCGCGCCAAGCGGCGCCCGCGGCCGCGAGCCGTCGCGGGCGCCGCGGCGGGCTGTTCGCGCTCGGGCTCCGACGACATCGTCCTCTCTCCCTCTGGCAGGCGCGCCCGGGGCGTGGCCGGCGGTGGCGCGTATGTGCCCTGCACGCTCGCAAACCCTAGGCCAGCACCACGGTAGCTGGATTATAGGTGCTGCTGGTTCATCGTGCCTGTCGATCCGCGGGTGCCGGACCAAGCCCCGGCCCTAGGCCATGACCAGCCCCCCGTCGACGTTCAGCACCTGGCCGGTGACGTAGGCGGCGGCGTCGGAGAGCAGGAAGGCGGCGGCCTCAGCCACCTCGTCGGGCCGGCCCTCGCGCCCGAGCGGGATCAGCTCGCGCACGTGGGCGCGGGCGTCCTCGGGCACGGTCGCCCACATATCGGTGGTGATGTAGCCGGGCGCGAGCGCGTTGACCGTGATGCCGCGCGAGGCGACCTCGCGCGCAGTGGCGCGCGTGAGGCCGAGCAAGCCGGCTTTCGCGGCGGCGTAATTCGCCTGGCCGGCGTTGCCCATCTGGCCGACCACCGAGCTGACGTTCAGGATGCGGCCGTAGCGCTGGCGCACCATGCCGCGCAGGACGGCGCGGGTACACAGGTAGGCGCTGGTGAGGTCGGTGGCGAGCACGGCCTGCCAGTCCTCGGGCGTCATGCGCAGCAGCAGGTTGTCGCGGGTGATGCCGGCGTTGTTCACGAGCAGGTCGACGCGCCCGAAGGCGGCGATGGCGGCCTCGACCAGGCGATCGACCTCGGTGGGCTGGGCTACGTCGGCGGCCACGGCGATGGCCTCGCCGCCGGCATCGCGCACGGCGCGCACCGCCGCCTCGGCGGCGGCGGCGCCGGTGTGGAAGTTCACGACGACCGCCGCGCCACCGCGGCCGAGCCGCTCGGCGATCGCGCGGCCGATGCCGCGGGATGCGCCCGTGACCAGCGCTACGCGGCCGGCGAACGAGTGCTGAGTGCTGAGTGCTGAGTGCTGCGAGGGTTCGCCCACGCGCTCTTGCCGGGACGCGGTTTGCCGCGCCCGGCCGGCTGCCGGGTGTTGAGAGGCGCTGCTGCCCGCGCCCGCCGAGCCCTCGTCGCTCATCTCCTACTCAGCATTCAATCCTGTGCGCGCGGCGCGTTACTGGGGCGTGGCGTGGCCCGTGATGACCTGCATGCCCTTGTACATGCCGCAGCTCGGGCACACCTGGTGCGTCGGCTTCAGGTTGCGGCAGTTCGGGCAGCGCGCCAGCGGCAGCGGCGTGATGTGGTGGTGGCTGCGTCGGTTCTTGCGGCGCATGTTGCTGATCTTACGCTTGGGGACGGCGCCCATCGTACCTCCTGCCCGATCTGCTCACGCCGGCGGCGTGGGCTCTTCGGTCGGCTCCAATAGCTGCTGTAGCGCGGCGAACGGCGAGTCGGCCTGCGACGGCTCGCAGGCACAGGCGCCTTCGTTCAAATTCTGGCCGCAGCGGATGCAGAGGCCCCGGCAGTCGGAGCGGCAGAGTGGCTGCAGCGGCGCGGCCATCAGCACGTTCTGGCGAATGGCCTCGCCCAGGTCCAGATAATGGTTCGCGTCGATGGTGAACGCCTCGGCGTCCGGGGGCGCGGCGAGTGGCGCGCCGGTGCGCACGTCGAACGCGACCGCGAACTCCTCCTCAAAGTGGCCGCTGACCGGGACGATCGCCGGCTCCAGGCAGCGGCCGCACTCGAGGGCCATAGTCGTGTCGAACTGGCAGTCGACCAAGATCCCCTGTGTGCGCGTGAACGTGACCGCGCCGCGGACCCTGCCGACAATACTCGGCTCGCGCAGCGCGGCGGCCTCCTCGTCGAAGGCGAATTGCCGGCGGGCGCCCTGCGGGGCCAGCAGCAATTGGGAAACGTTGAATTCTAGCATGGGTGCCCTCACGGGCTAGCGCCGCACGCGTGCGGCAGACACGAAAAAACCGCCGTCCGGCGGGCTAGCACAACAATACCCGGAATTATACCGTAGGGGGCGGCCGGCGCATCAACCGCCGCCGGGGCGGCGTGGCGGGCGCGGCTCGTCCATCTGCCGCAGGGCGCGTGTACCCTTGCGGACGGTAAGGAGGAGCTGTTCGAGCTGACTTTCCAGCTCGGAGAGCTTCTCGTAGGCGTAGTCCTCGGCGTCGCGCTCGATCTCGGCGGCCCGCCGGCTAGCCTCGGCCTCCACCTGCTGGGCGCGCTGCTCGGCCTGGCGCACGAGCGTGTGCTCTTCGATCTGTTGGGCCGCGCGCTCCTCGGCCTCGCGGATAATCTCTTGGGCGCGCGCCTCCGCCTCCGCGATGATGGCATCGCGCTCGGCGTTCACGCGCCGCGCCCCCTTGATCTCCTCGGGCAGGGCCACGCGAATCTGATCGAGGATGTCCAGGCACTCCTGCTCGTCGATCATCGTCCGTGAGGTGAACAGCGGAACGCGCGAGCCGGAGTTGAGGACCTCCTCGAGGCGGTCCAGCAAGTACAGGATGTCGATGCCGCCACCCCCCTTCGGGGCATCCGCATGTCGCCCGAGCGTGCCGCCCACGCCGCCGGTAGCGGCCGGCCGCGGGCCGCTGGCCACACGCCCTCGGCCGGAGACGTCTCAGTATAGCGCGCCGGCCCTGCCCCGCGGGGCGGGGCCGGTGAACGTCGGGAAAACCCGCAGGCCCTAGGGCTGGCCGCTGCCGAGCTTCCGCACCAGGGCTGCCGCGACATGGGGCGGCACCAGGCCGCGGAGGTCGCCGCCGTACCGCGCGACCTCCTTCACGAGGGACGAGCTGACGTGCGCGTACTCCAGCGCGGTCATGAGGAACACCGTCTCGACCTCGGGATAGAGGTGACGGTTCATGAGCGCGAGCTGCGATTCGAACTCGAAGTCGGGGTTGGCGCGCAGGCCGCGCACCATCGCGCACGCTTGCTGGGCGCGGGCGTACTCGACCGTGAGGCCGCTGTAGCGCTCCACGCGCACGGCGGGCAGGCCGCGAAGGGCCTCGCAGAGGAGCGCCACGCGCTCGGCGGTGTCGAAGAGCAGGCTCTTGTTCGGCCGGTCAAACACCGCGACGACGACCTCGTCGAACAGACGGACGGTACGGTGGACGATGTCGAGATGGCCGTTGTGAGGGGGATCGAACGTCCCCGGATAGATGGCACGGCGCAGGGTAGGCCTCCTCGCCGAGGACCTGCACGGACCACCGTGACGCGGTGCGGACGCGGTGGCCCGTCGCGCACTACTCCGTGGCAGGGGTCGGCACGTACAGGGTGATGCCGCTGCCGCCGTGGTGGCGGCTCTTGTAGAGCGTCAGCCGCCCGGCCACGGCTGGCGGCACGAAGCTCCGAGCGTGCTCCAGGACGACGATGCCGCCTGGCGCCACGAGGGGCGACTGCCCGAGCGCCGTCAAGAGCGCGGGCACGCCCGGGTCGGCATACGGTGGGTCCAGCAATATTAAATCATAGGGCCGGGTCCACGTCGAGACGGCCGTCGCGGCCGTCATCGCGTGGACGGCCGCCCGATCGGCCAGGCGGGTGCGCTCGAGGTTGGCGCGCAGCGCCTTGCGCGCGGCCGCGTCGTGCTCGACGAAGTCGGCCCAGCGGGCGCCGCGGCTGAGCGCCTCGATGCCGAGCGCGCCCGAGCCGGCGTACAGGTCGAGGACGACCGGCCAGGCGACGCCGGCCAGCATGGCGCTGTCGGGCGCGTCGGGGGGGGGCAACACCTCGCGCTTGTAGGCCTCGGCCTCGAGCATGGAGAAGATGGCGCCCTTTAGCTTGTCGGCGGTCGGGCGCAGCTCGGCGTCGGGCGGCACCCGTAAGGGGGCGCCGCGCGCGCTTCCGGCGATCACGCGCATGTTAGCAGTCAGCCATCAGTGGTCAGCCCTCAGCAGTCAGCCATCAGCCCGCAGCAGTCAGCCATCAGCCGTCAGCGGTCAGCCAGCGGGCGTCGTGGGCGCGGTGACGGGCCCGCTTCTCGCTTCTAGTATCCCGCTTCCGGGGGATTGGCGCACGGCGGCGGCTGGCGCGGCCGTATACTAGCCTTACTGTTTGTGGGTGAGCACTGGGCAGGAGCGACCGTGAAAGTTGTGAGCATTGCCGAGGTGCGCGAGGACGGCCCGCGCGTGATCCGCGAGGCGCAGCAGGCCGAGGATCCGACGCTGGTGGTGATCGACTCGCGGCCCGCGGCGTACATCGTCGGCGTCGAGCAGTACGACGCCCTGCGCGCCGAGATCAAGCGCCTCCGCCGCGAGGCGCTGGAGCGGGACGTTCTCGAGGCCGAGGCCGAGATCGCGGCCGGCGACCTGCCCAGTTTCGATTCCGCAGACGCTCTGATCGCCTATCTTCACCGCGACGATCCCGAGTGCAAGTACCGCCGACGCGGGGTTTTGAGCGTGACCTGCGCAAGCTGCCCCGCGAACGACGGGCCGCCGTAGAGCGGACGCTACGTCGCTTCATGGCTGACCCGGCGGATGCCGGTCTGCGCCTGCACAAGCTCACGGGTAAACTATCGGGACGCTGGGCCTTCCGCGCCGGCTATAACCCGCGCGTCGTGTGCCGGATCGAGGGCGACATGGCGTACCTGTTGACGGTCGGCACCCACGACGAGGTGTACTGATCAGTTGGGCTCGCCGACGCGGGCGGCGCGGGCGCGGACGAGCGCCGCGAGGGCGGCGTGCTCGGGCCGTGTGAGATCGGGATCGGCGGCAAGCACGCGCTCGGCGGCGCGGCGGGCGCGCTCGATGAGCGTGACGTCGCCCAGGGTGGCCACCTGCAGGTCGGGCAGGCCGCTCTGGCGCAGGCCGTAGTAGTCGCCGGGGCCGCGCAGGCACAGGTCGGCCTCGGCGAGCGCCAGCCCGTCGGCGCAGTCGACCACGACTTGCAGCCGCTCGAGCGCCTCCGGCGAGGCGGTCTCGGCCACCAGCGCGCAGACGGCGGGGTGCTCGCCGCGCCCCACGCGGCCGCGGAACTGGTGGAGCTGCGCCAGGCCGAAGCGCTCGGCGCCCTCGATGAGCATCAACGTCGCGTTCGGCACGTCCACGCCGACCTCGACGACGGCGGTCGCCACCAGCACGTCGATGGCCCCGTCGCGGAACTGGGCCATCGCGGCCTCCTTCTCCTCGGCGCGCAGGCGCCCGTGGACGAGCCCAAGTCGCAGCCCGGCTAGCTCGTGCTGCTGGAGGCGCGCGTACTCCTCGGTGGCCGCGCGCACCTCCAGGTGGGGCGAGTCCTCCACCAGCGGGCAGATGACGTAGCCCTGGCGGCCGGCGGCCACCTCGCGGCGCAGCCGCTCGTAGGCGTGGCGCCGCTCGGCGGGGCGCAGCAGCACCGTGCGGATGGGCTTGCGGCCAGGCGGCAGGCTGTCGAGGCGGCTGAGGTCCAGGTCGCCGTAGAGCGTGAGCGCCAGGGTGCGCGGGATGGGGGTGGCGGTCATGACGAGCAGGTGGGGGTGCTGGCCCTTGTCGCGCAGGGCGAGCCGCTGGCGCACGCCGAAGCGGTGCTGCTCGTCGGCCACGGCGAACGCCAGGTCGCGGAACTCGACGCCGTCCTGGATCACCGCCTGGGTGCCCACCAGCACGTCGACCTCGCCGGCGGCGACCTGTTCGCGTAGCGCGCGCCGCGTGCGGGCCGGCAGGCGGCCGGTGAGCAGCGCGACCACAGGCGGGCGCCCGAGCGCGGGCGTGAGCGCCGGGGCGGCGCGCTCGTAGAGGGCGCTCACGGTGCGGAAGTGCTGCTCGGCGAGGATCTCGGTGGGCGCCATGAGGACGGCCTGGGCGCCGGCGGCGAGCGCGACCAGCATGGCGGCGGCGGCCACCACTGTCTTGCCCGAGCCGACCTCGCCCTGGAGCAGGCGCGTCATCGGGCGCGACTGGGCGAGGTCGGCGCAGATTTCGGCGATCACGCGCTCTTGCGCCGCGGTGAGGGCGAAGGGCAGGGCTTGCGCGAAGGCGTCGAGCAGCGCGCGGGGCGTCGGCAGCGCGCGGCCCTCGACGGCCTGGGCCTCGCGGCGGCGCTGCAGGACGGCGACCTGCAAAGTGAACAGCTCGTCGAAGGCGAAGCGGCCGCGAGCGGCTTCGGCCTCCGCGGCGTCGCGCGGGTAGTGCATCGCGCGCAGCGCCGTCGGGCGGGGCAGCAGGCCCTCGGCGGCGCGCAGAGCGTCGGGCAGCGGCTCCGCCTCCGCATCGGCCCAGCGGTCGACGGCCCGGGTGACCAGCTCGCGCAGCCAGCTCTGCGGCAGGCCCTTGGTAGTCGGGTAGACGGGCACCAGGCAGCGGGTGTGGAGCGGCGCGTGGTCGGCCGGCTCCCAGTCGGGGTTCTCGAAGACCGGCCGGCGCCCGTTCAGCACGAGTTCGCCGCTCACGGCGATGCGCTGGCCGGGCGCCAGACGCATGCCGTAGCCGGCGCGGAACCAGACGGCCTCGACCTCGCCCGTGGCGTCGGCGAGCACGGCGGTGATGCGCTGGAGGCCGCGAGCGGTGCGGTGGACCTCGACGCGCCGCACGGCGCCCTCGAAGCTGGCACGCTGCTGGAAGAACAAGTCTACGGCGCGCGCCGGCGGCGGGTAGTCCAGGTGGCGCGACGGGAAGTGGTAGAGCAGGTCGCCCACCGTCTCCAGGCCCAGGCGCCCGAGCAGCCGCAGGCGGTTGGGGCCGACGCCCGGCACGTCGGCGAGGGAGCGGTCCACGCCGGGGAAGCTCGCGTCGATGGGGCGCGGGCGGTGCGGGGGCGATGGAGCGGCCGGGCGGGGTGCCGTGGCGAGCACGCTCGACGGGACGGCAGATGGTGGACTTGCGGCAGGCGCCGGGAAGGACGCCGCGCCGGGTGCGCGTCCGGGAGTGGCGGCGGAGCGTGAGGCGTCGGCAGGCCGAACAGCGGCGCGATCGCCGGCCGTTGCCGAACGGCTTGCGGCCTCCGGTGCGCCGAGGGGCACAGAGGGCTGGCCGAGGAGCGCCCGGGCGGCCGCGACGGCGCGGGCGCGCTCGGCGGGCTCCTGGCTGCCGTACGGAGCCAGGAGCCCGCGCAGCCGGGCGACCTGCGCCTGGCGGGCGGGTGGGGCGTCGGCGGCGGCCAGGCGCTCCACCAGCTTGTCGAGGTAGCCGGCGAGACCGCCGATGACGGCGCGATCGGCGTACCCCTTCTGCGCTTCAAGCGCCAGGATGCGGCCGAGCCGAACAAGCTCGTCGCGCGCGAGATCGGCGGACGCGGCCGACGGCGGCGAGCGCCTCATGGGCGGCTCCCGCGCGCGCTTTGCCGCGGCCGGGGGGCAGGTGCTATGATTGGCATGCAGCGGGCGTGTGAGCCGTGGGCTCGTGCGCCCTGTCGCGGTCCCGAGCCGCGCAAGCCGGCCGGGCGGGAGGATTTCTCGTGCGACACCGGTGTGAGATCTGCGGTAAGGGAGTCTCGTTCGGCCACAACGTGAGCCACTCGAAGCGGCGCACGCCGCGGCGCTGGCTGCCGAATGTTCAGAAGACCTCCCTCGTCGTCAACGGGATGCAGCGCCGCGTGCAGGCCTGCACGCGCTGTATCCGCACGGCCCGCAAGCACCTGTCAGTCTAGGCGTCGGCGCCAGCCCAGATTCCCCAGCTGGCCGGGAGCGCGGCCCGGCGGGCCCTGTTGTCGGCATCGGCTACCCCGGCCGGGCGGGCGCGACGCCCGCGCTCCCAGAGGGTCGGCCGCGCCGCGATCGGGCGCGCTCCCGGCGGGCTGTCGGGTGGGCGAGTAAGCTGCCCGCGTCCCGCTCATAGCGGAGCCGGCCCGGGGGTTCGCCTAGCGAGACGCGCCCTCACCCCGACCCTCTCCCAGGGGGAGAGGGGGAGGGACGAGGCTAGCGCCCTCACCCCGGCCCTCTCCCAGGGGGAGAGGGAGTAAGGGAACGCCAGCGCCGGATTCGATATCATACGCCCCGCCGGGCCGCGACGGGGCGCGCTGACGGCCGCGGGGCGCGGCCGGGCGCGGCGCCGGCGGCGCGCTCTGCAGCGGCGCGGAGCGCGCGCAGGTTCGCGGCGATGCTGGCGTGCGCGTTGAAGACGGCCGAGCCGGCGACCAGGACCTCCGCGCCGGCCTCCACCACCGACGCGATCGTCTCCAGGTTCACGCCGCCGTCGACCTCTAACTCGGCCGCGGCGCCGAGGCGGTCGAGCAGATCGCGCGCGCGCCGCGTCTTGCCGACCGTCGCCGGGATGAGCTGCTGCCCGCCGAAGCCGGGATTGACCGTCATGACGAGCAGCAAGTCGAGGTCGTCGACGACCTCCTCCACGATGCCCAGCGGCGTGGCTGGACAGAGCGCGAGGCCCGCCCGGGCGCCCAGCTCGCGGGCGCGGGCGAGCGCTGCCTGGACGTGGGTGCAGGCCTCGGCGTGAATCGTCAGGATGTCGCCGCCGGCCGAAGCGAACTCGGCCAGGTAGCGCTCGGGCGCGTCGATCATGAGGTGGACGTCGATGGGCAGGCGCGTGGCGCGGCGCACCGCCTCGACGACGAGCGGGCCCATCGTAATGTTGGGCACGAAGTGGCCGTCCATTACGTCGACGTGGATGTAGTCGGCGCCGGCGGCCGCGGCCTGCTGCACCTGGTCGGCCAGGTAGCCGAAGTCCGCGCTGAGAATCGACGGCGCGATACGCAGCACGCTACGCGCCCATGCCCGGGCTCATCGCCATCGCCCGCAACCGCGCCACGCGCTCGGGAATAGGCGGGTGGGTCATGAACCAGCCCTGCCAGCCGCCGCCCCCGAACGGATTGACGATGTACAGGTGCGCCAGCGCTGGCGGCGGGTTCAGCGGGCGGGCGGCCTCGCCGGCCGCGAGCTTCTCCAGCGCGCTGGCGAGCGCCAGCGGGTCGTGGCTGATGCGCGCGCCCGTCGCGTCGGCCTCGAACTCGCGCGCGCGCGAGATGGCAAGCTGGATCAACGTGGCGGCGATCGGCGCCAGGATGATCATCAGCAGCGCGGCGAGAGGGTTGGCGCCCTCGTTGTCGCGGTCGCGGCCGTAGCCGCCAAAGAGCAGCGCCCACTGGCCCATGTGCGCGAGCATGGTGATGGCGCCCGCGATCGTGGCGACGACGGCCATGGTCAGCGTGTCGCGGTTGCGCACGTGGCCCAGCTCGTGCGCCAGCACGCCGACCAGCTCGCGCTCGCTCAGGAGGCGCATGATGCCCGTGGTGACGGCGACGGCGGCGTGACTCGGGTCGCGACCAGTGGCGAAGGCGTTGGGCGAGTCGGTGTCGATGACGTAGACGCGGGGGCGCGGCACGTTCGCCATCTGCGCCACTTGGTCGACCACGCGGTACAGGCCGGGCGCCTCCTCAGGTGATACCTCGTGCGCGCCGCTCGTGGCGAGCACGATCTTATCCGAGAACCAGTACGAGCCGAAGTTCATCACCGCGGCGAGGATTAGCGCGAACAGCATCCCCTGCCGACCGCCCAGGGCGCCGCCGATCAGCACCAGCAGCACCGTGAGCACGGTGAGCAGGACCACCGTCTTTAGCATGTTGTTGCCCATGATGGGGGCTCCTTTAGCTATCGAGCGCGGCCGACAAGGCGCAATTGCAAGGGCCGGCCGCTCTCTCAAGGGGAGTGTAGCATGCCCCCGGAGCCCGCTCAATTACAGGCGCATAAGAAATGCGCGGGCGCCTCAGTCGCCCAGCACGGCGCCCACGAAGTCGCGGTAGCCTTGGACGAAGGCGGTGCCGGGGGTGGGCTTGCGGCCGGCGAGCGCGATGCTGTCCAGGCGCAAGCCGCCCTCGCCCGCCGCGACCGCCACGCCCCCGCTCGGCCGTCCCTCGGCGACGCGGTAGACGGCGCCCGGCGGGAGGTCCGCGGGGCGGTGCGGCGCCGGGGTGGCGCGCAGCACCTTGAGCGGCTGGCCGCGCCAGGTGGTGTAGGCGCCGGGCCAGCCAGCGAAGGCGCGTACCTGCCGCCAGAGGGCGTCGGCGGGCCGCGTCCAGTCGAGGCGGCCATCCTCCTTGGTTATCAGGCGCGTGTAGGTGGCCGCGGCCTCGTCCTGGGGCCGTGGCGCGATCTCGCGGGCCGCCCAGCGCGCGAGGGTGGCCACGAGCAGGCTGGCGCCCTGCGCCGCGAGGCGCGGCTCAAGCGTGGTCGCATCGTCCTCGGGCGCGATAGGCATCGTCTCCTGCGCCAGGATGGGGCCGGCGTCCATGCGCTCCTCGAGCAGGATGATGGAGGTGCCGGTCTCGGCGTCGCCAGCGAGGAGCGCGCCTTGGATGGGCGCGGGGCCGCGGTGGCGCGGCAGGAGCGACGGGTGGACGTTCAGGCAGCCCAGCGGCGGCAGCGCCAGCACGGCCGGGGGGAGCAGGCGGGCATAGGCGGCGACGACGATCGCCTCGGGCGCGGCCTCAGCGAGGCGTTGCTGGATCTCGGGATTGCGGAGGCCGCGCGGCTGGAGCAGCGGCAGGCCGCGCTCGCGGGCGAGCGTCGCGACCGGCGGCGGCACGAGCCGACGGCCGCGGCCGGCCGGCTTGTCGGGCTGGGACAGCACGAGCGCCACGTCGTGCCCCGCGGCGAGCAGCGCCGCCAGTGTCGGCACGGCGAACTCCGGGGTGCCCATGAAGATCACGCGCATGTGAAGCTATCAGCCATCAGCTATCAGCTCTCAGCGGTCAGCTCTCAGCGGTCAGCGGTCAGCGTTGGTTTAGTATCGCGCCTGGCCGGGGCCGTTGCTAGGAATCGGCTGGGAGCCGACACCTGACGGCTGATGGCTGACGGCTGATAGCTGATCGCTCGTTCGGCTGGCCGCTCGGCAGCGGGTGCCCTATAATCGCGGGGCGCGCGGCATGGCGGTGCGGCGCGCCACGCAGGTATTGCCGGGGAGGGCGTCGATTAACCGCGACGGGCTGGAGTACCACCCGAGCATCAAGGAGATGCCGGCGCACGACCGCCCCCGCGAGCGCCTGTACTATCAGGGGGCGGCGGCGCTCAAAGAGGAAGAGCTGATCGCCATCATCCTGCGCACCGGCATGCAGGGGCGCCCGGTGCTAGACCTGGCGCGCGACCTGTTGCGCCACTACGGCGGCCTGGGCGGGCTGGCGCGCGTGGGCGCGACGGAGCTGCGCGGCTTCAAGGGCCTCGGCATGGCGAAGGCGGTGGAGCTGCAAGCGGCGCTGGAGCTGGGCCGGCGGCTGGCGGGGCTGCACCCCGAGGCGCGGCCGCAAGTCCGCTCGCCTGCGGACCTGGCGAACCTGTTGATGCCGGAGATGATGTTCCTGGAGCAGGAGCACCTGCGCGTGGTGCTCCTGAACACGAAGAACCAGGTGCTGTCGGCCCCCGAGGTCTACGTGGGCAGCCTCAATACCTCCGTGGTGCGCGTGGCCGAGCTGTTCCGCGAGGCGATCCGCCAGAACGCCGCGGCGGTCATCGTGGTCCACAACCACCCGAGCGGCGACCCCACCCCGTCGAATGAGGACATCCAGGTGACGCGCCAGATCGCCGAGGCGGGCCAGCTGCTCGACATCGACGTGCTCGATCACCTGGTCATCGGGCATCAGCGATACGTTAGTCTGAAGGAGCGAGGCCTCGGCTTCCGCGTGAGCTAGCCCCGCCGCGCCCGCGCTTCGAGCGACACGACAGGGAGAGTATCCGCCGATGTTCAACCCGTTCGACGGTCTGTTCGGCTTGCTCTCCCGCGACGTGGGCATCGACCTGGGCACCGCGAACACGCTGGTGTTGGTGCGGGGCAAGGGCATCGTCGTGAACGAGCCCTCGGTGGTGGCGATTCACCGCAAGTCGCGGCGCGTGCTGGCGGTCGGGCGCGAGGCCAAGAAGATGTACGGCATCGCGCCGAAGGACATCCTCGTCATTCGGCCCCTGAAAGACGGCGTCATCTACGACTTCGACGTCACCGAACAGCTTCTCCGCCACTTCATCGAGCAGGCGCACGCGGACTATCCGATCACGCCGCGTGCGCGCGTGGTGGTGGGCATTCCGTCTGGCGTGACGGAGGTGGAGAAGCGCGCGGTCCACGACGCGACGATGAACGCGGGCACGCGCGAGGCCTGGCTGATCGAGGAGCCGATGGCCGCGGCGATCGGCGCGGGCCTGCCGATCACCGAGCCGGCGGGCTGCATGATCGTGGATATCGGGGGCGGCACGACCGAGGTGGCGGTGATCTCACTCGGCGGCACGGTGGCTAGCCGGTCGATCCGCATCGCGGGCGACGAGATGGACCAGGATATCGTCAACTACATGCGGCAGCAGTTCAACCTGTTGATCGGCGAGCGCACCGCGGAGGCGATCAAGATCGGCATCGGCCGCGCGTTGCCGCCGGCGCCCGACGACCGGCGCGGCGCGCTGGTGCGCGGCCGCGACCTGCGGAGCGGCGCCCCGCGCGAGCTGGAGGTGTCCAACGCGCAGATCGCCGAGGCGATCGCCGGCTCGGTGCGGGCGATCAGCGATGCCGTGGCCGACACGCTGGAGGAGACGCCGCCCGAACTCTTGGCCGATCTAATGGGGCGTGGTATCACACTGGCCGGGGGCGGCGCCTTGCTGCCTGGCCTCCCGGAGCTGCTGGCGCGGCGCGTGCAGATGTCCGTCCACGTCGCCGAGGAGCCGCTGGGCTGCGTGGTGCGCGGCACCGGCCGCGTGCTGAACGAGCTGGACACGCTCCGCAAAGTGCTGCTGGAGCTGGGGAGCCCGAAGCTGCCCCGCATACGCTGAGCGTCTAGCCGGAGGGCGTCCTGGCTCGCCCGGTCGATGTCGTCGGTGCCGAGAATGCGGCCGGGACGGCCGCGCTCCCAGGCCGGATCGGTCCGTCAGACCGGTACAATGCTCCCACCCGTGATGAGGCGACGATAGACACATGCGCATGAAGATGGTCGCGCGCCGCCCGGTGCCGCGCTGGCTGGCGGCCGGGCTGCTGCTGGCGGCGGCGCTGCTGGTGGTCGTGCAGGGGCCGGGCGCCCGGCTGGAGGCGGCGGGCAGCCGCGTGTTCGTGCCGCTGCAACGGGCGGTTGCGGGCGCGATCGGCGGCGCGGTGGAGACGGTGGCCACGATCCAGCAGGCGCGGCAGCTGCGCGAGCAGAACCTGGCCTACCGGGAGGAGATCGACCGGCTGCAAGCGGAGATGGTAGGGCTGCGCGAGCTGGAGCTGGAGAACCAGGACCTGCGGAACCTGCTGGGCCTGCGCCAGCAGACGCCCCAGGGGGAGATGCTGGCCGTGCGCGTCGTCGCGCGCGACCCGCTCCCGTTCGCGCAGGTGCTGGTGGTGGACGGCGGCAGCGAGCAGGGCCTGCGTGAGGACCTGCCGGTCCTCACCTGGCGGGGGCTCGTCGGGCGGGTCATCGAGGTGGAGCCGACCTCGGCGCGAGTGCTGCTGGTGACCGACGCCAACAGCTCCATCAGCGGCCGCATTCAGAACCCCGACTCGCGCGCCACCGGCGTGATCCGCGGCCGCAACGACCAGTGGCTGCTGATGCAGTACCTGCCGCAGCAGGAAGAGGTCCACACGGGCGACCTGGTGATCACCTCGGGGCTGGGCGGCGTGTTCCCGGCGGGCCTGCCCATTGGGAAGATCGTCCAGGTGCGGCGGCGCGACCAGGATCTGTTCCAGGAGGCGCTGGTGGAGCCCGTCGCGCCCCTGGCGCACCTGGAGCGCCTGTACGTGCTGAAGCCGGACGCGCCCCCATGAGCATTGCCAAGATCCCGCACTTCGGCTCGCTGGCGCCGGTGCGCCAGCGCCGGAGCCCGGCGCGCGACTTTGTCGTCGTCGGCGCGGCGCTGCTGGGCGCCGCGCTGGCGCAGACGACCGCCGCGGCCTACGTCCCGCCGACCTGGGCACGGCCCGATCTGGTGCTGATGGTGGCGCTGGCCTGGGCGTACCTGCGGGGTGGGGGCGAGGGCTTCCTGGCCGGGGTGGTCGGGGGGCTGCTGCTCGACCTCTCGTCCAGCGTGCCGTTCGGGCTGCACATCCTGGCCTACGGGCTGGCGCTGTGGCTGGTGGGCAACGAGAACGGCCCCTTCGCGGCGAGCCTGCCGCGCCGCGTGGCGGGCGCCGTCGTGGCGGCGGCGCTGGTCCACGGGATCATGCTGGTCGCGATGCAGCTGCGCGGCTGGGACGTGTGGTGGTCGGCGGCGCTGTTCCGCTCGCTGCTGCCCGCGCTGGCGCTGGACGCCGTGGTCCTGGTAGGCTGCTACGTGCTGCTGCGGCGGCTGCCGGCGCCCGCGCCGGAGCCGGCGGAACTGGGTAGCTAAGGAGGGGCATGAGCGCGAACGGCGAACGGCTCCGCCCGACGCCCGGCCGGCTGCGGCTGGTCGCGCTGGCGCTCACCGCCGCGTTCGTGGCGCTCGGCGTGCAAGCCTGGCGGCTCCAGGTGGTGCAGGGCCGCGCCTACCGCGAGCAGGCCGACTACAACCGCGTGCGCGTGAGCGCCATCCCGCCGATGCGCGGCGTGATCTACGACCGCAACGGCGTCATCCTCGCCGCCAACGCGCCGTCGTTCGTGGTGTCGGTCGTGCCGGCCGACCTGCCGAAAGAGCGGGAGGCCGGCGTCGCACGGCGCCTGAGCGCGATCCTCGGGATGGACCAGGCGGCCGTGCAGGAGGCGCTCGACCAGGCCCGCGGCGCGGGCGACGCCTTCGCGCCGGTCGTGGTGCGGCGCGGCATCGATGCCGACGCCGTGCAGCGCGTCGAGGAGCAGCACACCCACCTGCCGGGCGTGGTGGTGCAGCCGGAGCCCGAGCGCAGCTATCCCGAGGGGGAGCTGCTGGGGCACATCCTGGGCTACGTCGGGCCGATTCCCGCCGAGCAGTACAACCAGCAGCGGGTGCTGTGCGCCGGCATGGACGCGGAGCAGCGCCGCAAGGAATGCTATGGCCCCACCGACCGTGTGGGGATCGTGGGCTTGGAGCGGGAGTACGAGCGCGAGCTGCGCGGGCAGCCCGGCCAGCGCCTCAGCGAGGTCGACGTGTCGGGCCGCACGGTACGCGAGCTGCGCGAGGAGCCGCCCGACGCCGGCCTGAACCTGGTGCTGAACATCGACGTCGAGTTCCAGCGCGCGGTCGAGCGCCTGCTGCGGGAAGGGCTGCGGACCTCGCCGTCGGGTGTGGCGATCGTCTCGCGCCCGACGACCGGCGAGATCCTGGCGCTGGTCGCCCTGCCCTCCTACGACGACAACGTGTTCGTGGAGCAGGGCCACGACGCCGACATCGAGGCCTTGCTGGCCGACCCGGACCGTCCGCTGTTCAACCGCGCCATCTCAGGGCAGTACCCCCCCGGCTCCACCTTCAAGCTGGTGACCGGCGCGGCCGCGCTACACGAGCACATCGCCGATCGCAACACCACGATCGAGAGCAAGGGGGCGATCCTGGTGCCCAACGAGTTCGACCCGACGCAGATGCAGCGGTTCCCCGACTGGGGCGTGCTCGGGCGGCTGAACTTCGTGAAGGGCCTGGCGCTGTCGTCGGACGTCTACTTCTATTACCTGGGCGGCGGCTTCGAGAACTTCCAGGGGCTCGGGAACGAGCGGCTGGCCACCTACGCGCGGCAGTTCGGCTTCGGCGCGCGCACCGGTATCGACCTGCCCGGCGAGGCCGAGGGGATCGTGCCGGACGAGACCTGGAAGAAGGAGACGCTCGGGGAGCGCTGGGTGAAGGGCGACACCTACAACATGTCGATTGGCCAGGGCTACGTGGCGGCCACGCCGTTGCAAGTGGCCACGGCCACCAACGCCTTCGCCAACGGCGGCACGCTGTACCGGCCGCGGCTGGTCCACGCGCTGGTGAACCAGGAGGGGCGGACGGTGCGGGAGTTCGCCCCAGAGAAGATTCGGACGCTGCCGCTGTCGGCTGACCAGTGGGCGCTCATCCGCGAGGGGATGGAGGCCGGCTACAGCGACGTGCTGCTGCGGAACGAGCGCGTGCCGGGCCTGCGCATCGCCGGCAAGACGGGCACGGCCGAGTTCTACGGCCCGCGCAACGCGAAGGGGGAGCTGCCGACTCACGCCTGGTACACCGGCTTCGCGCCGGCCGACAAGCCGGAGATCGCGGTGACGGTGTTCGTCGAGCTGGGCAGCGGCAGCAACGAGGCGGCGCCGATCGCCAGCAAGATCTTCCGCAAGTACTTCAACATTCCCGACGCGCCGCCCACGCCGACGCCCGGCCCGCGACCGCTGGCGCCGGCCGTGCCGGTCGCGCCCGCTGCCCCGGCGGCGCGACCGGCACCCGCCGCGCCGAGCGCCGCGCCGGCCGTCCCGAACGCGGCGCCCGCCCCGGAGGCGCCGGCCCCGTCGCCCCCCAACGCGGGCGGGAATTCGGCCGCGCCCGCCGCACCGGCTGCTCCGGCGGCGCCGGCCGCGCCCCAGGCGCCCGCGCCGCCCGCCGCGCCCACTACCCGGCCCATCCCGGCGGCGCCCACGCTAGGCCCACGCGTGGGCGCCGCGCCGGCCGCGCCCAGTGCCGCCGCCCAGGCGGTGGCCGGCACCAGCCGCCCGTAGGAGCGTGCATGCAGACCCCGCTCTGGCGCCGCCTCGATCCCTGGCTGCTGCTCGTCGTGCTCGCGCTGGTGGGCTACGGTCTGGTGCTGATCCACAGCGCCACCTACCTCCCGGAGGAGAGCGGGCGCTGGCCGCTCAGCAGTTGGGCGATGCGGCAGGGCCTTTACGCCGTCCTTGGTCTGACGGCAATGGGGGTGCTGGCGTTCGTCGACTATCGCTGGTATCGCCACCTGGCGTACCCGCTGTACGTGGCCAGCCTGCTGGCGCTGGCGCTGGCGCTCGTCCTCGGCCACGGCCAGGAGGACTATGGCGCTCAGCGCTGGCTCGGGCTTGGTCCGATCGCGGTGCAGCCGTCCGAGCCGGCCAAGCTGTTCCTGATCCTGGCGCTAGCGCGCTTCTTCGGCGATAGCCCCGGCGAGGCGCCGTCGCTGACGCGCATCCTGGCGTCGCTGACACTGGTCGGGCTGCCCGTGGGGCTGGTGTACTTGCAGCCCGACCTCGGCACGGCGCTGGCGTTCCTCGCCATCTGGGCGGGCGTCGTGCTGATGGCGGGCACCCGCTTCCTCTATCTGTTGGGACTTGGCTTCACGAGCGTGCTCGCGGCGCCGCTGGTCTGGTTCTCGCTGCGCGACTACATGCGCCAGCGTGTACTCATCTTCCTACACCCCGAGAGCGACCCGTTCGGCGCAGGCTACAACATCTTGCAAGCGAAGATCAGCATCGGGTCGGGGGGGCTGTGGGGGCGCGGCCTGATGAACGGCACGCAGACGCAGCTCCGCTACCTGCGAGTGGCGCACAGCGACTTCATCTTCTCGGTGCTGGCCGAGGAGCTGGGGCTGGTCGGCGTGCTGGCGCTGTTCGCGCTGCTGCTGCTGCTGATCTTCCGCATCCTGCACGTGGCCGAGCGGGCGCGCGACGACTTTGGGCGCCTGACGGCGGCGGGGGTGGCGACGATGCTGGGCTTCCAGGCCGTCGTGAACGTGGGGGCCAACCTCACGCTGCTGCCCGTGGCGGGTATCCCGCTTCCCTTCATCAGCTCTGGCGGCAGCGCGCTGATCACCAACCTCGCCGCCCTCGGCATCGTCCAGAGCGTGCTGCTCTACCGGCTCCGCTTCCGCTATTAACGGTGCAGCACCCAACGGCCGCCGTACTGGTCGTCGCAGGCACAGCGCTAGTCGAGCCGTGCCGCCGCGAAGAGGTCCCGCACGACGAACTGGAAGCCGGGCAGCGCGTCGCCGAAGTCGACCACGGCGGCGCCTTGGAGAGGCTCGGGCGCGGCATTAGGCCGATAGGCCAGGATCGTTTCGCTCTCGGGATCGACCAAGAGGGCGAGGGCCACGCCGTTCGCGACGTACCAGGCACAGTCGTCGCGAAGCTGCCTGCGGCTCTGATCGGGGGAGGCGATCTCGATGGCGATCAGTGGCGGCTCACGGAGCGGCCCGGAGGGGCGCCCCCGGGCGTCGCGCGGGATGCGCCCCCAGAGGCAGACCGCCACGTCGGGCACGTGCACGGCGCCGGCAAAAATGGTGCGCCATTCCGGAAGCGCAACGGCCACCCTGCGTGCCAGCGCGAAGTCATCGATCCACCGGCATAGGATCAACTGCTCCAGGCTATGCTGGGCCTCTGGCGCCACCTTCTGCCTCACCGCTCCCGCGACGTATTCGAGCGCTGGTTTCTCCTCGGGCAGCGCCAGGAACTCTGCGAGCGTCATCGTGTGCCCTGTGATCGCCATGACATCCCCCGGGGCCGTTCGGCCTGCTATATCATATCCACTCGGCCGTTGTGGTGGCATAGCACGTCAGCGCGCCGCGACTGGCCGCGTGTGCCCCCACCCCTACGGCTACGTGCATTGGGATGCTCAGCCGCTCGGCACGTAGTTATGGAAAGCGAGCAGCGCCTTGCCGAGCGGCGGGCCGTGCGGTATGGTTGGGGTTACGCTTGTAACCGCGGCGGCGGCGCACTACAATAGTACTTGTCTAGAAGTTTTGCGCCTGGGGGGACTGTCTGCCCCAGCCGCCCGCTCCACACCGGGCGCGCAAGCGCCACACACTACACCCCTCGCGCGGCGCGGGAGCCACCGGCCGCGGTAGGGGATTTTGTCCTGTGCGGAGCCACACGCTCTCCTGACCCGCTCTGGGTTGCGTCCGGCGCGTCAACTGGATGGGGATCGAAACGAGGAGTCTTGCGGCCACGGAGCCGCCACCGGGACAGGGACGGAAGCGAGCCCAGCAGCCCCGAGTCGCGAGCGCGCGCTAGCAGCGGAGGTACATCACATGGCTATTGCCCCGGCATTCTCGCGAGCCGTCACCGCGCGGCACGACCGCCAGAACTTCGCCAGCATTGGAGAAGTCCAGCCGATCCCGAATCTCATCGCGATTCAGCAGCAGTCGTTCCAGTGGTTCCTGGACGAGGGGCTGCGCGAGCTGTTCGCCGAGATCTCGCCGATCCTCGACTTCACCGGCAAGAACATGGAGCTGGAGCTGGCGGTGCAGGGTCCTAATGGGGAGCCTGGCTACAGCTTTGGCGAGCCCAAGCTCTCCGAGGAGGAGTGTCGCGACCGCGACTCGACGTTCGCGGCGCCGCTGCGCGTGCGCATGCGCCTCACCATCAAGTCGGGCGAGGCGGCCGGCGAGATCAAGGAGCAGGAGATCTTCATGGGGGACTTCCCCATGATGACCGCCAACGGCACGTTCGTCATCAACGGCGCCGAGCGCGTGGTGGTTAGCCAGCTGGTGCGCTCGCCGGGCGTGTACTTCACGGTGGAGGAGGACGCCTCGAGCGGCCGCCCGCTGTGCCAGGGCAAGCTGATCCCCAGCCGCGGCGCCTGGCTGGAGTTCGAGACCAGCAACAAGGACGTGCTGTACACGAAGGTGGACCGCAAGCGGAAGATCCCCGTGACCACGCTGCTGCGCGCCGTAGCCGCGGTGTCGCCGGGCTCACCGCTGGGCAAGGGCACGAACGAGGAGCTGCTGGCGCTGTACGAGGCGGTGGACGACAATCCGGACCATCGCTACATGCAGGCGACCATCGACCGCGACAACACGCAGAACGGGCAGGAGGCGCTGCTGGAGTTCTACCGCCGCCTGCGCCCGGGCGACCCGCCGAACCCCGAGAACGCGAAGACGCTGCTGAACTCGCTGTTCTTCAACTTCCGCCGCTACGACCTGGGCCGCGTGGGGCGCTACAAGCTGGACAAGCGGCTGCGGCTGGAGGTGCCGATCAGCGAGCGCATCCTGACGGCCGAGGACCTGATCGAGATCGTGCGGGAGATGATCCGGCTGAACAACGGCCACGGCCGCGCCGACGACATCGACCACCTGGGCAACCGGCGCGTGCGCGCGGTCGGCGAGCTGATCCAGAACCAGTTCCGCGTCGGCCTGCTGCGCATGGAGCGCGTGGTCAAGGAGCGCATGTCGATCACCGACCCGGCGATGGCCACGCCGAGCAGCCTGGTGAACATCCGGCCGGTGGTGGCCGCGATGCGCGAGTTCTTCGGCGGCAGCCAGCTCTCGCAGTTCATGGACCAGACGAACCCGCTCGCCGAGCTGACGCACAAGCGGCGCCTGTCGGCGCTGGGGCCGGGCGGCCTCAGCCGCGACCGTGCGGGCTTCGAGGTGCGCGACGTCCACCACAGCCACTACGGCCGCATCTGCCCCATCGAGACGCCTGAAGGCCCGAACATCGGGCTGATCGGCAGCCTGGCGACCTACGGGCAGATCAACGACTACGGCTTCATCGAGACGCCGTACCGCCACGTGCTGCACGAGGTCGAGAACCGGCCCGAGGCGACGACGGGCCGCACGCTGCGGGAGAAGGTGGTCGATCCGACGACGGGTGAGGTGATCGCCGAGGCCGGTCAGAAGATCGACGCGAAGCTGGCCGACAAGCTGGCCGAGTACGCCGAGACGATCCGCAAGGTGCGCATCCGCCCGACGGTGACGCAGCAGATCGACTTCCTGACGGCCGACGAGGAGGACCGCTACACCATCGCGCAGGCGAACGTGGCGCTCAACCCGGACGGCACGTTCGTCGACGAGCACGTGCCGGCGCGCCACGGCGAGCGGTTCCTGGTGGAGAGCCCGGAGCGCATCGACTACCTGGACGTGTCGCCGAAGCAGACGGTGAGCGTGGCGGCGGCGCTGATCCCGTTCCTGGAGCACGACGACGCGAACCGCGCGCTGATGGGCGCGAACATGCAGCGCCAGGCGGTGCCGCTGCTGCTGCCCGAGGCGCCCCTGGTGGGCACGGGCATGGAGACCCAGACGGCCCAGGACTCCGGGCACGTGGTGCTGAGCCAGACCGACGGCGTGGTGGTCTCGGTGGACGGCCGGCACATCGTGATCCGCGATCCGGAGGGGCAGGCCCACACGTACCGCATGCGAAAGTTCATCCGCACGAACCAGGGCACCTGCCTGAACCAGCGCCCGATCGTCGTGAAGGGGCAGCGGGTGGTGGCCGGGCAGCCGCTCGCCGATAGCTCGTCCACGGAGCACGGCGAGCTAGCGCTCGGTCAGAACGTGCTGGTCGCGTTCATGTCGTGGGAGGGCTCGAACTTCGAGGACGCGATCATCGTCTCCGAGACGACGGTGCAGGCCGACAAGTTCACCTCGATCCACATCGAGAAGCACGAGGTGGAGGCGCGCGACACGAAGCTGGGACCGGAGGAGATCACCCGCGACATTCCGAACGTGGGCGAGGACACGCTGCGCAACCTGGACGAGAACGGCATCATCCGCATTGGCGCGGACGTGAAGCCGGGCGACATCCTGGTCGGCAAGATCACGCCGAAGGGCGAGACGGAGCTGACCGCCGAGGAGCGGCTGCTGCGGGCGATCTTCGGCGAGAAGGCGCGGGAGGTGAAGGACACCTCGCTGCGCGTGCCCCACGGCGAGCGCGGCAAGGTGGTGGACGTGCGCGTGTTCGAGCGCGACGCGCACACCGAGCTGCCGGCGGGCGTGAACAAGCTGGTGCGGGTGAGCATCGCCCAGAAGCGGAAGATCTCCGAGGGCGACAAGATGGCGGGGCGCCACGGCAACAAGGGCGTCATCGCGCGCATCATGCCGGTCGAGGACATGCCGTTCCTGCCCGACGGGCGGCCGGTGGAGATCATCCTGAGCCCGATCGGCGTGCCCTCGCGCATGAACGTGGGCCAGATCCTGGAGACGCACCTGGGTTGGGCCGCGGCGGCGCTGGGGGTGAGCTTCTCGACGCCGGTGTTCGACGGCGCGACCGAGGACGACATCCGCGCGGCGCTGGAGAAGGCCGACCTGCCGACCGACGGCAAGATCACGCTGTTCGACGGCCGCACGGGCGAGCCGTTCGACCAGCCGGTGACCGTGGGCCAGATCTACATGCTGAAGCTGGTCCACCTGGTGGAGGACAAGATCCACGCCCGTTCGACGGGGCCGTACTCGCTCATCACCCAGCAGCCGCTGGGCGGCAAGGCGCAGTTCGGTGGCCAGCGCTTCGGCGAGATGGAGGTGTGGGCGCTGGAGGCCTATGGCGCGGCGCACACGCTGCAAGAGATCCTCACGGTCAAGTCGGACGACGTGGTCGGCCGCGTGAAGACCTACGAGGCGATCGTCAAGGGCGAGGACATCTTCCAGCCGGGCGTGCCGGAGTCGTTCAAGGTGCTCGTGAAGGAGCTGCAGAGCCTCGGCCTGGCGGTCGAGGTGCTGAACGAGGAGGAAGAGGGCGTGCCGTTCGTCGAAGACGTGTCGACGACGGACGTGCTCCGCGCGATGAACATCAACATCTCGGGCTTCGAGCGCGGTGACGATCTGGAATAGCGATCAGCCGTCAGCAATCAGCTATCAGCAGACGGGTGGCCGTGAGGGCGTCTGCTGAAAGCTGATTGCTGAAAGCTGAAAGCTGAAAGCTGAGGGCTAAAGTATGCTAGAAGTCAATCATTTCAACGCGGTACGGATCACGCTGGCGTCGCCCGAGCAGATCCGGTCGTGGTCGCGCGGCGAGGTCACCAAGCCCGAGACGATCAACTACCGGACGCTGAAGCCGGAGCGCGACGGCCTGTTCTGTGAGCGCATCTTCGGGCCGACGAAGGACTGGGAGTGCTCCTGCGGCAAGTACAAGCGGGTGCGCTACAAGGGCATCATCTGCGACAAGTGCGGTGTCGAGGTGACGCGCGCGAAGGTGCGCCGCGAGCGCATGGGCCACATCGAGCTGGCGTCGCCGGTGAGCCACATCTGGTTCGTGAAGGGGACGCCCAGCCGTATCGGCCTGCTGCTTGACGTGACGCCGCGCACGCTGGAGCAGGTGCTGTACTTCGCCAAGTACATCATCACCGACGTGAACGAGGAGGCGCGCGAGCGGGCCATCCGCCAGGTGGAGGCCGACCGCGATGCCCGGATCCGCGCGGCCGAGGAGACGGCCGCCGAGCAGATGGAGACGCTGGCCGGCGGGCGCGAGGCCGAGCGGGCCGAGCTGGCCGCGCAGGCCGCCGCGGACTCCGCGCGGCGCACGGAGGAGATGCGCGAGCGCATCGCCGCGGTCGAGGAGGAGGCCGCCCGCGTGCGCGATGAGCTGGAGAGCTACGAGAACGAGGCGGCGCCCCACGACATCCGCATGGAGACCCTGGACTGGACCATCGTCGAGGAAGACGCGATGGTGCGGCCGGACTACCTGGAGGAGCTGGACGACCGGGTCCGCGAGTACCGCGAGCGGCTGGAGACGGACGCGCGGCTCGCGGAAGAGCGCGCGCAGCAGCACGTGGCGGACCGCACCGAGGCGCGGCTGGACCTGAATACCGAGCAGGCGTCGCAGCTGCAGGGCAAGCTGGCCGGCGAGATCGAGAAGATTCGCGCGGAGGCGGACGCCCGCATTGCGAAGATCGAGGGCATCAAGCCGCTGCAGACGCTGACCGAGGGCGAGTACCGCGACCTGGTCGAGGCGTGCGGGCGCATCTTCAAGGCGGGCATGGGCGCCGAGGCCGTCCGCGAGCGCCTGAAGGTCATCAACATGGAGGAGCTGGCCAACGAGCTGCGGGCGGAGACCCGCTCGTCGTCGGGCCAGCGCCGCAAGAAGGCGACCAAGCGCCTGCGGATCGTCGAGGCGTTCCGCAAGTCGGGCAACCGGCCGGAGTGGATGATTCAGACGATCCTGCCGGTGCTGCCGCCGGACCTGCGCCCGATGGTGCAGCTCGACGGCGGCCGCTTCGCCACGAGCGACCTGAACGATCTGTACCGCCGCGTGATCAACCGCAACAACCGGCTGAAGCGGCTGCAGGAGCTGGGCGCGCCCGAGATCATCGTGCGCAACGAGAAGCGCATGCTGCAGGAGGCGGTGGACTCGCTGATCGACAACGGCCGTCGCGGGCGGGCGGTGTCGGGGTCGAGCAACCACAAGCTGAAGTCGCTCTCGGACATGCTGAAGGGCAAGCAGGGGCGCTTCCGCCAGAACCTGCTCGGCAAGCGCGTGGACTACTCGGGCCGGTCCGTGATCGTGGTCGGGCCGGACCTGAAGCTGCACCAGTGCGGGCTGCCGAAGCGCATGGCGCTGGAGCTGTTCAAGCCGTTCGTGATGCGCAAGCTGGTCGACAAGCAGTACGCGCACAACATCAAGAGCGCCAAGCGCATCGTCGAGCGGGTGCGGGATGAGGTGTGGGACGTCCTCGAAGAGGTCATCCACGAGCACCCGGTGCTGCTCAACCGCGCGCCGACGCTGCACCGCCTGGGCATCCAGGCGTTCGAGCCGACGCTGATCGAGGGCAGCGCGATCCAGATCCACCCGCTCGTCTGCGCGGCGTTCAACGCCGACTTCGACGGCGACCAGATGGCCGTCCACGTGCCGCTGTCGGCGGCCGCGAAGCGCGAGGCCTACGACCTGATGCTGTCCACGAACAACCTGCTGCAGCCGTCGAACGGCGAGCCAATCACGGCGCCGACGCTCGACATGGTGCTCGGGTGCTACTACCTGACGCTCATCCGGCCGGGGCTGCAGGGCGAGGGCCGCGTGTTCGCCAATCCGGAGGAGGCGCGGCTGGCGCACGAGCTGGGGCAGATCCAGCTCCAGGCGTCGATCCAGGTGCGCGTGCCGACGCCGGCGGCGAGCGCCGACGGCGAGACGAACGGCAACGGCCACCATTTCGGCGAGCTGGTCAGCACAAGCGTGGGTCGCATCATCTTCAACGAAGCGATCAACGAGGCGCTGCAGGAGGCTGGTGCCGAGGCCACGCCGTACCTGAACGAGACGATGGACAAGGGGAGCCTGAAGCGGCTCGTCGCCTCGCTGATTCGTCAGTACGGCAACCGTGTGACGGCGAACGTACTCGACGCGATCAAGCACCTGGGCTTCGAGTACGCCACGCGCTCGGGCATCACGATCGCCATCGAGGACATCAAGGTGCCGGCGCGCAAGGCGGAGATGCTGGCCGAGGCGGACGCCGAGGTGACGCGCATCGAGCGGGACTACCGCCGCGGCCTGATCACCGAAGAGGAACGCTACAACGACGTGGTACAGGTGTGGACGAAGGCCAAGGAGGACATTACCGACGCCGTGAGCGAGGCGCTCGATCCGTACGGGTCGGTGAGCATGATGGCGCGCTCGGGGGCCAAAGGTAACGTGCAGCAGATCGCCCAGATGGCCGGCATGCGCGGCCTGATGGCCGACCCGTCGGGCCGGATCATCGAGCTGCCGATCCGCTCGTCGTTCCGCGACGGGCTAACGGTGCTCGAGTACTTCCTGTCCACGCACGGCGCCCGCAAGGGCCTCGCCGACACGGCCATCCGCACGGCGGACTCGGGGTATCTGACCCGCCGCCTGATCGACGTGGCGCAGAACATCATCGTCTACGACGAGGACTGCGGCACCGAGAGCGGCATCCTGATCCATGACCTGGCCGATCCGGAGCTGCGGGCGGGGCGCCTGGAGCAGCTCGTGGGCCGCGTGACGGCGCAGCCCATCATCCATCCGGACACGGGCGAGATCGTGGTGGATGCCAACGAGGAGATCGACGAGGAGAAGCGGGACCAGATCGCGGCGTCGGGGGTCAAGGCGCTCACCATCCGCTCGCCGCTGTCGTGCGAGTCGCGCCATGGCGTCTGCCAGCGCTGCTACGGCTGGCACCTGGGCACGCGGCGCCTGGTGCGGATCGGCGATGCGGTGGGCATCGTCGCCGCCCAGTCGATCGGCGAGCCGGGCACGCAGCTGACCATGCGGACGTTCCACATGGGCGGCGTGGCGGGCCTGGACATCACGAGCGGTCTGCCGCGCGTGGAGGAGCTGTTCGAGGCCCGGGTGCCGAAGGGCAAGGCGCTGCTCAGCGAGATCGACGGCGTCGTCGAGATCCAGCGGCGCGACGACCAGCGCGTCATCCGCGTGGTCTCGCAGGAGACCTACCGTGACGAGCACGAGCTGCCGCCGGGGGCGGAGCTGAAGGTCCGCGCCGACGACTGGGTGCAGAAGGACCAGGAGCTGGCCGAGGTGGATGGCCACCCGGTCTTGGCTGCGCTCGCCGGGCGCGTGGAGCTGACCGACAACATGGTCGTGGTGGTGGCCGAGGAGCGCGAGGAGCGCGAGTACCCGGTGCCGCCGGCCGCGCGCATTCGCCCGAACATCGAGAACGGCGGACGGGTGACGGCGGGCGAGCAGCTCACTGAGGGCGCGCGCGACCCGCAGGAGATCCTGAGCATCCAGGGCCGCGACCCGGTGCAGCGGTATCTCGTGGACCAGATCCAGGACGTGTACCGCTCGCAGGGTGTGACGATCAACGACAAGCACGTCGAGATCATCGTGCGGCAGATGCTGCGCCGCCTGCGGGTGGACATCGCCGGGGACAGCGACCTGCTGCCGGGCGAGCTGGTGGACCGCTTCGAGTACGAAGACAAGAACCGCCAGGTGCTCGCGGAGGGCGGGGAGCCGGCGACGGCGAAGCCGGTGCTGCTCGGCGTGACCAAGGCATCGCTGAACACGGACAGCTTCCTGGCGGCGGCGTCGTTCCAGGAGACCACGAAGGTGCTCACCGAGGCCGCGCTGAGCGGCAAGGTGGACCACCTGCTGGGCCTCAAGGAGAACGTCATCATCGGCAAGCTGATCCCAGCCGGATCGGGGCTGGAAGCGCGGGTCAAGGCGCGCCAGGAGCGTCTGGCGATGGCCGAGGCGCGCGCGCTGTTCGAGGCCGGCGAGCCGGTCCCGTCGTTCGGCGAGGGCGGCTTCGGCGACGACCTGGGGTTCGGCGGCGGCGAGCCGCCCAGCTTTGGCGGTTCGCCGTTCGGCGACGAGGGCGCGGGCGAGGGCGCGCACCTCAGCGACGACGAGGTCGTGGCCAACCTGTTTGGCGACGACGCGGCTGGCTTTGGCGAAACGGACGGCCCCGGTGCCCTCGGCGCGGAGGCCGCGGAGGGCGCGCTGGGACTCGGCGACATCGACGCAGGCAGCGGGCCCACGGACAGCGCCGCGGCGGGTGCCGAAAGCGGCTCGTCCGCGGCGGAGCCGGTTGACAGCGAGGCGCCAGAGGACTAAAATTAGTTTTCGGCGTCACTGACTAGTCCTTGGGTTACACTTGTCTTGGAGTGGGCGGTCGCCCGCGGGCGACCGCCCACGCATCTGAGGCGTTGAGCACGCCCAGGGGCGGCTGCGCCCGGTTGCAGGACTGGGCGGGCATTGAAAAAAGGACAGAGGGAAGCAGGGGGAGTGGCTGTTGCCTACGATTAGCCAGCTCGTCCGCAAGGGCCGCCAGCGGCTTCGCAAGAAGACCGCCGCGCCCGCGCTGCGCTTCAACTACAACGCGTTGAACTCGCGGACCACGCGCGGACGGGGCTCGCCCTTCAAGCGGGGCGTGTGCATTCAGGTGCGCACGATGACGCCGAAGAAGCCGAACTCCGCGCTGCGCAAGATCGCGCGCGTGCGCCTCTCGAACATGATGGAGGTCACCGCCTACATCCCGGGCGAGGGGCACAACCTGCAGGAGCACTCGGTCGTCCTCGTGCGGGGCGGTCGGGTGAAGGACCTGCCGGGCGTGCGCTATCACGTGGTGCGCGGAGCGCTCGATGCGGCCGGCGTGCAAAAGCGCCGGCAGGGGCGCTCCAAGTACGGCGCGAAGGCGCCGAAGCAGGGCGGCTAGGGCGCGCACCGCGTCCTGGGGCGTGAACCACCGCCCCACCCAGCCCCGCCCCGCGCGTTGAGGTCGAGCCGAGCGGGCCAGGTAGTGGCTTTCTACCTGGCCTTCGCGTGTGTAGAAGAGGTCTGTGCCGCAGAGGTGTGCGCCGCCCCGGAGGCGGGCGGCGCGGCGGAGGTGAGCCATGCCGAGACGAGCCCGTGTGGTGCGACGCGAGGTCCCCCCGGATCCGCGGTTCGGGAATCGCACGCTGCAGCGTTTCATCAACAAGATCATGTACGACGGCAAGAAGAGCAAGGCCGAGAAGATTGTCTACGGGGCGCTGGACATCGTCGAGGGGCAGCTGCACCGCAACCCGCTGGACGTGTTTGAGCTGGCGATGCGCAACGCGACGCCGGTGCTCGAGGTGAAGCCGCGGCGGGTCGGCGGCGCGACGTATCAGGTGCCGGTGGAGATCAAGGGCGACCGGCGCACGTCGCTGGCGATGCGCTGGCTCATCGCCAGCGCGCGGGCGCGGGGTGGCCGCTCGATGGCGGAGAAGCTGGCCGCGGAATTGCGGGATGCCTCCCAGGGCCAGGGCGCAACTGTGAAGAAGAAGGATGACGTACACCGCATGGCGGAGGCCAACCGGGCGTTCGCCCATTACCGGTGGTAAACGAGCCGTCCGCTATCCGCTATCCGCAGACAGCACGGGCGTCTGCGGATAGCGGATAGCGGATAGCTGATAGCTGAGGACTACCAATGGCCACGGACCTCGCGAGGACGCGCAACATCGGCATTATTGCCCATATCGATGCGGGCAAGACGACGACGACCGAGCGCATCCTCTATTACACGGGTAAGACTTACAAGATCGGCGAAGTCCATGAGGGCACGGCCGTCATGGACTGGATGGAGCAGGAGCGCGAGCGCGGCATTACGATCACCGCGGCCGCGACGACTGCCGAGTGGAACGGTCACAAGATCAACATTATCGACACGCCGGGCCACGTCGACTTCACGGTCGAGGTGGAGCGGTCGCTGCGCGTGCTGGACGGCGGCGTCGTCGTGTTCGACGGCGTGGCGGGTGTCGAGCCGCAGTCGGAGACGGTCTGGCGGCAGGCCGATCGCTATAACGTGCCGCGCATCTGCTTCGTGAACAAGCTGGACCGCACGGGGGCGGACTACTGGCGCACCGTGGACATGATCCGCGACCGTTTGGGGGCGCACCCGGTGCCGCTGCAGCTGCCGATTGGGCGGGAGTCCTCGTTCTCGGGCGTCGTGGACCTGCTCAAGAACGTGGCCTATCAGTTTGGCGCGACCGCCGACGAGGAGCCGCGCGAAGTCCCGATTCCGACCGATCTGGCCGAGGCGGCCGCCAAGCATCGGGAGATGCTGATCGAGCGGATCGCCGAGCAGGACGAGAGCCTGACGGAGCGCTACCTCGAGGGCGAGGAGCTGAGCTACGACGAGCTGAAGGCCGCGCTGCGGCAGGCCACGATCGGCGGTCAGCTCGTGCCGGTGCTGTGTGGCAGCGCGCTGAAGAACAAGGGCGTGCAGCTGCTGCTCGACGCGGTGGTGGACTACCTGCCGTCGCCGCTCGACATCCCGCCGGTGGCGGGCATCGACCCGCGGACCGACGAGCCGGTGCTGCGCCACGCCTCGGTGAGCGAGCCGGCCGCGGCGCTGGCGTTCAAGATCGTGGCCGACCCGCACGTCGGCAAGCTGGCCTACGTCCGCGTCTACTCGGGCGTGATCGAAAAGGGCTCCTACGTGCTCAACTCGACGAAGGGCGAGCGCGAGCGCGTCGGGCGGCTATTGCAGATGCACGCCAACAAGCGCGAGGAGATCGATCGCGTCGAGGCCGGCGACATCGCCGCGATTATCGGGCTCAAGAGTACGATCACCGGCGACACGCTCTGCGATCCGGACAAGCCGCTCGTGCTGGAGGCGATCAAGTTCCCGGAGCCGGTCATCCACGTGGCGATCGAGCCGAAGAGCAAGGCCGACCAGGACAAGCTGGCCATCGCGCTCCAGCGGCTCGGCGAGGAGGACCCGACGTTTAAGGTCCACACCGACCCCGAGACCGGCCAGACGCTGATCGGCGGCATGGGCGAGCTGCACCTGGAAGTGATTACCGACCGCATGCTGCGCGAGTACCGGGTGGATGCCCACGTGGGCCGACCCCAGGTGGCTTATCGCGAGACGATCACGCGCCCGGCGCGCGCCGAGGGCCGCTTCGTGCGGCAGACCGGCGGCCACGGTCAATACGGGCACGTGTGGATCGAGGTCGAGCCGCTGGAGCGCGGCAGCGGCCTGGTGATTGAGGACAAGATCGTCGGCGGCGTCGTGCCGCGCGAGTACATCCCGGCGGCGCAGGCCGGCATTCGCGAGGCGACCGATACCGGCGCGCTCGCGGGCTACCCGGTCGTGGACCTCAAGGTGACGCTGGTCGATGGGTCGTACCACGAGGTGGACTCGTCGGAGATGGCGTTCAAGATCGCTGGATCGATGGCGCTGAAGAACGCGCTGAGCAAGGCGGGGAGCCAGATCCTGGAGCCCGTGATGAAGGTCGAGGTTACCACCCCCGACGAGTTCACTGGCGACGTGATCGGCGATCTCAGCGGTCGGCGCGCGCACATCGAGGGCATGGAGATGCGCGGCAACGCGCAGATCGTGCGGGCGAAGGTGCCGCTCTCGGAGATGTTCGGCTATGCGACCGATCTCCGCTCGGCGACACAGGGCCGCGCCACCTACGCGATGGAGTTCTCGCACTACGAGCCGGTCCCGAGCCACGTGGGCACCGAATTGCTCGCCAAGGCGCGAGCGTAAGCGAGCGGTCAGCCATCAGGTGTCAGCCGTCAGGAGGAGACGGGCGCGCGTGGGTAGCTGATCGCTGACAACTGAGAGCTGAGAGCTGGAGAGGCCAAATGGCGAAGAAGAAGTTTGAGCGAACGAAGCCGCACGTGAACGTGGGGACGATCGGGCACGTAGA
>DATGMD010000041.1:0-43665 GCA_035293805.1 Chloroflexota bacterium | reverse complement strand
GTCGGGCGGGCCGGGAGCGCGCCGCGCGCGGCGCGGTGGTCACTCTCCGCCAGCGCGGTCCGTCAGGCACCGGTGCTCCCGGCGGGGACGTCAGGCCGCCGGGCGGTGCGCGGAGCAGGCGCTTCCTTGCTGCCAGGGCGTAGTCGCGGCCGGGCGGAGCGATGGGGTGGCCTTACCGCAAGGGCAGGGAGGCCCGCATCTGGGAGGGCCGCGACGGGTGGGAGCGGGGCGGCCGCGCCTGGGACGGCCGGGACCTACCCCCCCCGGCCCCCCTTCCCTGATAGGGAAGGGGGGAGAGGGACAGTGGCCCCGCTCGGGTGGCTCGGGCGGACTGCCAGGCTGGATTCTGTCGGGGCACCTCCTGTCGTGAATAGGGTGTGGGGGTTGCTATCTATAGAGACGATTTCGGGAGGGGCGGGGTCCGGGTGGCGCGCGTGGGCCGTGGTGCGCGGCGCCGGGGTGGCGGCAGTGGCGCTTGCGGTATTCCGCGCCCCAGGCTCCCGCTGGGCCGGCCCTCCCGGTAGCGCCGGCGCCGGGACGGGGGCAGTGGCGCTGTAGTATCCCGCGCCACAGGCCGCGGGCGGGTAGGAAACCCGCCCCCACGAGTCATTTCCGCCGGTGGCTGGGCGGTGGGGCGGCCGGGTGCGGCGGCCGGGCGGCAGGGGACGAGCCCCGGCCCTGCCTCTCCTGCAGCGGTTTGCAGCCAGATTGAGCGGTCGGCGGACGCCGGGGGCTGCGGCCCGCGGGCCGCGGGCGGGCACGAGACCCGCCCCTACGTGACCTTGGTGCCCAGCCCCGGTGGCGGGCATGCCCCCCTCCTACGAAACTTCTGAATTGGTTGGAGCAGATGCTACGAGAGCCGCTCCTACGAGACGTGGCGGGCAACCACGAGGGCCGCCCCTACGAGACGTGGCGGGCGATCACGAGGCCGCCCCTACGAGACGTTGGCGGCTCGCCTTGCGCGCCCGCGGGGGCTAGAGGAGGTGGGAGAAGCGGGGGTCGCCTTCGAGCCACTCGACGAGGCGCTTGACTTCCTGGGTGCGGCTGCGCGGGCAGATAAGCAGCACGTCGGGCGTGTCGACGACGACGAGGTCTTCCAGGCCGAGGGCCACGACGGTCCGGCCACTCGTCTCGCTGTAGATCAGCGCGCCGGTGGTGTCGAGCGCGAGATGTTGGCCGCGCAGGACGTTCTGGCTGCCGTCGTGGGGCAGCACGTCGTAGAGTTCGCTCCAACTACCCACGTCGCTCCAGGCGAAGCGGGCCGGCACCACCGCGACGTCGGGCGCGCGCTCCAGGATGCCGTAGTCGATGGTCTGGACCTCGATGGTGGGGTAGGCGGCGGCGAGGGCAGCGGCGCCCTCGGGCGAGCCGAGGGCGGGGCCGAGCGGGTCGAGCGTGGCGTAGAGGTGGGGCATCAGCTCGGCGAACTGGGCGAGGATGGTGTCCGCGCGCCAGATGAAGATGCCGCTGTTCCACAGGTGGCGGCCGCCGCGCAGGTACGCCTCGGCCACCGGCCGGTCGGGCTTCTCGACGAAGCGCGCGACGTGGTAGATGGGGTAGCCATCGACCTCGGAAAGCTGCTCGGCGACCTCGATGTAGCCGTACTGCGTGGCAGGCTGGGTGGGCTGGATGCCGAGCGTGAGCAGGTAGCGGCCCTCGGCGGCCGCCGTCGCGGCTACGCCGAGCGTGCGGCGGAACTCCGCGGCGTTCGGGATGACGTGGTCGGAGCTGAGACAGGCGATGACACCGTGGGGGTCGCGCTCGCGCACCCACAGGGCCGCCAGGGCGAGCGCACCCGCCGTACCGCGCCGGGCCGGCTCGATGAGCACGTTGGCCGCCGGCACCTCGGGCAGCTGCGCGCGCACCTGGGGCGCGAGGGTCTGGTCGGTGAGGACCAGCACGCGCTCGGGCGCGACCAGGGGCGCCACACGGTCGAACGTGTCCTGAATCAGCGTGCGCTCGCCGGCGAGGGGCAGGAGCTGCTTAGGCCGCTGCGTGCGGCTGAGCGGCCAGAGCCGCGTGCCGCTGCCGCCGGCCAGGATGGCGACGTACAGGCGCTCGTGGGCGCGCGGGGCGTCGGGGGGGCCGCTCATCGCGCGGCCCCAGGGGGCGCGGTGCGTCGCACGCTAGCTACCCTCGGGCAGGACCGGTGCGGGCGCCTCCCGCTCGGCCGGCTTGAGTAGTCCGAGCTTCAGCTTGACGATGGTCGGCTGGTCCTTGGCCAGGCGCCGCAGCAGGTGCGGCAGCGACTCGCCGTGCGAGTGGTAGACGGGCGCGCCGGGCTCGTAGACGATGGCGTAGCTCTGGGCCTGGACCTGTTGCGCCCAGGCGAGGTCTTCGGCGCCAAGCAACCGCTCGTCGAAGGGGAACGCGCGGCAGAGCCGACGACGGAAGGCGCCGTTGGCGTTGGAGAACATCATGTCCTGCTCCTGCCAGCGGCGCCGCGTGCTGGTGACACCGGACAGCGTCATGCCGAACAGGTCGAAAATCGAGGCATTGGCGCGCGGTATCTGGCGGCCGTAGACCCCCGCGACACGCGCGTCGGCGAAGTTGCGGACCAGGTTGGCCAGCCAGCGCTCGTGAGCAGGCAGCGAGTGGGCGCTCAGGCTAACGACCACGTCGCCGCGGGCGGCGGCCACGCCGAGGTTCAGCGCCCGGCCATACGTGAACGTCGCGGGCGGGATCTCGATGAGCCGGACCGGAAAGCGGCGCACGATGTCCAGCGTGCCGTCCGTCGAGCCCGAGTCGACGACGATTACCTCGACGCGGCTCACGCCGTCCTGGCGACCGATGGCCTCGAGCGTCTCCCCGATAAACCGGGCTTCGTTCTTCGCCCGGATGACGATGGAAACGTCCAAGCCGGTCCTCCTCGACGTTGCGGGTGTGCCGCGAGGATCTGGCGCGCGGGAACGTTACCCCGTCACGGGCCGCGGCTGTCCGGGCCGCATGGCTCGCAGTGGCGCGACGCCTCGGACGGCCTGGGCCGGGCTGGCCCGGCCACAGCACATCGCCGTATGGCCACTGGACCGCAGTCGCCGTGCCAGCGTCCACGCGAACTGCTCGCCGCCAGATTGTACGGCGCGGCCGCTCGCTCGGCAAGCGCGCGGGCGCCGCGACACGCCACGTCGCGGGTCAGAGCGCGGTGCTGGCGAGGGGCGGGCTGGGCGCGGACGCAGCGGGAGCCGACGGCAGGCTGCTGTCGACGACGCGGCCGTTGGCGAGGCGGATGGTGTAGGGGAAGGCGTGGCGGTCGAAGGGGCCGCCGTGCGAGATGACGAAGATCTGGGCGAAGTGCTGCGCGACGTAGCCGGTCGTCAGCAGCTCGACGAGGGCGCGGGCGCGGGGCGCGTCGAAGGCGCTGAGCGGCTCATCGAGGAAGAGGAAGCCGGGGCGGGCGCCCCGTTCGGCGGGCAGAGTGGCGAGCGCGAAGGCCAGGCGCAGGGCGAGCGAGAACTGGTCGCGGGTGCCGCCCGAGAAGAGGTGCTTGGCGACGTAGCGGCCGGCACGCTCGTCCCAGACGCGGATGCGGTAGTCGTCGGTGATCGCGGCGTCGCGGTAGCGGCCGGCGGTGAGCAGCGGCAGCAGGAGCTGCATGTGCCGGACGGTGTTCGGAAGCACGCGCTGCACGAGGCGGTCACGCGCAATGGCGATGATGCCCTGGGCGCGCGCGCGCACGGCCAGGTCGCGGCGCAGGGCGGCCGCCTCGGCCGCGCAGGCGGCGCGGTCGAGCGGCGTGGCGGCGAGGCCCCACCGCGCTTCCAGCGCCGCCTGGCGATCGCGGAGCGCGCCTAGCTCGGCCAGGAGGGCGTCGCGGCGCGCGGCGAGCGCGTCGGGGGCGGCGGGGGCGGCGGCCACGGCGGGCAGGAGATGGGCGATCGCCCCGACGGACAGCTCGGCGGGCGGCGGCAGGTCCAGCGCGTCGAGGGCGCGGGTGATGGCATCGCGCCGGGCGGCGGCCTGCTCGACGGCCGCGGCCTCGCGGGCGGCCGCCTCACCAAGCGCGCGCTCGACGGCGGGGAGACCTACCCCCCCGGCCCCCCTCCCGATGCGGGAAGGGGGAGAATCGGCGTCGGCTCTACCGACTCCCCCGGCGCCCTCGTGGCGAGACAGGGTAGAACCTGGCGTCGTCTCTACCGGCTCCCCCCTTCCTTCGAAGGGAAGGGGGGCCGGGGGGGTTAGGTTAACCTCCAATGCGGCGAGGCGCGCGCGGCAGTCGGCGAGGGATTCGGGCGGGACGGTGCCGAGGACGGCGAACTGGGCGGCGAGGTCGAAGCGCGCGGCCTCGTCGATGCCCAGCTGGGCGGCGAGGTGGGCCCGGGCGCGGGCGGTGGCGAGCGAGTCGGCGGCCGTGGCGGCGGTCGCCTGGGCGACGGCGCGGGTGGCGCGAGCGCTGGCCCAGCGGCGGCCGAGCCAGAGGGCGGCGGCGGCGAGCACGAGGCCGAGCGCGGCCAGGCCGGCGGCGAGGCCCGGTGGGCGGGTGGTCGAAGCGGACTGGCCGAGGGCGAAGGCGCTGGCGAGGAGGAGCACGGCGGCGGCGCCGCTGACGAGCGTCTGGGTGGCGCGAGTCCGCGCGGTGGCGGCCTGGGCGGCCAGGCGAGCCTGGGCGGTGGCGGCGGCCTGTTCGGCAGCGGTGAGACCGGCGGCGCTGGCCGCCGCGGCCTCCAGGCGCTCCCACTCGCGCAGCAGGTTGCGCTCGGTAGCCGCGGCCTCGGCCGCCCAGCGGTCGACGCGCGCGGCTTCCAGGCGGCGGCAGTCGGCACGCGCGGCAGCGGCGTCGGCCTCGTGCTGGGCGAGCGCGTCCAGGTCGCGGCGCAGGGCGGCGGCGCGCAGGGCGCGGACGATCTCGGCCTCCTCGGCCTCGCGGGCGGGGATGGCCTCGCGGATCGCGGCCAGCTCGGCGCGGGCCTCGGCGGCTTCCAGCGCGCGCTCGTCGGCGCGGCCGGTACGGAAGCGGCGCTCCAGGGCGGCCAGGCGGTCGAGGTTCAGCAGGCGCAGCAGGGCCGCCTCGCGCTCGCGGGCGTCCATCGCCTCCAGCTTCTCCAGCTTCTTCTGCTCGACGAAGCAGGAGTCGAGCAGGGCGGCACCCTCCAGGTCGCCCATCTCCTGCACGATGCGGCGGTTGATGGCGGCGATCTGGCCGACCTCTTCCTCGCGGCCGTCGGGCGGGCGCAGGCGCAGGCGGGCGCGGCTCGGCTTGCCGCGACGGATGATGCGCGTGACTTCGAGGCGCGTGTCGCCGACGCGGAAGGCCAATTCGACGCGCGCCTCGGCGGCGCCGTAGCCGATGGCGCTCTCCAGGCCGCCGCGGTTCTCCTCGCTGGCGAGGAGGCTGCCGTAGAGGGCGAAGTAGACGCTCTCGAAGAGGGTGGACTTGCCGGCCTCATTCAGCCCCTCGACGAGCACGCTGCCGCGCTCGGGAAAGACGAGCGCGACGTCGCGCAGGCCCTTGAAGCGGTCGACGCGGAGGCGTTCGAGGAGGATCACGCCCTCACCCCCAGCCCCTCTCCCAGGGGGAGAGGGGAGTCAGTCTGCCCTCTCTCGCAAAGGGAGAGGGTCGGGGTGAGGGCTCGCGGCGACGACACGCCTAGCTCACTCATTGTCGTACGCCGCCAGGACGGCCGCGCGGGTGGCGAGGAGGAGGTCGCGCTCGGCGGGGTCGGCGGTGGCGGCGAGCAGCTCGTCGGCGCAGCAAGCCAGCTCGTCGCGCGGCGCCACGCGCACCGGCTCGCCGGCCGGCAGCAGCTCGTCGGCGAGGGTGAGGCCGTCGGCGTGCAGGTCGAAGAGGGCGCAGCGCGCGGCGCCGAAGTCGCGCGCGCCGGCCAGGTCGAGGGCGTGGTAGGCGTCGCGGCTGACCTGGCCCACGAGCTTCACGCGCACGAGCGCCTCGGGATGGCAGACGGGCTCGATGCGGCGCAAGAGCGCGGCGGCCAGGTCGTCGCCGTCGAGCGTCTCCAGGCGCACGGTCGTCTCGTGGCGCGGCTGGCTGGCGACGGCGCGGTGCTCCAGCCGCTCGACGCCGCCGGGCGTGAGCTCCAGGTAGACGAAGCCGGGCGTCTCGTCGCGCTCGCCAAAGGTCATGCGCTCGGTGGCGCCGGGGACGACGACCAGCCGCCCGTCGAGCGTGAGGCGCGCGTGGTGGTGGACGTGACCGACGAAGAAAGCGTCGGCGGGGAAGCGCGCGAGCGTTTGTTGGGCCAGGCGCGGCTCGTTGGCGCCGGGATAGATGTGGCCCTCGACGCTGTGGTGGAGCAGGAGCAGCCGCAGGTCGGCAGCCACGTCCCAGGCCTGGTCGGCAAGGGGGTCGGCGCCGGGTGCGAGCGCGGGGTTCCAGCCGAGCCCGCCGATGGCGACCCGCCAGCCGGCAATCTCGCGCAGGTGCGTGACGATGCGGCCGGTGGCGTGCAAGAGCTGCAGGCGGCCGAGGCCCGCGTAGACCGCCTGGGGCGCCGCGCCGCCGTGGTCGGTGCGCTGGCGGGGCGTGTCGTGGTTGCCGCCGATGGCGAAGCAGCCGACGCCGGCCGCGTCGAGGCGGGCGAGCGCCTCGGCGACGGCGACGCGCTCGGCGTTGCGGGGCTCGGGCGTGTCGAACAGGTCGCCGGCCTGCAAGAAGAGATGCGCGCCCTCGTCGAGCGCGCAGGCGACCGCGGCCTCCCAGCCCTGCCGCAGCCAGGCGCGGCGCGTCTCGAGCGCGCGCGGCGCGAGCCGGTCGTAGTAGCGGCCCAGGTGGTTGTCGGACGTGACGACGACGCGGAGAGGTGTTGGCATTCGCTACCAGCCCGGCGCGATTTCGCGCGGTTCGACGGCGCGGGTGGCCTGGAAAATGCGAACAGGCGTTCCCCAAATTGTACCTGGCGGGGACCGCGTAGTACCATTGTCGGACTATGGGGGGCGGACCCCTCACCCCCCTGCCCCCCTCTCCCCCGTAGGGAGAAAGGGGGAGGACGCCGGGGACGGCGGAGCCGGAGGCTCCCGCTCCTTGTGGGGGAGGGGGTTGGGGAAGGAGGTCAGCGGGAGCACTGTGGACGAGCGGTTCGGTCTTCGTCCTGTCGGGGTCGTGCGGTCGCCGGTGAGCGACGCGGGCGCGATGCCGGTGAACGGCGTGCCGGCGAGCGTCGAAGTGTACGAGGCGTTCGCGCCGGCGCTGGCCGAGATCGCGAGCAACACGCACGTGTGGATCCTCGCCTGGCTGCACGGGGTGACGGGCGAGGCGCCGCTGCAGACGCGCGGGCGGCACGCGCGGCCGGGCGGCGCGGGGCGGGGGGTGTTCGGACTGCGCCACGCCGCGCGGCCGAACCCGCTGGGGCTCACGGCGGCGCGGCTGCTGGGGGTGGAGGAGCGGGTGATCCACCTGGACCGCCTGGACTTCGTGGACGGCACGCCGGTCGTGGACATCAAGCGCTACGCGCCCGGCTGGGACGCGATCTTCGCCGCGCGCACCTACTACGAGACGCTGCCGCGCGACGACGCGGCGGCAGCGATCGCGGCCGATCTGTTCTTGGAGGCGGTCCACTTCCACGGCGAGGCCTGCGTGGGGGCGGCGCTGGCCGCGCGGATGCTGACGCACGTCATGCGCGCCTGGGGCGTCGCCGCGAAGGACCCGGCGCTCAGGGTGTGCGTGGGCGCCGACGGCTGCCTGGCCGATGGGCTGCAAGCGGTCACCGGCGCCACGCTCGGCAGCGGCCGCCTGCAGGTGGGCCACGAGGCCTCGATTCGCTTCACGCACGGCTGGCAGCGCGTGCGCCTGCTGCCGCGCAGACAACTGCCGCTGCAAGCCGACGCGGTGCTGGCGGCCCCCGAGAGCGCGTTGTTCGGCGTGCAGGAAGAGGCGGTCGCGGACACCATTTGACATCGTGGCGGTACCTAATCGAGCCGGGTTGACGAGCGTCGAGCAATTGGTTGATGAGCGTTGAGCGATTGATTGGGTAATGGCCACGGAGCCACGCCGCCGTGAACGGCGGGCCAGGGACGCCAGCCGGCGCGAGCGGTACGCAGGCGGCGGGGCGGTGGTCCATTGCTAGCTGGCGGAGGGAGGTGCCACGTGTCCGGTTTCCGGTACGCGCTCCTGGCGCTCACGGCGCTCCTGGCGCTCGGCGGTCCGACGGCCGCGGCGGTGGGGCGGCCCACGCCCGCGGCGGCGAGGGGCGGGGCCAGCGCGCCGGCGGCCCCGCTGCCGCAGCTGACGCGCATCCGGACGGGGCTGATTCCGATCATCCCGAGCGCGGTGTTCTTCGTGCCGATGGACAAAGGCTACTTCGCGCAAGAGGGCATCGAGGTCGACTGGCAGCCGATCCAGGTGACCAGTGAGGCGATGGCGCAGGTGGCGGCCGGCAACCTGGAAGTGGCCTCGGCGACGGTCGGCGCGGCGGTGCTCAACGGGTTCGCGCGGGGCGTGGATACCAAGATCCTCTCGGGCCTGCACGGCAACCCGCCGGCGGGACCCGGTGGCGATCCGTTCGTCGTCCGCAAGGACCTGTACGACAGCGGCCAGGCACGCGACGCGGCCGGCCTGCGCGGCCGTAAGGTGGCCACCAATTCCGCTGGCGTCTTCGCCGAGTATGCTGTGAACGGCGCGATGCAGACGGCCGGGCTGACCGTGGCCGACGTGGACTTCACGCCGATCCAGTTCCCCGACATCCCGCAGGCCCTGGCCAACCAGGCGGTCGACGCGGCGTTCGTGCCCGAACCGTTCGGTACCGCGGCCATCGAGGCGGGTTACGCCGTGCAGATCGTGCCAGAGTTCCTGCGCGGCGCACAGATCACGGTGCTGGTCGGCGGCCCGACGTTCCTGCGCGACCGCGCGGTGGCCGAGGCGTTCATGCGCGGGCTGCTGCGCGGCCTGAACGATCTGGTGACGCAAGGCTGGACCTCGCCCGAGAACGCGGCGATCATCGAGAATTACACGCACGTGCCGGCCGCCACGATCGAGAAGACCATCCCGCCGTACAGCGACCCGGACGGCCGGATCAACTGGGACTCGCTGATGGACCAGCAGCGCTTCTACATGGAGCGGGGCGAGGTGACCTACAGCGAGCCGCTGGATCTGCTCCAGTGGAGCGACGACAGCGTGCGGCAGGCCGCGCTGCGGGCGCTGGGGCGGTAGGACCCCCTCCTCTCCCCCCTCCCTGAAGGGAAGGAGGAAGAGGAGGGGTAGGTGGGGGGACACCGCCCACCCCCCCGGCAGGGTGTGGCGCGGAATACTGCGAGCGCCACTGCCCCTGCACCCCCGGATGGGAGCCGGGGAGCAGCCCCCGGCAGGGGAGCGCCTCGGCTCCCCCGGAGTGAGGAGGGGGGGCAGCCCCCGGCAGGGAGCCCCCTGGACGCCCGAAGCGGAGACGAGGGACTGCCCCCTGGTAGCGGCTTGCCCCCAGCCCGATGGCCGGAAGGGCACCTTCCGGCCATCGGGCTGGGGGAGGTATGTGCGTCGTTCGCGCCACGATGTAACGTTTTCTCGGGTGGACACGTTTTATGTTTGATGGGGACTTCGCCGCGGCGCCGCCAAATCGCGCCCTGGCCGTCGCGACGCCCGCCTACGCCGTGCACGGCGTGGCTGGAGGCGTCGTGAAGGCCGCGGAGAGCACGATGGGGGACCGACGTCGTGCGTTGCCACCGATCGCGGGGCTGGTCGTGCTGCTGTGCGCGACGAGTCTGGTGGGCGCACTCGCGCTACTCGGCGGCTGGTCGCTGGGGGCCGTGCTGTGGGGCGACGCCGACGCCAGCGGGGCCGCGGGGCCGCTCGCGAGCCTGCCGCTGCTGGGCGGGGGGCCGGGCGCGCTGAGCGCGTTGGCGCAGCCCCAGGCGACGGCCACGCCTGCTGCCACCCCGACTCCAGAGCCGCCCCCCACCCCCGTCCCCGTCCTGGCCACCCGCCGCCTGGTCACCTATTATGGCAATCCGTACACCGATGCGCTGGGTGTGCTGGGCGAGCAGCCGCGCGATCGCATGATCGCGCGCTTGCGCCAGCAGGCGACCGCCTACCAGGCGGACGGCCGGCCCGTGCAGCCGGCGCTGCACCTCATCGCCACGGTGGCGCAGGCGGCCTCCGGCGACGACGGCATGTATCGCTTCCGCATGCCGCCCGAGATGATCGACGAGTGGGCCAACCTCGCGGAGGAGAACGGGTTTCTGCTGATCCTCGACGTGCAGGTGGGCCGGAGCAGCGTGCAAGAGGAGGTGGAGGTCTTGCGGCCCTTCCTCGAGCGGGAGCACGTTCACCTGGCGCTCGACCCGGAGTTTGCCATGAGCGCGACGACGATGCCCGGCCGGCAAATTGGCAGCATCGCGGCCGAGGACATCAACTGGGCCATCAACTACCTGGCCGACATCGCGGTGACGCACCGCTTCGAGAACCGGGTGCTGATCGTCCACCAGTTCACCGACGACATGATCCAGCACAAGGATGCCATCGAGCTGAACGATTTCGTGGACCTGGCGGTGATGATGGACGGGTTCGGCGGGCCCACGCTGAAGATCTCGCAGTACCGGCGCTACATCACCGACGATCCGCTCGAGTACGCGGGCATCAAGCTGTTCTACAAGCAGGACCACCCGTTGATGAGCCCGGCGGACGTGCTGGCGCTCGACCCCGTTCCCGACGTGGTTACCTACCAGTGACCGCCCGCTAGTCGCGGCAGTCGACCCAGATGCTGTAGCCGCCGGCGTCGGCCACGATGCGGACGTGCTCGTGGTCGTCGTTGCGGCTGTACTCGAGCACTCCCTGGGGCTGGTTCATACGCGCGGAGTCGAAGCCGTCGAACTGGTCCGGATACTGGCCGGGGAGCTGGGTGACGGGGGCCCAGCCTTCGTTCGGCAAGACGGTGTAGTAGAAGGCCTGGATGTCGAGCAAGGAGGCGTTGGTGGCAATGAACGTGTTGCCGGCGGTGACCGGCATGTTGGCGCCATCGCCCGCCGGGGCCTGGGCGCCCGGATAGACGGGGATCGACGGCGCGGGGCAGGCGTGGGCCGGCGCGGCCGGCAGGCCGAGCGGCGCGAGCAAGACGGCGGCGCACAACAGCAAGGCGCGCATGGCGAGGCTCCTCTCTGGCAGACCCGGCGCGCTGGCGGCTCGCGGCGGCCGCGCGGCCACCGCGCGGGCCGCGGCGCCGGCCCACTCCACGACGCGGGGGCGGCGCGGCGCGAGGGCGCGACTCGCGCACCGGATTGTACGCGGTGGCGATACAGCTGCCCCAGCGGCGTCGATCCGCGGAGCGGTCTCCGGAATGATTGCCCCTGGCAGGGACGGCCGGGCGGTGGGGAGCTGAGTCAGCCGCCAGACGCGGCCTGGCGCGTGGGGCCGAGGCGCTCGGCTTCGGTGCGGGGCGCCTGTTCGGGGCCGTGCCGCGCGGCGTGGGCCAGGTGCGCGGCCGCGTTGACGAGGGCCAGGTGGGTGAAGCCCTGCGGGAAGTTGCCGAGGAAGGCGCCGTTGCGGGGGTCGATCTCCTCCGAGAAGAGCCCGACGTCGTTGGCGTAGCCCGCCAGGCGCTCGAAGAGGGCGCGCGCCTCGTCCACCTGGCCGCCGAGCGCCAGGGCGTCCACGAGCCAGAAGCTGCAGAGTAGGAAGGCGCCCTCCCCACCCGGCAGGCCGTCTGGCGCGGTATAGCGGCGCACCAGGCCGTCGTGGGTGAGCGTGGCGCGGATGCGGGCCACGGTCGAGCGCACCCGCGGGTCGGTGGCCGGGAGGAAGCCGACCCGCGGGATGGCCAGGGCGCTGGCGTCGAGGGCCTGGCTGCCAAACGCCTGGGTGAAGGCGCCCAGCTTCGCATCGTAGCCGCGCGTCTCGATGGCGGTGCGGATCGCGTCACGCGTCGCGCACCAGCGGTCGAGCGGCGCGTCGAGGCTGTGCTCCTGGGCGAGACGGACGCCGCGGTCGAGCGCGACCCAGCACATGAGCTTGGAGTAGAGAAACGGCTGCGGGCCGCCGCGGGTCTCCCAGATGCCCTGGTCGCGGTCCTGCCAGCGGGCGGCCGCCTGCTCGACGAGGCCGCGGAGGAGCGTCCAGACCGCGGTCGAGGGCCGCCGGGCGGCGGGGGCGTCGGAGGCGCCGACGGCCGGCGCCTGGGCGCGGTAGCGGAGGTAGGCGGTCGCCAGCACCTCGCCGTAGATGTCGAGCTGGCGCTGCTGGGCGGCCGCGTTGCCGACGCGGACGGGGCGCGAGTCGCGGTAGCCGGCGAGGTGGGGGAGGGTGACCTCGGGCAGGGAGCGGCCGCCGTCGATGGTGTACATGATCTGGAGCGACGCGGAGTCCGCGGCGAGGTAGACCCGCTCCAGCCAGGCGAAGAAGTCGGCCGCGCTGGCCTCGTAGCCCACGGCGAGCAGGGCGAACAGGATGAGCGAGCTATCGCGCAGCCAGGTGTAGCGGTAGTCCCAGTTCCGGACGCCGCCGATCTCTTCCGGCAGGGAGGTGGTCGGGGCCGCAACGATGGCGCCCGAGGCCTCGTAGGTAAGGAGCTTGAGGGTGAGCGCGCTGCGGAGCACGGCCGCGCGGTAGGGGCCGGCGTAGGTACACCGCGCGGCCCACCGCTGCCAGTAGTCCAGGGTAGCCGCGAGGGCCGCATCAGCGTCGCCCACGTCGAGCGGGGCGGCCGCGTCGGAGGCATCCGCGGGAGAGGTCAGCGCCAGCCAGTGGCGCGCGCCGGCCCGCACGCGCAGCTGGCCCTGCAAGGTCCCCGCGGCAGCGGGGGCGAGCGTGACGCTGGGGCAGGCGAGGGTGAGCACGCTGTCGGCGGCCCGCGCGACCGCCCCGCGCTCGGCCACCACGGCGAGAGTGGTCGCGGCGCGGGCGAAGTCGAACGTCGGCTTGAAGGTCAGGGTGAGGTCGACGGAGCCGGCGAGCCCTTCCACTAGCCGCAGGACTCGCCGGGCGGGGCCGATGTCGGCGCCACGCGCGCCCGCCGCGCCCTGGACGGGCATGAAGTCGGTGACCCGCACCTGGCCGCTCGCCGTGGCGAAGGTGGTTTGCAGAACGTTGGTCGGCCCCTGGTAGTGGCGCGCGCTGGTGTAGCGGTCCGTTGGCGCCAGGCGACAGTACCCGCCGCGGGCCGCGTCGAGCAGCCGGCAGAACACCGCGGGGCCGTCGAAGCGGCTGGGGCAGTACCAGTCGAGCGAGCCGTCGCGGGACACGAGCGCGGCGGTGTGGCAATCGCCGATGACCGCATAGTCGGCGATCGGCGCGTAGCTAGCGGCCGCTTGCGCTGTGTCAACCACTACGCGTCAATCCCCCCCCCCGTTGGTGAGCGGCGGCCTGCCTCGTGGTCGGCCGCCGCTCCGCGAGGAGTTCGCGGCGTTGTAGCGGACGACACCAGGAGCCGCCAGCACTATACTATGCACGGTCCGAAGCCCGCTCAGCCTGGTCCGAACACGGATGGCTACGCTAAACATACACGCCAACGGGTGCAGGATGCTCACCGGCGGGCACGAGGCGTAGCGCGGAGACGCCGCGGCGGCCCGCCGCGCGAGAGGAGCAGGCGGTCGCATGGCAGAGAGTGTCGCCGAGCTGCTGGTCGAGCGTCTCAGCGAGTGGGGCGTCGACACGATCTTTGGGTTCGCGGGCGATGGGATCGGCGAGATCCTGGAGGTGCTGCGACGGCAGCCGGAGCGCATGCACTTCGTGCAGGTGCGCCACGAGGAGGCCGCGGCGTTCGCGGCCTGCGGCTACGCGAAGTTTACGGGGCGTCTGGGGGTCTGCATGGCCACCTCCGGCCCGGGCGGCATCCACCTAGCAAATGGGCTCTACGACGCGAAGGGCGACGACCAGCCGGTGCTCGCGATCACGGGCCACACCTGGACGCACCTGATCGGCACGCACTACCAGCAGGACGTGGCGCTCGACCGCCTGTACATGGACGTGGCGGCATACACGGAGCGCGTGGCGAGCCCGAACCACCTGTACCGCGTGCTGGACGAGGCGATCAAGACCTCGCTCAGCCGCCGCACGGTCTCGCACATCAACCTGCCGCGCGACATCGCCAAACAGCCGGTCACGGAGGGGATGGCCTCGGGGCGAGGGCTGCCGCGGCTGCTGCAAGACCTGCTCACCACGCCGCCGGCGCTGCCCGCGACCGCCGTGCTGCAGGAGGCGGCCGCCGCCATTAACGCGGGGCGGCGCGTGGCGATCATGGCGGGCCGCGGCGCCATCCCCGCCCGGGACGAGGTGATCCAGCTCGCCGAGCGGGTCGCCGGGCCGATCATCAAGCCGTTGCTCGGCAAGACCGCCGTGCCCGACGATAGCCCCTACACGACGGGCGGGATCGGGCTGCTGGGCACCGCGCCGTCCGTGGACGCCCTGCGCGAGTGCGACACGCTGGTGATCGTCGGCAGCGCCTTCCCCTACCTGGACTTCTATCCCAAGGAGGGGCAGGCGAAGACGATACAGATCGACATCGATCCCACGCACATCGGCTTGCGGCACACGGCCGACGTGGGGCTCGTCGGCGACAGCAAGGCCGTGCTCCAGGCGCTATTGCCGCTCGTTCAGCGCAAGGACGACCGCGGCTTCTTACGGCAAGCGCAGCAGCGCATGGCGCGCTGGAACCAGCTCATGGAGACGCGGGGGTCCAGCCGCGCCGTGCCGATGAAGCCGCAGGTCGTCTTCCACGAGCTGAACAAGCTGCTCGCGGACGACGCGATCATCACCTGCGACAGCGGCACGGACACCACCTGGCTGTCGCGCCACGTCCGCATGGGCGGCCAGATGCAGTTCTCCCTCTCCGGCACGCTGTCCACGATGGGCTGCTCGCTGCCCTACAGCATCGGCGCGGCGACCGCCTATTCTCGCCGCCAGGTCGTCTGCGTGGCCGGCGACGGGGCGTTCACGATGCTGATGGGCGAGCTGGCGACGGCCGTCAAGTACAAGCTACCGGTGAAGGTGATCCTGGTGAAGAACGACACCCTGAACCAGGTGCGCTGGGAGCAGCTGGTACAGTTCGGCTATCCGGAGTTCGCCGTCGAGCTGCAGCCGATCGACTTCGCCGGCTTCGCCCGCGCGTGCGGGGCGGTGGGCTACACGCTGACCGATCCGAACCAGGCGGCAACGACCCTGCGCGAAGCGCTGGCCCAGCCGGGGCCGGCGCTGGTCGAGTGCGTGGTCGATCCGAACGAGCCGCCGATGCCGGGCAAGATCACCACGCAGCAAGCCGTGGAGCTGGCCGAGGCGCTGGCGAAGGGACAGCCGAACCGCTTCCAGCTCATGCGCGAGGCGATCGCCGAAACGGCGCGCGAGCTACGTCACGCCCCCGAGGCGCTGCTGTGACGCGCCCCGGCGACGGCCCGCCAACGACCAGCCGGGAGAGGTTGCCATGCCGCCACAGACGATTACTCTGACGGAAACCGACTGCGTGCTGCGCGCGGAGCCGATCTGTGGCGAGTCGCCGATGTGGTCGGTCGCCGAGCAGGCGCTGTACTGGGTGGACAACGCCGGCGGGAAGATCCACCGCTTCCACCCCGACCGCGGCACCGACGACGTGTTCGCGCTGCCGGACGAGGTCAACAGCCTGGTCTTGCGGGCGCGCGGGGGACTGGCCCTCGCGCTGCGCCACGACTTCGCGTTCTTCGATCCAGCGACGGGCCAGCTCGAGCGGCTGACGGACCCCGAGCGCGGCGAGCCCAGCCACCGCTTCAACGACGGGAAGTGCGACCGCCAGGGCCGCTACTGGGCCGGCACGATGGACGACGTACACTGGGCGGCGCCGGTGGGGGGCCTGTACCGCCTCGACCCGGATCGCCAGGTTAGCCGGCTGTGGGGCGAGGTGGCCTGCGCCAACGGCCTGGGGTGGAGCCCGGACGACCGCGTCTTCTACTTCGGCGAGAGCTTCCGCTTCGCGATCTTCGCCTACGACTTCGACCCCGACCGCGGCGCCATCGCCAACCGGCGCCTGTTCGCCAGCATCGACCGCGCGGGGGGCGCCTTTCCCGACGGGCTCACGGTGGATGCGGAGGGCGGCGTGTGGAGCGTCCACAACAGCGTTGGCCGGGTCGTGCGCTACGCGCCGACGGGGGCGGTCACGCACGTCGTAACGGTGCCGGTGCCGCAGCCGACGAGCTGCATCTTTGGCGGCGCGCGGCTGGACACGCTGTACGTTACGACCTCGCGGCAGAACATGACCGCCGCGCAGCTGGCGGCGGCGCCGCTCTCGGGCAGCCTGTTCGCGGTACGGCCGGGCCTGGTGGGGCTGCCCGAACCCAGCTTCGCCGGCTAGCGGCAGCAGAAGGGAGGACTATGGCTCACGATACGCACTACGACGTGATCATCATCGGGACGGGCGCCGGGGGCGGGACGCTGGCGTATCACCTGGCCCCGTCGGGCAAGCGCATTCTCTTGCTGGAGCGCGGCGGCTACCTGCGGCGCGAGCGCGACAACTGGGACTCGCTGGCCGTGTTCGTCCAGGCGAAATACCGGGCACAGGAAACCTGGTACGACAAGGACGGCCACACATTCCATCCGGGCATTCAGTATTACGTCGGCGGCAATACGAAAGTGTACGGCGCGGCCCTGTTCCGGCTGCGGCCGCGCGACTTCGGCGAGATTCGGCACTACGGCGGCATCTCCCCGGCCTGGCCGCTCAGTTACGACGACTTCGAGCCCTACTACTCGCGGGCCGAGCAGCTTTTCCAGGTCCACGGCCATCACGGCGAAGACCCGACCGAGGGTTCCTGGAGCCAGCAATATCCGCACCCGGCCGTGGTCCACGAGCCGCGCATCCAGCAGCTGAGCGACGACCTGGAGCGCATGGGGCTGCACCCGTTCCACGCACCCTGCGGCGTGCTGCTGGACCAGGACGAGCACGGACAGGCGACGCACACGAGCCCGTGCATACGCTGCAACCGCTACGACGGCTTCCCGTGCCTGCTGCACGCCAAGGCGGACGCCGAGGTACTGTGCGTCGCCCCCGCGCTCCAGCACCCGAACGTAGAGCTGCTCCTGAACGCGCGGGCGACGCGCCTGGAGACGAATGCCAGCGGCAGCACGGTGACGACCGTCCACGTGGAGCGCGACGGGCAGGCCGAGCAATACTCGGCCGACATCGTGGTGGTGTCGTGCGGCGCGATCAACTCGGCGCTGCTGCTGCTGCGCTCGGCGAACGACCAGCACCCGAACGGCCTGGCCAACCGCTCGGACGTGGTGGGGCGCTTCTACATGCGGCACATCAGCTCGGCGGTGATGGCGCTGAGCATCGAGCCGAACCCGACGCAGTTTCAGAAGACGCTCGCGCTAAACGACTTCTACGCGGGCGCCGACGATTCGGAGTACCCGCTGGGCAACATCCAGATGGTGGGCAAGTCGGACGGCGAGATGCTGAAGGGCGAGGCGCCGTTCTGGGCCGGCTGGGCGCCGGTGATGCCGTTCGAGGACATGGCGCGGCACTCGGTGGACTTCTGGCTCACCTCGGAGGACCTGCCGCTGCCGGAGAACCGTGTCACGCTGAACGCGCAGGGCGACGTCGTGCTGGCGCAGCACGACGTGAACATGGAGGCGCACCGGCGGCTCACGGCCAAGCTGGAGCACATCGTGAGCCACGCCGGCATGCACAAGCACCTGTTCCCCCGCAACCTGTACCTGGGCAAGATCATGGACATCAGCGCCACGGCGCACCAGAACGGGACGGTGCGTTTTGGCCGCGACCCGCAGACGTCGGCCCTCGACCTAAACTGCAAGGCGCACGACCTGGACAACCTGTACGTCGTGGACGCGAGCTTCTTCCCGTCGTGCGGGGCGGTCAATCCGGCGCTGACGGTGATCGCCAACGCCCTGCGCGTGGGCGACCACCTGCGCGAGCGCCTGCGCTGACGCGCGCTTCAGCGGCCCCTAGGTCGCTCGTCCCAGCACTGCCGGCCGATGCCGAGCCCACACAGTAGGCTAATCGCCCGGCGGCGCGGGGCTGGTCGTGGCGAGCAGGGCCGCCCGGCAGAGGGTGAGGGCGGCGATGGGGCCATGGGCGTACACGACCGGGCCCTCGGGCCCCATCACGGTACAGGTCCAGACGGGGTCGTCGCGCTGCAGGCGCCCGTGCAGGAGGAGAGACCAGCCGCGGGCCTGCAACTGGTAGACGATGCGCCAGGCCGCCGCGATGTCGGCGCTATAGGCGGGCGGGTCCGCGGTGGGAGGATCGCCAAAGACATGCGTGGCGACCGCCCGATCGAGCGCGCGGCCTACTGCCCAAGTCTGGACGCTCATACCACCCCCACCTCCACCAGTTGTCGGGGCCGCGGTGACCAGTGCGTATGATAGGCGGCGCCCGGAAAAGCCCGGTCGCGGCCGGGTCGCATTGCGGTTGAGGCGCCGTGCGGGCCGCGGGGGCGAGCGCGGCTAGCGCGCCCGCCCCGGGGCGCGGGCGCCCGGGCGGACGGCGAGGGCGCGGCGGCGCTGCCCGCACAACTGACGGAGCCGCAGCACCTCGGCGTCGGGCGGCAGCCGCAGCAGGCGCCGCTCCAGCATCCGCAGGGCCGCCCGCGTCCGAGCGGCCCGCAGCACCTGCGCCCAGCCAGTGTAATCGCGCGGATGCACGCGCGTCTCCTCGGCGGCAATCGGGTCGTGCGGCCCCCAGTGTAGGCGGCGCCAGTCGCGGCGCCGTTGAGCGCGGGGGCGCCCCCGCGCGGGCGTGCCCGGCTGCCCCGCGTGGCCCGGCCCGCCCCGCGCCCCCAGCGTGTGGACGGCGGCGCCGGGGTTAGCGTCGGTTTAGAACGGGCTAGCCTCAACCAAAAGGCTACCGGAGGCCCACGGCCACGTCACCGGTCGCGCCCAGTATGAAGGTAGCGCAATTGCGACTGAATTCTGTGCGGGCGGGACGCACGAGGGCGACGCCGAGGCGCGGCCGGCGCACACTGGGGGGCTAGGATGAGGGATTATCGGTGGGCCACGCGGGTTGCACTCGTCATCTTCCCGCTGCTCGTGCTGCTTGGGGGGGCGCGGTCCGCCCCGGCGCTCGCCGCGAGCTGTACGCCCCGGCCGGCCGTAGGGGTGACCGTGACGCCGACCGGCCCGCAGCACGCCGATCTCGCGGTGACCCTGACGGCGGGGACGTCCGCCGGGGTGCCGAACAACCAGCTGGACGCGGTGCGCTTCAACGCCATCGGCTACGGCTGGATCGAAGCCGGCAGTCAGACCGGCGAGCGCGGCAGCTTCGACGTCGCGCTGCCGGCGGGCACGGAACAATTTAGCTTCGTCCTGCACGCGGACTCCCCCGGCACGCCCCCGACCGCGCATCTGGTCGTGCAGGACGCCTGCGGCGCCTGGCCCACGTTCGTCGGCGGCTACAGCCCGCCGCCGCCCCCACCGCTGCCCGCGTACTGCACGCCCCGGCCCCGGGTCGAGCTGGCTACCGTGCCGCAGGGCCTGGATACGCTGCTGGCAACCCTCCGGGTCAACGGGGACGGCAACACGTTGCACGCCGTCGAGGTGGGCCCGGTGACCAACGCGGACCTGGATGTCGCGGGCCAGACCGATGTGACGGGCAATGCCGCTATCACGCTGCCCGCCGGGACGCAGCAGCTCAGCTTTACGATCCACCACGGCGACGGGGCCTACAACGTGGGGCTGACAGCGGTGGATGGATGCGGCCGCTGGCCGACGTTCGTGAGCGCCGGAGCCGGCAGCTTCTCGCCCCCGCCCCCGCCCCCGTATGACCCACCCCCGCCGCCGCACGACCCGCCGCCCCCACCGCCGCACGACGACCCGCCCGCGCCCGCGGCCACCCCGGAGCTGGACAGTCTGCTGCTCTTCGTCGTGGGCGCGGCGGGACTCGCCGGCGCGGCCTATCGCCAGCGACGCTCCCGGGCGCGGCGCTAACGCGGCGGGCTCTCTCCGCGGGCATCCGGCCCCCAAGAGGTAGCGCTAGCGGCCCGGCGGGGCCGACCCAGACGCCGGGTCACTCCGCGCCGCGGGCGCGGGGGCGGGAGGCTCGGCGGGGGAGGCGGGGGGCGCGCCGGCGGCCAGCTGCGCGACGGTCCGGGAGGTGAGCGGGAGCGCGCCGATGGAGCTGACGATGTTCGGCGGGAGGACGAAGTCGAGCGCCCAGTCGATGCCGACGCGCGCGCGGCGGTCCCAGCCGGGCAGCTTCGCCAGGTACACCGTGCGCCAGAGCACCCAGGCCGGCAGCCCGGCAAAGCGCAGCCCGAAGACCTCGCCCACGGCGCTCCGCCGACCGAGGGAGGCCAGCATGCCGACCGGCCGGTAGTCAAAGCGGCGCAGCGGTGCGCCAGTGCGGGCGGCGAGCACGTTGTACGCGACGACCGGCGCCTCGCGCTCGGCGTTCTGCGCCGTCGGGCCATAGGCGCCGCCGCGGGGGTTGGGGACGTGGGCGCAGTCGCCGAGCGCCCAGACGCCCGGGTGGCCCTGCACGGCGAGGTACTCGTCCACGATCGCGGCGCCGTGGCGGTCGCAGGGCACGCCCAGGCGGCCGATCAGCGGGTCGGGCGCCACCCCGGCCGTCCAGAAGACCGTGCGGGTGGGCACCGTGCCGCCAGGCGCTAGCTCGACGCTGTCCGCGGCGACGCCGGTTACGCCGGTCCCCAGGCGCACGGCGATGCCTCGGCGGCGCAGCAGGCCGAGGGTGTAGGCGGCGGCCGGGGCGGTCAGCTCCTCCAGGAGCCGCTCGCCGTGGTGGGCCAGCACCAGCCGCAGCGGCTCGCGGGCCAGCGGGGGATAGTAGCCGCGCAGCTCGCGCAGGAAGTCGGCCAGCGCGGCCGTCAGCTCCACGCCGCTGTAGCCGCCGCCGGCCACCACGAACGTGAGCAGCGCGCGGCGCGCGGCGGCATCCGTCTCCATGGCGGCCTGCTCGAAGCACGAGACGACGTGGGCGCGGGCGATGGCCGCATCGCCGAGCGTTTTGAAGCCGAGCGTGTGCTCGCTGGCGCCGGGCACGTGGTGGTAGCTGGTCACGGCGCCGAGCGCGAGCACGAGCTGGTCGAAGGGCGCGGTAACCTGCTCGCCGGTGACCGGCTGCTGCACGGCGACCTCGCGACGGGCGAGATCGACGGCGACCACCTCGCCCTCCCAGACGCGCACGCGGCGCAGGAACGAGCGCAGCGGCGTGGCGACGTGGGACGGGGGGATCTGGCCGGTTGCCGCCTCGGCCAGCAGCGGCGTGTAGAGCAGGAAGTTCTCGCGGCTGATGAGCGTCACCTCGACCGAGCCGTCGGCGGGCAGCGCGGCCTCCAGGTGGCGCGCGCTGCCGAGCGCGGCGAAGCCGCCGCCGAGGATGACGACGCGTGTGGTGGCTGGCACGGCTAGAGCCCCTTGTTCCAGCGCGTCATGCCGCCGTCGACGTAGTAGGTGCAGCCGGTCACGTAGGACGCCTCGTCGGAGGCGAGGAACACGGCCACGGCGGCGACCTCGGCGGGGGTGCCGAGCCGGCCGAGCGGGATGACGCTGCGCAGCTCGTCCAGGAGCTGCGAGCTCTCCAGGGTGCGCTCGTTGATCGGCGTGGCGATCGCGCCGGGGGCAATGTTGTTGATGGTGATGTTGTAAGGGGCGAGCTCCTGGCAGACGGTGCGCGCGAACATGCGCATGCCCCCTTTGGAGAGGCAGTAGGAGCTGTAGTTGAGGAACGCCACGTCCTCGTGGATCGACGAGATGTTGATCAGGCGGCCGCCCCTGCCCTGTTTGACCATCTGCTGGGCGGCGGCCTGGGCGCAAAAGTAGGCGCCCTTCAGGTTGACGTTCAGCACGAGGTCGTAGTGCGCCTCGCTCACCTGGAGGAACGGCTCGCGGATCTCCAGTCCGGCGCTGCAGACGAGCACGTCGAGCCCGCCGAGGGCCTGCACGGTCTGCGCGACGAGCGCCTGGACCGAGGCCACGGAGGCCGCGTCGGCCTGGAGCGCGACGGCCCTGCGGCCGAGCTTCTGGAGCCCGGCCACCAGCTCTTCCGCCTCGGTCTGGTCCCTGTGGTAGTGTACCGCGACATCGGCGCCCGCCTGGCCGAAGGCCTCGGCAATGGCCCGCCCGATGCCGCCCGAACTGCCCGTGATCAGGGCGCGCTTGCCCTCCAGTCCCATCGCCCCCTCCTCGCGCCTCGCGCTCGCCCGCGGCGCCCGCGACGCGACGTCGGCTGACGCCGCGCGGGTTGCAGGCTGGCGAGGCCGTACTTTCTATCCAGCACCGTGGCGCCGCGGCTACGGCGTGGGCGGCCGCGGCGTCATCCCCACTTTGGCGCACTCCTCCACGTAGGTCTGCCAGATCCGCGTCCGCAGGCCCTCCTCCAGGTCGGTGTAGCGCAGGATCGTGCCGCCCTCCGAGACGAACTTGTGCGTCTTCTCGTACAGGTGGCTGATCGGGTGCTTGCGGCTGCGCAGCTTGATGGCGAGCTGGAGGGTGCGCGGGCTGGTCACGAAGTGGCCGTGCCACCACATGTTGGGGGGCACGACGACGCCGACGTCGTCCTGGGGCCAGTCGAAGCGCACCTCCTCGCCGCCGTCCTGCCACATGATGGTATAGCCGGTGCCCTCGAGCACGCAGACGAAGGCCGACGGCCCGTGGCGGTGCGGGTTGAAGAACTGGCCGCCGCGAATCTCGGCCATGTGCGCGGAGATGGGGGCGTTCGCCAGCTCGAAGTAGACCGTGTGGCTGCCCTCGCCGTGCTCGACGAAGCGGCTGCGGGGCACGGCGTACACGTCGGGCACGAACATCGTCTCGTACAGGTCGACGGCGGTGCGGTCGTGCGCGGCATCGGGCTGGTAGAGCACGGCGTCGGTCGCGGTGGCGCGGGGGCTGAGGCGCTTCGAGTCCCAGTCGGTGCCGTAGATGAAGCGCTCGTCGCGGAACAGGCTGTAGACGATGGGCAGGGTGTTCACGCTCAGGAAGCGCACCGGCTCGCGCCCGGTGCCGTTGTGGAGCTGATAGGGGTAGTTCAGGGGAATCGTGAACAGGCTGCCTGGCCCCCACTCGAAGGAGATGGGGCCGTTCGGCGTGGTGACGGTCGTGCTGCCGCGTCCGGCGACGACGTAGATGATCTCGTCGTAGAGCTGGCGGGTGCGCTCGCTGGAGCGGGCGGGCGCTAGCTCGGCGACGTAGAGCCCGGCGAGCGACTCGGCGCCCTTGATGTCCCAGAACGCCGCGTCGATACCGCGGCCGGGCCAGGGCCGCAGCTCGCTCTGGCCGAGCGCGGCGGCGTAGCCGCGGTGCAGCCGCAGCCGCAGGTCGTCCTCGACCCAGCGCTCGAATGGAGTGCGCGAGTCCCAGGGGATGCCGACGTGCGTCTCCTGTGCCTGGAGCACTTGAATCCTCCCTGATGCCAACACCCAGTCGTGGATGCGCGCTTGAAAGCTCCACCCGAAGAGTGAAGCTTTCAAGCGCGACTCACGGAATGGGGCGAACACTGCACCGCGCCGGCCGCCGCTCGCCGCGAGCTTAGCGGCCCCAGATGCGGTCCAGAAAACCCGATGCCTGAATCGCGTCCATGTACGACGGGTCGGCGACCTGGTCCGGGGTGAGGGTCGCATAGGCGGCGGGGTCGATCTCGCGCAGCGCGTCGATGATCGTCTCCGCGCCCTCGCGGTCGGGCCGCGGGTTGCGCGCCAGCCGGTCGTGGTAGAAGTCGTAGGCGTCCGCGACCGCGGGATCGGCGGGGTCGAGCTTGAGCTTCTGGGCCATGACCGGCAGCACCAGGGCGCGATTGCTCGGATCGGCAAACAGGCGCTCGGCCTCGATCATCCCCTCCAGGAAGGCGCGCACCGTGTTCGGATTGTCGCGGCCGAAGCTATCGGCGATCAAGGTGGCCGTGCTAACGTAGGGGATCTGCTCCTGCTCCAGGCTGATGAGCACGTGCATGCCCTGGGCGACCGCCTGATCGACGAACGCCTCGGACAGCAGGGCCGCGCTCACTTGCCCGCTCAGCAGCGCGGCCAGCCGGCTGGGGGAGTTCCCGGCCGAGAGCGCCTGCACGTCCGCGCCGACGACGATGCCCCGCGGCTGGAGGGCGATACGGGCGGAGACGTCGGTCGTGTCGCCCGGGCGCAGCAGGGCGATCGTCTTGCCGCGCAGGTCGGCCGGCGTGGCGATCTCCGGGCGGGCGACGACGGCGTAGGGGTTGCGCTTGTTGAAGTAGGCGACGATCTTCAGCGGGGCGCCCGCGGCGATGGCGCGGATGACCGATACGCCCTCGTTCACGTTGACCTGCGACTCGCCGGAGACGACCGCGGCGACGCCGGCGTTGCTCTCGGCGTAGTCGACGTCCACGCTTAGCCCGTACTTTTGGAAGAGCCCCTGGTCCACAGCGAGCCAGAGCGGGGTCATCGAGCCGCTGACCGAGCCGTAGGTGACGCGGAGCTGGGCGCGCTCGGGCGGCTGGGCAGTCGGCGCGGCGGGCTGGGGCGTGGGGACGGCGCGGGCGGGCAGCGCGGGCGTCGGGGCGGCGGGCGCCGCCGGGGCGCCGCACGCCAGGAGCACCCCGACCGCGAGCGCCGCGACCAGGGCGAGCGCGGGGCTCCACCGACCGGCCACCGCCTACTCCCCACGAATGTCGACGATCCGGGGCGGGGCGCGCGGCGGCGCGCCCCGCGTGCCGCCAGCGCGAGACAGGCTGCGAAGAGTGTAAGCGCGCGGCTGGCGCGCGTCAACGCACGGTGGGTCGCTGTCGCGGGCCGCCATCCCCGGCGTCCCGAGCGGCGCCGGGGACGGCTCTAGCAGCGGCGTCGCGGCTGGTAGCGGATTCGGCCGGAGATGGTCTACAGTACGCTACACCATCGCGCTCTGGTAGTTCGTCAACCCTGACATGATGGTCTGCTCGCGCCGCCGTGGACGGCGGGCCAGCAGCCTGTACGCGGTGGCCCGGCCGTTAGGCGGGCAGCCGGACCTAACCTTTAACGCCTGACCGACTACTAGCGCGGCGAGACGGAGCAGCGGGTGGCCGCGTGTCGCGGGGACGCGGCGGGGAGTAGGACGATGGCAACCGGGATCACACCCGAGGCGGGCGCGGCGCGCGAGCGCGCCGAGGCGCTCCAGGCGTTCGAGGCCGAGCTGGCGAGCCAGAGCATCGAGGGGCACTGGCAGGAGGCCGTCTACCTGCCGGACCAGCCCTACGTGCGCATCCAGCCCCACTTGTGGAAGTGGGAGCTGATCGAGCGGCAGCTCTTGCGCGCGGGCGAGCTGGTGCCCATCCGCGGCGGGGACGCGCGGCGCACCCTACGCCTGCTGAACCCGGGCCGCAAGGCGACCACGCATACGATTCACATGTCGGTGCAGCTGGTCCAGCCCGGCGAGGTGGCCGAGGCGCACCGCCACACGCTGGCGGCGCTGCGGTTCATCGTACGCGGCAACGGCGCCTCGACGACGGTCGAGGGCGAGCGCTTCCGGCTGTACCCGGGCGACCTGATCCTGACGCCGCAGTGGACCTATCACGACCACGCGAACGACACGGCGGAGCCGATCATCTGGCTGGACGGGCTGGATAGCCCGCTGGTGATCGGCGCGCTCGACGCGCTGTTCCTGGAGCAGTTCCCCGCGCCGACGCAGCCGCTCACGCGGCCGGACGGCTGGACGCTGGCGCAGAGCGGCCTCGCGCGCCCCGTGCGCCACGGGGGCACGCCGGCCTCGCCCACGGCGTACTATCCCTGGTCCGTCGTCGGGCCGGAGCTGGAGCGGCTGACGAGCAGCGCGGGGTCGCCCCACGACGGGGTGGTGCTGGAGTACCTGAACCCGTTCACGGGCGGGCCGACGATGCCGACCATTGGCTGCTGGCTGCAGCTCTTGCGGCCCGGCGAGCGCACGCGCCGCCACCGCCATACGTCGTGCAGCATCTACCACGTCGTGCGGGGCCACGGCTGCACAGTGGTGAACGACACGCGGCTGGAGTGGGGGCCGGGCGACGTGTTCGTGGTGCCGAACTGGAGCTGGCACGCCCACGAGAACGCGGCGGCCGGCGCCGACGCGGTGCTGTTCTCGATGAACGACATCCCGGTCTACCAGGCGTTCGGGCTGTACCGCGAAGAGGGCGAGTAGGCATGGGCTCGGCGCGCGGGCGGGGCCTGGCGGCGCTCGCCGCGGTGCTGCTCACCGCCTGCGGGGCGAGCGCCCCGGCCGCGCCCGCCGCCGGGCCGGCCGCCGCCACCGCGGCCCCGGCCGCGGCGGCGGCCAGCCCGGCCCCCACGCCGCTGCCGCCGCTCGACGTGACGGTCGCCATCCCCGCGAACTCGCTCTCGCAGTTCCCGCTGGCGCTGGGCAAGGAGGCGGGCATCTACGAGCAGCGGGGCATCAACCTGTCGATCAACGCGATGGCGACCAACGCGGCCATCGCCGGCGCGATCAGCGGCAGCGTGGACTACGCCACGCCGGCGGGCAGCCTGATCCGCGCCATCGCCTCGGGGGCGCCGCTGCGGGTGGTGATGACGATGACGGACCGCTCGACCCACCTGCTGCTGGTGAACCCGGCGACGGTGCCCGACGGCGCCGCGCTGGCCGGCAAGCGGATCGCCATCAACTCGCCCGGCGACAACACCGACCTGGAGGCGCAGGCGGCGCTGCAGCACTTCGGGCTGGACAAGAAGGACTACAGCTCGGCGGTGATCCCGGACGACGCGCCGAAGCTGGCCGCGCTGCAGGCGAACGCCGTGGACGCCGCCATCATCAGCATCCCGTTCAACTTCCGTGGCGAGGCGCTGGGCTTCAAGGTGCTGCTGAACTTCGTGCAGGTGTACGAGCAGCCGACCGCCGTGCTGGCCACGACGCTCGGCCGCATCGCCGGCCAGCCCGCGGCCGTCCAGCGCATGGTCGACGCGACGCTGGCGGCGACGCAGTACACGCGGACGCAACCGGCGGCAGCCACGCGGCTGATCGGCGAGGTGTACAACCTAGAGCCGGCGCAGGCCGACGCCGCCTACGAGCTGGTCAAGGAGAGCTGGTCGGCCACCGGCGTGCTCAGCGACACGGCGTACCAGAACGCTACCGAGCCGCTCGACCTGAGCCCGCCGCCGCCGCGGGACACGGTCGTGGACGACCAGTTCGTGAACGCAGCCCACGCGGGCAGCTGAGCTGCCCGCCCAGGTTGGTGTGTAGGTTTGGCTTCGCCAAACCTATACAGCATCCTCGGCCGGGTGCTTAGCGCGCGTGGGCAGAGCGCGTGGAGAGGGTGACATGGAAGCGTTGAGCCCAGAAGCGGCCCGGGCGTACGTGGACGGGCTGTACCGCAAGGTAGCGCAGCGCTGGCAGGAGCGGGTGAACGAAGGCGAGTTCATGCAGCAGTTCACCGCCGGCACGCTCCCCCGCGCGGTGCTGGCGCTGTTCTTCAAGAACTGGGGCGCGTACACCATCGAGATCAACACGATCGTCGCCTCGACGTACCACAAGTACGTCCACTTCTTTAAGCAGCACCCCGACCTGATGGCGGCGATGGGCGACAAGATCGCGGACGAGTTCATCCACCCGAAGCCGCCCGGGCACGTGCTCATCATGCTGCAGACGGCCGAGGCGCTGGGCGTGAGCCGCGAGGAGGTGTGCGCCCAGCCGCTGCTGGCCGAGTTCCGCGGCAAGCTGGACTTCGCCCGGACGATCCTGTACGAGGGCACGGCCGCGGAGTGGTTCTCGCTGAACTGCGGCGAGGAGATGATCGGCTACTGGGCCGGCGAGTGCTACCGCACGCTCACCAGCAAGTACGGCCTGACGCCGGAGCAGGCAGTCTACTTCTCGAAGCACGAGGAGGCCGACCTGGAGGAGCACGACGCGGGAGTGATGGGCCACGGCCAGTTCAACCGCGCGGTGCTGCAGCGGCTGCTGGAGACGGGCCAGGGCTGGGAGCGCCCGACCTACGGCATGGAGTACTGCGCGCTGACGTTCATCGACCTGCACGGGCTGCTGCTGCAGAGCACGCTGGACGCGGCGCGGCGCCAACAGCTCGTCCCCGCCTAGCCGCCCGCGTCGCTCGATATCCTGCACGCGAAAGGTGCCGCGATGCAAGTGTCAAGGTTGCGACTCGGCTCGTTGAGCGCGCTCCTGCTCGCGCTCGCGGCGTGCGCGCCCGGCGCGCCGCCGGCCGCCGCACCCGCGGCACCCGCCGGCACCGCCGCGCCCGCCGCGAGCGGGGCAGCCACCGGCCCGACGGCCGGGCCGACCGCGGCCGCCCTGGCCGCGCCGACGCCGTTCCGCTGGGCGGGGCAATTCCCCGCCACCGACGCTGGCATCTTCGTGGCGATGGACCGCGGCTACTTCGTCGAGCAGGGCGTGGACCTCGACTACGAGAACTTCGCGTCCGCGTCGGAGATGGTGCCGGCCCTGGCGACGCGGCAGGTGGACGGCGGCGGCATCGCCGTCAACGCGGCGACCATCAACGCCGTCGCCCGCGGCGTCGAGATCAAGGCCGTGGCCGACAAAGGGTCGATGCTGCCGGGCTTCGGCTGGCAGGCGTTCCTGGTGCGCAAGGACCTGATGGACAGCGGGCGGTTCAAGGGGGCGGCCGACCTGAAGGGGCTGGTGTTCGGGACCACGCCGCCGGTCAACGGGGGCGCGGGGTTCCCCACCCTGGAGCGCGTGCTGCAGTCGGCCGGCCTGACGGAGGACGATCTACGGATCGAGGCGCTGAGCTTCCCCGACGTGAACGCCGCGCTAGCCGCCGGCTCGCTGGACGTGGGCATCCAGATCGAGCCGCTGGTGCAGGCGGCGGTCGATCAGGGCATCGCGGCGCGGTGGCTGGGCCTGGACGAGGTGCGGCCGAGCCAGCAGATCGCGGTGATCGGCTACGGACCCTCCATCACGGTGGACAATCCGGCCCTCGGGCGGGCTTTCGTGCTGGCGTACCTCAAGGGCGTCCGCGACTACCACCGGGCCTTTACGGAGGGCGTTGGCAAGGCGGAGGTGGTCGCGAGCATCGCCAAGCACAGCACCGTGAAGAACCCCGCGACCGTCGAGGCGATGGCGCCGGTGGGCTTGAACCCGGACGGCCGCATCAACGTGGACAGCCTGATCGAGGACCAGCGGTTCTACGTCGAGAAGGGGACGGTCACCACGCCCATCGACATGCACCAGATCGTGGACGATAGCTACGTCGAGGCCGCCCTGCAAGCCTTGGGCGCGGGAGGAGCACGGTAGATGGTTTCCCAGCAGCTACGCGATGGCACCGAGCTGTACGTCGAGCAGGTGCGCTTCGGCAAGGAGGAGCAGCAGCGGCGCAAGGACTCGCCGATCTACGTGGACGGCGACGAGATCGCCCGCGCGCACGCCGCGGCCGACCACATCGTCTTCATCGTCGATCCGCGGCTGGGCTTCAACAACCGCACGCACCGCTTCTGGATCAACCGCCTGCCGCCGGGCGGCGAGGAGGGCCAGCTGTGGAAGACGCTGGGGCACCGGCACACCGTCGAGGCCGTCATCCACTGGCTGCACGGGCACGGGCACAGCATCATCGACGGCCAGCGCTACGACTGGGAGGCGGGCGACTTCATCTGCGTGCCGATGTTCTCCTGGCACCGCCACGTGAACAGCAGCGACGGCCCCGCCATCTACGTCGCCTCGACCACCGGGCCGCTCTCGATGGGCATCGGCCAGGCGGTGTACGAGGACGAGCTGTACCCCGAGTTCTGGGTGTTCGCGCAGAAGGGCGAGGACGCGCTGCGCACGCTGGTGCCCGGCGGCGCCGAGGCGCTGCCCGAGCTGCCGGCGGCCGAGGGGCAGAGCGAGGCGGCGCGGCTGTATGCCGAGCAGGTCCGCTTCGCCTTCGACGAGGAGCACAAGCGCCGGGCCAGCCGCGTGCTGGTGAAGGGTAGTGAGCTGAAGTTCGAGCCGACCGCGATGGGCGCGCTGGCCTACGTGGTGGACGCGCGCCTCGGCTTCCACGCGAAGGCGCTGGCGACGGTGGTCGCCGAGATCCCGCCGGGCAAGCACTCGGGCGCGCACCGGCACCTGTACGACGAGATCGACTACGTGCTCGCCGGCAGCGGCCGCTGCATCATCGACGACCAGACCTTCACGGTGAAGCCGGGCGACACGCTGGCGATGCCGGTGTTTGCCTGGCACCAGTACTTCAATGACGGCGACGAGCCACTGCGCGTGCTGGCGCACAGCACGCGGCCGGCGATGGAGAACCTGGGCCTCGTCCTGACGCAGCAGGGCGAGCTGGCGAACTACTAGGATGAACGTCCCTCACCCCCCGCCCTCTCCCAGGGGGAGAGGGGGCCACGAACCTCCGCCCGCTCCCAGGGGGAGAGGGGGCCACGAACCTCCGCGCGCTCCTGAGGGGAGAGGGGGCCACGAACCTCCGCGCGCTCCCAGGGGGAGAGGGGGCCAAGAGCCTGCGCGCGCTCCTGAGGGGGGCGGGGGCCAGGCGCCGGAGCCGCCCCGCGCCCCCGGGGGGTGGCACCAGCACGGGGACGGCGTGCTCCACGCGCACGGCGAGGACGCCGCGCACGGCGCCGACCACACGCACCATGCGCCGGGGCCCGACGCGCAGACATTGTGGAGCGTGGGCATCGACGTGGGCTCGTCGACCACGCACCTGACGGTGTCGCAGCTCGTGGTGGGCCGGCCGCAGAGCGTCGTCCACCGCAAGCCGGAGGTGCTGGAGCGGCGCCTGGTGTACCGCTCGCCGATCAGCTTCACGCCGTTCGTGGACGACGTGACCATCGACGCGGCGGCCATCGAGCGGCTCGTGGCCGCGGGCTACGCGGCGGTGGGCATCAGCGCGGCGCAGATCGACGCGGGCGCGGTGATCTGCACTGGCCTGGCCGCGCTGAAGCGCAACGCGGCGGCCATCACCGCGCGGCTGGCCGCCGCGAGTGGCCGGTTCGTCTGCGCGACGGCCGGGCACCACTTCGAGGCGATCCTGGCGGCGCGCGGGTCGGGCAGCGTGGCGCAGAGCCGGCGGCTGGCGGGCACGGTCGCCAACCTGGACGTGGGCGGAGGCACGACGAAGCTGACGCGCGTCCGCGACGGCGAGATCGTGGACACCGCCGCCCTCGCCGTGGGGGCGCGGCTGGTGGTGACCGACGACCGGGGACGGGTGGCGCGGATCGAGCCGGCCGCCGCGCCGCTGCTGGCGGCAGCCGGCCTGACGCTCGCTGTCGGCGAGCCGCTCGCGCCCGACGCCGGAGCGCGACTGGCCAGGGTCATGGCGGCGGCGATCTGCGCCTTTGCCGGCCTCGCCCCGGATGGGCCGCTGGCCGACGTGGGCGCGCGGCTGGCAAGCGAGGTACGCCTCACCGACGCGCCCGGCCCCGGCGGGGCGCCCGACTGGGTGATCTGCTCGGGCGGGGTGTCGGAGTACGTGTACGGCTGGCAGCCGGCGGCCTGCAACGACCTGGGCCGGGCGCTCGGCACGGCGCTGCGGACGGCGCTGGACGCGCGGCTTCCCGCGGGGCGCCTGCTGGAGCCGCTAGAGGGCATCCGCGCCACGGTCATCGGGGCGTGCCAGTACAGCGTGCAGGTGAGCGGCGACACCGTGTACCTGTCGGACGCCGGGCTGCTGCCTATCCACAACGTGCCGGTGCTGCCGGTGCCGCTCGAGTGGCGCGGGCTGGCGGCCGAGACGGTCGCGCAAGCGGTGACGCGGACGCTGCAGCGCGCGGACCTGACCGGCCCGTGCGCGCTGGCGTTCCGCGGGCCGCAGCTGTACGGCTACGGCAGCGTGGACGCGCTCGCGCGCGGCGTGGCGGCCGCGCTGGCGGCGCGCGCCCCCGACGCGCCGGTGGTCCTGGCCTTCGACCAGGACCTGGCCAACACTGTTGGGCGGGCCGTGGCCGCGCGAGTGGCGGGCGCGGTCCCGCTGCTGTGCGTGGACGAGCTGACGCTGGGCGAGCTGGACTACCTCGACCTGGGCGAGCCACCGCCCGGCGAGACGTACGTGCCAGTGGTCGTCAAGAGCCTCGTCTTCGCTGGGTAGACGAGCGAGCGGTCCCACAACGGAGCGCCGACCGCGCGCTAGCTCCGGCGGGCGGGCTCGGGCATCGTGGAGGAAGGCCGTATGGCGAGCCACAACAACGCTGGCCGCGGTGGTCGCGCGCGCGTCCTGGGGGCGCTCGCCCTCCTGGCGACGCTGCTCGTCGCCTGCGCGCCGGGCGCGCCGAGCGGCAGCGCGCCGGCGACCGGGGCGGGGGCGGCGCGCGCCGCGAGTGCGGCCCCGACGCCCACCAACCCGGCGAGCGGACCCGCGACCCCGACGGCCGAGCGCGTGACACTCGCCGTATCCGCCCGCAGCCTCTCCTTCCTGCCGCAGTTCCTGGCGAGGTCGCTGGGCTACTACGAGCGCGAGGGGCTGGACGTGGACCTCGTCACCATGCGGAGCGACCTGCAAGTGGCGGGGATGCTGTCGGGCGAGCTGGACTACAGCTGCACGGGCGGCGACCCGGTCGCGCTGGCCGTCGTCGAGGGGGCGCCGCTGCGGACGATCCTGGTCGCCTTCGACGCGACGCACTTCACGCTGGTAGGCCAGAAGGGGATGACGCCCGCGCAGCTCAAGGGCGGGCGAATCGGCGCATCGCGCTTGCAGTCGGTCAGCCACCTCATCGGGCGCGCGATGGTCAGCTACCTCGGCTTCGACCCGGACGCCGACGTGACCTTCTTCTCCACCGGCGAGACCGCGACCAGCTTCGCCGCGCTCGAGGCGGGGAACATCGACGCCGCCGTGCTGTCGCCGCCGTTCAGCAGCGAGCTGGTGAGCCAGGGCTACGCGGCGCTGGCGCACGCGAGCGACCTGCCCGACCGCGTGCCGTTCACGGGGCTCACGGCCAGCGTGGACCACCTGCGCGCGAAGCCGGAGCAGGCCGTGCGCATGAGCCGCGCCGTCCTGCGGGCGTTGGAGGTGGTGGCGCACGACAAGCCGCGCGTGGTGGACGTGCTCGCCAAGGAGTGGGACGTCGCCCCGGAGGCGGCCGAGGCGGTCTACGACGAGGTGGTGGCGCCCATCCGCCCGGACGGCCGGATGAGCGACGCCGCGGTCCAGCAATATCTCGATCGCATCCGGCGCGAGGGGCTGATCAAGACCGCGCTCCAGCCGAGCGACGTGATGGACTTCAGCTACCTCGAACGGGCGGCGCGGGGAGGATAGCAGCCATGTGCAGCGTCAAGCGCCGAGCGGCGGCCGCCCTGCTGCTGAGCCTGGTCGTGGTCGCCTGCGCGCCGGCCCCGCCGCCGGCCGCGCCGAGCGCGGGCGCCGCCAGCGGGACACCGCCCACCGTCGGGGCCGCGACCGCGCCCGCCGCGAGCGCGGCGCCGACGGAGGCCGCCGCCCCGGCAGTTGGCCCCGCCCCGGCGACGCAGGTGAAGGTCGGCACGATCGCGGCGATCAACGACGCGGGCCTCTACCTGGCGCTGGACCGCGGCTACTTCGCCGCCGAGGGGCTCGACGTGGAGCTGGTCCCCTTCCGCGCGTCGGCCGACATGATCCCGCTGATGGGGAACGGCCAGCTCGACGTGGGCTCGGGCGCGGCGATCCCGAGCATCTTCAACGCCATCAGCCGCGGCGTGGCGCTCCGCATCGTCGGCGACAAGGGCAGCTACCTCGGCTCGTGTACTCCCGCGCTCGTGGTGCGCCGCTCCCTGGCCGACACGGTGCACACACTCGACGACCTGGCCGGGCGCAAGGTGGCCGTCGTCAACCTGAACGTCGCCACGCACCTGGACCTGGTAAAGGGGCTGGAGGCGGCGGGCGTGCCGCTCGACCGCGTGGAGGTCGTGGCCATCCCGTTCCCCGAGATGAACACCGCGCTGGCGAACGGCGCCGTGGACGCGGCGCTGCTCAGCGAACCATTTCTGACCCAGGGGGCCGAGCAGGGCATCTCCAGCCAGCTCCTGTGCGGTGAGGACCTGAACCCGGGGCGGCAGTACGCCATGCTGACCTACGCGCCGCACTTCGTGGCGGACGAGCGCGCGGCGGGCGAGCGCCTGATGCTCGCCTACCTGCGCGGCGTGCGCGACTACACGGACGCCATGCGGAAGGGGATCGATCGCGACGCGGTGATCGACGTGCTGGTGCGCTACGCGCCCGCGGACCCCGACCTGTACCGCCGCATGCGCCCGGTCGACCTGGACCCCGACGGGCGGCCGAACCGCGCGTCGATCGCGTTCGACCAGGCCACCCTCTTGCGGCTGGGCGCCATCCAGCAGCCCGTCGACCTCGACGCGGTGATCGACAGCAGCTTCGTCGACTATGCGCTCGCGCGCCTTGGCCCGTATCGGTAGGTATTATGGCGGTTGGCAGGTTGGGTTCGCTTGACCGAACCCGGGGCGGCTGGTATACCACTTCGACCTCAACAGTGATTACCGAGGGAGCGGCGTGACCGTGGGCGGGCCGATACTGCGGCTAGAGCAGCTGACCAAGTATTTCGGCGCGTTCAAGGCGCTGGACGCCCTCAGCCTGGAGATCGACGAGGGGGAGGTCTTCACGCTGCTCGGGCCGTCGGGCTGCGGCAAGACGACCACCCTGCGCATCATCGCCGGCCTGGAGCAGCCCGACGCCGGACGCATCTGGCTGGGCGACCGCCCCATCGTCTCCGTCGGCGACCGGATCAACGTGCCGCCGCACAAGCGCAACATGGGCATGGTGTTCCAGTCGTACGCCATCTGGCCCCACAAGACCGTCTTCGAGAACGTCGCCTACCCGCTGCGCGTGCGCCGCGTGGGCGACGCGGAGGTGCGCCGCAAGGTGGAGTGGGCGCTGGGGCTGGTGGGGCTGGAAGGGCTGGCGCAGCGGCAGGGGCCGCAGCTCTCGGGCGGGCAGCAGCAGCGCGTGGCGCTGGCGCGGGCGCTGGTGTACGAGCCGAGCGTCCTGCTGCTGGACGAGCCGTTCTCGAACCTGGACGCGAAGCTGCGCGAGCAGATGCGCGTTCAGCTCAAGCTGCTGCTGAAAGACATCAAGATCACCGCGGTGTTCGTGACGCACGACCAGGTGGAGGCGCTGAGCCTGTCGGACCGCGTGGCGGTGATGAACCAGGGCCACGTGGAGCAGCTCGGCGCGCCCCGCGACCTGTACGAGCGGCCGGCCACTGCCTTCGTGCGCGACTTCCTGGGCAGCACGGTCCTGCTGCGCGGCTACACCGGCGACGGCGCGCCGGCGGGGCAGGTAGCGATCCACCTGACCGACGTGCCGGGGGTGGTCCTGCACGCGGCGACCGACGAGCCGGTACCGCCCGCGGGGCGCGAGGTGCTGGTGGCGGTGCGGCCGGAGGACGTCCACGTCCGCGCGGAGGCGAACGGCGGCGGGCCGAACGCGCTGGTCGGCACGCTGGAGGCGCTGCTGTTCGTGGGCGACCACTACGAGTGCCGCGTGGTACTGCCCGGGGCGCAGACCGTGTTCCTGCACGCGCCGCGCGCCACGCGGCTGCGTGAGGGCGACGCGGTACACTTGTCGGTGGCGCCGGAAGCGGTCAGCGTATGGCCAGCATAAGCCTGCCGCTGGCGCGGCGCCGCTGGCAGCTCAACGGCACGACGCTCGGCTACACGGCGCTGCTGGGGCTGCTCGCCCTGCTCGTGCTATATCCGGTCGTCATGGTCGTGCTGAGCAGCTTCCAGACGAACCGGCCGGGCCAGGCCGTGACCTGGTCGCTCGACGCCTGGCGGGTCGCGCTGAGCGATCCCAGCATGGTGCAGGCCGTCTGGAACACCATCCTGCTCATGCTGGCGCAGCACGGGCTCTCGCTGCCCATCGCCGTGGCGCTCGCCTGGGTGCTGGCGCGCACGGATATCCCGGGCGCCCACTGGCTGGAGTTCGGCTTCTGGATCGCCTTCTTCCTGCCGGCGCTGCCGGTGACGCTCGGCTGGATCCTGCTGCTCGACCCGGAGTACGGGCTGCTGAACCAGGCGGTCGCCGCCATTCCGTTCGTCGGCCATCCGATCTTCAACATCTACTCGTTCTGGGGCATCGTCTGGGCCCACGTGGCGCACAGCAGCATCGCCGTGAAGGTGATGCTGCTCACGCCCGCCTTCCGCAACCTCGACGCCCCGCTGGAAGAGGCGTCGCGCGTGACGGGGGCCAGCACGCTGGGGACGGTGTGGCGGATCGTGGTGCCCGTGATGGCGCCCGTGCTGCTGGTGGTGGCGCTGCTCTCGGCGATCCACTCGATGCAGGCGTTCGAGGTCGAGGCGATCCTGGGGCCACCGTTCCAGTTCTTCATCTTCAGCACGAAGGTCTACCGCTTGATCAACCAGGAGCCGCCGCTGTTTGCCGCGGCCACCGCGCTCAGCACGAGCGTGCTGGTCCTGGTCGTGCCGCTGATCTTCCTGCAACGCTGGCTGACCACCCGCCGCAGCTACACCACGGTGGGCGGCCAGTTTCGCGCCGCCAAGGTGCGGCTGGGGCGCGGGCGCGCGCTGGTGTTCGCCGGGGTGCTCGCCGCGGTGCTGCTGACCACGGCGGTGCCGTTCACCTTCCTGATGCTGGGCACCTTCATGAAGCTGTTCGGCTTCTTCAACCTGCCCGCGCCGTGGACGACGGAGCACTGGGGCCGCGTGTTCGGCGACCCGATCTTCCTCACCTCCGTGCGCAACACGCTGGCGATCGCGCTCGGCACCGCCGTAGTGGCGGTGGCGCTGTTCAGCCTGATCGCCTACGTGGCGGTCCGCACGCGGTACGCCGCGCGGGGCACGCTCGACTTCATCTCCTGGCTGCCGTCCACCCTGCCCGGCATCATCCTGGGGCTGGGCCTCCTCTGGGTGTTCCTCGGCAACCCGCTGCTGCGCCCGCTGTACGGCACGCTCGCCATCCTGATCATCGCCACGGTGATCAGCACGATGACGCTGGGCGTGCAGATCATCAAGAGCCACCTGGTGCAGTTCAGCTTGGAGCTGGAGGAGGCCGCGCGGATCGGCGGCGGCTCCTGGTGGCACGTCTACCGCCACGTGGTACTGCCGCTGCTCACGCCGGTGCTGCTCCTGGTGGGGGCGGTCAGCTTCATCTCGGCGGCCCGCAACGTGAGCACCGTGGCGCTGCTGGCGACGAGCGGCACGCGCCCGCTGTCGCTCTTGCAGCTCGACTTCATGGTGGAAGGCCGCTACGAGGCGGCGGCCGTGGTGGGCGTCATCGTCGTGCTGCTCACGACCGGCATCGCGCTCGTCGCCCGCGTCTTCGGGCTGCGGGTGGCGGTGCGGGACTAGCCCCGCGCCTACTCGGGGCTGGGCACCTGGTGGGCGAGCATGATCTCGCGGCGCTCGCGGGCGGACTGCATGATCGCCAGCACGACCTCCAGCGTCGCCTCGCCCCAGCGACCGTCGTGAAACACCGGCCGGTCGTGGCGCACGGCCTGATACATCTCCTCCAGCTCGGCGGCGCGGCCGCGGTCGGCCTTCGGCACAGGGATCTCCCAGCGGCGGTCTTCGCCGTAGACGAGCAGGCCGTGGGGCGACTGCCGCACGTCGCCGCGCTCGCAGCTCACGATGGTGATGCCGAAGATCGAGTGGGGACGGTTCGGGTCCTCGCGCCAGGCCCGCTGCTGCGCGCCCGCGTAGCGCTCGGCCTCCTTCATCGCCCACTCGTCCTCGGGGCGGGCGGCGGCGGCCACCGCGCGCCGGCGGCGCAGGTTGTAGTCGGGGTCGCGCGGCTGCTCGCCGGCCCACTCCGAGAACTCGGCCGTATCGAAGTGGCCGTAGCCGTTGTAGACGAGCGTGGCCGGCGTGCCGTCCGCGAACTCCAGGTACGCCGTGTAGGCGCCCTCGGCGCGGCGCGCGGGGTCCCAGATGCCCGTCATCGCGCGCACGCTGCGCACCAGTCCGCCGCCGATCAGCCGCACGATGTCCACCTGGTGGGGGCCCTGGTTGAAGATGACGTTGCCGCCGCGCGCCGCATCCAGCTCGTGCGGCATACGCGGGCGGTACATGAACTCGTTGAAGTGCCAGGTGTTGATCATCCGCAGCGGGCCTAGCTCGCCGCTCGTTACCAGCGCGCGCATCGCCCGCACGGGCGGGTCGAAGCTATGCGTATGGCCGCAGAGCAGCCGCACGCCGTGACGCTCGGCGGCGGCGTTCATAGCCTCGCACTCGTCGAGGGTGAGGGCCATCGGCTTCTCGACGATGACGTGCTTGCCGTGCTCGGCGGCGCAGATGACGTGCTCGGCGTGCAGGTGGTTGGGCGTGCAGACGTACACCACGTCCACGTTCGGGGACTGGCACAGCGCCTCGACGCTCGCGTAGGTCTCGCCGCCGACCTCCTGCGCGAACTTGTCTCGCGCCGCCTCGCGCGGATCGGCGGCGGCGGTGAGCGCCAGGTGCGGCCGCCTGGCGAACTCGGGCACGATCTGCGTGCTGGCGATGCCGAGGCCGGCGATGCCGAAGCGCAGGGGCTTGGTAGCAGTCATTTCATTACACCTCCTGGCGCGCCCACCTCTAGGATCGCAGGAGAGATTCATATCAGGTGCGTAAGCGAGCAGCCGTGCGCCTGCCAGATCGTGTGCCCGCAATGGTCCGCGGGCGCGGAGCAGCGCCCCCGTTTCTCGACGACCGCTTGGATTGTCGCTTCGGTCAGCTCATGTGGGTCATCGAAGGGCGGCCGCAGTTCGGCCGAGCGGAGACTGTCCGTAACCTTCGATGTCAACGTGCGCTCGCTGCCCCACAGGATAGTCTGGGCGAGGACGGCCTGGAAGGTAGTGAGATCAAGCAACGGAAGCATCTCCTGGGCTCCGGCTGTACCCGCACTGCGCCTGGTCCTGAAGGCCATCCGTCACGCTCGCCCGGCGAGGATGGGTATCGGTTGGTCAAGAATACAATACGCCTTCCCCGTCGGCGGGGCCTGCGCTATGCTTATAGCAGCCGTCGTCCTGGCAGGGTTGGAGTAGCTGCATGGCCGTCGTCACCGCGCCCCCCGCGCCGCTCACCTACGCGCAGCTGGTGCGCCTACGGGAGAAGCTGGATGACCACAACCGCTACGAAATCATCGGCGGCGAACTCGAAGTGACCCCGGCGCCCGCGCCGCGGCACCAATGGGTCAGTGCGCACCTCTTCCGGATGCTCGTGAATCACGTACTAGACCATCGTCTGGGCATGGTGTTCTTCGCGCCCCTGGACGTGATCCTGACCGACCACGACGTGGTCGAGCCGGACATCGTCTACTTGACGGCCGAGCAGCTTGCGCGCGTGACCGAGCGGGCCGTCGAGGAGCCGCCCACGCTGGTGGTGGAGATTCTCTCGCCCAGCACTGCCCAGCGGGACCGCACGCGCAAGCAGCAGCTGTACGAGCGCCAGGGCGTGCCGCACTATTGGCTCGCGGACCCGGTGCTCCACGTGCTGGACGTGTACGAGCGGCACGAGGGGCGTTATGAACTGGTCGCGTCGCTGACGGGCGACGCGGAGTTCCGGCCGGCGCTCTTTCCCGGGCTGGTGATCCGGCTGGCCGACGTCTGGCCCCCGCCGGGCTGGCGGGCGCGGTAGCTTGGTTACCCGCCGAGCGGGCGCAGGAACGCGGCCGGCTACGCCAACCAGGTGCCCTGGGGCTGCCGCTAGCCGCCGAGCGTGCGCAGGAAGGCGAGCTTGTCGGCCCACTTGGCGCGGACCTGCTCGGCGTAGGCGCGCGGCACCTCGTTCACCCGCGGGAACTCGTCCTTCCAGTGGTAGGGGCGCACGGCGTACAGGATCGCGCGGCTGTTCGTGATGTCCATGCGCTCGCGCTTCACCGGATCGAGCAACGGGTCGATGTGGCCGGTCCAGCAGCCGTCCACGATGTCGGTGCCGCTCTTGGGGTCCCAGCGGGTCGCCAGCGCCCACAGCACCTCGGTGGGGTTCGTGATGTCCACGTCGTCGTCCACCACGATGGTCATGCGGCCCAGGTAGGCGGCCGGGCCACAGCCGGTGGCGACGAGGCCGGCCATCTTGGCGTGGCCGGGGTGCTGCTGCTCGATGGCGACGACCGTGATGAAGCGCGAGCCGCCGCCCTGGAGCTTCCATACCCCCTTCACGCCGGGCACACCCGCCGCCTCCAGCGCGTCCCAGATGGCGGCCGACGTGGGGACGTTGTTGCCGTGGCGCCCCGGGTAGGTGGGCTTGGCGGGCGGCTGGCCCGTCATGATCGGGTCGTCGCGGTGGTAGACCGCCTTCACCTGGAAGACGGGCTCGGGCCGCGTGTTCGAGCCGTAGTAGCCCGGCCACTCACCGAAGGGCCCTTCGCCGCGCGTCTCCACCTCGCGCGGCGGCACGTAGCCCTCGAAGACGATCTCGGCGTCGGCGGGGAACGGCAGGCCGGTCAGCTTGCCGCGGACGACCTGGATGGGCCGGCCGAGCCGCCCGCCGGCGACGTCGAACTCGCACTCGCCGTAGCGCGAGCTGGAGCCGGCGAGCCGCCCCAGGATCGGCGCCTGGCCCGCGACCACGACCATCGGGCACGGCTCGCCGCGGTCCCAGTACTTCTGGCGGATCAGGTTGCCGTGCTTGCCGGGCTCGATGAACACGGTGAGCGTCTTCGCGTCGTGGACCTGCACGCGATAGGTGCCCACATTCACCCAGCCGGTGTCCGGGTCCTGGTTGATGATCAGGCACTCGGTGCCGATGTAGGGGCCGCCGTCCAGCTCGTGCCACTGGGGCGTGGGGAACGCCAGCACGTCCACGTCGTCGCCCAACAGCACGTTTTCGAAGACGGGGCCGCTCTCGACGACCTCGGGCGGGATGGTGGGCGCCTGTTGCTGGCGCTTGCGCGCGCGGAAGGCCTGCACAGCGGCGATGCCCCGCCCCTCGTCGAGCAGCCGGGAGGTGCGGATGTTGCACAGGATGCGGTAGCCGGGCGGGAAGCCCTTGATGCGGTCGAAGAGCAGCACCGGCGGATAGTCGTGCTCCAGGCTCAGCTCGTAGAGCGCGCCGATCTCCAGGTGGGGATCGGCGTCCTCGACGACGCACAGCTCGCCGGTCTCTTCGGCCAGGCGCAGGAACGTGCGCAGGTCGCCTTCGGCGGCCTGGCGCTGGGCGTCGAGGGTGGGGCGGGCCTTGGGGGCGGGCTCGGTTGCGGTCATCGGCTCCTCCGTGCAGCCATCGCGCTAAACGGTCGTCAGCGGGGCGGCGGGCACCTCTTCGCCCGCGAAGGCGGCCACGGCCTGCCAGGGCATGTCGATCGGTGCGATGCGCTCGTCGGTGCTCAGGCGGTCGTAGGGAATCGAGGGGTCCAGGCCCGGCGGCAGGGCGCCGGCCTGGTGGGCCCGCACGGCCTCCAGCAGGCGGCGGCGCATGCGGATCACGGCCACGTCGCTGGCGCCGAGGTGCTCGCGGGTGCGGTCGACGATTGGCCCCATGCTCTCCACCACCGCGAAGTCCTGGCTGTTCACGCCGTCGATGCCCGACCAGCTCGTGCCGGCGCGCATCGCCGCGCGGTCTTGCAGGTGCAGGTTCGCGCGGTTGCGGGCGGGGCGGAACGCGGCGTCCATGCGGAACTGGGCGGCGTGCGCCTCCGCCAGCGGGCCCGTGCGATTGTAGCGCAGGCTGAAGAAGTAGTTGTGCTCGTCGTCGATGGGCACCCACGCTTGCTGCACGAGCACGTCCTGGCCGGCGCCGGCGCTAGACGAGATGCCGGCGCGCTGGGGCGGGGTGAACACGTAGAACGGCGCGACCCAGATGGTGACGCGGACGTACTGGTGGGTGTCGGCGTGCGCGTCGGGCCGGCGGATGGCGGCGTAGCGAAAGCCGTAGGCGGTGTCCTGGGTCTCCAGGCGGGGAGCGTGGTCGCGCGGGCGGCCACGGATGTTCGAGGAGTGCAGGTAGTCCGAGTGGGCCGAGTCGATGCTGCCCTCCACCCCTTGCAAGTAGTTGCAGTCCTGCAGCACCTTCGTCACGGCGCAGTGCTCGCGCGGCGCCAGCGTCCAGGGGAAGGCGGGGAAGGGCGGCTGCTGCTCGGGCGGGCCCATGTAGGCCCAGATCACCTCGCCCGCCTCGTGGGTGGCGTAGGCCACGTGGCGCAGGCGGTCTTTGTAGGTGCTCGTGGGCGGCTCGGGCGGCGTCTCCAGCACGCGGCCGTCGACGTCCACCAGCCAGCCGTGGTAGATGCAGCGCAGGCCGCACGCCTCGCTGCGGCCGTAGGCCAGCGACGCGCCGCGGTGCGGACAGTACTCGGCGAGCAGGCCCACCCGCCCGTCGGCGGCGCGGTAGGCGACGAGGTCCTCGCCCAGCAGGCGCACGCGCTTGGGGTCGCCGCCGGGCTCGGGCAGCTCAGAGGTCAGCAGCGCGGGGAACCAGTAGCGGCGCAGGAGCGCGCCCAGCGGCGTGCCCGGCCCCACGCGCGTCAGCAGCTCGTTCTCTTCGCGGCTCAGCATGGCGTCCCCCGGTGCTACAGCTCCAGCGTGCTGGGCGCGAACAGGTCCTCCAGCTTCAGCTTCTCCGGCGTCAGCCCCTGCTCGTGCGAGTAGTCGACGATCGTCTGCAGCATCGGGCGATTCGCCCTCAGGCCGTAGGGGAATGGGTCGTCGCCGAAGATCGCGCGCGTCTGGGCCAGGTACTCGCGCCCGAACACGAGGCCCGAGGGGATGCTGTCGGCCAGGCGCTCCTGCGCGTACTCCTTGGCCTTCACGAACGCCATGTACAGGTTGAACGCCAGCCAGGGGTACTGGCGGTAGACATCGCCGCGGATGACGTAGGTGTGGTTCGCGGGGATGTAGCCGTGCTCGCGGTAGAAGCGGGCGCCCTCGGCGATCGGGTCGGGGAACAGCGGCCGCACCTTGCTCCAGTCGCCGCCCGTGCCGCGGATGCGGGTCGAGCGGTCGATGACGTTCGTCTCGCGGCGGAAGGCGCGGCCGACGGGCGCGGCGTCGATCTCGTGGTTCACGAGCATGGACGCCAGGCTCTTGTCCGGGGGCACGCGCTGGAACGAGATCCCCTCGGGCGGCTTGAAGCCCGTGGCGCCGCCGTGGCTCAGCTCCTCGGTGCGCTCCATGTACCAGTGGACGCGATACTGCGACACGCCGAAGTCGTGCTCGAGGATGCCGCGCGTCCACAGCGCCGCCGTCTGCTGGTACTCGCCCACGCCGATGCGCTTGTCCACGAGGTCGTGGGGCTCGCGCACCCCCGCGTCGGCGTGGACCGACAGCTCCATGTGCATGAACCGCCGCGCGGGGAAGGCGGGGATGGCGATCATGTCCATGCCGCGCGAGCGGGCGATGAGATACGACGACAGGGACATCTCGGAGATCTGGAACTCCTGGAAGTTGAGCTGGCGCCAGAACGTCTCCGACGGGTCGGACAGTGTGGGGACCAGCTCGACCCCCTCCGGCTGGATCGTGCCGTCCAGCAGGGGGCGCACCCGCTCGTTGGCGGCCGAGATGATGGAAAGCGCGATCCTGGCCATGGCACCTGCCTCTCCCGCGCTCGGTGGGGCGCGGCTCGTCCTGACGCGCGCCGGGGCCGCGTGCCGTTGCGGCCGCCGGGAGTCTACGGGAACGCCCGGCGCGGGGTCAAACACTAGCGCCGCGCGACGGTTGCTGGACAGGGCGCCCCGACTTGGATACCATCGCATCAACCGCAATGTGCTCGGGCGGGCCTGATCGTCGTTCGGAGGCAGGGGGGCCGGCGGCAATGTCACCACGGGCGCGCGGAGAGCCGTGGCGTGCTCCAGCCGATGCGCCGGCAGGAGGGGGGGCGGGATGCTGACCCAAGAGCAGAACGAGCTGCTGACTCACACCGGGCCCGGCACACCGGGCGGGGCCTTGCTGCGGCGCTACTGGCAGCCGGTCGCGCTGGCCGAGGAGCTGCCGCCCGGCGGGGCGCCGCTGCCGGTGCGGGTTCTCGGCGAGGACCTGGTGCTGTTCCGCGACGAGCAGGGCCGGCCGGGGCTGCTCGGCCTGCACTGCCCGCACCGCGGGGCGGAC
>DATGMD010000040.1:0-396673 GCA_035293805.1 Chloroflexota bacterium | reverse complement strand
CTCGTCCCAGCGCCCCTCGTGCAGCAGGTTGAACCAGCGCGGCACGCGGTCCCCGAACGAGTCGTAGGCGCTCGTGCCCATCCACGGCATCCCGTACCAGTCGATCAGCGCCGGCGCGTACTGCTCCAGCGGGCACTCGACGAGCACGTGCTGGCCACAGCAGCGCCTGGCGCCAGAACCACATCGCGGTGTGCTATCAGCAGCAATCGGCGGAATTGCGGGCGCTGCGCCAAAAGTTGCCTGCGCTCGCGGCGACCAACTGCTCGAGTTGCCAAGCCACGCTAGTGCCTACGAGGAAATGCCCAGGAGCCGCTTCAGGTTGCCGCCCATCACCAGGCGGAGGTCTTCGACGGACAGCTTGAGGTGGGCGTTCGCGTAGACCACGATCTTGTCGACTTCCATCTTCATGTGGTTGAACGGCGTGTCGGAGCCGTACAGCACGCGGTCGGGGCCGGCCCAGACGACCGACTCGCAGAAGTAGGGGATCCAGCCGACGCCCGAGCTGTCCATGTGCAGGTTCGGGTACTGCTTGGCGTGCTCCACCACCCGGCGGATGCCCTCGATGAGCCCCGAGTGGCCGGCGATCACGGGCACGCGCGGGAAGTCGCGCGCCACGTTGCCCACGCGGTCCGGGCTTGCCGCGTCGCCCATGCCGCAGTGGAACAGCATCACCATCTTGTGGTGCTCCGCCATCTCGACCAGCGGATAGACGAGTTGGCGGTCGTCGGCGTCGCAGTGCTCGATGAGCGGGTGAATCTTGATCCCCCGCAGCCCGGCCGCGGCCGCCTCCTCGATCAACCGACGGTTGTGCTCCACGCCGTAGTTCGGGTTCAGACGCATGTAGCCGACCATGCGCCCCGGGTGGTCGCGCATCGCCTGGGCGATCAGCCGGTTGGTGTCGGCGTAGTCGGTCTTGTTGCCCGCGCCGATGGCGAACGGCGTCACCACGTCCACGCCCGATTGGTCCATGCGCGCGATCATCTCGTCGGGCATGAAGGCCATGATGCGCGGCACCTGGTGGATCGCGAGCTGTTGCCGCGCGCCCATGTGCGCGTGCGCGTCCCAGACCTCGATCTGCTCGCCCTGATAGGTGATCATCCGCCCCTCCTCTCCCCGATCTGCCGCGCAGGCCGCGGACACGCGCTCCTCCTACGGGAGGCCCTCCACCCGGAGAACGATCTTGCCGACCAGACGGCGGTCGAGCAGGCGCTGGGCCTGGCGTCCGATCTGGTCCCACGGCGCCTCGGCGTCGACGTGCGGGCGCAGCTGCCCCGCGGCCACGAGCGCGGCCAGGCGCGCCAGCCCGGCGCTGACCGAGCGGCGCGTCGCCTCGTGGAACAGCAGGAAACCGTAGAGCGTGGCGCCGCCGGTGGCGTAGAACCGCTGGGCGTTGAACGTCACGTCCGGCCCGGCCGAGGCGCCGAACGACACACAGACGCCGTCCGGCGCAAGCAGCCCGAGCGCGGCGCTCAGCGATCCGCTGCCCACGGATTCCAGAATCAGATCGTACGGTCCGTGCGCGCCGGCGGCCGCTAGGTCCTCGCCGACGACCACCGCCCCGGCGCCCGCCTCGCGGGCGATGGCCGCGTGGCTCGCCTCGCGCACCGCGCCGACCACCCGCGCGCCCGCCTGTCGCGCGAGCTGGCAGGCCAGGTGGCCGACGCCCCCCGACGCGCCGGTGACCAGCACGGCCTTGTCGAGCAGCAGCCCGCCCCGCGCTAACGCCCACAGCGCCGTCAGCCCCGCCACGGGCAGCGTCGCGGCCTGGACGAACGACACGTCCTGGGGCAGCGGCGCCAGCGCCCCCGTGCGCACGGGGACGCGCTCGGCCCAGGCACCCGGGTTCACCAGGCCCACGACGCGCGTGCCGGTGCGCGGCCCCGAGCCGTCGGTGGCCTCCTGGAGCACGGTGCCGGCCAGGTCCCAGCCCGGCCGCCAGCCGGGCGCGGCCGCCTGGGCGCGACGGACCTCACCGCGGTTCAGCGAGATCGCGCGGACTTGCACGACCGCTTCGGATGGCCCGGGCACCGGCTCGTCCACCTCGCGGAGGGCCAGCCGCCCCGGCGCTTGCGGATCGACCACGACCGCGAGCATTGCGAGTGCCTCCTAGCAGAGCTTGTACCCTAGCTCGTAGTGCAGGTAGATGCCGTCGAAGTGGAACCAGCGCATCTTCGCGCTCTCGCGGGCGTAGTGAATCGCCATCTCCTGCAGCGCGCGCGTCGTGCAGAACTGCTCCAGCACCTGAAAGCCGCGCTCGCTGTGCGTGACGTCGGCCTCGGCGTGCAGCCAGAAGTGCTCGATCGCCTCTTCCGGAAACTTGTAGATCTCACGCAGGGCCGGCAGCACCTTGGTATACAGGCGCGGCGACTGCGACTCCGTGCCGATGGTGCCGGCGGCGATGGCGGCGATGAACGACTCCTCCTTGGCGATGCGCAGGCGCCAGGCCACCCAGGACTCCGTGGTCGGCAGCCCGCGCCCGCGCCGCACCTCGTCCAGGTTCGCGCCGTTGACCTCGGCGAAGCGCAGCACAATGGGGAGGTGCGGGCGGTCGGCGTCGTGCTCCTCCAGGTAGTTGGCCAGCAGCATCTCGCGCGCCTCCTTGGGCGCGCGGGCCATGATGTAGAAGTTCACGGGCGGCATGTTGCTCACCCAGTGCCAGTGCTCGACCGCCCAGCCCATCAGGCAGTTGCGGCTCAGCTCGCCGCGCGCCCACTTCTCGGTCATCGGGTGGTCGGCGCAGTGCCGCTCGTCCACTGCCGCGCGCAGCTCGTCCCGGAACGACGTCGAAACCGCCATGCCTCTTTCCTCCCGCTTGCCTGATTGATCGCCGGCCACGCCCCGTGGACGCCACGCCCGCTCACGGCGGCACCGGCCGCTCCAGGTCGTGCGCGGCCTCGCGCAGCAGCGTGTAGTCCACCACGCGCGAGACCGGGATGTCCTCGCTGGCACCGCTCTGCGCTTTCACCTCGGCCAGGTCTAGCTGCAAGCCCGCCTCCGGCGCGATACCCGTCTCGGACCAGGTCGGTACCGCGGCGTCGTAGGCGCGGCTGGCCATCTCGGGCGTCATGTCCAGCCAGTCCTCCATGTGGCGCAGGGCGACCGCCTTGTCGCCCTTCGTCAGGTCCACGCCCCGCAAGCTCGCGCGCAGGAACCGCCGCACCTCGTCGGGCGCGTCGCGCAGCTTCGCCGTGCTCGTGCCGACCCCCGCGTGCGTCAGCGCCAGGATGTCGGCCAGGCGCACGAGCACGCGCAGGCCCTGGTCCTCGGCCACGAGGTCAAAGGGCATGCCGATCACCGCCGCGTCGATCGCGCCGGCCTGCATCGCTTGCAGCCGTGCCGTATCGCTGCCGAGGGCCGCCATGGTGGTGTCGCTACGCCCCAGCCCGTAGCGCGCCAGCACCTCGTAGGCCTCGTACTCCTGGGCGCCGCCCAGGCTGTTGATGCCGATGCGCTTGCCGCGCAATTGCTCCGGGCTGGTGACGCTCGGCCCGAGCACGAACGAGTGCTGCGGCCGATCGACCGTGGCGAGGATCGCGCGCACGTCCGCGCCGGTCGCGGCGGCGCGGACGATCGAGCTGAACGACGTGCCGTAGTCGACCTCGCCGGCCAGCATGGCGCTGATCATGAGGTTGGACTGTAGCTGGGTGAAGTCGAGGTCGAGCCCCTCGGCGGCGAACAGCCCTTCCTTCCAGGCCACCCAGAGCGGGAAGTAGCTCAGCGAGGGGCTGGGGTAGGCCACGATCGCGCTGCGCCGCGGCGGCTCGGTGGGCCCGGCGGCGGCAGAGGCGGCCGCGGGCTCGGCGGCGGTGGCCGCGGGCGGCGCAGCGGATCGGGCGGCGCACCCCGCGCCGAGCGCCGTGCTGGCCAGACAGAGCAGTGCGAGCAGTCGGCCAACGTGCTGGCGCATCGCGGGTGCCCTCGCTTTCGTCGCGCTGTCGTCGGCCGCGCCCCCGGGGAGGCCATCGTATCACACCCGCGCCCGGCCACGCGCGGGTTACGCGCCCCGCCGCCGGGGCCGCATCGCTCGCGACGCCTGCCCCGCGGCAGTATAATGGCGCCACGGGGCATGCGGGCACCCAGCGCCACCCGGGCATCCGACCGGGGATGAAGCGGATAGAGGGGAAAACGCCATGGCCACGGCGAAGCTGCGCCACGTTGCCATCTCCACCTTAGACACCGCGAAGACCGCCGCCTGGTACCAGGAGCTGTTCGGGCTGACCGAAGTCGGCCGCTCGCCCACCGGCGGGATCTACCTGTCGGACGGCGACGTCAACTTCGCGGTGCTGCGCTGCCGCCCGGGGAGCGACTCGAGCCTGCAGACACCCGGCGTCAGCCACTTCGGGTTCGTCGTCGACGACCCGGAGGCCGTCTACGCCAAGCTGGCGGCGATGGGCACCGAGCGCCTGCCGACCGTGGCCCTGAGCAATCAGTATTTCGAGGTGAAGTTCGTCGGCCCGGACGGCGTGATCGTGGACGTGGGCGAGCACGGCTGGGTCGGCGCGAAGGGGCTGGAGCCCGCCTCGGAAGGGCCCGCGAAGGCGAAGCTGCGCCACGTCGCCATCTCCACCGAGGATCCGACGGCGACCGCCGCCTGGTACAAAGAGGTGTTCGGCCTGCAAGAGGCCGGCCTCTCGCCAGCCGGCGTGTACCTTACGGACGGGGACACCAACTTCGCCGTGCTGCGCATCCGCACCAAGGACGACCCACCGCGCACCGAGCTGGGGATGAGCCACTTCGGCTTCCTGGTGGATGACCCGCCGGCCACCTACCGCCAGTTGGAGGCGATGGGCGTGCGGCGCCTCCCCGACATCGCCATCAGCAACCAGTACTTCGAGGCGAAGTTCCTCGGCCCGGACGGTGTGACGGTGGACGTGGGCGAGCATGGCTGGGTGGGCGCGCGCGGCCTGCTCCCGCGCGCCGAGGCGTCGAGCGCCCGCTGACCCCTGGCCCCGCTCCTGGGAGCGGCAGGAGGGTGGGGCCAGCGCTTAGGCGGCGTTGGGCTGACGCGAGAGGGCGGAGAGCAGCTCGGCCGCGGCGCGACGGGTGAGCGCCTCCAGAGCCGTCACGCTCGCGCGGGCGCAGGCGCGCGCCTCGTCGATGCCGGTGCGCCGCAAGTGCGCGCGGATCGCGCGCAGCTGCGCGTCGGTGACGTGGTCGTCGGCCGCCGCCGGACGCACCTCGCGCGGTGCGGTCGCGCTGCCGCTCGCGGCCGGCGCGGCGGGTCGGGGCGGCTCCCAGACCTCGCCGTCGATCATCTCTTCGGCGGAGACCTCGCCGCCGCCGACCAGGTCGGCGATCGCGCGGTTTTTGCCGCGTGTATGGGCGGTCGCTCGGACGTCGTGGTCGAGGTGGGCGAAGCGGCGCTCCGTCGAGGCGCAGGAGCCGACCGCGTCGGCATAGCGCCCGTTGGGCGCGATGGCGCGCACGGCGACCTCCCATACGAAGTGGCGCCCTGTAGGGGTCTCGATCTCGCGGCGCTCTTCCCGCAGCAGCTCGTCCGAGATGCCGAACGCCGCCGCGATCTTGCGCCAGCCGGACTTCTTGATGCGCGGCCGGCCCTGGATGTCCTGGTAGTCCTCGATCGTCAGCAGGCTGCGCTTGAGGTCCTGGAACTGCCGCCAGGCGGCCAGCACCTCGTCGGCCGAGGCGACGGGCCGAATGATGCCCGTCTCGGCCACCGGGCGCGCCGCCATCTCGCTTGCCGCGCCTGGAACGTGGGGCTCGGCCGAGCCGCGCACGGCCAGCTCCGCCGCACCCGGCTCGGCCGCCGCCTCCCCCACCAACTGCTCGTCAGCGCGCTGTCGCTCCTCCATCGCCACGCTCCGTCGCCACCTCTTGGTAGAACATATGTTCTAATACATTCTAGCACGCCGCCCGCCGTCCGAGGAACACAGAGCCGCTAGCGCAAGACGCTGAGGGCGTTGCCGCTCTCGACGCGAGCGCGGTCGGGCGCGGGCAGGTTCAGCGCCTCGAAGCTGCTGATCATCTTCTCCACGTCACCCAGACCGAAGGGGTAGTCGCTACCGAGCATCAGCTGGCTGGCGCCAACCGTCTCGAGCGCGCAGCGCAGCGCCGGGACGTGGAAGTTCGCGTTGTCGTAGTAGAAGCGCTTGAGGTACTGGGTCGGCGGCTGGGAGATGCGCTGCCGCGTCTCGGGGCGGGTGTGATACGACGCGTCGAGGCGGTCCCACTGGTACGGGAGGTAGCCGCCCGCGTGGCACATGATGGGCCGCACGTTCGGGCAGCGCTCGCAGGTGCCGCTGTAGACCAGCCGCAAGGCGGCCAGGCAGCTGTCCATCACGTAGCCCACGGCCGCGGCCAGATCGTATTCCTGCATGCCCTCGACACCACACGGGACCGTGGGGTGGATGAAGACGGCCAGGTTGCGCCGGTTGATCTCATCCCAGATGGGCGCGAACTCCGCGCTGTCGAGCGGCTCCAGCAGGACGTTGCCCCCGAACATCACACCGTGCAGCCCGAGCACGTCGACGGCCCGCGCCAGCTCGGCCAGCGCCGCGTCCACGTGGGGCAACGGCAGGGTGGCGAACGCCTTGAAGCGAGTGGGATGCTGGCGGCACGCCGCCGCGCAGCCGTCGTTGCTGGCCTGCGCCATGGCAATCGCCGTCGCGCGGTCGGGATGGTAGCTCATGGGGATCGAGACGGAGAGCACCTGGAGGTCGACGCCCAGGCGGTCCATCAGCGCCAGGCGCTCGTCCAGCTCGTACATGGCGGGATTGGGCCGCACCTTGCTGTCGATGATCTTGCGGACGCCCACCTCGCGCGGCGTGAGCGGCTGCGCGTACGCGCGCTCGACGACCTGCAGGTAGGGCGGCGCGAAGTAGTGCGCGTGGACGTCGACGCGCATGCGGCCCTCCAGGGAAGACGCCGCGGGCCCGACGCTAGCCGAGCCGGCGTCGAGCCCACGCGGCAGCTTATTCGACGGTGATGGTGCCGTGCATGTATGGATGCGGCAGGCAGACGTACTCGTAGGTGCCCGGGGTGTCAAACGTGTAGGTCCAGGCGTCGTGCGTGAACAGCAAGCCCGAGTCGAAGCCCCCGCCCGTCTGCGACGCGGTGTGAATGTCGCCGTCGTCGTTCACGAAGCGAATCGTCGTGCCCGCCGGGATGGTGATCGAATCCGGGGTGTAGGCATTGTTGCGCATGTGGATTTCGGGCTGCTGGTCTGCACTGGAAATGCCGGTGGCGAGGAGCAATGCCGCGCAGGCGCCGCCGAGCGCAGGGCGTGCGAAACGAGCGATAACTCGGCCCATCGGCACGGTGTAACCTCCCCTCGTAAGCTGCGCCTGCCACCATACCAGAGGCCCGCCCGGCCGGGCAACTGCAGGCGCCCGCCGGCGCGGCCCGTGGCAGCGGATGGCGCGGAGCGTCGCGCGGCCGGAATATGCGGGCGCGGGTCGCTCGCTGTGTTATGATCGTTGGCGTAAGGCCCGGCCGCGATCGGGCGGCCCGGCCAGTTGACCGAGGAGGGGAATCCGCATGATGTACCGTGGGTACGCGGGCGTCAACGAACGGACGCAAGCCACCCTCGCCGGCCAGGTGTTCGGACTGCTCGGCTTCTCGCTGCTGTTCACCATGGGAGGCGCGCTGCTGGCGCCGCGGCTCGGGCCGGGGGCGTTCATCCTGTCGCTGGTGGGCTCGTTCGGCGCGCTGATCGCGCTGTTCTTCCTGAAGGACAAGTCGCCGATCAACCTGGGGCTGTTCTACCTGTTCAGCGTAGCCGAGGGATTGCTGCTGGGCCTGGTGGTGGAGTCGTACTTCGCGGCCGGGCGCGGGATGATCGTCGTCAACGCTGCCGCGACGACGGCCGCGCTGGTGCTGGCGCTGAGCGCCTACGCCTGGACCACTAAACGCGACCTGTCCGGGATCGGCAGCTTCTTGATGATCGCGCTGCTCGGGGTGATCATCGCCAGCCTGATCAACGTCTTCCTGCTGCACGCGCCGATGCTCAGCCTGGTGATCTCCGCGGCAACGGCCATCATCTTCTCGGGCTTCGTGCTGTACGACATGCAGCGGCTAAGGGGCGCGAAGGGCGGCACGGGCGACGCCATCATGTTCGCCGTGGCGATCTACCTCGACATCTTTAACCTGTTCCTGTCGCTGCTCCAGATCCTGGGCTTCCTGAGCGACCGCGATTAGCGGCCCGCGCTCGCGCACGACAGACGGAAGGGCCTCCCGTGGGGCGGGAGGCCCTTCCGTCTGTGCATCGGCAGAGCCTGGGAGCGGCGGCTAGCGGGAGCCGCCCCGGCGGGCGCCGCGGATGTCGTCGAGGAGCCAGTAGGCGATTACCGCGGCGAGAAAGACGATCGTCGCCTCGGTGAAAACGTGGCCGACGTACTCCGGGTCGCTCGGCAGCGGGTCCGCGCCGGCCAGCCGGTGGGCGAGGAGCCCCGTTACCAGTCCGACGCCGAGGGCGACCACGGCGTCCTGGATTCTGGTCCGCCACCGGCGCCGCGGCGTATCATCGCGGTGGGCACCAGGGGAGGCACGATGAGCGTCCAGCGGCTGCGCGGCGTCCACTACGGCTGGGTCGTGGTCGCCGCGACGTTCGTCGCCGTGGCCGCCGCCGCTGGCATCCGCGGCTCCTTCGGCGTCTACGTCAAGCCGCTGGAGGACGCCTTCGGCTGGGACCGGGCCATCATCAGCGGCGTGGCCGCCCTCAGCCTCCTGTGCTACGGCGTGGCGCAGCCGATCATCGGCCGGCTGATCGACCGCCACGGGCCGCGCGCCGTGCTGGCCAGCAGCCTGCTGGCGCTCGGCATCGGCGTCCTCGCCACCGCGTCCATTCAGCAGCTCTGGCAACTCTACCTCGCCTATGGCATCCTCGTATCGCTCGCCGCCGGCGGCCCGTCGATGGCCACCATCTCCGCGGTGGCCGCGCGCTGGTTCGAGACGCGGCGCGGGCTGGTCGTCGGACTCACCATCTCGGGCGTCTCCGCCGGGCAGCTTGTGCTCATCCCGCTGGCGATGTGGCTCACGCTGAACTTTGGCTGGCGCGCGGGCTATGCCGCGCTGGGCGCCATCGTCTGCCTGGTTGCCCTGCCAGTCGTCTGGCTGTTCGTTCGCAACGACCCGGCCAGCACTGGCAGCTTACCGTTTGGCGCCCGCGCCGACAAGCCGGGCGCCGCCGCCAGCGGTGTCGCCGCTGCGCGCGCCGTGGGCGTGCTCGGCGCGGTCCGCACGCTGCCGTTCTGGCTGCTGACGGGCAGCTACTTCGTCTGCGGCTACTCGACGAGCGGGCTGGTCGATACCCACGTCGTCGCCTACGCCATCGAGCACGGCGTGCCGAACATGGCCGCGGCCAGCGCGCTGGGCCTGATGGGCGCCGTGAACACACTGGGCGCCATCGCCGCCGGCTACGTGGCCGACCGGTACGGCCGCCGCAAACCGCTGGCGATCACCTACTTCGTGCGCGGGCTGGCGCTGCTGTGGCTGCTCACGGTGAATGACGCCGCGGCGCTGCACGTCTTCGCCGTGATCTTCGGGCTGACCTACATCGCCACCGTGCCGCCCACGACGGCGCTGACCGCCGACATCTTCGGGCGCAAGGCGGTCGCGTCGATTTTCGGCTGGATCTTCCTGGGCCACCAGATCGGGGCGGCCACCGGCTCGCTGGTCGGCGGCGTAGTCTACGAGGCGACCGGCAGCTACGCCCCGGCCTTCCTCTCGGGAGCGATCCTGTGCTTCGCGGCGTCCGCGATGGTGCTGGCGATCCGTGCCGCGGGCCGGCCGGCGGTCGCGCTGCCGGCGGCGACGTGAGCCGCTCCGCGCGCTAGTCCAGCACGGCCGCGCAGGGAGACGGACCGTCCATCGGGTCCGCCGCCGGCGTCCAGTCGAAGCTGCCGCCCACCAGCTCCACGTCGACACCGCTCACCCACCAGGCGCCGTCATGCCAGTCCAGCTCGTAGTGGTCGCGCACGGACGCTTGCCGCTCGGCGCGCAGCTCGCCCTCGTCCGTGCAGAGACGATCGTGCCACTCCTCCTCGGTCTCGGCCAGCGCGCGCGTGTCAGAGGGAAACTCCACGTCGACCACCTGCAGGGCCACCGGCGTGGAGAGCAGACGCAGCCCGCGGGCGCGGTACATGCGTACTTCGCCGCTGAAGTAGTCGAGCGGGTCGCCGGTCCAGGCGGCGGCCAGGGGGGCGGGGTCGCCGCGGCGGAGCGCTTCGCCCCAGACGGCGGGCGAGTTGGCGCGCTCGATCGCCGCGCGCACGGCCTCCGCGTCGGCCTGCGCGGTGGCCGGGCGCGGCCAGGCGACCAGCGCGAGGCCCAGCAACAGCGAGGCGAGCGAGGGCCACCGACGGCGGCTAGTCGTCGTCGAACAGCTCGTCCAGCGGACGGTCGGTGCCGCCCGCCTGCCCGACCGACACCCACTGGCCCGTCTCGGGCGCAAGCTGCCAGACGGTGCTGCAGCGCGGACACTGATAGATGTCCTCGGCACGAGTCGGGATTAGCTCCTCACCGCACTTGCCACAGCGCATCGCGTCCCTCTCAGAGCCGTGTCATGTTCATCCGCGTCGCCGCGGCGGGACCAGTCCCGCCGCGGTCTAGGGGTAGGCTGGCGCGACGCCCGGATAGCCCGGCGGGATGCCCGGCCCCGGCACATATGGCGCCGGGCCGGGGTAGCCGAGCCCCGGCATGGGCAGCCCCGGCCCGGGGTAGCCCGGCGGCGGCATGGCCACCGGCCCGGCGGGCGGGCTCGCTGGGCCGGCCGTGCCCGGCGCCGCGCTCGTCGTCCCGTCCGACGGCGTCGCGGACGCGGACGGGTCGGTGGCATAGCCCGGGTACTGGCCGGCGTCGGGCGCCGACGGCGGCGCGCCCGCTCCTGCGGCATAGCCCGGGTACACGCCCGCGGGCGGCTGCGCCGGCATGGGTGCAGCCGCGGCGGGCGGGTATGCCGGGTTGGGCCCTGACAAGCCCGGGGGCGGCGCCACGCGGGCCGGCATACCGCCCGCCGGCGCCGCCGATCCGGCTGGCGGCATGCCGGCCGCCGGCGCGGTCGGCGCGTAGAGCGTGGCCGGATCGGCGCTCGGGGTAGTGCCGGTGCTGCCGGGCGAGCCGGTGGGCAGGGGCAGCGAGTCCGGATCGGCGTACGGGTCCGGCCGGATGCCCGCGTCGACGGCCGGCCCGGTGCAGTTCGACGCTACCTGGATAGTCTGGCCGCTGTAGGGCGTGCTGCCCGGATAGGCGGGATAGCGCACGATGGGCGCCGTGGAGGGCGAGCACATGTGCTGGTCCTGGGCGTGGGCCGTCGGCTGCGTGACGGTCAGCAGCGCGGCGCCGAGGAGGAGCGGGAGTAAGCGTCGCACGGGCGTCTCCAGCACGGCCAGGCAGGCCCAGCCGAATGGCGGCCGCTCGGCGCGAGCGGCCCGCTCGCCGGCGATTCTACACGGATTCCGCGCGCTCGCCAAGGGCAGTGCGCCGCGACCGGGAGACACCGTTGGTCGCTACCGCCGGCGGCCGCGACGGGTCGCTAGCGCGGGCCGCCGAGCGCCGCGGCCTCCCACTCGCGCAGCGCCCGGAGCACCGCCGCGGCCAGCGCCTGGGCCAGCGCCGCGCTGCTCGGCCGCTGGCCGGCCGGGCGCGTGTCGACCGCTACGCCCAGGATCAAGGCCGTATGGCAATCCGAGTCGCCTTGCCCCAGGAAGTCAGGGCGCGGCCCCCAGCAGCCAAGGCGAGGATTGGGCTCCGGGTCGTCGCTCGGCCCGAGCGCGTAGGCGTCGCCGATGGCATCCTGGATCGACGCGCAGAGATCACTCCACAACTGGTAGCAGCGAGCGGGCTCCAGATCGGGGCTCAGGTCGGCGAGCGCGAGGGGCCGGCCGTCGTGCAGGACTCGCAGGTGGACGACGTCGAAGTCCGGCCCGTAGTCGGCGAAGCGCTGGATCGGCTCGATCTGCAACGTACACTCGCGCCCAGCCAAGTCAAACGTCCCGGCCAGGGCGAGGCGGGTAAACTCGGGCAACGGGGCGGCGTAGCTCACGGCGGGCTCCAATCCGGTCGACACCGGATTGTACCGCACCGCGTCCTCGACGGATCGAAGATCAAACAGTCTCCGGGGCACCGGAGCGGGCGTCAGCCGCGGCAGCAGAGCTGGACGCGATTCGACTCGCCCTCGGGCTGGCCGTCCGGCCCCAGGGCGCGCACGAAGTACACGCCGTCGGCCTGCATCAGGCGGTAGCCGCCGCCCTGCACGGTGGCGACCAGGCCGCAGGCGGACGACGCGCTGGTCAGCATGGGGCAGCGGCGCACCTCGTAGGTGACCGGCTGCCCGGCCGTGTAGGCGTTCCAGTTCAACTGCACCTGCTGCCCACCCATCGAGGCCGCCGAGAGGCTGAGCGCCGGACCGCCCGGACGGCTGGCGCTCGTCGCCGCGGAAGACGCGCTGCCCGGCGCAGGCGCTGTCGCGCCCGCGCTCCCCGCGTCGGACGGCGGGCGGTCGTCGCCCGCACCGCCGGACGCCACGGAATATCCGGGGCGGGCGGGCGAGCCGGCGCTGGTCGCTGTGCCGCTGCTCGCGCTCGCGCCGGAGAGGTCGGCTGCCGTCCAGCTGCCCGGCACAGCCGGGGAGGGGCCACGCGCGTTGGCGCTGCCGGCCCGCACCAGGCAGCGGCCGCTGTCGCGATCGGGGACAAGGCACTGATTGGGACTGATTGGGCCGCGCGACGCCGCGCACGCCGCGGCTGTGCCCTGGCGGCCGGCGCACGCGCTCGCGGCCGGCGCGGTCGCCGCCGGTGCGGGCGCCCGCTCGCCCGCCGCCGCCGCGGCGACAGACGCCATCGGGCGCTCGCTCCCCGCCGCTGCGGTCGATGCGCTGCCCCCCGTGACGCGCAGGGCGAGCTGTACCGGCCCGATCCAGCCGGCATCGTCCGGTTGGTCGGCCAGGTGAGCGTAGACGAACAGCGCGTGCGGTCCCGGGGGCAGCTCGGCGTCGAGCTGCCAGCCGGAGGCGCCGTAGCGCGCCTCGCGCAAGGCGAGGGCGACGTCGGGCCGCGTGAGCCCGTAAGTGGCCGTCCCGAGCAGCCTGCCGTCGCCGGCCGGGCCGTCGAGATACGCGCGCACGCCGTCGACGCCCGTCCCGCGGTCGACGGTCGACGCCGCCGCCCAGCCGCTGAGGACTAGGCCGCCGCCGACGACCGCGCCGTCGTCCGGCCAGTCCACGACCAGCGTCCCCGGTGCATCGGCGCGGGCGAGAGGAGCCAGGGGCGGAGCCAGGCCAAGGGTCAACGTAAGCGCCATGACCAGCCAGCCAGGGATCGGACCACGCACGGCGCCTCCTGCTGCCAGTTGTAGCGACCCGGGTGGCTACGCCCGCGTGTGGACCGCCAGGGCGGCGGGAGCAGCGGCCCAATTATGCTGTAAACGTGACGAAACTGCTAGGCGCCTGTTCACGATTGTGATGCCGCGCCTCTCGCGGGGCCCAGGCGCGCTCGGCCTCACGGGTGCCCAGCGCCCGGGAGGCTCCCAGCCGGCCCGACCGACCCAGCAGGGAGCGACGGCGATGGTGGCCAGACGGCGCGCGGCTAGTTTTCGCAACCCACGGCGCGCTACACTTGCGGCGAACACGCGCGGCGAGGTGAGCCATGGCCGAGCGACGGCTGCGGATCGTCCACTTCTTGAACCAGATGTTTGGCGGCCTGGGCGGCGAGGAAGCCGCCGGCGTGGGGCCGCGCCTGGTCGAGGGCGCCGTCGGGCCGGGCCGCGCGCTCGCGCCGGCGCTGGCCGACGGCGAGGCCGTCGTCGCCACGGTGATCTGCGGCGACAACTACGTCGCGGAGCGCACGGAGCAGGCGGTCGGCGAGCTGGTCGCGCTGGTGCGCTCGGCCGCGCCCGACCTGCTGCTGGCCGGGCCGGCCTTCAACGCGGGCCGCTACGGCCAGGCCTGCGGCGCGCTCTGCCAGGCGGTGAGCGCGGAGCTGGGCATCCCGGCCGTCACGGCGATGGCCGACGAGAACCCCGGCGTCGAGCTATACCACCGCGACGTCTACGTCGTGCGCACGGGCGACAGCGCCCGGCAGATGGCAAGCGACATGGCGGCGATGCTGCGGCTTGGCCGCAAGCTGGTCGCGGGCGAGCCGATCGGCCGCCCCAGCGTCGAGGGCTACTTCCCGCGCGGGCGTGTGGTGCCCGAGATCGCGCCGAAGTCCGCGGCCGAGCGCGCGGTGGACATGCTGCTGGCGAAGCTGCGCGGCGAGCCGTACGAGTCGGAGGTGCGCCTGCCGCGGTTCCGGCCGATCCCCGCGCCGCCGCCCGTCGCCGACCTGCGCCGCGCCCGCGTCGCGCTGGTCACCGACGGCGGACTAGTGCCGCGCGGCAACCCGGATCAGATCGAGTTTCGCGCGGCGACGAAGTGGGGGAGCTACCCGATCGCCGGCGTGAACGACCTGGCGAGCGCGGACTACGAGGTGGTCCACGGCGGCTACGACACCAGCCTGGTCAAGGAAGACCCCGACCGGCTCGTGCCCGTGGATGCGGCCCGCGACCTGGAGCGCGCGGGCGCCATCGGCGAGCTGTACGACCATTTCCTGAGCACCACGGGCCTCGCAAACCCGCTCGACAACAGCCGTCGCCTGGGCCGCGAGATGGCCGAGCACCTGCGCGCGGCGGGTGTGGACGCGGTCATCCTGACCTCCACCTGAGGGACCAGCACGCGCTGCGGTGCAGCGATCGTGACGGAGCTAGAGCAGGCGGGGCTGCCGGTGGCGCACATCTGCACGATGACGCCGGTGGCCGAGATGGTGGGGTCGAACCGCGTGGTGCCCGGCAACGGCATCGTGCACCCGGTGGGCGACGCCGCCCGTACGGCGGCCGAGGAGCGCGCCATCCGGCGCGGCATCCTGGAGCGGGCGCTGCGGGTCCTGGCGACGCCCGTCGAGAAGTAGGGGGATTCGATGCACCGCGAGGTGATTCAGCCGGCGAGCCTTGGCACTCCAATCGGCCCCTACTCGCACGTCTTCAGCGTGGACGTGCAGAGCTTCTCGCGGCTGGTGTTCATCGCCGGGCAGGTCGCGATGAACCGCGAGGGCCAGGTGGTGGGACCGAACGACATGCGCGCCCAGTTCGCGCAGGCGTACGCTAACCTGCAGGCGGCCGTGGAGGCGGCCGGCGGCACGATGGCCAGCATCGTCAGCCTGCGCACGTTCCTGACGCGCGCCGACGACCTGCCCACCTTCAACGCCTGCCGCGCCGAGCAGTATCCCCGCCTGTTCCCGGACGGCGTCTACCCGCCGAACACGCTCCTGATCATCGACCGGCTCGTGCACCCGGACCTGCTGCTCGAGATCGAGGCAGTGGCGGCGGTCTAACCGCGGCCGCCACGCGGCGGAGGGGGCCGGTGGCCGACGAGCACGCCCCGCTGCCCGAGCTGTCGCTGACGCGGCTGCGCATCTTCGCCGCCATCGTCGAGCAGGGCGGCTACTCGGCCGCCGCCAGCAGCCTGGCCCTCAGCCAGCCCACCGTCTCGTTCCATGCCCGGGCGCTGGAGCGCGCCTTCGGCACTCGGCTGCTGGTCTATCGCGACCGGCGCGTGCAGCTCACCGCTGCCGGGCAGGCGCTGTACGGTCTGGCGCGGCGCACGCTGCGGGACGCCGAGGGGCTGATCGATCAGATCGCCGATCTGCGGGCGGGGCGCGCGGGGCGGGTGCGCCTGGGCGCCAGCATCGCCTTCGAGCAGGCGTTCTTCTTCGAGGCGGTCGTCGCGCCGTTCCGGCGCGCGCACCCGGACGTCGAGCTGTCGCTGCGCTTCGGCCACAGCGTCCACATGGCCGAGGCGGTGCGCGCCCGCGAGGTGGACCTGGCCTACGTGGCGCGCTGGCACGTCCCCGGCGACGTGCAGTACGAGCCGCTGCACCCCAGCCGCGTGGTGTTCTTCGTCGCCGCCGACCACCCGCTGGCGGCGGCAGCCGTCGTGTCGTTCGCCGACGTGGCGCGCGCCGGGCTGATCGCGGCGCCGCTCGACAGCGTGGAGTGGCAGTACTACGGCGCGGTGCTGCGCGAGGCGGGCCTGCGCCACTACCGCGTGGCATTGGAGGTGGACGGCATCCAGGCGCGCATCCTCGCCGCGCAGGCGGGACTCGGCGTGCTGGGCACGTTCTGGCCGCCCTACGTGCGGGAGCCGGTGCTGCCCGGCCTGTGCGCGCTCCGCCTCCCCACGGCCCCCGCCGGCCCCGACTATGGCTTGCTAGGCCGCGACGAGGCGGCGGCCGCGCCCGTCGTCACGGCGTTCGCCGACTGGCTGCGCCACGTCGCCACGGCGCCCTGAGTCGAGGGCCAGGGCGGGCGCCGCCTGCGGCCGCTACCGCTCGCGCGTCAGCGGGTACAGGCGCTCGACACGGATGGCGAGGATCAGCCGCTGCTCGCGGCGCATCGCCTCGTCGAACTCCGCCCAGTCCGGGTGGGGCGCGCCGCGGATCATCTCGTACAAGCGGCGCAGGGCGGGAATAGGATTGTCCTCGTATAGCTCCGCCGCCCCCTCGACCACGAGGTACTGCTGCCAGGTGTCGCCCTGGACCGAGAGGGACACGCGCGGGTCGCGGCGCACGTTGTGGACCTTCGCGCGCGTGCGCGCGGTAGAGATCTTGATCAGCCCGTCCGTCTCGTCGAGCGCGTAGGAGATGTTGGATAGCTGTGGGCGGCCGTCGCGCTTGATCGTCGCCAGCACGCCGCGGTGATACCGCGCCACGAACGCGCGGCCCTCGGCCTCCATCATCGGCTCCTCCTCGTGCTCGGGCGGCGCCCGCGCCCCCGGCCGCGCCCGCTGCTTGTCCGCCACAGTGTAGCGGAGGACGGACCTACCTACCCCCCCGGCCCCCCTCCCGATGCGGGAAGGGGGAGCGGGGCGACGGGGCGGCGGCTTCGTCCCCGTCCTTCTCCCCCCTTCCTTCGAAGGGAAGGGGGGGCCGGTGGGGTTAGGTCACCCCGCCGTTGCGCGCGGTGCGCGGGCGGGCTAGACTCCAGCGATAGGCGCGGAGCGGGACGCGCGCAACGGCGCGCAGCGGGAAGCGGGCGAGGCGGGGAGGAACAGGCGATGGCGCTGGACGGGCAGGTGGCGATCGTGACGGGGGCCGGGAGCGGCCTGGGGCGGGCGGTGGCCCTGCAGCTCGCCCGCGAGGGCGCCGACGTGGCGTGCGCGGACCTGAACGAGGCGACGGCCGCGGCCACCGCCGCGGCCGTCGAGGCGCTTGGGCGACGCGGCATGGCCATCGGCGTGGACGTCACGAACAAGGCGCAGGTACAGGCGATGGCGGAGCGCGTGCGCGCCGCCTGGGACCGCATCGACATCCTGGTCACGAGCGCCGGCATCTACCCGCGCACGCCGATCGTCGAGCTGGCGGAGGACGAGTTCGACCGCGTGCTCGCCACGCACGTGAAGGGCACCTTCCTGTGCTGCCAGGCCGTGCTGCCGACGATGATGGCCCAGCGCTATGGGCGCATCGTCACGCTGGCGTCGGGCCTGGCCGCCGCCGGGGCGCCGAAGAGCGCCGCCTACGCCGCCGGCAAGGGCGGCATCATCAGCTTCACGCGCGTGCTGGCCCGCGAGGCGATGCCGTACAACATCACGGCGAACGCCGTCGGGCCGGGGGCCACCGACACCCCGATGGTCCGCAACAACCACAGCCCGGAGGAGATCGCGGAGCAGCAGCGCCGCGCGCCGTTTGGCAAGCTGCCCACCGCCGAGCAATCCGCCGAGCTAGTCGTCTGGTTCACCCGCCCCGAGTCCGCGCACATCACCGGCCGCGTATTCGTTCAGTAGCCGTCAGCGATCAGCCGTCAGCGGTCAGCGGTCAGCGATCAGCCGTCAGCTATCAGCTATCAGCAGCCGGTGCCCGCGTGGCGGCGGCACCGTCGTAGCTGACTCGCGGTTGACGTTCGATTTTGCCCCCGGACCGGCTACACTGCCGGTAGCTGATAACTGATAGCTGATCGCTGACCGCTGACCGCTCGGAGGCACCGTGGACAACGCCGTCAAGCTGTACGCCTGGCACTTCATGGCCTGGCCGTACCTGCCGCCCGACTTCGATGATCGCTACGACAGCGGCTGGGTCACGGTGCCCAACTCGCTGTTCGACCGGGCCAAGGCGCGCGGGCTGTACCAGCAGTACATCGACCAGCTGGTGGCCGCCGACGAGCTAGGCTTCGACGGCATGGTGCTGAACGAGCACCACCAGAACATCTACGGCCTGATGCCCGCGCCGAACCTGATCGCCGCCGCGCTCACGCAGCGCGGCACGCGCGGGCGGATCGTCGTGCTGGGCAACCTGCTGCCGCTCGCGCTGCGGCCGCTCCGCGTCGCCGAAGAGTACGCGATGCTGGACAACCTGAGCGATGGGCGACTGATCGCCGGCTTCGCGGTGGGCGCGGGCCAGGAGATGTGGAACTACAACATCAGCCCGAGCATCGCCCGCGAGCGCTTCTGGGAGGCCGTCGATCTGATCGACCGCGCCTGGACCGAGGACGGGCCGTTCAGCTTCGACGGCAAGCACTACCCGCTGCGCTACGTGAACCCCTGGCCCCGGCCTCTCCAGCAGCCGCGCCCGCCGATCTGGATTCCCGGCGGCGGCAGCATGGAGACGGTGCGCGAGGTGGCGCGGCGCGGGTACTGCTACTTCTTCTCCAGCCGCTCGCGCCTGTCCAGCACTGTGCAGGCCGCCCAGCAGCTCGGCGAGGTGCTGGAGAGCGAGGGCAAGGCATACCACCCGTACAAGATGGGCATCCTGCTCAGCGTCCACGTCGCCGAGACCGACGCGCTGGCGCGGCGAGAGGCGGAAGAGGGCGTCTTCTACTTCCTGCACAACTGCCTCAAGGGCCACATGCGGCGCAAGGCGCGCAACCTGGTACAGGCGCCCGGCTCGACCTCGCCCGAGTCGTACAGCCAGATGGCGCGGCGCTGGGACCCGACGCGCGCGCTGCTGGGCGACTGCGAGACGTGGGAGCAGGTCGACGCCAGCGGCTCCATCTTCGTCGGCGCCCCGAACACCGTGCGCGAGCGGCTGTGGGAGTACGTGCGCGACGGGCGCGTGGGGCACCTGCTGATCCAGTTCCACATGGGGAACATGCCGCACGAGACAGTGCTGAAGAGCCAGGCGCTGTTCGCCCGCGAGGTCATGCCGTGGCTGCGCGAGCGCTCGGCCGAGCTGTTCGGGCGCGAGTACCCGGACGCCGACCAGGCAGCCCGCGCGCTGCAGCTGGTGGGGGCGTGACAATGAGCGAGCCTACCGCCGCCCTCGCCCAGCCGTCGTTTGGCGCCGCCCGCCTGCTGCCCGTCCACGGGGAGCGCGTCCTCCTCTACGAGGCGGGCGACGGGCCGCCGCTGCTGTACCTGCACGGCCTAGCCGACGTGCATACCGCCGTGGCCGACTGGCTGCCCGCGCACGCCAGCCTGGCGGCGCACCGCCGCCTGCTCGCGCCCGCGCACCCCGGCTGCGCCGCCTCGACCGGCCTGGGCGACGTGGACGCGCTGGAAGACCTGGTGTTCCACTACCTGGATTTGCTGGACGCGCTCGAGCTGGAGCGCGTGGACGTGGTCGGCAACTGCCTGGGTGGCTGGATCGGCGCGGAGCTGGCGGTGCGCCGCCCGGACCGCCTTCGGCGGCTGGTGCTGATCGACGCGCCGGGCCTGTACGTGGCGGGCGCGCCGATCGCCGACGTGTTCATGATGGCGGTGCGCCGCGATGGGGCCGATCTGAGCGACCTGCGCGCGCTGCTGTTCGGCGACCCGCGGGCACCAGTAGCCGTCGAGCTGTTCCCCGACGACCGCGTAGACACCCCAACCGAGGTGCTGCGCTACCAGGCGCTCAGCTTCGCCGGGCGCATCGGCTGGACGCCGCCGTACCTGTACGACCGCAAGCTGCGCGGCCACCTACGGCGCGTCACCTGTCCGACGCTCGTGCTTTGGGGCGCGCGGGACCGCCTCGTGCCGCTGGCTCACGGCGAGGCGTACGCCGCCGGCATCCCCGACGCCAGGCTCAAGGTCATGGCCGACATGGGCCACAGCCCGCTGCTGGAAGCGCCCGAGGCGGCCTCGGATGCGGTGCTGGCGTTCCTGGACCAGCCGTGAGCGCCGGCACCAAATTGTCCCCATGAGCGCCGATCCGCCGCCCCAGAACATCTACGACGATCCCGCCTTCTTCGCCGGCTACTCGCGGCTGGAGCGGTTTGGCGCGGGCTGGACGACGGCTTTCGAGCTGCCGAGCCTGCTGTCTCTGTTGCCGGACGTGACGGGGCGCCGGGTACTCGACCTGGGCTGTGGGGCCGGGCAGCTGGCGCGCTATGTCGCGGAGCGCGGCGCCGCCGAGGTGATCGGCGTCGATCTCTCCGAGACGATGCTGGCGCCGGCGCGCGCCGAGTGGAGCCACCCGCGCGTCACCCACGTTCGCGCGTCGATAGAAGAGGTCACGTTCCCGGCGGAGCGGTTCGACCTGGTGGTCAGCTCGTTCGCCTTCCACTACGTGGCGGACTACCACGGGCTCTGCCAGCGCATCGCCGAGTGGCTCGTCGCGAGCGGCGTGCTCGTCTTCTCGACGGAGCACCCGGTATATCTGAGTCGGGCGACCGCGGAGGGCTGGGTCCGCGACGCCGAGGGCCGTCCCCTGTACTGGGCGTTGGACCGCTACGGCGAAGAGGGGCTGCGCGAGGAGCACTGGATCGTCGACGGCGTGCAGAAGTATCACCGCCTGCAGGCGACGCTGCTGAACGGCCTCATCGACGCCGGGCTGCGGATCGAGCGAGTGCTGGAGCCAATGCCGGACGAGGCGATGCTGCGGCGCCACCCCGACTGGGTCTACGAGCGCAAGCGGCCGTTTTGCTTGCTCGTTCGCGCCCGCAAGGGCTGAAGCTGTCCTGGCGACCGTAGATCAACGCTACGCGCTCGTATGTATGCCGCGACGCGGTGCGCCGAAAGTCGCTGGCGCGGATTCGCTTCGCCTGTCCCCTGGCGGTTTGAAGCGGTTTCCGGGACGATTGATCTAGGCGACGCCGGCCGGGCGGCGGGGGACGAGCCCCCGCCCTACCTCGCGGTCGCCGGAATAGGGGACAGCAGCCGCGCCGGCCGGGCAGCAGGGGACGAGCCCCGCCCTACCTTTTGGCTCAGCCTCCGCGAGAGCCGCCGTGGGACGGTTGAGTGATCGCGAAGGCGCGGCGCCACCAGGGCCGGCGGCTGGCGGCGACGAGGGCGCGGCCGGCGTCCGTGGGGCGGAAGGTATCGGGCGGGGCGGTCGGGTCGAGGAGGCCGTCGGCGAGCAGCGCGTCGATCGCGCCGCGCAGGCGCCGGCCGAGCACCTGCTGCGCGGGGTTGCCCGCGACCGTCTGGCGGAAGTAGCCGAGCGCCTGCTCGACGCGCTGGGCCGGCACGGCGCCGTCCGGCTCGCAGAGCGCGAGGACTTGCGCCAGCACCTGCCGCTCGAACGCGCGCTGCGCCTGGCGCTCCGTGCTGCGTAGCCCCATCGTGCCCAGTCCACGTTTGGCCGGCACGCCCGGCCATATCGCGATATGAGGTAGGGCAGGGGCTCGTCCCCTGCCGCCCGGCGGTGTGGTCGCGCACCGTGGGCGGGCAAGGGACCTCGCCTTGCCCTGCCTGTCGCTGGTAGCGTGAGCCAGGCCCGTAGGCAACTCCCGCCGAATGGCCCGGCCCTGCCAGCCATTCTGCCGAGCGGACGCCAAGCCGGTCAACATATGGGCACCGCCAATTGAGCCTGCCACCACCAGGGGACCGACCAGGATCTCACGTTTCTGGCGCGGTCAACGAGAGGACACAACCGGGCGAGCTTGTCCCGGCGGGACCGTATAATGGCGGCGATGAGCTACGCCACCGCGCGCCGCCGCGAGGCCAACGCCGACCTCAACAAACTCTTTCCCGAAGACCGTCCGGTACACGAGTGGTATCGGTTCGTGCTCTCCTTCCCGCCACACCTCGTCCGCCAATACCTCGAGCGGTTGGGCTTCGACGCGGGCCAGCGGGTGCTCGACCCGTTCTGCGGCACAGGCACCGTGCTGGTCGAGTGCAAGAAGCAGGGCATCCCGAGCGTCGGCGTCGAAGCCAACCCGACGGCGCACTTCGCCAGCCGCGTCAAGCTCGACTGGCGCCCCGATCCCGCCGAACTGGTCGAGCACGCCCAGGAGGTCGCGCGGGCGGCCGAGCGCGAGCTAGCCAGGGACGGCATCCACGACGAGCTAGCGAGGACCGTCGGCGTCGCGGAGCGGGAGCTACGGCGGCTGCCAGCCGAGGCCGAGCGCCTGCTGCTCACGGACTCGATCAGCCCGCTGCCGCTGCACAAGACGCTCGTGCTGCTCGAATGCCTGGACCGCCACCGCAACGAGCGTTACCACCACCACGAGCGACTGGCGCTCGCGAAGTCACTCGTGCTCTCTAGCAGCAATCTGCACTTCGGCCCCGAGGTCGGCGTCGGCCCGCCCAAGCGCGACGCGGCCGTCGTTGCTCCCTGGCTCGACGCCGTCCGCGCCATGGCCGACGACCTGGCGCTCGTCGCGTCGCGCCGGGATGTGCCCGCCGTCGCCCACCACGCCGATTCGCGCCACCTGGGCGCGGTGCTGGAGCCCGCGTCCGTGGACGGCGTCATCACGTCCCCGCCCTACCCGAACGAGAAGGACTACACGCGGACCACGCGGCTGGAGTCGGTGCTGCTCGGCTTCGTCCGCGACCGCGCCGAGCTGCGCGCGCTGAAGCAAAGGCTGCTGCGCTCGAACACGCGCAACGTCTACCAGGCCGACGACGACGACCGCTGGGTCGCGGCGCACGCGGAAGTGCAGCGTATAGCCGAGGCCATCGAGGCCCGCCGCATCGAGCTAGGCAAGACCTCCGGCTTCGAGCGCCTATATGGCCGCGTGACGCGCCTCTATTTCGGCGGCATGGCCCGTCACCTGGCCGAGCTGCGCCCCATCCTGCGCCCGGGCGCCCGGCTGGCCTACGTCGTCGGTGACCAGGCGTCGTATCTGCGCGTGATGATCCGCACGGGCCAGCTGCTAGCCGACATTGCGCGGATGCTGGGGTACGAGTTCGCGGAGATTGAGTTGTTCCGCACGCGCCGAGCGACGGCGACACGCGAGGAGCTGCGCGAGGAGGTCGTCGTGCTGCGCTGGCCTGGGCAGCGCCACGCGGATCCGGCGGGGGTGTCGCCGGCCCTCGCCGTCCAGCGCGCGCTCGCCGCTCTACGCTGAGGGTGCTCAGGCGGCGAGGGCGGCGAGGTGGTCCCAGAAGGCGGGGTAGGAGATGACGACGCTCTCGGCGCCCTGGATGGTCGTCTCCCCGCTGGCGACGAGGCCGGCAACGGCGAGGGCCATGGCGAGGCGGTGGTCGTCGTAGCTGGCGACGCTCGCGCCCCGCAGGCGGGCGCCGCCGGCGAAGTCGAGGCCGTCGGGGCGCTCGGTGACGGTCGCTCCTAACGCCGTTAGCTCGGCAGCCACGGCGTGCAGGCGGTCGCTCTCCTTCACGCGCAGCTCGGCGGCGTCGTCGATGCGGCTGGCGCCACGCGCCACGGCCATGGCGACCGCGAGCACCGGCACCTCGTCGAGCAGGCGCGGGATCACGTCCCCGCCGATCGCCACGCCGCGCAGGTCGCTCGACGCGGCGGTCACGTCGGCCACCGGCTCGCCGCCCACGTCGCGCTCGTTGGCGAGCGTGAGGCGGGCGCCCATGTCGCGCAGCACGTCGAGCAGGCCGGTGCGGCCGGGGTTCACGCCCACGCCGCGCACCGTGACGCGCGCGGCCGGGTGGACGCAGGCCGCCACGAGCCAGAAGGCCGCCGACGAGAAGTCGCCGGGCACGTCGATGTCCACGGCGCGCGGCGGCTGGCTCGGCGGGGTGAGCCAGAGGTCCAGGCCATCGGTTTGCAGCGCCACGCCCTGCGCCCGCAGGAGGCGCTCGGTGTGATCGCGCGAGGCGGCCGGCTCGCGCAGATGGGTGGGGCTGTCGGCATAGAGGCTGGCGAGCAGCAGCGCCGACTTGAGCTGGGCGCTGGCCACGGGCAGCGCGTAGTCGAGGCCCCGCAACCCGCCGCCGCGAATCGCGAGCGGCGCCAACGTGCCATCGGCGCGGCCCCACGCCTGGGCGCCCATCGCCCGCAGGGGGTCCAGCACGCGCGCCATCGGCCGCCGGCGCAGCGAGGCGTCGCCGGTGAGCACCGACAGGAACGGCTGCCCGGCCAGCACGCCGCAGAGGAAGCGCATGGTGGTGCCGGAGTTGCCCGCGTCGAGCACGTCGTCGGGCTCGCGCAGGCCGTCCCGTCCGGCGCCGTGGACCACGCGACCCTCCGCGCCATCCGGCTCGATGGCGACGCCCAGCGCCTTCAAGCACCGCTCGGTGGAGCGCACGTCCGCGCCGAGGCCCAGCCCGCATACGCGCGCCGTGCCCGCGGCGAGCGCGTTCAGCAGCAGCGCGCGGTGGGAGATGGACTTGTCGCCCGGCACGGTCAGCTCGCCGGCCAGGCGAGCGGCCGGCCGCACACGGCGCGGCGCGGCGTCGGCGGCCACGCTAACGGCTCCCGCCGCTCGTCGCCGCCAGCTCGCCCAGCGAGCGCCCCACGGCCTCGGTCACGCGCCGCAGCTCGCGCATCATGGCGGCGAAGTTGTCGAGGTTCAGCGACTGCGGGCCATCGCTCAGCGCCGTATCGGGATCGGGATGGACCTCGATGAGCAGCCCGTCGGCGCCCACTGCCGCGGCGGCCAGCGCCATCGGCGGCACGAGGTACCACTTGCCCGTGCCGTGGCTGGGATCGGCGACGACCGGCAGGTGGCTCAGCTTCTTCACGATCGGGATAGCGCTCAGGTCGAGGGTGTTGCGGGCGGCCGTCTCGAACGTGCGGATGCCCCGCTCGCAGAGGATCACCTGCTTGTTGCCGCCGTGCAGGATGTACTCGGCCGCCATGAGCCACTCTTCGATGGTCGCCGACATGCCGCGCTTGAGCATCACCGGCATGTCGAGGTTGCCGACCGCGCGCAGCAGGGCGAAGTTCTGCATATTGCGCGTGCCGAGCTGGAGGATGTCGGTGTACTTGGCGACGAGCGGCACGTCGGCGGTATCTAGCACCTCGGTGATGATCGGCAGGCCGGTCTCCGCGCGCGCCTCGGCCAGGTACTCCAGCCCTTCCTCGCCCAGGCCCTGGAAGCTGTAAGGGGACGTGCGCGGCTTGTAGGCGCCGCCACGCAGCACGCGCGCGCCCGCCGCCTTGGCCGCTCGGGCGGTCTGCAGCACCTGCTCGCGGCTCTCCACGGAGCACGGCCCGGCCATGACCACGAACTCGTCGCTGCCGATAGATAAGTCGCCCACCTGCACGACCGTCCTAACGGGCTTGAAGTCGCGGCTGGCCAGCTTGTAGGGCTTGGTCAGGCGGTGCGTGGCCTCCACGCCCGGCAGCATCTCCAGCCGTTCGCCGAGGTCGGCCGGGATGCCGGTGCCGATTACGCCGATCACGGTCCGCTCCTCTCCGGTAGATACCTGTTCGCGATAGCCCGCTTCCCGCAGCCGCTCGATGACGTGCTCGATCTGCTCCGGGGTCGCGCCGCGCTGCATGACGACGATCATTCCTACCTCCTACCCGCTCGGTGGTCGCGAGCCGGCTCCCTGCTGTGTGGGCCGGTCTGGCCCGGATTTGGACGCGCCGCGGGCAAAACAAAAAGCAGAGGTCTGCACCTCTGCTTTCCGCGGCATGAGGGGGCCGTGGGCTGCGTCAGCCTTTCGGCCGCAGCCCCCTCATGCCGCACCTAAAGTAGTACCAGCGGTCGCGCGTGTACATTCCCGCCTCTGGCGCGCGTTCACGTTGGCCGCAGTATAGCCGACCCACCGGCTGGCGTCAAGGTTTCTCGCGTTTTTCGCCCCGCCGCGCGGCGGGCGCGGCGGGGCACGGGCCTGCCGTCGTTACACGCCGTCCGCTAATAGTGACAGTGTATTGACACTGTTTTCCGGGCCTGCCTATACTGATCTCGCGAGGCGCTCGCCGGGACGTGACTCGTGGGCGACCTGATCGGGGTGGCCCCGAATGAGCGTGCGCGATGAGGGCCTTACTCCCATGAGGCCCCTTGTTCATGAATCGGGCAGTTGGGCGTATATCTGGTTAAGATTCGCCCACTAGATGCCGAGAGCGTGCTAGAAGTGGCGCTCTTGACCGGTGATAAATTGACCGTCGCCGCGCAAGGGCACGTATAATTCCGAGCGATTGGCCGGGGGCCTCGCGCCAGCCGGATAGCCGGGAGAGGTAGTAACGCAGCCATGAATAAGCGGCAAGCGGGGTCCTTGCTAATCGGCGTGGGCGGCCTAATGGCCATCGTCGTGGGCGTGGTCGTGTACCTGCAGCTCAAGAGCGCCGACGAGCGGCTGCAGCAGGTGCCGAGCGAGCGGGTAGTGGTCGCCACGCGGGACATTCCGGATCAGGGCCGCATCGAGCTGCGCTCCGTCGACCTCGCTAGCGTGTCGAAGGAGGCGATGCCCAACCGTCCTATCACCCGCGTCGAGGACGCGGTGGGCAAGTTCGCGCGCCAGCGCATCTACAAGGGCGACATCCTGAACGCCGACCGAGTCGTCGATCTCAAGACGATCCGCGACGACTTGGCGGCCGGCAAGTCTGTGCCCTCGGTCTCGCTGGTCCTCGACCGCGACCAGGTGATGTTCGTGCTGCCGGCGCGGCTCCAGGGCAGCTTCGCGGGGCAGGGGGCCAATACCCTGACGGCAGCGGACGCTATAAGGGCTGGCGATTACGTCGATATTTTGGTTACGACGCTCGAGTTTCCCGACAGCATGACGCCCGAGCAGCGGCAGGCGGCACAGCAGGACCACCTGGCCGACTACCTGCGCACCCGGGTCCTGTTCCAGAACCTGCGCGTCTACAACGTAGGTGTGTTCCAGTCGCCGGATGCCAAGGGGGACCAGCAGGCCGCGAACCGGCCCGAGGATCGGCTGATCACCTTCATCGTCGACCGCGACACGGCGCTGCAGCTCAAATGGCTGAAGGACCTGGTGGCGCTCGGGCAGGCGAACGTGGACTTCGTGCTGCGCTCGCCGAGCAACTCCGACGTCCAGCCTACGCCGCCGATCACGGTTCAGGACATGCAGCGCCAGTACGGACTCTACGGGCGCCAGTAGTCGGCGCCACGGCCCCGGCCGCGCCGGGGCGTGGCATACCCGCCAGTTGTGAGGAAACGTGGCCGGCAAGATCCGTGTTCTCGTCGTGGACGACTTCGCCGAAGCGCGCGCCAGCGTGGCCAAGCTGCTCCAATTCGAGGACGACGTCGAGATGGTAGGGGGCGCCGAGGACGGCCCCAGCGCCATCGAGCGGGCGAAGGAGCTGCAGCCGGACATCGTCCTCATGGACATCAACATGCCGGGGATGGACGGCATCCGCGCCACGGAGGCGATTTCCAGCGAAGTCCCCGTCTCCCAGGTCATCATGATGTCCGTGCAGGGGGAGACCGATTACCTGCGCCGCGCCATGCTGGCCGGCGCGCGCGACTTCTTGGTGAAGCCCTTCGGCGCCGACGAGCTGGCGAACACCATCCGCCGCGTCTACGAGCTGGACACCGATCGCCGCGCCCGCATCGCTGCCCTCAGCCGCCTCCCCGGCCGCGAGAGCCCGGTCCGCAAAGGGCGCATCATCACGATGTTCAGCCCGAAGGGCGGTGTGGGACGTACCGTCATCGGCGTCAATCTGGCGGTGGCGCTACGCGTGCTGACGGGCGCCCGGGTGGCGCTGGCCGATTGCAACCTGCAGTTCGGCGATATCGGCATCATGCTGAACCTGGCCGGCAACAAGACCATTCAAGATCTCCTCCACCGCGAGTCGGACGAGATGGGGCCCGAGGTGCTGGACAGCGTGATGGTCACGCACAGCTCGGGCGTGCGCGTCCTGCTCGCGCCGCCGCGGCCGGAGGTCGCCGAGCTGTTCACCGCCGACCACATGAAGGCCGTGCTCCAGGCGCTCCAGCGCGATTTCGACTACATCGTCGTCGACACCTGGACGACGTTCCAGGACCTGATGCTCACGGTGTTCGACTTGGCCGACCGCATCGTGCTGCTCACCACCTTGGACATTCCGGCGGTCAAGAACATCCGCATGTTCCTGGAGGTCTGCGAGGCGCTAGGGTACAGCCACGACAAGGTGAACCTGGTGCTCAACCGGTCCGATAGCACGGGGGGGATCAACGTCGAGGACATCGAGGACAGCCTCCGACACAAGGTCGCCGCGCGCCTGGTGAGCGCGGGGCCGCTCGTGACTGCGTCGATCAACAGCGGCGTGCCCTTCGTGGTCAGCCAGCCGGAAGCGCAAATCTCGCGCAACGTGTTCCAAGTCGCGCGCGATCTCCTGACGGAAGCCGATCTGGAACGGCTCGACGGCGCGGACCGCACGGGCGACGTCGTCCCGCGCGCCGGTTTCGGGCTTAGCCGGCTGCGGCTCTTTCCGCGGCGAGGAGCTGAGTAAATGGGGTTGCTACGACGCATTGAAGGGGCGGGCATCGCCCCGGCCCCAACCATGCCCGCTCCAGCGGATAGTCCGGCGTCGGCGCCGGCCGGCCTGCCGCCCCTACCGAACAACGGCGGCCCGGCGCCCGTGCTCACGCCGCCGCCTGGCGTTGCGCCGCCGGAGGCGCCGCGCCGCATGGGGCTGGGCGGCGCCGTCAGTACCAGCGCTCGCACGGCCAGTATCTCGCGGGAGCTGAAGGCCCGCGTGAAGAACCGCCTGATCGCCGAGCTCGACCCCGACATGGACCTGTCGAAGACCGCCGAGGTGCGGCAGCGCATCAAGACGCTGTTCGACGCCGTGGTCGAGGGCGAGAACATCGTGCTGACGCGCGTCGAGCGCGAGCGGCTGTTCGAAGAGGTCACGGCCGACATCATCGGCTTCGGCCCCATCGAGCCGCTGCTGCAGGACCCGACGATCAGCGAAGTGATGGTAAACGGGCCGAACCAGATCTACGTCGAGCAGAAGGGCAAGCTTCACCTGGCGGAGGTCGCCTTCGACGACGACGACCACGTGCGCCGGATCATCGACCGCATCGTCTCTCCGCTGGGCCGCCACGTGGACGAGTCGTCGCCGCTGTGCGATGCCCGCCTGCCCGACGGCTCGCGCGTGAACATCGTCATCCCGCCGGTCTCGCTGGTCGGGCCGACCATCACCATCCGAAAGTTCTCGAAGACGCCGCTGGGGATCGACGACCTGATCCGCTTCGGCAGCATGACGCCCGAGATCGCGGAGTTCTTGCGCGCCTGCGTGGTGGCGCGGCTGAACATCGTCGTGTCGGGCGGCACCGGCTCGGGGAAGACGACCCTGCTGAACGTGCTCTCCTCCTTCATCCCCGACGACGAGCGAATCATCACGGTCGAGGACGCGGCCGAGCTGCAGCTGCGCCAGGAGCACGTCGTGCGCCTGGAGGCGCGGCCGGCGAACATCGAGGGCAAGGGCGCCATCACGATCCGCGACCTGGTCATCAACTGCCTGCGCATGCGGCCCGAGCGCATTGTTGTCGGTGAGTGCCGCGGGCGCGAGGCGCTGGACATGCTCCAGGCCATGAACACCGGCCACGACGGATCGCTGACCACCGGCCACGCCAACAGTCCGCGCGACATGCTCTCCCGTCTGGAGACGATGGTGCTGATGGCCGGCATGGACCTGCCCGTGCGCGCCATCCGCGAGCAGATCGCCTCCGCGGTCGACCTGATCGTCCAGCAATCGCGGCTGCGGGATGGCTCGCGCAAGATCACGGCGATCACCGAAGTGCAGGGCATGGAAGGCGACGTGGTCGTCCTGCAAGACGTCTTCCAATTCGAGCAGGAGGCCTTCGAGGGCGGCAAGGTGATCGGCCGCATCAAGCCCACCGGCGTCCGGCCGAAGTTCATGCCGAAGCTGGAGGACGCGGGCATTCGGCTGCCGCCGACGATCTTCGGACTGTCGGACCGATTCTTCTAGGAACGGCGGGCGGCCGGCGGCCGGCTCCCAGGCCCCGCCCGAGGCGCGCGTTGGCGGCGCTGGCTCGCGGGCGGGGGACAGCGCCAGCCACGAGCGAGGTGTGACATGCCAGTACTGCTGGCGGGCGGAATGGGCCTGGCGCTCGTGCTCATCTTCGTCGGCGTGGACCGCGTGCTGCGGACCGACGATCCCGCGTTCGAGCACCGGCTGCGCCGCTACGCGCTGCGCCAGAGCGGCGCCGAAACCGTGTCTGACCAGCGCGGCTCGGCGATGACCGCGGCGATGAGCGATCGGGTGGGTCGCGCCATCGCCGGCCGCTCCTTCGCGGCCAGCCTCCAGGCCGACCTGGCGCGGGCCGATCTCAAGCTCACCGCCGCCGAATTCCTGGTGCTGCAAGGCGTCGTCACGCTCGTCTTCATCACCGTGGGCTATACGCTAATCGCGGTCCTCTTCGGCCAGAACATCCTGGCCATCCCCATCTTCGGCATCATCGGCTTCATCTTGCCGAAGCTGTGGGTGGGCCGCCGGCAGTCCGGGCGGCTCCGTGCCTTCAACGACCAGCTCGCCGACACCATCGTGCTGATGAGCAACTCCCTGCGCTCCGGCATGAGCCTCCTGCAGGCGATGGACATGGTCGCGCGCGAGGGCAACCCACCCATTTCCGAGGAGTTCGGCCGCGTGACCCGCGAGATCGGGCTCGGGCTCTCGCCGCAGGACGCGCTGCTCCACCTCGTGCGGCGCATGAAGAGCGAGGACCTGGACTTGATGGTCACGGCGATCAACGTGCAGCACGAGGTCGGCGGCAATCTGGCCCGCATCCTGAACACGATTGCCGAGACGATCCGCGAGCGCGTGAAGCTGAAGGGCGAGATCAACACTATCACCAGCCAGCAGCGCATGTCGGGCTACATCCTGGCGCTGCTGCCCGTCTTCGTGGGCGGGTTCCTGTTCCTGGCCAGCCCGCAGTACATGCGGCCGATGTTCTCCGGCTTCCCGTACCTGTTCCTGCCGATCGCCGGCGCGATCAGCATCCTCCTCGGCTTCATGGTGATCAAGCAGATCGTCAATATCGAGGTGTAGTTTGGCTATCATCCTCCCGCTGCTGCTGGTTGGTGCCCTGGGCCTGATCCTCCTTGGGTTCACGGTGCCTCGCATGGGGCGCGACGCCGTGGCGATGCGCCTGTCCCAGTTTGCCGAGCGCCCCCGCTCGCTCGAAGAGATGGAGCTGGAGCAGCCGTTTAGCGAGCGCGTGCTCCGACCGCTGATTCAGCGCCTCGCCGCGATTGGCGAACGCTTCACGCGCAAGAAGAATCAGACACCGCAGCAGCGCGAGAGCGCCAGCGAAAAGACGCGCCGCCGCCTGCTGCTGGCCGGCAGTCCCAACCGTTGGACCGCGTCGGACTGGCTGGGCGTCAAGATCTTCGGCGCGCTCGCCGGTGCGGGCATCGGCGCGCTACTGATGGCGCTGCTGGGCGCCGACCTGCTGCTGCTCGGCCTGATCGTCGGCGCGGTGATCGGTTTCGTAGCGCCCGAGCTGTGGCTGAGCCGCAAGATCTCCGTGCGCCAGAAGGCCATCCAGAAGGCGCTGCCGGACGCGCTGGACCTGCTGGTCATCAGCGTCGAGGCGGGGCTGGGCTTCGACGCCGCGATGGCGCGCGTCGTACAGAAGTCCGACAACCCCCTCAGCAACGAGCTAGCGCGGGTGATGGCCGAAATGCGGGTGGGCCGCCCCCGGCGCGAGGCGCTGAAGGACATGGTGAACCGCACGCAGGTAAGCGATCTGTCGCAGTTCGTGGCGGCGATCGTGCAGGCGGAGCAGCTCGGCGTCAGCGTCTCGCAGGTGCTCACCGTCCAGGCCGACCAGATGCGCGTGCTGCGGCGCCAACGCGCGGAGGCCGAGGCGCAGCAAGCGCCGCTGAAGATGCTGTTCCCGATGCTGATCTTCATCTTTCCCGCGCTCTGCCTCATGATCCTCGGTCCGCTGTGGCCGCAGCTCTCGAACATGCAGCAGCCGTAGGCGCGGCGGGTCGTCGTGCGCACCGTGCGGGTCGTCAACCTGGATAACGGGGCCGAGATCGCCGCGCGCGCGGGCGTGGCGACCAACGTGTGGACACGCGGGCGGGGCCTCCTCGGCCGGCGCTCGCTCCCGGAAGGCGAGGGGCTCGTCATCGAGGCCTGCCGCCAGATCCACATGTTCTTCATGGCCTTCGCCATCGACGTGCTCCACGTCCGGCGCCTGTCGCCCACTGAGGGCGAGGTGACGCGCGTGCTGCGCGGCATCCGGCCGAACCGCATCGGGCCCTGGGTGCGGCGCTCCGACTACGTGATCGAGCTGCCCGCCGGCACCGCCGCGCGCACCGGCACCGAGCAGGGGCACCACATCGCCCTGCAGCCCGCGGAGTGCTGAGTGCGGAGCAAGCCGCGGGCACGAGCCGCGTGCCGCTCCCCGATTCCGGAGTAGGCGCCCACATGGACACCGTATCGCCGGTCAGCAGCCCCGCCGCGCTCGCTAGCGACCGCGCCACGGCGACGCCCCCGGCCGACTCAGCACGCAGCACGCAGCACGCAGCACTCATTGCCCCCGCGGAATGGCGTTGGCTCGCGGTGGTCGGCGCTGTCTTGCTCGCGCTGCTGGCCGTTCCCTACGTCGCATGGCTGCTCCACGGGCCGGCCGACCTCGTCCACGTCGGCAGCTTCTGGTATCCGGGCGACTTTCCGGTCTACCTGGCCGCGATGGACCAGGGCGCCCGCTCCGGCTCCTGGCTGATCCACGACCGCTTCACGCCCGAGCCCCACCAGCCGGTCTTCATGTTCCCCGTCTACGTCGGCATCGGCAAGATCGCCGCCTTGCTCCAGGTCGCGCCGCTGCTCGTCTACTACCTGGGCGAGCTGCTGGGTCGCGTGGCGCTGCTCGCGGCGCTCTACGTCTTTGCCGCCACGTTCCTGCGGTCCCTGGGCCAGCGGCGGCTGGCGGTGGCGCTGATGGTGATGGGCACCAACCTCGGGCTGTGGGGAGCGGTGCTGGCACAGCCGCTGTACGCCGGGCAGGGCGACGGCGCCGCCCTGCCGCTGGGCGCGAGTCTGGAGGTGATGACGCTCGGCGTGTTCCTGGCGCCGCTCCACCTGATGCTCGCCCTCGCCTGCACGGTGCTGGCGATCGCCGCTTTCGCCGTCGCGATCGAGCCGGGCGCGACGTGGCGCCCCTACGCGGGCCTGGCTGGGGCGGTCCTGGGGCTCGCTCTCGTCCACCCCTTCAACCTGCCAGTGGTCTGCGGCCTGTTCGGGCTGTATACCGCGCTGCGCTGGCTGGCGACGCGCCGGTGGCCGTGGCGGGCAGTGGCCGCGTCTGCGCTGGCCGGCGCCGTTGCGCTCCCGCTCTTGCTCTACAACTACTACGCCTTCCGCGTCGAACCGTTCTGGAGCGTCGTCTATGGCCAGCAGAACACGGTGTCCAGCCCGGAGCCGCTGCGCCTGCTGCTCGACTACGGCCTGGTGCTGTTGCTGGCGCCGTTCGCCCTGCGCGCCTGGCCGCGGCCGCGAGACCAGCGCCAGTGGCTCGCGCTGCTGACGGGCCTGGTGCTGCTGCTCGCGCTCTACGCGCCCGTCCCGTTCCAGCGCCGCCTGGCATTCGGCGTGCAGCCGGCGCTCGCGGTGCTGGCCGCGACGGGGCTCGCGTGGTGGGCGGGGCGGCTGGGGCCGCGCGGCCGGCGGCGGCTCGGACTGGCCGCCGTCGCCCTGGCGCTGCCCACGGCGCTGTTCCTCTACGTAGGCGTGGTGTACTCGGCGGTCGCCAACACGCCGCTCACGGTCTACGTGGCGACGCGCGAGGAGTGGCAGGCCGGGGAGTGGCTGGCTGCGCACATGACACCCGACGAGGTGGTCCTCGGCGTGGAGCAGAGCGGCTCCTGGCTGGCGGCGCTCGTGCCCGGGCGCGTCTGGCTCGGCCACGACGGCATCACCTACGACGTGCCGGGCAAGCGCGCCGTCGTCGAGCAGGTCCTGCACAGCCCGCCCGAGGATGCCGCCCGCCTCCTCGCCGAGCACGGCGTCAAGTACCTCTTCTACGGTCCCCGCGAGCGCGCCGAAGGCAACATTGGCGAGACGCCCGGCAGGCTTGAGCCACTGGCAGCGCCGCCGGGCATACACGGATTCAGACTGCTTCCCGCTCTGCGGCGGATCTATCAGCAAGGGGATGTCGAGATCTATTTGGTAGACCAGACCTGGCTTCCCTTGCCCGACTATTGACCACTGCCGAGATACAGGACGCCAGCTATCTCTTCGAGTGCCGCCGCAGGAAGTCGACTGCCAGGCGGTTGAACTCTTCCTGGAACTCGATGTGCGGGCAGTGACGGGCGGGCGAGAACACCTTTAGCTCGGAGCCAGGGATGCGGGCGTGCAGCCCCTCCCAGCAGCCCGGCTCGCGCAGCAGGTCCTGGTCGCCGCCGGTGATGAGCACCGGCACCTTGATGTTCGCCGGGTCGCCGCGCTCGGAGCCGAAGCCCTTCTCTAGCCCGGGCCGCGCGAAGCGCGCGACGGCGATCGCCTCCCAGGCGCCCGGCTCAATCGCCGCCCGCCAGCGCTCCTCGACGTGCTCCTCGCTCCACCAGCGCGGGTCGTAGAACAGCACCTTCAGGATCTCGCGCATGCCGTCGCGCGAGCCGTCGTAGTGCGTCAACACCTTGCGCGCGTCGTTGTCGGGCGCGAAGCCGCCGCCGCTCACCGAGACGATGGAGCGGATGTTCCAGGCGGGCCGGTCCTGGGCCGCGATGGTGAGAATGATCGAGCCGCCGAACGAGTTGCCCATGAAGTGCGCGCTCGGAATGCACAGCACCTCCATGAAGCGGCGGATGTGCTGCACGCGGTAGTTGGTCGGGTCGGAGAAGTTATAGAGCTTGGTCGTGCGCCCAAAGCCGACCACGTCGGGGGCGTAGACGTGGAAGTGCTCGGCCAGCGCGGGGATGGTGTAGCGCCAGGAGAACTCGGCCCGGCCGCCAAACTCCGCGCTGTGCAGGAGGATGAGCGGCTCACCCTGTCCCGCCTCCAAATAATGCGTGCGATTGTCGCCAACCATCACGTAGTGGCTGCTCACGCCGGGCGGCAGGTTCGTGGCCAGGCCGGTGGGATCAGGGGCGGTCGTCGCCATGGTCGTCGTCTCCTTTCGCGCGGCCCGGATAGCCCAGCGCGGCGGCGATCTCGTCGGCGGCCCGCATCAGCGCCGGCGCGCAGCGGATCGCCCGCGCGGGCGTGAAGCGGAAGCTGGGGCCGGAGATGCTGAGCGCGGCGCAGACGCGCTCGCCGCGGTCGCGGATCGGTACGGAGATGGCCGAGCCGCCCGGCACGCGCTCCGAGATGCTGAAAGCATAGCCCAGGCTGCGGATGTCGCGTAGCTCTTGCGGCCCCGGACCATCGTCATCCGGCGTGCAGGTGGCCGCGAGGATGCGGGCGGCCTCGGCCTCGGGCAGAAACGCCAGGATGGCCTTGGCCGTGGCCCCCCGCAGGAGGGGCGCCCGCTGACCGAGCGGCAGCGTCCGCCGAATCTCCTGGTTGCTCTCGCACTCCTCGGCAACCACGTGGTCATCGCCGTCCACCAGGTGGAGCGTCACGGTCTCTTCCGACTCGTCGCGCAGGGCCTGCATGTGGGGCAGCGCCAGGTGGCGCAGGTCCGTCCGCGTCCAGCCGTTCGTCCCTAGCTCGCGCGCGCGGCGGCCCAGCCGATACCAGCCAAGCATCCCATCCCGCTCGACCATCTCCATGCCTTCCAGCGTTGCCAGCAGGCGGTGGACGGTGCTCTTGCTGCAGCCGACCTCGCGCGCAAGCTGCTGCAAGCTGGCGCCGCGCCGGTGCTCGGCCAGCCGGAGCAGCAGGCCGATGGCCCGCTCCACCGCCCGCACACGCGTCGAGCCGGAGGTTCCATTCTGCGCCAATGCAGTGTCCTCGCGTTCCAGTACACGGACCAATCGGTGATTCTGCGGCAGCCTAGATCGTACACCGCATCCCGCGATTCTGGCAACGCCTTGACAGCCTGGCGGAGACGGCGATATGGTGATGATGACCAGGATGCGGGACGCCCGTTCCATTATACGGAACGCAGGCGGTTCCGCACGAGCCGCGCGCCAGGCAATCGGCGGAGCGAGCGGCCCTCCTGGTTGGCTTTCGCAGCGTAGAGTTTTGCCCCATCTCGTGCCGGCAGTAAGGAGGGCCCATGGTCGCCACGCCTACCCGTCAGGAGGAGCGCCGCGCGGTCGGTCCGATCAGCTTGCAGGTGTTCAGCGGGGGCCAGGGCGAGCGCCTGGTCATCCTCCACGACTACGAGTACCTGAACAAGTGGGAGCCGTACGAGGAGACGCTGGCGCAGCAGTACGCGGTGCTCGCGCCCTCGCACCCCGGCTACGGCTCGTCCGATTTGCCGCGCGACTTCGACACGATCGACGACTTTGCGTACTTCTACCTCGACCTGCTGCGCGACCTGGGCCCCGAGCCCGTCAACCTGGTGGGCCTCGGCGTTGGCGGCTGGATCGCCGCCGAGGTGGCGGTGCGCTGCACGCATCAGATCAAGCGGCTGGTGCTCGTGGATGCCGTGGGCATCAAGGTCGGCGACCGCACCACGCGCGACATCGCGGATACGTTCGTAATCGGTGCCAAAGAGTTCCTCGACCTCGCTTGGCACGATCCCGAGGCGGGCGCGCGGCAGATGCAGCTCGCCGGGCTGGGGAACTACACCGAGGAAGAGCTAGTCACGATCTTGCGCGGCCGCCAGACGACCGCCCTGTTCGCCTGGAAGCCGTTCCTGCACAACCCGAAGCTGCGCGCCTGGCTGCGGCGCATCGACGTGCCCGCGCTCGTGCTGTGGGGCGAGAGCGACAAGATCGTGACCCCCGACTACGGCCGCGCCTTCGCGGACGCCATCCCCGGCGCGCGCTTCCAGCTCATCCCCGCCGCGGGCCACTACCCGTACCTGGAGCAGCCCGAAGCCTTCACGGCCGCGGTAACCGCGTTCCTGCACGAGGGGGAGACCGCGTCGGCTCCCCGAGCGAACGAGCGTTAGGGAGGAGGAGACGATGCTCGCATACCACTTCACCGAGATGCCCTACCCCTTCGTGCCGCCGGAGGTCGAGAAGGAGCTGAAGAGCGCGCGCATCATCGTGCCCAATAGCTACTGCGACCCCAAGATCGTGGCCGACCTGTACAACCGCTACCTGGACGAGTACGAGTACGCCGACGAGCTTGGCCTGGAGATCATGCTCAACGAGCACCACCAGACCATGACCTGTCTGGACGCGGTGGTGCCGATCTCGGCCGGGGCGCTCGCCCGCCGCACGAAGCGCGCGCGCATCGTCATTCTCGGCAGCCCCCTGCCCCACCGCGACAACCCCGTGCGCGTGGCCGAAGAGATTGCGATGCTCGACTGCATCAGCCGCGGCCGCATCACCTCTGGCTTCGTGCGCGGCGTGCCAACGGAAGTGCATCCGGCGAATAGCAACCCGGCGCAGAACCGCGCCCGCTTCGAGGAGGCGCACGACCTGATCCTCAAGGCCTGGACGACGCCCGAGCCGTTCAACTGGGAGGGCAAGTTCTGGCATTACCGTTACGTCAACGTCTGGCCGCGCTGCTACCAGCAGCCCCACCCGCCCGTCTGGATCACGGGCTCCAGCGTCGAGAACGTACCGTGGGTGGCCGACCACCAGTACACCTTCGCCTGCTTCCTGACGCCCTACGACTGGACTGAGAAGCTGGTGAACACCTATAAGGAGCGCTGCCGCGAGAAGGGGTTCCCGGAGCCCGGGCCCGACCGCTTCGCCTACCTGGCGCTCACCTTCGTCGGCGACACGGAGGAGCAGGCGATCGAGGACGGCAAGGAGCTGCTCTGGTACCTCTACCGCGAGCGGCACCCGCAGTTCAACGCGCCGCCAGGCTACGCCTCGCCGCAGGCGATGGCAAAGATGATGCTCGGCGCCGGGAAGAGCTACCGCGACAGCTTCGAGCAGCTTCAGGAGAAGGGCATCGTCGTCGCGGGCACCCCCGACACGGTAATCAAGAAGCTGACGTATCTCCACGAGCGCTGCAACATCGGCCACATGCTGATGATGAACCAGGCCGGCTTCCTGTCGGCAGAGAAGACGCGGCGGAGCATGGAGCTGTTCGCCAAGGAGGTCTACCCGGCCATTCGGCACCTCGGCGAGCAGCCGGCCGCCGCGCGCGAGGCGGCCGCCGTCTCGTAAGCCGCGCGCCGGTGATGACGCCGCGCCGACCGAGCGCCCTGGCGCGCGGGTGGACGGCCGCGCTTGCGGCCCTCTTCCCCGCGCGCTGCCTGGGCTGCGGACGGCGCGGCGTCGCGTTCTGCGCGGCCTGTTGGGCGAGCCTGCCGCGCCTGCGCCCGCCCTACTGCCCGCGCTGCTCGCGCCCGCAGCGCGCAGGCACCCGCTGCCGCGACTGCCAGCGCGCGGGGCCGGCTCTGTCGGCGGTGCGCGCGGCCTGCGTCTACAGCGGCCCGCTGGGGCTGGCGATCCGCCGCCTGAAGTACTCGCGGGAGCGGCACCTGGCCGAGCCGCTGGCGGGGCTGCTGCAAGAGTGCCTGGCGGCCCGACCGCTGGCCGTCGACGTGCTTGTGCCGGTGCCGCTCGACGCCGCCCGCGCCCAGGAGCGCGGCTACAACCAGGCGACGCTGCTGGCCGCCCCGGTGGCGGCCGCCCTGGGCGTGCCGCTGGCGCCGGCCGGGCTGCGCCGCGCGCGGCCGACCCGCCCCCAGGTCGGGCTCACGGCCCGCGAGCGCCGCGCCAACGTGCGCGGCGCCTTCACCTGCCCTAACTCGGCTTCCGTGGTCGGCCGGCGCCTGCTCGTCGTGGACGATGTGATGACCACCGGCGCCACGCTCGAGGCCTGCGCCGAGGCGCTCGTGGCTGCCGGCGCGGCGGGCGTCTGGGGCCTTGTCGTCGCCCGCGACCTGCCGCAGCAGTCGCCCCGCTCCGACACGTGAACGCCCCCTAGCGGCTCAGCCCCAGCTCGGCCTGGACTTCGCGGAGCGGCTGGAGGGCGACCACACGGTCGAGCGGCAGGTCGTCGGTGACCTCCGCATCCTGCTTCATCTGGTCGACGACCGAGCGCAGCGCCGCCTCGTCCATGTCCCCCGTCATGTCCAGCACCTGCTTGACGATGTCGTAGCTCCCGACGGCGACCTCGTGCTCTAGCTCGAACTCCCGCTCCATGTACGCTACCAGCTCGTCCTGGTGGGCGGCGATGTACTCCAGCGCGCGGAGCGTGCCGCGGAGCAGCGCCTTCACCTCGGCTGGCTGTTCCGCCAGGTGGCGCGTGGTGGTGACGAGGCCGCCCTGCACGTCCACCATGTCGAAGGCGTCGCCCAGGCGAGCGTACCCGGCGACTGTTGCCATCGACGTGTACGGCGGCGAGAGGATCGCCGCGTCGGCCGTCTTTCCCTGGAGGGCCTGGTAGCTCTTGGCCGTGTCGTTGGTCGCGAAGTACGTCGCGTCGTCGGGCCCGCCGCGCCCCAGCTTGCGCATCACGTTCAGCGCCGCGTAGTGGGCCGTCGAGCCGATGCCGCTCACGGCGACCGTCTTGATCTGGTCGGGCGCGATGCCGGGCTGCCCGATCAGCGTGAAGCTGGGCTTCGCCTGTACGAACAGCACCGCCCGGATCGCGGCGCCCTGGATAGCCGCGCGCATGCCGACGCCCGGCGCCGCCGAGTAGGCCAGGTCGCCCGCTTCCAACGCCGAGATGCCGAGCGGCGGCCGCATCTGGACTAGCTCTAGGTCCAGCCCCTCCTCGCGGTAGATTCCCTTGTCCTGACCGAAGTAGAAGGGCAAGAACGTGATGGATTTCGTGGGCACGGTAATGCGGACCTGCTGCAGCGGCCGGGCGTCCCCGCCGCCGCTCCGCGCCGTGGCCGCGGCGCCGGCCGAAGTCACACTCGCCGGGGACGCGGCGAGCGCATCCGCGGAGGAGGCAGACTGGGTCGACGGGGTTCCTCCTGACGGTCCGCAGCCGACGACGAGCGCCACCGCCAGACCGCCGAGCAGTCCCACCACACGCGTCGACAATCTCATGGGTTCTACTCCGAGCAAGCGCACGAGGAGGCACTTACCGGGGCCTACTAGAGCAGCTTGCGCAAAGGTGAGCAGCCAGCGTTTCGTAGTTTCGTAGGGGCGGGTTTCATGCCCGCCCGCGGCCTGTGGCGCGGAATACTGCAAGCGCCACTGCCGCAGCCCCCGCATGGGCCGACCGCTCAGTCTGGCTGCAATCCGCTGTAAGCATCTGGCCGAGGATGTGGTGTGTAGGCTTGGCGCGGCCAAACCTACACACCACATCCTCGGAAACCCGCTTAGGGAATCGCCCATTTCCCCGACGGCGCGGGCGACTTGGCGCCGCCCGGCAGCGCGACGGTCAAGGGGCTAATGGTCGGTCAAGGGCGATTTGCGAGGCGTTTACCAGTTTACCGACTTCTGGCGGTGCATGGGCGCGAAAGCTCGTCAGGGGGCCAGCGGCGCCGCTACGACGGCAGCGGCGCCATGAAGACGAGCAGCACGAGCCGCTCCGGCCCGGGGTTGCGGACGCCGTGCGGCGTGCCGCTGGGCGCCAGGGCCGCCTGATTGGGGCCAAGGTCTTGTTCCTCGTCGCCCACGCGCACGCGCGCGCGGCCCTCCAACACCAGGTATACCTTGTCCGAGCCCTCGTGCGCGTGCGCCTTCTGCTCCTGCTCGGGCTCCAGGCAGTAGACGTCAGCGAAGAAGCGCGGCGTCTGGAACAGGTTCAGCTTCTGCAGCCCATCCGCGCTGAAGCGGCGGACCGACACGTCCGCAATGTCCATCGGCATGCCCCCTAACCTGGTGAACCGGCTTGGTGGAGCTATTCGCCTACGTCAAACAGCTCCACCAAGCCGGGCCAGATACTCAGCGCGGTTGGATGGATACCACGACGCCCCGCACCCAGGGGTGCAGCTTGTCGCGGTAATACACGCTGCCGATGAGGTTCGGCGTGTAGACGTAGGTATCGCCCGGCCCGAGCGGGCCCGAGTCGAACGTGCTGCCATCCTCGGACACCAACTGGATAATCGCCGAGCTATTGTTGACCCACGTGATCGGCCGGTTCACGGGGTAGCGAATTGGCGACGGATCGAGCGACACGCCACCGCCATCCGCATCTACGACGTGGACCGTGTCCGTGGCGGTGCCGCCCTGGTTCGACGGCGTGGCCTGCTGGCTGGCGGGCGAAGCCTGCATGCTCGGCACGCCACTCGGGCCGATCGACGGCGCCGTCCCTTGCAGCTGGGCCATCGCCTGCGGTCCCATGACGGAGCCCGGCGGCAGCGGCGCCTGCGTGTTCGCCAGCGGCGGCATGCCGGGGACCGCGTTGACCGTCGACTGGCCGGTGGCGCCTGCCGGCATCGCGGCGGGGCCGGCCAGCGGACCGTTCGGCCCCATAGGGCCGGCCGACGGCATCCCCGGCGGGTAGCCGGGCGGCACGGCGCCGGGTGCGCTCGGCGCGGCGGCCATGGCCCCCGGGTAACCTTGAGATGGGTCGGTCGGCTGCTGGGCCTGCGGGCTGCTCGAAGTACCGTAGATCTGGCTCGGATCGGCCATCGGCGTGCCGCTCTGAGACGCCATATCGGGCGACGCCATCGGGCTCGCGCCGGGCGCGCCGGGATAGGGGCTCGCCACCGGGCCCGCCGGGCCGGGGCCCGGCGGCACCATCGGCCCTGCGCCCGGCATCGGCGGCGGGTAGCCGGGCGGCACGGCGCCCGGGGGCGCGTACGGGGCGCCGTACGGCGCTGGCGCCCCGTAGCCGGGCATCCCGGGATAACCGCCCTGAGCGAGCGCCGCAGTCGCCGTCAGCGCGAGGCCGAGGGCGCTACCAGCAGCCGCGATTCGGAACAGACGCATGGACCCCCTCCTGGCTCCCATCGTCGCGGCGAGGCCGCGGGGGGGTCAGGAGTCCACGCGCGGAAACCGCCCCGCCCTGCCGGCCACGCCCATACCCTGCCGTAGTCGGCGCCGGTGGCGCGGCGCCGAGCCGGCTAAGGATAGCTTGAGCGGGGGGGAAAGCGCCAGTGAAAGCGGGCAGCTACTGCATCAGGACCAGCTTCTTGATGTCGCCGATGGCCTTCGTGATGTCGATGTCGCGCGGACAGGCATCCACGCAGTTGAACACCGTGCGGCAGCGCCAGACGCCCTCGCGCTGGTTCAGCACCGCCAGCCGCTCGCTGGTGCCCTGGTCGCGGCTGTCGAAAATGAAGCGGTGCGCCTGCACGATCGTCGCGGGGCCGACGAACTGGCTGTTGGTCCAGAAGGGCGGGCAGGCCCCCGTGCACGCGCCGCAGAGGATGCACTTCGTCGTGTCGTCGTACACGGCGCGCTCCTCGGGGCTCTGCAGGCGCTCGCCGTGCTCGGGCGGCGGCTCGTCGTTGATGAGGTAGGGCTTCACCGAGCGATACTTGGCGAAGAACGGCTCCATGTCCACGACGAGGTCCTTGATGACGTTGAACCCCCGCAGCGGCTCGAGCTGGATCTTCGCGCCCACGTTGCGAATCAGCTCTTTGCACGCCAGCCGGTTACGCCCGTTGATCACCATCGCGTCGGAGCCGCAGACCCCGTGGGCGCAGGAGCGCCGGTAGGTGAGCGAGCCGTCCTGGTACCACTTCGCCTTGTTCAGCGCGTCGAGGATGCGCTCCATCGGGTCCGCCTCGACGTCGAACTCCTGCCAGTACGGCTTGGGGCTCTTGTCCGGATCGTAGCGCCGGATCTTCAGATGTACTTGCATGGGGGCTCCTAGTACTTCCGCTCCTGCGGCTGGAAGCGCGTGATCGTGACGGCTTTGTAATCGAGCAGGACCCCCTCCGCCCCACGGTAGGCCAGCGTGTGCTTGAGCCAGTGCGCGTCGTCGCGGTCGGGGAAGTCCTCGCGGAAGTGAGCGCCGCGGCTCTCCTGGCGGGCGAGCGCCCCGGCGACCGTCGCCTCCGCGCAGTCCAGCAGGTAGCCCAGCTCCAGCGCCTCCACGAGGTCGGTGTTGAACCGCTGGCCGCTGTCGACGAGCTGGACCCGGGCATACCGCTCGCGCAGGTCGCGCAGGATGCTGTTCATCTTGGTCAGGCGCTCCGCGTCGCGCTCGACGCCGCACAGGTCCATCATGCTCGATTGCAGCTCGGCGCGAATGGCCGCCGTGCGCTCACCCTGCCGACCGCCGTTCACGCTCGCCCGTAGCCGCGCCACCTCGGCCTCCGCCGACGCGGCCGCGTCGGCGGGCAGGGGCGCAAGCTCCGTCTGGTGGACGAAAGCGGCCATGCGGTCCCCCGCGCGGCGGCCGAACACCACCAGGTCCACCAGCGAGTTGGTGCCCAGCCGATTCGCGCCGTGGACGGACACGCAGGCCACCTCGCCGGCAGCATAGAAGCCGGGGAGCACCGTGTTGTTCCGGTCGACGACGACGCGGCCGTCGACGTCCGTCGGGATGCCGCCCATTGCATAGTGCGCGGTCGGCTGGATCGGGATGAGATCCGTGATCGGCTCGATCCCCAGATAGGTGCGGGCGAAATCCGTGATGTCGGGCAGCTTCTCGTCGATCACCGCCTTGCCGAGATGCGTCAGGTCCAGGTGGACGTAGTCCTGGCCGCCGATCCCCCGCCCCGCGTGGACCTCTTTGTAGATGTAGCGCGACACCATGTCGCGCGGCGCCAGATCCTTCAGCGTGGGGGCGTAGCGCTCCATGAACCGCTCGCCCTCGTTGTTGCGCAGGATGCCGCCCTCGCCACGCGCGGCCTCGCTGAGGAGGATGCCCAGGCGATAGATGCCCGTCGGGTGGAACTGGTACATCTCCATGTCTTCGAGCGGCACGCCGCGTCGGAAGGCCACGGCCATCCCGTCGCCCGTGCTGGCCAGCGCGTTGCTGGTGATCTTGAAGACTCGCCCGTAGCCGCCCGTGGCGAACAGCACCGCCTTCGCGTGGAAGACGTGGATCTCGCCCTCGTTCACGTCGAGCGCCACGACGCCCTTGCACACGCCCTCGTCGATGATCAGGTCAAGACACTGGAACTCGTTGAAGAAGCGCACGTCGTGCTTGATGCACTGCTGGTAGAGCGTTTGCAGGATCATGTGGCCGGTGCGGTCGGCCGCGTAGCAGGCGCGCCGCACGGGCGCCTCGCCGTAGTTGCGCGTGTGGCCGCCAAAGCGCCGCTGCGCGATCTTGCCGTCGGGCGTGCGGTTGAACGGCAGCCCGCGGTGCTCCAGGTCGTAGATGGCGTCGATGGCCTCCCGGCACAACACCTCGGCGGCGTCCTGGTCGACCAGGTAGTCGCCGCCCTTCACGGTGTCGAACATGTGCCATTCCCAGTGGTCCTCTTCCAGGTTGCCCAGCGCGGCGCAGATGCCGCCCTGGGCCGCGCCCGTGTGCGAGCGCGACGGATAGAGCTTGCTGAGAACGGCGATGTCCGCCTTGCGGCCTAGCTCCTCGGCGGTCTTCCGCGCTACCTCCAGCGCTGCGTAGAGGCCGGCGCCCCCCGCGCCGACAATGATGGCGTCGTGGCGATGATAGTGTCTAGTCGTCACCCAGCTGTCTCCGCGGTTCGTAGTCGAGGTAGCGCAGCACCGAGTGGTTCCGGATGCCGGAAAACCACTTGTTGCGGAAGTCGCGGGCATCGGGCGAGCGCAGCCAGGTCCGAAACTGCTCGACGCAGCGTTGGTCGGGCCAAAAGGCCTCGTTCAAGTAGCGGGGGCGGTTGTGAACCGCCTTGCCACTGTCGTAGTCACCCTCGATGCCGTCCAGGAACCGCCAGGTCTTGCGCTCCACGCAGCCGAAGCGGCGCGAGTGCTCCCACAGCATGCCGTCCAGCCACTCGATGAAGCTCGGCTCCTCGGTGCCCGGGCGAACGTCGAACACGTGAACGGTGCGCAACATTGTGCTCCTCCCGCGTCACGCCGACCTACCGGCCGGCGCCGAACGGCCGCGCGCGGAATGGAGCAGGGCCACCCCCTAGCTCCATTGTACAACGCGCCGCCCCGCCTACTCGTGCGACGCCCTGCGTTAGCTCAGGATCGTGGGACGGCCTGATCTATCGGCCGGCGAGCCTGCGGATCACGAAGCGCACCGGGTCCCAATAGTCGTCCGCGACGCGTTCCTTGAGGGGGATGATGGCGTTGTCGGTGATGTGGATGTGCTCGGGGCAGATCTCCTCGCAACACTTAGTGATGTTGCAGTAACCGATGCCGCCGGCGCCGCGCAGCAGCGCGGTGCGCGAGCCTGTGTCCATCGGGTGCATCTCCAGCGCCGCGATCTTGATCATGAAGCGCGGCCCGAAGTACGACTCCCGCCCGTTGTGGTCACGTAGCACGTGGCAGACGTTCTGGCACAGGAAGCACTCGATGCACTTCCGGAACTCCTGCGCGCGATTCACGTCCGGCTGGAACATGGTGAAGGCGGCCTCGCCGTCGGCGGGCTTGAAGGCCGGGATCTGCCGCGCCACCTGGTAGTTGTAGGAGACGTCCGTCACGAGATCCTTGATCACCGGGAACGCCCGCATGGGGCGCACGGTGATCTCGCCGCCGTACTCGTCCAGCCGCGTCTTGCACATCAGCCGCGGCCGCCCGTTGATCTCGGCGCTGCACGACCCACAGCGGGCCGCCTTGCAGTTCCAGCGGCACGCCAGATCGCCGTCGTAGTGCGCCTGGATGTAGTGGATCGCGTCGAGCACGACCATCCCGGTGACGAGCGGCACCGTGTAGGCTTTCTCGCCGCCGCCGTTCCGGTCGCCGCGGAAGACGTTCAGTACTACTTCGGCCATGCTGCCTCTCTCCGCACCCGGGCGACCGCGGGGCGGCCTGGCCCCGCAGCCGCTGCCTCATATCGGCCGGGCGGCAGGGGACGAGCCCCTGCCCTACGTTCCCTTGCCGCGGGCGAGCTTACTTCGCGGCTAACAGCGCGGCGAGGTCGTCGCGCATGGGCGGGATCGGCGCCGTGCTCACCTCCATCGCGCCGCTCGCCGCCTTGCGCGTGATGAAGTTCACGCGACCCAGGTCGGGGTCCTGGTCCGGGCAGTCCAGCCGCCAGTGACCGCCGCGGCTCTCCGTGCGCGCGAGGGCCGAGCGGATGATCCCCTCGCAGACCATCAGCATGAAGGGCACGTCCATCGACATGTGCCAGCCCGGGTTGAACAGCCGCGAGCCCGTGACGCTCATGTTCGCGGCGCGTTCCTGCAGGTCGAGAATCTGCTGCAGCCCCTGCTCGAGCTGCTCGCCTGTCCGCGCGATGCCGGCCAGGTTCTGCATGGTGTCCTGCAGCGCCTCGTGGAGCAGGTACGGGTTCTCGCCGCCCTCGCGCTCGAACGGCTGCACCACGCGCCGGCTCTCGGCCTCCACCTCGGCATCGTTGACCTGCAGGTTGACCTCCAGCCCGCTCACGTAGGCGGCCGCCGCCTCGCCGGCGCGCTTGCCGAACACCAGCAGGTCGGAGAGCGAGTTGCCGCCCAGGCGGTTGGCGCCGTGTAGGCCCGCCGTGACCTCGCCGGCGCCGAAGAGGCCGGCCAGCGAGGTCGCGCCCGTCTCGGGGTGAACCCGGACGCCGCCCATCGCGTAGTGGATGGTCGGGCCAACCTCCATCTTCTCGCGGGTGATGTCCACGTCGGCGAGCGAGAGGAACTGGTCGTACATGCTGGGCAGCTTCTGCTTGATGAAGTCGGCGCCGCGGTGCGTGATGTCGAGGTAGGCGCCGCCGTGCTCCGTGCCCCGCCCCTCCTGCACCTCGCGATAGATGGAGCGCGCGACCACGTCGCGTGACGACAGGTCCTTCTTCACCGGGTCGTAGCGCTCCATGAAGCGCTCGCCCGCGGTGTTTAGCAGGATGCCTCCCTCGCCGCGCACGCCCTCCGTCACCAGGATGCCGCGCACGCCCGGCGGCCAGACCATCCCCGTGGGGTGGAACTGGACCATCTCCATGTCCATCAGCTCGGCGCCCGCCTCGTAGGCCATCGCCACCCCGTCGCCCGTGCACTCCCACGAGTTCGACGTGACCTTGTAGATGCGTCCCCAGCCGCCCGTGGCGAGCACGATCGCCTTCGCGTGGAAGACCACGAAGCGGCCGTCCTCGCGCTTGTAGCCGAAGGCGCCCGCCACGCGGTCGCCGTCTTTCAGGATGCGGGTGAGCGTGACCTCCTGGTGAACTTCCAGGCCCTGGTGGACGCCGCGGTCTTGCAGCGTGCGGATCAGCTCCAGCCCCGTGCGGTCGCCGACGTGGCAGAGCCGGCGCCAGGTGTGCGCGCCGAACGGCCGCTGCATGATCTTGCCCTCGGGCGTGCGGTCGAACAGCGCCCCCCAGCGCTCCAGCTCGTACACTCGGTCGGGCGCCTCCTTCGCGAACAGCTCGGCCATCCGCCAGTCGTTGATCATCTGGCCGCCGCGCATCGTGTCGCAGAAGTGCACCTGCCAGTTGTCGGCCGGATCCACGTTGCCCAGCGAGGCGGCGATCCCGCCCTCGGCCATGACCGTGTGCGCCTTGCCCAGGAGCGACTTGCTGACCAGGCCGACGCGGGCGCCGCCGGCGGACGCGGCGATCGCCGCCCGCAGCCCGGCCCCGCCCGCGCCGACGACCAGGACGTCGTAGTCGTGATTCTCGAACCGCTCTAGCATCAGTGCACCACCGGCAGGTGCTCGACGCCGGCGGCCAAGAACCGCACGTAGACGTCGGCGAATAGCACCGAAAACAGGCTCAGCCAGGCATACAACCCGTGACGCCGATTCAGCTGGCTCAGCCGGCTCCAGAGGCCGTAGCGCGCCTGGCCCGCGGCGGCGCACGAGTAGCAGTCGACGTTGCCGCCGAGCAGGTGGCGGAGCGAGTGGCACGACACCGTGTACAGCGACAGGAGGACCACGTTGACGAGCAGGATCAGCGACCCGAGGCCCAGGTAGAAGCGGCCCTGCCAGATGAACGCCACGATCGCGTCGTACCACAGGAAGGCCAGCACGACGATGGACAGGTAGAGAAAGAACCGGTGCAGGTTGCTGAACACCCAGGGGAAGGCCGTCTCGCCGCGGTAGCCGCCCCGGCGTAGCTCGCGGACCGCGCAGGCCGGCGGGTCCCAGAAGAACGAGCGGTAGTAGGACTTGCGGTAGTAGTAGCAAGAGGCACGGAACAACAGGGGGATCCAGAGAATCCAGATCGCCGAGGAGATCGGCCCGGTCGTCCAGATCGCGGGCGAGTAGAACGGGGAGAGGTAGGGCCCGACCTCATACGCGTGTCCCTGGAACGCGGCCCACGTCGCGTAGAGGCCGAAGCCGGACAGAACCACGACGATGAGCGCCGGCTGGAGCCACCACGGGGCGCGGGGCGCGACCGGTTTCGCCCCAGCGGGCGGGGCGGCCACGGGCGCCACGTCGGGAGACGAAGTCACAACACTACTGGCCATCCTCCTCGACTCCTGTTCTCCGCGGGCCTCACGCTCTCCTCGCGGCCAGGCCCACGGGCACACGCCATCCTACGCCGACTCCTTTCCGACGGATTTTCCCCTATGCGGGATGTGCGCATCGTAGCACAGCCGCGCCCCGGCGAATAGCCCCCGGGGCAGGCGAATATCACCGGCGAGGATGACGCCGGTCGGAGGGCGCGCGGCAGCGCTAGCCGGGAAGCCAGCGGTGCGGTGCGGTTACGCCGGGCGCGGCACGGGGGTGAAGGTGAAGAGGACGAGGGAGCCGAGCGCCAGGAAGATGAAGGCGATGACCCACAGCGCAGCCAAGGAGACCGCGTGCCAGCCGCGCGAGCGGACGTGGTCGTCCACGACCCAGCGCATGCCGTTCATACCGTGCAGCAGCGCCAGCACCAGCACGATCCAGTCGTAGGTGCGCCAGAACGGTGTGGCCAGCCGGTCCGCCACCCAGTAGTAGTTGATCGTGTCCACGCTGTTGATGACGTGCATAATGGCCACATGGCCGAGCACCATGATGAGCAGCACCACGCCCGAGACGCGCATGAAGAACCACGAGTAGACCTCGAAGCTCGTCTGTGGGCGCGCCCGGTTCGCGTACGCGTTGGTGACTATGCTCATCGACCCGCCCCCTCACGCGGCCTGACTATGCGCTCGGCCCGGGATAGTGTGTAAGTGGCGAAGCCAAACAGACCCACCATCCTGGGCCGGCAGCTTAGAACAGGCGACTCGCCATGATGGCGGCCACCGGCAGGAACAGGACCGCCGTCCCCGCCACGCTGGCCCAGAAGAGCTGCTTGTGATACTTCGTGCCGGCGTCCCAGAAATCCACCAGGATGACGCGCACGCCGTTGACCGAGTGGTACACGACGGCGAAGACGAGCGCGATCTCGCCGAGCTTGAAGAAGGGCATGCGATACAGGTTCAGCGCGTGCTCGTAAGCGTCTGGCCCCAGACCGATAAGCGCCGTATCGATGATGTGTGCCAGCAGGAACAGCAGCACGCCCACGCCGGTGATGCGATGCAGCAGCCACGCCCAGGCGCCGGTCTGGCTGCGCAAGATCGCGCCGACGAACGTCAGGTAGTTCATTCGCACTGATCTCCTCGAGGCGGCCGTCGCGCCGGAGAGGCGTGAGCGTGCGGACGCCGAGGTCTGGCGAGCGCGAGGGATTGTCAGTAGCACCGGCCGGCTGCACCACGGTCCGAAGCGCGGCCGCCGAGCCATTATAGCGCATGCCGGCGCCGATCCCGGCCGGCCCGCCAACCGGGAGCCCCTGACGCGCCGGCAGCCCAGACTGTCGCACTGGCCTCGGGGAACCGGCGTCACGCACCGTACGCGCGCCGCGGGGGCCGCGCGCGGCCCCCGCGGCGCCGCCCCAGCGGGTTGCGCGGTGACGAGTGGCGGCGAAACCGCGTAGAATGGACGGCTGCCCGACGAGCGGCCGGGCGGCGGTATCGAGCGGGGAGCGCATACCGACATGGGAGAGCGAGCGGACGGCTGGCCAGCCGCGGCCGCGTGGCAGGCGTGGGCGGCGCAAGTGGGCATTGGTGCGGTACTGGGGCTGCTGCTGGTCGGCGGGGTCTTCGTGATCGAGCTAGCAGCGGGCTGGCTGATCGTGCGCGGCGTCGCCGCGGGCGCGCTGATCGCGCTCGCGGTCGGGCTGGGGCGCGCGATCGCCGTGGCGGTCGTCGAAGAGGCGGTCTTCCGCGGCGCCCTGCTCGGCTACCTCCAGCGCCCGCTGGGCAGCGCGGGCGCGGCGGCTGTCTCGTCGGTCGCCTTCGCGCTCGCCCACGCCTGGAACACGAACGCCACGCCCCTCGCCATCGCCAATCTCGTCGTCGCCGGCGTGCTCTTCGCGCTCGCTTGCCTCGTCGCCCGCGGCAGCGCCGTGTCGTTCGCGGCCGAGGAGGCGAAGGCCCGGGGCATCGGGCAGCTAGCCTACGCGCTTGGGCGCGGACTGCCGCTGCCCGTGGGGATCCACGCCGCCTGGAACTTCTTCGAGGGGTCCGCGTTCGGGCTCCCAGTGAGCGGCTCGCCGCGCGATAGCCTGCTGGCCGTGAGCGTGAGTGGCCCGGACCTGCTCACCGGCGGCGCCTTCGGCCCCGAAGGCGGCCTGCTCGGACTCGGCGCGACGATCGTCGTCGGGCTCATGCTGTGGGCGGTGCGGGGACGCGTGCCACGCGCCGCGCCGCTAACCGCTCTCTAGCAAGCGGCACGCCCGCCTGCGAGCGGCGGCTCAGCGCCGCGCTTCCTGGCAAGAGCGGGCCAGGCTACCGCCCACCCGAACCGTGCGCGGCTACTTCTCGACGGGATAACCGAGCTGGCGCCAGGCGGCCATCCCGCCCTCGAGGTTGTAGACGTGCTCCAGCCCGAGGCTCGCGGCGTACTCACAGGCCACGGCGCTGCGCTGCCCCATCTCGCAGTAGAACAGCACGTTGTCCTCGGTGAGCGCCCCCGGCTGCTGCATCAGCTTCCCGAGCGGCAGCAGCGTGGCGTTCGCCAGATGGTCGCGCTCCCACTCGTTCGGCTCGCGGACGTCCACGAGCTTCACCGTGCCCTGATCGATGAGCTTCTTCGCCTCTTCCGCGCTGATGCGCGCGAATGGCTCTAGCTCCTGCTCGTCCATCGCTCCTCCTGCTGCCGGCGCGCGGCCGCGCACCGTCTCGCGGCGCGGGTCTCCCCGACCCGCGGCCGGCGCTGTCAGATTATAGGGGCGCCAGCGGACCGGCCCGCGCGCGCCCCTGCTCGGTCAGCTTGATGACGCGCTCGTCGCCCACGACGCGCACCGTAATCAGGCCCGCGTCGGCCATCGCGCGGAGGATGGCCGAGCCAAACTCGACGGCCTGGGGCGGCGGCAGCCAACGGATCAGGTCGCTCTCGGGCAACGTCCCCCAGCGCACCAGCACACGCAGGATGGCCGACTCGAGGGCGGCGTCGTTCACTGGGGTTCCTCAAGCTCGGCGAGCCGCCGCGGGTGCTCGCCCGCCTGCAGCAGGGGCTAGCGAGCGGCAGTCGAAACTATAGCACACGCGGCCGCGCAGGGCTCCCCGCGGCCACGGCGGCGTCGGGTGCCGCGGCCCGCTCGCCGCTCTCGGGCAACGTGGCCGCCAGCCAGAGCAGCGCGGCATAGCACCAGAACAGCGCCAGCGAGTGCGGAAAGCGGAAGAAGTAATGATCGAACAGGCCGGAGGTCAGCGCCGCGGCCAGGCAGGCCTGAAGCCCGAGCGCGAGCCCCTGATTGCGGGGCTGCTGCAGCGCGACCAGCCCGCGCAGGCTGCCCACCAGCAGGAGCGCGACGATGCCCAGGAACACCGCCAGGCCCAGGAGCCCCATCTCCTCCGCGATGAGCAGGTACAGGCTGGAGACCCCCAGGAAGAGCTGCACGTTGGGGCCGCTGCCGAAGCCAACGCCGAACCACGGATACTGGCTGATCAGCTGCGTCGCCGTGGAGTATTCGACGAGGCGCATCGCGGTGGCGGGGTCGCGGCCGCCGAAGGCTTCCAGAAACCGAGTGAGCACGGCGTTGCCCTGCGGCGCCGCGGCGAGCGCCAGCCCGGCCACCGCCGCCACGACCCACGCGCGCCGATAGCGGAACGTGGCGAGATAGAGCACGCCCACCGCCAGCCCAACCCACGCCGCCCGCGAGTAGCTGAGCCCCAGGCCGACGATCTGGACCGCGGCGAGGATGGCGAGCAGCGGCCGGGGCAGGACACGCCGCGGCGCCAGCGCCTGCGCAACGGTCAGCACCGCGCTCATCATCAGCAGGCCGCCCAGCAGGTTGGGGTCGATGCTCGTGCCGATCGCGCGCAGCGTGTCCGTGTCCGGGATCGTCCGGAGAACCTCCGGCCCGCTCGGATAGCCCAGTGGCCGCAGGGCGGACAGGACCTGGACCGCGGTAGTGCGCGGTACGAAATAGAGCGCGACGGCGATGACTGCGGCCCCCGCGCCGCCGAGGATCAGCGCCCGCGCGAGCTGCTCCACCTGCGGCCGCGTGCGCACCACGTTCAAGATCGTGAAATAGAGGAGCACGCTGTTCACGAGCTTGAGAAAGTAGCGGACGAGCTCAGCCGACAGGGCGAAGCTCGTGCCCACGACAAACGACACCGTGGCAAGCCCGATGAACAAGACGAGCGGCGCGTTCAACGGCGAGGCTACCAGGGCGCGGCGCTCGCGCAGCAAGGTCAGCAGAGTCACGAGCAGCGCCACCGTCAGCGTGGCGTCGAGGAAGGTCAGCTGAACGCCGAGCCGCAGCGGGATCACCCCGAAGGGCAGCAGCGAGATCACCGCCACGCACCCGAGCAGCGCCACCTGCGGACTGCGCAGCATGGCGGTGGCCGCGACCGCCCCACAGAGCGCGGCGAAGAGCACGAGCGGCGAGGCCGCCACCAGCGCGACGCCGCCCAGCGCGCCGGTCGCCACCGCCAGCAGCGCGAGCGGCGGGGGCGCCAGGCGCGGCCAGCGCGCGACCACGCTTCGTGCCAGCATGCGCTAGCGTGCCTCCCGTCCGCCGGTAGATGGACCGCGGGCGCCAGCCCGCGCGCGCGAACGGCGCAGTAGCTGGATGGTAGCCAAGTTAGTCCTCCCCGCTCGCCGTCGACACGGCAGCCGCCCCCGGCGCGCCCACAGCGGGCAGCACCTTGTAGGCCTGGTCGGTCCGCCAGTGCAGGAGCGGCACGGCCCAGGGCGCCAGCCCCTCGATGCTCGCCGCGGCCAGGTGGCGATTCAGCGCCTCGCGCGTCTCCCACTCGAAGACCACCAGCCCCTCGCCGGTCCCATCAAGGGCCGCGAGGACGCGCACGCCGCGGCTGCCCGGCTGTCCGGCGACGCTGGCCGCCAGCGCCTGCGCCAGCCGCGGCGACTCCGCCGCGGCACCGGGCAGCCACCGATACCGAATCACGCGGACGTACGACATCCGTCTCTCCCAACCGCGAGGTGCCTCGTCGCGGATGATACGGCAGGCCCCGCCCCTCGCGGCAAGCCATCCACCGGCCCGGGCTTGTGGACGACGGACCACCCGGCAAATGGCTAGTTGTCGGCCCGGGGGGGCAGGGTGGTAAGCTGTCTGCGAGCGCAGTGTCACGACAGGAGGCACTCTCGTGAACGACTTCCACAACCAGCTCGTCCCCATGGTCGTCGAGACGACCAACCGCGGGGAGCGGGCTTACGATATCTATTCCCTGCTACTGAAGGAACGCATTGTCTTTCTGGGCACGCCAATCAACGATCACGTCGCCAACCTGATCATCGCGCAGCTCCTGTTCCTTGACCGCGAGGACCCGGAGCGCGACATCCACATGTACATCCACTCGCCGGGCGGCCTGATCACATCCGGGCTAGCGATCTACGACACCATGCAGCTTATCAAGCCCGACGTGAGCACGATCTGCGTCGGCATGGCCGCGAGCATGGGGGCGGTGCTGCTGTGCGGCGGCGCCAAGGGCAAGCGCTACGCGCTGCCCAACGCGACGGTTATGATCCACCAGGCGGCCGGCGGCTTCGAGGGCACGGCAGCCGACATCGAGATTCAGGCCAAAGAGATCTTGCGGCTACAGAACCGGATCCGCGAGATCCTTGCCTTCCACAGCGGCCAGCCGCTGGAGCGCGTGGCCCGTGACTCGGACCGCGACTTCTTCCTGACTCCCGAGCAGGCGAAGGACTACGGCATCATCGATGAGGTGATCGGCCACCCGTCGGAGGCGATGCAGAAGGACGGGGCGAAGTAGCCCACCCTCCGGTCGATACGCGAGACACCGCCGGGGCTGTACGGCCCCGGCGGTGTCGTCTGCCGCGGTGAAATGCCGTGTGCCGCTGATCGCCGTGCGGGAACCGGCTAGCCGCCCAGCACCTCTTCCACTTTCTCGAGCAGCGCCAACGGACTGAACGGCTTCGTGAAGAAGCCGTCCGCGCCCACCGCCGCCCCCCGTTCGCGGTCGGCCGTCTGCGCCATCGCGGTGAGCATCACCACGACGATCTCGTGCGTCTCGGGGTCGGACTTGAGCACCCGACACACCTCGAAGCCGTCGATCTCCGGCATGTTTACGTCGAGCAGCATCATGGCGGGCCGCTCGGCCCGCGCCAGCCGCAGCGCCTCGGCCCCGTCGCTGGCTTCGAGGATCTGATAGCGCGTCTCGTCGGCCAGCGTCGCCGTCACCAGGCGGCGCACGGCCGGCTCGTCGTCCGCGAGCAAGATCTTCTTCACGCCCGGCTCCCTACCGTTAGAGACGATAAGCCGGCCCACGCGAGGCTGTCAAATTTGCGTGGGCCGCGGCGCGGCGGCGTCCCAACCAGCGCGGACGGCGGGGGCGCGGTGCCCCCGCCGTCCGCGACGGCTGCTCACGTGACCGTCTGGTACCTTGTCGGGGACGATTGGCTAGGGTGTGGGCAGGCCGCCACACCCTGCCATCGCCCCTTGGCAGCCGATTAGTGGTACTTGCGACCCGCCTCGGGGTCGGGCTGGCGCAGCCCCATCTTGGCGATGAGCGGCTTCACCTCGTCGATGAACTGCTGGCGCTGCTCGGCGTTCATGCGGCGCTTGAGGCCCCAGTAGATGTAGCGCTCGCTGCGCTTGGACTCGCTCTGGCCGAAGGAGTCGAGCGCCAGCGGGTACCAGCGGTCGAGCGCGGCCTGCGCCTCCTCCTTGCCCTCGGGCGTGCGGCACAGCTCGACGAGCTTCGCGGTGCCGTAGTTCACGTGGCCGACTTCCTCGCGCATGATGTCCGGCAGCACGTCGGACAGCGGCTGGAAGCTACAGTTCTCGAACTCCTCGAGCTGGTAGCGACCAACGCGGTCCATCAGGAAGCCGAACACCGCCACGTCGGCCCAGGTCGGCATGCCGGCGCGGAACGCCTCGACGTAGCGCTCCTCGCGCGGGCGCCAGATCACCCAGGTCGCGTCGTGGCCCAGGTCGTTCAGCAGCCCGTTCATCTTGCGGAAGTGGTCGACCTCCTCGGTGGCCGTCTGCCCCATCTTCCACAGGTCGTAGGCGCTCGGCGCGCGGTGGCCGGTCCAGCCCTCGGGCACGTAGATGTTCGGGCCACCGATCTCGCAGTCGGCCTGGATGGTGAGCACTCGGACCAGCAGGTCCTGGTACTCCTTGTCCATCTTTTCGAACTCGGCCTTCGTCGTGACCTTGTCGGTAAACGCCATGACTTTACTCCTCTTTCCCTGAGGCCGCGCACCGGCTGAGCCACGCAGGCTCAGCACTCAGCGCTCAGCACTCAGCACTACGCGGGGCAGGTGCCATGTTCGACGTGATGCTGGAAGTCTTCTGGGAACAGCTTGAGCGCGCTCTGAATTGGCGCCGCGGGCATGCTGATGAGGCTGCAGAAGCCTTTGCCACGGGCGAACTGAATGACGCGATCTACGGTGCCCAGCACCGCCGCCGGCGCCTTGCCGCTCTGCACCTGATCGAGAATCCGTACCAGCTGCTGCGTCTCCATCTGACAGGCGGGGCACTGGCCGCACGACTCGGCGGCGAAGAACTGCGCGATCCGCTGCACCTCCTCCACCATGCAGGTGCCTGCCGGATAGAACGTCATGACGCCACAGCCCAGCGACGACCCAGCATCGCGGAACGCCTGGTAGTCGAGCGGCAGGTCGAGGGCGTCCGGCAGGAGGAAGCCGCTCGACGGGCCGCCGGGCAGAATGGCGCGCAACGGCCGCGGGTCGTCCAGCCCCCCGGCACAGTCCTCGAAGAGGGTGCGCAGCGGCGTCCCGAACGGCAGCTCGTAGATGCCCGGGCGCTTCACGCGCTCCATCGTCGTGAACAGCATCGTGCCAGGACTATCGGGCGTGCCGATGGACCGAAACCACTCGGCGCCGCGGGCCACGATCGCCGGTACGTTCGCCAGCGTCTCGACGTTGTTCACAACCGTCGGCATCCCGTGCAGCCCATTCGTCGCCGGGTAGGGCGGCTTCTGCCGCGGCAGCGCCTTCTTGCCCTCCAGGCTCTCCACCGCCGCCGAGTCCTCGCCGGCCACGTAGGTCGTCTCGGCCTGGTGGATGCGCACGGCGATGCCGTAGTCGGTGCCGAACAGCCGCTCGCCGACGTAGCCCGCGTCCTCCGCCTCCACCAGCGCCCGCTGCAGGCTATCCTGCGCCGCGGCGTACTCGCGGTTCACGTACAAGTAGGCTTCCCGCGCGCCGATCGCGTAGCTCGCCAGCAGCAGGCCCTCCAGCACCTTGTGCGGGTAGTTCTCCATCAGGTAGCGGTCTTTGCGGCTGCCCGGCTCGTCCTCGCCGCCGTTGCAGACGACGTACTTGCGCTCGCCGGGCGCCTCGGCCGCGAACTGCCACTTGCGGCCCACGGGGAACGCCGCGCCGCCGCGCCCGCGCAGCCCGCTCTCGGTCACCGTGGCCAGCACCGCCGCGCCGGAGCCTTCCGTCACCGCCCGCCGCCACGCGCCGTAGCCGCCCTGCTCCTGGTAGGCCGCGAAGCGCTCCGGCCCGCTCTCGCTCGTGAGTAGTATCTTTTCCATCAGAACAGCCCAGCATCCAGCAGCTCGAAGATCAGCGTCTTCAGCGACGGATCGATGCCCTCCTCCAGTCGCGTGACCGGCGGCCCGCCCTCCGCGTGCCTCGCGATGTCCTCGACGTCGCCCTCGCTAACGTGCGCGTACCAGGTGCGCTCGGGGTACAGCACGATGTTCGGCCCGTCCTGACACGCCCCGAAGCACATGTAGGGACGCACCTCGCAGTTCTCGCAGCCCGCTAGCCGTCCCTGGAGCTGCTCCATCAGCTTCCCCGCGCCGCGCGCCAGACAGTCCACGTTTTGACACACGAGCACGTAATGAGACTTCTCTGGCTCCATCACGGCGCTCTCCTTAGCTGTCAGCTGTCAGCTATCAGCTATCAGCAATTAGCCATGCGCTTGGTCTTTCAGCCACCATCGGCTGATAGCTGACGGCTGATGGCTGACCGCTCATTAATAACCATAATCCACGGGGGCCGCGTACCGGTGCTCGCGCGGCAGCAGCGCCTGCCGCCGCGCCTCCCCGAGCCGCGCCAGGTAGCCCGCGCGGTCCGGCACGCCCTCCACCCAGGTGGCCAGCCAGCTCGCGAATCCCTCCGGCGTCCGCGTCGCCGCGTGGTACTCGTCAAAGTAGGCGTTGTCGCGTCCGTAATAGCCCTGCACCGGCGAGGGATGCGCCCCGAACGGCTCGTGGACCACCGCGTCCACCCGAAACCCCGGCAGCAGGACCCGGTTCGGGTCGCTCAGGATCACCTCGCGCGGCACGATCTCCTCGGCCACCAGGATCACCCGCTGGCTTGCCAGCCCCGCCTCGCGCGTCACTCCCAGGTTGCCCCAGGCGTGCGCGTTCCCGTCTGCATCGGCCCGCTGCACCTGCAAGATCGCCACGTCCGGCTCCAAGGCGGGCACCAGCACCAAGGGTTCGGACGCAAATGGCCCCTCATCGGGCCCCTGGCTCCCAGCCCCTGATCCCTGGCCCCGGACGACGCGGAGCGTCGGGTTGCTGTCCAGCAGGTTGCTGCCGAGCGTGCTGCGCGTCGGCAGGTAGGGCACGCCGTGCGCGCCCGCCAGCAGGGCTAACGCCAGCGTGTAGTTGCTGTGGTCTACGATCGCGAGCGGCCGCGGGATGCCGTGCTCGGCCGCGCGCCGGTAGTTGTGGCCGAGCCCCGCGCTCACGTTGCCCACCCACGCCGCGATCACGCGCGCCGCGCAGCCCGCGCCGATCAGCTGGTCGAACAGCATGTCCGAGATCGGCCCCACCAGCGTCAGGTCGCGCCGCCGCTGGCGGATCAGCTCGTGGCCCGCGGCGAACGGGATCAGCGACTCCAGCGCCGTCCCCATCACCACGGACGCGCCGTCCGGCACCAGCCGGGCCACCGCCTCGCGCATCGTGCACAGCTTATCAGGCATCCTGCCACACCGGCGCGCGCTTCTCCAGAAACGCGCGCAGCCCCTCTGTCGCGTCGCGCGTCGCCATCAGCTCGTCGCGGTAGACGGCCTCCGCGCGCGCCAGCCGCGCCCGCCAGCCGCCCTCCGCCGCCCACATCGCCCGCCGCGTCGCCCGCAGCGCCGCCGCGCTCAGGCCCCGCAGCCGCGTGAGCAACGCGTCCGTCGCCGCCCCAAGCTCGGCCTCGGGGACAACCTGGCTCACCAGCCCCAGCGACTGCGCCTCGGCGGCCGAGACGATCTCGCCCGTCAGCACCAGCCGCAGCACCGCCCGCGCGCCCAGCCACTGCGGTAGCACCGCGGCCGCGACCGGCGGGAACACGCCCAGCCGGATCTCCGGGAACCCCAGCTCCGCCGTCTCGGCGGCCAGCACGAAATCGCAGAACGCCGCCAGCTCGCAGCCGCCGCCCAGCGCCCGCCCGTGCACCACGGCGACCGTCGGCACGGCGAGCGCCGCCAGCCGCTCGAACACCGCGTGGAACTCGGCCAGCATCGGCTCGTACGACTCGCCCAGGTGCTCGCCCACGTCCACGCCCGCCGAGAACGCGCGCCCCGCCCCCGCCACCACGAGCGCGTGCAGCCCCGGCTCGCTCGCCAGGCTGTCCAGCGCCGCCTGCAGCTCGCGCATCACCGCGATGGTGATGACGTTCAGCGGCGGGCGGTCGAGCGTCAGCCGCGCTACGCCGTCCGCGACGGCCAGGTGCACGTATTCGTAGCTCATCGCCGTCGGCTGGCTGGAGGCGCGCGGCCGCCAGCCAGCCGCTCCCCCTGCTACAGCACGCGCCGGTTGGCCATCGGATCGGGCATCTCCAGGCCCATGCCGGCGAGGAGCCGCCCGACCTCCTCGAGGTACATCTTGCGGGCCTCCTCGTTCCGCCACTTCTTGATGCCCAGCCGCACGGCCAGCTCGCTGCCCTCGGAGTCCGAGTGCCCAAACATGTCGAGCGCCCGCGGGAACCACTTGTTCACCGCCGCCTGGGCCTCCTCCTTGTCGCCGTAGTAGTTCTCGTCGTTGGCGATGCGCTTGAGCGCGTTCGCGCCGAAGCCGATGTGCAGCTGCTCCTCCGCCAGCATCAGCGGGATCGCGCGCGCCAGCGGCCCGTAGCTGCACTCCTGGAACGAGCGAAGCTGGTAGATGCCGACGCGGTCGACGAACATCGCGAACGCCGCCACGTCGCTCCACTTCTCGAACTCCATGTTGAACGAGTCCAGCTTGTGCTCGCCCATGTGGCGATTCAGCAAGTCTTGGATCAGCGCCTCGCCCTCGGGGCCGAAGTCCTCCAGCAGCTTGCAGATCTGGTAGCCGTGGCGCATCTCGTCGGCGACGATGCGCGCCTCGGTCCAGCGATCGTCCAGCGACGGCGACCTGTCCAGCCACGGGCGGTGCTGCTGCACCGACGCGAACTCCGTATCCGCCTGGACGTACAGCAGGCGCTTCAGGAACTTCGCGTAGTCCTCGGGCAGCTCCTGCGGCGACTCGAACTTGCGCACGCCCTGGAACTCGCCCCACTGGGCCTCTCGCGTAATCATGCTTCCCTAACTCCCTAACCCCCTTCCCCAGAGGGAAGGGACGACGACACGTACCCGCTACTTGCCCTGCCAGGTGGGCTTGCGCTTCTCCGCGAAGGCCCCCATCCCTTCGGCGGCGTCCTGGGTCTCGAAGATGCGGCGCAGGATCTCCCGCTCGATGAGATTACCGTACTCCAGCGCCACTTCCTTCCCCTGCTGGGCGGCAATCTTCACGCCGCCGACCGCCAGCGCCGGGCCGTTGGCCAGCTTGTCGGCGTACTCCATCGTCTTCGGGAGCAGCTCATCGCTGTCGAACAGCTTGTCGACAATGCCCAGCTCCAGCGCGCGCTCCGGCACCACGCCCTCGCCCGTCACCATCAGGTCCATCGCCTTCGAGATGCCGATCAGGCGCGGCAGGCGCTGCGTGCCGCCGGTGCCCGGAATGACACCCAGCGTGATCTCCGGCAGGCCGATGCGCGGCGGGCGCTCCCCGCCCCGCCCCATGAAGCGCATGTCGCAGGCCAGCGCGATCTCCAGGCCGCCGCCCAGGCAGTGGCCGTTGATCGCCGCGATGACGAGCTTTGGCGTGCGCTCCAGCTTCGCCAGCGTCTCGTGGGCGTGGATGTCGAACATCGTGCGGTAGTGGTCGTTGCCCTCGGCCAGCGCCTTCACGTCGGCGCCCGCGCAGAAGAAGCCGGGCAGCTCGCTCGTGATGACGACGACCTTCACGTCCTCGTCCCAGCGCGCCTCGTAGATCGCCTGGTCCAGCTCCTTCATGAACTCGTGGTTGTAGGAGTTGGCCGGGGGCCGGTTGAACTTGATGACGCCGACCTTGCCCTCTTTGCTCAGCGCAACCGCCACGGGGAGTCTCCTCTCGAAAGCTGTCAGCCGTAAGCTTTCAGCATTCAGCTATCAGCCGTCAGCTATCAGCGTTCAGCTATCAGCCCGCCGCTTGCTGGCCCGCCGCTGACAGCTGACGGCTGACGGCTGACAGCTGGTCGTAGCCCGCCGCCAGCAGCTCGGCCGCCGCGGGCGCGGCCACCGGCCGCGGCGCCAGGCGGCGCCGGGCGCTCGGCGGCGCCTCGAACACCGAGTCCAGATAGGCGTTGGCCCGCTCGGCCAGCAGCCCGTGATACGTCTGGAAGAGCTGGGCCGCCGCGCCGCCCAGCCAGCCGGGCGGCAGCAGCTCGGCCGGCAGCTCCGGGTCCTGAAAGAAGAACCGCCGGTACTCGTGCAGCAGCAGGAAGCGCTCCACGAAGCACTCGCTGTCCGGCACGCTCTCGCCCCGCGCCAGCCGCGCCCGGTGCGCCTCGTAGCGCGGCTGATACCGCGCCAGGAAGGCCGCGTAGCGCGCGTTCAGCGCCGCCAGGTCCCAGCAGCGCTGCGCCAGCGCGCGGTCGTCCGCGAAGCCCAGGTGGCTCGCGGCGAACACCTCGACCAGATCGCGGATGCCCAGCCGCTCCACCAGCGCCGCCACCTCGCCCTCGAGCTGGTGCGGCGAGAGCCACGTGCCGCTGCTCAGCGGGCCGAAGCCCATCCAGGTCAGCTGCTTGCGCAGCTCGTCGCGCACCTCGCGCCGCCGCTCCGGGATCGAGTAGGTCAGCACGCGCCAGTGGCCGTCCCAGGCGCCCGTGCGCCGCACGAAGATACGCTCGGCGCCCTCCTCCAGCAGCCGCTTGCTCTTCGGCGTCAGCGAGTAGTAGCCGCGGTTGCCGATGCGCCGCACGCGCAGCCAGCCGTTGCGGCTCATGCGCGACAGCGACGAGCGCACCGCCTGCTCGCTCAGCCCGAACTCGGCCGCGATCTGGATCAGCGTGCCGACCCACACCTCGCCGCCGCGGTGGATGATGTAGTCGCCGTAGAGCGTGAACATCATCGACTGCGGGCGGACCGCGCGGCTGTCCGAGCCAAGCTCGAATTCGTCTGTCGAAAAATCGTCTAGCGTTCTCATACCGACACACCAATGTTAACACCACGGTAAACAAACGTCAATCGACCTGCCTAATCGACGATACTGGTCCCTGCAGCCGATCGCCGCGACGCCCACATCCGTCCCGGACCCGAGTACAGTACAGGCAGAGGAGGTGAGCAAATGCCACGGTCAGCGACCGCCGAGCGCTTACTTGGCGTTGCGCTCCTCCTAGTATCGCTGGCAGGAATCATTGGGCCAGCCGCAAGTTCGGTCGTCGCTCGACCGGCGATCGCGCCGGGTGTGGTGCTTGACATGCAGACGCCACCGCAGACCGGTGGCCGCCTGCTAATTGAGGACGGCACCGCGGTGCCGCCACCGCCGTACATATCGGGCGACTCGCTTCGCCTGGCTGACGATACGCCAACGCGGTCGCTGGTGTGCGACGGTCCAGCAGATGATTGCTTCTACCGCGCCATACTTGGCCCAGACGGACACCAGGTGCTGTACCAGGCGACATCACGCGGCCGCCCTATGGATTACTCAGTCATCCGCGTGCTGGACACCCGAACCGGAGACGACCGGCTCCTCGCAACGTCAGCAGAGCTTCCAGCCTGGAGCGCCGACCAACGCATTGCCTACGTTCAATATGCGCCGGGCGAGCGACAGCGAGCCGATGCGGCGCAACGACATCCCCAGGCTCGGATCATGGTGCAAGCGTCGATCGATGGTCAGGCAACGCCATGGACGGAACCCGGGCCGTTTCTGGATCTCGTTTGGGCACACGACCGCTTGCTCTCCCAGGTCCTCCGAGGCACCGGCCCCGCGTCATTCCTAGTGGAGCTAATCGCGCTCGACGCCCCAACCTCGGAACGGGTTCTTGCAACATCAGCCACTCTGGTAGCAGTCAGCCCAGACGGCAGCAGCGTCCTGATCACCAAGCCGAACCCGGATTTCGCCTCGCCGCCGTCCGCCATCGCCCAGTTGGTGGCCGTGGTCGATGGCACAGTTCTCAGCGAGTCGCAACTTCCCCCGTGGCTCGATCTTGCGGAGGGTACCTGGACGGGCGATCACGTCGTGGCTGTTGCCACGTCGCCCCGGGGAGGGCTCATGCATCCTCCGCCGGGCTTCGCGGTCGTTCGCGTGTCCGCTGGAACGGTGGCAGTCGAGCGGAGTTGGGGGTTCATGGGCGAGCGTACAGAGAAAAACTGGCCCTTCTACAGCTTAGGTCAGCCACGATTTCTCGACGCGACCGGCAACCGCGTGGGCGCATGGCTCGGTCTGTACGTGTGGATATCGGGCTACCTGGAGTGCGATCTGAGCGCCCATCATTGCGTGTACGACACGAGTTATGCGAATGGCCAGTTCCCCGAGAACCGCAGCCGCCCGCTGCCCGATCAGCCGAAATCCTGAGTCTCCAGCGCCGCGGCGGCCGCCTCGTAGCAGGCCAGCGGCGTCCAGACGTAGCCGGCGCCGATCTGGCCGATGCCGCCGGCACGGTGGGCGAGGCCGGAGTTGGTGACGGGCGTGACGCCGCTGGTGGCGACGCGGCGCACGTCGATGCCCGTCGGAACGCCGCGGTAGCCGAGCGCGGGAATCGTCAGGTCGGGGTGCTCGCCAAGCACGAGCGGGTACATGCGCTCGGTGAACTGCGCCACCTCGCCGGGCGCCACGCCCATGTAGCGGGCAAGGGCAGGCGCGGCGGCGAGCGCGAAGGCGCCCAGGCCCAGCGTCTCGGTGATCGCCGAGTCACCCAGGTCGGGGTTGGCGTCGGCCGGACCGTAGCCCTCGAAGTAGGCGCCCTCGACGGGCGCGACCGGCGCGGTGAACCAGCGATCCGGAAACGCGCTGATGCGGATGCCGAACCGCGCCCCATTCCGCGCCATGCAGGTGACGACCGACGCCCCCGGCACGCCGGCCGCCGCGTCGAGGATCGCCTTGCAGGCAGGCATCGTCAGGTTCAGGAAGAAGATCTCGTTCGCCGCGAGCCAGGCGAGCGCCTCGGCCCGCCGCGCCGCCGGGTCGGCGCCCGCCGCGACGTAGGGCGCGAGCTGGTTGACGAACAGCGCGCTCGCGGCCTTGTGCCGGCTGTGGCACTCGTCGCCCATGTGCAGCGCCTGGGCGATGATCGGCAGGAGATCGAAGCCGCCGGCCGCGCGGATCGCATCGGCCAGCAACGGCGCCAGCACCCGCTCCAGCCAGCGCAGGCGGCCGAGCGTGGCGGCGTCGTAGCAGCCGTAGCGCAGCGCCTGGCCGCGCCCCTCGTTCAGGTTGTTGTAGGCCAGGTTGCCGAACGCTTCGTTGCGCACGACGAACACGGGCGCGGACGGGGAGATGCCGCCGGCGTAGGTGCCGAGCGCGCCGTGCTCGTGCGCCGACGCTAGCTCGATGGCGCCCGCGTCCAGCAGGCGCGCGGCCGCCTCGGACGTCTCCGCCCAGCCCTCGTAGAGCGCGGCGCCGATCACTGTACCGCGCAGGGCGCCGCTGATCTCGTGCGGCCCCGCGAGCGGCGGGCCGGCGTGCAGCACCGTGCGCTCCCCCAGGCCCGGCACGACCTCGCGCGCCGGGCGCAGGTCCACGAGCCGCGGCCGCCCCGCGACGATGCGCCGCCAGACCTCGGCATTCGCCGCATCGATGCGCAGCTGCGCCTGGCTCACGCTGGCTCCCTCCGTCGGCCGTCTCTCCGCGCGGACCAGAGGGTTACGGCGCGGGGACCGGCGGGCGGATGAGCAGCACGGGCAAGTGCGAGTCGCGCACCACGGCGTCGGCCACGCTGCCCAGCACGGCCCGCACCAGCCCCGAGCGGCCGTGCGTGGCGAGCGCGATCAGGTCGCAACCGTTCTTGCGCGCCGTCTCGATGATCGCGTGCGCCGGCGAGCCCTCCACCAGCTCCCAGCTCACCTGGCAGCCAGCCGCCTTGAGCCGCTCGCTGACGTGCTCCAGATAGGTGCGGCCCTCGCCTTCCTGGTCGTCGATCACCTCGTCGATCAGGTCGGGCGCGACGAGGCCGGTATCGGGCCCCGTCGCCGCCATGATCGTGGCCGAGACGTTGGCTACCCGCAGCAGCAGCAGCGAGGCGCCGAGCTTCGCCGCCAGCCCCTGAGCATGTGGCAGGGCCGCCTCGCTGAGGGCCGAGCCATCCAGGGGCACCAGGATGCGCTGGTACATTGGTTCTCTCCTCGGGGCCGCCGGCTCAGCCGGCAGGCAGCGGATGGAGCGCGGCGGTCGGGCCGCCCGCGCCCCCGGCCGCCGCGAGCGGCTCGGTGACGGCGTAGGCCAGCGCGTACTCGCCAGCGTGGCTGAGGGACACTTGCACGGCGCGCACGCCCAGGCGGCGGGCCGACTCGGCGACCGCGCCGTGCAGCACCACGAGCGGCTGACGCGCCGGCCCGGCGACGATCTCTACGTCCTGCCAGCGCATCCCCCGCGCGAGGCCCGTGCCGAGCGCCTTCAGGACAGCCTCCTTCGCGGCGAAGCGCGCCGCGAAGCGCGGGCCTGGCTCGCGGTGCTGCTCGCAGTAGGCGATCTCGCCGCGGGTGTAGACTCGTGCCGCGAACCCCGCGTGGCGCGCCATCACCTGCTCCAGCCGCGGCACGTGTACGAGATCGGTCCCCACACCCACGCGCGCCCCCCCGGCGTTCGAGCCGTGGCCCGATTATACCCCGCGGGCCTCGGTTCCCGAGCCCAGCCCCCCTGTCTGCTGTAGATGCGTTCTCCATGCGCCGTCGGACGTAGAGGAGCGCCGAGCGTCAGTCGGTCGGCCTTCCGCTGTTGGCGTAGCCGCTGCCAGGCGGCGGACAGGGCTCGTTGGGCAACCAGGAGTACCGGTCGCCACAAGCACAAGTACCCTCCTTAAGCCGCCGCGCGCTGCGTCCCCGCGTCACCCCAACGCCGGCGCCGCCGCAGTCCGCTTTCCGCGCCGCCGGGGCGGTTTTGACATGATGCGGGCCTGTCGCTTATAGTTAGCGCGATCCAAAGTATTAGCCTCACTGGCAGATTTGGTCCGCCTGACAATTGACGGAGGCCGCATGACAACCGATCGCGCGCACCTGGTCGACCAGGTGCTGGGCCTGCGGAGCGAACTCTACCGATCGCTGCGCCCCGCGCGCGAGTGGCTGGAAGTAGACCTGACCACGTCGCAGCTCAAGGTGCTCTTCCTCCTCTTTTCGACGGCGAGCGCCTCGATGGGTCAGCTCGCCGCCTCTCTAGGCGTCACGCTCTCGACGGTCACCGGCATCGTCGACCGGCTCGTCGAGCACGGGATGGTGGTCCGCGAGGAGGATCCCCACGACCGCCGCCTGGTCGTGTGCCGCCTGGCGCCCGCGGGGGTCGCGCTCGCCGAGCGCCTGAATCACGCGGGCAACAGCCGCTTGCGCGCGGTGCTCGACCGCCTGTCGCTCCCGCAGCTCCGCTGCGTCGTCGACGGACTGCAATTGCTGACCGACGCGGCCCACGCCGAGGCCGCTCAAGACGACCCGGCGCCCCTGCTCGCGGGAGGTGCGCCCCGCGGCTCGACGACCTGCGCGGCTCGCCCCGTCTCGGGCGCGCTGCTGAGTCGATAAGGAGTCCCAATGTCCCGTCCAACCTCTGCCATCAAGCTCGGCGCCGCGCTGCTCGCCATTCCGCTGCTGACCGCCTGCCTGGGCACGGGCGCGCCGCCGGCGCAGAACAAGCCGAGCACTCAAGGCGCTCCAAGCGGTCAGCGACAAATCGCCGTGCCGGTGAATCTGGCCAGCGTGAACCGCGGAAACATTGCCTCCACGCTGACCTACTCGGGCAACATCCAATCCCGCGCGAGCGTCAACGTGCTGCCGCGGGCGACGGGGCGCATCGAACAGCTCAACGTGGACGTCGGCAGCCGCGTGAAGGCCGGCGACACGATCGCCGTGCTCGACCGCAGCCAGCTCGAGGCGCAGGTGCGCCAGGCCGACGGCGCGCTGCGCAGCGCCGAGGCCCGTCTGGCCCTGCTGCAAGCCGGCGCCCGCCCGGAGGACGTGCAGGCGGCGCAGGCTGCACTCCAATCGGCGCAGGCGCGCCTGGACCAGATGATGCAGGGCGGACGTGCCGAGGATGTCGCGTCCGCGCAGGCGAACCTGGAAGCGGCCCAGGCCAAGCTGAACCAGCTCCTGGAGGGCCCCACCGACGCCGAGGTCGAGTCCGCGCGCGCGGCCGTCGAATCGGCGCGGGCGAGCGTCCAGAGCAGCAAGGAGCGGCTCGACCAGCTCCTGGCCGGCGGCTCGCCCGAGGACCAGCGCGCGGCCGAGGCCGCGGTGGAGGCGGCGCGCGGCAACCTCGACCAGGCGATCGCGCGCCGCGAGGCGCTCCGCAACCCGCCGGCCGATCAGGTGGCCCAGGCGCGCACCGGCGTCGAGACCGCGCAAGCCAACTTGTCCGCCGCGCGTGAGCGGCTCTCGCAGATCCAGAGCGGCGGGTCGATTGCCGACCAGGTCAGCGCCCAGGCGGCGATCGACAGCGCCCAGTCGTCGCTGCAGGCCGCCCAGGACCGCCTGTCGATTCTCCTTAACGGCGGCACGCCCGCTGACCGGCAGGCCGCGCAGGCGGCCGTGGACACCGCGATGTCGCAGTGGCGGTCCGCGCGCGTCCGGCTCGACCTGCTGCGCAACACGCCGAATGCCAACGACATGGCCAATGCCAACCAGCAGTTGGCGACGGCACAGCAGAACCAGCAGAACGCCCAGATCGCGGTGAATGCCTGCGGCTCGAACACGGCCGGCTGCACGGCAGCCCAGGCCGCGCTGACGGCGGCCAACAACGCCCTGGCGAGCGCGCAGGCGAACCTGAACCGCCTGAGCCAGGGCGCCAGCCCGTCCGATCTGGCGGCGGCCCGCACGGCCGTGGAGCAGGCCGATGCCAACCTGAAGGCCGCGCAGGCGCGTGTGGACCAGCTGAACAACCCGACGCCGGACTCGGTGCAGGCCGCGCGCACGGCCGTCGATACCGCTCAGGCCAACCTCGACGCGGCCATCGCCCGGCAGCAGCTGCTGCGCAACCCGGCGCCCGACACGCTGGCGTCCGCGCAGAGCGCCGTGGACACCGCGGAGAGCAACCTGCGCGCGGCCAACCAGCGGCTCAGCCTGTTGCTGGGCGGCGGCTCGCCCGAGGACCAGCAGGCCGCCGAGGCGGCGGTGCAGGCCGCGCAGGGCAACCTGAATCAGGCCGTCGCCCGCCGCGATGCCCTGCGCAGCCCGTCCGCCGCCGACATCGCGAACGCGCGCGCGGCGCTCGACACGGCGACCGCCAACCTGGCGAGCGCCCAGGCCCGCCTGGCCGACACGCTGGCGGGCGCGAAGGCGGCCGACATGCAGGCCGCCATCTCGGCCGTGGACCAGGCCCAGCAGACGCTCACCCTGCGGCGCTACCCGAACACGGCACAGGAGATCCAGCAGCAGCAAGAGGCCGTGGCGCAGGCCCGCGCCAACCTGGCCCTCCGCTCGCAGCCGAACCGGCCCGAGGACATCCAGCAGGCGCAGGCCGCGGTCGAGCAAGCGCGCGGCGCTGCCGACCTGGCACGGGCGCAGGCCGCGGAAGCCGTTGTCTACGCGCCGTTCGACGGCGTGGTGTCCGCGAAGCTGATGTCGGAGGGCGCGCTCGCCAGCCCGACGACGCCGGTCGTCACGCTGGTGACGGACGAGGTCGAGGTGGTGGTCAACGTCGAGGAGGCGCGCGTCGGCCAGGTGCACCAGGGCAGTCCGGCCGTGCTCACCGTCTCCGCGTTCCCCGGCGAGGAGTTCCCGGCCGTGGTGGCCGTCGTCTCCCCGACCGCCGACCAGCGCAGCCGCACCTTCCAGGCGAAAGTCGTGCCCACCAACCCGGACGGCAAGCTGAAGGAGGGCATGTTCGCCCAGGTACGCATTCGGGGCGACGAGCGCCAGGATGTCGTGCTCATCCCGAACGCGGCGATCGTCCAGCGCAGCGGGAAGAGCGTCGTGTTCGTAGTCGAGGACGGCAAGGCGCAGATGCGCGAGCTGCAGCTCGGCATCACCGACGGCAAGAGCACCGAGGTGCTCAAGGGGTTGCAGCCGGGCGACCAGCTGGTCGTCGCCGGGCAGGAGACCCTGAACGACGGCGACGCCGTGCGCGTGGGCGGCAACCGCGGCGCGAGCTAAGGTGACCCGGCCCGCCCGGAACGCTCCCGGCGGGCCGGACGACGCGCTGGGCGTCGCGCGACCGAAACTGGGCGCGTTCTTCCGCGAGGCGGCGGGCAGGCCGGGCGCCAGTGGCGGTGCCGGTGGCGCTGGGTGGCCCCATGCCCGTGCGCGGTGGGGCCGCTAGGAGAGTTCGATGGGGTTGACGCGCACCGCGATCAGGCGCCCGCTCGCGACCATCATGGTCTTCCTGGCCCTGATCCTCATGGGCCAGCAGGCGTACACACGGCTGCGCGTCGACCGCTTCCCGAACATCTCCTTCCCCGTCGTCTTCGCCGTGATCAACTGGCCCGGCGCGTCGCCCGAGGACATCGAGCAGCAGATTCTCGTCCCGGCCGAGAACGCGGCCGCCGGCCTCAGCGGCGTCGACCGCATTGAGTCGTCCGCGCAGGAAGGCTCGGCGCGCCTCACGATCCGCTTCGTCGAGGGCACGGACCTCGATCAGGCCACGATCGACACGCAGCGGCGCCTTGCCGCCATCGGCCGGCTCCTCCCGGTCGACGCGACCCAGCCCAGCATCTCGAAGGCCGACCCGTCGGCCATCCCCGTCATGAACGTGGTGCTGACGGGCACCCTGCCGATTGACGACCTGCGCTATCTCGCGGACAACACGGTCCTCCAGAAGCTCGTGGCGGTGCCCGGGGTGGCCGACGTCACGGTGTATGGCGGGCTGGTCCGCGAGGTCCAGGTGCAGGTGGATTATCCTCGCCTGGAGGCCTACGGCCTCTCGCTGACGCAGCTGACGAGCGCGCTCCAGCGCGAAAACGTGAACTCGCCAGGCGGCCGCATCGACGTGGGCGAGCACGGCTTCTCGGTCCGCGCGATGGGCCTGGCGCAGACACCCGAGGAGCTGGGCGAGTACATCGTGACGACGACTCCGGCAGGCCCCGTACGCCTGAAAGACGTGGCCCACATCGTCGTCACCACCAAGCGCCAGCAGACCAGCCTGCACTACACGACACACGACCAGCCGAACGTGGACGCCATCGGCCTGGTCATCACGAAGCAGGCCGACGCGAACACGATCGAGACGGCAGACAACGTGCGAGCGGCCGTCCAGCAGCTCCAGCGCACGCTGCCCCACGGCGCGCAGCTCATCATTACCAACGACACGTCGCATTACGTCCGGGAGGCCGTGGATTCGGTCCAAAAGGACCTGATCATCGCCATCATCCTCACCGGGCTCGTCCTCTTCCTCTTCCTGCACACTTGGCGCAACACCGCGATCGTGCTCATTTCCATCCCTACGTGCCTCGTGTCGACGTTCCTGTTGATGTACACCATGGGCTTCAGCCTGGACACGATCTCGCTGATGGCGATGGCCCTGATGATCGGCATTCTGGTCGATGACTCGATCGTCGTCCTCGAGAACATTGCCCGGCACCTGGGGCGCGGCGAGAACCCGATCGAGGCGGCGCTGAACGGCCGCAGCGAGATCGGCATGGCGGCCATCGCCATCACGCTCACGGACGTGGTGGTCTACGTGCCGATCTCGTTCATGCAAGGCAACATCGGCAAGCTGTTCCGCGAGTTCGGCCTGACCATCGTCTCGGCGACCCTGCTCTCCCTCCTCGTCTCCTTCACGCTGGTGCCCGTGCTCGCCTCGCGCTGGCTGAAGGCGCACGAGGGCGAGGGCCACGAGCGCGGCTTTGCCGGCGCCTGGGAGCGCGGCTTCGACCGCCTGGGAGCGAGCTACCGGCGACTCCTCGGCTGGGCGCTGCGCCATCGGCCGGTAGTGGTGGGCGTCGCCGCCGCGCTGCTCGTCGTGACCTTCGCCACGCTGCCGCTGAACCTGATCGGCCAGGAGTACGCGCCCCAGGAGGACGACGGCCAGTTCACGATCAGCACGGAGATGCCCCCCGGCACGTCGCTGGCGGGCAACGCCGCGGCCATCGCGCGCGTCGAGCAAAAGCTGCTGGAGCTGCCCGAGGTCGAGTCGTTCACGACGACCGTGGGGCAGTCGGGCTCGCGCCAGGGGGGCACGGACCGCAACGGCAGCATCGCCGTGCAGCTCAAGGAGAAGAGCCAGCGCCAGCGCACGCTCTTCCAGGTCATCCCCGATATCCGCCAGGTGCAGCGCGAGGTGCCCGGGCTCCAGCTGCGCGCCAGCGGCTCGTCGCCGCTCATCGGCGGCGGCTCGACGCCCATCAACGTGCGGCTGCTGGGCGACAACCCGCAGACGCTGACGCAGCTGGCCGCGCGCGTCGAGCAGATCGTGCGCGACACGCCCGGCACGGTAGACGTGCGGAACGACGCCGCGCTCGGCGAGCCGGAGGTGCGCGCCTTCCTCGACCGCCAGCGCATGTCGGACCTGGGCGTGACCGCGACGCAGGTGGCGACCGCGCTGCGCACGGCGATTGGCGGCACGACGGCCACGCAGCTCCAGGTGCAGGGGCAGGCTGGCATCGACATCACGGTCATCGCCGACGAGGCGGTGCGCAACGACCTCACGGCGCTGGCGAACATCCCCATCCCGCTGGGCCTGACGGGCGGCACGGCCACCGCCAGTAGCTCCACCGCCAGCCGCACGCCGACCGCGAGCGGCGGCAGCGTGCCCGTGGGCGGCTCGACCATTCGGCTCGGCCAGGTCGCCGACCTGCGCGTGGTGGACGCGCCCACGACGATCTCGCGCAGCGACCGGCAGCGCCAGGTCTCGGTGGCAGCCAATCTCGACGGGCGCTCGGTGGGCGACGCGGCGCGCGACATCCGCGCCGCGCTGGCGCAGGTGCCGATGCCGGCGGGGTACAGCTCGCGCTTTGTCGGCCAGGTCGATCAGCTCGACCAGGCCCGGGCCGCGCTGCTGTCCGCGCTGGTGATCTCGATCGTCCTGATCTACATGCTGCTGGTGGCGCTGTACGAGTCCTGGCTGCACCCGCTGGCCATCATGTTCTCCCTGCCGGTCGCCATGGTGGGCGCCTTCGGCGCGCTCAAGCTCACCGGCAACACCTTCAACCTGTTCTCGATGATCGGCATCATCATGCTGATGGGCCTGGTGGCGAAGAATGCCATCCTGCTCGTCGACTTCACGAATACCCTGCGCGGGCGCGGCCTCGCGCGCAACGCGGCGATCATGGAAGCGGGGCCAACGCGCCTGCGGCCCATCGTGATGACCACCTGCACGGTCGTCTTCTCGATGATCCCGCTGGCCCTGAAGATGGAGGAGGGCGCCGAGTCGCGCGCGCCGATGGCGGTGGTCCTGATCGGCGGCGTGATCACCTCGACGCTGCTAACCCTGGTGCTCGTGCCCGTGATGTACGCCTACCTCGACGACCTGAGCCGCCTGCCCGCGCTAGCCCGCGCGCGGGTGCCGGCGTGGCTCCGCATGAGAGGCATCCCGGTGCCTAGCCTGAACGACCGCGGCACGGCCGCCACCCCCGGGCCCGGCGAGCCGCCTCCCGCGATGGCCGGCGGCGCCGTCGACTACTTCGGCGTCCACCCGCCGCTGCCGGCCACCGCGCCCGGCTCCGGCGCCGGGCATGACCGGTTACCGGAGAATCGGCGCCTCCCCGACGGGGAGCGGCCGCGCCCGCCCGCCGCCGAGGGGTAGTAGCCCGCAGGGGCAGCGCGCGCGGGGCCGTGGACGACAGAGCGGCGGGAGGGCCAGGCCCTCCCGCCGCTCTGTCGTCCCGCGCCCTGCTTGAGCGCTAGGCTGGCCCCGCCCCCCGACCGCGCCGTGTCGGCGCCTCGGCCTCCGTGTCCGACCCGCCCGGCTCCAGCGTCACGATGGCCTGCGGCCGCTTGATCCGCAGCACCACCGACTCCAGCACGCGGAAGTAGTGATTGAGGTTCTCGGCCGTCAGGTACGCGACGACCAGGTCCTGCGCGACGACCAGGTCCATGTAGCTGGCGCCCGTCGCCAGCACTAACGCGTTGCCGTCCGGGATGGCCGCCGAGCGGTACACGCCCGACGCCGCCAGCTTCTGGACCTGCTCGATCTCTAGCACCCCGGTGTTCTCGTAGACGCGGTTCATCGCGGCGTACATGCGCGGGCTGGCCACGACCGCGTAGGGGCCGTAAAACCCGGCATCGGTGAGGTACTGCGTCGCGGTCACCACGTCGCGGAAGGCGTTGCCGATCCCCGCCCAGTCGCTGATGCGCAGCACGCCGCGCCCCGCGGCGTTCAGCAGCCCCTCGTAGCCAAGCGCGGCGTTGCCGTTGAAGATGAGGTCGTCTTCGGTGCGCGCGACGATGTTGGCCGCGGTCGCCACCGGTCCCGTGTCGAGTGGCAACGCGATCTGCTGGTGCATCGCCAGGTCGCGCCAGTGCAGCTCGAAATCTTTGTACAGCAGCGGGATCGGGAGGAAGCGGTGCTCGCTGGGCCGCACGAGGCCGGCCTCGTCGTCGCCCGTGAGGTCCAGGCCGCCCCGCTCGGTTCCCCGAAAGACATAGTCGGGCACCACCTCGACGCCCGCGCCCAGCGGCCCGAGCACCGGCACGATGCGGCGGCCGACGAGCGCGCGGCGCGCGGTGTCCTCGGCGACCGCGTCGATCTGGTCCCACTCGGCATCGGTCAGGGGCGCCTGGTCCCGCAGCAGGTAATCCGTCATCGGCTACGCTCCCCTACGTCAATTGGCATATACACTCTATCCTACTTCGGGGCCTATCGCCTGCGCCGCCGGCCAGGCACGACGGCGCGTCAGACCGAGGGCCGCAGCGCGGCGCACGAAGCGAACGGAGCCGTCTGCTCAGGGGAGCGGCGTGCCCCCGGGGGCCGAGTCCTCGCCGCGCTCTGCAAGATGTATACCGAGCAGCCGCCCCCACGGGATCTTGGCGATCAGCACCAACAGCCCCAGGCTGGCCACCTCCAGCGCCAGCAGCTGCGGCCGCGTGAACGTCTCCGCGAACACGTCCGCCATGCTGGACACGGCGCGGTCGGCCACGTGCGCGAACAGCGTGTAGCTGACGACCCGCCCGGCGAAGAAGGCGCCCGCCACCAGGCGCAGGTCGAGGTGCGCCAGCCCCGCGGCCATGAAGAGTTGATTCGAGGGGATTGGCCCGAACGAGTAGACCAGCACCGCCGGGCCGATCCAGCGGCTGTGGGTGCGCAGGTAGGTGCCCAGATCGCGGAGATTGCCCAGCACGTCGGTCGGCAGTAGCCGCGGCCCGAGCAAGCGCGCCGCCTGGGCAAGAGCGACGCGCCCGGCGGTGGCCGCCACGGCGCCGCCGAGCGCCAGCGGCAGCAGCGGCAGATCGAGCTGGATGAGGAAGAACGCGAGCACCGACCAGGTAGGCGGCATGAACGCCGGCACCAGGTTGATGATGAAGACCGTCGCCCAGACGAGCAACAGCGCGAGGATGGTGTCAGCCATCAGCCCGCGGCGACCCACCCGGCCGGCCGGCCCGACCCCACGCCGACAACGGCCAGTACCACACGTCTCCCAGCCTGGTTCTCATGGAAAGCGTGCAGGTCTGAGGTTAGCAGACCTGCACGCTTTCCCCGGCCAGAGGCCCAACTGCGTTCGAGGCTGACGGTCGACCGGCGCGAGCCCGCGGCCAGCTATGCCGCGGCGGCGGCGGCCTCGGGCTCGCGGGGGCCGCGGTGGAAGAGGCGCTTGAACTCCCCGTTCTCCCACACCACCAGCATCATGCTCGCGTTGAAGATCGACGAGTACGTCCCCGCGATGATGCCGACGAGCAGCGCCAGCACGAACGTGTGGATCGTGACGCCGCCGAACAGCAGCAGCGTGACCAGCGTGAGCAGCACCGTGATCGACGTGTTCAGCGAGCGGCTCATCGTCTGCGTGAGGCTGTGGTTCACCACGGTGTCGAACGTCTCGCCCGGGTAGCGCTGCAGGTTCTCGCGGATGCGGTCGAAGACCACGATCGTGTCGTGGACGCTGAAGCCGATCACGGTGAGCACCGCCGTGATGAACAGCGCGTCCAGCTCGACCCCGAAGAGGCGGCCCAGGATCGAGAACACGCCGAGCACCAGCAGCGCGTCGTGGACCAGCGCGGCCACCGCGCAGACACCGTAGCGCCACGGGTTCTTGACCTTGCGGAACGCCCAGCTCAGGTAGCCGAGGATGCCGATACATGCCGCGATCACGGCGAGGATCGACTTCCGGACGATCTCGGAGGCGACGAGCGGCGACACCGAGTCGTAGCCCACGACGACCCTGATATCGGGCTGGCTCGCCAGGACGTCCGCCGGCACGAAGCGCTGGCGCAGCGCGTTCTCGATGTCCTGTCGCTCCGAGTGAATGATATTGCCGTTCTCGTCGCGCTGGTCCTCGGCGAGCGGGAACGTGCGCACCAGGTATACGTCCTCCGAGCGCTGCACGACGGCCTCGGGGTGGCCCAGATCGACGAACGCTTGCCGCAGCTCGCCCTGATCCACCGGCACCGGGAACTGCAGCGTCATGATCGAGCCGGCCGAAAAGTCGATGCCCGGATGGATCCCGCCCGGCAGGATCAGCGAGATCACCCCCGGCAGGATGACGAGCGCGGACAACAGAAAGAACAGATACCGCTTGCTGACCAGGTCGAGCACGGCCTACCTCCCCATGCCAGGCGCGGCCACGGCCGGCCCGCTCGGCGCCGCCGGCGCGGCCGGCGGCGTGCGCGGCACCCCGAACATCTCCGGATGCGTCGCGGCCCCGAAGTTGACCAGCGCGCGCAGCAGGCTGCGGGTCACGAACACGGCGCTGAACATGCTAACCGCCACGCCGATGGCCAGCGTCAGCGCGAACCCCGCGATGATGCTCGCCCCCTGCGAGGTGCCGAACCAGTACAGGATGGCGCAGGTGATTAACGTCGAGACGTTCGAGTCGCGGATCGACGACCAGGCGCGGTCGAAGCCGGCCTCCATCGCCGCGCGCACCGTCTTGCCCGCGCGTAACTCCTCGCGCATCCGTTCGAAGACGAGTATGTTGGCGTCGACCGCCATGCCGATCGAGAGAATGAAGCCCGCGATCCCGGCGAGGGTGAGCGTGACGGGCCAGAGCTTGAAGATGGCCAGGGTGAGCAGCGTGTACACCGCCAGCGCCACCACCGCCATGACCCCGGGCACGCGGTAGAGCGCGATCATGAAGATCGCGACCACCACCAGCGCCAGCTCGCCGGCGATCACGCTCTTGCGCACCGAGTCGCCGCCCAGCGTGGCGTCGACCGTGCGCTCCTGGATCACGCGCACCGGCACGGGCAGGGCACCCGCGTTGAGCTGGATCACCAGCGTCTTCGCCTGGTCCAGCGTGAACTGCCCGCGGATGACGCCGCTACCGCCCGTGATCGGCTCCTGCACGATCGGCGCGGTCAGGAGCTGGTTGTCGAGGAAGATGCCGAGCGGCTTGCCTACCAGCCGCTGGGTCACCTCGGCGAACATCTTGGCGCCTTCGTCGTTGAACTGGAAGTAGATCTGCGGCCGGTTCCCGTTCGGGTCGAAACCGACCTCGGCCTTCTTGAAGTACTGGCCGGTCAGCTCGTGCGGCTGGCCGTCGCTGCCCGTCGCCGTCACCACCACCCAGCCGCTCGTATCCGAAGCGTCGGGCGGCGCGTTCGGGTCCGCGGGCGCCTGCGGCGTCGCCTGCTCGCGGAAGTCCAGGCGGGCCGTCTTACCGATCAGGTTCTTGGCTTCCTCGATGTCGCGGATGCCCGCTAGCTCGACGATGATGCGGTCGCTCCCGGACGTCTGGACGATCGGCTCGGACACGCCCGTCGCATTCACGCGCCGCTCGATGATGTCCTTGACGCCTTCAAGCTTGTCGGCCCGCTCGTTGTCCGGCACGTTGCTCATGTCAGCTTGCAGCACCAGGTTCGTGCCGCCCTGCAAGTCGAGGCCCAGCCGGAACCCGTCGCGGTCGAGGACCATGCCGCCGAGGGCCAGGTGAATGCCGGGACTACCCGGCAGGGGCAGCCCGTGCAGGTACTTGCCCGGGTCGCGCGGCCACACGACGAGCGCCGAGAGGATCGACAGGAGGGCGATAGCCGCCAGAATAATCTTGTTGTGGTGTCGCACGGAACCTCCCCACCGCCGCGCGGAGCAAGCGACGGCTCGCCGGGCGGCCGCCGCCCGCGCAGCGGGGCGAACGGCCGGTTAGTGGTCGTCAGTACGGGACTGCCGTCGAAGTATAGAGGCGGGCCCGGGAGCGGAACAAGGAATGTTATGACTACTATTGTAGTCGGCCACGCCGCCGTTGCGGTGCCTCCCGCCCCGCTCCTGGTATCATCGGCCCTGGTTGCTTGGCCCGGCCGCTCGCAGCCGCGCGGCCGGGCAGCCGCGCGCGATCCAGCGGCTTGCCGGCTCGTCGTCCGCGCTGGCCGGCCGGTCCCGGCGAGCCACTTGCGATTCTGGTCGCGGCGCAGGGAGCGCGTGCATGCAGTCCAACCGACCGGTGATCCTGGTCGTCGAAGACGATCCGGTGCTCGGCGAGGTCTTGGCCGAGCTGCTCCGGCACGCCGGCTACGACGTGGTGCGGGCGGCCGACGGCGCGGCGGGCGCCGCCCGCATCCGGGCCGGCCAGGTCGACCTCGTGATCCTCGACCTGATGCTGCCCGACGTCGACGGCCTCGAGCTGTGTCGCCGAGCGCGCGCGCTGGAGACCGACGTGTACCTGCCCATCATCATGCTCACCGTCCTGGGTGACGGGCAGCGGCACGCCGGCTTCCTGGCCGGCGCCGACGACTACGTGGCCAAGCCCTTCGACGCCGACGAGCTACTCGACCGTGTGCAAGTGTGGCTGCGGACGCGCTTCCGGCTGCGGCGGGCACATCAGCAGCTGCTGGCAGAGCACGAGGCGCTGCGCGGTGCGCGCGCCGACCTGGAGCGCCAGGTCGCGGCTCGTACCGCGCAGCTCGAGCGCGCCAATGCGCAGCTCCGCGCCGAGATGGCCGAGCGCGAGCAGGCACAGTTGGCCCTGCGGGCCAGTGAGGAGCAGTTGCGCCAGGCGCAGAAGATGGAGGCCGTAGGCCAGCTCGCCGGCGGCATCGCCCACGATTTCAACAACCTGCTCACTGTGATCAACGGCTTCACCGAGCTGCTGCGCAGCCGGCTGGAGCCCGATGATCCGCTGGCCAGCTACCTGGCCGAGATCGGCCTCGCCGGCGAGCGGGCGAGCGCCCTCACGCGCCAGCTACTCGCCTTCAGCCGCCGCCAGGTGCTCCAGCCCGAAGTCCTCGACGTGAACGCCGTGGTGACCGGCTTGCAGGGCATGTTGCGGCGCGTCATCAGCGAGGATCTGGGCCTCGTCACCGACCTGGCGCCGGCGCTGGGCGCTGTCGAGGCCGACCCCAGCCAGCTGGAGCAGGTCATTCTGAACCTCGTCGTGAACGCCCGCGACGCCATGGCGCCGGGCGGCACGGTGACCATCCGCACCGCTAACGTGGACCTCAGCGGCGCCGCCAACGGCCACCAGGCCGGCATCCCCGCCGGGCAATACGTCTGCCTTTCGGTCGCCGACACCGGCTGCGGCATGGACGCGGCCACGCTCCAGCGTGTCTTCGAGCCGTTCTTCACGACCAAGCCGCAAGGCCAGGGCACGGGGCTCGGCCTCTCGACCGTGTATGGGATCGTCAAGCAGAGCGGTGGCGAGGTGCGGGTGCAAAGCGAGCCGGGCCGGGGGACGACGTTCGAGGTCTACCTGCCCCGCGCCCTCGGGGCCGCGACGCCGCCCACGGCGCGTGCTGCCCCGGAGCCCTGCCTGGAGGGCGACGAGACTATCCTGTTAGTGGAGGACGAGGAGCAGGTTCGCACCGTCGTGCGCGAGGCGCTGGAGGCGGCGGGCTACGGCATCCTGGAGGCGCCGGGCGGCGCGGAGGCGCTGCAGCTCGCCGCGCGGCACGACGGCCCGATTCATCTCCTGGTCACCGATGTCGTCATGCCGGGGATGAGCGGTCGCGAGCTGGCCGCGGCGCTGGTCACGACCCACCCGGAGATTCGCTCCCTTTACATGTCGGCGTACACCGACCACGCCATCGTCCATCAGGGAGTGCTGGAGCCGGGGCTGGCGCTCATTCGAAAGCCGTTTACGCTGGAGGCGCTGGGCCGCGCCGTGCGAGCGACGCTCGACGGCTGACGGCCACCCGGCGGGTCACAGCACGCCGGCCCGCGGGCTGGCGCAAGCAGCACATCGGGGCCGGGCCGCCAGCCGCGCGGTCCGCCTCTCGCAGGAGAAGCCGATGCGATTCGCGGTACGCGTGCCCACGTCCAACAAGGTTGCCAGCCGGGCGGCCATCGTCGACGTCGCCCAGGCCGCCGAGGCCCTGGGCTTCTACGCCGTGTCCCTGCACGATCACCTCGTGTTCAACGGCTGGTGGGTCGCCTGCGGCGCGCGCGAGGCCGCCGGGGCAGGCGACGACCGCGATATGTACGAGGCCCTGGTCACCCTCAGCTACGTCGCGGGGAAGACCGAGCGGGTCAAGCTCATGACCGCCATTCTCCTCCTGCCCACGCGCGAGACCGTGCTGATGGCCAAGCAGGTGGCCACCCTGGACGTCCTCGCGGAGGGCCGCGTGATCCTGGGCGTGGGCATCGGGCCGCAGGTCGAGCGCGGCGAGCACGGCGCCACCTCCCCGGAGGCGCACCTGAGCGGCCACGCCTCGAATGCTCTGAAGGAGTACGACACGTTCCGCGTGCCGCGGCAGCGCGGGCGGATGGCCGACGAGCAGCTCGCCGCCATGCGGGCGATCTGGACGCAGGACGTGGCGAGCTTCGACGGCCAGTTCGTCCAGTTCCACGCGATCGAGGTGTTCCCGAAGCCCGTGCAGCCCGGCGGCCCGCCGATCTGGGTCGGCGGGCGATCGCGCGCGGCGCTACGCCGCGTGCTGCTGCACGGCAACGCCTGGCACCCCAACGTGCTGACGCCCCAGCAGTACGGCGAGGGAGTGGCCGCGCTGCGCCAGATGGCGGCCGACCTCGGCCGTCCCGCCCCCACCGACTGGGGCCTTAACGTCTTCTCGTGCGTGGCCGCGAGCGACGACGAGGCGATGGCGCTGTTCGGCCCGGAGATGGGCGAGCGGTTCCCGGGCGACGTGCTGCGCTCGCGCAACCTCGTCGGCTCGCCCGAGACGGTCGTGCGCCGCCTGCAAGAGTTCCAGGCCGCCGGGCTCAACGTCGTCGAGCTGAAGCCGATCTATCGCAGCGTGCCCGACCTGATCCGTATGCTGGAGTTGATCGCGCGCGAGGTGATGCCGGCGCTCCAGACCGAGCCGACGCCGGCGCGGGCATAAGGATCGTCCGCACGCAGCAGCGCCTATGATGGACCCGGTAGCCGCTCACCCGGCAACGGCCGCCGCCCGGCCGCTCGCGCCAGGCGCGGCGCTGCTGCGCGCGGCGCCGCGCCTGCGCTGGCAACGCGCGGCGCTGCTCATCGCCGCCTTCTTCGCGCTCTGGCTCGCGCTGCAGATACTCTTCGGCCTGCCGCTGCTGTTCCTCGTCAGCGCGCTCGTCCCCGCCACCCCGCAGCTCTTCTCACACGGGGATGGGGCCAACGTTTCGCTAACAACCCTGACGGGGTGCATCCTCGCCCTCGGTATGGCGCTTGGCGCCGTGGTCGCGGTGACCCTGCTGCGACGCTGGGGCGCACCGACCCTGGCGGCGCTCGGCCTGCGGCGCGAGAGCACCTGGGCGCGCGAGATCGCGCTCGGCGCGGCGCTCGGCCCGCTCGCCTTCGGGCTCGTGCTGGCGCTCGAGTTGGCTTGCGGCTGGGCCACGGTCGACCGGGGCAGCATCGGCCCTGGCGGCCTGCTGCTCGGCGTGTTGAGCTGCACCGGCGTGGCCGTGAACGAAGAGATCGTCTTCCGGGGCTTCGTGCTGCAGGTGCTCGGTCGCGCCTGGAACCCGCGCGGGGCGCTGATCGCGTCATCGCTCCTGTTCGCGGCGATGCACAGCCTGAATCCCAACGCCACCCCCGTGGCGATTGCCTGCCTCGTCGTGGCGGGGCTCGCGCTCGCCTGGGGCTTCTTCGCCACTGGCCGCCTGTGGCTGCCGATCGCCCTCCACTGGAGCTGGAACCTCGCCCAGGGCCCGCTGTTCGGCTTTCCGGTGAGCGGCGTCCCCGACGCCGCTATCCTCGCCGTCACGTCGAGCGGTCCCGCCTGGGCTACGGGCGGCGCCTTCGGGCCGGAGGCCAGCGTGCTCGGCCTGCTGGCCGAGGTCCTCCTGATCCTCGTCATTCTCGGCTGGCGCCGCGCCGGGGCCAGCGGCGCGGCCACCACCGCCACTGCCCTCGGGGGCCTGGCCGGCCTCGCGTTCCTCGTGGTCATGACTCGCTAGCCCGGGGGCGCCGCTCGTTCCGTATCGTGCGTCCCCGTTTCAACCGGCGGGACTGGCGCCAGATAGTGCCGACGTTGCATAATGAGCGGTCCGCACATCTTATGTCCTGGAGTTGCCTCATGAACGGGGACGGTCAGGCTCAGTGTCTACTCTGCGGGCGAGTCATCGCGGTTCGATTCATGGGGCAGCTCCGCGTCAATCCGAAGTACGGCGCGATCGCCATGGACGCGATCCGCGCCGGTCACTGTCCCCAGTGCGGCGGCAGCCTCCTCATCTCGGCGCTGCATCCGGACTCCAACCCCCAGGCGCCGTGGCAGACGGAAGTGCCGCGCAAGCCGCCGCCGCCCCGCCGCTAGCCGGACGACCCCGCGCCGCTTCAGGCCGCTGCTCGGAGCGCGGCCCCTCTGTGCTGCCGCCGTGACGAGGCCGGCCCTCTCCGTGACTCCCGCGTGATCCGCCGCAACTAAACTGAATCTCAGAGTGGCGTCGGCGCCAATGGCCCTGGTCGCGCAATCGTCCGACGCCGCCGTCGCGCGTGGCGTGGCCACGCGGCCGGGGGGAGCAGTGCTGCGGATCGAAGGGGCCGGGCGCGTCGCGAGCGAGGAGCGCGCGCCAGCGAGGCGGACCATTTTGGTGATCGAGGACAGCGAGCCTATTCGGCGCATCCTCGGCTTGTTACTGGAAGGGCACGGCTACGAGGTGGTCGCGGTGGAGGCGGGGCGTGAGGGCCTGGACGCGGCCCAGCGCCTGCAGCCGTGCGCCATCAGCCTCGACCTGTCCCTACCGGACGTCGACGGCCGGGAGGTGCTGCGCGCCTTGCAGGCGGACCCGCGCACCCAAGCCATCCCCGTGATCGTCGTCTCGGCCTACGCCAGCACGCTATCGCCCGCCGAGCGCGCCAGCGCGGCCGAGGTGCTCTCCAAGCCCTTCGACGTGGATGAGTTACTGAGCGGCGTCGCCCGGGTGGTCAGCTAGCACCGCGCCGCCAAAGCTGCGCCACTCCCTCCTCGGCACGACCCGCCCCGCCCCGTAGCGGCGCCAGCGGGTACTCCCCCGCCCCGCCCGGGCGGTCGCAAGCCGACGGGCGCCTTGATCGACCTCCCGGCCGCCCGTACACTAATTCGTAGCGGCCAGTATCCCGAAGGCGACCGCCGCGTCATAGCGCAGGGCGAGCATCTACGGTCCCGCGCCGGCTCCTATACGGGCGCCTCCTGGCGCCGGATCGCGGGCTAGCGCGTAGCGGGAGGGGGTTGCATCATGGCCCGGCCCGTGGTGAACGTCGAAAAGCCGCTCGAACAAGGCCTCCGCAACCTCTGGTATCCGATCGCGAGGTCGGACCAGGTCGGCAGCGCGCCGCTCGGCGTCAAGGCGCTGGGCGAGGAGCTGGTGCTCTGGCGCGACGCGACCGGCCAGGTCCGCGCCATGATCGACCGCTGCCCGCACCGCGACACCAAGCTGTCGCTTGGTGAGGTCGTGGACGGCGTGCTGGCCTGCGCCTATCACGGCTTCCGGTTCGACGCCACGGGGCAGTGCGTCGCCGTGCCCTCCGAGGGCGGCGACTGCCCGCTCGCGCGGCGCCTACGGGTGCGCAGCTACCCGACCCAGGAGCGCGTCGGGCTCGTGTTCGCCTACATCGGCGAAGTCGACCTGTTCCCGCCGCCCCCGTTGGAGATCGCGGCCGAGCTGGAGGACCCCGCCTGGACCGGGTTCATCTGCCAGGCGACCTGGCAGGCCAACTGGCTCCGCATCTTCGACAACCTGGCCGACCCCATGCACGGCCCCTTCCTCCACGGGCGCTCGTACACGCTTAGCCGCGGCAAGCGCGCCGACCGCCTGCGCCTGAGCGAGCTGCCGGATGGCGGCTTCACGGTCGAGCGCGAGGGGCAGCGCGGAGTCAATTTCGATTGGGTCGAGTTTCACCGGACCGGGTCGCTGTGGTGTCGGCTCGACATCCCCTACCCGTGGAGCGCGGGGCCGGGCGACCCGCTGCGGATCGTCGGGTGGGTCACGCCGCTCGACGCGAACAGCGCCACCGTCTACTTCCTCCGCTACCGCAAGGTCAGCGGCTGGCGGCGCGTGCTGTGGCGGTCGCTCTACAAGCTCTACCTCGAGCGCAACCACTGGGCGGTGCTGGAGCAGGACCGCGTGGCGATGGAAGCGCAGCGAGGCATCGAGTCGCGGGTGAACGAGCATCTGGCGCCCACCGACCTGGGTACCATCCGCCTGCGGCGCCTCTTCCAGCAGGAGCTAGCCCGCCAGCGCGACGTCTACGCACGGGCGGGCCGCGTGCCGGGCGCCGCGCCGGCAGCGGAGCCCTCCGCCCCGGCGGCCGACGCGGCCCCCTCCCTCGCCGTCTAGGCAGGTAGACCGGGCGAGGGCGCAGCCTACTCCCTCTCCCCCCGGGAGAGGCGCGGGGGGAGAGGCGTCTTACTCCCTCTCCCCCTGGGAGAGGGCCGGGGTGAGGGCAACGTCATGCCTGACGCACTGATCCGCGGGCGCCGCGTCCACTACGAGCGGGCCGGCAGCGGTCCGCTGGTCGTCTTGCTGCACGGCATCGGCGGCGGCGTGGGCTCGTGGCGCGAGCAGTTCGCGGCCCTGGCGGACGCTTTCACGCTCGTCGCCTGGGACCTGCCGGAATGGCCGGGCGCCGCCGATGGCACGCCGACCATGGCGGACTACGCCGACGATCTGGCCGCCTTCCTCGACCACCTGCAAGCCACGTCGGCCCACCTCCTGGGTATCTCCATGGGCGGCGTGCTCGCGCTCGAATTCTACGGTCGTCATCCCGCCCGCGTGCGCTCGCTGGTGCTGGCCGACACCTATCGCGGCGGCGGCACGATGCCCGAGCCGGAGCGCTCCGCGCGGCTCGCCCGGCGGCTGGCGGCCAGCGAGGGCCGCGACCTGGCCGACATGGCGCGCGAGCGCGCGCCGCAGTTGTTCTCGCCCCACGCCGACCCGGCCCTCGTGCGTGAGGCCGCGGCGACGATGGCGGCGATCCCGCCCGCCGGCTACCGCCAGCGCGCCATCGCCCTGGCCCATGCGGATACCAGCGCCGTGCTGCCGCACGTCGCCGTGCCCACGCTGGTGATCTGGGGCGATCAGGACTCCGTGCTGCCCTGTGCCGATTCGGAGGCGCTACGCGACGGCATCCGCGGCGCCGCGCTAGTCATCCTGCCCGGCGCCGGCCACGCCAGCAACCAGGAGCGGCCCGCCGAGTTCAACGCCGCCGTCCGCCGCTTCTGGCGCGCGCACTGAGCGGCGCGCTGGCGTAGAATAAGGCCAACGTCGCGGCCCGCCGTGCGGCTCGGGCCGCCCATTCGCCGACCATCCAGGAGGCTCCTCATGGCAGCGCCCGTGAAAGTCGTCAAGGTTGGCCACGTCGGGCTGAAGGTGTCCGACCTGTCGCGGCACGGCGAGTTCTACACCGACACCTGGGGCCTCGGCGTCACCGAGGAGGACCACGGCGCGCTCTACCTCCGCGCCGCCGAGCCGGTCCACCACGTGGTCGCGCTCTACGAGGGCGATCGCGGGCGCAACGCGGTCGACCACGTCGGCCTCCAGGTGCGCGACCGCGACGATCTGGAGCGCGCGGCGGAGGAGCTGACGCGGCGCGGCATCGAGGTGGTTATGCCCCCGGGGCCGTCGCCCGAGCCGGGCGCCGCCCGCGCCATGCGCTTCCGCGATCCGGCGGGCCAGGTCGTCGAGCTGTACACCGAGCCGGAGACGGTGGGCGACGACTACGGCGAGCGCGTCGTCAAGCCCACGAAGCTCTCTCACGTCGTGCTGAACGTGCCCGACATCGACGCCGCGGCCGAGCTGTATACGAACGTGCTCGGCTTCCGCCAGATCGACTGGAACGGCCACTGGATGTGCTTCCTGAACTGCGAGCGCGACCACCACTCGCTGGCGCTCGCGGTGGGCGATACGAAGCTGAATCACGTGGCCTTCGAGGTCCACGACTGGCTGGAGATCGCCAAGGGTATCTACAACCTGGGCGAGAAGGGCGTGCCGCGCATCTGGGGCCCCGGCCGCCACGGCCCCGGCCACAACGTGTTCTCGTATTTCTGGGACCCGGACAAGAACGTCATCGAGTACACCTGTGAGGTGGACCAGGTCGACGACAGCTACGTGCCTCGCGTGTGGGAGCCGCGGCACGGCGACCCGGACTGGTGGTGCGCCTATCCGCCGCCCGAGGCGTACACCAAGAGCTAGGTCGGGGTTCTGGCCAGCGCAACGGAGGAAGAGATGCCGCGGGCTATTCGCGCCTCATGTCCCGCCGCGCGCCTGGGCGTGACCCTGCTGCTGTGGCTGGCCGCCGCCTGCAGCCAGGCCGCGCCGTCCTCGGCGCCGACGCAGCCCGCTAGCGGCGGCAGCGCGCCCGCCGCCCAGGCGTCCGCCCCACCGGCGCAGGCCGGCGGCAGCGGCCAGCCTGTCGAGATTCGCATCGGCCACGGCTTCGCCGCCGAGGAGAACCTATGGCTGATGGCGGCCAAGCCGGACCTGGCGCCCAACCAGGGGAAGGCGTACACGCTGACGTTTACGGCCTTTCGCGGCAACGCCGATCGCTTGAACGCCTACGAGGCGGGTCAGCTCGACGGCGGCACGGTGGCCGCCCCCACGGCGCTGTTCGCGGCGGAAGAGAAGCTGCCGTTCAAGCTGGTCGCCAGCATCGTGCGCGAGCAGCAAGGGTCGTTCAATACCACCTACCTGGCGCTGGACGATTCGGGCATCGCCTCCGCGGCCGACGTGCGCGGCAAGACCATCGCCGTCGTGGACTTCAAGTCCGCGACGGAGCTGTGGGCGCGGGCGGCCATCGAGGCCGCCGGCCTCGACCCGGACCGCGACGTGAACTTCGTCGTCGTGCCCTTCCCGGCGATGGGCGAGGCGCTCCGCAGCAAGCGCATCGACGTCGGCGTGTTTCCCGAGCCGTTCCTGACGATGGAGCAGCGGCGCGGCGGCGTCCACGTCGTGTGGACCTCCAAGACCGGCGTGCCGTTCGACGAGGAGCTGCTGGACCTGGCGATGCGGCCGGAGTTCATCGCGCGCAACTCCGCTGCCGTGCGCGCCTTCCTGGCCGACTTCGTGGCCACGACCCATTGGTACAACGACCATCTGCAGGAGGCACGGCAGGTCCTGATCGACAAAGGCTTCGTGCAGACGCCGCCCGACCTGTACCTGACGCTGGCCGACTACTACCACGATCCGGGCGGCCGGATCACGCTGGACGGCCTGGACAAGGAGCAAGACCTGCTGCTGAAGCTCGGCTGGCAGCAGAGTCGGGTGAACCTGAACGACATCGTGGACCAGAGCCTGCTGCCGCAATAGCGACCGCCGCTACAGCCGTTCTTGTAGGTCTCGAGCCCTCGGAGAACGATAAGGATAAGAAGGATAAGATGGTAGGGTGGTGGCGCGTCCCCTGCCGCCCGACCGACGCTGCTGGCTCGCTCAGCCTGCAAGCGGCTGTCCGGCCCTGGACGCTCGGCATTGAATCACGTACTGCGAGGCAGGCGCGCCCTGGCCCGTAGGGTTGACACCAGCGGCTAGACATTACGGGAGAGGCATGGCGGTCGTCGAGGTCGAGCACCTGTCCAAGCGGTTCGTGCGCGGACGCCAGCGCGTCGAGGCGATCCACGACTTGAGCCTGCAAGTGAGCGACGGGGAGTTCGTCGCCATCGTCGGGCCGAGCGGCTGCGGCAAGAGCACGTTCCTGCACATCCTCGGCGGCTTCGTGCCCAGCGACGGCGGCGCGATGCGGGTCGATGGCCGGGCGGTCCAGGCGCCCGGCCCCGACCGTGGCATGATGTTCCAGGACCTCGCGCTGTTCCCGTGGCGCACGGTCGAGGGGAACGTCGGCTGGGCGCTGGAGGTGCAGGGGCGCCCGCGGACCGAGCGCGAGGCCACCGTCGACCGCTACCTGGACCTCGTGGGCCTGCGCGCCTTCCGCCACGCCTACCCCAACGAGCTGTCAGGCGGCATGCGCCAGCGCGTCGCCCTCGCCCGCGTCCTGGCGTTCGACCCGGGCGTGCTGCTGATGGACGAGCCGTTCGGCGCCCTGGACGCGCAGACCCGCGAGCTGATGCAGGAAGAGCTGCAGCGCATCTGGCAGGAGACGGCGAAGACCGTCCTGTTCGTGACCCACGACATCGAGGAGGCGGTCTACCTCGGCAACCGCGTGGTAGTCTTCACGGCACGGCCGGGCGAGATCAAAGCCATCCTGCCCATCGCGCTCCCGGCCGAGCGCAGCATCGAGGTCAAAAAGAGCCCGGAGTTCATGGCGTACCGCAACACGATCTGGGATCTGCTGCGCGACGAGGTGCTCAAAGCGCGCGGCCAGCAGAACTGACCTTCGGGGGAGCCATTGGCCCGTACCACCCACTCCGCCGCCGTCGACGCCGCGACGCGCCTGCCGCCCGTGTCGGCCGCGCCTGCTCCGGCCGCGGGCCGCGGCCAAGCCGCGGCCATCCGGGTCGCCGAGGGGCTGCTGGTCCCGCTGGTCCTGCTCGCCCTCTGGGAGATCGGCGCCGACCTCGGCTGGCTGCCCGAGTTCCTGGTCAGCCCCACGCGTATCGCGCGGGAGTTCGGCAGCCTGCTCCTCTCCGGCGAGCTGCTGCTCCACGCGCGCGACAGCCTCTACCGCTCGCTCGCGGGCTTCGGGCTGGGGGCGCTGTTCGGGGTGACCCTGGGACTCCTGAGCGGGGTGTCGCGCCGCGTCGAGCAGTTCTTCGACCCATTGATCTCGCTGTCGTATCCCGTGCCGAAGATCGCCGTGCTGCCGGTGCTCATCGTCTGGTTCGGCATCAGCGACACGTCGAAGATCGTGGTTATCATGATCTCCTGCTTTTACCCGTGCTTCATCGCCGCGCTTTACGGCGTGCGCGCCGTCGATCCCGTCTGGGTCTGGGCGGCCCGCAACATGGGCGCCAGCCGTCGCCAGGTGTTCGTGAAAGTCGTCGTGCCGGGCGCGGCGCCGCAGATCTTCACCGGCCTGCGCGTGGCGCTGGCGCTGGCCTTCATCCTCATGTTCGCGTCCGAGATGATCGGCTCGTCCACCCGCACGGGCCTCGGCTTCCTGATCCTCAGTGCCGACGCCGCCGGCCGCTTCGACCGCATCTTCGCCGCCGTGCTCGCCATCGCCATCCTGGGCTTCGTGAGCGACCGGCTGCTGCTCTGGGTCCGTGGGCGGCTCCTCGTCGGCCAGCTCGTCGGCGAGCGCCGCGATGGCTGAGCGGTCGCTCGCGCCCGCCGCGGCCCCCGCGCCCGGCCCCGGCCTGACGGCCCGGGCGCTCGGCTGGCTAGAGCGCTACTACTCGGTGTTCGTGGTCCTGGCCGCCTGGGAGCTGCTCGCCCACTCCGGCTGGGTGAACCCCCGCCTTTTCCCGAGTCTGGAGACGATCGGCCAGGAGCTGTGGCGGCTGGTGGAGAGCGGCGCCATCTATCGCCACCTCCTCGCCACGCTCTACCGCGTCGTCGCCGGCTTCGCGTTGGCCGCGGTGGCGGGCGTCGTGCTCGGCTTCCTCATGGCGCGCGTACCACTGTTCGACCGGCTGTTCGAGCCGCTGTTCTCGTTCGGCTACCCGATCCCGCGCGCCGCGCTGTACCCGGTGTTCGTCTTCGTGTTCGGGCTCGGCCACCTCTCCAAGATCGTCCTGATCTTCCTGGAGTGTCTGTACCCCATCGCCATCAACTCCTACTATGGCGCCCGCGCGGTGAACGAACGCTACGTATGGGCGGCGCGCAACATGGGCGCGAACGGCGAGCAGGTCTTCCGCAAGGTGATCGTGCCAGCCGCGCTGCCGCAGATCTTCGCCGGCCTCCGCATCGCCCTGCCGGTCGCGCTCGTCATCGCCATCCTGACCGAGATGATCGGCGCCACGGAGGGGTTGGGCTACCTCATCGCGCGCGCGTCGGCGTCGCTGTCGCGCAGCCAGGTGTTCGCGGGCGTCGCGGCGATCGCTATCATCGGCTTCGTCCTCGACCGCGCGCTCGGCGCGCTCCGCCGCCGCCTCGTCTTCTGGGAGAAGGAGTCCGTCTCGATCGGCTAGCCGGGCCTCCGCGCCGTCAGCCTGACGCGGGGAGCGTGAGCACATCCTGCCCCCTTGCTCCCTCTGCCAAAGAGCGGGGGCGAGGGCGCATCCTGGCCCCCTCTCCCCCTGGGAGAGGGCGGCGGGTGAGGGAGACCCAATCGCATGGACCTGGGCCTGCGGGACAAAGTCGCAATCGTCACGGGCGGCAGCTCCGGCATCGGGCTCGCCACCGCCCGCGCCTTCCTGGCCGAGGGCGCGGCCGTGGCGATCTGCGCCCGCGGCGAGGCGCGCTTGCAGGCGGCCGCCGCGGCGCTGCGAGCGCTGCCAGGCGCGCGGGTGTACGCGCGCGCCTGCGACGTGCTCCAGCCCAACCAGGTGCGGGCCTTCGTGGACGGCGCGGTGGCGGCGCTCGGCGGCCTCGACGTGCTGGTCAACAACGCCGGCGGCGGCCGCTTCTCGACCTTCGCCGACACGCCCGACGCCGACTGGCGCGCGGAGCTGGAGCTCAAGTTCTTCAGCATCATCCACCCCACGCGCGCCGCCCTGCCGCACCTGCGGGCGCGCGGCGGCGGCGCCATCGCCGTCGTGAACGCCGTGCTCGCCCGCCAGCCCGAGACGCACATGGTGGTCACCAGCGCCGCGCGGGCCGGCGTGCTCAGCCTGACGCGCTCGCTGGCTAACGAGTTCGCGCCGTTCGGCGTGCGGGTGAACAGCGTCATGCTGGGCACCATCGAGAGCGAGCAGTGGCGGCGGCGCTACCGCGAGGCCGCGACGGCGCTGAGCGAGGCCGAGTGGCTCGCCGACATCGCCCGCGACCGGGGCATCCCCCTCGGCCGCTTCGGTACGCCCGAGGAAGTCGCCGCGGCGCTCGTCTTCCTGTGCTCCGCCCCGGCCAGCTTCATCACCGGCGCTACCCTGGACGTGGACGGCGGCGTCCACCGCTACGTGTAGGAGGCCACCCATGAACGAGCCAGGCACCGGCGGCGACGCCGTCGTCCGCGCGCTGAAGCACGCGGGCGTGGACACCGTGTTCGGGCTCATCAGCATCCACAACATGGCGCTCTACGACGCCATCCACCGCCAGGGCGGCATCCGCGCCGTCCCCAGCCGCAGCGAGCCCGGCGCGGTGAACATGGCCGACGGCTACGCCCGCGCGACCGGCCGCCTCGGGGTCGCGATCACCAGCACCGGCACGGGCGCCGGCAACGCCTGCGGCGCGCTCGTGGAGGCCCAGACGGCGGGCACGCCGCTGCTGCACCTGACCGGCCAGGTCGACTCGGCCTACATCGACAAGGGGCGCGGCTTCATCCACGAGCCGAAAGACCAGCTGGGCATGCTGCGCGCCGTGTCGAAGGCCGCCTACCGCCCGATCGACGCCACCGCCGTGCCGTGGACACTCTACGCCGCCGTCGAGCAGGCGCTAGCGGCCCCGCGCGGCGTCGTCAGCGTCGAGCTGCCCGTGGACTACCAGTACGCGACCGTCCAGCCCATCGAACTGCCAGGGAGACACGCCCCTCGGGTGTTTCCCGATCCTAGCCTGGTCGACCGGGCCGCGGGACTGCTCGCGACGGCGCGTCGGCCCGTGATCTGGGTTGGCGGCGGCGCGATAGCCGGCGAGGCGGCCGCGCCGCTGCGCGCGCTCGCCGAGGCGCTGGGCGCCGCCGTTATCACGACCACCGCGGGCCGCGGCGTGCTACCCGAAGACCACCCGTTGTGCGTCGGCAACTGGGGCACCGCGACCGCCGTCCGCGAGCTCCTCCAGTCCGCCGACGTGCTCCTGGCCGTCGGCACGCGCTTCCGCGGTAACGAGACGCTGAACTACCAGCTCAAGCTCCCCCCCACGATTGTCCAGATCGACGCCGACCCCTTAGCGATCGGCCGCAGCTACCCTGCCACGCTAGGCATCGTCGGCGACGCCGCCGCCACTCTGGGCATGCTGCGGAAAGCGCGGCCCGAGTTCGACCGGTCAGTGCCCGACCGGCCCGGACCCGATCCGGCCTTCCGCGACGCCATCAGCGCGGCGCGGGCCGCGGCGCGCGCCGCCATGCGCGCCACAATGGGCCGCTACGAGGCCGTGGTGGACGCGCTGCACGCCGTGCTGCCGCGCGATGCGATCCGCGTGCGCGACGTGACGATCGCCTCGACGACCTGGGGCAACCGCCTCCTAGAGGTGTACGAGCCGCGCACGTCGATCCACGCGGTCGGCGGCGGCATCGGCCAGGGGCTCCAGATGGCGCTCGGCGCGAAGGTCGGCCGGCCCGAGCGGACCGTCGTCTGCCTCGCCGGCGACGGCGGGCTGCTGGTGAACGTGGGCGAGTGGGCCACGGCCGTGCAGGAGAACCTGGCGGTGGTAGTCGTGCTGTTCAACGACGGCGGCTACGGCGTGCTGCGCAACATCCAGAACCGGACGATGGCCGGGCGCCACATTGGCGTGGATCTGCGCACCCCGGACTTCGTGGGCCTGGCCGAAGCCTTCGGCGCCTGGGCGCGGCGCGTGCGCGTCATCGATGACTTCCGCCCCGCGCTGGAGGCGGCCCTCGACACCGGCCGCCCCGCCCTGGTGGAGCTGGACATGGCCGCGATCGGGCCGCCCGCCGTCGCCTACGGCGGCCCGCCCGCCGGCGCCTGAGCGGGGCGCGGCAGCGGCACGCGTCGTGCGGTGGGCACGCGGTCCCGCCAGACCGAAAGGAGCCGCCCATGCCGCCCGACCGAACCGACCGGCAGCTGACCCAGGCGACCAAGCTGACGCTGATCGGCGTGTTTCTCGGTCTGCTCGCCGCGTTCACCGCCCGCGAGGCCAGCCGCGGCGAAGACGTCGAGATCACGCCGTTCGATCTGCTGCTGCTCGGCCTCAGCGCCTTTCGCGCGGGCCGCCTGGTCGCCTACGAACGCGTGGCCGAGCCCGTACGAGCACCGCTCACCCACACTATCCCAGACGAGTCCGGCCTGGGCGAAACGGTCGTCGCGAGCGGCACGGGCGTGCGCTACGCGCTGGGCGAGCTAGTGTCCTGCCCAACGTGTGTGGGGACGTGGGCAGCCGCCGGTCTCGTCTACGGCCTCCACCTGGCGCCACGACCCACCCGAGTCTTCCTGGCCGTCATGGCGACCACCGGGGTGGCGGAAGTCGTCCATTGCACGACGGAGGCCGCGAGCTGGGTCGGCCGCGCCGCCCGCACGTTTGCCGGCGCGCAAGAAGAGCAGCGTTGAGCCGAACCACGCGCTCACCCCGATGCGCTGTCTCGGCGTGTCACACCCCGGACGAGCCCGTTCGGAGCGCGGGCCTACGCTCCAGCGGCCACACTGACGACGATTAGTGTATAAGCCACGGTGCACCGGCGGGCCGGGGCCCCAGCTGGCCTCGCGGTGCCTGCAACACACACGCGCGGTCGGGGTCCGCCGCGCGGGCGCCCGCGAGCAACCTGGCGCCCGCGGCACTCGCGCGGCGCCCTCGATGAAGGGACTGCATGAAGGCGCTCCTCTTGACCAACGAGTATCCGCCCCACGTCTACGGCGGAGCCGGCGTCCACGTCGAGTTTCTCAGTCGCGAGCTGGCCGCGCTAATGCCGGTCGAGGTGCGCTGCTTCGGTGACCAGCACACGGACGCGGGACAGCTTCAGGTGCGCGGCTATCCGGTCGACGAGGCGCGCTTCACGGCACCACGGCCGCTGCGCCCCGTGTTCGGCGCCATGCAGCGCGACGTAGCGTTCGCCGCCACGGACGTGGACGCCGACGTAGTGCATTGCCACACCTGGTACACCCACCTGGGCGGCATCCTGATCAAGCAAGCCTATCAGGTGCCGCTGGCGATCACGATCCACTCGCTGGAGCCCTTGCGGCCCTGGAAGCGCGAGCAGCTCGGCGGCGGCTACGATGTGACCTGCTGGGTCGAGCGCACCGCCATCCAGATGGCCGACGCGATCGTCGCCGTCTCACAGGGGACGCGCGCCGACGTGCTGGCCCACTTCGACGTCGATCCCGCGCGCATCCACGTCATCCACAACGGCATCGACGCGCGCCTGTATCAGCCCACCCCGGCCACCGATGCGCTCGTCCACTACGGCATTCGGCCCGAGCAGCCCTACGTCCTCTTCGTCGGGCGCATCACCCGTCAGAAGGGCATCATCCACCTCGTCCACGCGATACCCGAGATCGACCCGGCGGCGCAGGTGGTCCTGTGCGCCGGCGCACCCGACACGCCCGAGATCGCCGCCGAGATGGAGGCGGCCGTCGCGGCGGTGCAGGCTCGGCGCTCCGGCGTCATCTGGGTGCAGGAGATGGTGCCGCGCGAGGCGGTGGTACAGCTCTACACCCACGCGGCGGTGTTCTGCTGCCCGTCGATCTACGAGCCGTTCGGCATCATCAACCTGGAGGCGATGGCCTGCGGCACCCCGGTCGTCGCCAGTGCGGTCGGCGGCATCCCGGAGGTCGTCGTGGACGGCGAGACGGGCTTGCTGGTGCCGCTCGTCCAACAGACTGAGAGTCCCTTCGAGCCGGTCGACCCGGCGCGCTTCAGCCACGACCTGGCAACCGCGATCAACCAGCTGCTGGCCGATCCGGCGCTGCGCGCGCGCATGGGCGAGGCCGGACGGCGGCGCGTCGAGGAGTCCTTCACCTGGAGCGCCATCGCCCGCCGCACCGCCGACCTCTACCGGTCGCTCGTCGCCGCGCGCTAGGGGCAGAGACGCGCGATCACGCCGGCTCGCCGACCAGCAAAGCCACTGGACAGTCGCGCAGAAGCCCGCCCAGAGGCAGCGCCAGGTCGGCCGCGCCGTCCGGCGGCTCGGCCGCCGCATCAACGTTAGCGCCGCTGAGCGCGTTCCGCCAGCGCCGCGGCGCGCCCGCCGGGAGCAATAGGCGCGTGTCGCCCCAGACCGTGTCGCCGAGCGGGAGGCGCAGGGGCGGCAGAGTGTCGGCCGCGCCCCCCTGGTCGGTGGCGGGGCCGCCTTGCCCGCCACCGATCGTTGCGGCCAGGCGGGCGGGCAGCCGCGGCGCCACGGCCAGCGCCCAGCTGGCACCGCGGCGGCGCCCAAAGGCGCAGACGTGGTCCCCCCGCGCGCCGGCCGCCGCCAGCGGCAGGTAGTCCCCGTCGGCGAACAGCGCGGCGTGGCGGCGCCGGCAGTCGAGCGCGCGCGCGGTGAGGTACAGCTTGATTCGTCCGTCCTCCCAGTGCGCCAGCAGGCCGCGCAGCAGCCCCGTACGGTCCGCGGACTCCTGCTCGTCCAACGCCGCGAGCAGCCGCCCGCGCGCCGCGAAGTCCACCGGACGACGGTTGTCGGGGTCCACGAGACTGAAGTCCCACAGCTCCGTGCCCTGGTAGAAGTCGGGCACACCCGGCGCCGCGATCTTTAACAAGACCTGGCTGAGCCCGTTCAGGGCGCCATAGAAGGCCACCACCCGCTGGAAGGCGAGAAAATCGGCCAAGAACGGACTGCCGTCCGCCGGCGCGAGAATCGCCCCCGCGAAGCCCGTCAGGGCGTCCTCGTACGCGCCATCGGGATGCAGCCAGCTCGTGTGCGTTTTCGCCTCGCGCGACGCCTTCACGAGATAGGCGCGCAGGCGCTCCTTGAAGCTCGGCACCTCCGCCTCGTGTAGCGGCCAGGCGCCGAGCAGCGTCTGATACAGCAATAGCTCGGCGCTCCCATCCGGCACCGACTGGCCGTGAACGGTCGGCTGCAGCGGTCGATTCCACGCGTGCCACCGCTCCAACCGCGTCGCCCACAGCCCCGGCAGCTCGGAGAGCACCGCCAGCCGCGCCCGCACGTCCTCGCTGCGCTTCGTGTCGTGCGTCGAGGTGGCATTGAGGGTGTGCGGCCAGGCCCGCCGACGCGCGGCGTTCCAGCCGTGGAAGCTCGCGACCGGGTCTGGCGGCTCGCCGACTGCCGCCCCATCGGCGCCGCCTGCGCGCTCCGGCTCGCTGCCCACCTCGTTGAGCGCCAGGAAGCGCGTGTAGACGTAGAGCGCCGTGTCCTCGACGCCCTTGGCGGCGATCGGCCCGGTAAACTGTTGCCAGCGCATCGTGAAGCGCAGCCAGGCCAGCCGGTCCGCCTCGGCCAGGTAGCTGGGCGTCTCCAGCAGCAGCACCCGGCGCAAGAACCCGAGCGCCGCCCCATTGTCTGGTTGGCGCTCGCGGGCCGCCGCAACCGCCTGCTCCACGTACCCGCGGTCCCGAGGGGCAACGGCGAAGTCGCGAGTGTAGGTGCGGTAGACGGGAAACTGCGCCGTGACCTCCACCAGCGCGCGCTCCAGCTCGGTCACGGTCAGGTCGCGCGCGTGGCGATCGCGGCTCGCCAGCTCGCTCAGACGCGTGGCGAGCGCACTCACGTCGCCGGCGAACAGATCGGCCATGACCTTCAGCTTCTGCTCGTAGGCGATCGCGCAAAAGTCCGCGGGCTGGCCGGTCAAGCGCGTCCACAGCGCGTCGAGCGTGGGGTCGGCCGCGGGATCGACCAGCAGTCCGAGCACGGCCCGCGCGAACTCATAGCCCGTGGTGCCCGCCACCGGCCACTCCCGCGGCAGCTCCTCCTCGCCCGTCAAGATCTTCTCGACGACGACGTAACGACCTACCCCCCCGGTCCCCCTCCCGATGTGAGAAGGGGGAGTGGACGAAGCCGGGGAGGCCCCCCCCTTCCTTGATAGGGAAGGGGGGCCGGGGGGGTTAGGTCCCTCCCCCAGCGCCGCTTGCAGCCGCTGCAGGTACACCTGCGGGTCGGCCAGGCCGTCGACGTGGTCCACGCGCAGTCCGGTGACCTGTCCGTCCGCCACGAGCCGTAGCACACGCGCGTGAGTCGCGGCGAAGACCCGCTCGTCCTCGACCCGCATCGCGACGAGATCGCTCACGTCGAAGAAGCGCCGGTAGTTGATCTCGGGGCTCGCCACCCGCCAGTACGCCAGCCGATACGTCTGCTCGCCCAGCAGGCGGTCCAGCGCGTCGAAGCTGCGCGGCTCGCCCTTCCGACCGTTGTAGGCTTGCACGGCCTCGTCCACGCAACGGCGCACCAGCGCGTGGTCCTGGTAGAGCTGCCAGAGTGCCTCGGCCGCCGCCCGGAACTGCTCGGTCGTGCCCACGGCTAGCCGCTCCAGATCGCCGACGACGCGCTCCACCGCCGCGGCCGCGGCGGGGTCCGGGGCGAGCGCGTCCAGACACGCCGGCAGGACGGGGCCGAAGACCCGGCCGTATGAGCGGGCCGCGACGGGCAGCCGCCAGTCGTAATAGCGGACCGCCAGGCGCCCGTCCTCGTAAACGAGCCCTAGCTCCCCGTTTTCCAGCACCTCGCCGTAGTGCGCGCCCAGAATGGGCAGCAGCACGCGGTTCTCCAGCCCCGGTCGGGCGGTCTGCCAGGCAATGTCGAAGAACGGCGCGTAGGGCGAGACCGGCCCGTTCTGCAGGACGTCGCGCCACCAGGGGTTCTCCAGGCTCGCCGCGGTGTGGTTGGGCACGATGTCGAGCAGCAGGCCCATCCCGCGTTCGCGTACCGCTGCCGCCAGAGCGAGGAACGCCGACTCGCCGCCCAGCTCGTCGCTGATGCGCGTCGGGTCGACCACGTCGTAGCCGTGCGCGCTGCCGCGGCGCGCGGTCATGACCGGCGACAGATACAGGTCCGAGACCCCGAGCGCGTCCAGATACGGGACGAGGGCCCGCGCGTCCTCGAAGCGAAAGTCCGCGTTGAGCTGGAGGCGATACGTGCTACCGGGCACCCGCTCGGCCGCCATCTAGTTGATCCGCACGCCCAAGTGCTCGGCCACGGCCCGGAACCGCCGTACCCAGGTCACGGCGTCGACGTCCTGCTGCTCGGCCCGCCCGCGGAAGAACGGATAGCTCGTTTGGAGCATCTCGTAGACCACGTTCTGGGGCGTCCACAGCTTCACCTCAAATGGCAAGGCGCGGGCCACGGCGACCATCTGCTCGAACCGCTCCAGCCGGCCGAGGTCGGCCGGCCGCGCGGCGAGCGCCTCCGCCAGCGCGTCCAGCGTGCGCTCCAGCGTGTACGCCAGGCCGGTCGCGTCGAGGTCCAGGTGCCAGGTGCGGACCGTCTTGAGCAGCCGCTCGACGTGCTCGACCTCCGCGTCGTCGCGGAAGTCGCGGGCCAGATCGGCGTTCACCACGAACTCCGCCGCCGTGTGCAGCGCGCGGGGCAGGGGCACGCCGAGATCGGTGATGAAGCGCATCAGCGGCACGTGGTGCTCGTACAGCTGGCGGTACACCGAATCGGCCTCGGCCAGGGTGGAATCGAGAATGCGACGCAGGATGTGCCGCTGCTCGTCGCGGAACAGCGACCGCAGGGAGTAAGAGGGCGTCCCGAAGTGCTTGTCCAGCAGCCGCAGGACAGCGGGAAAGTCGGCGCGGCTGAACGGCTCCGTCAGCTCGGCGACGAGCGCCTCGTAGCTCGCATCGTCGCGGAACGCCCGCACGCCCCCGTTCAGGTTGTGGTCCCCGAAGTGCAGCACCCCGAAGCTGAGCCGCGCCGACTCCCAGGTCACGCGCGAACGGATCGTGGCGCGCCCTACCAGGAGGTTCGCGCGCCCCGCCTCGAAGCGCTCGTAATCCTCGCGGTCAGCCGTGTAGCCGTAGATCTGCGCCTGCTTTGGATACGGCTCGAAGAGTGAGCTGATCGCGTAGTGTGCGCCGACCTTTTCGAGATCGACGCGCGCGGGCGCCACAAGCTTCTCGTAGACGTGCCGCCCGTCGCGCAGCTCGGGCAGGTTGCTGGGGGCGCGCGCGAGCAGGTCGAGAAAGTGCGGCTCGAGATTGTCCCCGAATAGCTCGTCGGCGAGCTGGATCGCCCGGGCGGCGTACTGGAGAATCTGGACCGGCTCCAGCCCCGATAGCTCGTCGAAGAACCAGCCGCAGCTCGTGTACATCAGCATGGCGTGGCGCTGTAGCTCCAGCAGCTTCAGGACGGCGACCTTGTCCGCCTCGTGCAAGGGTCGCCGGGCGTGACGCGCCAGGAACGCCTCGACGTTCGCCACCGAGCGGTCGAGCACGACGGCGATGTAGTCGTCGCGGGCCTGCCAGGGGTCGACGAGAAATTGACGGGCCACCTCGTCGAAGCGCGGCGCTAGCTCGTCGCGCAGCCAGTCCAGCGCCTCCCGTAGCGGCCCGCGCCACAGCTGGGTCCAGCTTGGGCCACCGCCCGTGTTGCAGCCGCAGTTGCTCCGCCACCGCTCGATACCGTGGGCGCAGCTCCACGAGCTGTTCTCGTTGAGCTGCACCTCCTGCGTCGGTGCGACGAGGTCCAGGTATTGGCCGTAGTTGGTGATCCGCGCGAGCCGCTGGCGCTCGATATAGTCCAGCGCGTAGGCTAGCGCCATGTCGCCGTGGCGATGATGGTGGCCGTAGCTCTCGCCGTCGGTAGCGATGTGGACGAGCTGCGGCCCGGGCCGCTGGTCCTCAAAGCCGGTCATTAGTCGGTGGGCGAAGTACTCGCCGTTCGATAGCAGGCCCTCGAAGGCGACCGCCCGGGAGATGGGGCCGTCATAGAAGAACAGGGTGATGGCGCGCGCCGTGCCGGGCAGGCGCAGTAGGTACGGTATCCTCGGGTCGATGCCGCCAGAGCCGACGTCCTGCCAGCTGGCCCCGCCGATGGGCCGCACGCGCCGCGCCTGCGACGGTGCGAGGATGGTGAACCGGATATCGTGTTCCGCCAGGACCGCGAGTGACTCGACGTCCACGGCCGTCTCGGGCAGCCACATCCCCTCGGGGCGTCGCCCGAAGCGGTACTCGAAGTCGCGGATGCCCCAGCGCACCTGCGTACACTTGTCGCGGTAGTTGGCCAGTGGCAGGATGACGTGATTGTAGGCCTGGGCGATTGCGGACCCATGCCCGCCGAACCGCTCGCGGCTCTCGGCATCGGCCGCCAGGATCTCGTGGTAGACGCCCGGCGCCTTCTCGGCCATCCACTGGAGCAAAGTCGGTCCGAAGTTGAAGCTGATCTGAGCGTAGTTGTTGACGAGCTTCACGATCCGGCCGCGGTCGTCGAGGATCCGCGACGCCGAGTTCGGCGCGTAGCACTCGGCGGTGATCCGCTCGTTCCAGTCGTGGTAGGGGTACGCGGAGTCCTGTAGCTCGATCGCCTCCAGCCAGGGGTTCTCGCGCGGCGGCTGGTAAAAGTGGCCATGCACGCAAACGTAGCGGTCCATCGTGCTCCATAGCGCGGGGACTGGAGGAGGCGAGCCGCCGGCTGGCGACCGACGCGCCGATCTGTTCGCCTAACTATAGTGCTTATTCGGCCACGCGCGCGTACAGGGCGACCGACGACGGGCTGACCAGCAGGCGCAGCGAGCCGGGGGCGTCGACCGCGTCGGGCAACGTGCTCCCGGCACCCAGCCAGCGCGCCTCAGTGCTGTCGAGCCGCTTCGTCCAGCGCCCGGGCGGCAACGCCAGGTCGACGGCACAGGGCGCCTCGCTGAAACAGAAGATGACGCACGCTTCGTCCCCCTCGGCCTCGGCATCACGGCGGACCTCCGCCCGCCAATCGGGGGAGGCGTGAGACTCTCCCCCCGCCCCCCAATTCTGCGGAGAGCCCGAGGGCGGCGTGCGACGGTGTACGAACAGGATGTCGGCGGGCGCCAGGACGCGGGCCTCGACCTGGTCCTTGTCGAGCGCGGCCAGCGCGGGCAGCGCGCGGCGCAGGCGCAGCAGCTCCCGGTACAGCTCGCGCAGCGCGCGGTGCTGGCCGCGCTCCGCCAGATCGTGCTGCAGCTTGGACGCCGCGAAGGTAGCGGGGTCCTGCGGGTCGGGCACCTCGCCGCCCCAGGCAAAGGCGGCGAACTCCGCGCGGCGGCCGATGCGCACGGCCTCCACCAGCCCGGGATCGCCGTGGCTCGTGAAGTAGAGGAAGGGGTGGGTCTCCCCATATTCCTCGCCCATGAACAGCAGCGGCAGGAACGGCGCGAGCAGGACCACCCCGGCGGCTAGCTTCAGGCGATCGAAGGACACGAGCTGGGCCAGGCGCTCGCCCCGCGCGCGGTTGCCTACCTGGTCGTGGTTCTGCGCGCAGACCACGAGCTGGTCGCCCCGCACCAGTCGCGGCGAGTTGCCGTGCCGCCGCTCGCGGTGCGCCGAATACTCGCCCGCGTAGACAAAGCCTCGCTCGTACGCGCGCGCCAAATGCTTTAGAGTGCCAAAGTCCGAGTAATAGCCGCTGCGCTCGCCGGTCAGGAGACTGTGCAGCGCGTGGTGCAGGTCGTCGCTCCATTGGCCGTCCAGCCCATAGCCGCCAATCGTCGGCGACAGCACCAGCCGCGCGTCGTTGAGATCGCTTTCGGCAATCACCTGCACCCGCCGTCCCAGTCGCTCGCCCTGCGCGTGGACGGCGGCGGCAAGCTCCTGCAAGAAGGGGACCGCCGACTTGTCGGCCATCGCGTGGACCGCATCCAGGCGAAAGCCGTCCACGTGGTAGGCGGTCAGGAAGTACAGCGCCTGCTCGATGAAGTAGCGGCGCACCTCGTCGCTCTGCGGCCCGTCGAAGTTGAGCGCGAGGCCCCAGGGTGTGCGGTAGCGGTCGGTGAAGTACGGGCCGTACTGATCCAGATAGTTGCCCTCCGGCCCCAGGTGGTTGTAGACCACGTCGACGAACACGCCGAGCCCACGCGCGTGACAGGCGTCCACCAGTCGCTGCAACCCCTCCGGCCCGCCGTAGGAGTCCTGTACGGCATAGGGATAGACGCCGTCGTAGCCCCAGTTGCGCTCGCCCGGAAACTGGGCGATGGGCATCAGCTCGATCGCCGTCACCCCCAGCTCGCGCAGGCCGTCCAGGTAGGGGATCACGCCGTCGAAGGTGCCCTCCGGACTGAACGTGCCGACGTGTAGCTCGTAGAACACGAGGTCCGGCTGTGCCAGGCCCGGCCAGCCCGCGTCCGTCCAGGGAAACGCCGCCGGGTCCACCACGGCGGACGGGCCGTGGACTCCCTGCGGCTGCGACCGCGACGCCGGGTCCGGCAGCTCGCGCCGGCCGTTCAGCACGTACTGGTACCGCGCGCCGGGGCCCACGTCGGGCACCACGGCGGCGAAGTAGCCGCGCGCTTCGGCGGCGAGCGGTACCCGCGCGCTGCGCGGCGCGACCAGATGGACGGCCACCGCCTCCGCTCGTGGCGCCCAGACGCGGAACGCCGTGTGCCCATCGTCGAGGTGGACGGCCCCCAGCCGCGCCGGCCCGGCGAACCGCGCCCGGCCGTCCTGCACGGCGCTCATCGGGCGGCTTCCGGACCGCGGAAGAACACGGCGCCCAGCGGCGGCAGCGTGAGGGGCAGCGAGTACAGCTGCCCATGCGATGGAATGGGGATCGTCTCCACCTGCCCCCAGTTCCCCACGCCGCTGCCCCCGTAGTCCTCCGCATCGCTGTTCAGGATCTCGCGCCACACGCCGCGGCGCACGCCCACGCGGTAGCCGTAGCGCGGCACGGGCGTGAAGTTGAAGATGCCGAGGATCTCCGGGCCCGGCTCGCGCCCGCGCCGCAGGAAGGCGAACACGCTGTTGTCGGCGTCGTTCCCGATCACCCACTGGAAGCCCGCCGGGTCGAAGTCGAGCTGGTGCAGCGCCGGCTCCGCGCGGTAGACGCGGTTCAGGTCTTCCACCCACCGCTGCACGCCCAGGTGCGCCGGATATTCCAGCAGGTGCCAGTCCAGGCTAGCATCGTGCTGCCACTCCTGCCACTGGCCGAGCTCACCTCCCATGAACAGCAGCTTCTTGCCCGGCTGCGCCCACATGTAGCCCAGCAGCAGCCGCAGGTTCGCGAACTTCTGCCAGTCGTCGCCCGGCATCTTGCTCAGCAGCGCCCCCTTGCCGTGTACCACCTCGTCGTGCGACAGCGGCAGGACGAAGTTCTCGTTGAAGGCGTAGATCATGCGGAAGGTCAGCTCGTCGTGGTGGTAGCGCCGGTGGACGGGGTCGTGGCTGATGTAGTCGAGCGTGTCGTGCATCCAGCCCATGTCCCACTTCATGCCGAACCCAAGTCCGCCCACGTAGATCGGCCGCGACACCATCGGCCAGGCTGTGGACTCCTCGGCGATCGTCTGCACGTCCGGGTGGCGCTGGTAGACCGACTCGTTGAAGCGGCGCAGGAAGCTGATCGCCTCCAGGTTCTCGCGGCCGCCGTACTCGTTCGGGATCCACTCGCCCTGCTTCCGCGAGTAGTCCAGGTACAGCATCGACGCCACCGCGTCCACGCGCAGCCCGTCGACGTGGTACTCGTCCAGCCACAGGTGCGCGCTGCTCAGCAGGAAGCTGCGGACCTCGTTGCGGCCGTAGTTGAAGATGAAGCTGTTCCAGTCCGGGTGGAAGCCCTTCTGCGGGTCGGCGTGCTCGTAGAGGTGCGTGCCGTCGAAGTAGCCCAGCCCGTGCTCGTCGGTGGGGAAGTGCGACGGCACCCAGTCCAGGATCACGCCGATGCCTCGCTGGTGCAGGTAGTCCACCAGGTACATGAAGTCTTGCGGCGTGCCGTAGCGGCTGGTAGGCGCGAAGTACCCGGTCGTCTGGTACCCCCACGAGCCGTAGAAGGGGTGCTCCATGAGCGGCAGGAACTCGACGTGCGTGAAGCCCAGCCGCTGACAGTAGTCGGCCAGGCGCGGCGCTAGCTCCCGGTAGGTGAGCCAGCGGTCGCCCTCCTCGGGCACGCGCATCCACGACCCGACGTGGACCTCGTAGATGGAGATCGGCGCATCCAGCGCGTTGCGCGCGCCGCGCTGCGCCAGCCACTCCGCGTCGCCCCACTTGTAGTCCAGGTCCCAGACGACGGACCCGGTGCGGGGCGGCACTTCGTCCAGCAGCGCGTAGGGGTCGGCCTTGTCGACCCGGTAGCCGTGGTACCGCGACTGGATGTAGTACTTGTAGACCGTGCCCCGCCCGACCCCCGGCACGAAGCCTTCCCAGATGCCCGACGCCCCCCGAGGCTGGAGCGGTTGGCTGGTCTTGTCCCAACCGTTGAAGTCGCCCATCACCGACACCCGCTCGGCGTTGGGTGCCCAGACGGCAAAGTACGTGCCCGCTACCCCTTGCACGACGAGCGGATGCGCCCCGAGCTTGGCGTACAGGTGGTAGTGGGAGCCCTCGTTGAACAGGTACAGGTCGTCGTCGCTGAGCAGCGTGACGGCCGGCAGCGCGGGCGGCGGTTGGCCGGCGAGCGGGCCCAGGCCGACGCTACTCCCGGTCGGCTCCTTGGTCATGTTACGTCTCCCCCCTGCGGAGCTGGTTCACCTGCCGCAGCTCGTCGCTCACCCGCGGCAGGCGCATGATCTGGTCCAGGCGGTACTGCGCCTTCCGCCGCCAGTTGGGGCGCTCGCGCCAGGTGCCCGGCACGTTCTGCGGCTCCGTCTCTAGCCACAGGTCCTCGAGATTCACGAGGACGATGCCCGCGTTCCTGGCGCTCAGCCGCCGCAGCAGGGCCGCCAGCACGGCGTGCGCCTCGGCGTCCTGGTCCTCGCCGACGGCAACCTCGCCGCTACCGTGTAGGTGCGCCAGCAGCGCCGCCCGCACCGCCTCGCGCGACTGCTGCTCAGCCTGCGCCATCCCAGGCTCCAGCACGCCCAGCCGCTGCCGGTCCGGCACGTCGAGCCCCCGCCAGAACGCGGCGAACGGGTACATATCGTGCGTGTTCAAGCTGGCTGCGGCCCCGGGCACCATGGGGGCCAGCGGCTCGTCGGCGCGGGGGCGCAGCTCGAACTGCCCGACGTACATGCGCCGCAGTCCGTGACGCGCCATCGCCGCCCGCACGCTGCGCGGCACCGTGCCCAGGTCCTCGCCGACAATCATCGCCTCGTGCCGGTGCGACTCCAGGCACAGCACGGCGTACAGCTCGTCCGCGTGGTAGCGCACGTAGACGCCGTCCCGAGCGTCGACGCCCCGGGGAATCCAGTACAGCCGGTGCAGCCCCATGACGTGATCGACGCGCAGCACGCCGGCGTGGGCGAGATGGTGTTGCACGCAGGCGCGGAAGTAGCGATAGCCGCGCTCGCGCATCGCCTCCGGGTGCAGCGGCGGGAACCCCCAGTTCTGGCCGCCCATGAAGAACGGGTCGGGTGGCGCGCCGCCCGCAATGCCGAGCGCGAACGTGCCCCGCTCGCGCCACACGTCGTAGCCGTCCGCGTGGACGCCGAGCGGGAGATCGAGGTACAGGCGACCGCGGCCGCCGCGCGCCCGCTCGGCCAGCGCGGCCAGCTGCTGCTCGGTCAGCCACTGCGCGTACAGGTGATACCGCGCGGCCGCGGGGTCGTAGTCGCCTTCCGTCAGCTCGCCCTGCCGCGGCCGCTCAGGCCAGGTGGGCCAGGGGGCGCCGAACCGCTCGGTGGTCGCCCGGAAGCGAGCGTAGTCCTCGACCTGCGGCTGCGCGGCCAGGAACGCCTGGTATTCTGGTCGCGCCCCGCCGCCGCACGCGAAGAAGCGCTCGGCCAGCGCCGCCAGCACCGGGCGCCGCAAGGCAGCCACCGCCTGGTAATCGACGAGCGGCGCCTCCCGCAGCTCCGCCTGCCGCGCCTGCAGCTCGGGCGCATGGAGCAAGGCAAGCGCCGCGGGGCACTGGGCGAGTCCCGGCGCGTGCTCCAGGTCGGCGAACAGCTCATTCCAGAACAGCCGGCTCACCGGCGCGTAGGGGCTCGGCTCGAACGGATCCTCGCCCAAAAACGCGGCGAGCAGCGGCAGCGTGGCGACCATCGCGCCGCCCAGGCCCGCCGTCCAGCCCATCAGCGCCTCCAGGTCGGCCAGATCGCCGCACCCCCAGTTGCGCGCCGAGCGCATGGCGTAGACCGGCAGAAACACGCCCCAGGCGCGCGCGCCCGCCTCGCCACGGGGCGCGTACGCCCGCCGCGGCGCGTGGAGCAGCAGCGACTCCGCGCGCTCGCCGGCGCTCTCAAGGGCCAGCCGGTGGTAGCCGAGCGGCAGGTCGGCGGGCAGCGCGCCGCGCTGCACGACGTACCGTTGGCCGTCCACGTCCGCCGTGTCTACCGCCACCAGCGCGTCCGCCGCCCACCGCCACTCGCGCACCGTATCGGACTCCAGCGTGAGCCGGGCGTCGACCGGCGCGCCGGCGCCGCCAGCGGCGCGGCGCAGCTCCACCGCCGTCTCGCCGCCCTGCCAGACCACCGTCACCGGCTCGACCATGCGCTGCCACGGCTCCCGCCGCCGCGCCCGCAGCGCCGCCGGCACGTCCGCGGCGCTCGCCAGCGGCGCCCCGAGCGCCTGCAGCACCACCATCAACACCTCCGGCGTGGCCCGCCGGCGCTGCCGCTCCACGTCGTAGTAGGCCGTCTGCACGCCGTAGAGCCGCGCCAGCTCGCGCAGCCCGCGCAGCCGTCCCTCCCGCGTCGCGGGCATCAGGTGTCGCTCGTCCGCCGCCCCGCGGCGGCGGGCTGGCGCGGCGGCACCGCTGGCGCGGGGGCCGCGCCCATCACCTGAAGAATCCCCTGCAACGGAATGCCCACCCAGTCCGGCCGGTTGTTCAGCTCGTAGCCCAGCTCGTAGACCGCCTTCTCCAGGAGATGCGCGTCGAGCAGCACTTGCAGCTCCTCCAGCGCCCGAGGGACGAACGAGGCCTCGCCCGCCACCCCCAAGTAGCCGCGCAGGAACGTCGCGCTCACCCACTGCTGCCAGTAGCTGGCCCACGGCCCCAGCACGCTCTCCTGCTCGGGCCGCAGCAGGCCGCGCGCCTCCTGGTCGCGCAGCGCGGCGCACACCGCGTAGTGGAACGAGCGCAGCATGCCGGCCACGTCGCGCAGCGGCGAGCGCTTCAGCCGGCGCTCGCTGAGCGGCCGCGCAGGCTCACCCTCGAAGTCGATGATGACGAAGTCCTTGCCCGTGTACAGCACCTGGCCCAGATGGTAGTCGCCGTGGGTGCGGATGCGCGTCGCCGCGATCGGCCGCTGCGTGACGGCCTGGAAGCGCGCCAGCACCTCGCCCTGGAGCGCCAACACCTGCTGGGCCGGCTCGCGCGCCGCCTCGGGCAAGCCCCCCTGCGCCTTGCGGAGCGTCTGGAACGTCTGCACGCCCAGCGTGCGCATCGACTGGTACAGCGAGCGCTGGTAGAACGAGCTGATCGGCTCCGGCGCGAACTGCGGGTCCTCTGGGTCCGAGGCCAGCGCGCAGTGCAGCTCGCCGGTCCGCTGGCCCAGCAGCCAGGCGTCGTTCAGGTAGGCGCCGACAGCCTCGTAGGCCGGCAGCGGCGCCTCGCTCGCCGCCAGCTGCAGCAGTCCGGCCGTGCCCAGCGTTGCCTCCGGCACCTCGGCCGGGTTGGCGGCGCAACGCTCCAGATAGTCGCCCAGGCTGTCGAGCGTGTAGCGCCAGGCGTCACCCTGATTCGGCACGTAGCCTTGCAGCATGCCCAGCGACGCGGGGGCGCCGCGCTCGGGCCGGTACTCCAGCACACCCGCGAGCGGCGGCGTGTGCGCGAAATCGCGCTCGGTGAGAAAGCCGCTGACCTCCACGTCGGGATGGGTCCCGGCTTCCAGCTGCCGGAACAGCTTCAGGATCAGCCGCTCGTCGTAGGCAATCGACGTATTGGTCTGCTCGGCCCGTAGCACGGACGGCTCGGGCGGCGTCGTACCGGCGGGCAGCAGGCGCCGCAGCGCCGCCGTCGGCAGACCCACTAGCTCACCCCCCATGCCGCGCTGGCGTCGCCGCGCGACGATCTCCTCCAGCAGCACCGTCGCCACCTCGCGGTCGGCGAACGCGTCGTACAGCACCCCCTCGGTCTCACCACCGCGCCCTTGGTAGCGCGCGAGGACAGCCGCCGGTCGCTCGCGGCACAGCGTTTCGGCGCGCTCCCCGCTTGCCGCGGCCAGCAGCAGGACGTACGTCTGCGCGTCGCCCTCCGTGTACTCCACCCGCACGAACGTCAGGTAGACGCCCGTCTCGTCGTGGCCGCGCCGCGGCTGCCGCAGTCGCGCCTGGCCGATCTCCGGCTCGTCCGGGGGCGGGGGCACGCGGGCCGGCAGCGGGATCGCGTCGACGATCTGCGCGCCCTTGATCCGCCGCGCCTTGGCCCGGAACCAGCGCTGCTCTTGCAGGTAGCCGGGCAAGACCTCCGCCAGGGCGGCCCGCGCCGCGCCCAGCACTAGCTCGTCCCAGGTCACGCCGACCGTCAGCGGCCGCATCTCGCCACCGCGGCCGTCCCGCAGCCGCCCGGCGGGCACCCGCTGGGGCTCCAGCGAGAACCAATAAAACGCGTGTGGCCCGAGCGTGATGAAGTACGGCGCGTCCCGCACGGGCGGAAACTCGATCCGGCCGAACAGCTCCACGGGCATCAGGTCGCGGTAGGCGCTCAGGTCCAGCTCGACCGCCTGCACGAACCGCGACAGGTTGGCGACGACGAGTATGCGCTCGTCCTCGTACTGCCGCACGAACGCGAGCACCTTCCGGTTCTCCGGCTGCAGGAACTCCAGCGTGCCACGGCTGAACGCCTTGTACCGCTTGCGCAGGGCGATCAGGCGCTTCATCCACCAGAGCAGCGAGTGCGGGTTATTCTGCTGCGCCTCGACGTTCACCGCCTCGTAGTGGTACTCGTAGTCCACCACCACCGGCTCGTATAGCTGCTGGCGGTTCGCCGTGGAGAAGCCCGCGTTGCGGTCCGCGCTCCACTGCATCGGCGTGCGCACCCCGTTGCGGTCGCCCAGGTAGATGTTGTCGCCCATGCCCAGCTCGTCGCCGTAGTAGATCACCGGCGTGCCGGGCAGCGAGAACAGCAGCCCGTTCATCAGCTCGATGCGGCGTCGATGATTGCCCAGCAGCGGCGCCAGGCGACGGCGGATGCCCAGGTTGATCCGCATCTGCGGGTCGTGCGCGTACACCCGGTACATGTAGTCCCGCTCTTCGTCGGTCACCATCTCCAGCGTCAGCTCGTCGTGGTTCCGCAGGAACAGCGCCCACTGCGCGTTCGCCGGAATCGGCGGCGTCTGCGCCAGGATGTCCACGATCGGGTAGCGGTCCTCCATGCGGATCGCCATGAACAGCCGCGGCATCACTGGGAAGTGGAACGCCATATGGCACTCGTCGCCGTTCCCGAAGTAGGCGACCGCGTCCTCGGGCCACTGGTTCGCCTCGGCCAGCAGCATGCGGTTGCGGAACCGCGCGTCGATGTGGGCCCGCAGCTCCTTCAGCGCCTCGTGCGTCTCGCGCAGGTTCTCGCAGTTCGTGCCCTCGCGCTCGTACAGGTACGGCACCGCGTCGAGCCGTAGTCCGTCCACCCCCATCTGCAGCCAGAAGTCCATCACCTTGAAGATCGCGCGGCGCACCTGGGGGTTCTCGTAGTTCAGGTCGGGCTGGTGCGAGTAGAAGCGGTGCCAGTAGTACGCTTGGGCCACCGGGTCCCAGGTCCAGTTCGACGTCTCGAAGTCCTTGAAGATGATGCGCGCGTCCTGGTAGCGCTCGGGCGTGTCGCTCCAGACGTAGAAGTTGCGCCAGGCGCTGCCCGGCTTCGCCCGCCGCGCCCGCTGGAACCACGGGTGCTGGTCGGACGTGTGGTTGCACACCAGCTCGGTAATCACGCGCAGGCCGCGCCGGTGCGCCGCCTGCACGAACTGCCGCACGTCGCGCAGCGTGCCGTAGGCCGGGTGCACCGCGGTGTAGTCCGCGATGTCATAACCGTCGTCGCGCAGCGGTGACGGATAGAACGGCAGCAGCCAAATGGCCGTGATGCCCAGGTCACGCAGGTAGTCCAGCTTCTCCGTCAGCCCGCGGAAGTCGCCGATGCCGTCGCCGTTGCTGTCGTAGTACGCTCGCACCGGCACCTCGTACAGAATCGCGTCCTTGTACCAGAGCGGGTCGTCGTCCAGCACGCTGTCGGCCAGGCCGTTGCGGCGCGTGCGCACGCTCTCGTTCATCACGTCACGCAAAGTACTCGAAGTCCTCCTCCGTGCGGACCCGCCGCCGGAACCGCATGATGTGGGCAGGCAACGCCTGTGGGCTTAGCTCCACGTAGTTGCGCGGGCCGTTCCACAGGTAACGGCCCGCGCCCAGCAGGTCGTGTACCTGATACGGCTGCGTCGCGTCGATCCCCAGCGCGTCGAGCGGCAAGTCGACCCAGCCCGCCTGGGTGTAGTGGGGATCGAGGTTCACGATGGTCAGGATCAGGTTGTCGCGGTCGGGGCTCTCCTTCGTGTACGCGATGAGCTGCTCGTTGTCCACCGGCACGAACTGCAGGCTCGTGTCCGAGTGCAGCGCCGGGTTCTCGCGCCGGATGCGGTTCACCCGCGCGATGAAGTCTCGCAGGCTGTCCTCGCGCTCCAGGTCGCGGCGCTTGATCTCGTACTTCTCCGAGTTCAGGTACTCTTCCTTGCCTAGCTCGATCGCCTCGTGCTCGCCTAGCTCGAAGGCCGGGCCGTAAATCCCGTAGCTCGCCCCCAGCGTCGCCGCCAGCACCAGCCGCGTCATGAACGTCGATCGCTGGCCCATCTGGAGCGCCTCGGTCAGGATGTCCGGCGTGTTCGGCCACAGGTTCGGCCGGAAGTACTCTCGCACCTCCGTCTGCGTCAGCTCGGTAAAGTACTGCGTCAGCTCCCACTTCGTATTGCGCCACGCGAAGTAAGTGTAGGACTGGGTAAAGCCCAGCTTCGCCAGGTGGTACATCACCTTCGGCCGCGTGAAGGCCTCGGCGAGGAAGATCGTCTCGGGATATTCCCGTTTCACCGCGCCGATCAGCCACTCCCAGAAGCGGAACGGCTTCGTGTGCGGGTTGTCCACGCGGAAGATGCGCACGCCCTGCTCGATCCAGTAGCAGACCACGCTCTTCAGCTCGTCCCACAGCCCGCGCCAGTCGGCACACTCGAAGTCAAACGGATAGATGTCCTGGTACTTCTTCGGCGGGTTCTCGGCGTACTGGATCGTGCCGTCCGGCCGCTGGCGGAACCACTCCGGATGCTCGCGCACGTAGGGATGGTCCGGCGAGCACTGGAACGCGACGTCCAGCGCCACCTCCAGCCCAAAGCCCCGCGCCCGCTCGACCAGCTCGCGGAAATCGTCGAGCGTGCCCAGCTCCGGGTGGATCGCCTTGTGCCCGCCCTCGGGCCCACCGATCGCCCACGGGCTCCCCGGGTCCCCGGGCGCCGCCTCCAGCGCGTTGTTGCGCCCCTTGCGGAACGCGCGCCCAATCGGATGTATCGGCGGCAGGTACAGCACGTCGAAGCCCATCGCCGCCACGTAGGGCAGCCAGTCCTGCACGTCCCGCAGCGTCCCGTGCGGTAGCGCCGGCGCCTCCGCGCTCATCCCTCCCCGGGGGTCCAGGGGCGCCCCCCTGGCGGGCGGATCCTCCCCGTCTCCTCCCCGGGGGTTCAGGGGCGCCCCCCTGGCGGGAGTTTGGGGGTGTCTCCCACTACCCCCTTCTTCTCCATCGGGCTGCAGCCGCCACCCTGGCTTCGTCGCCGCCGTCGAGCGGGGGAACAGCTCGTACCACGTGCTAAAGCGCGCGCGCTCACGGTCGACCGTGACTGGCAGCTCGCGCTCATAGCGCGTCACGGCGCCGCGGTCGGCGTGGCGGGCCATCAGCTGTCCTAGCTCCGCGGACAGCGCCGCCGCCACGGCCTCGCCGCCGCCCGCGCGCAGCGTCCGCCCGAACGCCTGGAGTTCTGTCGCATCGGCGCCAGTGGCCCGCGTCGCGGCGTCCTCGACGAGCGCCGCGCCGATCAGCAGCTCGACGGCCACGTCCTGCTCCGCCTCGACGCGTTTTGCGAGATCGCGGGTCCACGTCTTGAAGCGGTCCACCCAGCCTTCCAGCGTGTAGCCGTACGAGCCTAGCTCCGTCACCCGGAAGGCGCCGCGCCAGCGGTCATTGACGAGCGGCTCCAGCGGGGACTCGCTCCACTTGCCGTCCCCCGCGCGGCGGTACAGCAGCCGCCCCGACAGCGCATCGTGACCGTCCGCGAAGAGGTCGGCCTCCACGACTACCTGCTCGCCCACGGTCCGCTTGATCGGGAAGCGCCCGGCGTCGATCTCCGGCTTTACGCCCTCGATCACGACCCGCCGCGTCCCATCGGCTGCTTCCATGCCGTCCCCGCCCTCCGGCTAGCTCAGTCCGCCAGCACCGCTCGCTGTGCGCCCGGCCACAGCCCATACGACCCCGCGAGCAAGCGGTCCTTGGGTAACTCGGGTGCTGCACGATTCGTTCCACCCGGGGCGCCGCCAAGCGCTCCGAACGCGGCTGGCGCGCTCCGCCGGAGCTGCTCACCGCTTCGCGGAACAAGCCGTATCGACACTTGCTCACATCTTACCGTCTGGGCCATGTGATGCCTGTACCTGCAAACGCTATTGAAGAAGGCGTTGCATAACGCTGCCTCGCCGCTTGGCCACCCCGCCGGCAGGCTGGCTATACTACCCGCCGGGACACCCAATACGGAGCGCCGAGCATGGCAGCGCAAATCCCGCAGGTGGTCGTCGTCGGCGCGGGCATGGCCGGGCTGGCCGCGGCCCTGACCGCCCAGGAACAGGGCGCACCGGTCACGCTGCTCGAGGCGGGCGCCACGCCGGGCGGCTCGGCCGCACTATCGGCTGGCTTCATCACCACCTTCGGCAGTTATGACGACTACCAGCGCCGTGTCCCGCTCGGCGAGCAGGCGCAGGGCCGGCTCGTCATGGACCACTACGACGATGCCGTCCGCTGGCTGCTGGACCAGGGCCTGGAGTTCGCGCCGGACGCCAGCGGCCAACCGGAGGGCGAGTTCGGCTTCACGCGCCGGCATCGCATGGACCCGCCCGTCGCGATGGCCCGCCTGGCGCACGTCTTCATGGATCGCGGCGGCCGCCTCTGCACCGGTACGCGCGCCCTGCGGCTGCTGGCGGATGCGCAGGGGCGCGTAACGGCCGTGCTGGCCCAGGGCTCGGCTGGCCGCGCGACCTACCCTGCTGCCGCCGTGGTGCTGGCCAGCGGTGGCTTTCAGGGCAACCGAGAGCTTACCGCGCGGTATATGGGTCCCTGGGCCGACCGCCTGCTCGTACGTTCGAACCCGCACAGCGTCGGTGACGGACTGCTGATGGGCCTGGAGCTGGGCGCCGGCACCAGCGGAGGCCTCCACTCGTTCTACGGCCACCTGATGCCGGCGCCGCCGGCCGTGCTCCCGCCCGAGCGCTTCTTCCCGCCAACTGCGTACTACAGTCGCGCGACGGTGCTCGTGAATGCGCACGGCGTCCGTTTCACCGACGAATCGCTGGGCGACCACATGAACGCCCAGGCCGCCGTCCGTCAGGACTACGCCGCCGTCTTCGCCATCTTCGACCAGGACGTGCATGACCGGCACATCGTCGGCCGCCCGAGCGGGCACCCCGAGGGGCTGAACCGGCTGGAGGCCGCGCGCGAGGCGGGCGCCTGGATCGTCACGGCGCCGACGCTCGACAAGCTCGTGGCCCTGGTGGCCGAGCGCGGCGTGCGGCGCGACGCGCTGGCCCGGACGCTGCACGCTTACAACCGAGCGATGGCGGAGGGCACCGACGAGCCCCTGCCAATTGGGCGCGTGGAACTGCGCGCGCCGCTCTGGCGCCCGCCCTTCTACGCCATCGCGCTCGCGCCGGCGATCACCCTGACCTACGGCGGCCTGCGCGTGGACCAGCGGTGTCAGGTGCTCGACCGCGCCGGTATGCCACTGCCCGGGCTCTATGCGGCTGGCGGCGACGCGGGCGGCACCTACTTCGAGCAGTACGGCGGCGGCCTGGCGATGGCGCTCACGCTCGGTCGCGTGGCCGGCGCCGCGGCCGCCCATGCCATCCGCGGCTGATCTCGAAACCGGCGGTCGCCTTCCCCCTCGCCCCCGGCGAGAGGGCCGGGGTGCGTGCCTGTCTCTTCCCCTCTCCACCCGGGAGAGAACCAGGGGAGGGCGCGCACGCCGCCCAACCGCCGGGGCAGGTCAGGTATGAGCCGATCAGAAATCGATCGCCCGGAGGTAGCATCTATGCAGTCCACCGTTGAGGCACGGATCAAGGACGCGGTCGTCGCCAGCCCGCGCCCCCTCACCAGCAGCGAGATCGGCACCCGCCTTCGCTTGCCGCGCGTGGAGGTAGAGCAGGCTCTAGAGGCCCTGCGCGCCGACCCGCGGCTGGTCGTCCGCGACTGGCCGATGGAGGACCCCCACTTCGGCGTTGACCGCATCGTGGTCGCCTGCCGCGTCGAGCCGGCCGGCGACGCCGCGGCGACAACCGCCGCCGAGGCCGCCGCGCAGCAAGTCTTCGACAACATCCTGCGCGATTTCCTCGCCTCGCACCGCTGCGTCTAATACCGCAGCCGGGGGTGGCGTTCCCTTACTCCCTCGCCCCCTGGGAGAGGGTCGGGGTGAGGGCTCGCCTCCCTAGGCGAACCCCAGGGCCGGATCGGACATCATACCGGTCGATCTAGCGAACCCGCCGTAGGCCGGGCCTCGTCCCCTGCCGCCCGGGCGGCGCTGCCCGGAACAATAGTCCGGCCAGCCGCCCGGCGGCCGGCCGAACCGGGCCGCCAGCGCAGCATCGCACGGGCAGCGGAAGCGCCCCAGGTGGCTCAGCTAGGCACGGTGCCAGACTCAGCGCCACCGCGCCCGGCCGTACTGCCTTCTGCTCGCGGCGCTCTGCGCCGCGCCCCTCCGCCCCCGGACGACCGCGCCCCGCCAATAGCTTCCTCTTTTAGACAGGCCGCGAGGCGCGCCGGAGAGCGCCTGCTGCTCGCGCGACGTGGTCGCCGGCATTCCCCGTACACGCCTTCCCCGCACCCGCCGCCCGCGCCCGGCCCGGGGCACTCCCCGCCGGCCCGGCCCGCGGCAGGAGAGCCGGGGAGTATCGTACGGGGCAAACGATGCGACCTTCCGCGCCCGACCAGCACACGCAGACCCGCGCCCGGCCTAGCACTTACCCATCGGGTAAAGGAGCATCGTTTGACCGTTCCTCGGTTAAATTGGCACAACCGAGAGCGGCTCCCCCGGCGCGATGCGGCTGCGGCTACCGCGGCCGAGGGATCGTGGCCAGCGCGGGGCTATCGTACCGGGTTCGCTGGCCGCGCATCCCCGGATGCGCTAAGCTGGGAGCCAATGATGGGTTGCCGAGCGCCCAGCCGGCAGCGGAGGAGAGTGGTATGGCCGCCTTCGAGCGCACCCGCGTCCGCGAGCGCGACCCCAGCGACGCGAATACCTACGAGCGCAGCATGCGCTTCCAGCTGGCCCTCCGCGAGCGGTCCCGTACCGGCAAGATAGTCATCAAGGGCTCCGAGCGCCCGATGGAGGAGAGCCGGCAGGGCTACCTGAAGTACTACAACAGCCGCGAGTCGGTGGACGACACGGCGCTCAAGGACTGGAGCGTCTTCCTGCACGACATCCGCCGCCACTCCGGCAAGCACCGCCACCAGGGCGGCCTGGCCATCTTCGTCGTCGAGGGCGAGGGCTACACCGTCGTGAACGGCGAGCGCATCGATTGGGAGGCCGGCGACCTCATCCTGCTGCCCATCATGCCCGAAGGTTGCGAGCATCAGCACTTCAACCGCCATGCCGACAAATCGTGCAAGTGGCTGGCCTTCATCTACAAGCCGATGCACGACGAGGTGGCCAGCTACATCGAGCAGAAGGAGTCCATGCCCACGGGCCAGGCGTAGGCCCCCGCCCGTTCCAAACCCGGCCCGCTAGAGTCAATCGTCGTGGGCGCGCGGCCGCCCGCGCGCCCGCAGCCCCGATCGAGCGCTCTAGCGAGGAGCCCTGCAATGCACGTGACCGACCCGACCGCGATTCGCTTGGACTGCCGCTTCCAGCCCGGCGAGCAGCTGAGCACGCCCGAGGCGGTGGCGCTGCTGGACGCGCACTACGCGCGCCCGGCGGCGACTTTCCAGCTCGTCCACCCGCGGGCGCCCGGCAACGCCGGCGTCGTCGACCAGGGCAAGACGTTCGGATATCGCCTGTTCCTCGACGCCTGCTACGCTTGCGGTCGCGGAGGCGCCTACCAACCCGCGTGAGGGGGCCGCATGCCCAGGCGCAACCTACCCGCCCGCCTGCTCGCCGCGATGGCCTGTTGGTCGCTTGTCGCCGCCGGCGCCTGCCGGACGGCCGCGCCCAGCAGCGCCGCGCCGGCGGCGAGCGCGGCCGGCGCCCCGGCCGCCTCGACCACGGGCCAGGCTGCGCCCACGGCGGCTGCCGCCCCCGCGCCGCCAACGCAGCCGGTCGCCCTGCGCCCGCTCAAGATCCAGGTGCCCAATAAGGGTGCCGCCTTCACCTTCCTGTACGTGGCGAAGGACCTGGGCATCTTCCAGCAGCACGGCTTCGACGCCGACCTCATCTCCATGAGTTCGTCGGTCGCCAGCGCGGCGCTCCAGGCCAACGAGCTGGACTTCATGGCCGCGATTGGGACGGCGACGCGCTCGGCGCTGCGCGGGCTGCCGATCCGCCTAGTGTACGTCGAGTCCACCGGGCCGGATCAGGTGCTCCTGGGCGCCAAGGACCTGTCCAGCGTGCAGCAGCTTCGCGGCAGGACGATCGCCGCCTACGGGCCTGCGAACAACGTGAATGCCATGATCGTGGAGCTGCTGCGCGCCGACGGCCTGGCGCCCGGCGATTACGAGCTGCTGAACGTCGGCGACGGCGGCCCCCGCGCTGCCGCCCTCATGGCGGGCCAGGCCAGCGGAACCCTGCTAGACAACTCGAACGCGCTGCCGCTCAAGCGCGAGGGCTATCCCGTCCTCGACCGCGTAGCGGGCAAGCTCGGCATTCTCTACATCGGCCTCGCGGCCAACACCGGCGCCCTGCAGAGCGATCGCGCCCGCCTGGGCGAGGCGCTGCGCGCCAGCGTCGAGGCGGCGGAGCTGACTCACACTCAGCGCGAGCGCGTGCTTCCGATCATGCAGCAGGAGTTCGACTTGAGCCCGGACGACGTCGGTGAGGTGTACGACGGACTGCGGCCGGGGTGGACCGCCGACGGGCGCCCGTCGGCCGACACCCTAAAGTTCGAGTTCGAGATGGACCAGCGCGAGCTAGAGCTGCCCGAGCCCATTCGTCCAGAGCAGGTCTTGGACTTCTCCCTGCTGGACGAGGTACAGGCTAGACGCTAGCGCCACGACGACCCGAAGTGCTCGGCGTACCGAGCGCTCCGAGTCGACCTCCGCGGGCGCGGCGCAAGGACGGAGCGTGGACACTCGGGCTTCGTGACATTCCGTGATAGCGTGTAGGAGGCAACATGGCGGCAACAGCACCCGATAACCCCGAGGTGATGCAGAAGGTCAACACCTATCAGGAATACCAGCGCGGCGAGGGAATTCCGGTGATCGGCGGGTTTGCCGTCGAGGACTTGCACGCCGTCGAGCTAGCGCCGTGGGCCCGCCGCGGGGGCCGTGGCACGTTCATCAACCTCGACGGCACGGGTGGCACCAATGACGCCTACGTCTGTGAGATCCCGCCCGGCGGGGCGCTCACGCCACAGCGCCAGCTCTACGAGGAGATGATCTACGTCCTCGACGGCGCCGGCTCGACCCAGGTCTGGTACGACGAGCGCAAGAAGGTCTCCTTCGAGTGGCGCCAGGGCAGCCTGTTCGCCATCCCCCTCAACGCCTGGCACCGCCACTTCAACGGCCGCGGCGACCAGCCGGCGCGCTTCCTCGCCGTCACGAACGCCCCTGTGGTGATGAATCTCTTCCACAACGTCGACTTCGTGTTCAACACGCCGTTCACCTTCGACGATCGCTTCGCCGGCCAGGAGAACTACTTCGACGGCCAGGGCAAGTTCATGCGCGCCTACAACGGCCGCGCGACGCTCGAGACGAACTTCGTGCCGGACACCCACAACATCGAGCTGCAGGCGCTGGCCGCGCGCGGCGCCGGCGGCCGCAACATCAGCTTTGAGTTAGCCCACCAGACGATGGCGGCGCACATCTCGGAGTTCCCCGTCGGCACCTACAAGAAGGGGCACCAGCACGGCCCGGGCGCCCACGTGATCATCCTCAGTGGCAAGGGCTACTCCCTGCTCTGGCCGGAAGGCCAGGAGCGGCGACGCTGCGACTGGCGGCCCGGCACGTTGGTAGTGCCTCCCAACATGTGGTTCCACCAGCATTTCAACAGCGGCCCGGAGCCGGCCCGCTACCTCGCGCTCCGCTGGGGCAGCCGCCGCTATGACATGGGCGGCGCCATCCGCGGCGAGACCGGCGACAGCCACGTGGACCGGAAGCAGGGCGGCGCGCAGATCGAGTATCCCGACGAGGACCCGGAGATCCACCGCCTCTTTGAGGCCGAGCTAGCCCGCAACGGCGCGCAGTGTCGCATGAAGTCGATGGTCGCCTGGTGTACGGCACCCGAGTAGCCTGCCCCTCGCGGAGGCCCACCATGTCGTCCGCCCATCCTGTATGCCACCAGGCGAGCGCGCCAGCCGCGCGCGCTTGCCTGCTGCTCGCCCTCCTCCTCGGCGCGGCCTGCGCTGCACCGGCTCGCGGCCCGGCCAGCAGCGGCCCAGCGGCTGGTGGGGCCGCTGCAGCCAACGACCCATCGGGCCAGATGGCGGCCGGTGCGTCGGCCGCCGTCCAGACGCCCGCCTCCTTCCGCGTGCGACTTGCCTACGCCGAGCCCGCAGCCGCCTTGTCGGCGCTGTGGGTAGCCCAGGATGCGGGCTTCTTCGCCCGGCACGGCCTGGACGTGGACATGAGCTACGTCCAGAGCGCCCAGACCGTGCCGGCGGTGATCGGCGGCGACATGGACGTGGCGTTCGGGGGCGGTTATGCAGCGATGAGTTCGCGCCTCGCCGGTAGCGACCTCACCATCTTCTATGGACTGGTCACCTGGTACCCCTATGAGCTGATGGCGATCCCCAGCGTCCAGAGCCCGGCCGATCTGCGCGGCCAGAAGATCGGCATTAGCCGCTTTGGCTCCTCGTCCGACGTGGCGACACGGCTGGCGCTGCGCCACCTGGGGCTCGATCCAGAGCAGGACGTGACGTACGTCCAGATCGGCTCGCTGCCCGAGCGGGTGGCCGCCATGCAGGCGGGCGCGCTCGCGGCCGGCCTGGCCGGGGTGCCGGACAACCTGCGGTTGCGGAAGCTGGGGTTCAAGAGCCTGCTCGACTTGGCGAGCATGGGCGACGAGTCCATGATCAACATGGGCTACGCCGGCGCCGGCTGGATCCAGACCAACGAGTCGCACGTGCAAGACCTCGTCGACGCGCTTGTCGAGGGCGTACACTACGCAAAAACCAACCGCGAGTTCACTGAGCGCCTGATCGCGCAATACGTCAAGCTGGAGGACCCGGAGGACATCGCCTACGCGTACGATCACGATGTCGTCAACATCCTGCCGCGCGTCGGTCGGCCAAGCGTGGAGGAGGGCCGCAAGTATCTCGCCAGCCAGGAGGCGACCGACCCGCGTGCCGTGGGCGCCCAGGCGGCCGAGTTCTTCGACCTGCGCTTCACGGACCACGTGCTGAGCAGCGGGCTCGTGGAGCGCCTATACGGGAAGGAGTAGCCATGCGCCTGCTACTCGTCGCCGCGACGTGTCTGATCCTGGCGTGTGCTGCGAATCCGGGTTCGGCGCCGGCGCCCTCGGCGGCTGTGAGCGAGCGGGGGCCGGCCGTGAGCGCCGCGCCCGCAGCACCCACGGATACACCCTCCCAGCCCGTTAGCCTGCGCGTGGCGTACAGTGAGCTGACGCCCGCCCAGTACTCGAACTGGGTCGCCTACGAATACGGCATCTACGCGAAGCACGGCCTCGACGTGCAGCTCAGCTACATCACCTCGGCGCAGACGACTACGGCGGTGATCGGCGGCGATGTCGACGTGGCGCTAGGTGGCGGCTTCGCGGCCATCTCCTCTCGTCTCGCGGGCAGCGATCTCATGATCTTCCTGGGCGTCACGACGTTTTACCCTTACGAGTTCATGGTGACATCGGACATCAGCGGGCCGGCTGATCTGCGGGGAAAGACCCTAGGGATCAGCCGCTTCGGCTCCTCGTCCGACGTGGCCACGCGCGTGGCGCTGCGCTACCTCGGGCTGGACCCGGACCACGACGTGACCTACCTGCAAGTGGGTTCGCTCGCGGAACGCTTCGCGGCCATGAAGTCGGGCGTAATCGCCGGCGGACTGGCGTCACCGCCCCAGATCACCCCGCTCAAGCGGCAGGGCTTCAAGAGTCTGCTCGACCTGGCCTCAACCGGCCTGGAGACGCTGAACAACACCGGTATGGCCTCGGCCGCCTGGCTGCGCGCGAACGACGCTACCGCGCAGGCTTTTACCGACTCCATCATCGAGGGCTTCGCCTACGCCAAGACGCACCGCGCGGAAACCGAACAGGTCATCGCCCAGTACCTGAAGCTGGATGACCCGGAGGAGGCGGCAGAGGCTTACGACTTCTACGCGGTCCAGCACTTCCGCCGCGTGCCGCTCCCCGCCGAGCAGCCGGTCCGCGACTTCCTACAGGAGCAAGCCGCCACCGACCCGCGGGCGGCCGGCGCGCGGGTGGAGGACTTCGTGGATCGGCGGTTCGTCGACCGCGCCGTCGCCAGCGGCTTCGTCGATCAGCTGTACGCGAGCCAGTAAGACTGCAGCTGGGCAATCGGGCAGGCAGACGTTGGTTGACATGCTTTGTGCGGGCCGCAGGAAGCGGGAGTGCCGCGCCCCCTGCGCCGTGCCGCCCCTGCGCGGTGGCTTAGTCGCGGGCGTTCTCCAGGATCTCGAAGCCCGCGCCGCGATCGACGCCGAGCGCGTGGACGAGGTTCGCCTCCGCGCATACGAGCTTCACTAGCTCGTCGCCGTCATTGAAGTGCTGGACGGTGATGCCCTCGGTGCGAAGCGGCAGGTTGATCACGTCGCCCGCCTCCCAGGGATGGCGCACGCCGTCGAGCAGCGTGTGGCCGCGGCCCTGCCAGACGTAGATCACCTGGCCGCCCTGGAACTGGAGCCGGCCGCTGCGCCCGCCCGGCGCGATCTCCTGCACGAAGAACATAAGCGTCCGGATGGCGGTGTCCTCGAGTGCCGGGTGCAGGTACCAGCGCATCTTGCCGAGTGGGTTCTCCTCGAGCGGCAGGGTGTTGCCTTTGATCAGCCAGACGGCGCCTTGGCGCTGCTCGCGCTGCTTGTCGCGCAGCGCGATAAGCTCCTCGAACAGGTTGCGCTGCGCCAGCTTTTCGCCGCGCTCGCTCGTGCTCTCGCCCATTCCTTCGGCCATGGTGTCTCCTCGATAGCTGTCAGCTATCAGCTATCAGCCGTCAGCAGAGGATCGGCTGGCGGATAGCTGATGACTGACTGCTCGTTATCGCTCGTCGAGCGCGCGCCCCCACTTCGCTTCGAGCTGCTGCCGCAGCGCGGGGCTGATGGCGCTCACCGCCGGGAACTGGTCGCGCCACTCCCAGGGACGGGTCGCGTCGATGATCGCGCGCGAGTTGAAGCCCTTGCGCCCCGGCGCGATCGCCGGGTCGAGGGGGCTGGACCAGGTGCGCTTGATGATCTCGATGTCCTGCTGCGGGTCGGACCGCGACGACAGCGCCCAGAGCAGCTGGTCGGTATCGTAGATGTCCACGTCGTCGTCCACCACGATCGTGTAGCGGCCGAGGTAGGCGCCCGTGCGGCACTGCGCGGCGATGATCCCCGCCTGCTTGGCGTGGCCGGGGTAGCGCTGGCGGATCGCCACCGCCGTCAGGAAGCGGCCGCCCGAGGGATGCACGCGCACGGCGGTCACGTCGGGCACGCCGGCGGCCTCGATCTGATTCCAGAGCACCGCCGCGCGCCAGAGCCACTGGTTGTACTCGACGCTCGCCGAGGGCGGGAACGGTGGGGAGCCGGTGATGATCGGGTCGTTGCGGAAGTACACCGCGTCGACACGGATCAGCGGCTCGGTCTTCTGGCCGCTGGCGTAGTAGCCGGTCCACTCGCCGAACGGGCCCTCAGGCTTCGTCTCATCGGGCAGCATGACGCCCTCGATCACCAGCTCGGCATCGGCAGGAACGGGCAGCCCCGTGCGCGGCAAGTGGATCACCGGCACCGGCTCGCCGCGCACGCCGCCCACCCAGTCGTACTCGCTCATCTGGTAGGGAATATCGGTGCAGGCGGCCAGGAAGAAGAGCGGGTGCTGACCGAACGACATCGCCACGGGACAGGGCTGGCCGCGTTCGAAGTACTTCTGGCGCTGGATGCGGCCGTGCTTGCCGGGGCTGATGTTGCAGCCAAGCAGCTTCTCGTCCTGGATCATCACGCGGTAGGTGCCGACGTTGACCCAGCCGCTGTCCGGGTCGCGCGTGACGACGAGGTTGGCGGTGCCGATGTAGCGGCCGCCGTCCTCGGCGTGCCAGCGCGGCGCGGGAAACTCGAAGAGGTTGACGGCGCTCCCCTCGCGCACGTTCTCCAGAACCGGCCCGTCCGTCCGCACCTCGGGCGCGATGGCGGGGATCTTGTCCACCTTGTGGCGCCAGTCCTGCACGTACTCCAGCGCCGTCGTGGCGGGGCTCGTGCCGGTCGTCACGGCCAGCCGCTCGATCGTGCCCAGCATGTTGGCCAGCACGCGCCGGCCGCGCGGGTAGTCGGGGATCGCGTCGAACAGCAGCGCCCGCGGGTGGGGCCGGCGGTGCATCAGCTCGCTGACGCCGCCCAGCTCCAGGTCCCAGTGCGCGCCTTCGAGCTGCTTGAGCTGGCCCAGCGCGGCCACCTGCTCCAGCCAACCGCGCAGGTCGGTCGTGACGCGCGGAGTCGCCGCGGCCGCCGGCTGATCGACGATCATGCTCGCCTCCCTACTTCTGGAAGTGGACCGCGTACTTCTCCAGCATGCGCTGCTTTAGCTCCGGGCTCACTTCGCAGACGCGCGGGAACTGGTCGCGCCAGGCGAACGGCCGGGTTGCGTCGATGATCGCGCGGCTCTGCGTGAACTCGCGGCGGGCACGCTTCTCCGGCGGGATGATCGTGTCGAGCGGCGTGCTCCAGCAGTTCCGCAGGATGTCGATCGACGTCTCGGGGTCGGAGCGCGTGGCGATGGCCCACAGCACGTCTTGCGGGCTCGAGGGGTCGATATCCTCGTCCACGACGATGGTGTAGCGGGTCATGTAGGCGCCCGCGCGCGAGCCCTGCGCGGCCATCGCCGCCTGGCGGGCGTGGCCAGCGTAGCGCGGCTTGATCGCGATGACCAGCAGCAGGAACGATGCGCCGGACTCGAGCTGGTAGACGCCGCGCACGTCGCTGATGCCCGCCGCCTCGATCGCGTCCCAGACGAGCGCCGAGCGGAAAAGGTACGCACCCGACGAGCTGGCGGGCGGGCGGATCGGCGCCGAGCCGTGGATGATCGGGTTGTGCCGGTGGTAGATGGCCTTCACGTGAATGACCGGCTCGGCGCGCTCGCCGCTGGCATAGTAGCCGGTCCACTCGCCGAACGGCCCCTCGGGGTGGTTCTCCTGGTCGGGCGGGGGCACCTCGCCCTCGATCACCAGCTCGGCGGTGGCCGGCATCGGCAGGCCCGTGTACTGGCCGCGCACGACCTCGACCGGGGCGCCGCGCAGCCAGCCCAGGAAGTCGTACTCGGACACCTGCCAGGGGAGGAACTGCGCGGAGGCGACCAGGAACGTCGGGTCGGCGCCGCAGACGACCATGACGGGCGCCGCCTCGCCGCGCGCCCAGTACGGCTCCATGTGCGCGCGGCCGTGGCGGCCGGGCGACATGTAGATGCCCGCCAGGGCGCGGTCGTGCGCCTGCACGCGGTACGTGCCGACGTTGACCCAGCCCGTCTGTTCGTCGCGGGTGATGACCTGGCCACCCGTGCCGATGTAGCGGCCGCCGTCGTGCTCGTGCCAGAACGGCACCGGGAAGCGGCCGAGGTCGATGTCGTCGACGGTCAGCACGTTCTCGCAGACGGGACCGCCCTCGACCTCGCGCGGCGGGACCGGCTGGAAGCCGCGCATCTTCTCGCGCACGCCCTGCACCAGATCGACCCCGCGAGCGTTCTCGGGCAGGCCGAGCGCCCAGGCCACGCGCCGCTGGTTGTTGATGGCGTTGGTCAGGATGCGGTAGCCCGGCGGGAAGCCGGCGAAGTTGTCGAAGAGCAGCGCCGGCGGGTCGGGCTGGAAGGCGAACATCTCCGTGAGCGCCCCGACTTCCAGGTGCAGGTCGGCGCCGTCGATGCGCTTCAGCTCGCCGGCGGCATCGGCTCGCTCCATGAAGTCGCGCAGGTCCGCGAATGGCATCGGGCGTCTCCTCTCGCTGGTCCGGGGAGTCGGCACTCTGCCCCGCATGCTAATGCGCCGCCGCGTGCCGCGTCAATCCAAACCGCCCGCCGGCAGGGGGGCGCGCGACGGCCTGGCGGCGGATGAATTTATCCGAGGAACGGTCAAACGATGCTCCCTCCTTGGGTGGCGAATTGCTAGGCCGGGCGCGGGATTCGGCGTGCTGGTCGGGCGCGGAAGGTCGCATCGTTTACCCCGTACGATACTCCCCCGGGCGCTCCGCCGCGGGCCGGGCCGGCGGGCGGGCCCCGGGCATGGGCGCGGGCGGCGGGCGCGGGAAAGGCGTGTACGGCGTACGATAAGCGACCACGTTGCGCCGGACGGCGACGCTCTCCGGCGCGCCTCGCGGCCGGACAGACGAGTTAAGCGACCGGGGCGCGTCCTCATCCCCCCTCGCCCCGGGGAGAGGGGGGATGGGTTCGCCCGCGCCGGTGTCGGTCGGACACCGGGTCGGGTGGCGCTCCTTCAGGGCGCAGGAAGCAGCGCCCCTACAATAGAAGGCATTGGCGGGGGGCTGGCGTCCGGCGGCGAGGGGAACTGGACCGGGCGCCGCCGGCGGGGGGGGTGAGGCTCAGCGAGCCGCTTCTCACGAGCCACCTCTCATACGGGAGCAGCATACGCTGGCCCGCGGCTCAGACGATGCCCCTCGGGCAATGAACGCCTTTGCTAAGATAGGGCGATTCATGGGAGGGGAGGTGGCTCGTGCGCTGGCTATTGCTTCTGGGGGTGCTGCTACTGCCTAACGCGGCGCAGGCTCAGACCACGCCGCCGTCGCAAGTCCCGGTGGATATGACCGCGGTGACCTTGCCGACCGTGCCGAGCGGCCAGTGTCTCGCGCTGGACCCTGGCGAGCTGACCGTTGCGGTGCAACTCGTCGGCGACGGCTTCGGCGCGCCGGTTAGCTTTACGTTCGCCGGGTACGGCGGGGCGGATGGCGGCGCGACGCTGGCTTTCCCCGCCACCTATCAGCCGACCGTGCGTCGCGTCGTGCTGAGCGGGGGGACGTACTGCTACGAACTGCAGAACGAGGGCCCCGTCCCCGCCACTGAGGCCGACATGCGGTTGTACTGGCAAGCCGTGACGCTGCGGCTGACGTGGACCCCGCGCGGGCCGGCGCCGCGCTAGCCTGACGCCGACGACCGCACCGAGCGCGCCGAGGCGACAACTGAGGCGCAGCCGAAAGCCCGGGCGGCAGGCGTGCGTATCTACGCGACGCACGCGGCGAACTCGCTGGGCCTGGTCCAATGCGGGTGCTCGGGAGGACGGCGTGCGGGTGCCGAGCCGGGCGCCGCGCGGCGCCCGGCACCCTGGGGCCGCTCCTGCTTCCTGTGCGATACTGCGCTGGCGGCCCGGTGCGGCCGATCGCCCGGCGGCTTCCCGGATCGGTGTCTCGGGCGGCGCTGACCGGGCGGCAGGGGCCGAGCCCCGGCCCTACCTCGCGGTGATCAGCACCGCGGGGAGCAGCAAGTCGGGCCGGGCGGCCGGGGATGAGCCCCGGCCCTACAACGGGCTCGGTAGATGGGCGGGTATTAGCAGACCCGGCCGGGCGGCGGGGGACGAGCCCCCGCCCTACCTCGGGGTCGCCGGAGTAGAGAGCACCAGCAAGCCCGACTGGACGGCAGGGGATGAGCGCTTGCCCTACGACGTGTTCGCAAGGTCGGTCGGTATTGACGGACCCGGCCGGGTGGTAGGGGACGAGTCTCTGACCTACGCTGTTTGAAGCCGCGATAGCTGCGAAACGCACTGTAGGAACTGCGACGGCGGGAGCGGTGGATGGACTTCGGCTACTACATTCTGAACACTTACGTGCCCGAGCGGGATGGGCCGGCGGCGAGCTTGTACGCGCGTTATCTGGAGCAGGTGGATGCGGCGGCCGCGGCGGGCTTCGATACGGTCTGGGCGACGGAGCACCATTTCCACCACTTCGGCGGCATGACGCCTAGCCCGCAGCTGCTGCTGACGCTCATCAGCCAGCGCGTGCCGCGGCTGCGGCTGGGCACGTCGGTGTCGATCCTGCCGCTGCACCAGCCGCTGCGCATCGCCGAGGACTTCGCCATGCTCGACGTGCTGAGCGGCGGGCGGCTGGAGTTCGGCGCCGGGCGCGGCATGGCGCTCTCGGGCTACGAGGAGCTAGGCATCGAGTACGCGGGCTCGCAGGACCGCATGAAGGAAGCGATCACGCTCATCGACCGGGCCTGGAGGGAGCCCACTTTCAGCTTCGAGGGCCGCTACTACCGGTGTCCGGAGCTAACGGTGCTGCCGCGCCCGATCCAGCAACCCTGCCCGCCGATCTGGATCACCTCATCGCTCGATCCCGAGAGCTTCCGCTGGATCGGCGAGCGCGGCTACGACCTCATGATTCTGCCGTGGCTGTTCCCGGTCGCCGAGCAGCGCGTGCAGCTATACCGCGAGGCGCGCGCCGCCGCCGGCCACGCCGGTCCTGGCCGGATCATGGCGATGTACCCAACGCACATCGCGGACACGGCCGAGCAGGCGCGGGCCGAGGCCGAGCCGGGCTGGCGGCACTGGCGGCGCCTGCTCGCGCCCGAGATGGCCACGCCGACGGCCAACCGGCCGGGCCTGACGGCGCAGGTGCAGGACGCGATGAGCTACGACTTCATGGTGGCTGAGCGGCACGTTCCGTTCGGCACCGTGGAGGAGGCGCTGGGGCTCGTGCGCTGGCTGGAGAGCTTCGGGGTCACGCACGTGGGGCTGACCTTCCACTTCGGCGGCGTGGACCACGCGGCGACGCTGCGCGCCATCGAGCTGTGGGGGAGCGAGGTGCTGCCGCGCGTCCGCTAGCGGCTGTCGGGCAGCAGACCTAGCTCGCGGGCGGCCTGCTCGGCGGGACCGCCGTCGGCCACCTGCTCGTAAGTGATCGGCGCGCTCGCCGTGCCCTCCGCACGCTCCACGTCGAGCAGCGCTTCCATCGCGTCGCGGTCCACGGTGCCAGTCCGCGAGAACGACGGCAGGATGAACTCGTAGGAGGCACGCGCGGTCTCGTTGTCCATGCCGAAGAAGTCGGCGATCAGATGGATCGTCTCCTCCGGCTGGGCCCGGATGTACTGGAGGGCGCGAATCTGCGAGCGGGCCATGCGGCGCACCTCGTCGCGCCGGGTGTCGAGCGTGCTCTGGAGGGTGCCCAGGCCGGTCGTCGGGAACTTGAGGATGTCGGCGGCATTCGCCAGGATGGAGAAGCCATCGCGGCGGGCGGCGATCGGGAACGGCAGCGCCATCAGCACCGAGTCCACCTGGCCCAGCTGAAGGGCCTGGTACTGTACCGCCCCGTCGCCCACCGAGACGATCTGGACGTCGGTCTGCGGGTCCAGGCCGTAGTGCTTCACGACGAGCCGCGCGACCTGGTCGATCGTCGCGCCCGGCACGCCCACGCCGAGCGTCTTGCCGCGCAGGTCGGCGGGCGTCTGGTATTGCGGCTGCGCCACCAGCGCCATGACCGGCGACGGGGCGTGCATGAAGACGACCTTGATCGGGGCGCCCTGGAGCGCCATCTTCACGTTCGAGCCGAGCGACGCGGTGTAGTCCACCTCGCCCGAGAGCAGCGCCGCCTGGCCGACATTCGCGCGCATCTCGATCAGCTCGGCGTCCAGCCCCTCCTCGGCGTAGTGGCCCTTGTCGCGGGCGACGATCAGCGGCAGGAAGGAGAGCGACAGGTTCGGGTAGGCGAAGCGCGCGGGCACGCGCGTGAGCGCCGCCGGCGACGAGACGGACGCCGGCACCGTCGCGGCGGGCGCCGGGGATGGAGCCGGCGCCAGCGGGGCGGGGCTGGCGGGCGCGGCGCAGGCCAGGAGCAGGCCGAGCGCCGGCAGGAGGCCGTGCAGGCCGCGCCTCGGGCTGAGTCGAGGGAGCGTCACGGCCGTAGCCCCAGGTCGCGAGCGGCATCGGCGGCGATCGTCGGGTCCACAAGCTGGTCGTAGCCGAGGGTGACATCCATGCCTTCGCCGCGCTCCATCTCCAGCTGGAGGTCGATGGCCTCGCGGTCCACCTCGCCGGTGGTCGAGAAGGCCGGCAGCAGGAAGTCGTAGGACTCGCGGGCCGTCTGCTCGTCCATGTCGAAGAACCGCGCGATGAACTGAGCGGCCGCGTCGGGCTGCGTGCGCGCGTACTGCAGCGCGCGAATCTGCGCGCGGGCGACGCGGCGTACCATGTCGCGGCGCTGCTCCAAGGTGCTCTGCAGCGCGCCGACGCCGCCCGAGGGCAGCTTGAACAGGTCGGGGGCGTTGGCGATGATCGAGTAGCCGTCGCGCCGGGCCAGCACGGGGTAGGGGAGCGAGAGCACGACGGAGTCGACCTGGCCCAGCTGGAGCGCCTGGTACTGGATCGCGCCGTCGCCGACGGGCACGACGCTCACGTCGCGCTGCGGCTCCAGGCCGTAGTGCTTCAGGATCAGCCGCGCGACCTGATCGACGCTCGCGCCGGCCACGCCCACGCCGACCGTCTTGCCCCGAAGCTGCTCGACCGTGCGGTACTGCGGCTGCGCGACGAGGCTCATCACCTGCGCCTGCACGAACAGCAGGATCGTCTTGATGGGCGCCCCTTGCAGCGCCATCTTGATGTTGGAGCCAACCGAGGCGGTGAAGTCGATCTCGCCGGCCACGAGCGCGGCCTGCCCGACGTTCGCCCGCATCAGCGACACGTCGGCGTCTAGCCCCTCCTGCTCGTAGTAGCCCAGGTCGCTCGCCATGAGGATCGGCAGGTAGGACATGGACAGGTTCGGGTACGCGAGGCGGAACGTCTCGCGCGGGGCGGGCGTGGCGGCGGCCGGCGACGTAGCGGCCGCCGCGGGGGCGACGGCCGCGCCGCCGGCCGCACGTGGGGTGGTCGGTTCCGCGGCGTGGGGGGCGGCAGGCGCGGTGCAAGCAGCCAGGAGCAAGCACAGGCCCAGGGCGAGTCGGCGGCGGCGCGCGCTGTTTACCATCTTGCCCTCATCCAGGCGGCTGCTCGCGGCCGGCTAGGGGCGCGGACCAAGCTCGGCGCGCGCCTCAGCCGCGACCGAGGCGTCGGCGACCTGCTCGTAGGTAGCAGGCGCGGGGGTCGGGCCGTCCTCCTGTTCGAGCTTCAGAATCGTCTCGACGCCGGCGCGCTCGGGCGCCCCATCCTCGCTGAACGACGGCAGCAGATACGTGTAGGCGTCGCGGGCGGTCGCCTGGTCCGTCTCGAAGAGATCGGCGATCAGGGCAATGGCGTCGTCGGGGTGCGTGCGGATGTGGTCCAGCGCCTGAATCTCCGCCTTGACCACGCGCTTCACCTGGTCGCGCCGCGTATCGAGCGTCGTCTGCAGCGTGCCGAGGCCGGCCAGTGGCATGCTGACGATGTCCGGGGCGTTGACGAGCAGGCGATAGCCCTCGCGCTGGGCCAGCAGCGGGAACGGCAGCGAGACGACGATCGAGTCGATCTGGCCCTGCTTCAAGACCTCGTACTGAACGGGCGCGTCGCCGACGGGAACGAGCTGGACGTCTTTTTGCGGCTCCAGGCCAAAATGCTCGAAGATGAGCTGGGCCGTCTGGTCGTTGCTGCCGCCGAAGTTCGTGATGCCGACCGTGTGGCCGCGGAGCTGCTCGACCGACGTGAACTCGGGGCGGGCCACCAGCACGAACACCGGCGCCCGCATCGACGTCATGACGGTCTTGATCGGCGCCCCCTGGAGCGCCGAGCGGATGTTGGTGCCGACCGACTCGGTGTAGTCCAGCTCGCCGTTGAGCAGCGCGGTAATGCCGACGTTCGTCTTGATCTGGCTCAGGTCGGGATCGATGCCCTCCTGCTGGAAGTACCCCTGGTCGCGGGCCAAGAGCATGGAGAGGAACGTCACGGAGCGGCTGGGGTAGCCGATGCGCACCTTCTCCAGCGGGCGGGGAGTCGCCGTGTCGGCGGCGCCTTGTGCTGTCGCGGGCGCCGCTACCCCGCCGCCAGCGGACAGCGCCTGGCTCGGATTTGAGGCCCCGCACGCCGCGACGAGGAGGGAGACGGCGACGAGGACGGTCAATGGCGAGACGCGGCTCCACATGGCGTACCTCCAAGGCTTGCGGGCGGCGCGCGGGATGATACCATTGCGCAGGGAGCGAGGGTAGCGGCTCGGGAGGAGGCGACGATGGCGACCGGCCCGGAGCTGATCCGCGACGCGCTGGTCGGGGCGAACGTGCGGCTGGCCGCGAGCCTGCCGGACGACTGGCTGTCCGAGCTGATCCGGCTGCTGCAGCAGGACCCGCGCTTCATCCACGTGCCGGTCGCGCGGGAGGAGGAGATCGCCGGGATCTGCTCGGGCGCGTTCTTCGCGGGGCTGAACGCGGTTGGCATCATGGGGTGCGCCGGGTTTCTCGCGTCGGTCCACGAGCTGGCGACGCTGAACCTGATGTACGAGATCCCGCTGCTGCTGCTGCTCAGCCTGCGCGGCACGATCGAGGACCCGCGGGTGTACCAGGTCGTGCAGGGGCGCGTGACGCTGCCGGTCATGGAAGCGCTGGGGATTCCCTACCACATCGTGGAGCGGCAAGAGCAGATCGGGGTGATCGGGCCAGCCTGCGAGCACGCGCGGATCGCCAAGCGCCCGGTCGCCGTGCTGTTCACGCGCGGCATCCTGGCCAGCGTCCACACTCACGAGAGCGTGCCCGCGCCGGGGGCGGCCCGATGAAGGTCGCCGACTGCTTCGCCCTCCTGGCCGAGCGCTGGCAGCGTGAGCTGGTCATCTGCGCGCTGGGGACCTCCAGCCGCGAGTGGTACGCCGCGACGCGCAGCGACCGGCCGTTCTACATGCTCTCGTCGATGGGGCTGGCGCCGTCATTTGGGCTAGGGCTGGCGCTCGGGCTGCCGGGGGAGCGCGTGTGGGTGTTCGACGGCGACGGGGGGCTGTCGGTCAACCTGAGCACGCTGCTGACCGAGGCGAGCCAGCAGCCGCCAAATATGACGCACTTCGTGCTGTCCAACCGGGTGTATCAGGTACTCGCGCGGCACCCGCTGGGGAACGCCGCGCGCACCGACTACGTGGCGATGGCCCGCGGCGCCGGCATCGAGCGGGCCTACAGCTTCGACGATCTAGCCGTGTTTCGCCGCGAGATCGACGAGATTTTGGCCGCGGAGCGCTTCGCCTTCGTGGTGCTGGAGGTCGAGGCCGAGGCCCGGCCGATTCCCCACATCCCCTGGGAAGGCCCGGAGATCAAGTACCGCTTTGGCCGGCACGTCGAGGCGCAGACGGGCGCGGCGGTGTTCGGGCCGGCGGGGTACTAGCTTGCTTGCCTGCCCCTCGGGGCTGTGTTAGCGTACCGCGGACGGAGCGGGGGCGCGCGAGCCGCCAGGCGGCAGACCGGGGGAGGAGGCGCGGATGATCGGCGAGCAGGTATCGAGCGCGGTCGAGCAGTTCCACGCGGGCCTGGAGGCGAACGGGCTCCAGGGGCTCTGGCGGGTGCAGACGCAGACGCACGAGCCGCGCACCGCCGCCGTGCCGCACGTCTGGCGCGGCGCGATGCTGCGCGAGCAACTGCTGCGCGCGGGCGAGCTGATCACCATGGACCGCAGCGCCGAGCGCCGCGTCTTGCTGCTGGTGAACCCCGGCTTGCGCGCGATCAACGCCGCCACCCACACGCTGACCGCCGCCGTGCAGATGATCAAGCCCGGCGAGATCGCGCCCACCCACCGCCACAACGCGACCGCCATCCGCTTCATCATCGACGGCCGTGGCGCCTACACGACGGTGGACGGCGAAAAGCTGCTCATGGACCCGGGCGACCTGATCCTGACCCCGAACTGGACGTGGCACGACCACGGCAACGAGACGGACACGCCGATCTTTTGGATGGACGGGCTGGACCGGCCGCTCGTCGCCAGCCTGAACGCCATGTTCTTCGAGCCGTACGCGGAGGACCGCCAGGCCGTCACCCTGCCCGAGGACTACTCGGCGCGGCGCTACGCCGGCGGCCACGTGCGCCCGACCTGGGAGCGGCCGTCGGGCCCGTTCTCGCCGCAACACGCCTATCCGTTCGCCGCGACCTACGAGACGCTGTCGCACTTGGCGCGGCTCGGCGAGGCCAGTCCCTACGACGACGTGGCCGTCGAGTACGTAAATCCCGTAACTGGCGGGCACGCGCTGACGACGATGGGCTGCGAGATGCAGCTCCTGCGGCCGGGAGTCCACACGAAGGCGCACCGGCACGTGAGCAGCACGGTGTACCAGGTGTTCCGCGGGCGCGGCTACAGCGTGGTAAATGGCGAGCGGCTGGACTGGGAGCAGGGAGACATCTTCGCCGTGCCCACCTGGGCCTGGCACGAGCACGCCAACGGGTCGCCCAGCGAGGAGGCGATTCTGTTCTCCATCAACGACCTGCCGCCGATGCAAGCGCTCGCGCTCTACCGCGAGCAAGCCTACGAGGCGAATAACGGCTATCAAGACGAGTGCTGAGTGCTGAGTGGGGTACGGCCCGCGAGTCACTCAGGACTCGGCACTCGGCACTCAGCACTCAGCACTCGGCACTGGGAGGAGACTATGGCGCTCTTGACACCCGAAGAGACCCGCGGCGTGTGGTCGCTGATCCCCGCGTGCGCCACCGCCGACGGCGGCGAGCTAGAGGCGCGGGACACCGTCGATCTGGACAAGCTGGCGGCGATGGTCGAGCGGCTGATCACGGCCGGTGTGAACGGCATTGCCACGACGGGCACGCTGGGCGAGGGGCACACGCTGCTCTGGGACGAGCACCAGAAGCTCATCCAGACGGTGATCGAGGTCGCGCGGAAGCGCGTGCCGGTGTTCACCGGCACCACGAGCCTGAACACGCGGCGCACGCTGGAGAAGACGCGCTGGGCGAAGGACGCGGGCGCCGACGGCGTGCTGAACGGCGTGCCAATGTGGCTGCCGCCGGCCTGGCAGAACGCCGTGCAGTTCTACAAGGACCTGGCCGAGGCGTGCCCCGACGTGGCGATCATGATCTACCACAACCCCCCGGTGTTCCGCGTGACGATCCCGCCGGCCGGGTTCAAGCAGCTCGCGCAGGTGCGGAACATCGTCGCCGTGAAGCAGACCGTCACCGAGCTGCGCCACTGGATCGGGGTGCGCGACGCCGTCGAGGGGCGCATCAACATCCTCGTCTCCGATAACGTGGTGTGGCCGACGGCGATGTTCGGGGCGGGCGGCGTGTGGTCCACGCGCTCGTCGGCGGCGCCGGAGCCGGTGCTACGGCTGTGGGAGGCGGCCAGCCGCGGCGACTGGGCGCGCGCGGAGGCGATCCAGCGCGACATCAACGACGCCTGGCCGCCCGTCACGGTGGAGGAGTTCCATACGTACGACACGCCGCTGATGAAGCGGATTATCGACCTCGTGTCCGATGGCCAGGCGGGGCCGACGCGACGGCCGTTCGTGTACATGCCGGACAACGTGGAGCAGGCGGCGCAGCAGGGCGCGGCCAAGTGGAAGGCGCTCGCCGCGAAGTACCGCGAGCCGCTGTACGCTTCGGTCTAGCGGGAGGAGAGATGGCAGTCGTCACCGATAGCGTCGTCCGCTACACGCCCGACCAGGCCCAGGCGCTGGTGGAGCGGCTGCGGCGGATCGGCAGCGAGGGCTTCGAGCGCCAGGTGTTCGCCCACCCGTACATGCGGGAGCTGATGGCCGGCACGCTGCCGCTGCCGAAGCTCAAGGGCTTCTTCCTGAACTGGTACCGGTTCGCGCTGGAGATCAACACCGTCAAGTCGGAGGCGTACAACCACTGGCTGGCGTTCCTGGAGCGCCATCCCGAGTGCTACGACATCTTCACGGAGCAGATCGCGGACGAGCTGATCCACCCCGGCCCCGGCGGGCACGTGAAGATGCTGTACATCGCGGGCGAGGGCTTCGGGCTGTCGCGCGAGGACCTGGTCGAGGCGGTGCTGATCCCTGAGGCGCGGGCGCTGGTGGATTGCCGTATCCGGCTGTGGCGCGAGGGGCCGTTCGCGGAGGCGGTGGCCTCGTCGATGACCGAGGGGCCGATCGGCGTCTGGATGGGCATGATGCACGAGGCGCTGACGAAGCACTACGGCATCTCGGAGTATCACGCCCAGTATTTCAGCAAGCACTACGAGGCCGACACGCAGGAGCACGAGGAAGGCGTCATGGCCCACGTGGACGGCAACGCCTTCTTGCTGACGCAGCTGCTGCTGGACGGCTACCGGCCGGAGCGGCCGAGCTGGAACCTGGAGTACACGACGCAGCTCTCGGTGGACCTGTACGAGCTGTTCCTCGACGGGCTGTACAAGCGGTACTAAGGAGGGCTTGTGATCTACGAGATCGTGGTCCAGACGGTCGATCCCGCGCGGCGCGACGAGTACGTGGACGTGTACCGCAAGGCGTTCCGCGAGGCGAACATGGCGGGCAACCACGGCGGCAAAATCTGCACCTCGGTCGAGGACCCGTCGCGAGTGGTGCTGGTGATCGAGTGGGACAGTGTGGAGGCGCACGAGCGGCACCGCGGCACGCCGGCGCACAACAAGTTCCGTGAGCAGATCACGGCGTTCCAGACGAAGCCCAGCGACTTGCAGCACTTCGTCGTGCAGGACCTCTAAGCGTCTGGCGCCGGAGAGGTGTGAAGGGTTGGCTTCGCCAACCCCTCACGCCTCTCCGGCGCTCTGATGATGGTCAGCCTCCCGCCGGGCTGGCGTCCGGGGAGCCGAGGCCCGGCTTGAACTCCTTGCGCAGGAAGCCCTCGATGCCGTCCTGCTGGCCGCGCGCTTTCTGAAGGTAGGTGAGCTGGTCGGACTTCGCGGCGAGCCAGTACCAGGCGTCCTCGTAGCCGACGTAGGGCGACACGGCCTTGAACGCCTCCTTGCAGGCGCGCAGGGCGATGGGGTCCTTCTGCTTCAGCTTGGCCGCGACCTCTTGCACCTTCGCCGGTAGCTCGGCACGCGGCAGCGCCGTCGTGATCAGGCCGATCTCGGCGGCGCGGCGGCCGTCGAACGGGTCGCCGGTCATGATGTAGTAGAGCGCCTGGCGCGGCTGCACGATCTCCTGCACGACCTTCGTCACCAGGCCGCCGGGGATGTGGCCGAAGTTGATCTCCGACAGGCCGAACGTGGCGTCCTCGGCGGCGATGGCGATGTCGCACGACGCGACGATCGTGAAGGCGCCGCCGAAGCACCAGCCGTTGATCGCCGCGATCGTGGGGCGCGGGAAGTAGCGCAGCTTCTCGTGGCGCCAGGCGTGGGAGATGCGGCGGTTCTCCTCGCGGCCGCGGCGGTCGTCGCGGTACTCGTAGAAGTATTCCTTCAGGTCCTGGCCGGCGCAGAAGGCGTCGCCGCTGCCCGTGATGACGAGCACCTGGGTCGCGGGATCGGTCTCCAGGTCGCTGAGCGCATCGTACATGTCGCGGTGAAGCTGGGGGCTCATCGCGTTGCGCTTCTCGGGACGGTTGAGCCGGATCGTGGTGATGCCGTCCTGCTTGTCCACAAGGATCGTCGAGTACTCGGCCACGATGCCCTCCCTTGGTGCGGTCGCTGCTCGGCGCGGCGTGCCTATCTTAGCGCATCATGGGCGCCGGCACCTGGATTGGCGGCGACTAGCGGGGGCGGCGCGGCTCGCGTGGCGGCGCGTGGTCGCCTACACTTGGTGCAGCCGATCTCAATTAGGAGCAGTGCGCTTCGGTGAGTACGTCACTCCCTCTGCCGGCGCCGCCCGCGCGTGATCGGGCGGACAGCGCTTCGTTCGTCTCCCTGCGCCACCCGGCGTACCGGGCCTATTGCGGCACGGCGATGGCCTCGATGCTGGGCGACAACTTGGCCAGCCTGACGCGGGGCAGCATGCCCTCCTGCCCCGGACCCGAGCGCCCCTTGCAGTATGCCGCGTCGCCCCCTATACAGCGGCTTGCAGCCAGACTAAGCGGCCGGCCGACGCGGGGGCTGCGGCCAGTGCCGCTTGCCGTATGCCGCGCCCCACGCTCCCGCTACGCCGGCCCTCCCGGTCGCGCCGGCTCCGGGACGGGGGCAGTGGGGCTTGCAGTATGCCGCGCCACAGGCCGCGGGCGGGCAGGAAACCCGCCCCTACGGGACTACGAGGCGCTGGCTGCTCACCTGGCGCCCAGGCTAATCTAGGGGGCGGGGGCATGGCGGGGTTAGGTTTCCGGGGGCTGGGGCGAGAGGGGGCCGTCGCCGAAGGCCGCGGTTGGGTTCGGGATGACAGTTGGCGGGGGCGGCGAGCCGTCGGCGGCTAGCTCGGCGGCTTTGGCCGGCGGCCGCGGCTGGAGGCCAGCGGCCTGCACGATCGCCTCGTCGGCGAGCGACTCGTGGGCGAGGAGCGCTTCCGCGAGCGATTCGAGGTTGGCGCGGTGGTCCGCGAGCAGCTTCTTCGCGCGGTCATAGCACTCGTCCACGATCCGATGGGTCTCGGCGTCGACGGTAGCCGCTAGCGTTTCGCTGAACTCGCGGCCAATGCCCAGCGAGCCGCCCGGCCCGAGGTAGTCGCTGCCGTCTGGCGGTGTGAGCGAGAGGAGTCCGACCTTCGGGCTCATGCCCCAGCGGGTCACCATCTGGCGCGCGAGCTGCGTGGCTTGCTGCAAGTCGTTCTCGGCCCCCGTGGTGAGCGCGCCGAAGATCAGCTCCTCGGCGGCCCGCCCGCCGAGCGCGCCGGTGATCCGCGCCCGCAGGTAGCTCTCGGTGTAGTTGTGCCGGTCGTCCGACGGCGTCTGGTAGGTGACACCGAGCGCCTGCCCGCGCGGCACGATGGTGACCTTGTGGACGGGATCGGCCTCGGGAATCAGCATGCCCAGCAGCGCGTGGCCGCTCTCGTGGTACGCCACGCGGCGCCGGTCCTCGGGGCTCATGACGACCTGCCGCTCGGCGCCCAGGACGATCTTCTCCATCGCGTCGAAGAAGTCCTGGCGGCTCACGGCGTTCTTCTCGCGTCGGGCCGCCAGCAGCGCCGCCTCGTTCACCAGGTTGCGCAGCTCGGCGCCGACGAGGCCCGGCGTGGCCGCGGCGATCTCGCCCAGATCGACGTCCTTGGCCAGCGGGACGCCGCGCGTGTGAACCTTGAGGATGGCCTCGCGGCCAACGCGGTCGGGCCGCTGCACGGCGATGCGGCGGTCGAAGCGCCCGGGCCGCAAGAGGGCGGGGTCGAGCACGTCGGGGCGGTTGGTGGCAGCGAGCACGATGACCGCCTCGCGGGCGTCGAAGCCGTCCATGGCGACGAGCAGCTGGTTTAGCGTCTGCTCACGCTCGTCGTGGCCGCCGCCCACGATGTTGGCGCCGCCACGCCGCCGACCGATGGCGTCTAGCTCGTCCACGAAGACGATGGCGGGCGCCTCCTTTTTGGCCTGCTCGAACAGGTCGCGCACGCGCGCCGCGCCCACGCCGACGATCATCTCGACGAACTCGGAACCGCTCATGCTAAAGAACGGCACGTTCGCCTCGCCGGCGACAGCGCGGGCGAGGAGCGTCTTGCCCGTGCCCGGCGGCCCGACCAGCAGCACGCCCTTGGGGATGGTGCCGCCGAGCCGGCGGTACTTGTCGGGGTTCTTCAGGAAATCGACGATTTCCTGAAGATCGGCCTTCGCCTCCTCGATGCCGGCCACGTCCTGGAAGGTGATCTTCGGCCCCTCGGTGGGCGGCGTGTAGCGCTGGGCGCGGCTGCGGCCGAGGCCGAAGAGGCCCTGCTGGGTCGTCTGGGCCCGGCTGGCCATCCAGAACAGCAGGCCGAAGAAGAGGACCGCGGGACCGAAGCTGATGAGCAGCGTGACCAGCCAGTTGCGGCCGGTGTCGATGGGCCGCGCGTTGATGACGACGCCCTTGCTGTCGAGGAGCTGCTCGAGGCCGGGGTCCGCAAAGGTGGGCAGCCGCGTCTCGAACTGCGTGGAGGTCCGCTGGTTGTCGCCCGTCGGGGGATAAGTTATCGGCTGCCGGAACGTGCCCTGGATCGCATCGCCCTGGCTCGTGATCTCAGCGACGTTGCCCGCGTCGACCTGCTGCTTGAAGGTAGTGTAGGGCACCGTAATGCGACCCGGTTTCTCGGGGAAGAGGTAGGGCACCAGCAGCCAGTTCGCCGCCAGGAACACCAGCAGCAGCACCCACCAGGGCCAGCCGAGCCCGCCCAGGGGTGGACGATTGGACGGCTGCTGCCGAGTCCAGGGCCGGGGGGCCTCGGGGCCAGGCGGCCGGCGATCGTCCGTCCCGCCGGAGGGCGCGGCATTCCGCCCGTTGCTACGCGGAGCGTTGTTGACTGCCATGGTCTTGTCGTCCGGGGGCGGGGCGCCCGTGCGTGGGGCGCGGCCCCTTCCTTCACAGCCTACCGCGCGGTCCACGGGCTGGCAACGTATCAACGCAAGATGCGGACCAGGGAGCGGAACCTAACCCCCCTTCCCCAGCGACGCTTGCAGTATTCCGCGTCGCACCCTGCGAAGGAAGGGGGGACGGCGCGGGCGCTGCAGCGCCCGTAGCTTCGGCGTGCGCAGGCCCGTCTCTCGACAGGCGACGGGGAGAGGGCGTCGGCCGGGGTAAACAAAAGCCCCCTCCCCCTTGTGGAGGGAGGGGGCTGGAGATGGGAGCTGGCTACGCGCGGTCTTGCGTCTCGACCATGAGCTGGGGCAGGCGCACCGCGACCACGGCGGGCGTGCCGTCGTGGACGACCTTCAGGGCGCGCTGGAGCGCCGGGCCAACCTGGGCCGGGTCGCTCACGTTCTCGCCGTAAGCGCCGACCGACTCGGCCATCTTGGCGCAGTCGGGCGGCGGATCGATCAGCCCGCCCTCGAAGTCGCTGTTCTTGATGCTGTAGCCCTCGGGGTAGTGCGTCTTGAGGCTGGTGCTGCCGGTGCTGTAGGCGAGGTTCTGGAAGACGACCGTCAGGAACGGCGCTTTGTACTTCACGCCCGCCCAGAGCGCCGCGTAGGGCACGCTGTACAGGAAGAAGCCGTCGCCGGTCGTGACGACGACCGTCTTGTCAGGGGCGGCAAGCTTAGCGCCGAAGCCGGCCGCCACGCCCCAGCCGCCGGAGCTGCCGGCGTTCTTGAAGAAGCTGCCCGGCACACGCGACGCGAAGTAGTTCTGCACGTTCACCGCGTTGCCGACCGTGTCTTCCAGCACGATCGCGTTGTCGTCGAGCGCCTGGCCAAGCTGGTAACCCAGCCACTTCGGCGCGATGGGCTGCTGGTGCGCGGCCGCCTGCGCGGCCCGGTCCAGCGACTCGCGGCGCTCGCGCGCCCGCGTGCGGCAGCGCTCGAAGCGGTCGGCGATGCGGTCGCGGTCGCCCGCGCTGAGCATGCCCTCCGCCTCGTCGGCGATCGTCGTGAGCGCGCCGGCCGGGTCGGCGGCGATGGTGAGCGTGGCCGGGTACTCGTAGTTAATGAAGCGGCTCTGGATCGGATCGACGGCCAGCCAGATGAGCGTCGCGTCGGGGCTGGGGTCGTCGATGCCGGGCAGCCAGGGCGTGTCGTTGTCCACCACGAACACCACGTCGGCCTGGTCGATGGGCGGGCCGCTCTCGGAGAGCGGGTGGTCGGTGGGGAGGTTCATGCGCTCCTTGCGCGGCGCCTCGGCCACCGGCAGGGCGAGCAGCTCGCACAGGCGCTGGAGGGCCGCGGCGCCGGCGGCGGTGCGACCGGCGCGGCGCGTGATGACCAGCGGGTTGCGGGCCTCGACCAGCAGCCGGGCGGCGCGGCGCAGGGCGTCGGGATCGCCGGCCGGCGCGTCGGGCAGGCCGGCCTGGGCGAGCGACGGGAAGCGGAGGCCCTCCAGCGGCAGCATCATCACGTCGCGGGGGAGGACGAGGTAGGTCGGCCCCTGCCGCGGCGTGAGCGCCATCTGCAGGCCGCGCGTCACGACCATGCCGGGGTTGTCCATCGGGTTCAGGACATGGTCCCACTTCACGAACTGACGCACTATCTGGCCGTAGTCCGGGTGCTCCTGGCACCAGAACACGTTCTGGTCGCGCCCGCCGCGCCGCGTGCGGCCGTAGGACAGCGGCGGCTGGCCGGCCGTCATGAGGATCGGCACGTCGTCGGCCCAGGCGTTGGCGATGGCGCCGCCGTAGTTCAGCGTGCCCACCTCGACGTGCGCCGCGGTGGCGACGGGCCGGTTGCTGACCATCGCGTAGCCGATGGCGCCGTTCAGGTTGGCGTTCTCGTGCAGGATGTTCAGGAGCCTTGGGGCAGGTCGGCCGAGGGAGTGCGCCTTGACGGTGGCCTCCTGGTAGAAACCGATGTCCGAGCCGGAGCTGAAGAAGAGGTAGTCGATGCCGTTGATCGCCATGCTCTGCACGACGGCGTCGGCGTACTCGTCGGCCTGGATCTCCACCCAGCGGTTCACCGACCCCGTCGCCGGCTGCCGCACGGCGCCGGGGCTGTTCGCCGCGGCGCCGCGCGCCTGCACGTCGGCGAGCAGCGCCTGCTGCCCGCTCACCCGCTCGCTCACCTGGGCCATCGTTCCTCCAAGTGCTGAGTGCGGCGTGCTGAGTGCTGAGTCGGGCTCAGCGACCCGCACCGCCTGGCGTCCTCGGCCCTCCACGGCGAGCGGGCCGGCGCGCGATATGATACTGCGTTCTGTCGCGTCGTGCGAGCAAGCTACCCGATGGACCACCGCGAGTGCGGACGTGGCGAAGGCGCCCGTGGTGATTGTTAGGCACGTCCGGGTGACGGGCACGAGCCCGAGCTGCCTTCAGGCGCAGGCCGCCGCCGGGCTACATAGTCTGAATTGCGCTCCTGCTGGCCTGAAAATCGAAGCCGTGCCGCAACCGATGGTACAATGGCCGCAGACTGTTACACGGCGATCGGAAAGGAGGAAGTAGTGGGGCAGGTCCTGAAGTTCGGCTGTCTGGGGATCGTCGGGCTCGTCATACTCGGCATCGTAATCGCGGTGGCCACGCCGAAAGGTTCGCAGACGGCAAACTCGGGGGGCACGCAGACGAACAACCCCGGCGCGGCGAAGCCTGCGGCGCCCCCGGCCGCCACCATTGGTGACACCGTGGCGAAGGGCGGCTGGGAGGTCACGATCACCAACTTCGGCCCGTATGAGGACTTCGGCGCACGCCCGGCGAGCCCGCCGCCGCAGGGCAAGTTGGTCGTAGCTGAGTTCACGGCGAAGAATCTGCAGCAGCGGATCTCGAACTTCACGACCAACGACTTCACGCTTCAGACCGGGGACGGGCGCAAGTTCACGCCCGCAGGGCCGACCGCGAGCATCGACAAAGGATTCGTGATTAGCCAGACCGTGCAGCCCGGCCTCACGACGAACAACCGCGTCGTGTTTGACATCGACCCCGCGGCCACGGACCTTACGCTGACCGCACTAGGTATTCCGTTCCACGTCCCAGTCGAGTAATATCGGATCCGGCCCGGCGGTTCGCCTACTGGGGCGCGCCCTCACCTCGGCCCTCTCCCAGAAGGAGAGGGAGTAAGGGAACGCCAGCACCGGATTCGGTATAACCATACCCGCGCAGCTATGCAACGTCTCTCTTAGAGGGACCGAGTTCCCCTACCCTATGAGGGCCAGACGGCCGGTACGCCAGCAAGTCTGGCGCACCGGCCCTTCTTGCTGACCTTCACCCGGTGCATGCCGGACGACTTCAACCTCGCACGCAGAGTGCCGGAGACGACTCGCAGCGCCGGGGGATTGCCGTGCTTCTTGCCCTGGACGCCCCCGCCGGCGGGCCACTACTGCAACGCTCAGTACGTCTTACCGGCGGTGCCAGACTAACGCACCGGGCGGAACTTGGGCAGCGTGCAGTCGTCCGTGACGTCGTCGAAGACGACTTCGACGGGGAGGCCCACGCGGAGTTCGTCGAGGGGGCAGTCGATCACGTTCGATAGGAAGCGCGGGCCCTCGTCGAGGGCGATGATGGCGACGGGGTAGGGCACGGCGTCGCGGAAGCCGGGGTGGTAGACGCGGTGGAAGACGACGAACGAGAACACCGTGCCATGCCCACTAGCCAGCGCCCACTCCCACTGGTCGCTTAGGCACTCGGGACAAACGTTGCTCGGCGGGAACCAGTAGCGCTGGCAGGCGGCGCAGCGCTGCAGGCGGAACTCGTGGCGGCGGCAGGCGTCCCAGAACGGCCGCGACTCCTCGGACGGTACGGGGAGCGGCTTCAGGTAGGTCTCGTTCATGGCGTCCTCTGCAGCAAGAGCGACGAGTGGCAGACGGTGTTGCCGCCGTGGCCGCTGGCGAGCGCGACCTCGCAGTCGGGCACCTGGCGGTCCGGCGGGCGATCGCGCCGCACCTGGTGAACAGCCTCCACGATCTGCAGCATGCCCTCGCAGTGACCCTCAGAAAGCTGGCCGCCGCTAGTGTTGGTGGGCAGGGCGCCGCCGAGCCGGAGCGCGCCCGAGGCGACGAACGGCCCGCCCTCGCCCTTCGGACAGAAGCCGTAGTCTTCGAGCTGCGTGAGCACCATGTAGGTGAAGCAGTCGTAGATCTGGGCGCAGTCCACGTCTCGTGGGCCGAGGCCGGCCATCGCGTAGGCCTGGCGGGATGCCTGCTGGGCGGCGGTGTCGACCATGTGGTCGTCGTAGAACCAGCCGCGCAGGTTGTTGCGGAAGCCGAAACCGGCGACGTAGACCGGCGGCTGGGGCAGGTCGCGGGCGCGCTCGGCAGAGGTGATGACCAGCGCGCCGGCGCCGTCGGTTACCAGGCTGCAGTCGTACAGGCCGAAGGGGTCCACGATCAGGCGCGCGGCCAGGTACTGCTCCAGCGTCAGCGGCTCGCGCTTCTGGGCGCAGGGGTTGCGCGAGGCGTGATCGCGGAAGGTGACGGCGATGTGGCCGAAGTGCTCGCGCGTCGTGCCGTAGAGCGCCATGTGGCGGCGGGCGCCGAACCCGTGCGTGGCGGGCGCGCCGAAGTAGCCGAACTCCGGCTCGAACTCGTTCTCCTCCTGCGACTGCGGCACAATGTTGCCGCGCATGCGCGTGGCGTCGTTCTGGTTCTTGCGGCTCCAAGTGTTGCGGCCGAAGCCCGTCACGACCGTCTCGCAGAGGCCGGCGTCGATGGCCATGCAGGCGAGCGCCACGGAGAGGATCTGGCTCGCGCCGCCGTTGTCGGTGCTGGTGCTGAAGCTCGCGTCGATGCCGAGCCGCTGCCCCATCCGCTGGTGGTGGCAGTAAATATCGTCCGGGCCGCGCGTGATCAGCCCGTCTACATCGCGGTTGGTGAGGCCGGCGTCCTCGATGGCCGCCTTCATGGCCGTGGTCAGCAGGCCGAGCGAGGTCGAGCCCGGCACCTCGCCGATCTCGCTCTGGCCGACGCCGACGATGGCGTAGCGATTGCGGAGCCGCGCGCCGGGGTGTTTCACAGTGCCTCCTGCCGGCAAGGTTGCCGTCGGCGTTGGTTGTAGCGATCCGAGCAGGGCGCAGCAAGTCGCAGGGCGCAGCAAGTCGCAGGGTGCGGCAAGCAGCGGGGCGCGGCAAGCAGCGCCCCTACTGAAGGAGAGTTCTGATGCGGGTGCTGCTGTCGACCATTGGGTCGCGAGGCGATGTCCAGCCGTTAGTGGCGCTGGCGTTGGAGTTAATGGCGCTCGGTCAGGAGGTGCGCCTGTGCGTGCCGCCCGACTTCCGCGACTGGATCGAAAGCCTGGGCATGCCCGTCACGCCTATCGGACCCGAGCTACGCTCCACCGGGAGAGCCAACCCGTCGGCAGCCCTGCCGACGCCCGAGCAGCGGCGTCAGCTGGTGGAAGGCACGGTGGCCACGCAGTTCGAGACGATCGCGGCGGCCGCCAACGGCAGCGACCTCATCGTCGGCGCAACGGCCCTGCAGATCGCCGCCCCCTCAGTAGCAGAGCGGATGGGCATCCCGTACGTCTTCGCCGCCTATTGCCCGACCGTTCTGCCATCGCCGCACCATGCGCCGCCTGTGCTGGCCATGCGGGGAGATACCCCGGCGCCCGCGATGGCCGATTACCGCGCGCTCTGGGCCCAGGATGCACGACGGTGGAATGAAACATGGGGTGCGCTGATCAACTTGCATCGGGCAGCACTGGGCCTGGCCCCGGTCACCGACGTGCGCCGCCACGTCCTGACCGACCGGCCCTGGCTGGCCGCCGACCCGACGCTAGGCCCCTGGCCCGATCCCGCGGACCAGCCCGTGGTCCAGACTGGCGCCTGGATCCTGCCGGATACGCGTCCGCTCTCCCCCGAGCTGGAGGCGTTCCTCGACGCCGGCGAGCCGCCCGTCTACTTCGGCTTCGGCAGCATTCGCGCGCCGGAGGATCTCAGCCGGGTGATGGTGCAAGCGGCCCGTGCGCTCGGGCGCCGGGCGATCGTGTCCCGCGGCTGGGCTGAGCTAGCCCTGGTGGACGACGCGCCCGACTGCCTGGCCATCGGCGAGGTCAACCAGCAAGCGCTGTTCACGCGAGTCGCCGCCGTCGTCCACCACGGCGGGGCGGGCACTACGACCGCCGCCGCACGAGCTGGCACGCCCCAGGTCATCATCCCGCAGCATTACGACCAGCACTACTGGGCCCAACGCATCCAGCACCTCGGCATCGGCACCACGCATGCCCCCGGCACACCGACCATCGAGTCTTTGACGAGCGCTCTCGAGCCTGCCCTGCAACCAGACGTGGCCGCCCGCGCCCAATCCATCGCTACCGGGGTGCGCAGCGACGGCGCACAGGTTGCCGCCCAGCGCTTGATCAGTGCCAACCGATAGAACGCTGGGCCCTTAGATCGCGCCGGCCGCGCGCAGGCGCTCGGCGGCAGCGGCATCGTAACCCAATTCCTCCAAAAGCGCCGCGGTGTGCTCGCCGAGCACGGGCGGCGGCACGTCGGTGCCGTGGGGCATGGTCGTGAGCCGCACGGCGCTGTCCACGAGCGGCACGGCGCCGCGCTCCGGGTGGTGGAGCGTGCGCGCCATGCCAAGGTGCTGCACCTGGGGGTCGGCGAAGACCTCGTCGAGGCTGTTCAGCGGCGCCGTGGGCACGTCGTGCGCGCGCAGGCGCTCCAGCCAGTCGGCGCGCGGCTGCTGGCGGAAGGCGTCCGCCAGGATCGCCTCCAGCTCGGCGTAATGCTCCTGGCGCGCGTCTTTGGTGGCGAAGCGCGGGTCGTCGACCAGCTCCGGCCGCTCGACGGCGCGCGCCAACCCCTGGAAGAACTTCTGCGGCGACGAGAGATGGATCACGAACGGCAGGCCGTCGCCCGCCACAAAGGCGTAGACCTGGGCGGTGTGGGTGCGGTGGGCGCGGTCGGGCACCTCGCCGTTCTCGAAGTAGCGCGCGGCGTTCTCGCCGATGAAGGCGACGGTAGCTTGGAGCAGCGAGGTCTCGACGCGCTGCCCCTCGCCGGTCTGCGCGCGGCCGACGAGCGCGCCGAGGATGCCGTAGGCGGCGAACACACCGGCCAGATGATCGGAGAGCGAGATGCCCATGCCGCGCGGCGCGGCGCGGTCGGTGAGCAGGCTCAGCAGGCCGCCCATCGCCTGGCCGATAGTGTCGTAGCCAGGGCGGTCGCGGTAGGGGCCATCCTGGCCGAAGCCGGAGATCGAGCAGTAGACCAGCCGCGGGTTGAGCGCGCGCAGCTGCTCGTAGCCGACGCCCATGCGCTCGGCCACGCCGGGCCGGTGGTTCTCGACGAACACGTCGGCGCGCTGGGCCAGCGCCCGCGCGACCTCCTGGCCCTCGGGCGTGCGCAGGTCGAGGGTGATGCTCTCCTTGCCGCGGTTCACCGAGCAGAACGTGGCGCTGTAGCCGGCCGCGCCCCAGCCGCGGAACGGGTCGCCACGGCCGGGCGCCTCGATCTTGACGACGCGCGCGCCGAGGTCGGCGAGCAGCGCGCAGCAGTAGGGGCCGGTCACGTAATCGGCGAACTCGACGACGGTGATCCCGTGCAGCGGTCCCGGCATTACGGCTCCTTCGGAGCGGGTATGGATGGTAGGGGGTAGGGGGCGGATTCGCGCCAGGTGCTCCCTAACCCTACCCCCCTATCCCCCAGGCCCTATCCCCTAGATGATTGGGTACGCGGGCGGCACGATCTCATCCACGCTCCGGCCGCCCCACATCCAGTTCGGCACGTCGGCCCACAACGCCTCACCCTCGGCCTGTACCTCGGTGAGCAGCGCGTCCTCGTCCACGGTCGTCAGCTTCCCGTTCTGGACGACCAGCTTGCCGTCCACCAGGACGAGGTCAACGTCGGTGCCGTTGCCGTACTCCAGCAGCGACTTGATGGGATCGTACACCGCGCCGAACTGCGGCTGGCGCAGGTCGAAGACGACCACATCGGCGTTGGCGCCGGGCGCCAGGCGGCCGAGGTCGTCGCGGCCGAGCGCGCGCGCGGCGTTCACCGTCGCGGCGTCGAACAGCTCGCGCGGCGTGCCCGACAGGAAGCTGCGGTCGGCCACCCGGCTGAGCAGCATGGTGTAGCGCATCTCGGGCAGCATGTCGCCGGGCCAGAAGTCGGTGCCGATCGTCACGTTGACGCCCGCCTCGACGTAGCGGCGCAGGGATTCCAGATGGACGCCCATCTGGAAGTACTTGAACGGCGAGTGGGAGACGGTGGCGCCGTGCTCGCCCAGGAGGCGCAGGTCCGGCGCATCGACGTGGCGCGTCCAGCTGTGGCCGGCGAGGAAGAGGACGTGGCTCAGGATGACCGTCGGGGCGAGCAGGCCGACGCGCGCCAGGAGCTGGATCGGCGTCTCGCGGTACAGCTCCAGCGTGCGCTCCATCTCCAGGGCGTGGATGGCGGCGTGGATGGTGACGGGCAGGTCGTGCGCGCGGGCGAGGTGGGCCGTCTGGGCCAGCAGCGTGTCCGAGCAGGTGTCGGTGTGCCCGGGGCAGAGCATTGCCTTGAGCCGCCCGCCCGCCGCGCCGTCGTACTGCTCGGCGAACGCCAGGGCGGCGCGCAGGCCCTTCTCGCCGCGCTCGTCGTCCCAGTCGTAGTCCAGGCGGCCGTCGTCGTGCGAGAACAGCACCACGTTGCGGTAGGACGGCCCGGTGTAGGCGCGGATGCCGAGCTGGTCCACTAGCTCCACGAAGCGCGGCGGGTCGCCGCCCGCACCGACCTCGACGACGGTCGTCGCGCCGCAGCGCAGCCGCTGGCCCAGGCCGAACAGCACGGCCAGGCGCGTGTCCTCGCGGCGCCGCGGCTTGCCGCGCACGCCCGCCTGCCAGTTCATGTAGTTGCGGGCCATCGCCTCGGGCCGCCCCACGTCGAGGAAGACGTAGTCGCTGGCGTTGTGGCCGGCGTGCAAGTGGGTGCTGATGAACCCGGGCGCGACGAGCTTGCCGGCCGCGTCGACGGTCGTGTCGACCGAGCCGGCGAACTGCTTGCCGACGTGCAGCACACGGTCGTCCTCGACCACGCAGACGCCATCGCGGATCACCTGGTGCTGCCCGTCGGCCCAGCCGACGACCCAGCCGCCCCGAATCAGCGTGCGCATTCGTCCCCCAGTGCTGAGTGCTGAGTAACGAGTGGGCCGCGACTCAGCACTCAGCACTAATTCACGGCCCGCCGGCGGCAAGGGCGCCGCCGTCCACCAGGAGGTCGGCGGCGGCGATGAACCCGGCGTCGTCCGACGCCAGGAAGACGCAGGCGGCGGCGATGTCGCGCGGCTCGCCGCGGCGGCCGACGAGGTTGGACACCTCGCGGTTCGCCGGCACCTCGGCCTGGCCGACGGGCGAGCCGATGCGGTTCGGCGTGACCGAGTTCACGCGGATGCCGTAGGGCGCGAGCTGGATCGCCAGCGAACGGGCAAGGTTCAGGGTCGCGGCCTTGGCCGCGCTGTAGGCCGTCGCGTCCTTGCGGCCGCGGTGGCCCGAGGTCGAGGCGATGCAGATGATGTTGCCGCCGCGACCCGCCTGGATCATCCGCTCGGCGGCGTACTTCGAGCAGAGGAACTGGCTCTTGACGCAGACCGTCATGACGCGGTCCCACTCGTCCTCGTCCAGCTCCAGCACGGTCTTGCGGTCGGTGATCGCCACGTTGTTCACGAGGATGTCGATGCCGCCCCACCGGTCGGCGACCGTGGCCATCAGGCCCCGCACGTCGTCGCCCTTGGCCACGTCGGCGGTTACGGCGAGCGCCTGGCCGGGGTGCTGCTGGTTAATGGCACTGGCGACGGCCTCGGCCGCGCGCCCATCGAGGTCGACGACGGCGACGCGCGCGCCCTCGTCGGCGAAGGCGTGCGCGATGGCCTCGCCGATGTTGCGGCCCGCCCCCGTGACGATGCTGACCCGATTCTCTAGCTTGCCCATAGCTTCTCCGATTTTGGCGCCTGCTTATGTTAGCGCGCGGCGGCGGCGCGCGTCAGCCAGGAGCGGACGCGCGCGCGCACCTGCGCCACCGCGAAGGGCTTGGTCATGTAGTCGGTCGCGCCGCCGTCGAAGCCGCGCAAGATGTTCTCTTCCTCGACCCGCGCCGTGAGCATGACGATCGGCACGCTCGCCGTCGGCGGGTCGGCGCGCAGCGTGCGACAAGCGGCGAAGCCGTCCATCTCCGGCATCTCCACGTCCAGCAGGATCAGGTCGAACTGCTGGTGCCGGGCCATCGTGACGGCCTCGGCGCCGTTACGGGCGCGGAGCACCTCGTAGCCGTCGCGACGCAGCGCCGTCTCCAGCACCTTCGCCACCGCGTCGTCGTCGTCGCAGACCAGCACGCGGGCGCGGGTGGGCACGCGCGGGGCGCGCGGCCCCTGCTCGGCCGCGGTCAGGGCGGCGCCGGCCTGCAACGTCAGCTCCAGGCCCTCGGCCGCGCCGAGCACGCGCAGCGGCAGCCCGCTCTCGGCCACGCGCTGGCGGCAGGCGGCGACGAGGCTGTCCACGCCGTCGTCGGTGCGCGTGGGGTCGTGGTGGAAGAGGGCGAGCTGGCGCACGCGCGCGGCCAACGACACATCCACGGCGTACTCGACCGTGCTGTGGCCCCAGCCGACCTTGTCCGGATACTCGGCGGCGGTGTACTGGCAGTCGTGGACCACCAGGTCGGCGTCGCGCAGGAACTCGGCGTGGCGCGCGTCGGCCGGGTGCAGCATCGCCTCGGGCTCGTAGCGGCCGGGCGCGTGGTCGGGGCGCCAGAGCGCGGGCGCGTGCAGCTCGTGATCGGTGGCGTAGACCAGCGTGGCGCCGCGCTCCTCCAGCCGGTAGCCGATACACGGCGCGGTGTGGTTCAGGTACTGCGTACGCACGCGCACGTCGCCGATCATGAACTCGCCCTCGCCCAGCTCCTCGAAGTCGAGGCGGGCCGGCAGGTCGTGCATGGGCACGGGGAAGTAGGCGTACTCCATCTGGCCGCCGACGGCCTGCGGGAACGAGCGGTCGATGCCCGCTGGCCCGTAGATGGTCAGGTGGCTGCCTGGCAGGAAGGCGGGCACGAAGAACGGCAGGCCCTGGATGTGGTCGGCGTGGGTATGGCCGATGAACAGGTGCGCGCGCAGCGGCCCGGATTTCGCCAGCGACAGCCCCAGCTTGCGGGCGCCCGTGCCGCAGTCGAGGATGATGAGCGTCTCGTCGTCGGTCCAGACGGCCGTGCAGGGGGTGTTTCCGCCATAGCGCAGTGTCTCGGGGCCGGGGGTGGCGATCGAGCCGCGCGTCCCCCAGAATTGCACGCGCATGGGAGACCTCCTCTGGCCCGCGCCCCGGCGGGCGCGCGCGTCGGGGCGTTCGTGGGGCGGCGGCGCCGTCTGGGCCTAGTTATGGGGGCGCGCGGGATTTTCGCGCAAGGCGGGGAGGTGCCGCTAGCCGGCGGCGCCGGGCAACAGCGCTTCGATCTTGCCCAGCAGGCGTGGCAGGTCGACGGGCTTCGTGTCGTAGTCGTCGCAGCCGGCTTCCAGCGCCTTCTCCTGGTCGCCGCGCATGGCGTGGGCGGTGAGGGCGATGACGGGGATGGCCTGCGTCTCGGGCGCGGCCTTCAGGCGCCGGGTGGCCTCCCAGCCGTCGACGACCGGCAGGCTCATGTCCATCAGGATGAGGTCCGGGGTCTGGGAGCGGGCCAGCTCTAGCCCCTCGCCGCCGTCCACGGCGATCACGATCTGGTAGCCCTTCCGCTCGAGGCGGCGCGAGAGCATGTCGCGGTTCATCTCGTTGTCTTCGACCAGCAGGATCTTGGGCATCGACTCTGCCTCCCTCCGCTCTTCAGGCTCGCGCTGTCCGCGCTAAGCTGATGGCCTCGGTCGCCACGCACTCCGGCTGCCGCCGTAAACGGCGGGCCAAAGGCATCTCCCTGGCCCGTCGTTTACGGCGGCGATGTTACGACCAACGAGGGGCAGCAGCTTAGGCGCGCGCCAGGGTGCCACGACGCACGCTCGCTGCCACGAGGTCGCGAACCTCGGCCAACAGCTCGACGCGGCTGTAGGCTCCCTTCTGCAGTATCGTCTCGACGTAGCCGCGCAGGCGCAAGCGGTCGTCGTTCGTCAGGTCCTTGGCCGTGACGACGACGACGGGGATAGATCGCCACTGGTCGTGCCGTTGCAGCTCGGCGACTAGCTCGAACCCGTCCATGCGAGGCATCATCAGGTCGAGCAGCAGCAGGGCGGGGCGCTCGTGCGCGAGCCGCTCCAGCGCCGCGCGGCCGTCCTCCGCCTCGACGACCGTCCAGCCCTCCTTCTCCAGCAGCCGCCGCAGCACGTCGCGCGTGGCAGCGTCGTCCTCGACGACGAGCACGGTGGGCGCCGCCGGCGGCTGGCGATACTTCTCGACGGTGCTCACCAGGCGGTCGCGGTCGATCGGCTTCGTCAGGTACTCCGACGCGCCGAGCGCGAACCCCAGGTTCGCGTCGTCGACGATAGTCAGCATGATGACGGGGACATCGGCGAGCGCGGCGTCGGCCTTGAGCGCCGTAAGCACCGCCCAGCCGTCCATGCTCGGCATCATCACGTCCAGGATGATCGCGTCGGGTCGCAGGCGGCGGGCGACCTCGATCCCCTCGGCGCCGCCGGCGGCGGCCACGACGCGGAAGCCCTCTTTGCTCAAGTAACGCTTCAGCAGGTCGTGAACGGCCGGGTCGTCGTCGACGACCAGCACCGTGCTGCCGCTGGGCGGCAGCCCATCGGGCGTCGGCGCTGGCGTCACCGCCCGCTCGGTGCGTTCGGCCCGGACCTCGGCGGGCAAGGTAATCGTGAAGGTCGTCCCGTGGCCGACGGCGCTCTCCACGGCCACGTCGCCGCCCATCAGCTGGCAGAAGCGGCGGGTGATGGCCAGGCCGAGCCCGGTGCCGCCAAACTTGCGAGTGGTCGAGGCGTCGGCCTGCGTGAAGGGCTCGAACACGCGCTCGACCTGCTCGGGCGTCATGCCGATCCCCGTGTCGGCCACGCTAAAGCGCAGCCAGGCGCCGGCGCGCGCCGCTTCGAGGCGGATGGTGCCGCGTTCCGTGAACTTCGACGCGTTGCTCAGCAGGTTGAACAGGGCCTGTCGCACCTTCGTGACGTCGGCGCGCATCGTCCTTAGGTCGTCGGCGCAGCGCACCTCTAGCGTATTGGCGTTGCGCTGCACGAGCGGCTGGATCGTGCTCACCACGTCCTGCACGACGGTCGCCACGTCGAACGTCTCCAGGTACAGCTCCATCTTGCCGGCCTCGACCTTGGAGAGGTCGAGGATGTTGTTGATGAGCGACAGCAGGTGCTTGCCGGCCCCCTGGATCTTCTCGAGGTCGGGCACGAAGTCGTCTTGCCCGGCGTCCTCGGCCTCCTCTTGCAGCATCTCGCTGTAGCCGATGATGGCGTTGAGCGGCGTCCGCAGCTCGTGGCTCATGTTGGCGAGAAAGGCGCTCTTCGCCTGATTCGCGACCTCGGCTTCGTCGCGCGCGCGCTGTAGCTCCGCCTCGGCGGCCTTCCGCTCGGTGATGTCGCGGATGAAGTAGCTGAAGGTGAAGGTGTGGTCGCTCTCCATGAGCGAGATGGCGACTTCGACCGGAAACTCGCGACCGTCGCGGCGCAGGGCGGTCATCTCGGCGTGCGTGTTCAGGAGGTCGCGGTCGCCGCTGGCGACGACGCGCTCGATGGCGTGGCGGTGAGCCGCGCGGTCCCGAGCCGGCAACACTAGCTCATCCAGCCGACGCCCCAGCGCCTCGTCCGCCGGCCAGCCGAAGATCGCGCTGGCGCGCGGGTTCCAGCGCGTGATCAGGCCGTCCGCGTCGGTCGTGATCACCGCGTCGAGCGCCGTGTCGACGATCAACCGGGTGCGGGCCTCGCTCTCGCGCAGTCTGGCCTCGGCGGCGCGGGCCTGCGCCCACTCACTCCACAGGCGCGCCGCGACGGTGTTGAACGAGGCGACTACCTCGCCTAGCTCGTCGCGGTTGTCGACTTGTACGGTCCCGGTCATGTCGCCGCCGGACATGCGCGCGGCAGCGCCGGCAAGGCTCGCCACGGTGCGCCGCACGGACAGGTAAAAGGCGATCCACAGGTAGACGACCAGCAGCAGCATGGGCAGCGGAATGAGGACCGTGAACAGCAGCTTCTTCTGCGCGAGCTGGTCGATGCGCGCGTCGAGCACGCTGTCGAGCGCGGTGGTTGCCGCATCCCACAGCTTAAAGCCCGCGGTGAGCGCCCGCGAGCCGGCGGCGACGTACACGTAGGAGTCCGCGGGATCGAGCGTGGCGCCGCCGCTCACGATCTGCTGGTCGAGCGGCTGCAAGAACTCGGCCGCCGTCGCATCCAGGTCGCGCATGGGGCCTTCGAGCAGCGGCCCGACCTGGCCGGTCGGATCGTTCCGGCTGGCGACGCCGACGTCTTGCTTCGCCTGATCGAGGTTGAAGCTGGCGAGCCCCGCCAGCACGTCTAGCTCGCCCTTGGTGACCGAGCCGAGCCCCTCCCGCTTGGTGACGTCCTCGCCATAGATGACGAGCTGGGTCAGCAGGTCCTGGATCACCGGCAGGCGGACGACGGCCACGTTCATCGTCCAGTAGCCGTTGAGCTGCGGGTCGAGCACCAGACTGGACGTGTTGCCGACGTGCGTGATGAAGTTGCGCAGCTGGAGCATCAGCTTGACGTAGGGGTCGTCGTTTGGGCCGCTGCCCAGCGGCGCGGTCGACGCCTTGATGTCCGCCCACGTCTGCTTGAGGTCCGCGAGGGGCGCCGCGGTCTGCAGCGCGTCGCCAAGCTGCGCGTCGACGGCGTCCAGGTCCGCGAAGTCCTGGTCGATCTTGTCGCGGATGCTGAGCGGGTTTGCGCTCAACTGGCTGCCGGGGAGCAGGTACTCGTGCGTCAGGATGCGCTCGCGGGACACGTCCTCCATGAGCGTGCGCAGGTAGCGCAGATAGCGGGTGCCGCCCTGCTCCTGGTGAGCGACCGCGATCTGGGCGTCGACCTCGGCGACGAGGAAGCTCATGATCAGCGCCAGGGGCAGGGCAAAGAGGATGGTGATGAGCGCAAACTTGCGGGGATAGCTGAGGCGGTTCAGCAGCGCGATCGCGGGCGCGAACACCGCCGTCATCGCCACCCTCCCGCCGCGATCCGCCCGCCCGGCGGTCCGCGCGCCCGCTCTCCGGCCTCCTGGCCGCGCCGCCGAGCGGAGCGCCCATCGCCAAATGGCGTGGCTCGGCGGACGACCCACCGGCGCAATTGTAGCAGCGAGCCGAATTTTGCGCGTAAGCGCGCACCTCCCCGCGGCGGGCCCCGGGGCGGGAGAGCGGCGGAGCGCCGTCACTCGCCGCCCCCAGAGGCCCCGCCTCAGGCCGGTACCGCGCCTACCGCACGGGACTGGGCCTGACGACCCGGACCGGAATCGTGGCCTGGGCGGTACCGTTCTGCACGGCCACGAGCGTGTGGTTGCCGACCTGGCTGGCTGGTGGTCCCCGGAAGGCGTCGTGGCAAAACGTGCCGTCCGCCCCCACGGTCGCCGTGCCCAGCTCCATCCCCGTCGCCGAGTCGAGGCGCAGCGTCACCCGTCCTGGGGCGAAACCGGTACCGTAGACCGAGAACGGCGCATCGATCTCTACCGCCTGGGCATAGTCGGGCAAAGCACGCGTGGGGCAACCACGGTCACCGAAGAAGCTGCCGGTCAAGAGGATGCTCGCCCGTCCGCCGCCGCTCGCGGCAGTCACCTGGAGGCTCGTGTCCGCGGTGGCGGCGCCGCTGACCGCCCGGATCGTTCGCTCGCCGGCGGCGGTGCCGGCGGGGATGACAACGTCCACATCGAACGTGCCCTGGGCGGTGACGGTGGCCGTGCCCAGCGACGCGCCGTCCAACGTCAGGGTGACGCCGCTCGGGCCGGCGCTGGCGGCCGTGGTTAGGGTTACGGGCTCGCTCCAGGGGCTGCAAGTGAGGGCGTTGCAGTCGCGGGCGCGGAAGCGATAAGCCGTCGCCGGCCTCAGGCTCTTCGCCTCATGGCGGGAGGTGCAGCTTAGGCCATCGCCGGGCAGCTTCTCGACACGCATCGCGCCGCCGTCTGGCCCCCACTCCAGCTCGGTGGCGCCGCCGAGGCAGGCGCTGGTGGTGTCGCGCTCCAGGGAGAGGAACAGGGTGGTCGGGTCCGCCGGCCGCGGGAAGAACTGGCCGCTGACCTTGATCGTGCTGCCTGCCGCCGCGATCGGCGGGGCGGCGATGCTGGGCCGGGTGAAGCTCGGCGTCGACTCCCCCAGCACCCGGCGCTGGCTGGCCTGGGCGTTGTCGTTCGCCGTCTGATCGCGGCGCTCCGGCGTCACGCAGACGTGGTCCTCGGGACGCGCCGCCCGCCAGACGAAGCCCTGCCGGCAGGTGTCAGGCCCGTAGGCGCCGCCGTTCGGCTCACGGCGGGAGGCGGCCGCGGCGTTGTCGGCAGCGGCCTGGCGCCGCGTCTCGGGCGTCACGCAGACGTGGTCGCCCTCGAACGCTTCCCGCCAGACGTAGCCCGACACGCACGTGTCCGGCCCGGAGGGCAGAGAGACGTTCTGGAAGCGCGGGGGCGCGATCGGTGGATGGCTGAGCCGCAGGATGATCGCCCCCTGCGCAGGCTCGATCGCCGTCTCGACGTCGTGGAAGGCGGCGACGACGCGCCCGGCCGGGCTGCTGCGCTCTCGGCAAGGGGCGCTGTCGCGCAGCTCCGCGAGCGCGTCATCGAGCGGCAGGGGCACGTCCTGCGTGGTCTGCCGGATCGCCTGCTCGGCTTGGCTGCTGTACCAGCCCCCGAAGAGGACCGTATCGGCCAGCTCGGCCACACGGAGCACCCCCCTAGTCTCCAGGTCCGGCGACTGGATCACGGCAGTGCCGTTGGTCGCCGTCATGCGGCACACCTCCGGGGTGCGCAGCGTCATGACGAGCTGCGGGACCAGGGACACTTTGAGGCCCGGATCGTTGGGGCAGAGCGGGGCGAAGGTATGGCGGTTACAGGTGGCCGGCGTCGTGACATAGAACTCGATCGAGCTGTCGAGCAGCGTATAGCCGAACGTGAGCGCCGAGCCCTCCCGGTGGAGCAGCAGCGTCCCCCTGGTCGCCAGGCTGCAGTCGAAGTCGTACACGGAGAAGCCCTCGCCCGCCTTCGCCACCGCGTCGTCCAGCCCTTGGCGAATGCGGTCGCAGGCCTGCTGCCGCGGCGTCTTGCCCGTCCGCGGGTCGGGCTTGACGTTCCAGTACTCGTCGATCTGCGTGCTGAGCGGCCGGGACGTCAGCTCGTTGAACTTCGGCCCCAGCAGCCCCACCGGCAACGGCGTGTTGACCGGTTGCCCGGTGTCGCGGTCCGGGACGCTCGCCTGGAGCTGGAGCCGCAGGCCGGTGACGTCGATCGGGCTGGTGTAGATCGGTAGCGGGCCCTGGGCATGGACCCGCGACACGGAGCCGATGAATTGGCCGAGCAGCAACGCCGCCAAGACCGAGAGGAGTAGGGCAACGCGCGTGCGCGGGCGGGTCGGCCGGGGTGTGCCTCCTTGACGTGACACCGCGCTTTGGAAGCGCTTGGTCGGAGCCATCCGTAGGTTCTCCTTTAACTAACTCTCGCCTCTCACGGGCAGTCGGGGCGTGCTGGGCGCGCACCAGCGCGGCGCAGCACACCCTTGCGCGGTGAGCCGGCTCACTAGCCAGAACACAGCCAGAACACGGGGGGGCGGAGAGCTAGCTAACAGCGAAGGGGAGTAGAGGCAACGTGGGAGGAGGCAGGCTGTTCGCGACGGGCGTAACCCAGCCCGCTGGCGCCGGCGCCCTGTAGATGCTGGGGGGAATGACGTCGGCCGCCAACGCCAGGAGGGAAGGGAACAGGGCTCGGCTCATGGAGCGCCACCAGCGGGACAGCGGGGAGGGCGTCCTCCTGCGCCTCGCCAGCGGGCACTTCTACCGCGGCAGGCAAACCGGCGGCACTCACGTCCAGGACGAGCAGCGCGGGCGGAACCAGTCCGAACGCAAGAGCGAGCAGTAGTGAGATTAGCCGTCGCCGTCGATCCATATCGCCATGGTACCAGCGACAGGGGCGAAGCGGCCAGCGTCCCAGAGTGCGGTATGCCGCCTCGTCGCCGACGGGCAAGCGCCGGTCTCAGGGCAGGCCGCAGCGCTCACGTTGGCCCGGGGGCGGGCGCGTCAACCGGCGGGCGGGGGCCGTTCAGCGGGAGGGTGAACTGGAAGGTGCTGCCTTCGCCAGGGATGCTTTCCGCCCAGGCGCGACCACCGTGCATCTGCACGATCTGGCGGACGATCGGAAGGCCCAGGCCGGTCCCCTGGATGTAGCGGCTGGTGCCGGACTCGATGCGCGAGAAGCGCTCGAACACCTTCTCCAGCGCCTCCGGCGGGATGCCCATGCCGTGGTCCTGCACTTGGACGTGCGCGATACCGTCTTCTCGTCGGCTCCGCAGGACGATGTCGCCGCCTTCGGGCGAGTATTTCACGGCGTTGTTAACGAGATTCGTCAGCACCTGCGTGAGCTTGTCGCGGTCGCCCGGGAGCGGCGGCAGCGACGGGTCCAGGTCGAGCCGGATGGGGTGCGCGGGCGCATTGGGCCGCGCGCGCTCGGCCGCTTCGGCGATGAGCTGGTTCAGGTCCACCGCACTGACGTTCAGGGTCATGCGCCCGGACTCCATGCGGTCGAGGTCGAGCATCTCCGTGATCATGCGGTTCAGCCGCTGCGCGTCCTTGTTGATGTCGCCGGCGTACTCCTTCATCTCCTCGAGCGTGAAGTCCTCGTCGCGCATCATCTCGCTGAAGCCCTGGATGCCCGTGAGCGCGGTGCGAAACTCGTGGCTCACGATCGAGACGAACTCGCTCTTCGCGCGATTCAGCCGCTGCAGCTCCGCGTTGGCCGCCTGCTGGGCCGCGAGCGCGGCGGCAAGGTCGGCTTCCGCGCGCCGCAGGCGGGCGTCGGTCTCCTGCTGCGCGAGCAATGCCTCGCTGAGACTCGCCGCGCCCAGCTCGCTCTCGGCCCAGGCGGCCAGGTCGCGCAGCGCCTGCGCGTCGGCGGGGCTCAGGGTGCGGGGTGCGCGGTCCATGATGCACAGCGTGCCCAGGCGATGGCCCTGGGGGTCGTGGAGAGGCTGCCCCGCGTAGAAGCGCACGGCAGGCTCGCTCACGACGAGGGGGTTGTCCGCGAAGCGGGGATCCTGCCGCGTGTCCGGGACCACGAACAACGCGTCTCCGAGAATGGCATGGGCGCAGAACGACACCTCGCGCGGCATCTCGCGCACCGTCAGCCCCTGACAGGACTTGAACCACTGCCGGCTGGCGTCGACCAGGCTGACGAGCGCGATCGGCACGCCGAAGAGCCGCCGCGCGACGCGCGTAATTCGCTCGAAGCGCTCCTCGGGCGGCGTATCGAGGATGCGCAGCGCCTGGAGGGCGGCCAGCCGCTCGGGCTCGTCGGCCGGCAAGGCAGGTGGACTCATCGTGCGCCTCCCAGCCTCAGTTTACTCGCTCCGTGCCTCACGCTCGTCTCACACCCGCCGCTGTCGAGCAGGTCGGGGAACTCGGTGGGGCGGGCGGATCAGGCCAAGCGCCCCCGACCCGCGCAAGCTGGTCAGGGGCGATCGCCGCGCCCAAAGACCAGGCTGGCGTTGATGCCGCCGAACCCGAAGGAGTTCGTCATGGCGACGGCGATCGCCGCCTCCCGGCCATCCGGCGCCACGTGGGCCAGGCGGCAGGCCGGGTCGGGGCGCTCCAGGTTGGCGGTGGGGGGCAGCCAGCCACGGTCGAGGGCGAGCGCCACGAGGGCCGCCTCGATCGCGCCGCTAGCGCCGAGCGGGTGGCCATAGAGGCCCTTCGTGCCGCTCACGGGCAGCAGGTCGGCGTGCGCGCCGAAGGCGAGGCGGATCGCCAGCGCCTCGGCCGCATCGCCCAACGGCGTGCCGGTGGCGTGAGCGTTCAGGTACTCCACCTCGCCGGGGCCGAGGCCGGCCTCTGCCAGGGCCAGCCGCATCGCGCGCGCGGCCTGCTCGCCCGAGGGCAGCGGCGCCGTCATGTGGTAGGCGTCGTTGCTGGCCCCGTAGCCGCGCACCTCCGCGTAGACGTGGGCGCCGCGCCGCCGGGCGTGCTCGCCGTCCTCCAGGACGAGCACCGCCGCCCCCTCGCCCATCACGAAGCCGTCGCGCGTCGCGTCGAACGGCCGGCTGGCCCGCTCGGGGACATCGTTGCGGCTGGACATCGCCTTGATGAGCGCGAAGGCCCCGAACGTCAGCGGCGCGAGGGGCGCCTCGACCCCGCCCGCCAGGGCCACCCGCGCGCCGCCGCCACGCACCAGCCGGAACGCCTCGCCCACGGCGATCGCGCCCGAGGCGCAGGAGTTGGCGTTGCCCACGGCCGGTCCGCGCAGGCCCAGCTCGATGGCGACGTTGGTCGCCCCGGCGCCGCCAAACACCGCCAGCGCCAGCAGCGGCTCGACGCCCCGCAGGCCGGTCGCCAGGTAGCGGGCGTGCTGCTCCTCGGCGTACGCGATGCCGCCGAGCGCGCTGCCAAGGTACACCGCGACCTCGTCGCCGGCGGTGCGGGCCGGGCAGAGGCCGGCGTCCGCGAACGCCATCTGGCTGGCCACGACGGCGAGCTGCGAGAAGCGGTCGAGCCGTCGGGCTTTCCGCGGCTCCAGGTAGCAGAGCGGATCGAAGTCGCCGATCTCGGCCGCCACCTGAGAGCGAAAAGGGGCCGGATCGAAGCGCGTCACGCGCCGCACCGCCGACTCGCCGCGGCGCAGCCCCGCCCAAAGCCCATCGGCGCCCGCCCCGATCGGCGTGAGGGCGCCGATCCCGGTGACGACGACGCGCCGCTCGTTCCGCTCCCTCATGTCGACCCCGCTTCGCTGCCAAGTGGGCGCGGGGCCACGGCACCCGCCATCGGCTGGCGGCGCTCCGCGAGCGCCTTGATGCGCCGCAGCGTCTGGCCCGCGACGTAGGCCACGAACAGCGGACCGATGATCCGGTCGGCTACCAGTCGGCCGACAAGCGGCCAGCCGAGGCGCAGCTCGTGCCGGATGCTCACGCGCACCCCATCCGCGCCGGACTCGAACACCCACTCGACCGCCATGCCGCGGGTTACCCCGCGCACGTGGCGGAAGCGAATGCGCGGCACGGCGGGCTCGCAGACCTGCACCGCCGACCAGCGGACCGGAATCCAGCCGCGTCGCGCCGCCATCGCCACCAGCCGCCGGTCGTCCCGCGCCGCCAGCACTCGCACCGCGCGGTAGTGCGGCAGCAGCGCCGGCCAGCGCTCGACCGCGGCCGCGAGCTGGTAGATGGTCGCCAGGTCGGCGCGGATCGTGACCGCGTTCTCGGTGTACACTCCGCCTCCCGCGCGCCGCTTCAGGGCCAGAGCAGCGCGCCCAGAAACCCGGGCTGCAGGGCTGGGGCGGCGGGCCGGTAGTCGCCGAGCACCGCGGCCAGCCGGTCGGCCAGGCGCTGGCGACGCGCCAGCCGCGCTAGCACGTAGTCGAACAGCGCCGTCGAGCCCAGGAAGGCCTGCACCAGCAGGCAGACCCGCTCCTTGTCGCCGAAGGCCACGCGACGCGCCCGCGCGTAGCCGACCGGCAGGGCGTCGTCGCGGGTCAGCGCCCGCTCGACCGCCGTTGCCGCCAGCTCGGCGCCACGCAGCGCGCGGTACACGCCCTCGCCCGTGAAGGGGTCGAGGAAGCCCGCGGCGTCGCCCACGAGCAGGTAGCCGCGCCCCGCTACGCGGCGCACCCGGCGCGCGAGCGGCCCCGCGCCACGCACCGGCGTCTCCCGCCGCGCCCCGGCGAGCCGGCGAGCCACCCCCGGCAGCTCGCGGAGCCGCCGCTCGAAGAAGGCCGCGCTGCCCTCCCGGCCCGGCCGGAAGCGCAGCGCGCCGACCAGCCCGACGTTCACCAGCCCGTGGCCGACAGGCGCCAGACCGCAGTACAGGCCGCCGCCGACGTGCATCTCGCCGCGGTCGAGGCTACCGGCCACGCCCGCGTAGCGGGCGACCAGCCCGAGCCGCCGCGGCCAGCGCGCGGGCACGTCGAGGCCGAGCGAGCGCGTCACGGCCGAGTGCAGGCCGTCGGCGGCCACGACGCAGCGCGCGCGCAGGCACATGCGCTCGCCGTTCACGCGCGCCTGCACGCCCACGACCTGCTCCGCCTCCACGAGGGCGCCGAGCACCGTGGCCCGCTCGCGCACGCGGGCGCCCCGCGCGCGGGCGTGATCGAGCAGCGCCGCGTCGAACACGGGCCGTGGGATGCCTAGCGCCCGCCGCGGGCCGTCGTCGTCGGGGTAGGTCATCGGCCAGGCGGCGCCGGCCGTGACGAGGCGCATGCCGCCGAGGCGCGCCGGGCCGGCGGCGAGCACCGCGTCGAGGGCGCCGAGGCGCCGGAGCGCGTCCGTGACGCCGGGGCTGAGATATTCGGCGCAAGGCTTCTCGCGTGGGAAGGCGGCCTTCTCTAGCACCAGCACGTCGTGGCCGCGCGCCGCCAGCCGCGCCGCCGTCGCGGACCCGGCCGGCCCGCCGCCGACCACCAGCACGTCGGCGTCCCGGGCGCTCATGCCGCCACCCGCGCGGTCATCGCGACGCGGTACCCGAGGAAGCCGCGAAAGGCGAGGGGGCCCAGGCCCGCGCGTCGCGCCAGCGCGACCATCTCGGGCCGCGTGTAGGCGCGGCGCACGGACAGCGGCCCGTCGTGCCGCGTGAGCGGGTTGCGGCTGGCGACGCGCGAGAGCAGCCAGGCGCCCCAGTAGCCCTTCCAGCAGCGCACGATGTCGTTCACCACGATGCCGAGTCGCGCGACGCGCCGCATCTCGGCGAGCATCGCCACGCCGTCGTCGGGTAGCTGGTGGTGGAGCGCGAGGGAGCAGGTCACGACGTCCACGCTGGCGTCGGCAAACGGCAGGCAGCGCGCGTCGGCCACGGCAAACCAAGGGGTGGGGGTGAGGGGCCGCGGGCCAGGAGCGCTACCCTCGTGGCGGGTGCGCCCCGACCCGTACCCGCCGATCTGGTCCCCGCGCTCGCTCCTGGCCCCCGGCCGCTGGCCCCTGTCCCCTACCCCCTGGCGCGCGAGCGCGACGATCTCGGGGCTGAGGTCGGTGGCGAGGACGCGGGCGCGGAGACCGCGGCGGCGCGCCCAGCGCACGATCGCCCGCGGGATGTCAGCGCCGCCGGTCGCCAGGTCGAGCACGCTCAGCGGGGCGCCGGGCGGGAGGTGCGCGGTCAGCCGCTCCAGCGCCTGCACGGTCAGCCACACGCCCCCCACCCAGCGATTGACACGGCGCAGGTCGCCGAGGTTGTCGAGCAGGATGGCCGGGTCGTGGCCGGGCGCGTCCATCCACTCGGCCTCCGCCGTCCAGTGCAGCGGCGGCAACGCGAGCCGGCCGCCCAGCGCCGTGCCCATAGCTTGCTCTCCTCGGCGCCGGCTGAGGCGCCGAACGGTATCGAGCCGGCAGCTGTCCCGAACGCCCGCTCGGGGAGCCTTGCCGGCGGCCGCTTGGCGCTGCCCCGCGGAGGCCGCGTGGCGCGCGCGGTCGCCACGGCGACGGATAGCGCCGCTGGCGGCCCGCCTGTAGCAACCACCATGCCGCGCGCGATGGTCGACCGCGTGTGGGAGGGGGATCGCACGACGCGGGGGGCTGACGGGCGCGCGGGGGGGCCGCCCGCGACGCAGGCGGCGCGCAGGGGATTGCTGGCTCGGAGGGCGGCCCCTCGCGCGGTGGCCGCGGCGGCGGCAGCACCGCTGAACACCCTTACGGCGCGCTCGCGCGGGCCGCACGCACTGTTGACTTGGCTAGCGTGAGGATAGCGCGCTACCCTAACTCGCCGAAATGATGGGGGTGGATCGGCCGGGGCCAACGTCCTCCGGCACTGCCGCCGACGCGCTCAATAGCTGACGCAGGCGCGGCGGACCAGCGCGGGGCCGACGTCCGCGAGGCGGGCCTGGCCGGTGTTGGCCATGGCGATGCGCAGCTCCAGCGCCAGCAGCTCGAGCGTGCGCACCACCCCCTCCTCGCCGGCGGCGCCCAGGCCCCAGGCCGCCGCCTTGCCGATGCACACCGCCCGGGCGCCCAGCGCGATCGCCTTGAGCACGTCGGTGCCGCGCTGGAAGCCGCCGTCGACCACGACCTCGGCGCGGCCAGCCACGGCCTGGACCACCTCGGGCAGCGTCTCGATGGTCGCGGGCGCGTGGTCGAGCTGGCGGCCGCCGTGGTTGGAGACGTACACCACGTCCACGCCGTGCTCGACCGCCAGGCGCGCGTCCTCGGCCGTCTCGATACCCTTCACGACGAGCGGCAGGCGCGTCGTCTGCTTCAGCCAGTCGACGTCCTTCCACGACAGCGACGCCATGCGGGCGTAGTCGCGGGGGATGCCGATGGCGCGCGCACCGCCGCGCGGGTCGTAGCGCTTCTCGATGTCGCGCTCGCGGCGACCGTAGTTGGCCACGTCGACGGTCAGGCAGAGCGCCTTGAAGCCGGCGGCCTCGACGCGGCGGATCAGCTCCTCGCCCCAGTCGTAGCCGCCCCAGAAGTACAGCTGGAAGACGAGGGGGCCGCTAGCGGCGGCGGCGACCTGCTCGGGGGTCGAGGCGCCGACCGTGCTCATCCAGTGGATCGTCCCCAGGCGGCCGGCCGCGCGCGCGAGCGCTAGATCGCCGTCGGGATGAAAATAGTGCGTCGAGCCCATCGGCGCGATCATCACCGGCAGCGCCAGGGGCATGCCGAGCAGGCTGCTGGAGGTGTCGATCGCGCTCACGTCGCGGAGCACGCGCGGCCGGAAGACCCAGTGGCTCATCGCCCGATGGTTGCGCCGCAGCGTTGCCTCGGTCTCGGCGCCCCCGGAGGCGTAGTCGAACACCTCCCGCGACAGGTTGCGCTGCGCGGCTCGCCGAATCTCGGGAAGCGTCAGAAAGTCGTCCGTGGCCACCATCGTCGCTCCTCCGTTCCCGCTGGCCGCGCCAGCGTCGTCCCAGGTGCGCTCAATCTACACCAGCCGCGCGGGCGGGGGCCAGCGCGCGGTGATCGAACGGGAGGACTTGCCGCTTGACCACGAATCTGGATTAATGTGGCAAGCCTGAACAGGAAGACGTGGGGCGCGTGAATCGGCTGCTCGGACTTCGCGTGCATAGGGCACGCCGCTGGCTCCCGGTCGGTCTGGCGCTAGCCGTCCTGGGCGTCGCCCTGTGGCTCGCGCGCCCCGGCCCGCCGTCTGCCGCGGTCGGCGCCCTCTACCTGGTGGACGACACGACGCTGGCCGCCCTCCAGGGGGACGTGCAGCTCCAGCCCGCCGGCGGCGCCAGCTTCGGGCTCGTCGAGGGAAAACGCGACCTGCACTCTGGGGATCGGGTCCGCACCGGCACGGATGGCTACGCCTCGATCGTGTATGCCGACGGCTCGTCCACCTCGCTCGACCCGGACACCGAGCTGGCGCTCCAGAACGGCTCGCGCGATCCCGCGACGGGCCTGGCGACCATCGCGTTCGAGCAGTCGCGCGGCACCGCCTGGACGGTGACGGCCGCCCGCGGCGCGCCCCTGCCGGCGGTTGAGATCGTCAGCCCGGCCGGGCGCTTCGTGGCACGCGGCGGCCAGTTCACCACCACGGTAGCGCTCGACGGCACGCTGGCGGTCGCGGCCGTGGCGGGCACCGTCGAGGGACGCACCACGGCCGGCGACGTGGACCTGCCGAGCGGGTTCACCACCCGCATGGCGCCGGGGCAGGCGCCGTCGGTGCCGGTGCCGGCCGCCGCGCCGCTCGTCACGCTGCAAGTCGGCGTGCAGGGGCCCGTCAGCGCGTTGCTGACGGACGCCCGCGGGCGAAGCGTCGGCTACCATCCGGCTGCCGAGGCGTACGTGAGCCAGATTCCGGGCGCGCGCCTGCGGCGGGGCGACCGGGGCGCCCAGGTCTTCACGGTGCCCGCCCCGGTGGAGAGCTACACGCTGACCCTGCGGGGCCAGGCTCCGGGCCAGGTGGTCGTCGACGTGAGCGCGCTCCGCGGCGACGGGGCGGACGCCGGCGAGTCCGCGCACGTCGAGGCCCGGGTGGGCGAGCGGCAGATCCTCGCCACGAGCTTCGCGTGGCGCTCCGGGGCCGTGACCGACGTGCAGGCGCTGGCCCCGGCCGCGGGGTCGCCGCCCAACAGCGTCGTCCTGCTGCTCGCGCAGCCGCCTCCCGCCGTCCTGCTCGGCGCCACCAGCGCCCCGCCGGTCCGCGCGCCCGCCACGCCGACCGTGTCGGAGACGCCGCGACCCGGCGCGGCTGCGCTGACGGATGAGCCGGAAGCCGGCGAGACGCCGGCCGAGGCGGTTGCGGCGACTGCCACTGCTGCGCCAACCGTGGGAGTGGTGGCCGCGCCACCGCCGGCGCCACCGCCCACGCCCGCCCCGGCACCGCCCACGCTCGTCGCGCCGGCCGCGGCCGGCGCGCAGGCGAACGGCCCCGGCTCGGCGGCGGTTTCGTCCGAGGCTACGGCGGTGCCGCTGGCCGTCGGGGTCGTGCTGACGCCACCGACGCCCGAGCCACCGCCCACCCTCCCGCCGACCGCGCCGCCGGCCACGCCCGCGCCCGCAACGCCCCGGCCGCCCACGCGGACGCTCACCGTGGCGCCGCCGACAGCGGCGCCGACGCCGACGCCGACGCTCACGCCATCGGCGGTCCCGCGCACCGTGATTAGCTCCTTCCCGGCGATCGCACCGACGGCCACGCCCTACCGCCCGCCGGTCGCGCCGGCGGGCCCCCTAGTGGGGACGCCGACCCGCTGCCTGTACCCGTCCTGCTAGCGTCGTCGACGCGCTGGTCGAGGGCCGGGTGCGAGGTCGGGTGCGGCGCGCGGGTGCGAGCGCCTGGGCGACGCGCCGGGGCAGCGGCGGCAGGGCACCGGACGTGGGGTAGGTGGTCCGTCCTGCGCCATAATGCCGCGGCCGCCCGACGAGCGGCGCCCCTGGAGGTGGGTGGTGCGCGCTGCCAAGGATGCCCCTCGGCTGCCCACGCTGGCCGACGTGTTCGTGGCGCGGGAACGGCTGCGGCCCTATCTGCGGCCGACGCCGCTCGTGGCCGCGCCGGCACTGGCCGAGGCGCTGGGCCTCGACGTGCGCCTGAAGCTGGAGACGCTGCAGCCGATCGGCGCCTTCAAGGTGCGCGGGGGCATCAACCTGGTGGCCGCGATCGCCGCGGGGGCGGAGCGGCGCCCGGCCGGATTCCTGACAGCGTCGACGGGCAACCACGGCCAGTCGATCGCCTACGCGGCCCGCTTGTTCGGCTTTCCCGTGGTGGTCTACGCGCCCGCGGACAGCAACCCGTACAAAGTGGCCGCCATGCGGCGGCTGGGCGCCGAGGTCGTCCTGGGCGGGGCCGATTTCGACGCGGCCCGCGAGGCCGCCGAGGCCGCCAGCCAGGCCCGCGGCTACCGTTACGTCCACGCCGCGAACGAGCCGCTGCTCTATCCCGGCATCGCCACCGCCGCGCTGGAGATCCTAGAGGAGTGGCCGGCGGTCGAGGCGATCGTGCTGCCGCTGGGCGGTGGCAGCGGCGCCTGCGGCATCTGTCTCGCCGGCAAGGGCATCAAGCCGGACCTCACCGTGATCGCGGTGCAGGCGGCCGGCGCGCCGGCGTTCCACGATTCTTGGCGTAGCGGCCGCCTGCAGAGCACGGCGCGCGCCGAGACGTTCGCCGACGGCCTGGCCACCCGGCAGGCCTACGCGCTGCCGCTGCGGCTCCTGCGCGGCGCGCTCGACGACGTGGTGCTGGTGACCGACGCGGCGATCGAGGGGGCGATGGTCGCGCTGCTGCGCCACGCGCACGTGCTGGCCGAGCCGGCGGCCGCCGCCCCCATCGCCGCGCTCGCGCAGCCGGCCGTGCGCGAGCGGCTGGCCGGCAAGCGTGTCGCCGTGCTCGTGAGCGGCGGCAACGTGACGCCCGAGACGCTGCGGCGGGTGCTGAACGCCCAGCTTGGGGCGGAGTAAGCCGGCGGCGCGCTCGCGACAGGCCTCTCCCGCCGGTCCCCGGACCGGGTGTCCCTTAGGTTCTTGCGGGCAGGGTAGCAGGCGACCTGGACCGGAGGCCATCGCGGTACCAGGGGTGGCCGGCTGTCGGGCGGCCACCACACATCGTGCCGCACCCGGTCGAATCCCTTCGCCGAACCCTGGCCCCGAGTGACGAGCTAGCCAGAGCGGGATCCAGCGCTCCCGGCGACCACCCTATTCGCGCTGCTGCGCGAGCCGGATCCCGGGCGCTACCAGCCTGGCTAACGGCTCACCTTGCGCGCCGAACCGCTAGTCCGGCTACCACGAGCAGCGAGAACAGGAGCAGCTGTGCAGATGGAGCTTCAGGTACGGCTGCCGGAGCAGGTCCAAACGCCAAGCCGCTGGGCTGTGGCGTCAATGTCGACCCCGGCGCTTGCGGCTCGTCTGGGAGACTCTCGTCATTAAGTACCAGCCGGAACCGGCCTCCGGTTAGAGAGGTACCATACCAAATCGGCAGACCCGCCCAAAGATCATAGATTATGCCAACATATTGAGCGCGCGCTGGCTCCTGGGAATACCCACGGTACCCACCACTCCCCATGCCACGATTGAGGTCGAAGTCACCACGCAGGATCACGAGGACCAACGGCGGCTCCCCATCCACTTGGCTGACGAGTGGGAGCCCCAGTGACGCCAGTTCGGAGGCTCGGACCGGCCGAGTCAAACGCACCTCAGGCGTCCCGCTGGCCATCGCGTAGTATTGTGGTACTTGTTCACGTGCCCACTGCGCGACCTGTTGGACCGGCACGCTGGCCCGTCGCGCCTTCTCTTGCGCTGGAATGTCATGTGTGACAGGCGGTCCGCTTTGGCTCGCCCCGGTGCTTTGCGCGTGCGCGTATCCTGCGAATGCGATCGCTCCGCCCAGGAGAATACCGGCTAGTAGCTGCGCCCTGTACCGTCTCATAGTGCTCTTCCTATCCCTGCATCGCCGTTCGCCTAGAACGGCTGTCCCGCGTACCAGTCGTAGTTATTGCCACACCCGTATACTGCCGCGCCGGTGCGCGAAGGCAGATCGGGCGGGTCATAACGGGGGTACGTCCAACACCATGGAGTCCACATGTTGTTCAGGGTCATGTAGTAGTGAAAGTAGCCATATGTCCAGCCCATGGCACACCCCACGCAGCCGTTCTCACCACCAGACCCAACCTCGAACATGTAAGGCAGCCCTAGGTCTACACCGCCGCCCCAAGGCACAGCCAGGTTCAGCCACTGGCCGCCCCAGTAAACCCAGCTAGTCCAGAAGTTTCCAATACCTGGATAAGACTTGGTGCTTTGGTAAGTGTAGTAGGCCCCAGGACTAATCGGGTGACTGAAGTCGTTGTACCCGTCCTTGTAATTGGCCTCGGTGCGGAAGGCCATATAGGGAATGTACGAGCATCCATATGCCCCACAGAGTACTCTTGGGCCAGACTCGATGTAAGTTCCGTCGCCCTGAGACACACCAACTGGCGAAGCTACCCAGTAGTTAGGTGCCAGAGAGAGCGCCGGTGTCATCTTGGTGGCCATGATTCCGTAGAACGCGTTATATCCAGTCATGCCAAAAACCTTGGCACCAGGGTTATAGCCCGCCTGCGCATTCACTCCATTACCAGAAGTAGCCGCACTCAGCACAAGCAGGCCTAGCACAGCCATTACTAGACGCTTGGATAACACGGTGCCTCCACGTCCTTGTATTCTCCCGTGCCAGCACTCGGTCTAAGTGTGCAACAAAGGCCGAACGACCGACTCACGGAGTAACGACGGGTCGTAGTGTAGACGATGAAACTAGGTCCAGCAAGAGGAGTTACCGCAGTCTGCGCTGCCGGAACCCGCAATGTTTTGTTGCGGAAAACCGCAGGATGTCTACTTACCAGGCCGACGGGCCGCATGTGTGAGCGTGCGCTTGACCATCGGGTAGTTGGCCAGACATAATGTAGGCATGTCGGACGAGCAGCTGCGCCACCTGAGCCCGGACCAGGTCGTCGCATTGGTACGACGGCTGGAAGCACTGCGGGCCGGTCTCCGCGAGCAGCAGCATGTGATCCATCCGCCGCTGGCCACACTCGGACCCCTATCCTCTCATCCGGCAGCTGAGTAGACACCGCACATGACTTGTGAGGCGCAAAGCATAGGCATGGGACCTGAAGCCGACACGCGCCTGGATGTAATGTGAGCTATGTCGTAGGAGGCGAGAAGAGGTTCAGTTGATGGGCTTTGAAGATTAGTTCTGCCCGTGACCGCGCATCTAACTTCGTGCGTAGAGCCGCGACGTGGATTTCGACTGTTCTCGCAGAGACGCTCAAAGACTCAGAGATTTCTGCGGTGCGATGACCGAGTGCGAGCAACTGTAGCACAGTTTGCTTTCGGTCCGTAAGTCGCTTGCCGCAGCCACTCTCACCGCGTGGGAATACTTCTGTGACCACGACTGTTCTACCTTGAGCTACACTTCGGATGGCATCGATAAGACTATCAAGGGAGGCTGTCTTTGTGATGTAACCTCGTACTCCGAGTTCCAGTAAGGGACGCGGATCACAAGTAGCGGCGAGGCCAGTTACCACCAATATGCTTACCTTGGGATGGTCAGAAAGCACGTTCTTGGCGACCTCCGCGCCCGTCATACCCGGGAGTTGCAGGTCCAGGAGCAGGACATCAGGATGGCGCACTGCGATTTGGTTGAGGGCAGTAGGCCCGTCCACCGCGGTACCCACGACTTCGAGGCCGCTTACTCCTTGCAGACGCGCCTGCATCATTTCTAGCACCATCCGGTGGTCATCGACGATGACGATCCGGATTGGGTGGCGATATAGGCTGTCAACTCCGACGCCTTCTTGTGGGCCGGCGGCGACTTGGCACTCGTTTCGCTTCTCACCAGTCTGTGCTCGCATCGGGTGAGCCATCTCGCCCCTCGCATTACTGTACTATCATGAATCCAACTTGGGATGTTGATGAGGTGACCTGTAGATCGAACTACATCGGGAAACTATCCTGCTGCCACTTTCGACGATGTCAACATTCTTTCTAGCGGCACGGGCCCACGAACAGCCGGCTCCGCCATTGAGTCCCTCACGTGATGACGTCGACGTGCCGCCCGTGAGCAGTGAGTCTGAGGTGTAGTGGACGTTGGCCTGACCCGCACGCAGCGTGGCAGACTTCAACCTGCCCTACCGCGACCCGGAGGCAGCTCCCCATCCGCCAGTGAGTGCGGCCCCGGTGGCTAGTCAGAGGCGGTGCACGCTTGCGCCCGTCAGTGTACCACCCATCAGTGTTACAGTACCACGCATCAGTGTTACAGATCAGGGTATGGCGAGAGTACGGGTGTCCCACAGGACTTTGCGTTTCGCTCCGGTAAAGGGCTCCACGAGTTTGCCAGGCGGGTATGACGGCCAGCGGTTGCCCCTCCGGATACGCCGGAGCGCCCCCCGCTGCTGTGCCGCCTGATAGCAAAAAGTGGCGCGAGGCGCCGATTGGGAGCGTCCGCCAGTCGGCGCAAAAAGCTGTGGGACACCCCCGGACCTCGCCGCGTTGACCGCTCCGCCGCGCCCGCCTATAATAGCCGCGTAGAGGAACAGTCCACCGCCATGCGGAACAGAGCGCCGCTGGTGTGTTGGGCCGGCGGGGGGCGCTGGCTCGGTCACGAGCGGCGAGGAGGAGCGAGGATGGATTCGGTACGCGTCATCGACGGCGACGGCCACCTGTTCGAGGACATCGAGGCGATCTCCCGGCTCATGCCCGACGTGTACAAGGACCGCACGCAGACGTTTGGTCCCTACCAGCTCTTCCCCCCGCTCGACCACCTGCACCACCACACGGGCAAGCTGCTGCCCGACTCCTTCGGCGGCGGCAAGCCGGTCGGCCCGAAGGAGTGGATGGCGTTCATGGAGGACGTGGGCATCGACGCCGCGGTGCTCTACCCGACGATCGCCCTCTCCTACGGCAAGATCGTCGACCTCGACTGGGCGATCTACGCCACGCGCGCGTACAACACCTGGGTCGCCGAGGCGTATCTGGGCGCCAGCCCGCGCTTCAAGGGCATGGCGCTACTGCCGGTGCAGGAGCCCGAGGCAGCGGTCGAGGAGCTGCGCCGCGCCGTCACCGAGCTGGGCATGGTGGGCGCCATGCTGCCCTCGACCGGCTTCGCCGGCCATATCGGCGCCAAGCGCTTCTGGCCGATCTACGAGGAGGCCGACCGCCTCGGCTGCGCGATCGCGATTCACGGCGGCTGCCACGAGGGCTTCCAGCTGGACGACCTGAACGTCTACGCGCCGGTCCACGCGCTCGGCCACCCCTTCGGCCAGATGGTGACCTTCGCCAGCGTGGTGTTCAACGGCCTGCCCGACAAGTTCCCCAACGTCCGCTGGGCGTTCCTCGAGGGCGGCGTGGCGTGGCTGCTGATGGTGCTGGAGCGCTTCGACCGTTCATACGAGACGCACGTGGCCTACGACCCGCGCAAGCAGCTCATCCCCCTCAAGCCGGGCGAGCGCGTGAGCGACTACGTGCGGCGGCACATCAAGGAGGGGCGGCTGTTCGTGGGCTGCGAGGGCGAGGAGCCCGACCTGGCCCACGCCATCCGCACGGTTGGCCCCGAGCCGTTCGTCTTCTCGACGGACTTCCCGCACGAGGTGGACGCGCGGATGTGCAAGCACGAGATGGCCGAGCTGCTGGAGAACGAGGAGATCGCCGACTCCGCGAAGCAGGCCATCCTGAGCGGCAACGCCCAGCGCTTCTACCGGCTGTAGGGGACCGGATGGCAGGGCCGGCAGTCGCGCGCAGAGCAGGGCGGGGCGCCTGATGGCCAAAGCAGCCGAGAGCAACGGACGCGCGACGGCCCTGCCGTCGCGCCGGCCAGCGGCCGGGGTAGGCGGCGATCGCAACTCGGTGCAAGCCGTCGAGCGGGCCGTCGACCTGCTGCTGGCGCTCGCCGCGGCGCGGCAGCCGCCGACGCTGCGCGAGCTAAGCCAGCAGCTCGGCGTCAGCCCCAGCACGGTGCTGCGCCTGCTCACCGCGCTGGAGAAGAAGGGGCTGGTCGAGCGCGACCCGCTCAGCCGCCGCTTCGGGCTCGGCGTGCGCGTGCTTGCGCTGGCCGCCGGCCGCTCGCGGCAGAGCGACCTGCACACGCGCGCGCTGCCCCACATGCGGGCGCTGCGCGACCTGGCGGGCGAGACTGTCATCCTCCAGGTGCTCGCCGGGCAGCAGCACGTCTGCGTCGCGGAGATCGAGGGCCTGCACGAGGTGCGTCGCCACGTGGCGATCGGACAGGTGTTCCCGGTCGATCGCGGCACGACCGCGAAGATCTTTCGCGCGTTCAGTCCCGACGCGGCCGCCGAGGCGCCGGCCGAGGCGCCGAGCGCGGACGGGCTGCCGCGCACGCTCGCCGAGGTCCGCGCGGCGGGCTACGCGGTGGGCGTCGAGGAGCGCGAGCCCGGCGGCTCGGCGATGTCGGCGCCGGTGTTCGACGCGGACGGACGGGTGTGGGCGGCGCTCACCATCGCGGCGCCGGCGCAGCGCTTCGGCCCGGCGGCGATGCGGCCGCTGGCGGCGCCGCTCCGGGCGGCGGCTGCCGCGATCTCGCGGGAGCTGGGCTACCAGCCAGCCCATGAGTTCTTGACAGGGAGGTCCCCGTGGCGCAGCAGTTTCGAGTGATCGACGCCGACGGCCACTGCGTCGAGCGCGAGGACCAGATCGCCGAGTTCATCCAGTACCGCGGGCGCCCGCTGCGCGGCGTGGAGCAGGGCGTGGGCGCGATGCCGCTGTTCCCTTCTCTCGACGGCTGGTTTCGCCCGGCCGGCGACGCGCTCGCGGCGGGCAACGCCGCCGCCTGGCTGAGCTTCCTCGACGAGACGGGCATCGAGACGACCGTGCTCTACCCCACGGCCGGGCTGGCCTACGGGCTGATCCAGGACTGCGAGTGGGCGGTGGCGCTCGGGCGCGCCTACAACGACTGGCTGCACCGCTACTACCTGCAGGCCGACCCGCGCTTCCGGGGAATGGCGCTGGTGCCAGTGCAGGACGTGCCGGCGGCGGTGGTGGAGCTGCGCCGCGCCGTCACCGAGCTTGGGCTGAGCGGCGCCGTGCTGCCCTCCGCGAACGTGCTGCACAAGGGCTACGGACACGCCGACTTCGACCCGCTGTACGCCGAGGCCGAGCGGCTCGACGTGCCGCTGGCCATTCACGGCGCGCCGAGCAAGGGGTGGGGCTTCGACTACTTCGACAAGTTCATCCAGACCCACGCCATGGAGCACCCCATCCCGCTCATGATCCAGATGACGAGCATGCTGTTCGACGGCGTGTTCGAGCGCTTCCCGCGCCTGCGCGTCGCCTTCCTCGAAGCCGGCTGCGCCTGGATCCCGTTCATGATGGACCGGCTGGACGAGGAGTTCGAGCGCCGCGGCGCCCGCTGGTGCCCCGGCCTGACCCGCACGCCCTCGGAGGTCCTGTCCGGCGGCCAAGTGTACGTGTCGTGCGAGGTGGAGGAGCGCAGCCTGCCCTACGTGGTCGAGCGCATGGGCGCCGACCACATCTTCTTCCCCTCGGACTACCCGCACGAGCGCCAGCGCGACCAGTTCCTGGGCGACATCCCCGAGTTCGTGGAGCGCCCGGACCTCGGCGACGACGTGAAGCGAAAGATCCTCACCGAGAACGCGATTCGCTTCTACCGGCTGCGCTGACCGGCGGCCCGGACGGGCGCGCCCTGGGCCATTGAGCGGCCGGCGAGAGGCTCAGTCGCTCACGAGCGCGGTCGCCTCGATCTCGATGAGCATGTCGTCGTTCACCAGCCGCGAGACCTCGACCATCGTGGACGCGGGCGGGTCGTGGGTGAAGTACTGCGCCCGCACCTCGTGGATCGCCTTGAAGTCGGCCATGTCGCGGATGTACACCACTACGCGCACCACGTCGTCCAGCGTCGCGCCGCCCTCCGCGAGGATGAGCTTCAGGTTTTCCAAGATGCGGCGGGTCTGCTCGCGGACGTCGCCGGGGGCGTGCGTGGTGCCGTCGGGGGCGCGCGAGGTGAGCCCCGAGACGTAGATGAAGTGGCCCCGAGCCGGCACTTTGACAGCCTGAGAGAACACGCCGACCGGCGCGGCCAGCTTGTCCGAGCGCAACACTTCTTTGGCCATCGTGGTCCCTCCGCTCTGCAATGATGCGAAGCAGCCAAGCACATTCAGTGTAGCGGCGGGCGACCGGCCCGAGCACTCCGGAGGTGAGCCGTGGCGCGTCCAACCATCGTGATCCTCGACGACTGGCAGCACGCGCTCTCCACGCGGCCCGAGATCGCGCGCCTGCGCGAGCGAGCCGACGTGCGCGTGTACGACGACCACGCGGACTCGGCGGACGAGCTGGCGCGGCGCCTCGACGGCGCGGTGGCCGTCATGCTGATCCGCGAGCGCACCAAGTTCTCGGCCGAGACGTTCGCGCGCGCGCCCAGCCTGCGGCTGATCGTGCAGACGGGCGGCGGCGGCGCGCACCTGGACCGCGCGGCCGCCGAGGCGCACGGCGTGCAAGTGGTCTTCACCGGCGGGCCGGACTATCCCGTGGTGGAGCTGACCATCGGCCTGCTGATCGGGCTGCTGCGCCGCATTCCCTGGAGCGATCGGCAGCTCCGCGCGGGCGAGTGGCCGATGTTCGTGGGCGAGGACTGCCACGGCAAGACGCTCGGCATCCTCGGCTTCGGACGAATCGGCAGCGGCACGGCGCGCGTGGCGCAGGCGCTAGGCATGCGGGTCGTGGCCTGGGGCCCCACGCTGACCGCCGAGCGCGCCCAGACCGGTGGCGCAACCTTCCTGCCGCTCGACGACGTGCTGCGCACGGCCGACGTCGTTAGCATCCACCTGCGCCTCTCGCCCGAGAGCACGGGGCTACTCAGCCGCGAGCGCCTGGCGTTGCTACGCCCCACGGCCTACCTCATCAACACGGCGCGTGGGGCGATCGTGGACGAGGCCGCGCTGGTGGAGATGCTGCAGCGCGGGCGGCTGGCCGGCGCGGCGCTCGACGTGTTCCAGGAGGAGCCGCTGCCGGCCGACCACCCGCTGCGCCGGCTGGACAACGTGATCCTCACGCCGCACGTCGGCTGGCCCGCCGCCAGCAACTACGCCCACTGGGGCCGCCGCGGCGTCGAGCAGGCGCTGGCGTTCCTCGACGAAGCGGGGCTCTGACCCCTCGCCAAGTCAGGCCATACTGCCGACTCTCATAGTGATCCCGCGCGACGCCGAGCCCGTCTCTAGCTCGGCCGACCGCACACGTGAGAGCGACCATGGCCCAGCAGCAACCCCGAGCCTCCCATCCAGAGCGCCGCGCGCCGCTAGCGCCATGCCGCCGCGCGCTGCACCGCCTGTCGTCGTCCGTGGCGGCGCGCGTGCTGGCCGTGTTCTTGGTGGCCACGCTCGGACCGCTCGTCCTGTCGCTGGCGCAGACCCGAGCCGAATGGCTCGCCGCCGACGAGCGCGCCTATGAGCAGGCGCACGCGGTAGCGCGCGCGGCGGCCGCGGAGGTCAACAGCAGCATCTATGAGGCGCGACAGGCGGCGACCACCATCGCCCGCCTGCCAGCCTTCTGGCGGGGCGAGGACGCCGACCGCGATCAGATCCTGGCCGCCCTGATGGCCGCGCAGCCGGTCTTCAACGCGCTGCTGTACTACACGCCGGATTTCGAGCAGCACGGCATGTCGAACTACGATCCCGCGAAGGGACGGCCCAGCGTGGCGCAGCGCAGCTACGCGCACGAGGTAGCGGCGACGGGCCGACTGGCGGTCACCGATCGGGCGCTGGTCGCCCAGACGACCACGACGACGGTCCTGCCCGTGGCCGTGCCGCTCCGCGCCGTGGAGCCCGACGCGCCGGACGGCTTCCTGGTGGCGGGACTGCGAGTGGACGGGCTGCCGGTCGTCTGGTCGAACATGCCGCTGCCGCCCGGCAGCGCACTCACCCTCATCGACGCCCGGTCGGGGCGCATCCTGGCCGGCGCGGGCGCCGCGGCGTCGCGGGTGAACGAAACGATCTCGCCGTACAACCTGGAGCGGATCCACGCGGGCGACGTTGCCTGGAGCGCGCCCGGGCCGGACGGGCAAGACTACCTGCGGGCCATCGACTGGGTGGGCGAAACTCCCTGGCTGGTCGCCGTCAACCTGCCGACCAGCGCGGTGTACGGGCCCATCTACCGCGCGGCGCTGCAACGCGCGCTGCTGAGCTTGGCCGTGGCGGTCGTCGCCCTGGCGCTCCTCTGGGCGCTCTGGCGGGGGCTGGCGCCCCGGCTCCGCGCGCTGCAAGACGCCGCGGCGCACTGGTCCGGCGGCGACTGGGCGCATCGCGCGCGCATCGGCGGCGACGACGAGATCGGGCGGCTCGCGGCGGCGTTCGACGGGATGGCCGAGCACCTGCAGCGCGTCGAGGCGCAGCGCGAGCTGGCGCAGGAGGCAGTGCGGCTGAGCGAGGAGCACTTCCGCTCGCTCATCGAGCACAGCTCGGACGTCATCGTGGTGCTGGACACCGAGGGCACTGTCCACTACGTCAGCCCGTCGATTCAACGGGTGCTGGGCTATGCGCCGGACGACCTGCTCGGGCAGGACGTCCTCAGCCTGATCCATCCGGACGACGTGGCGCGGGCGGCGCGGGCGCGCGCCCAGCTCGGCGGCCAGGCCGGCACGGCCGATCCCGTCGAGCTGCGCTACCGCGGCCGCGACGGCTCGTGGCGCATCCTGGAGGTCGTCGGGCGCCAGCTGCGCGACGACACGGCGTTCACCGGCATCGTCCTGAACAGCCGCGACGTGACCGAGCGCAAACAGGTCGAGGCGGCGCTGCAGGAGAGCGAGGCCCGCTTCCGCTCGCTCTACGAGCAGAGCCTCGACGCGATCTTGCTCTCCCGCCCGGACGGCACGATCCTCGCGGCCAACCCAGCGGCGTGCCGCCTGTTCGGCCGCTCTGAGGCCGACCTGCGTCAGATCGGCCGCCGGGGGATCGTGGACCCGGCTGACAGCCGAGTGCAAGCGGCGCTCGAGGAGCGGGCGCGTCGGGGCCACTTCGCCGGCGAGCTGGACTTCCGCCGGGCGGATGGCACGCGCTTCCCGGCCGAGGTATCGACGGTGATCTTCGCCGGCCCGGACGGGCAGCCGATGAGCAGCTGGCTGATCCGCGACGTGAGCGAGCGCCGCGCCATCGAGCGCCTGAAGGACGAGTTCGTCTCCACCGTCAGCCACGAGATCCGCACGCCGATGAACGGGGTCATCGGCATGACCGGACTGCTGCTGGACACCGCCCTCACGCCGCAGCAGCGCGAGTACGCCGAGGCCGTCCGTGACTCGGGCGAGGCGCTGCTGGCGCTGATCAACGATATCCTGGACTTCTCCAAGATCGAGGCGGGCAAGGTGGAGCTGGAGGTCGCCGACCTGGAAGTCCGCGAGCTGCTCGACGACGTGGTCGAGATCCTCGCGCCCTCGGCGCACCAGAAGGGACTGGAGATCGTCTCCTTCGTCCACCGCGACGTGCCGGCGGTCGTGCGTGGGGACGCGGGGCGGCTGCGGCAAGTCTTGCTCAACCTGGTCGGCAACGCCATCAAGTTCACGGAGACGGGCGAGGTGGTGATTCGAGCGCGTGCCCAGCGGGGCGCGAACAGCGCCCCCGGGGCGGCGGGGCTGGTCCGCTTCGAGGTCGTGGACACGGGTGTGGGCATCCCGCCCGAAGCGCACGGCCGGCTGTTCCAGACCTTTTCCCAGGTGGACAGCTCGAACACCCGCAGCCACGGCGGCTCGGGGCTAGGCCTGGCGATCTGCAAGCGCCTGGTCGAGCTGATGGGCGGCGAGATTGGTCTGAGCAGCGAGCCCGGCTGGGGCAGCACGTTCTGGTTCGCCGTTCCCCTGGCACCCAGCGCGAGCAGCCACCGCCCGTGGTCCGACGACGACGCGCTGCGCGGGCTGCGGGCGCTCGTCGTGGACGACAACGCCACGAACCGCCGCATCCTGAAAGAGCAGCTCGCGGGCTGGGGCATCAGCGCCACGCTCGCCGAGAACGGCACCCGCGGGCTGGCGCTGCTGCAGTCAGCCGCCGCCAGCGGCAGCGGATATGACCTGGCGCTGCTCGACATGCACATGCCCGGGCTGACGGGGGCCGAGGTCGCCGCGGCCGCGCGCCGCGACCCGGCGCTCGCCGGCACGCGGCTGATCCTCCTGACCTCGCTCGGGCGGGACGAGGGCGCCGCGGCGGACGCGCTCGGGAGCCTGGACGCCGCGTTGACGAAGCCCGTGCGAGCGTCCCGGCTGCGCGCCACGCTGGTGCGGCTGATCAAGGGGCCCGCGGCGTCCGCGGAGCCGGCCCCGGCGCCCGCGCCGACGGCCGCGGCGCCGGTGGTGCGCGAGCCGCGCACCACCGCGGGCCGCGTCCTGGTCGTGGAGGACACGCCGATCAGCCAGCGGCTGGCCCTGGGCATTTTGGCCAAGCTCGGCTACGACGCCGACGCGGTCGCCAACGGGCGCCAGGCACTCGAAGCACTGGCCCGGGACACCTACGCGGCCGTGCTGATGGACTGCCAGATGCCGGAGATGGACGGCTTCGCCGCGACCGCCGAGGTGCGCCGGACCGAGGGCGCCGCGCAGCACACGCCCATCATCGCCATCACCGCCAGCGCCATGCCGGGCGAGCGGGAGCGCTGCCTGGCCGCCGGCATGGACGACTACATCGCCAAGCCGTTCCGCGCCGAGGAGCTGGCCGCGGCCCTCCAGCGCTGGGTCCGGCGCGCGGCCGGGCCGACGTCGGGTACGGCCGGCGCGGGAGCGCCCACGCGCGCTGGTTGCTCGGCGCCCGCGGGCGACGCGGGCACGGATGCTCCCCTTCACGGCGCCTGGGGCGAGGACGCCGACGACCTGCGCGCCGAGGTTGCGCGGCTGTTCGCCGAGGACGCGCCGCGCCGGCTCGCCGTCATGCGGGCGGCCGTGACGCGCGGCGACGAGGCGGCGTTGGCGACCGCGGCTCACGCGCTCAAGGGCGAGGCGAGCATGCTTGGCGCGAGCGAGCTGCAGGCGCTGGCGCGCGAGGTCGAGCTGCAGGCGCGGGCCGGCGACGTCGAGGGCGCGGAGCCATTGCTCGCGCGGCTGGCGGCGGCCTGCGAGCGGGCAGCCGCCGCGCTCGCGGCAGCCGCGTGCGGGCGGCGCCTGGCGAGCTAGCGCGGCAGACGGTGCGGCCGCGCGGGGAGAATGGCGGCAGAAGCGTTAGTCGCCCAGGATGTCGGCAACGGTGAGCTTGGCGTCCTGGGCTGGGGCACTACCGCTCTCGATCGAGCCGGTCTGTTGCAGCCGGAGCAGCGCTTCCTGGAGCGCTTGCAGGACCTTCTGGTGATAGGCCAGCTGCTCGCGGGCAACGGTGTGCGGCTTGCTGGCCTCCTCGACGTCCACCTGGGCGTTCAGCGTCTCCTGCTGTGATGGCCCGAAGAGGCCGCGGAAGATCATCAGCCGAACGATCTTCTGGTCCAGCACGGCCGAGCATCGCTCAAGCTCTTCCTGAAGCTGCCGGATGGCCGCGGCCTCTTCCTCGATCTGGCCCAGTAGCGCGCGGCGCATGCGCTCGCGGTCCGCCGTCAGGGCTTCGAGATAGCTCGCCATCAGCAGTCCCTCCCTAGCTTGGCGTCGATGGCTCGCAGCAGCCGCAGCGCCTCGTCGAGCTGCTGCACCAGGCGATTGAGCGCCATTTCCGGGGTGAGGTGCGGCTGCCCGTTCGCATGGGGCGCCGCCGGAGTCGGCGGGGCCGGGGCGGGCGCCTCGACGTCGCGCATGAGGCCAAGCGTGGTCGCTCGCCGCACGCCCAGCTCGGTGGGCACGTACGAGTCGTAGCGCCCGACGCGCTGCCACTGAGCGACCCAGCCCTCGCGCTCCAGCTCGTCGAGCGCGCCGCGCAGCTGATCGCGCTCGGGCGTCGTGCTGAACTCGACGTAGCTGCAGTCGGTGTACCCGGCGCGCCGCGCGATCTCGTACTCGGTCAACGCGCGGTTACGCTCCTTCATCCCGGCGCGGGCCTGATGGCCCTCGACGAGGTTCCGCAGGATGTGGGCGGTGAACTCGTCCATGCGTGCGGCGACCCTCCGCCGGGGCCGCGGCGCGCGGGGTGCGCCGCGGCAGTGCCGGCGCCGCGGCCGCCCCGGACGCACGGCCGCGCGCCCTGGACGCTTACTTGCGCGGTTCGAGCAGGACGACGGTGAGCTGATCCGGCAGGTTGCTCCGCGTCACGTTGAGACGGGGCTGCGGCGTCAGCTCCGCCGCGCCGATCTCGCGGCAGAAGCGGTCCACCGGGTCCAGCTCGAGGCGGACGCCGGGCGTGAGGTAGTGCATCGGCACCACGAGCTTCGGCTCGACCTGGGCCGCGATCTCGGCCGCCTGCGCCGCATCGATCGTGCAATGCCCGCCCACGGGCAGGAGCAGGACGTCCGCGTCCTTCACCACGGCAACCTGATCGGAGCCGAGCGGCGCCGCCAGGTCGCCCAGGTGGCAGATGGTCACCTCATCCAATTCGACCAGGTAGGCGGTATTGCGGGGCACGTCGCGGCTCTGGCCCGGCGGGCGCGGCGTGGCCACGCCGGTGATCATCACGCCAGCCAGCTCGTACTCACCCGGTCCCGCCACCACGCGCGGTGAGCCGTCCACTAGGTTAATGGCGTTGTGATTCGGCTCGGCGTGCGAGACGGTCACCACGTCGGCCGACACCTTGCCGAGCGCGAGGCCCAGGTCGCTCCCGAATGGGTCGGTCACAATCGTCAGGTCGCGCGCGCGGAGGCGAAAACACGAATGGCCCAGCCAGGTCAGCTCCATCCCCACCTCGGCCGCGGACGGCGTCGCGCGCCGCTGGCAGCCGCGATTATTGTACCACGGGCCACGCCGGGCCCTGAGGGGCCGCGCGGCCACCGGCCTGGCCTGTCCAATCGTGGGGAGCCGAGGGCGGGCGGGCTATAATCGGGACACGCGGCATGGCGGACGTGCCGCGGCAAGGGGATACCGCGCCGGGGGCTGGTGGCGAGCCGCCCCGCGGCGCCGCGGACAGGCGGGCAGGCGACGACGGTGATCACTGCTCCCGCGCCAACGTTCCGAGCGCGCTGCCGGTACTGGGCGCTAGCGGTCCTGCTGCTCTTGGGCCTTGTCGGCTGGCTGCCGGCGCGCCCCGCGCTCGCGCAGCAGGCCGGCGCGGTCCCCGACGACGCGTGGCAGCGCCGCGACACCACCTACTTCACCATCTACTACACGGCGGCGGACCGCGATGCCCTCGAGCGGTACGCCACCGTGGTGGACAGCCTCTACGAGTACGTGGCGGCCGCGTTCGACCACGGGCCGACGCCACCCGTGCCCCTGCGGCTCTATCCGACCACCCGAGCCTACGCGAGCGTGAACCCCATCGCGCGCTACGTCGAGGGCGTGATCGCTCACACGGATACCCACGCGGGCGAGATCGGAATCGCCGTGGACCGCGTGGACCGCGCCGGCGCCGAGACGCTCCGCGACACGGTGCGCCACGAGCTGATGCACCTCACGCTGACGGAGCTGACCGCCGACCGCCTGCCGATCGGCTTTCAGGAGGGGATCGCGCAGTACGCCGAGAAGGAGGCCACCGACCGGCGCCGACTGGCAGAGAGCCTGCGGACCGCCGAACGCCAGGGGCAGCTGCTGAGCTGGGAGGACTTGAACGATCAGCCCCGCTTCCTGCGCCGCATGAACGTCGGCTATCCCGAGGCGCTTAGCATGATGACGTTCCTCGTGGACCGCCACGGCCTGGGCACGCTGAAGCGGTTCCTGCTGGAGCTGGGACGCCGGGACGAGCCATACGATCAGGCCCTGGCCGCAGTCTACGGCGAGCCCGCGGCCGCGCTGGAGACGGAGTGGCGCGAGTACTTGCCGACGTACTACGCCAGCGGCTGGGAGAGCAACCAGCTGCGCACGCTCGACCTGGCGGATGCGAAGGAGCGCTTCGCGGCCGGCGACTATGCGGCGGCGCAGCCGCTGTTCGAGCAGGCGCAGCGACTACACACCGAGCTGGAGCAGCCGGCGCGCGCCGCGGAGGCGGCAGGCTACCTCGGGCGCGTCGCCGTGGCGCTCGAGGCCGCGGACCTCGCCCAGCAGGGCCGCGCGCAGCTGGCGGAGCGCGACTACAGCGGCGCGCGCGCGCTGCTGGCAGCGGCCGAGCAACGCTACGATCAAGCCGGCGACGCCGCTCGGCGCGCGGCCCTGGCGGAGCCGCTGGCGCAGGCTGAGAACGGCGCGACCGCCGGCGAGCAGCTCGCGGCGGCCGAGGCGCTCGTGGCCGGTTGGCGTTATCCGGAGGGTCGGGCGCGGTCGGCCGAGGCCGCGGCCCTCTACCAGACGATCGGCGACGAGGACGGCGTGCAGCGCGCGCAAGCAGTCCGCGCGGAGGCCGACAACCGGCAGGGTCGGCTGGCACTGCTCCTGCTGAGCGCGGGTGCGGTCGCCCTGGTCGGCCTAGTGTTGCGGCCGCGGCGCGCGCCGCGGCCGGGTGCGCCGCCCACGCAGCGCGCCGACGAGGGCTTCGCACTGTGATTGCGCGCCGCGCGTCGCCTGGCCGCGGGGCGAAGCAGGCGTCCGCTCCCGCGAGCGACAGCAGGGGCGCGGCGCGGGTCTGTATCCCACGGGAGTAATAGTAGAAGCCCGGACTTCACCCCCGACGGGGGCGCGGGCTGGATGCGCGGGAGGACCATGCAAGCGAGCTGGCGCGGCGCGCGGGGCGGAACGGAGATCGAGGCGCTGCTGGAGCCGCTGCGACGCCGGCTGTGGTGGCAGAGCGGCGCGCAGCTCGTGCTACGGGCGCTGTGCCTGGTGCTCGGGGCGGTGCTCGCGAGCGCCACGCTCGCAGTGCTCGGGCTGGCGCCGCTGCCGGACGGCCGGGTGGCGCTCGCCGCAGCCGGGCTGGTACTGGCCGCCGCGGTCGTCGCGCTGCTGCGGCCGCCGAGCTTGCTGGCCGCGGCGCGCAGCGTGGACCGCAGCGCGGGCCTCGCCGAGCGCGTGGGGACGGCCGTCGAGCTAGCCACGACTGGCGCCCCGGGGCCTACCGCGGTCGTGCAGATCGCCGACGCCGCGGCGCGCGTGCGCGCGCTGCCGCGCGCCCAGCTCGTACCGCTCACGGGCACGCGGCACTACGCGGTGTTGGCCCTGGGCCTGGCCCTGCTGACTGCCGGCATGATGTTGCTGGCCGGGCTGGGCGAGGGCGTGCCGGGAGGACTCGTGCCGCTGCGCCAGCTGCTGGAGGCGGCCGCGAGCAAGTTTAGCCCCGCGCACGACGAGAACCACGCGGTGGCGAACACTCAGAACGAGGTCGACGCCCGGCTGGCGCCCCTGATGCAACAGGTCGACGCCCTGCGCGGCAACGAGGCGGGGCTGAGCCCGGAGGAGGCGGCGGCCCAGCGCGCCGCCGCCGCGCAGCAGCTGGCCGACCTCGCCGCCGCGTCGCGCGCCCAGCAGCAGGCGCTGTCGGAGCTGGCGCGCGCGCTCCAGGGCACCGCGGCGGGGCGCGAGGTGGCCGACAACCTCATGCAGGGCGACTACCAGCGCGCCGCCGAGGCCCTGAAGGCGCTGGGCCGCGAGAGCGACCAGCTCTCGCCGGCCGGGCGGCGCCAGCTCGCCGACGCGCTGCGCCAGGCGCAGGCGGGCCTGCGGCCGCTCAGCCCGGAGCTGGCGGACCGCGCGCAGCGCGCCTCGCAGGCGCTGAACGGCCGCGACTACCGCCGCACCGAGCAGTCGCTGGGCGACCTCGCCGATGCGGTGGCGGAGGCGGGCCGGAACGTGGTGCCCCAGGGCGATCTCGGGATGCTCGGCGAGGCGCTGGCCCAACAGGGCGCGGACGTCGACGCGGCGCTCGCCGCGCTGGGCAGCGATGGCACGCCGAGCGCGGGACAGACGCAGGGCCAGAGCAACTCGCCCGCTGGCAGCAGCGCCCCGGGCACGCAGCCGGGCGCCGCGAACAGCGGCAATGCCGAGCGCCTGGGCGCGCCCGGCGCCCCCGTCCCGCTCGACAACCTGCCGAGCATGGACGGCGCTCCCAGCGCCCAGCCGCCCGATCCCGACCGGCCCAGCGTGCTGGCGCCGGTCAGCATCGGCGCGACCAGCGACGGCGGGCCGGCTGCGGCCAGCGGCCCGCTCACGGCGACGGGCGAGACGGCCCCCGTGCCCACCGAGCGTCGCGAGGTGGTGCGCGGTTACTTTGGCAACGAAGGCGGCCGGTGAACGGGGGCCAGGGTCCGAGGGCCAGGAGCCAGGGGGCGGCGCGGGGGCCGGCGCCTCCGGCGCCCGCGCTGGTGGACGCGCCCGCCGTGGCCGCGTCGCTCGAGGCCGCCCTGCGCCAGGCGCTGGTGGGCCAGCCCGGCGCCGTGCGCGGGGTGCTCCTGGCGCTGCTGGCCGGGGGCCACGTCCTGCTGGAGGGGCCGCCGGGGCTGGGCAAGACGCTGCTGGTGCGCACGCTGGCCGACTTGCTGGCGCTCGACTTCCGGCGCATCGCCTTCACGCCCGACCTGATGCCAGCGGACCTGCTGGGCACGCAGGTGCTCGGCGCCCGCGGCGCCTTCGAGTTCCTGCCCGGCCCGGTGTTCGCCAACCTCGTGCTGGCCGACGAGATCAACCGCGCCACGCCGCGCACCCAATCGGCGCTCCTCGAAGCCATGCAGGAGCGCACGGTCACCGTGGGCGGTCGCTCGCGCCCGCTGCCCAACCCATTCTTTGTCCTCGCGACCGAGAGCGCCGCCGACGGCGAGGGCCTGTACGCGCTACCCGAGGCACAGCTCGATCGCTTCCTCGTGCAGCTGCGCCTCCGGCTGCCCGGGCCGGACGCGCTGCGGACCATTGCAGCGATGACGTCGCCCTCACCCCCGGCCCCTCTCCCAGGGGGAGAGGGGAGAGAGCTTCTCCCCTCTCGCCCCCCGGGCGAGGGCCGGCGGGCGGGCAGTATTCCCCCTCTCTCTCTCAGCGAGGGGCGGGGAGAGGGCGGCCGCCCGCTGCTCGACGGGACGGGGCTGCTCGCGCTGCAGCAGCACGTCGCTAGCTTGCCCGTGGCGAGCTACGTGCGCGACTACGCGGTGCGGCTGGCCCTCGCCACACGGCCGGACCAGCCGAGCGCGCCGGACGCCGTGCGCCGCTACGTGCGCTATGGCGCCAGCCCGCGCGCGCTCCAGGCGCTCGAGGCCGCGGCGCGGGCGCACGCGCTGCTGGAAGGGCGCTTCAACGTAGCCTTCGGCGACGTGCGGCGCGTGGCGCCCGCGGTGCTGCGCCACCGCCTGCGCTTGAACGTCGAGGCCGACGTGCGCGCCGTGGACGCCGAGAGCGTGGTGGCGGCCGTGCTCGCCGCCGTGCCGGAGGCCAGTCCGCGCCGGCTCGCTGTCGGCGAGCTGCCGTGGGCGCGCTTGCCGGCGCTGGTCGACCGCTGGCGCGGGAGGCTCGCGTGAGGCTGCCGGTTGGGCTGCGGCGGGCGCGCGACGGCGCGGGCGGCGCCCTCGTGACCCGGGCCGCCGCGCGGCTGCGCCCGTCGCTCGGGCTGCGCCCGGCCGCGGCGCCCCGCACGCTGGTGGCCGACGAGGCGTTCCTGCGCCGCCTGGAGCGGCTGGCTCTGGCGCTGCAGCGCCCGCCCACGACCGGCCTCGCGGGCGACCACCGCAGCCGCCGCAAGAACGACGCGCCGGAGTTCGCCGACTACCGTACCTACTCGCCGGGCGACGACTTCCGCCGCATCGACTGGAAGGCGTACGGCCGCCTGGGCGCGCTGTACTACCGGCTGGGCGAGGCGCAAGAAGACCTGGCTCTGCACCTGCTGATCGACACGAGCGCGTCGATGGACTACGGCACGCCGAACAAGCTGGACTACGCGCGTCAGCTGGCCGCCGCGCTCGGCTACCTGGCGCTGGCGCGGCTGGACGCCGTCGGGGCTGGGGCGCTCGCGCCGCGCACGCCGTCGCTGCCCGTGCTGCGCGGCAAGGCGCAGGCCGGGCGCCTGTTCGCGTACCTGGACGGGCTGGGCGCGCGAAACGGCTCGGGGGCCGCGGCGCCGCTGCTGGAGAGCGTGCGCGCGTACCGGCGCGGCACGCCGCGGGGCGTCGCCGTGCTGCTCACCGACGGCTTCTTCCCCGACGAGCACGCGGCCGGCCTGGGCGAGCTGCTGCAGGCCGGCTTCCAGCCGGTGCTGCTCCACCTGCTCAGCCCGCAGGAGCTAGCGCCCGAGATGGCTGGCGACCTCGAGCTGATCGACGTCGAGACGGGCGAGCCGGTGCCGGCCAGCCTCTCCCCGGAGACGCTGGCCCGCTACGGCGAGCGGCTTACGACCTGGTGCGGCGAGATGGAGCGCTACTGCGCCGCGCGTCGCATCCCTTACGTCCGCCTGAGCACCGCGCTGCCGCTGGAGGAAGCCGTGCTGGGCGAGCTGCGCCGGCGGGGGTTGCTGGAGTGACACTGGAGCATCCGGGCGCGCTGTGGTGGCTGCTGCTCGCGCTCGTGATCCTGCTGCTGTACATCCTGCGCACGCAGCGGCGGCGCGTGCCGGTCGCGAGCGTGCGGCTCTGGCGGGGCCTGAGCGAGGAGCTGGAGGCCCGCCGCAACTGGCGACCGCCGCGCTGGACGTGGCTGCTGGCGCTCCAGCTCGCATTCGTCGGCGTGGTCGCGCTCGCGCTGGCGGGCCCGGTGCTGCTGCGGCCGCCCGGCGGGCGGCACCTGGTCGTCGTGCTCGACGCCTCGGCCAGCATGGGCGCGACCGACGTGGCGCCGAGCCGGTTTGGCGAGGCGCAGCGGCTGGCGGCCGAGCGCGTGGCCGCGCTGACGCCGGCCGACCGCGTGACCGTCATCCGCGCCGGCGCGGAGCCCCGCTCCCTGGCCTGGGCCGCATCGGCGGAGGCGGGTCGCGCGGCGATCGACGGGGCGGCGCCGGGCGATGCGCCCGGCGCGCTCGACAGCGCGCTGGCGCTGGCGGCGGCGGCGACCGAGGAGCCCGCGGGCCGCGGCGAGATCGTCGTGCTCTCCGATGGCGCCTTCCCCCCGCCCGCGTTCCCGAGCGCGCTCGGGGCGCCGGTTGAGTTCGTGCCCATCGGCCGCGGCGACCAGAACGTGGCGGTGGCCGCCCTGGCGCTGCGCCGCCCGCCCAACGGCGGCCCGACGGTCGGCTACGCGCGGGTGACCAACTTTGGCCGCGCGTCCGCCACCGTGCCGGCGCGCTTGACGGCAGACGGCCTGCCGGTCGAGACGCGCAACCTGGAGCTGGGGGCGGGCGCCAGCGAGGAGCTGACCTTCACCCTGCCGCCCGGCACGCGCACCGTCGCGCTGCAGCTCGAGACGCACGACCTGCTCGCCACGGACGACCGCGCCGAGGCCCGCGCGCCCGGGGCCGGCGACCGCCCCGTGACGCTCGTCTCCGCGCAGCCCGACGTGCTGGCGCGGGCGCTGCGCGCGCTGCCGGGCGTGCGCGTGACGACCGTGGCGCCCGACGATTACGCGGGCGCGACCCTGGCGCCGCTGGTGGTATTCGACGGCTTCCTGCCCCGCGCGCTGCCCGCGGCCGACGCGATCGTCGTGAACCCGCCCGCCGGCGGCGCGCTGGACGTGCGCGGCACGACCGAGAACCCGGCAGGGGTGGACTACGACCCGACGAATCCCCTCTTGACGGCCATCGACCCGGCGGCGTTCCAGCTCGGCCGGCAGGTAACGCTTCAACCGCCCGACTGGGCCGTGCCGGTCGTCTGGACGGACGACGGGCCAGCCGTGCTGGAGGGCGCGGTAGACGGTCGGCGCGTGGTCGTACTCGCCTTCGACCCGCGCGCCTCGAACCTGCCGCGGCTGCGCGCCTTCCCGCTGCTGCTGGCCAACGCGCTCGACCGGCTCGGCTGGGGCGACCGCGAGGGGACGGTGCAGGCCGGCCAGGCGGTGCGCCTGCCGCCGAACGCCAGCGGCCAGGTGGTCAATGGCCCCGCGGGCGCCGAGCGCGTGCCGGCCGGCGTGGACGCCTACGCGGACACCGAGCGGGTCGGCCGCTACACCGTCGCGAGCGGAGACCCCAAGACCGGCGCCGCGTCGCCCGACGCGGCGCCACTGGCCGAGTTCCGCGTGAGCCTGCTGGCGCCGGCCAAGTCAGACATCCGGCCGCGGGCGCAGACCATGCCGGCGCCGACCGGGTCCCCGGACCCGCGGCCGGCCCCGGCGCTGGCGCTCGCGGGCCTCCTCCTGCTGGGCGCCGTCGCGCTCTCCACGGCCGAGTGGTGGTGGTGGGGAAAGGGTAACTGATGCCGTTCCGCCTGGACTTCGCCCCCGCCCTGCTGCTCTTGCTGCTGCTGCCCTTGCTCGTGCGGCTCGGCCGGCCGCGCCTGCGCTACTTGCCGCCGGCGCGCCGCTGGACGGCGCTCGGCTTGCGCCTGGCCGGCATGGCGCTGCTGGCGGTGGCGCTGGCCGGCCCCAGCATCCGGCAACCCGACGACGGGCTGAGCGTGGTCTACGTCGTCGACACCTCCGACAGCCTGGCGCCCGACACCCAGGCGCAGGCCGTGGACTGGCTGCGCCGGGCCGAGGCCGCGCGCCAGCCCCACGACCGCAGCGCCCTCGTGCGCGTCGGCGCCCAGGCCGCCGCTTTGCGCCCGCTCGCCGAGGCATCGCTCGGCAAGCAGGAGCTAGCCGCGCTGACAGACGCCTCGAACCAGGACAGCGGCAATCTGAGTGGTGACTCCCAGGACACCAATCTGCAGGCGGGCTTGCGGCTGGCACGGGCGCTGCTGCCGCCTAGCGGCCCCAGGCGCATCGTGCTGCTGTCCGACGGCTGGGAGACGATGGCGCGCGCGGACGCGGAGATCCTGCCGCTGGCGGCGGCCGGCATCCACGTGGACGCGGTGCCGCTCGCCGCGACGCCGCCGCGCGACCTCGCCGTCCAGAGCGTGGACGCCCCACCGGTGGTGCGCGAGGCGGAGCCGGTCGAGGCGTCGGTCGCCGTGTACAGCGCGACGGCCACCGATGCCACGGTGCGCCTGTGGGTGGACACGACCGCGGCCGGCCAGCAGCCGATCGCCCTACAGCCCGGCCTGAACCGCGTGTCGCTGGACACGGCCCTGCGCGGCGCCGGGCTGCACCGGCTCAGCGCCGAGGTCGTGACGGACGGGGGCAGTGCCGAGCTGGCGCAGGCCATCGTGGTGAAGGACCCCGCCCGCGTGCTGGTGCTGGAAGACCGCACGGACGAGGCCCAGCCGCTGGCCAGCGCCCTGCAGGCGGCCGGCCTGAAAGTCGACGTGCGGCACCCCACGAACAACGCCCGGCCGCTGGACCTGGGGCAGCTCCTGCCCTACGACGGCGTGGTGCTCGACAACGTCGCGGCCAGCACGCTGACCCTCGACCAGCTCCAGGCGCTCGACACCTACGTGCAAAACCTGGGCCGTGGGCTGACCGTCGTCGGCGGCAACACCAGCTACGCGCTCGGCGGCTACACCGGCTCGCTGCTGGAGCAGGCCCTGCCGCTCTCGGCGGACGCGCCGTTCCAGCAGGAGCGCGGGACGCTGGCGATGGTGCTGGTGATCGACCGCTCGGGCAGCATGAGCCTCCGCAGCGACGACGTGACGAAGATGGCGATGGCGCGCGAGGCGGCCGTGCTGGCGACCGAGACGCTGCGGCCGGACGACCAGCTCGGCGTGATCGCCTTCGACGTGCGCAACGACTGGATCGTGCCCCTGAATTCGATAACGGCCAATGGCGGGCTGGCGGCCGTGCAGCAAGCTATCGGCACGATCGAGGCCGACGGCGGCACCGACATCTACCCGGCGCTCCAGCGCGCCTACGACGCCATCGCGGCGACCGACGCGCAGTTCAAGCACGTCATCCTGCTTAGCGACGGCCAGTCCTGGGGCAGCAACTGGGACAGCCTGCTCGCGCAGTACCGCGCCAGCGGCGTCACGCTGAGCACCATCGGCATCGGCCAGGACATCGACGCGAACCTGATGTCGCTGCTCGCGCGCGGCGGGCTGGGCCGCTACTACTTCACCGACCGAGTGCGCGAGATCCCGCGCATCATGATGCGCGAGACGAACGTGGTGACACGCCCGGTGGCGATGGAGGGCCGTGTGCAGCCGCGCCTGGGCGCCGACAGCCCGCTGTTGCGCTCGCTCTCGCCCAGTGAGCTGCCGGCGCTGAACGGCTACGTGGTGACGACGCCGAAGCCGACCGCCGAGGTGGCGCTATGGTCCGAGCGCGGCGACCCGCTGCTCGCCAGCTGGCAGTACGGGCTGGGGCGCGTGGCGGCCTGGAGCGCCGACGCCGGGCCCGCCTGGAGCAGCGAGTGGCTGACCTGGCCGCGCTTCGGGCAGTTCTGGAGCCAGATCGTGCGCTGGACCCTCGCGCCGCCCGAGCAGGGCGACCTGCGCGTGCTGGCGCAGCAGCAGGGCCACAGCGGCGACGGGCGCTCCACGCAGGTGCAAGTGACGGTGGAGGCGCTGCGCGAGGACGGCTCGTTCCTCGATCGCGCGCCCACGGAGGCGCGCATCCGGCCGCCGAGCCAGGCGCGGGGCAGCACGGTGGCACGGCTGCCGCTGCAGCAGGTGGCGCCCGGCCGCTACGAGAATAGCTTCCTGGCACGCGAGCCGGGCGTGTACGGTGTGGACGTGGTGCAGCAGCTGCCCGGCGGGGCCGAGCGGCACGAGCTAGCGGGCGTCACCGTGCCGGCCGACCCGGAGCACGCGCACGCCGGCTCGAACCGCGCGCTGCTCGGTCGTCTGACCCACGAGACGGGCGGACGGCTGCTCCAGGACGCGAAACAAGTCTTCGCCCGCGACGCCAGCCTGCGCGCCGCCCCGCAGGGCGAGCGCTGGGACTCCCTCACGCCGCTGCTGGCCGCCCTCGCGCTGCTCCTCTTCCCCCTCGACGTCGCCGCCCGCCGCCTGCGCCTGTTCGGGGGCTGAGCCGCCCGCGCTTGCTCGCGCACCGCATCAAGGCGGATAGTCTCTCCCAACCCATGGGGAAGGAGAGCCAAGGATGCAGCTCGAACGGCAGCGCGACAATCAACAATGGCTGCTCGACTATCTCGTGAAGGTGACGGGGCGGACGCAGAACTTCTTCGACGACGGCCGCACGGTGCCGCCCGAGGTGAAGAGCTACGCCATGATCCCCCGCGCGCTCGGGAAGGAGGCCGCGCACCGCGAGGCCATCGCCCGCGCCGCCGAGGCTGCCGGCCACCTGCACACCGCCCGCGAGGCCTACTGGGCCGCCGCGGACACCTACCGCGAGGCGCAGCACGCGATCTTCGAGGATGACAACGCCCAGAAGATCCACTACTGGAACAAAGTGGACGCGTGCTACGACAAGGTCATCGCCTATAGCGACTACCCGATCGAGCGTGTCGAGATCCCCTTCGAGGGCCGCTCGCTCGCGGCGCTGGTCCACTTGCAGCCCGACCGCCGCCCGGCGCCGTTCGTGCTCTACATCCCCGGCATGGACGGCACCAAGGAGAACGCGCTCGACCCGCTGCACAACGTCTTCCTCGACCGCGGCTTCCACGTGCTGGCGCTCGACGGCCCGGGCCAGGGCAGCAGCAACCTGCGCAAGATTCGCGTGACGGCCGACAACTACGAGCGCGCCGGCCAGGCGGCGATCGACTACATCGCCCGACGGCCCGAGCTGGAGGGCGACCGGATCGCCGTCGTCGGCTCGAGCATGGGCACCTTCTGGGGCGCGCGCCTCTGCGCGCTCGATTCGCGCGTGAAAGCCTGCGCGACAGCGCGCGCCTGCTGGGGCCCGAAGACGCACATCTTCAACCAGGCCTCGCCGCGCTTCAAGCAGGTCTTCATGTACATGGCGGGCATCCACGACGAGGCGGCCTTCGACGCGATGGCCGAGCAGATGACGCTCGACGGCTGGGGCGCGCGTATCCACTGCCCGTCGCTCCTCGTCACCGGCGAGTACGACCCGCTCACCTATCTGGAGGAGACGGAGGCGTTCTTCGCGGAGATCGCCGGGCCGAAGGAGCTGTGGGTGTTCGAGAACGAGGCGCACGGCCTGGCGAACATGAAGGCGCTTGGCGGCCTGCACCTCTACGGCTTCATGCTCGACTGGGTGCGCGACGCCCTCGACGGCCGCTTCGGCCCGGGCTACCAGCGCCGCGTGCTGATCCCGCAGCGCGGCCTCGGCCCCTACTCGCCGGCGGAGTAGCGCCCCGTCCCGGCTGGAATGGCGACCGACCGGCGCCGCCGTGAACGACGAGCCAGCAGCCAGTCCTCGATTGCCCGGCCCAAGGGAGAGTGAGATGGCGACCGGCGCGGCCCGCCCCGGGGCGGGCCGCGCCGGCGCGGGCGCGGCCAGTGCGCGTTGCTGGTAGAATGGCATGCTTCAGGCGCCCGAGGAGGCTACCGACATGCCGCTCCTAGCGGGTCCGCGAACGTTACGGCGCCGCGGTCGCGCGTGGCGGCGCGGCTGGCTGCCGCTAGCGGCGCTCGCCGCCGCGCTGCTCGTCGCCTGCGGCGGCGCGAGCGCGACCCCGGCGGCGCCCGCCGCGCCGGCGCCCGCGGCCCAGCCGACGGCAGGCGGCAGCCAGCCCGCCGCCGCACAGCCGACGCAGCCGCCGGCGCCGGCCACCATCACGCTCTCCTTCCCCTCGCGCAGCGCGCCGCAGGTGCTGCCGATCATCGCCCAGGAGGAGGGCTTCCTGCCCCGGCAGGGCGTCCAGCTGGAGTCGACGTTCTTCCAGGGCGGGCCGCCCGCCCTGCAGGCGATGATGGCCGGGGCGGCCGACCTCACTTCGCAGATCACCGGCACCACGATCAACGCCATTGGCAACGGCGCCGACATCGCCATCGTCATGGGGTTGCAGGCCGATCCCGACTACCAGCTCTACGGCCGCTCGGACATCGCGACCGTCCAGCAGCTTGACGGCAAGCGCGTCGCCGCGGCCGACCCCGGCTCCGAGCTGAACACGCTCGTGCGCAAGACGCTCTCGTACTACGGCCTGCCGCCCGATCGCTACGACCTGCTGCCCATCGGCGCGACGAACAACCGCTATACGGCGCTCATCCAGGGCGCCGTGGACGCGACGCTGCTCTCGGTGCCGCTCACGTTCGACGCCGAGTCGCGCGGCATGAAGTACCTCGGCACCACGAGCGATGCAGTGCCCAACTACATGTTCACCACCGTCGCCGCCAAGCGCGATTGGGCGCGGCAAAACGCCGACGCGCTGGTACGGTTCATTCGCGGCTACCAGGAGTTCCTCGAGTGGATGCAGGACCCGGCCAACCGCGACAAGATGGTGGACTACTGGGTGAAGCTGAGCGGCGCCAGCGAGGAAGCGGGCGGGCAGACCTACGACACTTACGTCGCCGGCCCGCTGAAGAACAAGGTGATCTCGCCGGACGCCGGCGTGGACCGCGACGGCGTGAAGGCGGTCATCGACATCATGCTGGAAGCCGACATCCTGAAGCGCCCGCTCACGGTAGACGACGTGGTGGACCTCTCCTACCTCGAGCGCGCCAGCCAACGCTAGGAGTACGCATGGCCGATCGTTCGCTGTATCCCACGTTCTCGGAGGCCGAGTTTGCGCGCCGGCACGCCGCGGTGCGGGCGATCCTGGGCGACGCAGACGCCGCGGCGCTAGTCGTCTACGGCGGCCGCAGCCTGGAGGTGCAGTACCTGACCGGCTGGCCCGGCACGCGCGAGGTGTACCTGATCTTCCCGCGGGAGGGGCCGCCGACGCTGTTCGTGCAGCTCTTCAACCACCTGCCGAACGCGCAGCGCATGGCGGTGATCGACGACGTGCGCTGGGGCGGCACCAGCTCGCCGGACAGCGTGATCGCGAACCTGAAGGAGCGCGGCATCGAGCGCGGGCGCGTGGGGCTGGTCGGCCCCGTGCCCTGGCAGCACTACAACAAGCTGCGCGAGGGCTTGCCAGGCGTCGAGTTCGTGGACCTAACGACGCCCTTGCGGCGGCTGGAGACGGTGAAGAGCGACGAGGAGATCGAGCGCATCCGCATCGCCGCGCGCTACAGCGACCAGGCGATGTGGGCGCTAGAGGAGCAGGTGCGGCCGGGGCTGCGCGAGGAGCAGCTGGCGCACATCGTGGAGTCGGCCTACAGTCCCGAGGGCGGCACGCACGGCATCCACTTCATGGCGACCACGCCGATGCGGAATCCCGCGATCGGCGTGCCGTCGCAGGTGCAGGCACGGCGCGTGATCGAGCCCGGCGACGTGCTGATCACCGAGATCAGCGGCGGCTACTGGGGCTACACGGGCCAGATCCACCGCGCCTACGCGATCGGCGCCGAGCCGACGCCGGAGTACCAACGCATTCACGACGTGGCGGTCGAGGGCTACGAGCGGGTGCGGGACGTCATCCGCGACGGCGCGACCGCCGAGGACGTGCTGAACGCCGCCCAGGTGATCCACGATCGTGGCTTCACGATCTATGACGATCTGCTGCACGGCGCGAACCAGTTCCCGCCGATCCTGCGGACGCGGCCCACCTCGCGCGGGCCGGTGCCGCCGTTCACGTTCCGCGAGAACATGGTCGTGGTGATCCAGCCCAACGTCGTGACCGACGACGCGCGCATGGGCCTGCAAGTGGGCGAGACGCTGCTCGTCACGAAGACCGGCACCGAGCGCCTGCACGACTACCCGATGAAGTTCGTGGTCTGCCGCTAGAGCAGCTTCCACCCAAAGTCAGGCGCCGGCGGGTGGTAGTGGTAGGGGCGGGTTTCACGCCCGCCCGCGGCCGTTGAGGCCGCAGCCCCGGCGCCGGCCGACGCTCGGCCTGGCTGCAAACTGCCGTAAGCCTCTGGGGGGAAGAGGTTCGACGTAGTCAACCCTGCTCCCTAGCCGGCTTGCCAGCTTAGATGACGCCCGCTGCCGCCAGGCTGGCGATCTCGGCCGGACTCAGCCCGAGCAGGCCGCCGTACACCGCCGCGTTGTGCTCGCCGAGGCCCGGCGCGGGCGTGTGGATGCCGCCGGGCGTGGCGCTCAGCTTCGGCACGATCCCTTGCATCGGCACGGCCTCGCCGAGACCGGGCTGGTGCTGCTCGACGATCATGCCGCGCGCCGCGTAGTGCGGGTCCTGGGCGATGTCGCGCGCCGTGTAGATGCGGCCGGCTGGCACGCCCGCCTGGTCCATGACCGCCAGGATCTCGGCGGCCGCGCGCTCGCTCGTCCACTGCGCGATCAGGTCGTCGAGCAGCGTCTGGTGCGCGCCGCGCGCCTGGTGCGTGGCGAAGCGCGGGTCGGCGGCCCACTCCGGGTGGCCGACGGCCTCCGCCAGCCGCCGGAACACCGCGTCGGCGTTCGCCGCCACCAGCACCCACTCGCCCTCGCGCGAGGGGTAGACGTTCGACGGGGCGACGCCCGGCAGGACGCTGCCGGTCGGCTCGCGCACCGTGCCGAGCTTCGTCCACTCGGGCAGGATGCTCTCCATGTAGGCCCACACCGCCTCGTAGATCGCCACGTCCACCACCTGGCCGCGGCCGCTGCCCTGCCGGCCGTCGCGGGCGTAGAGAGCGAGCAGCGCGCCGAGGCAGCCCATCGTCGCCGCCAGCGCGTCGCCCAGGCTGACGCCCACGCGCACCGGCGGCCGCCCCGGCTCGCCGGTCAGGTAGCGCAGGCCGCCCATCGCCTCACCGATGGCCCCGAAGCCCGCCTTGTCGCGGTACGGCCCGGTCTGGCCGTAGCCGGTCACCCGCACCAGGATGAGCCCCGGGTGCGCGGCGCTCAGCGCGTCGTAGCCCAGCCCCCAGCGCTCGAGCGTACCCGGCCGAAAGTTCTCGACCACGACGTCGGCATGCGCGGCAAGCTGTCGGAAGAGCGCCTGGCCCTCCGGCCGGCGCAGGTCGAGCGTGATCGCCTGCTTGTTGCGCGCCACGATTGGCCAGTACAGGCCGAGCCCCTTGTAGCGCCCGCCCCACTGGCGCATCAGGTCGCCCTCGCCCGGCAGCTCGACCTTGATGACCTCCGCGCCATAGTCGGCCAGCAGGTGGCCGCAGAAGGGACCGGCGATTAGGCTGCCCAGCTCGAACACGCGCACGCCCGCCAGGGGCCCGGTCGTCGCCATGTCGCTGCTCCACGGGCGGCCATCTCGCGCCGCCCCGCCGGGATTCTACACGCCGCCCGGCCGCGGGGCAGCCCGCCGGCCGGCGCGCGCGAGCCCGCAAAGGGAGACCCCGAGGCCGGCCGGTCGGCGCGACCACCCAGGGCCACGAACGTTTACGCGGCGGTTACCAGCCGCAACGCGCGACGCAACGGTCGGCCCCCAGTATCTGAGTTAGGAGCGCGTCGCGGAAAGCCGACGCGCCGCCAGGACGGCGAATCGGGAGAGCAGGATGAATCTGACAGTACGTGCCGAGACCCGAACTGAGCGATTGGCCCGACTGCTCGCGGCCTGGCGTTACGACCGCAGCCAGTTGACGCCAGACGACATCGAGTGGCTGCTGGAGCGCGCGCAGGAGGCGATGGAAGCCGGGGTCGGCATCTGCAAGCAGTGCGCCCGCGACCTGGACGACCCCGGGCTCAAGCTGTGCTGGTACTGCGTGCGCGACGCGAGCTTTCTGGAGGGAGGTGATGAGCTGCGGCCTCTGGACTGAAAGGGCGCCACCTATCGCCACGGCCGAGCCGATGATTCGCCAGGCGCGTGCGGCTCCGCCAGCCGGTCACCGCGATCTCAGCGCACCAGGAGGCCCACCATGCGGATCGACCCGCGCCTGAGAGTCGTCGGGGAGCCGCGCGCGGGCCGACGATGCCCCGGCTCGCCGGGGCGCGCGGCCCGCGACCGCGACGCACCGCTGTCCCAAGGAGGCGGCCTGACGGCAGGCAACGCGGGGGCCAGGGCTTGAGTGCTCGCAGGAGCGTCGCCACTCGCGGCAACTGAATACCGCCCCGGGGGCCGGTCGCCAGGACCGGCCCCCTTTAGCGTTTCCGAGAGCGCCATCCCGCGCACCTACAGTGGTTTGCGGGCCGAGCGAGCCGGGCAGCGTCGGCCGGGCGGCGGGGGACGAGCCCCTGCCCTACCTATCCGGCCACGTCTGTCGCCAGCACGCGCCTACTTGCTGGCGCCCTTCAGCTTGTCGCCGTAGTACTGGTGCAGCTTCTTGACCTTGGGCGCCGCCGTGTACGCAATGTAAGGCTGGAAGGGATTGCGCTCCGCGTAGCCCTGGTGGTAGTCCTCGGCCTCGTAGAAGCCGCGGAGCGGCTCCAACCGCGTGACGATCGGCGCGTCGAAGACGTGCGCCTCGTCGAGCTGCCGGATGTACGCCTCGGCCACCTCCTTCTGCGCCTCGTCGGCATAGAAGATGGCCGAGCGGTACTGGCGGCCGTGGTCGTTGCCCTGGCGGTTGAGCTGCGTCGGATCGTGGGCGATCGAGAAGAACAGCTTGAGGAGCTGGCCGTAGGTGATGCGCTTCGGGTCGTAGCGAATCCGCACGGCCTCGGCGTGGTCCGTCGTGCCGCTGCAGACCGTCTCGTAGTCAGCCGTCTCAGCGGTGCCGCCCGCGTAGCCGGAGACGGCGTCGATCACCCCCTCGACCGGCTCGAACACGGCTTCCACGCACCAGAAGCAGCCGCCCGCGAACACGGCGGTCTGCTCGCCGTTGACGGAGCTGGGATCGATGTCGCGCGCGGGGTCCGGGAAGCGATCCAGGAAGGTAGCCATCGTCGTGCCCTCCTCACTCTGCCCACATGGTAGAGCCTGGCGCGGTGCGATCCCAACGGCAGGTCAGGGGCGCCACGGGCACCAACGACGGCTGCGCCGGGCGAGCGGCACCCGGCCACGAGCGGCGCGCGCTACTCTGCCGTCAGGCCAAGGAAGGCGGCGGCGTTGGCGCCGGCGATGCGGGCGCGGTCGGCAGGGGCGAGGGGCAGCGCGCGCACGTGGGCCACGGCGTCGTCCAACACCCGCGGGCTACCGCCGACGGGGTAGTCGCTGCCGAGCGCGAGGCGGGCCGGCCCGAGGCGCGCGGCGGCCCAGCCGATCTCCAGCGGGCTCCAGGTGAACGAGGGCGCCGTGTCGAACAGCAGCCGCTCCAGCCCCCGCCGCGTGCGCTCGCGGACGGCCTCGCCCGCACCCGGCCGCGCTACGCCCGCCACACGGCCGACGTGCAGGAAGAAGCCCCCGCCCAGATGAGGGATCAGTACGCGCAGCCCAGGCAGCTCGTCCAGCAGGCCACTGGCGAGCAGCCGCGCCGCGACCAGGCAGCTATCGAACGAGCGCCCGATCGTGCGGTAGAGCTGATATGGGCGCAGCGCCCGATTCTCGGCCGGCGCGCCGGCGGCGTGGACGACGACGGGCATCGCCAGCGCGGCGGCCTGGCGCAGCAGGGGCCGGAAGGCCTCGTCGTCGGGATAGGCGCCCTGGAAATTAGTCGTGATGCAGACGGCGCGCAGCCCGAGGCCCCGCGCACGCTCCAGCTCCGCCAACGTGCCGTCGTCGCCGCACGGCGGCACGTGCGCCAGCCCCACGAAGCGGTGCGGGTGCTGGCGCTGGAGGTCGGCGTAGGCGTCGTTCAGCACGCGCGCCGCGGGCAGGGTCAGCCAGGAGGGGAAACAGGCGGCAGACAGCACCGCCACGTCGACGCCCGCGGCGTCCATGTCCGCGAGCTGCACGTCGGCGCGGCACCAGCGCTCGGGCGTAACGGTCAAGCCTTCGAGCCCGTCCGGATCGTAGATGCCCAGCCGTCCGTCGGCGCCTCGCTCGGCGCGATACCCAGGCGGCAAGAACCGCTCGACGTGATCCACTAGCTCCCGCGGCAGCCAGTGGTGGTGCGCGTCGACGACGGGGCGCCCGAGGTTGGGCGCCTCGTCATCGGCCGGCTCGCGCGCGCTCATGTGGCCCCTCTTACGCTGCCGTGTGGCGGGATGCCCTCACCCCAGCCCTCTCCCAGGGGGAGAGGGGGCAGATCGGTCTCACTCTGGCTCTTTCCCAGGGAGAGAGGGGGCTCCGCCGATGTGCCTTCAGCGCCGCGCTTTGCCAGGATCGGGACAGCGTCAGATAACGGGGTTTACGTCCGGGTTCTTGGCCATGTGCGCGCCGTCGTACAGCTCGTCGATGTAGCCTTCGTCGTCAATCGAGCGCAGGTAGCTCGTGTCCCACGTCTCGAACGGGCCGATGAAGTTGACGTTCGGGTTGTGCGCCACGTCGAGGTTGTAGACGTTCCACACGGCGAGCGGGTGCGGGTACGGCTTCGGGCTCAGCAGTTTCGCCCAGCCGGCGTGCAGGTGCTCGATCTCGTCGGCGCTCTGGATGCCGATCACGGGCGCCAGCGAGCGCTCCAGGATCTCGCACACGCGGCTCTTCTGCTTCTTGAAGAAGTGGATCGCATCGATCATGGACTTGAGGAAGGCGATGGTGGTGTCCTCGTTCTCCAGGATCCACTCCCGGTTCGAGCACATCGTCGCGTTGTGAATCACCGGCACGCTCGGAATGGGCAGGTAGTGCAGCCCCAGCTTCTCTCCCTGTAGGTCGAACGGGATGTCCACCTGGCACGCGGCGCCCTCGCCGCGCGCCACCTTCTCGACAGCCTGGCGGTTCACGTCCGTGTCGTGGCTGTCCAGGCTTACGAATTCGATGGCGTCGAGGTTGGCGCCACCCACTTGCAGCGAGTGCTTCAGGTTGCCGAACACGCACGGCGCGCGGTCGGCCACGATCACCTTCTGGCCCTCCAGGTCCTTCGCCGAATTGAAGCCTTCCCGCGCCACCACGCGGTCGTCCCAGTCGTTCTGGGCCTGCGCGACGTAGACGAGCCGCTTGTCGCCTCGCGCGCGGTACACGTAGGGCTCGTGGTGCAGCCCGCTCAGGAACTGATACGTACCGTTGAGCAGGAGGGGCGAGCGCTCCTTCATGCCGATGACGCTGCCGTCGGGGAGCGGCACGTTGCACACGTCCACGACCAGCTCGAAGCCGTGCTTCTGGGTCACGCCCGAGTCGCGCCACACCGAGTGCAGCGGCATGTGGGAGATGATGCTGCAGAGCATCTTCACCTGTGGCTGGACCATCTTCGTTGCTCCTTCCAATCCCCGCTTGCGCTCGCTGCCTCCTCGCCGTCGAGGTTTGAGGGATGAGAGGGGCGTCGGGGGACACCCCCAAACCCCCGCAGGGGATTTCCCCTGCGCCCCCGGATGCGGCATTGGGGGCGCCCTCCACGCGGGCGGCACAGCCGGAGTTCCCCTGCGCCCCCGGAGGCGGCTTACATGACGCTACCAGCCGCCGCGTACTTCTGGCAGAGCTGCGCCCAGCGGCGACCGCACTCGCGCGCCTGCTCGGCGTATTCCTCCGGCATCACGTCGTAGGGCGGCCGCACCGGGCCGGCCTTGCAGTAGCCCGCGGCGTCGATGCGAATCTTCTCCAGCTGGATGTTGTACGACGCGAAGACCTCGGGCGACTCGATGATGTGGTCGACCGGCTGGCCGGCCCAGGCGCAGTCGTCCGAAATTTGCTTGGCGCGCGCCATGTCGCCGCTCAGCAGCGCGTCCATCAGCGCCACGACCGGCTGCGGCCCCATCGAGGCCGCGGTGGCCCAGCAAGCCGTCGTCGTGGCGGGCGACAGCTCGGCGAAGCGATAGACGAAGCCCTCGTTCGGCACGTAGTTGATGCGGTCACCACTGGCTGCCAGGCACGCGGGGAGCATCTTGGCGTTGGAGTACTTGGCGGCCATGACCGTCGGCGCCTGACGCGCGACCGCGCCCCAGAACTCCGGGCTGAAGTCGAAACGGAACGCCCGCGCGTTCGCGTAGACCATGATCGCCAAGTCGGGGAAGACCTCGCTCATCTCGGCGTAGTACTTCACGGCCATCTCGGTCGTGCAGGGCTGCCACATCGGCAGGCCGAGCAGCGTGCCGTCGGCGCCGCGCTCGCGCACGAAGCGCATGCGCTTCACCGCTGCCTGCCCGCCGAGCGCCGTCGTGCCGATGAACGTGGGCACGCGCTTGTTCACGGTCGCCAGCACGCAGTCCACGAACGCCTCGTAGTCCGCCTGCGTGAGCGTGGCGCACTCGCCCGTCGTGCCCAGCGCGATGATGCCCGTGGTGCCGTCGCGCAGCAGCTGGTCCACGACGCGCGCCGTCTCCCCTAGGTCGACGGTGTCCGTCGCGTCGAGGCGCTCGGCGCCCGGCTTCGCGGGCGTGGGAATGATGGCATACATACCTCGGATGTCTGGCGCGCGCAGCATGTGTCCTCCGACCGCACTCGCGTATCCCACCGCGTTCGCGTCCTGCCGCGACTGTAGCCCTCGTGGGGCGGCGCGTCAAGGATCGCCGCCAAATTGACCGGCGCCCGAGGCCAATGGTAAGGTCCCGCGAAGAGAGCGGGGCGAGACGGGCGCGGGGCGGCAGCCACCCCACCCGAGTGCGGCCGACGCGGTGTGGACGAGCGGGGGGGAGCGATGACGACGTTGCTGACTCGGGGTACCGGCGCCATGAGCGGGGCGGCGTACCTGGAGAGCCTGCGCGACGGCCGCGAGGTGTGGCTGGCGGGCGAGCGGGTAGCCGACGTGACGACGCATCCGGCGTTCGCGCGCGTCTGCCAGTCGCTGGCCGCCGGCTACGACCAGCAGCTCGCCCCCGCGACCCGCGACGTGATGACCTACGCGCTGCCCGATGGTCGCCGCGTCTCGTACTCCTACCTGCTGCCCACCTCGCGCGAGGAGCTGCTGCAGCGGCGGCGCAACGCGGAGATGTGGGCGACCGCCACCTTCGGCATGGTGGGCCGCTTTCCCGACTTCTGCGCCGCCCTGGTAGTGGGGCTATACGACGTGCGCGAGGAGCTGGCCGCCATACGCCCGGAGTTCGCGGCCAACGTCGTCGCCTATCATCGCTTCGCGCAGGAGCACGATCTGTCGTTGTCGCACGCGCTGCACGACCCGACGCTCGACAAGAGCCTGCGGCCGGAGCAGGACCCCGACCGCTGCATCCGCATCGTGGCCGAGCGCGACGACGGCATCGTCGTGCGGGGCGCGCGGCCCCTGACCACGTTCACGCCGTTCTCCAACGAGATCCTGGTCTACCCGATGGCCATCCTGAACGAGCGCGAGGTGGAGTTCGCCGTTTGGTTCGCCGTGCCGATCGCGACGCCGGGGCTGAAGGTGCTGTGCCGGGAGACGTACACGCGGCACCGCGACACGTTCGACCACCCGCTGTCGGTGCGCTTCGACGAGCAGGACGCCACGGTGATCTTCGACGACGTGGTCGTGCCGTGGGAGCGCGTCTTTCTGGCCTACGACCCGCTGCGGGCGAACGCGCTGCGGCTGCCGCTGTTCAAGTGGGCGGGCTACTCCAGCCTGACCCGGCTGCTCGTCAAGCTCGACCTGATGATCGGCACGGCGCACCTGATGGCGGCCACGTCGGGCGCCGACAAGAGTCCGCATGTCCAGGAAGAGCTGGGCGAGCTAATCATGTACACGGAGATGTGCCGCTCGGCGCTGCGCGGCGCGGAGTTCGACGCCTACACGACGCCGGGCGGCCTGACGGCGCCGGCGAACGTCTACCATATCCGGTCGTTCATGGCCTGGGCGTCGGAGCGCTTCGTGGACCTGGTGCGCCACGTGGGCACGAGCGCGCAGCTCGGCACGCCGATGGCCGCCGACTTCGACGTGCCGGAGCTGCAGCCGCTGGTCGAGCGCTACTTCCACGGCCGCGGCGTGACGGCGCGCGAGCGCGTGAAGCTCTGCAAGCTGGCGTGGGAGCTGACGGGCGACTCGTTCGCGGGACGCCAGGTCCTGTACGAGCGGCTGCACCACGGCGACCCCGTCCGCAACGTGGGGATCGTCTACCAGGATTACGACAAGTCCCGCGCCGTAGCGCTCGTGGAGCGGCTGCTGGCGCTAGAGTGACCTAACCCCCCGGCCCCCCTTCCCTCTCAAGGAAGGGGGGAGCCACCCCGGCCTCCTCCCCCCTTCCCACATTGGGACGGGGACAGGGGTAGGTTCTCCGCGCTAAAACTCGCGCAGCAGGCGGCCGTAGCCGCTGATCCGGTCCTGTATGCCGCAGGCGCGGAGGGCTTCCCAGACGATGGCCTGGCCGGCGGTGACGACGTTGACGCCGAACTCCTGCTCCAGCGCCTCGATATTGGCGGCCATCGGCCAGTGGGGCGAGGAGCAGTGCAAGGTATCGGCGTCGGGGTTGTCGCGCAGGATCGCGCGGCCCAGCTCCAGTGTGTCTTCGGCGGCGAGCGGCTTGCCGTACATGGCGCTGCCCGTGCCGCGCACGTCCAGGACGGTGCAGCCCAGGCGCCGCATCTCCTCGACGTGGCCGGCGTTGCGGCCGGCCGCGGCGCCGGGGCTGAGCACGACGACCTGCTTCGCCCCCAGCGCCTCAAGCGCGTGGTTTTGGCACAGCAGGCTGGCCGTCACGGGCACGTCGCAGTCCTCCTGCACCGCGCGCGCCAGCTCCTCGACGCTCGCGTAGCCCGAGGCGAGGTTCACCGGCACGCCGCCCAGCACGATCACGTCCACACCGGCGCGCGCCATCTCCCGCGCTGCCCCTAGCGCCTGGGCGGCGCTCTGGCGCAGCTCCTCGGGTGTGCCCTGCCAGACACTCGCCGTGGCCGTGACGAGCGTTACGCCCTCGGGCACCATCTTGTAGAAGTCGTAGGGGAAAATCTCCGCCAGGAACACCGGGCAGGTGTACCCGATCCGGGCGCGCGTGCCGTACATTGTCCCCTCCAGGCCGGCGCCCTGAGCGCGGGCCGCGCTACTCACGTCTTCCCGAATCACGGGTCAGTTGGCGAACAGCTCCTTGAGCAACGTCATCAGCTCGGGCGGCGGGACGGCGTAGTCCTCGGGGGAGCTGTCGACGTAGCGGACGCCGGGCTTCGGGACCAGCTCGGGCGGCAGGTAGTCGGTCGGCACGTCGAGGCGGCGGCTGGCCATGACGACCGCGCTCTCGAAGGCGGTCTGGCCCGCTTTGGAGAGGAGCCAGTTCACGAACACTTTGGCCGCGTTGGGGTGCGGCGCCTGGTTTAGCAGCATCAGGCTGCCCGGCCCGGCGCTCAGCTCGGCGCCATAGTCCTTGAACTCGACCACGGAGCCAATGGTCAGCCCTTCCTGTTGGAGCTGTTGCACCATCGACTGCTGCGGGTTGAAGTGGATAGCATAGCGACCACGGGCAATCCACTCGACGAGCCGCCGGCGGTCGTGGTCCACGACACCCAGCTGGGCTCGCAGCGCGCGGATGTAGGCCTCGCCTTTCTCGGGCCCCATGACGAACCAGACGAAGCGAAAGCGGGTGAGCGGCAGGCCCCCGCTCAGCGGGTCCTCCAACGCGATGCGGCCCTTCCACTTCGGATCGAGCAGCTTGTCGAGACTGTTCACCTCGTCGGCGCGCACCTGGCGGGGATCGTAGATGAGCGCCATCTGAGGCGTGCCGCTGAACACCAGGTCGAGGGCGCCTTCGGTGTCGGCGAAGTAGAGGCGGCCGTCGCGCCAGTTAGCAGGGTCGGTGACTTCGGGCAGGATGAGCGCCGGGGGCAGCGGGTCGAGCGCGCCCGCGGCCTTCATCTGCGTGAGCGCCACCGCGGTACCGGCGATGAATACGTCGGTGGAGTAGACGCCGGCGCGGCGCTCGGCCTCCAGCTTGACGGCCTGGTCGGGGCTTGGTCCGCCCGACCACTCGACGGTGATGTCGGGGAACTGAGCGCGGAAGGCGTCGAGCACGCTCTGGCGCAGCCGATCGCCCGGCGGCGCGAGCACCACGACGGTCCCCTCTTGCTTCGCCGCGGCCACCGTGCGATCCCACTCAGCCTGCCAGGCGGGAGCGGGCTCGGCCGAGCCGTCGTCACCGGGCGCCGGCGGGCCGGGAGCGGCAGGCACGGCGGGGCGCGCGGCCGCCGGCGCGCAGGCGAATGCCGTCAGACACAGGAGTAGCAGCAGACCATGCCGCGTCCCTCGCATCGGCCACCTCCCCGCGTCGGACGCCACGTGCGAGCCGACCATCGCCGGCCGCAGCCGGACCGCGCTCGCCTACAGCTCCCAGCGGCGCACTTTGCCCGGGCGGGCGGCCGTGTTGTCGCCCCGCTCGACGACGGCCTCGCCGTTGACGACGACCAGCTCGACGCCCGGCGGCTGGCGATGAATCTCGGCGTCGTCCACGTAATAGGGCAGCCGCGGCATGACCACGTCGCCGATGGCGTCGGGGTCGAAGACGACCACGTCGGCGGGGCGGCCGGGCGCGAGCACGCCGCGCCGAATGCCGAGCATGGCCGCATTGAAGCCGGTCAGCTTGTGGACGGCCTCCTCCAGAGTGAGCAGCCCGCGCTCGCGGGTCCAGTAGCCGAGCAGCCGCGCGGGCGTGCCGTACCAGTAGAAGGTGTCGAGGTGCGCGCCCGCGTCGGTGCCGATGACGGAGTAGGGGCTACGGATCATCTCGCCGAGCACGTCGAGGCTGTGGTTGCGCGCGCCAAGGCGGCAGAAGCGAGTGGTGCCGTCGTCGGCCTGGAACAGGTCGAGGGCGAAGTCGACCGGCGCCTGGCCCGTCTCCCGGGCGGCGTCGGCCACCAGGCGGCCCTCCCAGCGACGGTCGGCGTCGCGGGCCACGCGCTTCACCAGCAGCTCGTCCCACAGGCAGGCGGCGCCGCGCTCGGCGGCCGCGGCGCGCAGGCGCTCGCGCAGCGCCGGATCGGCCAGCCGCTCGCGCAGGGCGTCCGGCTCCTTGGGCAGGTCGTCCCAGGCGGGCACGCCGGCGAGCGGCGCGAAGGTGGCGGCGCGCTGGTTCTGGATGTGCTGGTAGGGCACGACGACGCCCCACGCGGGACGGCCCTCGGCGTGGAGCTGGGCCAGCGCCTCGGCGCCGCGCCGGCCCGACTGGTCGTCGCCCGCGGCTTGCGCCCACTCGTTCAGGATCAGCTTCGCGGGCACGTTGTGGGCCAGGTAGTGCAGCTCCGAGCCGGGCTCCATGACGCGGGCGAAGCCGTTGTACTGGACGATGCCGCCCTGGCGCCCGACGACGCTGGCGAGGGTGAGCATCTCGTTGCGGTCGGCGAAGGTGCTGGGGGTATCGCTGTGGATGAGCGGACCGCCGCGCGGACTGCTGGAGAAGCCGATGGCGCCGGCCCGCCAGTAGGCGTCGACGTGATCGACCATCGCCGCCAGCTCGTCCGGCGTGGCGGTGCGCTTGCCCGCCTCCTCGCCCATCACGGCCAGGCGGATAGGCGAGTGCGGCGCGAAGGCGCCGACGTTGATGCCGACGTTGCCTTCGAGATAGCTCAGGTATTCCTCGTAGGTCGTCCAGGCGAACTCGGCATCGTCGACGTACTTGTCGAGCACGCGGTGCAGGTAGGCCATCAGGATGTCCCGCGAGGGGCCTTGCGGAGGCACCGGGGCGACGGCCGCGCCGCAGTCGCAGATGACCACGGTGGTCACGCCGTAGTTCACGACGGGCTGGCCGGCGGGGTAGCGCTTCACCCAGAAGTCCATGTGGGTGTGCGGGTCGATGAAGCCGGGCGCCACGACCTGGCCGTGCGCGTCGATCACGCGGTGGGCGTCGCCGGCCACGTCGCCCACGGCGCGGATCACGCCGCCCTCGATGGCCACGCCGCCGCCGCGCCGTGGGGCGCCCGTGCCATCCACGACGGTCGCGTTGCGGATCACCAGATCGTAGGCCATGGCTACCTCCTCACAATGAATCCGTCGACGCGGCCTGCCAGCCCCGGCGCGGCAGGCGGCTACTCGGCGATGTCTTCGAGCGCCTCGGCGACGGCGCCGCGGAAGGCGCGGTCGACGATATACGTCTCGCGGGCCGCGCGCAGCATCGCCTGGCGCGCCTCGTCGGTGGTGGCGTACATCTCGGCCACCGTCTCCAGCATGCGCGCGTGCTCCACGTCGGCGGCCATGTGGACAGTCGAGTTCTTCAGCCGCTCCAGCGGCAGGCCGAGATCCTGGGCGATCTTGTGGCCCATGCGGTGGGACAGGCCGCCGCCCTGGATCACCGAGTCGTCGTTGCGCCGCTCCAGCATGCTAGAGACGGTGAAGGCTTCCAGCCACGGCCGGTCTTTCGAGAGGTGGACCCAGGCGTAGAAGGCGGCCGTGGCGCCCGGCACCAGCTCGTAGCGCTCGAACTCCTCGCGGGACATGCCGAGCGTCTCGGCCTCGCGGGCGGCGAGCGTCGAGTGGTCGGCGTCAGCGCGCGGGTCGTTGATCAGCTCTTCGGACTCGTGCGCCCAGATCAGGCGCTTGACCGGCAGCGGCGCCGCGCCCTGCACGTAGCCCCAGCAGTCGCGGCGGTGGTCCTGGTAGCGCGCCAGGTGGACGGCGTAGCAGCGGGCGCGCGCCGGCGTGAACTTGATGGATAGCAAGTGCTGGAACTCCGGCGACGCGAACTGCGCGTTCGCCAGGCGATTCAGCTCGTCGATCAGCGCGGCAACGCCACTAGCCAGCATACGGCCTCCCCTTCGCGGCTTCCCCGGTTGGCGCGATTGTACACCCCCGCCCAGCAGGCCAGAAAGCCTGAGGGGCTACGCCGCGCGCAGCCAGCGCCCGAGCAGCAGGCGGCCCCCGATGGCCGCCACCGTGATGAGGAAGGTGATGAACACTCCCAGCACGACGGCGCGCTCCATCTGGGCGCCGGCGATGTAGTCGAGCATCAGCAGCGAGAGGGTGCGGGACTGCGGCGCGGCGAGGAAGATAACGGTCGGGATGTCGCGCAGCGCGGCGATGAAGATGATGAGCCCGACGGCCAGGACCGCGGGGAGGAGGAGCGGCAGCACCACGCGCCGCAGCGTGTAGAGCCAGGAGCCGCCGGCCATCCAGGCGGACTCCTCCAGCTCCTTGCTGATCTGCATCAGCGAGGCTTTGAGGACCTGGGTGCCCAGTGGCAGCTCGGCGACGACGATGGCCAGGATCAGGATGTAGATCGTGCCGTAGAGCGCGCGCAGCCCGGGCGTGCTGAGGAAGGTCCAGAGCAGCGCCAATCCGAGCAGCACGCCCGGCAGCGCCCACGGCAGCCACGTCAGGAAGTCGAGGGTGCCGCGGCCCGCGAAGCGCAACCGCACGAGCACGTAGCTCACCAGCGCGGCGAACAGCGCCCCCACGACGGCCGCGCCCGCGCCGAACAGCAGCGTGTTCTTGAGCGAGGTCAGCAGGATGGGGTCGTCGAACGCCGACATCCAGTGGCGCACCGTCCAGACGTTCTCGACGTCGAAGAACCCGAACACGCGCATGAACGTGCCGAGGAGCAGGAAGCTGAGGGGCAACAGGATCATGGCCGCGATCCACGCCGCGCAGATGCCGAAGGTGACCCAGCGCCAGCGGCCCAAGCTGGCTGGCCGCACGGAATAGCTGCGACCGGTCACGGTCGTGTACTGGCGGCGGCCCAGGGCGAGGCGCTGCGCCCAGACGAGCGCAAAGATCAGCAGCAGGAACACGCTGGACAGCGCGGTCGCGGGGCCGTAGTCCGGCGGGTCCCAGTGGATGTAGTCCCAGATCTTGGTAGAGTAGACGTAGATGCCGGCGGGGATGCCCAGGACCATCTCCGTCTCGAAGGACTGGATGGCCTTGATGAACCCTAGCGCGACAGCCGCGAGGATCGCCGGGGCGAGCAGGGGGACGACGATGCGTCGCAGCGCGGTGGGGGCGCTCGCGCCAGACATCCGCGCCGCCTCCTCCATCGAGGCGTCCATCGCGCGGAAGGCCGGGGTGATCAGGAGAAAGCGGATCGAGGTGCCGTAGGCGAGGTGGGTCCAGACGATGCCGAAGTACGAGTAGACGTCGAGCGGGGCCGCCGCCAGGCCGAAAGCGTTCATGAGGAGCATGTTGAGCACGCCGTACTGGGGATCGAGGAGCAGGATCCAGCCGAGGACGAGGGGGAGCTGCGGGAAGAAGAAGCCGAGCCAGAGAGCAAACTCGATCGCCCCGCGCCACGGGGTGTCGGTGCGGGTCACGACCCAGGCGAAGAAGATGGCGACGGCGGTGACGATCGCCGTCCGAATGGCCGCCAGCGCGAACGTGTTGCCGAGCGCGGCGAGCACGGAGGGATCGGCGAAGGCGGTGCGCCAGGCGTCGAAGCCCCAGGTGACCGCCTGCCCGGGCCGGTTCGTCTCGAAGCTGCTCACGAACATGAACACGGTTGGGTAGGCGGTGAGGAAGGCGACGACGCCGAACAGGAGCAGCAGTAGCACGGCGCGCGGGCTGGAACGCGGCAGCGTAACGATGGGGGCGGCACGGAGCCGAACAGCGGTCCTCATGATGGAGCATCCCCATACGGCGGCCACGGGCGTCGCGTACGCCGCGCCGCGCTACTCTCGGCGGCGGCGACGGGGAAGCCGGTTGCGCCGCGCGACTCGGCCGCCCCGCCGGCACGTCAGCCTAGTGGCCGAACACCTCTTTGAGGAGCGCCATCAGCTCGGGCGGAGGCAGCGCTTCGGCCTCCTTGTAACTCGCCCAGTATTTGCCGTCCGGCTGCACGCGCAGCTCGGGCGGGATGTGATCGGTGGGCACGTCCAGCCGCCGGCTGCCGTTGCTCAGCGCCGTGCTGTAGGCCGTCTGGCCATCGCGGCTGAGCAGCCAGTTGAGGAACACTTTGGCCGCGTTGGGATGAGGGGCCTGGTTAATGAGCCCGACGCTGCCGAAGCCGGGGGTGACGTAGGTGCCGTAGTCCTTGAAGCCTGGCAGCACGGGGATCGTGATGCCTTCCTGCGCCAGCTGCTCCAGAGTAGTGGGATCGGGGTTGAACAGGATCGCGTAGCGGCCACGGGCGATCCACTCCAGCATCCGCCGGCGGTCGCGATCGACGGCGCCGGCCTGCGCGCGGAGCGCGCGGATGTACTCGGCGCCCTTCTCGGGGCCGAGGACCGCCCACAACCAGCGGAACGCCGCCTGGCCCTGGCCGCCGGCCAACGGGTCGCTAATGACGATCTTGCCCTTCCACTTCGGATCGAGCAGCTTGGGTAGCTCGTCGATCTCCTCCGGCCGCACCTGGCGCGGGTTGTGCGCGGCCGCGATCATCGGGGTCTGGATGAACACGAGGTCGTAGGCGCCGTCGTTGTCCGCGAAGTCCAGCCGCCCGTCGAGCCAGTTGGCCGGGTCGGTCACCTCGGGCAAAATGAGCGCGGGCTGGATGGGGTCCAGGAAGCCGGGGTTCTTCACTTGCGCCAGCATGACGTTGGTGCCCGCGATGAAGACGTCGAGCGCGTAGATGCCGGCGCGGCGCTCGGCCTCCAGCTTCGCGGCCAGCTCGGGCGCCGTGCCGCCCGACCACTCCAGGGTGATCCCGGGGTAAGCAGCGGTGAAGCCGTCGACCATTTTGCGGCGGATGATGTCCCCCGGCGGCCCGTTCACGACCACGGTGCCCTCCTGGCGAGCCGCCGCGAGGACGTGCTCCCACTCGGCGGGCGCCGCTGGTTCCGAAGCCGCCGCGGCGGGCGGCGCGGCGGCCGCGGGCGCCGCCCCCGTCCCCCCGGTGGGCGCGCTCGCCTTGGCGGCGCCAGATGCGGCGGGCTGGGCGCCCGGCGCACAGGCCAGAGTGCTGGCGAGCACCAACAGCAGCAGACCGCGGGCCATCCATCGCATCGCGCTGTCCCCTTCCCGGGCCGCGCCTGCGGCTGCCGCGACCCATCGATCGCGCGCGTCCCGGCCGTGGGAGCACGTCGCCCCGCCGGGTGGCACCCATTGTAGCACCCGCCGCGCGGGCGCAGGTGTGTTTCGACACGACGTTGACAGGCCAGGACCGCCTGGCTACACTCACCCCTACCCGGAGCGGCGACGCGGCCCCTCGTCGCGGGTAACGCGCGGGGCACCGGCCGCTCGTCACGCCATGGGGCAGCCGATGCACCAGCGCCACGCGGCGCGCCCCGGCGGGGCGGGGCAGATAGCAGCGACGGTACGGGACCGGGGCACGGCCGTCGGGGAGAGGTAGGTATGCCGTTGGCCGGGCTCCCGGGCGCACGAGCGGCCGGGCGGCGGTGGATCGGGGCGCGCTGGCTCGCCGTGGCTACTGTTCTGCTGGCCGCCGCCTGCGCCGCCGGCTCGACACCGGCCGCCCAGGCGCCCGCGGCGGCGACAGGAGCGGCCGCGCCCGGCGCCGACAGCGGCAGCCCCGCCGCGGCGAGCGCCACGGCACCCGTGCCGGCCCAGGACGTGACCGTGGCGATTCCCGCGCAGTCGCTCTCGACGTTTCCGATCGTGCTCGGCCAGGAGGCGGGGATCTACACCCGCCACGGCATCAACCTGAGCGTTGTGACGATGGCGAGCAACGCGGCCATCGCCGCCGTGATCGGCGGCAGCGTGGACTTCGCGACGCCCGCCGGCAGCATCGTGCGCGCGATCAACCAGGGGGCGCCGCTGCGCGTGGTCGCGGCGGTGAGCGACAAGTCCAACCACATCCTTGTGGTGGACCCGACCGTGATCCGCGATGGCAAGGACCTGGCGGGCAAGACGATCGCCGTGAACGAGGTCGGGGGCAACACGCAGCTCGAAGCGCAGGCTGCCCTCCAGCGCTTCGGGCTCGACCGGGACAGCGCCAACTACGTGGCGGTTCTCGACAACAGCCAGCGGCTGGCGGCGCTCAAGGCCGGGGCCGCGCAGGCCGCGATCTCGAACGTGCCGTTCAACTTGGTCGCCGAGCAGATGGGCCTGAAGGTGCTCCTGAACTTCGCGGAGTTCTACGAGCTGCCGACGGCCGTGCTCGGCGCGAGCGAGGCGAAGCTCGCGGACAACGCCCCGTCCGTCCAGCGCACGGTAGCCGCCACGCTGGAAGCACTGCGCTACGTGCGCGACGAGAAGGAGCCGGCGGCCGCGGCTATCGCGCGCCTGTACGACATGCCCCCCGACCAGGCGGCGGCGGCGTACGACCTCTCGCGCGACACCTGGTCGGCCACCGGGCGGCTGTCGCAGACGGCGTACGAGAACTCGCTCGATCCGGCCGACGTGTCGCACGCGCTGCCGCTCGACCGCGTCGTGGACGCGCGCTTCCTCGATGCCGCGCACTAACGCGCGATCAACGGTCGATTGCTACGCGGTGGTCGTTGCCGACACATAGCAAAGCACCCGTGACGAGGTACTAGCCCGGGCCTGCGCCGGAGAGCTGATCGAGGTAGCCCTGCTCGTCCAGCTCTTGGACCCACGAGCGGTCGATCAGGTTCTCGACCTTGAAGTCGCGAGCGCGCGGATCGCTCTGGGCGTACTCGTCGAGCACGAACTGCACGCCTTGCGGATCGGGGTACGGCTTGTCGACGAACAGGCTGACCCAGGACTCGTAGATGCTCGCCACCTTCTGCGGGTCGTGCTCGTCCAGGTGGTGGCTGACCGCCGCCATGCCCTCCTCGCGGTTCCGCTTGTAGCGCGCGGTCATCTCGACGAACGCGCGGGTGAAGCGGCGAATGACGTCGGGATTGTCGCGCACGTATTGCCGCGTCGCCACGACGCCCTGGGCGCAGTACGGCACCGCCTCGCGGGTCATGTCCACGATGATCCGCATGCCCGGTTGGTTGCCCAGCAGCGTGCCCTCGTCCATGCTCAGGATCGTCGCGTCGACGCTGCCCGTCTGTAGCGCGGCCACACGGTCCGGCGTGTTCCCGACCTGGACGTAGACCACGTCGTGGTCGGGGTCGAGGCCGAGATGCTTGAGGATGAACTTGGTGGACAGGTGCGACGACGAGCCGATGCGGCTCACCGCGAGCCGCTTGCCGGGCAGGCTGGCCGCGTCGGGCGCGTTTGGCCCGCCCGCGAGCATGTACTGCATGCGGTTGGTGGGCTGCAGCCAGATCACGAAGTCGGCGCCGCCCGCGACGCCGGCGATGGTCTCGGCGCAGCCGCCGACCATGATCGGGGCCTGGCCGGCGAGCAGCGCGGCCGGCCCCGCGTTGCCTGGCGCGTGGGTCAGCTCGATCTCCAGCCCGTTCGCCTGAAAGATGCCCTCGTCCAAGCCCAGCTGAATCGGACTGTTGGCGGCACTGCTGGTGCTGAAGACGATCGGCAGGTGGGCCACGGCCGCCGGCGACGCCGCCGGGGCCGCCGCGGCGGGCGGCGGGGCGCCCGGCGCGGCGGACGACCCACCCGGCGGGGGAGCGGGCGCGGCGCACGCGCTGCCGGCCAGCAAGCCAACCGCCGCCACCACAAGCCACCGATACGGCATACCTGCTCTCCCATGTCCCGGCGGGCGGCCGCCCCACGCGCCCGCTTGACGGCGCGCTAGGCACGTCCGGGCGCGTCGCCTTGCCACGGCCCACGACGTGCCAGCATCCTAGCACACGCCCCCCGCGCCCCGCGAGGGACGCCCGAGCCCCCGACACGGCGAGTTGACGGTCAGCGCGGCAGCAACTACACTCCCGGCGCCGGCGCGAGCGGCGTACACGTATCGGCGCCGCGGCATGAGGAGAGTGACGATGGCCCTGCCCAGTGGCCTCAGGCTCGGCGCGCTTGGCGGTCCCAGCACCTTCGGGGCGCAGGCTGCCCAGCGCCTGCGCGAGCTGTACCCCGAGTTCGCCGAGATTGTGTACTTCCCCACGGCCGAGGAGAGCATGGACTGGGCCGCGCCGAACGCGCCGGACGCCGCGTGCGCGCCCGAGCAGATGCGCTGGACCGGGTTCCACCCGGGCATTCACGGCCGCGTGTCGCCACCCGACGCCGATACCTACGTCATCGCCGAGGTGACGCACGCCTACCACTGCTCGCTGCTCGGCAAGCCGGGCACGCGGCTCGGCGACATCCGCGAGGTGCAGGGCCACACCGGCTCGATCACGCAGAGCGAGGCCTGGCTGCGCGAGCACCTGCCGCAAGCGCGCATCCGCATCGTGGACACCAGCTCGCACGGGGCGGCGCAGGCCGTGGCCGCCGGCGATGGCTCGCTCGCGTCGGTAGGCACGCCCGAGATGGGGAGCCAGTGGGGGCTGGAGGTGCTGGCGGCCGACATCGACGGCGGCAGCGTGGCGAACTACTGGGCGCTCGCGCCGCGGCCGTACTTCAGCGCGGCGCCCACACGAGTGCTCGTCACGGGGCGGTTCGGCGCCGACGGCGCGCTCACGGACGTGGTGCTCGGCCTCGCCCAGGCCGGCTACCGGCTGCACACTGTCTCGACCAGTCCCAGCCGGCAGCAGCTCTACGAGTACGACTACGTGCTGCGCTTCGTCGGCGCGGGCAGCCTGGTGGCCGTGCAGGCGGCGCTCGGGCGCGTCCCCGCCGCCCGCCTGGCCGGCGCCTACGAGGCGCGAGAGTAGGTCACGGCGCCGGCCGCCAGACGAGGGCCGGGTCTCCAGCAAGCTCGCGCTCAGCCGGCGTGCATGGCGGGGAGGGGGACGAGTACTGCTGCCCCCCTCCGCCGCCGGGTTACTCGGTATTGCCCCAGGGAGCGGTGGGGAACGCGTCGCCGGGCTGCGGCGGGTTGTCGAGCGCTGGGAACACGTCGATCTGCGGCACGGCCGTGGGCGCGGCGACCACGGGCGGGGCGCCCACGGCTGCGGGCGCGCTAGCGGGGGGCGAGCCGAGCGCGTCGGCGGTGTCCTGGGCGAGCGCGTGCTGGCCCGTGGCGAGAATCATCGCCGCTCCCAGGAGCGCCGCCCGCGTCAGGCGTTGATAGTCGGCAAGCCGCTGCATGGGTATCGCCTCCATCCCTCTCGTGGCGGTCCCTGGCGCTCGCGCGACGCGCCCAGGCGCGGCCAGGCGCGTGGGACGCGCGAAGGCGTAGGGACAGACGGAGGCGCGCCGCGTGGCCCCTGGCAGCGCCAGGGTGTGGTGCCAACGCAGGCGATGTGCTACCCTAGCAGCCGGGACCGGGTGGGGCGCGTCTCCACTAGGCTCCAGCGAGCGCGACAGTCGGGTTGAGTGGCATCGGCGCGACTGTTGCGCTCTTCCTTTGTCGGTCGTGAGTTCTCCCTACAATCCGCCACCTCCTGCTGTAATTAAGAGTATTCATATGAGTGTGCGGGGTGCCTCGCGAGGCGCACGCATTCGCACAGCGAAAGCCATAGAGAATACACCGCCGGGTTACAGGGTCTGCATGAACGCACCATGCGCACCGACTTTGTGCCGGCTGCACAACGCGGATCACACTCTTGCGCCGACCACTTCGACGACGTGTTGCGAACTGGGAGTTTCGGTCATCTGGCGGGTCGCCCGCTTAGGGGCGATACGGCGACGAGCGGCCACTGACCCACCGCTAACTGACGGTGGCGCCGGGATTCCAGCGCCAGTAGCGGCCGATGGTGCCGCCGTCGACGCGGAGATCGAAGCCGGTGATCATCTCCGCGTCGTCGGAGGCGAGGAAGACCGCCGCGCGCGCGTAGTGGCGCGGGCTGGGGCGGCGGCCGAGCGGCACTCCCTGGTCGCCCCACGTCACGTCGGGGCGCCGCTCGATGGCCGGCTGCTCCCAGGCGACGCCCCACTCCGCCACGCGAGCGAAGCCCTCGGCGGGGTCCGTGGCGGTGGGCGTTAGGCTGTTCACGCGGATGCCGTGGGGCGCTAGCTCCATCGCGACGGCGCGCGTGAAGTTCAACAGGCCGCTCTTCGCCGTGCCGTAGCCGACGTTGCCGGGGTTGCCCTGGTGCCCCTCGGTGGAGATGACGTTGATGATGCAGCCGCGCCGCTGCTGGGCGATCATCAGCGCGGCGACGTGCTTGCTGAACAGGAAGGCGCCCGTCAGGCTCACGTCGAGCTGGCGCCGCCACTCGGCGACCGCCATCTCGAGCAGTCCCTTGCGGATCTGGATTACCGCCCCGTTGATCAGCACGTCTACGCCGCCGAAGGCGTCGCGGGCGCGGGCGACCGCGGCCTGCACCTGCGCCTCGTCGGTCACGTCACAGACCACGCCTAGTGCGGCGCCGCCGCGCCGCCGGATGCCGGCGGCGCAGCCCTCGGCGTAGGCGGGGTTCACGTCGACGCAGACGACCTGCGCGCCCTCGTCGGCGAGGCCGTAGGCGATGCCGCCGTTGATGTTCGGGCTGCTGCCCGTAATGAGCGCGACTTTACCCGCGAGTTTCATCGTCGTTCCCTGTCGGTGGGCTCGGCGCCGCGACCCGTCGTGCCGACCGCTACGCCTGGGGGATTGCCACGACCAATCGGCTCCCTTCCGCTCACGGGTTAGAGCAAGCAGTCCTCGACCGCCAGGCGCAGCGCGAGCGCGGGCGTCAGCAAGGATGTTGCGGCCCGGGCGGCGTGACCGGCGCTCATGCGCGGCTCAGCGTGGGCGAGGGCGCCCCGGGCCGGTCGGTCGTCGGCGGCGGCGTGGGCAGGCCCTGCACGAGCGCGTGCCACTGGCGCCAGAAGCCGCGCATCTGCGCCTCGTCCTCGGCCAGCGGGTCGCGGTGCAGCCCGCGCGACACGTCCGACCACTCGACCTCGGCCGCGCGGAAGCCAAGCTGGCAGGACTCCAGCGCCTCCACGTCGTCGGGCGTGCCGAATCCACCCGGCCCGAGGAACAGCAGCGAGTTCTCCAGGCGATACGCTCGCACCGCTTCGTGCTCGTCGCGCGGCACCAGCTCCCACTGGAGCACTTCGAGCTGGTCGGGCGCGACGGGCCAGATCTGGCGGAAGCGGAAGCCGGTGTGGCTGTCCTGGAACAGCAGGTTCGGGAAGATCAGCAGGTGGCGCGAGCGCTCGGCCATCTCCCGGCCCCGCGCCTCGCCGTAGCGCGCGACGAGCAGCGCCCGCACGCGCTCCACCTCGCGATTCGCCGCGTCGCTCCAGAGGGGGCTCGGGCTGGCGATGCCGCGCCCGGGCGCGCCGCTCAGGAAGCCGGCGTGGCCGCCCGGCAGGGCGAAGCCCCGGGCCGTCGCGCTCAGGCCGGCGGTCACGCTCTTCGTGGTATCCGCGTCCGCGGTGCCCGCGCCCGCTTTCGCCCGCTGGCTCGCCATGTACCCAATGTACGTCTGGTGCACGCTGGCGAAGTGGTAGGCGTCGATGCTGTTCTCGACGAGCAGCTTCCAGTTTGCGCGGATCGCGTACTTGGCGGTGCCGGCGAGGATCGTCCAGCCGCCCAGCACCTCGGCCGAGTCGAGCGACAGGTCCATCAGCTCGCGGGCCGGCCCGAGATAGTCGGCTAGCGGCGCCACGTCCGGGTTGAAGCTCACGAAGTGCAGGCCGCGGTAGCTGCCCACGTGCGGCGGCGCCTGTAGCGCGCGCTCGGCGCGGTCGAAGCCGGGCGCGTAGCCGTCGGGGTCCGGCGTGCCGATCAGCGCGCCGCGGTTGTCGAAGGTCCAGGCGTGGTAGAAGCACTGGAAGACGGCGGCGTTGCCCTCGTCGCGGCGGCAGACCATCGCGCCGCGGTGCGTGCAGGTATTGAACAGCACCCGCACCTGGCCGTCGCTGCCGCGCACGAAGAAGAGCGGGCGGCCCGCCACCGTCCGCCGGCGATAGTCGCCCGGCCGCGGAATCTCGCCGTCGTAGCCGACGTATAGCCAGCCGCGCTCGAAGATGCGCCGCTGCTCCAGCGCGAACAGCTCGGGCGAGGTCATGGCCGAGCGGTGGACGCGGAACAGCCCCGCCTCGGGGCGGTCCACGATCAGGTCGGCAAGCTCCACGCGCCGCGTCTCCTATCCCCACCGACTGTCGCTCTCCTCGTTCTACTCGACCGCCCGGGGGCGGTCAAGCGCGCGGCCGAGCGGAGCCGCCGGAACGGTGCGCGGCTCGCGCCCGAGTGCTACAATCGTCCAACTTTCACTCAGCCGATGCGCGTACGGGCGCGGACCGCCGCGCGCCGGCGCCGATGCTGGCGAGCGGGGGTAAGAAGTTGAGCCAGCAGACTGGGCGCGCGACCTATGCGGTGGGCCTCCTCGCGCTGGCGCTCACCGCCTGCGCTCCGCCCGCTGCCCAGCCGGCCGCCGCACCCGTGCGCCAGGCGGCGCCGGCCAGCGCGCCCACAACCGCCGTGAGCGCTCAAGCCCCCGCGCCCGCGGCGCTGGAGAAGATCGTCGTCAGCACGTCCGATCCGGGCATCGTCTTTAGTCCGCTCTACGTGGGGATCGCCAGGGGCTTCTTCCGCGAGGAGGGGCTGGAGCCGGACGTGCAGGTGATCAAGCCGGACGTGTCGCTGGCGGCGCTGGCGAACGACCAGGACGTGGCCTACCAGGCGACGATCGGCACCGTGTCGCGCGGGGCGGCCAATGGCCTGCCGGTCAAGGCGATCTCCTTCTGGTTCGAGAAGACCCTGTTCTACCTGATGGCCCGCCCCGAGATTCAGTCGGTCCAGGACCTGAAGGGCCAGGTCGTCGGGGTGCCGACGCTGGGCGGCTCGGGCGAGCTGGCCTTGCGCCGCATGCTGACCGAGGCGGGGCTCGAGCCGCAGGTGGACGTGAGCATTATCCAGCTCGCGCCCGGCAACGGCCGCATCGGCGCGATCGTCGCCGGCGGCGCCGCCGCCAGCGTGTTCACGCCGCCGGACGACGCCGTCGCGGAAGAGCAGGGCCTGCACCGCGTGCCGTCGCCCTCGGAGGCCATCCCGCTGCCGTTCAGCGGCATCGGCACGTCGGAGAAGCGGCTGCAGGAGAACCCGGGCCAGGTCGAGCGGGTGCTCCGCGCCTCGCTGAAGACTCTGCGCTTCATGCGCGACAATCACCAGGAGACGGCCCAGATCATCGCTGGGGCGACGGACATCCAGCCCGACGTGGCGCTGCGCGCTTTCGAATCGATGGCGGCCACGCTCAGCCCCGACGGCTGGGCCTCGCCCGAGGCGTTGCAGGGCCAGCTCGAATCCGCGGTCACGCCGGGCGAGCCGCTGCCGAGCGACGCCCAGGTCTTCGATTCGCGCCCGCTGAAGGCCGCCCAGCAGTCGCTCGGCATCGCCGGCCGACCCTAGGCCGGGCGGCTCGGTGACGGCGCGCGGGTGCAAGGCGGCTACCTATCCGCAACAACCGACGAGGTGACGAGATGGACGCGACGATGGCCAGCACAGCTTCCGCGCCCGGCACGGCGCCGCCCGACCTGCGGGCGCACGTGGCCGAGCTGGAGCGGCGCGGCAAGCTGGTGCGGGTCACGCGCGCCATCGACAAGGACACCGAGCTGCACCCGCTCGTCCGCTGGCAGTTCCGCGGGCTGCTGGAGCCGCAGCGGCGCGCGTTCCTGTTCGAGCAGGTGACCGACCGGCGCGGGCGCCGCTTCGATATCCCCGTCGTCGTCGGCGCGCTCGCGGGCTCGGAAGAAATCTACGCGCTCGGCCTCGGCTGCGCGCCAGAGGAGATCCCCGCCTACTGGGAGCGCGCGCTGGCGGCGCCGATCGCGCCCGTGATCGTCGACAGCGGCCCCGTGCAGGAGATCGTCCACCAGGGCGACGGCCTGCTGGAGCACGGCGGGCTGGACGAGTTCCCCATCCCCATCTCAACGCCGGGCTTCGACAACGCGCCCTACTTCAACTCGGCGGCCTGGTTCACGCGCGACCCCGAGACGAGCATCCGCAACATGGGCGTCTACCGCGCGCAGATCAAGGCGCCGCTGCGGACGGGACTGTTCTGCGACTCGCGCGGCAACACAACGGCCATCTGGGAGAAGTGCAACCGCCAAGGCATCGCGCTGGAGGCCGCGGCGGTCCTCGGCTCGCCGCCGCCGGTGTACTATGCGGCGATCCAGATCATGCCGATGGGCGTGGACGAGCTGGGCGCGGCGGGCGCGCTGGCGGGGCGGCCGATCGAGCTGGTGCGCTGCAAGACGGTGAGCCTGGAGGTGCCGGCGCACGCGGAGATCGTGGTCGAGGGCATCATCCGCACGGACGTGCTGGAGCCGGAGGGCTCATTTGGCGAGGCGCACGGCTACTGCGACCCGCGCACACTGTCCTTCAGCTTTGAGGTGACGTGCATCACCCACCGCCGCAACCCGCTGTTCCTCTCGATTTTGAGCCAGCTCACGCCCAGCGAGAGCAGCAAGACCAAGCAGGCGGGCTACGAGAGCCAGGCGCTGCGCCACCTGCGCGAGAACTGCGGCCTGCGCGGCGTGCAGCGCGTCTCGCTGACCGAGGACTTGCTGAACCGACAGTGCGGCGTGGTGGTGCTGCGCAAGGAGAACCAGTACGAGCCGATGAACGCGCTGTACGCGCTGCTGCACATGCGGCAGTTGCCCAAAGTGCTGATCGCCGTGGACGAGGACGTGGACCCGACGAACCACACGATGCTCATCTGGGCCATCGTCAATCGCTCGCAGCCCCACCGCGACTTCCGGATCATCTACCCGCGGCAGATCCAGTTCGGCCCGCTCAGCCAGGTGGCGAACGGCGAGAACTACGACCGCCAGGACTCGGCGGTGCTCATCGACGCGACGCGCAAGGCCGACTTCCCGCCGGTCTCGCTGCCGGCGCGCGAGTACATGGAGCACGCGCGCCAGCTCTGGGACGAGCTGGGGCTGCCGGAGCTGCAGCCGCGCACGCCGTGGTACGGCTACTCACTAGGCCACTGGCCGGAGGAGAACCAGCAGGAGGCCGAGCTAGCCGTGCTGGGCCGCTACTACGAGACCGGCGCGAAGCTGATGGGGCAGCAGGTGCCCGCGCCGCCCGGCACGCGCGTGCGCGACGTGCGCACCAACGTGGTCTGACCGCGGGCAAGGGGGCGGAGCCATGATCGCCGAGAGCGACCGTCGGACGCGCGGGGACAGCGGCGTGCGATCAAGCGCGCTCCTGGCCCTGATACTGCTGCTCGCCAGTGGCTGCGCCAGGCCCAGCAGCGCTCCGCCTGCGGCCCCGGCGCCCGCGACTCCGGCCCGGCCGGGCGACACGCCCGCAGCCACCGCGCCCAGGGACGCGCCGCAAGACCTAACACACCTGACGCTCGCCTACAGCACGGCCAGCGCCGCGAACAGTCCGTTGCAGCTCGCCCAGGACCGCGGCATCTTCCGCGCCAACGGCCTCGACGTGGACTTGATTCACGCGCCGGGCAACACCGGCCCGGCGGCGGTCCTGGCCGGCCAGGCGCAGATGCTCTCCAGCGGCTGCACGGAGGCGGTCGGCGCGATCGCTGGCGGCGCGGACTTCGTGGTGGTGCTCACCTCGATCAACCGCCTGCAATACGAGCTGGTCGGCGGCCCGAGCGTCACGAACGTGGACGCGCTGCGCGGCAAGCGGCTGGCGGTGAGCCGCATTGGCTCGTCGTCCCACCTGGCGCTGCGCTTCATCGTGAAGTACCTGGGGCTGGACCCCGACCAGGACGTGAGCTACGTGCAGGTCGGGAACACGCCCGAGCGCGTCTCGGCGCTGCTGGCGGGCAGCGTGGACGCCAGCATCCTGAGCAGCGACGAGGCGACGCTCATCGGCAACCAGCCCGGCATGCACACGATCGTCGACATGACCACGGAGGACCAACCCTACTGCGGCAACGCGCTCGTGATGACCCGCCAGTACACCCGCGACGCGCCGGACGTCGGCCGACGGCTGACGCGCGCGCTGGTCGAGGCGCTCGCCCGTTTCCGCCAGAGCAAGGCCGAGGGCACGGACGCCATCGCCCGCTTCCTGAACGACGACGACCTGGACAAGGCGGCGCAGCTCTGGGAGACGTGGGTGCGGCTCTTCCCCGAGAAGCCGTATCCTGATCCGCGCGGACTGCAGTTCGTGCTCGACGAGCTGGCGCAGACAGACCCGCGCGCGAAGGCGCTCACGCCCGATCAGCTCATCGACGCCACCTGGGTGCGGGAGCTGGACCAGAGCGGCTTTCTCGACAGCCTGTACCGCTCGGCCAATCGGTAACGCCGACCGACGAGGCGCGCGAGGACATTACCCTGTCGTATACGCCGGGCACGCTGGCGGGTTGCAGATTTCGCCGAGCAATCGGCCGGCGCCGGGGCTGCGGCCAGTGGCGCTTGCAGTATTCCGCGCCACAGGCCGCGGGCGGCCACGAGAGCCGCCCCTACGAGATGACGCCGAGCCGGGGGGCGACCTGCGAGCGGCCACGAGAGCCGTCCCCGCGAGACGTCGGCCGTCCGTCTGTACTTTATGGCGCTTGGATGGAGAGATACACCATGACCATATCACCGCCCGACCTGCGCAGTTGGCTCGACGACGTGGAGCGGCTCGGCCAGCTCCAGCGCGTGCGCGGGGCACACTGGGACCTGGAGATCGGCGCGCTGGCCGAGCTGACCTGCACGAAGCTGGCGACGCCCCCCACGCTGCTGTTCGACGCCATCCCCGACTACCCGCCCGGCTACCGCGTCGCCACCAACATCCTGTCCACGGTGCAGCGGCTGGCGCTCACCCTCGGGCTGCCCACCGACCTGGACGAGCGCGGCTTCATTCAGGCCTGGCGCCACCGGCTGGGCGAGCTGGCGCCGCTGGCGCCGATCGAGGTGGCGCCGAGCGAGGCGCCGCTGTTCGAGAACCGCTTCGAGGGCGACGCCGTGGACCTCACGTGCCTGCCGGTGCCGCGCTACCACGCGCAGGACGGCGGCCGCTACATCGGCACCGCCAACCTGGACATCACCCGCGACCGCGAGACTGGCTGGGTGAACGCGGGAACCTACCGCGTCATGCTCCAGGACGAGCAGCACCTCGGGTTCTTCATCTCGCCGGGCAAGCACGGCCGCGTCCACCGGCAGCAGTACTTCGACGCGGGGGAGCCGTGCCCGGTGGCGATCTCGTTCGGCCACGACCCGCTGCTCTTCCTGGCCGCGACGATCGACGTGCCGAACGGCGAGAGCGAGTACGCCTGGGCGGGCGGGGTGCGCGGCGAGCCGGTCCGCACCGTGCGCGGGCCGCTCACGGGCCTGCCGCTCCCGGCGACGGCGGAGATCGTGATCGAGGGCGAGGCCGTGCCGGGCGAGACGCGCGTCGAGGGCCCGTTCGGCGAGTGGACCGGGTACTACGCGAGCGCCAGCCGCCCCGAGCCGGTCATCCGCGTGAAGGCGCTCTACCACCGCGACGACCCGATCCTCATGGGCGCCCCGCCGTTCAAGCCGTCGGCCAAAGCCGAGCGCTTCTGCTGGCTCCTACGCTCGGCGGCGATCTGGAATCAGGTCGAGGCGGCCGGCGTGCCCGACGTGCAGGCCGTGCGCGTGCACCCGGCGGCCGGGCGGTTCTTCGTCATCATCAGCATCCGCCAGCGCTATCCGGGCCACGCCAAGCAGGCGGCGCACGTGGCGTCGCAGTGCCGCGCGGGGGCGTATCTCGGCCGCTACGTGATCGTGGTGGACGAGGACGTGGACATCTACGACACCGACGAGGTGCTGTGGGCGCTGGCCACGCGCAGCGAGCCGACCAGCGACATCGACATCATTCGCCGCGCCTGGAGCGGGCCGCTCGACCCCATCATCCCAGCCGACCAGAAGGGCTTTAGCTCGCGGGCGATCATCGACGCCACCAAGCCCTTCGAGTGGAAGGACCAGTTCCCGGTGGTGAGCGTCATCAGCGCCGAGCAGCGCGCGGCGGTCGAGGCGCGCTGGGGACAGCTCTTCCGCGCCGAGGGTCGCCCGGCCGTGGTCGAGGCGCGCGACCCGGTGCGCGCGTGACGCGCCGGGCAGTCACCGCGCTCGGCGCACTGCTGGCCGCGCTGCTGGCCGCCTGCGGGACGCCCGCCGCCCCGCCATCCGTGGGTAGCGTGGAGAGCCACAACGTCATCAGCACCGCGGCGGGATCAGGCGGAACGGCGGTGCCGCCGACCAGCGCGCCGGCCCCGTCTCCCGTGGCGATCCGGGTCCACACGCCGTCGGAGTCGACGAGCACGCTGCCGATCACGGTCGCCCAGCGGCTCGGCTACTACGAGCAGGAGGGCATCGACCTGGAGCAGCGGCCAATGCCGCCGAACGTCGGCATGGCGGCGCTGCTGAGCGGCGACGTGCAGTTCTCGACGGCCGCCACGTCGTCGCTGTCTGCCGCCGCCACGGGCGCGCCGGTGCGGCTGGTCATCTCGCTCGCCGAGCGGCCCGCCCACGTGCTCCTGGGCGCGCCCGGCCTCACGTTCCCCGAGGCGCTGCGCGGCGCAACCATCGCCAGTAGCTCGCCCGGCGGGGTGCAGTACCGCGAGAGCCAGGCTGCCCTGCGCCACTTCGGCCTGGACCCGCAGGATGCGACGCTCGTGGCGCTGCAAAGCGACGCCGTGCGGCAGGCGGCGCTGGAGAGCGGCGCGGCGCAGGCGGCGGTGCTCACCATGCCGTTCAACTTCAAGCTGGAGCGCGAGGGCTACCCGCGCCTGCTGAACTTCGCCGCCGGCGACCTGGTGCGGCTGCCGGTCGGCGCGCTCTCGGGCACCGTGGACTACCTGGCGAAGCACGACGACGCGGTGGTGCGGACACTGCGCGCCACGCTGCGCGGGCTGCGCGCGACGCGCGACGACCAGGCGGCGACGGTCGCGGCGATCCAGAGCTTCTTCGAGATCGACGAGCCGACGGCCAGCGACCTGTACGATGCCGTGGCCGCGAGCTTCACGACCGACGGCCGCATCGCCCCGAGCGCGATCCGCGACGCACTCGCGAGCGGCGACGCGGGGTCGCCTGGCGTCGACCCCGCCACGCTAGTCGATTTCAGCTACCTGGACCGCGCCACGCGGTCCCTGGACGCGCGCTAGCATCCGGAGGAGAGCATGCCCCACCAATCGCTGGACGAGTTCATTGCGGCGGCCGACGCGGCGGGCGAGGTGCGCCACGTCGAGGGCGCCGACTGGGACCTAGAGGTCGGCTGCCTCGCCGAGCTGTCGTGCGAGATGGACGGGCCGCTGCTGCTGTTCGACGGCTTCGCGGGCTTCCCGCGCGGCTACCGCGTATCCACCAACTGCGTGCGCACGCCGCGGCGCTTCGCCCTGGCGATGGACTTCCCGCTCGACGCGCACCCCGTCGACCTCGTGCGGCTGTGGCGCGAGCGCCGGCAGCGCTTCCAGCCGCTCGCGCCCGTCGTCGTGCCGGACGGGCCGGTGTTGGAATGCCAGCAGCCGAGTGACGCCCTCGACGTGACGCGCTTTCCTGTGCCGCGCTGGCACGAGCACGACGGCGGGCGCTACCTCGGCACCGGCGACCTCGTCGTCGTGCGCGATCCGGACAGCGACTGGGTGAACGTCGGCGTCTACCGCGCCGCCATCGTCGCGCCGGACCGGCTCAGCATCTGGATCATCCGCCACAAGCACGGTCGCATCCTGGCCGAGAAATACTGGCAGCAGGGCCGCCCGGCGCCCGTCGCGCTGGTGCTCGGCTGCGACCCGCTCACCTGGTCGTGCGGCTACCTAGCGCCGCCGTTCGGGGTCTGCGAGTACGACTACGCCGGCGGGATGCACGGCCAGCCCCTGCCAGTGGTCGCGCTGCCGATGAGCGGCCTGCCCGTCCCGGCCCACGGCGAGATCGTCGTCGAGGGCGAGATCCCGCCGCCCGAGGAGGAATCGGTCCACGAGGGGCCGTTCGGCGAGTGGCCGGGCTACTACGCGCACGAGGGCAACGAGTGCGTGGTCCGCGTGCGGAACGTGTACCATCGTCGCGCGCCGATCCTGCTGGGCGAGCCGCCCCAGCGCCCGCTCGGGTCGTCGGCCTCGTGGGGCGTGCCGGCGATCACGGTGCAGCTCTGGGAGCACCTCGAGCGGAGCGGCATCACCGACGTGGCGGGCGTCTGGTCGTTCGGCAACACGCTGATGATGGTGATCGCGCTGCGCACGCGCTACGCCGGCCACGCCAAGCAGGCGCTGCTGGCAGCCGCCGGCCTCCGCAGCGGCGCCAGCATGTACAGCTACTACGTGGTCGTGGACGACGACGTGGACCCGTCGAACCTGAAGGAAGTGCTGTGGGCGATGCAGACGCGCTGCGATCCGGCCACGGCCGTGGAGATCGTCCACGACGCCTGGACCTCGGACCTCGACCCGCGGCTGTCGCCCGCGAAGCGCGCCGCGGGCGACCTGACCGTCGGCCGGCTCCTGATCAACGCCTGCCGCCCCTACGCCTGGAAGGACCAGTACCCGCGCAGCAACGTCTCGTCGCCCCAGCTTCGCCACCAGATCACGACGAAGTACCGCGACCTGCTCGACACCTTCAGCACACCCGCCAGCCGCGCACAGGCCATGTTCGACCCGCGCCTGCACTGAGGCGCCACTGGTCGAGCCTCGACCAGACAGACCGGGCCTGGCCCCATCCTCAGCGCAGGCCTAGCTACCCGCTAAGCTCCACGGCGGCTACTGCCCGGCCGCGGGCGGCTCGTCGGGTAGCCCCTCGGGCTGCCAGGTGGGCACCAGCGGCGGATAGGACCACGCGGGCGCGGGGACCGGCCAGAACGGCAGCCAGAGCGGGCCGTTGGGCACGGGCGAGCCGAATACGCCGGGCGCTGGCGCCCACGCGCCGGCGAGCGGCAGCGGCGCCGCGGGTACGCCCGCTCGACTCACGCTGCTCGGTGCAGGGCTGCTGCCCAACGGTGGGGCAACGGCGCCGGCGCTGGCGACGCTCGCGGGCGCGGACAGCGCCGAGGCTGGCGCGGCCACCGCGGCGGGCGGCGCTGCCACGACCTGACCGCCACCTGCCGTGCTGGGCGCAGCCAGGGCTGGCGCCGCTGTGGACTGGCCGCCCGCAACCGCGCTGGGGGCGACGACGGCTGGCGCAGGCACGGCCGGCGCCACCGCGGCCGTTGTGCTGGCCGCGGTGCCCGGCACGCTTGGTGCGGCTGGCGCGGCTGGCGGCGGCTCGGGCGGGAAAGCGGAGGCGCCGCCGCCGACAAAGGTCGGCCAAGGCCCGCACGCGTCGGTCACCGTCAGGACCACCGTGGCCGGCTGGGTGGCCACCGCCTTGCGGATGAAGAAGCTAAAGGTCGCGGGCGTCCCCGGCGGGAGGATGTTCGAGGGGACCGTGATGCTCGTCCCCCCGGCGTCCTGCACGACGGCGCCCGTGGCGCTCGTGAACTGGATGGCTAACAGGTGATTGATCGGCGTTGAGGTGTTGGTGTTGGCGCGGAGCGTGGCCTGCAGCCGCCCGGAGCCGGCCGGCGCGACCGTCACGCCCACGTTCGGGCGAGTGGTGCAAATGGCGCTGCCTTGTAGCGAAAAGGACCCGTTGAAGGTCGGCGGGGGGGTGCCCCCCACGATGTCCGTACCGACGCGCAGCCAATCCGGGTCCAGGTTTGCGTTGCGAATCCAGGCCTGGAGATCGCCCGTGAAGTTGGGCGGGCCGGGCGCCGACAGCCACAGGAACGTGCCGTTCGCCAGCTGCACCTGCGGGACGAAGAAGTAATGGTCGGCGGGCAACGTAAACGGCGAGGTGAGGGTCACGTCGATGCGCACCTCCTGGCCCGTGACGGTCCCCTCGCCCCCGGTGCGCTGGTTGGGAATCGGGTTGATGCCGTTGACCACCGAGTTCGCGGCCGAAAACGACTGATTCAGCAGCGTGGTCGTGAAGGACAGCGTGCCCGCGCTAGCCTGGCGCGAATCGAAGGCCACGTCGGATGGCGAATTGTTGCGAGTGGGCACCCGCCCCGAGGGGGGATTGACCGAATCCTTGGGAAAGACGCGATAGATCTCTACAAGGACGTCCCGAACTGAGCTGAGCGGCTGGCCAGTCGGTAGGAGGCCCGTGAAGCTAGCATTGGTGATCTGGTTGGGCGCGCTGAGAATGAAGTCGTCGCCCGGCTCGATTTCGATGGCGCTCCCGGACGGGAGGCGCGCGGCCATCGCCATGCGGCCGTCCGGCGCCCCGTTGTCGATGATGACGGCGGCGCTCGGCGCAGCGCTAACGCTGGCGAGGGGCTGAAGCGGCTCGAGGGCTCCCTCCGCGGGTCGTGGTGCGAGCAGGGCAAGCGGCACTACCACGCTCAGGACGAGAAGCGCTGGCTTGCGCCACATCGTGCAACCCCTCCACATTGAGATGGTGCCCAGTATAGTTCGCAATTGGCATTTGTCAATAGGCAGCCACCGCTGGCGGGCGTCAGTAGCGGTGGTAGAATACCCCTGCTGGCATCACGACGAGCGCAGGCAGGCCCGCGCCGACTGGCCACCGTGGGCGCAGGCTCAAGGAGCAGCCACATGCAGCCCCTGAACGGCGTGAATCACATCGCCATTCTCACTGCCGACATGGACCGCTTCATCCGCTTCTACCAGGAAGCCTTCGACGCCCGGGTCGTCTCCGACAATCCCAAGCACCTGGGCCGCGAGGGCGAGCGGATGGTCATTATGTCGCTGGGCGGGCCGAGCGACTTTAACGTCTTCCAGGTGCCTGGAAACACGCAGGCCCGCGTGCAGACGCCGATGTTCGGCCGGGGCCGGCTCGATCACTTCGGCCTGAACGCCAGCAGCCGCGAGGCATTCGAAGATATCCGCCAGCGCCTGATCCGCCTGGGCGCCAGCGACGGCACCATCACCGACTTCGGGCGGCAGCTGAGCGTCTTCTTCCGCGACCCCGACGGCCTCGAAGCCGAGGTACTATGGATTAAGGACGAGGCCGCGCTTGCCGAGACCCGCGCCTGAGCAGGGCGCTTGGCCCCGGCGATCTGGCGCTCCGCCTGTCGGCGCCGCCGACGCGGCGCGGACCGCGTGCGAAGATTGGTCGTGCGGCGCGGCGGCAACGCTTGTAGGTCCCGCGCAGGCTGGCCGCGCTAGCCGAGTGAGCCCCGGCGCCGACGGCGTGGGCGGCGTCTGCCCACGCGCGGGACGCGCTGCGCTTCGCGCCGAACACCCTCGTGGGAGAACCACCATGCTCACGTTTGGCCTAAGCTACGATGTCAAGCCGGAACGGCAGCAAGAGTTCGAGGCCGTGACCGCCGATGCGATTCGCCTGATGCAGAACATGAAGGGCCACCGCGAAACGCGGCTCTTTCAGGACGTGAACCGCCGCAACTCGTACATGATCTACTCCGACTGGGACACGCGCGAGGACTTCGTGGCCTTCCTCAAGTCCCCTGAGTTCGCCCAGGCCCAAACGGCCGGCCGCGACATGCTGGAGTCCCGCCCCCGCCACCACGTCTACGAGCGCGCCAACTTCGAGATGTAGGCTGGCTTCCCGGGTGGGCGTGCCGGTTTGACTACGTCAAACCGGCACGCCCACCCGGGCCAGATGCTTAGGTGCCGATGTATCAGCTTGCGGTCTTCCTGCACGTCCTGGGCGCGATGGTATGGGTGGGCGGCATCATCTTTCTCGCGGCGGTGGCGGTGCCCGTGGCGCGGCGCTTCGAGCCGGCGACCCGCGCGCGCATCGTGAGCGAGGCCGGGCGGCAGTTTCGGCGGATCGGCTGGACGACGCTCGCGGTGATGGTCGTCACGGGCGCCTACGCGGCGACGGTCCGCGGCGCGACCCTCCAGAACGTGCTCGACGGCACCTTCTGGGGAACCACCTTCGGTCGTACGCTCGCCGAGAAGCTGGTGCTGGTCGCGCTCATGGCCGCCGTGAGCTTCGTCCACGACTTCGTCGTCGGCCCCGCGGCCACCCGCGCGCAGGAGGCAGGGAAGGACACCGCGCGGCTCCGCCGGACCGCCGCCTGGCTCGCGCGCCTGACGGCGCTGCTGGCGCTCGGCGTGGTCTTCCTCGCGGTGCTGCTCGTGCGGCCGGGGCTGGGCGGCTAAGCAGCTGGCCTTGGTTCCAGGGCATTTTTGGTTGCCGCCGTGAACGGCGGGCCGGCGTCTGGTCGCGTGGCCTGCCGTTCACGGCGGCAATGTTACGACGACCGAGGCCATCTGCTTAGCACGCGCAAGCGATCGGCACGCCGCGCCCCCGCGCCCGCGCCGCCCCGTACCGCCTCCTGACCACAACAGTTTTCGCGGGCCTCGAGCCATGAGGTAGGGCCGGGGCTCGTCCCCTGCCGCCCGGCCGACGCTGCCGATACCGTCCGATCGAGCGAACCCGTCGTGGGGTAGGGGCTCGTCCCCTGCCGCCCCCCCGACTCTGTCCGGCACGATCATCCTGAAGACGGCTGTAGGCGCCGCGCGTCAAGTGCCCGTAAAGCTGGTGCTGTCGAGTGTGCTGAAACGGAAGTGCGGCCCCATCCCGGGGAGCACGGTGAGCTGGTACAGCGCGTACTCCTGCTGGTACGGCGTATCCGCATTCACGCCGTCGACCGGGATCACCACGTCGTAGCCGTAGAGGCGGGCGGCCGCTGTCGCCGTGTACAGGATCGCCACGTTGGTGGACGAGCCGGTGAGCACGAGCGTGCGAATGCCGCGCGGGGCGAGCAGCGCCTGCAAGTCGCCGCCGACGAACTTGTCGAAGCCGTCGGGATACAGCACGGGCTCGTCCGGGCGCCGGTTGAAGCCCTGCCAGACGTCGCCCAGGTCGGTCCCCCGCGCCGCTGCCGACACGGTGTAGGCGATGAAGACGCCGTGCTGGCGCGCCGTGTCGAGCAGGCGGCTGATGCCGGGCGCGATCTCGCGGCAGACCTGCTGCGGATCGTTGCAGCGCGTGCTCATGTCGAGCACCAGCACCGCCGTGGTCGCCGGATCGAGCGCCACGGGCGCGGTCTGGGGCAGCCCCGGCCCGGCCGTCTGTGCCGGTGGCCCGGCGACGGCTGGAGCTGCGCCAAGCAGGAGCGCCGCCAGCAGTCCCGCGAGTACCGCCCATCGCCCGCGCATGTCTGCCCTCCTCTCAGCACTTGTACCCGTTCTTGCACTGAATGCCGAGCGCGCGCTGGGACTCGCGCAGCGGCGACAGGTCGGCGACCTCGTCGATCGTCACGTCGCGCATCTCCGGCGTGGCTTCCTTCTGCACGCGGATCCATTCGCGCAGGCCGGCCTCGGTCGCCCCGCCGGGGTCATCCGGGTCCATCACCTCCAGGAGCGCGATGACGCTCTCCCGGGCGATGTCGCGGTCGATCTGGAGCGCTTGGCTCACGATGTCGGCGCTGGTGTCCGGGTCCTGGCGCACGAACTGAATGCCGCGGATCATCGCCCGCATCCACGCTTCGAGCGTCGGGCGGCGCTCGCCCAGCATCGCCGTGTTCACTCCGTAGCCCGACCAGGGGATCGCCATGACCTTGAACGAGTTGGCGATGACCGTGAAGCCCTGCCGTCTCAGCTCCGCCGCCACGTCGGGGTTGTTGGCGCTGCCGACGATCTGGCCGCTCACCATGCCGGCGATGCGCGCGCTTTCGCCGCCCATCGGGAGGTAGTTCACCGACAGCGGGTCCACGCCCAGGTCCTTGACCATCAGGCGCGTGGCCACGTCCTGGGAGTTGCCCACGCTCGCGATGCCGAGGGCCTGGCCCACGAGGTCGCGCGGCTGCTTGATGCGCTTCGGATCGACCGACAGCTGGAACGTCGAGCTGCTGTAGGGGAAGAACACAGCGCGCGCGTCGGCGCCTTGCGCAGCCGCCAGCATCGCCCCGCTGTGCGTGGCGATGTCCACCTCTTTGCTCAGCAGCGCGGTCGTGCTGGCGGTGGTAGACATCTCGACCGTCTGCTGCGCGATGCCCTCCTGCTGGAAAAAGCCCCGCGCCTCGGCGACAGAGATGGGCAGCATGTAGTTCATGTCGATCGTCGGGACGGCGACCTTCAGCTCCGTGGGCGCCGCGGCCGGCGCGGCCGGCGCGGCCGCCGCCGTCGAGGCCGCCGGGCCGGACGCTGGGGCGGGGGGCATGGGGGTCCCCGAGCGCGGGCCGCACGCCGCGCTCACGACGAGCGCTAGCGCGATCAGCGTGGTCCAATTGAGGCGCATGATGGCTCCATCCGCCGCGGCTCAGCCGCGGGCGCCGTCGCGGCCCACGTTCGGCCGGGCCGCGAATGGCCTCGGTATGCCACCGCGACCCGACGGGTGTCAAGACGGCGCGGTGCCGATCTACTCAGGACCGGGTTCGGCGGCAGCGCGAATCGGCCGCCGCCGGCCGAGCAGGGTGCTAGAATGAGCACACCGGTCGGGGGCTCCCGGAGTGCGCGCCGCGAAGGAGGCAGGCATGGCGACTGAGCAAGTTCGGACGCTGGAGCTGGGACCGCACTTCACGCGGTTCGTCGACGAGATGCGGGCGGCCTGGGCCGCCGGGCAGGATGCCACACTGCCCGAGCGCGGCCGGCGGCTGCTCGAAGCGCTGCTGCGGGAGACGCCGGCGGACGAGGCGTGGGTCGCGGGCCTGCTGCGCGACCGCCCGGCGGCGCGCGAGCTGTACCGCGACCCGGATTTCGGCTTCCTGCAGATGGGGCACTTCCATCTCGCGGGCAACGGCGGCGCCCCGCACGACCACGGGCCCTACTGGGTGCTGTACGGCGTCTATCGCGGCGAGATCGCCATCAACAAGTATCGGCGCACCGACGGCAGCACCGGCACCGGCGCGACCGAGCTGGAGGTCGTGGAGACGGCACACCTGACGGCAGGCAGCGTGTTCCCCTACCTGCCGGGCGAGATTCACACCCCGCGCTCCCTCGATCCCAACGGCTCGATCGTCATGCGCTTCCTGAGTGGCGACGTGGACGCGATCGAGCGCTTCCGCTTCAAGCCGCTCGACGACGCGAACACGCTCGTGCCGACCGAGCTGCCGAAGGCCGGCCGCTATCAGGCAGTCTTCGGACGGTAGCCGCCCAGCCGGTGGGCGCCGCGGCGCCCACCGGCTGGGTCAGGATTACCCCTGCTAGCCTCACGCGCGGGCGGCGACGGGCGGCGTGGCGGCGCTCGCGCCCTCTTCGAGGCCGTAGAAGCGCGCGGCGTTGCGCCAGAGGACGCCTTCCTTGTCGGCCGGGCTCAGCGCGGACGATTCCAGCAGCTCCCCGATCTCGTGCTTGCAGATGTCGTTGTTCACTTCGTGCGGGAAGTCCGACGAGAAGACGAAGGCGCCCGCGCCAACCTGCTGCACGGCGGCGGGCAGCATCGGCTCGTCGCCCTCGCAGCCGACGTACAGGCGGCCCTCGCCCACGTGCTTGCGGATGTAGGCCACCACGCTCTCATCGGCGCGCGGCGCCAGCTCGCCGCGCGGGTTGTACTGGACGTGGGTCGCGTGGGCGCGCTCGAAGCGCTCCAGCGCCAGCAGCAGCCAGGCGACGCCGCCCTCCATGAAGCCCCAGCGGGCGTTCGGAAAGCGGTCGAGCACGCCGTTGAACAGGACGCCCGCGAAGTTGATCAGCAGGCCGAAGGGGTGACCCAGCGCGCCGACGGGGGTGTAGTTGTTCAGGTGCTCGAAGCCGAGGCCGCCGTGCGCGCCGCCGTGGACGCCCAAGGCGCAGCCCAACCGGTCGGCCTCGGCGTAGACCGGCCAGTACTCCTTCGCGCCGAGATGGTCCTTCAGCCCGGTGGACGGCAGCATCGCGCCGACGAAACCCAGCTCCTCCACGGCGCGGCGCAGCTCGACCACCGCCGCCTCGGGCTCCTGCATGGGGATCAGCGCCATCCCCTTGAAGCGCGGGCTGCGCCGCAGGTACGCCTCCGCCAGCCAGTCGTTGTAGGCGCGGCCGAGCGCGATCGCCCAGTCCAGGTGGAACACGTTGCCGTAGGCCAGCCCGCCGGTCGGGTAGAGCACCGCCGACTCGAGCCCCACGTCCTCCATGAACTCCAGCCAGCCGTCCGGCCCCACCTGTCGGAAGGAGCCGGGCGGCGTCTGGCCAATGAACGAGTGGAAGCGGTCGAGCGGCGGGAACCAGCGCTCGGGCACGCGCGGCACGTGGTAGTCGGCGGGCAGGTATTTGGCCAGCGCCTGGTTGTCCTCGAAGATGTGGCCGTCGCCGTCGATCACGCGCATGGCTCTCTCCTTCGCCGGGGCGGCATGCTACCGTCCCAGCCCCTCCCCAACCGCGTCGCTCGCTCTACAGCGGTCTGCGTCAGCCCTGAACCGTCGCTCGCGGCGCCGGGGTTGCGGCCGGCGGGCCGCCGCGGGCGACAAGCAACCCGCGCTACGGAACGGGGGCCGCCCTGCACCGCCCTGTCGATCTGGGACCCCGCTGTGGTCCCAGGAGGCGAGGTGTCCTTATCGTTCGCGCCCCCTATACCGCCCTATCGATCGGCGACCCCGCTGCAGGCAGTTACTGGTCGATCTTCTGGCGCGTGGCCCGGGCGTCCTCGCCCGTCTCCCAGTAGCGGCCCTCGACGGCGCGCGCCGCCTCCGCCGCCACCTCGTCCGTCCACGCGCCGAGCGGGTAGCCGAACCAGGGCTCGTTGAGCTGCAGCGGCCCGAGGCCCAACTGGTCCCAGCGCTCGCGGGCCCGTTCCATGTACTCGCGACGCGGCAGCGAGAGGGGCGGATAAGCCCATTTGCGCGTCGCGTCGATGAGCAGCGCCGATGCCTCCAGCTTGTCGAACTGGGCCGAGCGGCGGTCGGTGGACGGCACCAGCGAGGGGTCGAGCGCGAGCTGCGTCGCGCGGACGATCCGCGCGTCGCGGTGCGGCTGGCAGCGGAAGCTGATCGCCCAGTTGATCGCGTTCGCATCGCGGATGGGGATGTCGTCGTCGATCACGACCACCAGCTTGCTGACCAGGCGCGGGTGCTCGGCCAGCGCGCCCAGGATGCGCTCGGCGTCGCCGCCCTTCTCCTGGGACACCTGGATCACGCACATGCCCCAGCTACCGGTCGACTCGTGCAGCGCCACGTCGAGGATGCCCTTCAACCCCTGCTCGACCGCCAGGAAGTTCTTGATGTTGTGCTCCTGGCCCACGCCGCGCAGGATCGAGCTTTCGCTGGGCGGGAACTGGCTCAGGAACGCCAGGTAGACCGGCTCGCGGCGCCGCGTGATGGCCGTCACTTCCATGAACTTGTTCAGGCCGCGCGAGGCCATGTAGCCGGTGAACTCGCCGAACGGCCCCTCCATCTCCAGCTCGTCGGTGGGCATCCAGCCCTCGATGACGATCTCGGCGTTCGCCGGCACCTCCAGGGGCACCGTCTTGCAGCGCACCAGCTCGACGGGCTCGCCCGCCAGCCCGCCAGCCACGGCGTACTCTTCCAGGTCGCTGGGCAGCTTGGAGGTCGAGCAGTAGGAGAGGTTGGGCGTCGTGCCGATGACCACCGCCACCGGCATGCGCTCGCCCTTCTCCTTCCAGGCGGTCCAGTGGCGCCCGAGGTCCTGGTACCAGGCGGCGAGACACCCCAGGCGCGTGGGGCTTTTGAGCTGGGCGCGATAGTTGCCCAGGTTGCGCACGCCCGTCTCGGGATGGCGCGTCACGAAATGGCCGGCCGTCAGGTACGGCGCGTTGTCGAAGCCCGGCGTGGAGATCGGGATGGGCAGCGCGTCGAGCCCCTGCCCCTGCTCCAGCGCCTCCCCGGTGATGACCACTTCCTGGCAGGGCGCGCTCTCGACCAGCACCGGCGCGATCGCGCCGGCCTGCGCGGCGGCCCACTTGTCGGGGATCCCCGCGACCGAGTCGCATTGCATGCCGAGCGCGTAGATCTGCCGCGATCCCGCCATGCAGCCCACCGCGACGGGAATGTCGAAGGCGCGGCCGTCCACCCCACGCACCTGCTCGAAGAAGAACGCGCGCCGCTCCGGCTCGGGTCGCCCGCGGAACTGCAGCCGCACAAGCGGGTGCAGCTCGGTGTCTTTGTCCACCGGATCGCGCACGCGGATCAGCAGGCCGCGCTCCTCCAGCGCCGCCAGGTAGTCGCGCAGGTCGCGGTAGTACGCCATCGGTCCTCCCAGCGCTGAGTGCTGAGGATTGAGGCGCCTCAATCCTCAGCACTCAGCACTCAGCACTCGTTACTGCTCCGCAGTACACCACTCGACCATGGACTTCATGCGGCAGGGGGCGCCGTTGCGGGCCAGCTCGGCCTCGAAGATGCGGTGGATCTCCGGGTCCTCGTTCGGGTACTCGATTTGCGCACCGCCCAGCCGCACGTCCACGTCGGTCTTCTCTTCGGTCTTGATCGCGCCGCCCATGTCGTAGCGCCGGCTGCCCCACCGCAGCGCCAGGTAGCGCGCCGGCTCGGGGCCGCTGTTGAAGTGCTGGTGGAACCAGTGGTTCGGCGGCACGACGATCGTCCCCGGCCGCCAGTCGCAGCGGCGGCGCTCCGCGCCCTCCGGCCAGAGGAGCGAGTAGCCCTGGCCGCTCAGGATGATGACGTGCGCGCCCGGGCCGTGGCGGTGCGCCTTCTTGTAGGTGCCCACCGGGAACTCCGAGATGTGCGCCGCCATCGTGTTGTGGGCCAGCTCGAAGGTGATGTTCTTGCCGCCCGCCCCGCGCTCCTTCCAGGTGTACAGCTCGATGCCCAGCGTGTCCGGCACGAAGTTCGTCTCCAGCGTGAAGCGGTTGGTGCCCGTCCGCCAGAGCTTCCCCTTGCCGTCGAAGTAGTTCTCTTGCCCCGCGAAGCGGTCGTCGAAGGTGAACGGCGTGTTGAACACGAAGTCGAGGTTGTGGAACAGGTTCACGACCACCGGCGCGTCGGTGACGGCGAGGAAGCGCGCGGGCTTGTCGCCGCGGCCGTTGAAGTGGCGGTGCATGGCGTTGAGCGGGATGGCGAACAGGCTGCCGGCTTTCCACTCGAAGGAGACCTTCCGGTTGTCGTCGTACCAGACCTGCGTCGAGCCGTTGCCCTCAAGGACGTAGACCATCTCCTCGAACAGCTGGCGGCCGGGGTGGGTGGCCTGGCCAGGCGGGATCTCGCAGACGTAGGCGTCGTTCACGCCGCCGTTGCCGTCGAGCGAGATGTAGGCGCCGCGGCCGCCCTTCCGCGCCCACGGCTGCACCTCGACCGTGCGCAGGTCCTCGACGGCGAAGCCGCGCACGATGGGAATGCCCTCCTGGCGCTTGAACGCCTCGTAGGCGTTGACCTTCTCCATGACCTCGGTGGCGTCGGGAGCCGTCGTCGCCATGTCCGCTCTCCTTCGTCGTGCGCCGCGCGGGCGCCCCGCGCGGGCGCCGTGGCCCGCTCAGCGCTCCAGCACGTGGCCCGGGCCCGGCACCTGGCCGCCGTACAGCTTGTCCACGAACCCGCTCTCTTCCAGCTCGCGCAGCAGGTGAACGTCCCATAGACTCATTGGGTTCAGCGCCTCGGCCACCGCCGGCTCCTCCATGATCGCCAGCTCGAAGGCGTTGGCCACCGCCTCAGCGCGCGGGTACAGCCGCGGCTCCAGGATCGCCTGGTTGCGGTGGAAGAGCGCGCGGAGCACTTCTTCGCTGTCGATCCGCAGCTCGCGCGCCACATCCTGCTGCATGACCTCCCACATGGGCCCCGACTGGGTCTTGAAGAAGTGGATGCCCATCATCGTCGCCTTCAGCACCGCCTCGCACAGCTCCCGCCGCTCCTGCACGGTGGGCCAGAGGGTGGTCATGGTGCTGGCCTGCACCATCGGCAGCGGCGGCAGGCGCAGCACGTGCAGGCCCGCCCGGCGCGCGTCCTCGTCCTGCGGCGGGGAGGCAAAGGCGGCATCCGCGGCGCCGTTCGCCACGTCCATCCAGTGCTCGCGCTGCTGGCTGGGTACCAGGGTCAGGTCGTGCGGATCGACGCCGCCGCGGCGCAGGTACAGCAGGTGGTTTCCGCCCGGATGGTGCCCGTGGTGCCGCTCGGGCGTCACGCGCGGGTCCTCGGCCAGGCGCTTGCCCACCAACTCGCGCAGGTCCTGCATCGGCTCGCGGGAGACGAGCGCGTCGTCGATCCAGTTCACCGTCTGCCCGAGGTACACGAACGGCTGGCCGTGGTAGCGGTGGATATACGGGCTGATGTGGCTGCCGAAGATAAAGTCGCATTCGCCGCGCACCAGCATGGGGTCCGACTTGTCGGCGCCCGCGACGTAGGTGACGCTCTGCAGGTCGATCCCGGCGCGCTCCCAGGCGTCGCAGGCGTTCATCGCGGCGATCAGCGGGTACTGGATCGCCCGCGAGCGGTACACGAGGTTCAGCGGCAGCGCCATGGCCCCTCCTTCCGTGCGCGGCCCGGCGCGCCACGCCGGCCTCGCGGCAGCCGCGCTTGCGGCCGGAAGTGTGGTCCCCCGGTCGGCCCGGCGTCAAGGAATCGCTTCGCGCGCCCGCGGCACCCCCGCCGGGCGCGTGGCGGCGTCGGGCGCCGCGGTCGTTGCGCGGTGCGGCCGCCGCATGATAGCAATGGCCGCGCGGAGCGTCCACCACGGCGCCGCGCGCCTGAGCACCTGGCCCCGGCTCCAATGACTTTCCGGCCGCCGCCGTGAACGGCGGACCCGGACGGCGCTTTCTGGCCCGCCGTTCACGGCGGCGAGGTTGAGGGAGGCCACCTGCTGAGCGCGGCGCGCCAGGCCGCGGGCCGCGCCGTGATTGACGGCGGCGCGGCGACCGATTATGGTGAGAGACACCGAGCACGGCCGACAAGGAGAGAAACACGATGGCAATCGCCACTTTGCGAGACGAGCTACGCGCGGCGGTCGAGAGCCGCCACTGCCGCCACCACCCCTACTACCAGCTCTGGCGCGAGGGCAAGCTGCCCCGCGAGGCCATCGCGGGCTGGGTGCAGGAGCACTACCACTACACCAAGGATATCGTCTGGCTGTCGGGCATCAACCTGGTCGACATCCCCTACGAGGACGTGCGGGAGATGTACCGGCAGAGCCTCGCCGAGGAGATGGACCCCAAGGAGCCACACATCGAGATCCTGCTGCGCTTCGGCGCGGCGATGGGGCTCGACCCCGAGGCCGTCAAGCGCTCGAAGCCGCTCCCCACGACCCAGGCCGTGCTCGATTGGGCGTGGATCCTCACCCGCCAGCGCTCGCTCGTCGAGTCCATCGCCGGCAAGCAGATCGGCATGGAGTCGCAGCCGCCGACGCTCTACGGCGACATCGTGCCGGCGCTGAAGACGCACTACGGCTGCACCGACGAGCAGATCGCCTACTTTCCGGTCCACGTCGAGGCCGACACCGAGCATGGCGGCCGCGCCTACGACATCATCGAGAAGTACGCGCGCAGCGAGGAGCAGCGCCAGCGCGCGATACTGGCGGCGCGCGAGGGCGCCGAGAAGCGCTGGTTCTACATCGACGGCATCTACATCCACTACGTCCTCGGCTACAAGCTGACCGACGAGCGCTGGAACGAGTTCCAGGCCGAATGGGGGCCGAGCCCCTACTATCGCGCCGCCCGCTAACCAGAAGACAAGCAAGGTCGTAGCGAAGGCTTGGCTACGCCAAGCCTTCGCTACAACTGGTTCCAGGGAGAGCCCCATGGCGTTGACCCTCGCTCGGTCGATCCTGCCGGCCGCGCTCGCGCTGGGGCTGGCCGCCTGCGCGCCGGCCCGCCCGCCCACCGCTGCGCCCGCGGCGCCGGCCGACGCCTCGGCGCCGACGAGCGCCCAGCCGGCCGGCGCCGCGACGACGCCGCCGGCGCCCATCACCGTGAAGGTCGCCGACAGCCTGAGCGGCACGCTCGCCGGGCTATACATTGGCAAGGAGAAAGGCTACTTCGCGGAGGAGGGGCTGGACGTCGAGACGGTGCGGTTCCCGTCGCTCGAGCCGCAGATCGCGCCGCTCGGGACCAACGAGATCGACGTCGGTCAGGGCGGCTTCGTGCCGGGCATGTTCAACGCCATCGCCCGCGGCATCCCGCTCCGCATGGTCGCCACGGCGGCCGTCCACGCGCCCGGGCGCTCGCAGCTGATCGTGGCGCGGAAGGACCTGCTCGACAGCGGCCAGCTTGCCGACTACGCCAGCTTGCGCGGCAAGACGATCTCGCGCCCGGCGTCGTTCAGCATCGCCACGCTGGCGATCGACAAGGCGCTCAAACAGGGCGGCGTCAGCGACGACGACGTGAACTGGGTAACGCTCGGCTTCCCCGATGCCGTCGCGGCTCTCGGCAACAAGGGCATCGACCTCGGGTACCTGTCCGAGCCGTTCGCCACGAGCGTGATCGAGCAGGGCATCGCCGGCAAGTGGCACGAGATGGCCGATCTCGTGCCCAACCACCCGGCCTCGATCTGGGTCTACGCGCCGCGGCTCACGCAGGACCAGCCCGACGCCGGCCGACGGTTCATGACGGCCCTGCTGCGCGGCGTGCGCGAGTACGAGGACGCCTTCACGAAGAACGTGGGCCGCGCCGAGGTGGTCGCCACGCTGATCCGCAACACCGGCATCAAGGACCCGGCCCTGTACGACCGCATGACGATCATTCGGCTGCCGCCCTCGGGCGAGACGAACGTGCAGGCGCTGCAAGAGGACCTCGACTGGCTGGTGGAGAAGGGCGCGGTGACGCAGGCGCCCCCGCTGTCGGAAGTGCTCGACACGCGCTTCACCGACTACGCCGTGCAGCAGCTCGGCCCGTACCGCGAGTAGCCGCGGCGCCGGCCGTCAGTCGGGCGTGTAGGCGTCGAGCAGGGCCGTGCGCCCGTAGCCAAAGCCCCCCTGCCGCGCGCTCCCGCCCGGCAGGTAGATGCGGTCGCCCACGGCCACCGCGCCGAGACCGTGGCGCGGCGTGGGCATCGTATCGACCAGCGTCCAGCTATCCGTTGCTGGGTCGTAGGCCTCGACCTCGGCGAAGACGCCGCGCGGATTCGCCGTGTTGCCCTCGCCCCCGAACACGTACAGGCGGCCGGCGAGCGCGGCGGCCGCGTGCCCCGAGCGCCCGGTCGGCATGGCGGCGCGCTCCCGCCAGTCGCCCGTCGCCGGGTCGTACTCCTCCAGGTCGGTGAGCAGCAGCGACGTCCCGTCGCGCCCGCCGACGGCGTAGATCCGCCCGTCGATCACCGCCGCCGCCAGGTGGTTGCGCGGGTGGTGGAGCGGGGGCAGCGTCTCCCAGCGGTCGGCGGCGGGATCGTAGGCCGCCACGTCGGCGACCGATTCGTAGTCGTCGGGGCCGCCCCCGGGCATGCGGCGCTCGCCGCCGATCGCGTACAGGCGTCCGTCGAGGGCCACCGCGGCCGGCGCGCCGCGCGCGGTCGGCAGCGACGCCCGCCGCGCCCACTGGTCGGTCGCCGGATCGTAGGCCCATACCGCCTGAGCGGGCTCCCGCTGGGCGAACGTGCCGTAGAAGCCGCCCACCACGTACAGCCGGTCGCCGACCGCGGCCGCGGCGGGGTGATGCAGCGCCTCCGGCAGGGACGCCACCTGGCTCCAGCTATCCGTGGCCACGTCGTACGCCTGCACGAGGCTGCTCGCCTCCGTGACCAGCCCCGTGAAGCCGCCCACCGCGTAGATCCGCCCGTCCAGGGCCTCGAAGGCGCCCTCCTGTTGCGGGACGCGCATCGTGGCGAGGACGGTCCACATTCCTGCCTGCGCCCGCGCCGCCCAGGCCGAAACGCCGACGAGCAGCAGCGCGAGCGCCACGCCGCGCGCCAGGCGGCCAGCCATCCGGGTGCCTCTCGCCGTCGCGGCCGTCCCGGTCCAGCGCCCCCGCTCATTATGTCCGCCTACCACAGCCCCCTCCTGACCCATCCGCCACCTGCCGCGCTGCCGCTCCCGGGCGCGGCGCTCCGCGCGCCGGTGCGGCTAGAATGAGACATCCGCCGCCTGCTGTCAACGGGCGGCGTGCTCGCGCGGCGAGCCAGCCGCCCGCCCGGCGCCTGACGAGCCGCGTCACCTGAGGAAGCTGCTATGTCGAGCAGGCTAATCGTCATCGCCCCACGGCAGGCCCGCCGCGCTGCGGCGGCCGCGCTCGCCCTGGCGCTCAGCGCCTGCGCGGGCAACGCGGCGCCGCCGCCCGGCCCGCCGAGCGCGCCGGCCGCCAGCCCGACCGCCAGCGCCGCCCCGGCCACGGCGCCGCCGAGCCGGGCGCGCATGCGCATCCCCTTCACCGCCATCAGCATCGTGAACGCGCCGCTATGGGTCGCCCAGGAGGGCGGCTACCTGGCCGAGGAGGGCATCGACGCGGACGTCGAGTATATCGCCACCAGCACTACGCTCACCCAGGCGATGCTGTCCGGCGAGGTCGCCATCGCCGACTCGGGCCAGGAGGCGCTCGTGGCCGCCGACCTCGGGGGCGCCGACCTGGTCGCGATCGCCGTGGGCACCGACCGCTTCATCTTCCGCATCTTCGGCGCCGGGCCGGTGCGCAGCCTCGCCGATCTGCGCGGCCGCCGCGTCGGCATCACCCGCTACGGCTCGACGACCGACACGGTCACTCGGCTGATGCTGAAGCGCGCGGGGCTGGATCCCGACCGCGACGTGTCCATCCTGCAAGTGGGCGGCGTGCCGGAGATCCTCGCCGCGCTCCAGTCCGGCAGCATCGACGCCGGGGCGCTGTCGCCGCCGACGATGTTCCGGGCCGCCGCCGACTACAACTTGCTGGTCGACACGACCCAGATCGACGTCTACTTCCACCAGGCGATGCTCATTACTCCCCGCGCGTACCTGGCCGAGAACGAGCCGCTCGTCCGCCGCGTCATCCGCGGCTACCTGCGCGGCGTGGCGCGGTTCAAGCAAGACGAGGCGTTCGCCGCGAGCGTGACCGGCAAGTACACACAGACGGACGACGCGGACATCCTGGAGCAGAGCTGGGCGGCCGAGGACCGGGTGCTGCCGCGCGTCCCGTTGACCCGCCCCGACGCGATTCAGGTGTCGCTCGACGAGGCGGCAGGCCAGTACCCCGACGCGCGCAACCGCAGCCCGAGCGACTTTTACGACAACCGGCTGGTGCAGGAGCAGGACGCGAACGGCTTCATCGCCAGTCTGTACCACTAGCCGAGCGCGCCGACGCCGAAGGGGGGCTGGCGGTCCCAGCGCGCCTCCAGGCGGGCGAAGTAGTCCCAGACCAGGCGCGCGCGGATGCTCATCGTCGTGTCGGGCTCCACGCCGGCGAAGGCCGCCTCGTCCAGGAAGTCGGGCGTCCCGAGCGCCGCGGCCTGCACCGCCGCCCGCGCGTTGTCCTCCAGCGTCACCGCGATGTACAGCAGCTCTTGCAGGTTGTTCGCCGCGACGACCACGCCGTGCCCGCGCAGCAGGAGCGCCTGGTCGGCGCCGAGCAGCTCGCGCACCCGCTCGCCGCGCTCGGGCGTCGTGATCAGGTGGGGCTCCGGGTAGACCTGGAGGCCGGCGGCGAACCAGCGCGCGGCGATGAGCACTGGCAGGTACGGACGCTGGGCCACCGCGAACAGCGTCGCCCACGGCGAGTGCAGGTGCGCGACCGCCAGCGCATCAGGCCGGGCAGCGTGGATGGCCGTGTGGATCGGCCACTCCAGCGGCACCCGGCCCTCGCCCTCGACGACCTGCCCGGCCAGGTCGAACACGAACAGGTCCTCAGGGCGGGTGGTCGCCTTGTCGCTGCCCAGCCCGCGGCACATGTAGATCCGACCGCTGTCGGGCGCGTAGCCGCTGATGTGGCCGTGGACGCCGAGTAGCCCGCGCATGGCGAAGATGCGTGTGAGCGTCGCCATCTGCTCGCGTAGCTCCGCTTCGGTGCTCATGCCCGCTACCTCCCCACGCGACTCCAAGAGTCGGAGCGGCGCCGGCCGCGCGCCGTCTGGCGTCGTGCCCAACGTCCGCGGCGCGCATTATAGCAGCCCGCTTCGGCTCGGCGGCGCGCGCCCGGAGCCATCCCGTGCCGCCGCTCAGAGCCTCAGGACCGCCTGGCTGGCTCACCCGACTAGACACCGTCCACGGAGCGCCGGCGGCACAGGTCGTGCGATGCCTTGGCCAGATCAGCAGGCTAGACAGAAGGAGGACCGGCTGACATGGACGACGCGGCCAACGGCAACGTGCTCGGCAGCCCGAACGCGCCGGTGACAGTCGAAGAGTGGGGCGACTTCCAGTGACCGTACTGTCGAGAGTTCGCCCTGGGTCCAGGGCGCCAGTTGAACGAGTCGCTCGTCGCGCAGGGGCAAGTCCGGTTCGTCTGGCACGACCTGGCGTTCCTCGGGCAAGAATCGGTCTGGGCGGCGGAGGCGGCCCAGTGCGCCGCCGAGCAAGGCCAGTTCTGGGCATACCACGACAAGCTGTTCGAGGAGCAGGGCCCCGAGAACAGCGGCGCCTTCGACAAGCCGAACCTGCGGCGGTTCGCCGCCGACCTGGGGCTGGACACGGGCCGCTTCGACGCCTGTCTCGCCGCCGACCGCGAGCTGGCCAAGGTGCGCCAGGAGGCCCAGGAGGCGCGCGAGCAAGGCATCGTGAGCACCCCGACGCTCCTGGTGAACGGGCGGGTGTTTCGGGGCGTGCCGAGCTTCGCCCAGCTCTATCAGCTCATCGAGAACGCCTGAGCCTCTGACGGTCGGCGCTCCCAGCGCGCCGTTACGCGGCGCGCCGCGGCTACAGCTCCAGCGTGCTCGGCGCGAAGATCTCCTCGAGGTCGAGCACACGCGGCGTGAGCCCCTGCTCGTGCGAGTATTGGGCGATCGTCTCCAGTACGTGGCGGTTCGCCTTCACGCCGTAGGGGTACGGGTCGTCCGTGCGGACCGTGCGCCGCGCCTCGAGCGGCAGCCAGCCGAGGCGGAAGTAGATGTCGGCCTGCTCCCGCGCGCGCGCCACCACCTGCTCCTTCGCCGCCAGGAACGCCTCGTACAGGTTGATCGCCACCCAGGGGTGCCGCTCCAGGATGCTGCGCCGCACGACCATACAGTGGTTGATCGGGAAAATGCCCGTCTTCTGGAAGTAGCGTGCCCCCTCGGCCAGCGGGTCCGGGAACAGCGTGCGGATGGCCGGATTCCCGCTCAGGTCCATCCCCGCGCGATCGACCAGGTTGACGGTCGGCAGGTAGTGCGCCGCGGCGTCCAGCTCGCCCCGAAGCAGCAGCGTGGCGATGCTCTCCGACGCGGGGATACGGTGGAAGCGGATGCCGGGCGGCGGCTGAAAGCCCGTGGCGCCGCCGTGGCTACGCTCCTCGGTGCGCTCCATGTACCAGATCAGGTCCTCGGGCCGCACCCCGAACTCGTGCTGCAGGACGCCGCGCGTCCACAGCGCCGCCGTCTGCTGGTACTCCGGCACGCCGACCCGCTTGCCCTTGAGGTCGGCCGGCTGCTCGATGCCCGCGTCGGTCCGCACGAGAAAGCCCGTGTGGAAGAACTGGCGCATCGTGAAGATCGGCAGCGCCACCCACGGCGACTCGCCCCGCGCGGTGATGATCAGCAGCGACGAGAGCGACATCTCGGAGACGTCGAACTCTTGGAACTTGAGCTGCCGCCAGAAGATCTCCGACGGGTGCGCCGTCGTCACCATCAGGTCGATGCTGTCGGGGCGCACGCTGCCGTCGATGATCGGCCGCGAGCGGTCGTTCGCCCCCAGGATCAGGCTGAGCTGCAAGCTCGACATCGCTAGCTCCTCGCCACGCATGAGGCCCGCGCGCCCCTGTTTAACACGACCGCGCGCCACGCCGTCAAGGTCGCCGCCGCCGAAGCGCGCGCGGACGGCCCCGCGTATAATGGGCCACCAATCCACCCGAAGGAGACTCCTATGCGGTCGTGCCGGATGCTGGCTGCTCTCGCCGTCCTGGTCGCGCTGCCCCCGCTCTCCGTCGCGGCGAGCCCCCCGCCGCAGAAGGGGCTGGAAACGGTCCGCTTCATCACCTTCACCCTCGACGCCGCGACCATCGCCGCACGGGCACGCGGCTACTTCGCCGCCCAGGGCATCAACCTCGACCTGACGATTACCCCGAACTCGACCGAGCAGATGCGCGGCCTCGCGCAGGGTACGTGGGACATCGCCTCCACGGCCTTCGACAACGTGCTGGCCTGGTCGGGCCGCGACGGCGGCCCCGCGATCGTGGCCGTGCTCCAGCGCGGCACGCCGCTGAACCTGCCTGTCTACACCCGCCCGGAAATTCACGACTGGGCCGACCTGCGCGGCCGTCCCCTGGCCGTGGACGCGGTGGACACGGCCTACGCGCTCGTCCTGCGTCGCGTGCTGCTCGCCCACGGCCTGGACATGGAGCGCGGCGACTACCAGCTGGTCCCGGTCGGCGGCCGGCGCGAGGCCTCGCTCGCCAGCGGCGACACCTTCGCGGCCATTCTGAGCACCCAAGAAGAGGCCCAGGCCGACGCCGACGGGCTGATCCGGGTGACCGACTACACCGAGGTGCTGCCCGACTATCCGGACGGCGTCTACGCGGTCAACCGCGCGTGGGCCGAGGCGCACCGCGACCTCGTCACGCGCTTCATCCGCGCCTGGCTGGACGGCGGGCGGTGGGTCCAGGAGAACCCCGAGGCCGCGATCGAGCTGGTGTCGGCCGAGACGGGCCTGAACCGAGCCGGAGCGGAGCAGCTCGTCGTCGGCTTCTCGCCCAGCGGCGCGCTGAACCTGCGCGGCCTCCAGGGCGTGCTCGACCTGCGCACGCAGTTCGGCTTCACGCTCCCGATGGGCACCGACCTGGCCCGCTACTACGACACGTCGTACTTCGACGCCGCGACCCGCCGCTAAGCTGCTGGCCCTAGTTGGTCTCGATATCGCCGCCGTAAACGGCGGGCCAGGGAGACGCTCTTGGCCCGCCGTTTACGGCGGCAGCCGGACTTGTATGGCGACCGAGGCCATCAGCTTAGCCCGGCAAGCGCGCCGGAAGCGGTGAGGGCGCAGCGAGGCGCCCTCGAGGGGTCACGTACTGCCGGCCGCCAAGCAACGCGGCGTCACACCCAGGGCGTCACGGTGACGTGGATGGCGCCCGGCGCGCCCTCGCCCGCGGTCGCCCGGATCGCCGCGTCCACCCCGTCCAGCCCGAATTGGTGCGTACACAGGGCGTCGAGCGGGAACTTGCCGGAGCCGATCCACTGGAGCGCTAGCTCGACCGAGTCGTAGCTGTGGCCGCGCGCGCTCTTCACCGTCACGTACTTGCGTGTCAGCTTGTCGATGGGAAAGCTCGGGATCTCACGGGCGGCGCCCTGCACCACCATCGTCCCGCCCTTGCGCTTCAGCAGGTCCAGGGAGAGCAGCGTGACGCTCGGGCTGCCGCCCGAGGTGGTGTCGATCGTGACGTCCACCCCGCGCCCGCCGGTGATCGCGGCCACCCGCGCGGCCAGATCCTCCCGCTCGACGTCCACCGTGTAGTCCGCGCCCAGCAGGCGCGCCACCTCCAGGCGGCGCGCGTCGCGGCCCAGGCCACTCACGACGATGCAGTCGGCGCCGGCCTGCTTGGCGGCGAGCACGCAGCCGAGCCCCTGCTGGCCGGGGCCGTGGATGACGACGCTCTTGCCCGGCCCCACGCCGCCCTCGACGATCGCCCACTGCACGCCGTTGCCGAGCGGCAGCGCAAGCGCCGCCAGCTCGGCGGGGGCGCTGTCGGGCACGCGGTGCAGCACGGCGTTCGGCGGCAGGTAAAGATACTGGCTGTAGCCGCCCCAGAGCGCGGGCGGCACGTCGATCGCCGTCGAGCCGTAGCGGAGCCGCACGGCGTTGTCGGGATCGGTCGCCCAGCACAGGCGGTATTCGCCCCGGTGGCACCACTCGCAGTGCCCGCACGGCAGGTATTCTTCCAGCGCCACGCGGTCGCCCTCCTGCACGCCCCACCGCGCGGCGGCGACCGGCCCGACCTTTGCGACGACGCCCACGTTCTCGTGGCCGAGAATGAACGGCTCTGCCTGCCGCCGGGCGTACAGCCCCACGTCGCTGCCGCAGACGCCCGCCGCCTCGACCTTGAGCAGACCGGCGTCGGGCGGAATCTCCGGCAGCGGCAGCTCGCGCACCTCTGTCTGCTGGACGCCGACGCGCACCGCCGCCAGTACAGGCTCGGCCATCGCTCGCCCCTCCTCGTCGCTCCGTCCGCGCGATCCCGCGCCTGGCATGGTTGCACGCCCGAGCTACCGCCGCAAGGGTCGCGCGCCGCTAGACGGCTGCCGCGCTAACTCCTATTATGCAGGTACTCGTCGCGCCGGGCGATTCGTGGACCGGGAGAGGAGAGCCGCCCATGCTGAGCCGGGAAGAGAACGAGCTGGTGACCCGCGTCGGCCCTGGCACCGCCATGGGCGCCACGCTGCGCCGCTACTGGCTACCGGCACTCCTCAGCGAGGAGGTGCCGACGCCCGACTGCGCACCCGTGCGCGTCCGGCTGGTGGGCGAGGACCTGATCGCGTTCCGCGACAGCGGCGGCCGAGTAGGGCTGCTGGGCGCGTACTGCCCGCACCGCCGCGCGCCCTTGTTCTTCGGCCGCAACGAGGAGCACGGGCTGCGCTGCATGTACCACGGCTGGAAGTTCGACGTCGCGGGCGCCTGCGTCGACATGCCATCCGAGCCCGAGGAGAGCACCTTCCGCTACCGCGTCCGGCAGACGGCCTACCCGTGCGAGGAGCGGGGCGGGATCGTCTGGGCGTATCTCGGCCCGCCCGCCCAGCGCCCGCCGCTGCCGGGGCTGGAGTGGCTGCGGGCGCCGGCGGGCTACGCCCACGCGTCCAAAACGTTCGAAGAGTGCAACTGGCTCCAGGCGCTGGAGGGCGGCGTCGACAGCTCGCACTCGTCGTTCCTGCACCATGACCGTAGCCGGGTGCGGCCACAGGCGACGCTCGGGTATCGCGGCCGCGCGGGCGCGCCGCGGCTGGAGGTGCAAACCACCGACTACGGCTTCACCTACGCGAGCATCCGGCACCTGAAGGAGGAGCGGCAGAACTACGTCCGCGTGTACCAGTTCGTCATGCCGTTCTACCAGCTCCGGGCGTTCGAGGGATACCACGGACAGCCGCTGCTCCAGGGACACGTCTGGGCGCCTGTCGACGACGAGCATACCTACGTGTACAACTGGATCTGCGCGGCCGACGACGCGCCACTGTCGCCCGAGCTAGTGCTGGAGGTGGAGACGGAGGCCGGGCGCGGGCCGGACGACCTGCTGCCGGGCTACCGCCTCAAGCGCAACAAGAGCAACGATTACCTGATCGACCGCGCGCTGCAGCGCGCGGGCAATTCGATCGGCGTGCGCGGCGTCAACACACAGGACTTCGCGGTGCAGGAGGGCATGGGCCCGATCGTGGACCGCAGCGAGGAGCACCTGGGCAGCAGCGACCTGGCGATCATCGCCACCCGCCGGCTGCTCTTGCAGGCGGTGCGCGCGGTGGCCGCGGGCGGCGACCCGCCCGGCCTGGACACGAGCGATCTCCGCGTGCGGCCCGCCGAGATGCTGCTGCCGGAAGGCGTCTCCTGGACCGAGGCCATGCAGGAGGCGCTCGTCGCCCGCTGGTGATGCCGGCTGGATGCGGTAGAACAGCTATAAGAACACGGAATTGCCGGGCCAATTGAAGCACGACGCGGCCCGTCCGCCGTCGCGAGGAGACCAAGATGGCAGAGATCGTCCTGGGCATCGGCACGTCGCACGGGCCGCTCCTGAACACGCCGCCCGAAGAGTGGGGCCAGCGCGCGGAGGCCGATCGCCGCAATCCGGAGCTGTACTTCCGGGGCCGGCCGTACACGTTCACGGCGCTCGCGGACGTGCGGGCGGGCGAGCGTCTGGAGCGCGAGATCACCCCCGCCTGCATGGCCGAGCGCCACGCCGCGTGCCAGCGCGCGATCGACGCGCTGGCCGCCACGCTGGCCCGCGTCGCCCCCGACGTGGTCGTCATCATCGGCGACGATCAGGAGGAAGTGTTCCTCGACGACAACATGCCGGCGCTCAGCATCTACTGGGGCGAGACGCTGGAGAACGGCCCGCTGCCGGCCGAGTTCCTGGCCAACCGCGCCCCGGGGCTAAACATCGCCGACTGGGCCTACTACCCGCCGGAGCCCGTGCTCGTGCCGTGCGAGCCGAAGCTGGGCCTGCACCTCATCGAGTCGCTCATCCGCGACGACTTCGACGTGTCGCACACACGCCAACTGCCGGCCGGCCGCGCGGGCAACCACCCCGTGCCCCACGCCTACGGCTTCGTCTACCGCCGGCTGATGCACGACAAGGCCATCCCGAACGTCCCGGTGTTCATCAACACGTTCTATCCGCCGAACCAGCCGACGCTGCCGCGCTGCTACGCTTTCGGCGAGGCGCTGGGCCGCGCTATCGCGTCGTGGGACGCCGACAAGCGCGTCGCCGTCATTGCCTCGGGGGGCCTCAGCCACTTCGTGATCGAGGAAGACCTGGACCAGCAGGTACTCGCGGCGCTCAAGGAGAACGACCGCGACCGCCTGCTCGGCCTGCCGGTCGACCACTTCGAGTCGGGCACCTCGGAGATCCGCAACTGGATCGCCCTCGCCGGGGCGCTGGCGGCCACGGACCTGCGCATGCGCCTCGTCGACTACGTGCCCTGCTACCGCTCCGTCGCCGGCACCGGCAACGCCATGGGCTTCGCGGAGTGGCTGTAGCCCGGCCGCCCTATAGCAGCTTGCGCGCTGTGCAGCCCGCGTCTCGTAGGGGCGGCTCTGGTGGCCGCCCGCGGCCTGTGGCGCGGAATACTGCAAGCGCCACTGCCGCAGCCCTGGCGTCGCCTGACGGGTCAGCCCGATCTGCACACTAATGTAAACAGCCCTGCCACACGACCGCCGGGCGGCAGGGGACGAGCCCCTGCCCTACGTCACGCGGTCCGGCGCGGCGACGTGGCGGGCGAGGCTGGAGCCCTCGACGACGGCGCGGAAGGCCTCGGTCGCCTCGATGCCCATGAGGTGGACGCCGCGCACGCCGTCGAGCGCTAGCAATGCCTCGACCTGCTCGATGGCGAGGCGGATGCCCTCGGCTTTCGGGTCGCTGGCGGCAGCCAGGCGCTGGATCGTCGCGTCGGGCATGACGATGCCGGGCACCGACTCCTTCAGGAACTCGGCGCGCCGCGCGGAGTCGAGCACGAACACGCCGCCCAGGATGTTCAGCCGCTCGGTAAGCCCGCGCTCTCGCGCCAGCGCCACCCACTGAGCGAAGCGCTCGACGTCGAACGCCGGCTGCGTCTGGATGAAGTCGCCGCCCGCCTCGGCCTTGGCGGCCAGCGTCATGTTGTCGGGCTGCTTCAGGTCGCGCTCGGGGTCGCCGGCCGCGCCCAGGTAGAGCACGGGCGGCTGGCTCATGCGGCGATCGGCGCCCATCAGCGTGCCGTCGCGGCGCAGGCGGTTGGCGACCGCCAGCAGCTCCGTCCCGTTCATGTCGAAGACGGGCTTGGCGTCCGGCTGGTCGCCACCCTTCGGGTCGTCGCCGCTCAGCAGCAGCACGTTGTACAGTCCGAGCGCCGACAGGCCCAACAGCTCGGACTGGAGCGCGATGCGGTTGCGGTCGCGGCAGGTCATCTCCATGATCGGCTCGACGCCCTCCTCGCGCACGAGGAGAGCCGCCGCGGTGGCGCTCATGCGCACGATGCCGCGCGTGCAGTCGGTCACGTTCGCCGCGTCCACGACACCGCGCAGCGTCCGCGCCTGGCGGCGCACCGCCTCACCGCCGGCGTGGCGCGGCGGGTTGATCTCCGCCGTGACCACCACCTGGCCAGCGCGCAGGCGGCGCGCGAGCCGGCTTGGGGCCTGGGGATCGGTCTGCTCGGTCATCGTTCCTCCGCGCGGCGGCCGGCCAGCTCCTCGCGCACGAGGGCCGCGCCCTGCGCCAGTGCCTCTAGCTTCGCGTAGGCCACGTCGGGCGCCAGGTGGCGCAGCCCGCAGTCGGGGTTGAGCCACAGCCGCTCGGCGGGCACGATCTCCAGCCCCTGACGGATGCGCGCCGCGATCTCCGCCGGTGTCTCGACCCGGTCGTCCTTCACGTCCACGACGCCCATCCCCAGCTCGAACTGGTTGGGGAACTCCTGGAACAGCACCAGGTCGTCGGTGCCCTTGCGCGCGAACTCCAGCAAGAGCTGGTCTACCTGCACGGCCAGGATGCGCGGGAACAGGTAGCGGTAGCTGCCCTCCCACGACGGCTTGCCGTAGCGGTTGCCGTAGCAGATGTGCAGGCCCGTGCGCGCGTCCACGCCCTCCAGCAGCGCGTTCCAGACGTCCACCATCCAGTCCAGGTCGTCCGGGAAGCCGCTCAGGTACGGCTCGTCCACCTGCAGGAAGGTCGCCCCGTTCGCCACCAGCGTGCGCAGCTCGGCGTTCAGCACGCGCGCCAGGTCGCGGGCGAAGGCCCGCTCGTCGTGGTACCACTCGTCGCCGATCCGCTTCGCCAGCGTGTGTGGCCCCGTGATGCAGAACTTCACCTCGTGGTCGGTGATGCGCCGCGCGAACAGGAACTCATCGCTCAGGCCCAACGGCGCCTGCGGCAGCGCGTGGCGGGCGACGGCCTCGTAGTAGTCGAAGTAGTATGCCTTCTGGCGGCGGTCGATCTCCACGCCCGCCAGGCGCACCGCGAAGTGATCGACCATGTTGTCGCGGCGTAGCTCGCCGTCGGTGATGACGTCGATGCCGGCCAGCTCCTGGTCCTTCACCGCGGCCTTGATCGCCACGTCCTGAATCTGGTGCAGCGTATCGGCGCTGATCCGCCGCTGGAAGTAGTCGGTGGCGATCCGCTCCAGCCACTCCGGCACCGAGTAGCTGCCGACCACCGCCGTCGGGAGAAGCTGCTGGTTCATCGTCGTGCCTTGCCTTTCGTGGCGCCGGTCCGTCCCACCGGAGCGGGAGTTCGGCGGCCTCCCGCAGAGCTTCATGCCTAATCTCGCTGGCTAGTAGTCAAGACGGCCGTATTCGACTTCGCGCGGTAGCGCGCGAACGGCTCGATGTTCACCGTGTAGCCGAGGTGCGCGCCGACCAGGCGGAAGAGCGGCCCGTTCAGCCAGTTCACGATCGAGCCATCCATCTTGCCCGGGCCGCGGAAGGTGCCCCTGTACTGCTCCAGGTCGGTCACGAACAGGTCCTGCACCTGGAACATGCCCCGGGGGTGCAGCAGTGGTAGCGTGTTCACGAAGCTCTGCAGCGCGACCGTGGGCAGGTGCAGCCGCACGTCGCCCGGATAATCGCGCAGCAGGTCGCCGAGCCGCACCCCGCTCACCCCCGGCGCCACGCGGTAGCCCTCCGGGTCCTCTAGGAGCACGTACCGCTGCTCCAGGCGCAGGGCGTCCCACACGGCGGCCCAGAAGCCCACCCCCGTCGCCACCTCATCGAAGTACTCGGGGCCGATACGCAGGAACCGCTGGATCGTCGACGGCAGCTCCGCGCGCTCCAGGCTGTAGCGGTCGCCAATCGCCTCCACCGCCGCCTGCGGCAGGTAGGCGCGCACCTGCACCTCGTACACGCGCCCATCGCGCCGCGCGATCTCGTCGGCGGGCAAGTTGTCGTACAGGTTGCACGAGTGGATGAACAGCACCTTGTAGCGCAGGAACGACAGCGCGTGCAGCGGGTCGGCGGCGTCGACGTTCAGGCAGCTCACCTGCTGGTCGTACTCGGCCACGTTGCGGCGGGCCGCGTGCAGCACGTCGTGCGAGTAGTCGGACATCAGGTAGCGTACGCGCCGCAGGTAGTCGCGGCCGCGCTCGGCACACAGGTCGCGGAAGGTGTCGAGCCAGACGCGCGCCTGCTGACCGCCGCCGACGCCCAGCTCCAGCACGTAGATCTCCTCGGGCACCAGGCTGCGGCGGTCGAGGTCGTCGAGCGTGTCGAGGAATGCGGTGAGCCGGTCGCGCCAGAACGCCGGGTTGGTCCCATCGGACACCCCGCCCGGCAGCGCCGCCAGGAAGCCCTTTTGGAACACGTGCTCCCACGCCGAGAGGTGCTGCCAGAACGTGCGGTTAAAGGCCCATATGACGCTCTGGCTGGGCCGACAAAACTCCTCCAGCACCAGCGGCGCCTCGTCGGCCGCGCCGGCCCCGGCGAGATACGCCAACCCTCGCCGTAGCGCCGCCGCCACGTCCTCGTCCTGCAGGCGGCGCACGTCGATCGCCAGCTCGTGCGCCGCGTCGGCGCTGCCGTCGGGCAGGAAGTAGCGGCGGGGCTCGATCGGCGGCCGGAAGTTCTTCCGGTACTGCACCCAGTCGAGGGGCACCGCCAGCCGGCCGGGATCGACGGCCGACTGCTCGACGGCCTGGCACAGCGCGGACAGCAGCGGTCCCGCGTCGACCGCCTGGTGGTTCTTGAGGTAGTTGAGCTGCAGGAGCATGACGGTCCCCGCCGCGCGCCCTGGCTATCTGCTCAGATCATACCGGAAGCTGCGCCGGCCGACACGGTGGTTGCCAGCCCGCGGCGTCCGGTACACCATAGGACATAGCAGCCTGCTGGGCCAGTGCGGCGGAGAGGAGCGGTAATCGTGGCAGATTCGAACGGGCACGCGAAGCGCGCGAACTCGCGGCTGATGGACCCCGACGCTTACTTCAAGCGAATGGTGCCGCCCGACACGCGGCCGGGCGTGTGGCGCTGGGACGACGTGCTGAGCATGCTCGACGAGATGGACAAGCACCCGAAGCGCTACCCGGCCTACCGGCGCTTCGCCGCGCTGGTGAACACCGACTTCGACGGGGCGCCGGGCGCCTCCCCGGCGATCTTCATGGGCGTGCAACGCATCCACCCGGGCGAGCACGTCCCCGCCCACCGCCACAACTCGGTGGCGATCTACTACTGGATCCAGGGCAGCGGCAGAGCCGTCGTCGGCGGCGAGGAGGTCCGCTTCAAGGCGGGCGACTTCTTCTCTTGCCCCGCCTGGCACGCGCACGAGTTCTTCAACGACGGCGACGAGGACATGATCATGATCGCCGTCCACGACCTGCCGCTCCTGGCGCAGATGCGCGCCCTCTTCTGGCAGGAGCCGCTGGGCGAGGAGCACACCCAGCACGTCGTCCGCGAACAGGCCCACTCCTGGAACCCCAACGAGGACAAGCAGCTCGTCGAGAGCCTGCCCGACATCGTGAGCTAGAGTCGGGGCAGGAACGGGGTGCGGTGCAGCCGCACCCCGTTCCTGTCCAACGACTTTATTGCCAGACTTCCTTCGCCACGCGGCCGAGCGTCTCCAGCTTGGCGCGCTGCACCTCGGGCGTGATCAGGTTGCCCGGCAGCGTCGAGGCGAAGCCGCACTGCGGGCTGAGCGCCAGCCGCTCCAGCGGCACGTACCGCGCCGCCTCGGCGATGCGCTGGCGCAGCTCGGCGTCGCTCTCCAGCTCGGGCTCCTTCGTGGTGATGAGGCCGAGCACGACCGTCTTGTCCGGGGGCACGAAGCGCAGCGGCGCGAAGCTGCCGGCGCGCGGCGTGTCGTACTCCAGCAGCAGCCGCTGCACCTTTAGGTCGTTGAAGAGCTGCTCCGCGATCGGGTCGTAGCCGCCCTCCACCGACCACATGCTGCGGTGGTTGCCGCGGCAGAGGTGCAGGCCGAACGTCACGTCGGGAAAGCCGGCGATCAGCCGGTTGTCGAAGTCGATCATCTCCCCGAGCCAGGTGCCCGTGTCGATCCCCAGGCGGCGGAAGTTCTCCAGCCCCTCCTCGCTCACCAGGTGCGTGTAGCGCGGCGCGTCGAGCTGGATGTACCGCACGCCCGCCGCCGCGAGCTGCTCGACGAGCTGCCGCGTCAGGCGCAGCGCGTCCTCCATGTACTCGCCGCGGTCGGGATACGCCTGGTCGGAGATGCCCGGCACGTAGAGCACGCTGGCGTAGCTCAGGCTGGGCAGCGTCGCCTTGAAGGCGCGCGTCGTGTGCTGGGCCAGGAACTCGGCCTCGCGCAGCGGCAGGTTCTGCTTCGGCCCCAGGCGGCCGGTCACGGCGGGCAGCAGCGGCAGCTCGCGGCTCGGCTGCTCGCCCGCGGTGAAGATCGCCGGCGCGGGCACGGCCGGGTTGTAGCCGGCCAGGCTGGCCGTGAGCGGGTCGAACCAGAACTTACGGCGCATCTCGCCATCGGCGATCACGTCGACGTCGCACGCTTCCTGCAGGCGAATCGCCTCCAACACCGCGCGGTCCTCGACCTCGCGTAGCTGCGCGTCGCCGAGCTGGCCGGCGTCGTGCTGCTCGACCGCCTCTTTCAGGTAGTCGGGCCGCAGCAGGCTGCCGATGACCTCACTGCGATAGCGCGTGGCAACCGGAGCGCTCATGGTCGTACCTCCCTGCTAGCTCCACAGCTCCTTGGACGCCAGGCGCGCGCCCTCGGCCAGCGACTCGAACTTGCCCCAGACGATCGACGCGTGCCCCACGCGCTCGCCCAGCCCGCAGTCCGTGCCCGCGATGACGTTCTCGCGGCCCACCAGCTTGGCGAAGCTCACCAGCCGCTGGGCGACCAGCTCGGGGTGCTCGACGAAGTCGCTACAGTGACTCACCACACCGGGGATCAGGATCTTCCCCTCGGGCAGCTTCACGTCCTCCCACAGCCGCCACTCGTGCTCGTGGCGCGGGTTCGACGCCTCGATCGAGTACGCCTGGGCGGGCACGCTGAGCACCAGGTCTACGATGTCGCGCAGCGGGATGTCGTACTTGTGCGGCCCGTGGTAGCTGCCCCAGCAGACGTGCAGGCGGACCTGCTCGGGCGGGATGCCGCGCAGCGCGTGGTTCAGCGCCTCGATCCGCACCTGGGCGTACTTGCGGTACTCCGGCACCGTCATGTCGGGGTAGATCTGCCAGGCGTCAGGCAGGTCGGGGTCGTCGATCTGGAGGATGAAGCCCGCGTCGGCGATCGCCTGGTACTCCTCGTGCATGGCGTCGGCGATGGCGTAGAGGTATGCCTCGTCGCTCGGGTAGTACTCGTTGCGCAGCCAGTGCTCGATGGTTCCCGGCGCCACGGCCGGCAGGAAAGCGTCGGCCACCTGCACGCCCTGGAGCGCGGCCTTGAAGTTCGCGATGTCGGCCTGAATCGCCTGCTGACCGATGTACTTTAGCGGCCCGGTGCAGATGACCTGGCGCCGGCTCGGCCCGACGCCCACCCAGCCGGGGCGCGTCTCGAAGTACTCGCGGAACTCCAACAGGTCGCGGCCGCAGATGCTGTGCGGGGTCGGCTCCTGGCCGGGCGCGTACTCGCGCACCTCGTAGCCGCCGATACGCTCGCGGGCGTAGTTCGTGAAGTTGCTCTTGCTCAGCTCGCCGTCGTTGACGACGTCGATGCCCGTCTCGACCTGCTTGCGCACGACCTCCTTCACGGCCTCCTGAATGCGGCGGCTCAGCGCCTGCTCGTCCACCGGCTGGCCGGCGCTCTTCGCGTTCACCATCTCCTTTAGATCCGGCGGCCGCGGCAGGCTCCCGGCGTGCGTCGTCAGTATGCGGTCCGTGCTGCGCTTCACCTGATCTCTCCTCCACCCGCTAACGGTAGCGAGATTGTGACGCCGCGCCGCCTCCCCACGCAAGCCGCCGCGCCGAATCGGCTATCCTTGCAGGTACGCGACCCGCGAAGACCATGTGCAGCCCGATGGGTGGCTGGAGGGACCATGCGCGACTGGCGTGCCCTTCTCCTCGGAGTTTTCCTGCTTGGGGCCTGTCAGGCCCCGGCGGCCTCGCCGCCCAGCGGCGGCGCCGTGCCGGCCGCACCGCCCCCCGCGGCGCAGGCGCCCACCAGCTCCGCCGGAACCGCGCCCACCAGCGGGGCGGCCGCTCCCGCATCGCTGGAGACGGTGCGCGTCGGCACGGTCAACAGCGCCAGCGACGCCGTGTTCTACTGGGAGCAGGAGCACGGTTACCTGCGCGAGCAGGGCCTCGACCTGGAGGCCACGCCGTTCAACGGCGCGCAGCTCATGATCGCGCCGCTGGGCGCCGACCAGCTCGACGTCGGCGGCGGCGGCCCGGGTCCCGGCCTGTTCAACGCCATCCTGCGCGGCGTCAACGTCCGCATCGTCGCCGATCGCTCGCGCGCCGCGCCGGGCACCCGCTTCAACTGCCTCTCCGTGCGGAAGCCCCTGCTCGACAGCGGCCAGGTGCGGAGCTTCGCCGACCTGCGGGGCCGTGTCTTCGCCGAGAACGTGCCGGGCGTGCTCACCACGTCGCTCGTCGAGCGCGAGATGCAGAAGGCGGGCTACAGCTTGCAGGACGTGACGAGCGTGACGATGGGCTTCCCGGACATGGTCACCGGCATGGCGAACGACGCCGTCGATTTCGGCGTGCTCACCGAGCCGTACATCACGCTGAGCGAGCAGCGCGGCGTCGCACAGTGCTGGAAGCCGACCAGCGAGATGGGGCCGAACTTCCAGATCGCCGTGATCCTCTACGGCCCGACCTTCGCGGAGCAGCGCGCCGACGTCGCCCGCCGCTTCATGCTGGCCCACCTGCGGGCGCTGCGCGACTACCACCGCGCCTTTTTCGGCGACGGCGAGAACCGCCCGGAGTTCGTGCGGCTGATGGGCCGCGTGAGCGGCGTGACCGACCTGGACCTGCTGGAACGCATGGAGCCGACCTGGGCCGACCCCAACGGCAGCGTGAACGTCGACAGCCTGGCGGACGTGCAACGCTGGTACATCGGGCGCGGCGAGCAGACCGGCGAGGTCGATTTCAGCCGCGTCGTGGACATGAGCTTCGTGGACTACGCCGTCGAGCGCCTGGGCCGCGCGCCCGGCACCTGAGCGCGCCCCACAGCTCCCTGGTCCGTAGCGCGGGGTGCTTGTCGCCCGCGGCGGCCCGCAGGCCGCCACTCCGGTGCAGCCAGCGGCTCAATGGCTGGGGCAACCGCTCTCAGCGCGCCTCACGGTCCGCCGGCCCGCGCCCGGAGCAAGGCCAGCGACTCCGCCGCCTCGCGGCTCACCTGCTCGGGGTCGAGCGCGACGAACTGGCCGCCGCGCTTCAGGATGCGCCCGTCCACGATCACCGTGTCCACGTTGTGCGGCTCGGCCGCGTGGACGAGCGCGTTCGGCACGTCCACGACCGGCGCGATGTTCAGGTCCAGCGTGCGGACGAGGATAATGTCGGCACGCTTGCCCGGCGTCAGCGACCCGACCCTGTCGTCCAGCCCGAGGTCGCGCGCCCCGTCGATGGTGGCTAGCTCCAGCGCCCGCCGCGGCGGCAGGGCGAGCGCGTCGTTCGCTCGCGCGTGCGCCAGGTCCACGACCGTCCGCATGGTGGCGAACATATCGGCGTTGGCCGAGATCGCGGTCGTATCGATCGACAGGCTGGTCAGCACCCCAGCGGCGAGCATGTCGAGGATCGGCGGAAAGCCGAGCAGGGTGCGCAGCTCGGTCATTGGACTGGAGCTGAGGTGCGTGCCCGCGGCCGCCATCGCGTCGCGGTCGGCCTCGGTCAGCGCGAGCCCGTGGACGAACTGCACGTCCGGCCCCAGGAGTCCGTCGCGGGCGAACGCCTCGCCGTAGCCGGCCTGCGTGGCGTGCATGGTGATCGGCAGCCCGAGGTTGCGGGCGGTCTCCCACTCCCGGCGCAGCACGTCTGGGTCCGCCGTGTTCAGCGTGCCGAAGGCGCTCGACCCGCGCGACGCCACGCCGAGCGTGAGCAGGCCGTCGCCGCCCGTGCTGAAGTACTGCTGCCGCACTCGCGCCAGGTCGACCAGGTCCATCGGCTGGTCGGGCGCGATGCCCTGCGGCGTGCCGTAGGAGTAGCGCGCGCGCAGCCCCACCTCGTGGTGCGCGCGCAGCTCGGCGTCCGCCCATTGCGGCCCGCGCACGTTGTGCGACCAATTGTGGACCGTGGTGATGCCCGAGAACAGCGCCTCGGCCAGCCCCAGGCGCACGCCGCGATAGGCGTCCTCCGGTGTGGCGACGCGCCCCAGGCGCAGCGCCACCGGGAAGTACCCCAGGTCCGGCCCCTCCCCGACCACGCCCCGATACGGGCTGTTCCACAGGTGCCAGTGCGTGTCCACGAGCCCCGGCAGCGCGATCAGGCCGCGGCCGTCGATGACCTCGGCGCCGGGCGCGTCCAGGTCCGGGCCGACCGCGCGGATCTCGCCGTTCCGCACGTGTACGTCGCCGCGCTCGAAGTCGCCGAGCGCCGGGTCCAGCGTCAGCACGTAGGCGTTGCGGATCACGAACTGGCGGCGGCCGGGCAGCTGCGCCTCCCCGCCGGCCAGCGCCCGGCGCGAGGCCGCCGCGCGCGCCGGGCGGGTGCCGCCCGCCAGCCCGAGGGCGCTCGCGGCCGCCGCGGCGCCCAGCAGGCCGCGCCGACTGATCCTAGGCTGTCGGCTCATCGTAGGCTTCCCTCGTCGCGCGGTGTGGTATCGCTCGGCCCGACCACAGGCCCCCTCGGCCCGCTCACGGCTGGTACCGGCCAAGCTGCTGGAGCGCGTAGTCCACGAAGCCGCGGTCGATCGTGCTGGCGGCGTCCACGCGCTGCGGTGAGAACCCGTTGGCGACGTACCAGTCGATGTCGTCCTGCAAGAGCTGTACGTTGAACTCGCCGTTCGGATCGACCGGGACGCGCACGTGGGCATACGGCGCGCGGTCGCGCACTTCCAGGTGGCGGACGACGATGTCGATGATCGCCTCGCGGTTCACGTCGCGGTTCATACCGTCGTAGAACTCGCGGATGCCTTTCAGCAGCGCGACCATCGTGCGCCGGCCCACGTCGGCGCGCTCGCGGGCGAACTGTGGGCTGTACACCCAGGCCGTCGCCTGCTGGTTCGGGTAGATATCGTAGTACTCTTTCCAGACCGCGGTGCCGGGCTGGGCCAGCGCCGCGCCCCGCACCGGCTCGCTGAGCGCCGCCACGTCGAGCGAGCCGTTCAGCAGGCCCACCAGCGCCTCCGGCTGCGCGATGTCCACCACGTCCACGTCGTCCGGCGTCAGCCCGCCCATCTCGATCGCCTTCCAGAGGACGATCTGCGTGAAGTTGCCGGTGCCGTTGTTCGAGACGCGCTTGCCGCGCAGCGAGGCGAAGTCGCCGATCGCGCCGCTGTCCAGGTCGGCCTTGCGCACGATGTACGCCGAGTTCGGGATGCCCGGAATAATCGCCGACTGGAGCGCCGCCAGGCGCACCTCCGCGCCGCGGGCGATAGCGTTCCACAGGCTGGCGCTCATCGCGCCGGTGCCCACGTCCACCTGGTTCGTGGCCACCGCGGGCACCATCGCGGTCGGGCTGGTGATCGTCTCGGTGCTCACGTCCAAGCCCTGCTCGGCGAAGTAGCCGTGGTCCATCGCCACGAACAGGCCGGAGACGCTGAGGATCGGGTTCACGCCCACCTTGATGGTGGCGGGCGCCGGCGGGGCGGTCGGCGCCGCGGCGGCCGCCTGGCTCGGCGCGGCGGCCGTCGGCGCGCTAGCGGCGGGCTTCGCCGGCGCTGCCGGCGAGGAGGCCGCGCCGCTGCACGCGGCCGCCGCGAGCGCCAGGCTGGCCGCGAGGAGCGCCGAGCACGGGCGGTGCATGGGCCATCCACTCCAGCGGGAGCCGCGCGCGCTACTCCAGGCCATAGAGCGCGCTCGCGTTGTCGCGGGTCAGCTTGCGGCGCGTGGCTTCCGGCAGCCCGCCCATCTGCGCCTCGATCACTCGGCGCGAGTGGGGCCAGGTGCTGTCGGGGTGCGGGTAGTCGGAGGCCCACATCACCCGGTCCTCGCCGATCGCCGAAAGCAGCCCCAGCCCCGCCCGGTCGTCCTGGAACGTCGCCCACACCTGCCGGCGAAAGTAGCTGCTCGGCGGCCGCGGGATCGGGATGCCGCCGCGCGCCTCCCAGCCCTCGCGCGCCTCGACGTACTTGTCGTACTCGTGGTCCATGCGCTCCAGCACGTACGGAATCCAGCCGATGCCGGCCTCGGCCAGCACCAGCCGCACGCCGGGGTGGCGCTCCAGCACGCCCCCGAAGATGATGCCCACCAGCGGCGCGACGAGCTGGAGCTGGACCTGCGTGCCCGCGATGGCGGCCGTCGTGATCGGGTGGACCTCGGGATGACCCACCGGGCGCCGCACGAACAGGTGCATGCCGATAGGAATGCGCGTCTCGGCGGCCGTGGCCCAGAACGGCTCCCAGGCGGGATGATAGAGCGGCGGGTCGGCGGCGGCCGCCAGCAGCACGACGTGGCGCAGCCCAAGCCGCGCCACGCGCTCTAGCTCCGTCCTGGCCAGCGCCGGGTCGTCGGCGGGCAGCAGGCCCACGCCGATCAGGCGGCGCGGCTCAGCCCGGCAGAACTCGACCACCCAGTCGTTGTAGGCCGCGTAGCAGAGCTGCCGCATGGCGGGATCGGGGAGCAGCAGCGGCGCGACCGGCCCGTACATCACCGTCGCGTACACGCCGTCGCGGTCCAGGTCGGCCAGGCGCAGTTCGGGCGTCGTCGGCCGCAGCACCCCCTCCTCGAACACGCCGCCGCGCTCCAGCGCCGACTTCAGCGGCACGTCGGTCGCGCGCGCGGTGCCCCAAGGGCCCCATACCTGGTCGCCGCAGAGCCACATCAGGCCGTTCGGCGTCGCCTCGACGTGCGGCATGCTGTCGCGCGCGGCGGCCGGCACCCGCGCGGCCCACAGGTCGCGCGGCAAGTAGCGCAGGTCGATGTGGTCGTCGGCCGAGATGAGCTGGTAGTCCACCGCCGTCTGCCTCCTCGCTCGTCGGCGCCTGGCGCTCTGGGCCGCATGCTCTCCGCGACCGCCAAAAGCAGGCTGCCCACTTATGCGGGGAACGATAGCGCCGCCCGCCCGACCCGTCAAGCGAGCATCCGAAACGGCAATCGGCCGCGTGGCAGGATACGATATGGGTGGGTGGCCCGGTCTTTGCGAAGTGTGAGGACACTAGCAGCGTTAGCGGGTCTGCCCAACATGACGCCTGGCAGGAGAGGGAGGCGGCGATGCCCGCGGAGGCCCAGGTCATCGTGGTCGGAGCCGCCGTGGCGGGCAGCGCGGTAGCCAACGCGCTCGGCGCCCGCGGCATCCCGACGCTCGTCGTCGAGCGGGGCTTCGAGCGCGACAACAGCACGCGCGGCGACTTCCTGCACCCGCCCACCCTGCGCTTCCTGGAACGCTGGAGCGTTCTCGATGCGCTGTTCGAGGATGGCGCGCTGCCGATCTACCACCTGGCCGTCAGTCACCGCACGCTCGGCCGCCTGGCCACCTACGACATCCTGACGCAGGGCGAGGGCCCCGCCAGCCGCACCATCGCCGTGCCGCACGACCGCATCGAGGCGGTGATGAAGGCGTGCGCCGAGCGCTGGCCGAGTGTGACGACGGTGACTGGCACGGTGACCGGCCTGCTGCGCGAGGACGGCCGCGTGGTCGGCGTCTGCGCCCGCGCCGACGACGGCGCGGAGCGCGAGTACCGCGCGCGCCTCGTCGTGGGCTGCGACGGCGCGCAGTCGCTGGTGCGGCGCGAGCTGGGCATCGCGACGGCCCGCTATCCCTACGATCACTACTTCGTCTACATCCAGGCCGACGGCCCGACCGACCCGCCGGCGGCCATCCACTTCTGCCTCGACGAGACGGGCGTCGTCATGGTCGCGTCGCGGCCGAAGAACCGCATGCGCATCGCGATGATCGCCGAGCGCGGCGTGCAGAACGACCTGCTGCGCATGGCCGACCGCGAGCTGTACGACTACGTCACGTATCGGGTGCCGTGGCTGGCGGGCGCCCGCTTCACGCACGACGACATCCACATCTACAGCATCGCGCGCTCGCTGGCCGAGCGCTTCTGGATGCCCGGCGCGGCGCTCGTGGGCGACGCCGCGCACACCACTCATCCGGCCGGTGCCACGGGCATGAACCTCGCCATCAGCGGCGCCGCGCGCCTGGTGGAGATCGCGGCGCCGGCACTGGCCGCCCCGAGCGCCAATCTGGCGGCGCTCGACGCGGCGCTGCACGCCTACTCGGCCGAGCGGCGACCGGCCGCGGGCGTCGCCCTGGAGCGCAACCACGAGCAATCGCGGCGCATCTGGACAGACAACTGCCACCTCGATCCCTACGCCTACGCGCGCAACGCCGACCCGACGAGCGGCTGGGGCGCCGGTGGCGCCGGCTGGGGCCAGGACCCCGCCGCCCTGATGCGCTCGGCGGGGTACTAAGCACTCGGCCAGGGTGCCGTAGGGGCGGGTTTCACGCCCGCCCGCGGCCGTCGAGGCCGCAGCCCTGGCGGTTGCTGACCCCTCACCCAAGCTGCAAACCGCTATAACGCGCCTGGAGTATCGTGGGAGCACGTGAGATGAGCGAGAGCGAGCGCGGCAGCTTCCGCTACACGAACCCAGCCGTGATCCACTACGGGCCGGGCTGCGTGGCCGCGCGTCTGGATGCCGAGCTAGAGCGCCTGGGCGTCCGGCGCGCGTTCCTCGTCACCACGCGCAGCGTGGCGGCCAATCCGGCCCTGGCCGGGGCGCTGGCGGCGCGGCTCGGCGCGCGGCTGGTCGGGCAGTACGGCGAGATCAGCGCGCACGCGCCCGCGGGGGAGGTGGCGGCCGCGGCCGACGCAGCGCGCCGCGCGCAGCCCGACGTGCTGCTCTCGCTCGGTGGCGGCAGCCCGATCGATGCGGCCAAGACCGTCGCCTTCGCGCTAGCCACTGGCCTCGACGTGACCCAGCCCGATGCCCACGTGCAGGCGCGGCGGCTCCGTCTGGCCGGCCAGCCCGTGCTGCCGCACCTGGCGATTCCCACGACGCTCTCGGGCGCGGAGTTCTCCGGCGCGGCCGGCTACAGCGCCGCGGACACGCACGAGAAGGTCGGGCCGAGCAACCCGGCGCTGCTGCCGGCAGCGGTGTTCCTCGACGCGGCCCTCGCCGTCCACACGCCGCGCGACCTGTGGCTGTCCACCGGCATCCGCGCCGTCGACCACGCCGTCGAGGGCATCCTGTCGCGCTACAACAGCGCCTACTCGGAGACGCTCGCGCTCGAAGCGCTGCGGCGGCTGCGCGCCGCCCTACCCGCGAGCGCCGCGGCTCCCGACGACCTCGCGGCGCGCACGGAGTGCCAGCTTGGCACCTGGTTCTCGATGACGCTGCCCGTGCCGTCGGCGCGCGGCCTCAGCCACGTGCTCGGCAAGCGCCTGGGCTCCGTGCACGGCATTCCCCACGGCGTGACCTCGTGCCTGCTGCTGCCGCACGTCATGCGCTACCTCGCGCCGAAGACGGCGGCCCGGCAGGCGCGCATCGCCGCCGCGCTCGGCGCGGACACGCGCGGGCTGAGCGAGGCCGCCGCGGCCGCGCGGGCCGCCGACGCGGTCGCCGACCTCATCGCCGCGCTCGGCCAGCCCCACCACCTGGCCGCCTACGGTCTGAGCGAGGACGACCTGCGCGCGGCCGTCGAGCCGGTGGCGGCCGACAGCGGCTATCCGCTCGACGACCTGCTGGCGATTCTGCACGCGGCGGCGTGACGCGGCGGGCGGCCCTTGCGTCCCGGGGTTCAGGACAAGCTCGGCTATCGCCCTATCGGAACGCCGCCGACGAGTCGCGGCCAGGCGCTCAGGGCAAGCTGACTCCGCCGTCCACGACCAGCGAGTGGCCGGTCACGAAGCTGCTCTGATCCGATAGCAGCCAGACGGCGGCCGCCGCGACCTCTTCGGGCGCGGCGATGCGGCCGAGCGGGTACTGCGCTGCCTTCAGCGCCTCCTCGGCCGGGTTCGCCGCGAAGCGCCGCTCGATCGGCGGCGTGCGCGTCATGCCAGGCAGGATGCAGTTGACGCGCACGCCCGCGTCCGCGCACTCCAGCGCAGCGACGCGGGTAAGCTGGATGATCCCGGCCTTCGACGCGGCGTAGGGGCCGGTCCCGACGAGCGTGGTCATCGTCGTGCCCGAGGAGGTGTTGACGATGGTGCCACCGCCCTGGGCACGCATGAGCGGAATCTCGTGCTTCAGGCAGAGCCAGACGCCCTTGAGGTTCGTCGTGAGGATGTGGTCCCAGGCGGCCTCGTCGAACTCCGCGAGCGGCGCGAACGGCGCCGCCACGCCGGCGTTGTTGAACGCGCAGTCGAGCCGCCCGTAGCGCGCCACGACCGTGTCGATCATCGCTCGCACGCTGGCAGCGTCGCCCACGTCGGCGTGGACGAAGCTCGCCTCGCCCCCCGCGTCCGCGATCAGCCGGCAGGTGGCGGCGCCCCCCGCCTCGTCCACGTCGGCCACGGCGACGCGCGCGCCCTCGCGGGCCAGCAGCAGCGCCGCCGCCCGGCCGATGCCCGAGGCGCCGCCCGTGACGAGCGCCACCTTGCCGGCAAATTGCCCGTCCGCCACGGCGGGCCTACGCTTCGGCCGGCTGGCGCGCGTCGCAGACCAGGTGCGGGAAGTGCGCGTGCCAGTCGTCGCCCGCGGGGATGCACTGCTGGATCGTGTCGATGTGCTCGAAGTGGTTCTGCGCGGGGTCGAAGATCAGGTGCGGCGGCTCGTGGCCGGCCTGGAAGCGCTGCACCGCGTCGATGATCGCTCGCCGCACCACGATCACGCCGCGGTCGCTCTGGCCCAGGTGCTCGCGCGAGCGGTCATAGCGCGGCCCCTGCGTCTCCGTGGCGCAGGAGTCGTGGTTCAGGAAGTTCTCGATGCCCGTGAACGTCTGCGTGCGCTGCACTTCGCGGTCTTGCAGGTAGTGGTTGCTCATGTTCCGAATGCGGCGGTAGTCCGGGCCGATCTGGGGCGCGCGGTTCACGTCCTCGGGCCGCACCGGCCGGTCGGGGATCCAGCCGAGGTCGTAGCGCCAGGAATGCGTGTCGTCGGCGGGCACGTAGAAGTGCGCCTCGGGCTGGGTGGCGTAGATCCAGCAGTGGCTCGGCATGACGAAGCTGGAGATGCGCACGTAGGTCTGGTCCGGCGGCGCCTTCCGCAGCGCGATCAGCCGGATGCCGAAGTCCGTCTCCTCCGTCTGGTAGACTGGCGCCGAATCGGCCTGATAGAGCGCCTGCGAGCCGCTGAGCGAGAACTGGCGGTGCAGGAACGAGAGGTGCGAGGAGTCGCACTCGCCCTCCAGCCCTTGCAGGTAGTTGCACTCTTGTAGGCACTTGGTCACGTAGAGGTGCTCCGGCCCGTGCTGCATCCAGCCGTAGTTGGGGAACAGCGGCTGCTTCTCCGGCGGGCCGAGGTAGGCCCAGATCATCCCGCCGGCCTCGTGGGTCGGGTAGGCGGGCTGGCGCAGGCGCTCCTTGAAGCTGCGCTGCCCAGGCTCGGCCGGCGTGTCGAGCACCCGGCCCGCCACGTCGTACTTCCAGCCGTGGTAGATACAGCGCAGCCCGCACTCCTCGTTCCGCCCGTAGAACAGCGAGGTGCCGCGGTGCAGGCAGTGCTCGGCCAGCAGGCCCACCCGCCCCTCGCTGTCGCGGAAGGCGACCAGCTCCTCGCCCAGCAGCCGCACCTGCACCGGCGGGCAGTCGGGTGCGGGGATCTCTTCGCTGAGCAGCGCCGGCAGCCAGTAGCGCCGCATGAAATCGCCCATCGGCGTGCCGGCGTTGGTCTGCGTGATCAGGTCGTTCAGCTCTTTCGACAGCATCCTGCGGCTCCTTCAGCGGGCGTCCCGCCCTGCGGCGTGCCTATCCTGGCTACCGTTGATACTTGCCAAGCTGCTGCACCGCGTAGTCCACGTACTGGTTGTCGACCACGCGGCTCACGTCGAGGTCGTCCTGCACCACGCCTCTCTGACGATACCACGCGACGTCGTCCTGCAAGCTCTGGAGCCCGATCGCGCCGTCCGGGTTCAGGCCCGGCGGCACGATCTGGTCGTAGAGCGCCGGGTCCTTCAGCGTTGTGTGCTTGACCAGGATCTCCACGATCTCGGGCTTGTTCACGCCCTTGAAGAACGCGTCGTTGTAGGCGCGCACCGCCTGCACGTAGCCAACCATGAAGCGCCGCGCTACGTCGGGCCGGTCGCGATAGAACGTGGGCGCATAGCCAATGGCCGCGTACTGGCGGAAGTCGGTCAGCTCGTCGATGGTCTTCCAGCGCGCGAACAGGCCGCGGTTGACGCCGGCCGTGATCAGCGGCTCCAGCGTCTCGCTCACGTCGATGGCCTTGCTGGCGAACGCCGCGTTCATGTCGGGATACGACAGCTCGACGAGGTTCACGTCGGCCTCGGTCAGCCCGCCGCGCGCGAGCGCCCGCGAGAAGTCCACCGCGTTCGGGCTCGCGCCACGCGGCGGCGGCAGGGCGACCGTGCGCCCGCGCAGGTCCGCGTAGTCGCGCACCGCGCCGCTGTCGATCAGGTCCTGCCGCACGACGAGCGCGGCGTAGCTGTTCGCCCGCGACGTGATCGAGCCCTTGTCGGCGACCATCTTCAGGTCCACGCCCCGGATGAAAGCGTTGACCAGCGCCGGGCTGACCGCCGGCCCCCCGACGTCGATCTGGCCCGTGCTGAGCATCGGCACCGTGCTCACGGTATCGCTTTGCTCGTACTGGATCTCGATCCCCTGCTGGCGATAGAAGCCCTTCTCGTCGCCGACGTAGATCCCGGCGTCCGAGGCCGAGGCGAGCAGCCCCGCCTTTACCGGGACCAGCGCGGGCGGGGCAGCGGCCGCGGCAGGCGGGCCGGCGGTGGGCGGCGGCGCCGCGGGCGCGGCGCCGCCGCCGCACCCCGCCACGGCGACGCCCAGCACGGTGAGCAGGGAGGAGATTCGCCATTGCATCCACACAGTCTCCGCGTTGGGGTTGCCGCAAGTGTAGTGTGGGCAGGCTGCGACGGCAAGGCGAGCCGCCCTTGGGCGCCCGGTTCGACGAGACCAATCTGCACGGCAGCGCGCTGGGTGGATGGGGGTGCCGCCGACCGCTGGCCACCGGTACGGGAGGCGGTCAGCCGGCCGCCGAGAGGTTGGAGCGTGCGAAACCCGCGCCCGCGCGTGAAGCGGCGTCCCCCGGTGACAGGTCACTGAGCCGGGAGCTGAGTGCCGAGGGTGGGACTCGAACCCACACGGGCGTAAGCCCGCCGCATTTTGAGTGCGGTGCGTCTGCCAATTCCGCCACCCCGGCTCGCCGCGGCGGGCGCAGACCCAGGCAGTCCGCCACGTGCCACGACGATTATACGGTCTGTGCCGCGCCGTCGCCATCCAGCGAACCGTGGCCATGGGCCGGCGTCGCCCCCGCGCGAATTGGCAACGGCCCCCGCACGGGGCCGCGTCATCCGTGACGATGATTTGGTTCGTCTGCTTGGATGATCGCGGGGCTACTCCGAGCGGATGGCCGGCGGGCCGGATTTCAATGGAAAAATCGCACCAAACGCGGATGGCCCGGTGGCGGCCAGCCGCCATAATGGCTCTAGAGCGGTGAGGCCGTGCGACGCTTGGGGAGTCGCCATGCGTCGCCACACGCGGCCGCGAAGGGTTCGGGGGTATGCGCAAACTGCTGCCCTGGCTGGGCGCGCGCGCTGCTCCTGTCCGCCTGGTGGCGGGAGAGTGGCTCGACCGCGATGGTTTCGGCCGAGACCCCGAGCGGCATTGGCCCCGCCATGCGCCCGAATCCGACCGCGCAGAACCCCATTCAGCAGGAGAACCGGCAACCCGGCACACGGAGGTGGCAGGCGGCGGGGCTGCAGCAGTGCGCCGCATCCACCCAGTGACCGCCGGGCAGGCGATGACGGTGCCACTCACAGTCGTCGACAGCTACAGCGATTGGCCGACGTTCGTGGGACGCGGCCCGTCGTAACGCTCGCAGGAAAGCCCCCCATTACGTGACGCCGTCCGGCCAATAACTAGCCGGGCGGCGTCCTTTATTTTCGGTAGACCGGCGAGACGTGGCGTCAGCAGGCGTGGCGGGCCACCGCGGGAACCCAGGCCCGGCTTGGCACAGAGTTCGCCGTGATGGTATGCGGGCCGCGGGCTGTGCCGGCAAGCGCCGACAGGCGCGAGCTGGGGCGCGGCAGACCGCGGGCCCACAGGCTCGCCGGCGGGCCGCCAGCCCCCAGGCTAAAGTCTGTTGAACGGCGCGGGCGCGTTCAGGAAGTCCAGCAGGAGCGCGTTGACGCGCTCGGGGCGATCGTTCTGGACGAAGTGGCTAGCGTCGGGCAAGCGCTCGACGCGCGCGTACGGCACCCAGGCGCGCGGCGGCGCCGCTAGCTCCCGACCAAGATAGCGGTCCTGTTCGCCCCAGATTACCAGGACGGGGCAGTCGACGCGCCGGGTCGCGCGCAAGCCCTCGCGGGGCCCTTTGCGCACGAAGGCCCGGTAGTAGTTGATAGCGCTTGTGAGCGCTCGGGGCCGGGCCATCGCCGCGATGTAGCGGGCGATATCGGCCTCAGTGAACGCGCCGGGCCGCGCGGGGTCCTGGCGGAAGACGCGGCGCAGAACGGCGAAATCGCCGACCCGGAACCAAGCCTCGGGGAGCCACGGCAGCTGGAAGAAGAAGATGTACCACGACTTCCGAAGCTGCCGCAGGGTGCGCAGGCCTTCCAGCAGCCGCACCGGGTGCGGGACGTTGAGGATGGCGAGGCGCTCCACCAGCGCCGGGTAGCGCATGGCAGCAGCCCAGGCGACACCGCCGCCCCAGTCATGGCCGACGACCGCCGCGGCGTGGCCGACGCCGCAGTGCGCGATCAGGCGAGCAACATCGCGGGCGAGACGGTCCACGTCGTAGGCGCGCACCCCGCGGGGCTTGCTGGATAGGTTGTAGCCACGCATGTCGGGCGCGACGACGCGGTAGCCCGCGGCGGCGAGGGCACCGAGCTGGTGCCGCCAGGAGTACCAGAACTCGGGAAAGCCGTGCAGCAGCACCACGAGCCGGCCCTCGCCCGCCTCAACGTAGTGCAGGCGCACGTCGTCCAGGTCGGCGTAGCGATGCGCGAGTGCCGCCTCGTCGAACAACTGCCTACCCCGCCAATGTGAGGGAATGGTGTCAGCCGGGCGCAGTCCCCCGTTTGCGCCGGGTCGACGCCTGGTCGTAACGAATCGTGCCCTTTACAGATTCTACCCGGCAGCGCCGCCCGCACCGGAGCCGTGGGCCGGAGCGGCAGCCACGCGCCAAATGCGCCTCGAGCGCGGGGGTATCGCTCGTTGGCGCGCCGGGCGGCAGCAGGCGTGGTCAGCCCCACGCAGAATGCGGTATCGTCGTGGCGCCGCCCGCTCGCCACCGCAGGCGATTTGCGGCGAGCGCCGCGCGGTGCCGGCCAGGATGGGCAGTCGGCCGGCTCGGATCCGGGCCTTGAGCCGGCTCAAGACTCGTATCGCCCGCGGCGCCGGTCCACCGGGCCGGCCAGGCAGCCAGCGGCGGACCGGCCAGGAGCGTCGGCGGCACACGCCGCCGCGGACGCGTTGGCGATCCGAACCGTGACGCAGGAGAGGAAATTGCCTACTCGCACGCGCGACGTGACGCTCCGCCGCGGTCATACCCTGCTGAAGGGCCTGCGGCTTCATCACCTGGAGTGGGGGGGCCCCGATTGGCCGCCGCTGGTGTTACTGCACGGCATTCGCGCCCACGCTTACATCTGGAGCCGGGCCGCGCCGTACCTGGCACCGCCCTACCGCCTGCTGGCGCCGGATTTCCGTGGCCACGGGGATAGTGACTGGAGCGACGACGGTTACGGCACGCCGCACTACGTTGCAGACTTCGCGGCCTGGGTCGATGCCCAGCGGCTGGAGCGCTTCCCGCTGGTGGGCCACTCAGCTGGCGGGCGCGTGGCGGTGAGCTATGCCGCGACGCGCCCGGAGCGCGTGGAGCGGCTGGTCGTCGTGGACATGGGGCCGGACGTTGGCCCCACGCAGCCGTTCGATCCGGTCCTCGCCGCGCGCCCGCAGCGGACCTTCGACGACCTCCACCATGCGATTCGGGTGCTGCGCGAGCGTTACCCCACGATCGACGCGGCGTATCTGCGGCGGCTGGCGCGCTGGAGCGTCCGCCCGGGCCCCGATGGCCGGCTCACGTGGAAGTGGGACAAGCGCGTCCGAGGGCAGATGCGACCGGCGGACGAGTTTCGCGCCGACCTGCGGGCGCTGCGCTGCCCGACGCTCATCGTGCGCGGCGGGGAGGCGGCCGCTCTCAGCGCCGCGAGCGCCGCCGAGATGCAGGCGCTGATCCCCGGCGAGAGCCACGTCGTGGTCGTCCCACGCACCAGCCATGTGCTCGCGGAGGAGCGGCCCGCCACCTTCGCGGCCGTGGTGCGCGAGTTCCTGAGTGGGGCCGCGGAGCCAACGGATAACGCCGCCGCCGTAGGCCTCGGGGTTACGCCGGACGGAGGAGGCGCTTGAGACGCAGGGCGAGCCAGGGCTTGCGGCCGCCGGCCCGCATCTGCCCGCGCAGGATGGCGGGCCACTGGCCGGCGCGGCCGTAGGCGATGAGCAGGGAGGGCACGGGCGCCACGGTGAGGCGGCAGTCCACGCGGCCCGCCGCGGGCGGCTCGACGCGAAGCGCGCCGCGCGCGAAGTGGCAGACGAAGCGCGGCCCGCCCCGAACGGCGATCTCGTAGCGCACGTCGGCGTCGCGGGCGGCCGCTTGCAGCGCCCCGTTGGTGCGGGCCTGCGGGACGAGCATAGCCGGCCGCGCCGCCGACGGGGGGGGCTCTCGATCGCCGCACTCATGCGCTCACCACCTCCAGGGCCGGCTGGTCGGGGAAGGGGGTGGTCGTCGGCGGCACGCCGTCGTCGTGCCCATCCCGTGCCGCAAGCAGCGCCGGCAGCAGCACGTTGGGCCGGAACAGCGTGCTGGGCGGCGCGAGCAGGTTGAGCACCTGGCCGAACGCCCGGTTCACGGTCACGTTGTCGGTCGCCGCCAGGTTCACGCGGTCGAGGTACCGGTGCAGCAGGCGGGTGACGACGCCGGGCCGCGCGCCCTCGGTGGTCGGGTAGCGCAGGTCTTCGCCGGTCGCCATGAGCCACGGGGTCGCGCTGCTTTCGGCCACGGCCTGCTGGAAGCGCCGCGCGAGCCCGGTCAGGTCGCCGTCGGGCTGGCGGCGCTCCTGGGCGCGCAGGCAGCGGTGGAGGGCCAGCGCGTCGACGGCCGCCACGGTCATGCCCTGGCCATAGATGGGATTGAAAGCGCAGACGGCATCGCCGCTGACCAGGAGCCGCTCGGGCCAGCGGCGCAGGCGCTCGTAGTGGCGCAACTGGTTCTCGGTGCGGCGATAGCCGACGATGGGCGAGAGGGGCCGCGCGCGACGGATGACCTCGTACATGATGGGGCTGCGCAGGCGGCGCGCGAAGGCCAGGTAGCCCGCCTCGTCGAGGGGCGGCGCGTCGCCGCCGATGCCCGCGAGCGTGACCAGCCAGCGCTCGCCCTCGACCGGGAACAGCGCGCCGCCCCGAGGGATGCTGGGGGGCTTGGCGTTGAAGAACAGGCCCTTCCAGTCAGCCTGAAAGCCCCCGGGCGGCGCGTAGTAGCGGCTGGCGTAGGCTAGGAACGAGTTGATGCGCGTCTCGGCGGGAGGCTCGTAGCCGAGCGCCTCCAGCCAGCGCGGCGTGTGCGAGCCGCGGCCGCTGGCGTCGACCACGAGATCGGCGGCCAGGCGCTGGGTGGGGGCGAGGCCGTCCGCGCTGCCGCCGCGCGCCCGGAGCTCGACGCCGGTGATGGCCGTGCCGTCGGGACTCGCCACGAGCCCGACGACGTCGTGCGCCGGCAGGAAGGCGAGGCGGGGCGAGGCGGCCAGGCGACGCCGCACGCACCACTCCAGCAGCTCGCGGCTCATCGACACGAACGGCGTGCCGGGGGTGAACCGCTTGGACCAGCCCGCCGGCATGAGCCAGAGCATCTCCGTCGGCCACATGATCGTCGGCGCCCCCGCGGCGGCCAGCTCGGCCAGCAGGCCGGGGAAGAAGCGCTCCATGAGCTGCTGGCCTCGCCCCAGCAGGACGTGGACGTGGCGCGATTGCGGCACGCCCTTGCGGAACTCGGGCGCGTCGGGGAAGGTGTCGCGCTCGACGAGGGTCACGCGGTCGAAGTGGGCGGCGAGCACCCGCGCCGCTAGCAGCCCGGCCATGCTGCCGCCGACGACGATGGCGTGACCGCGGCCGGCGCGCGAGAACGATGGCGCAACGCTGGGGCCGCCGCCTTGTGCATCAGTCATCGTTAATCTCCTCTAAGTGGCAGCGCCGGAATCCCGGCCGGGTGGCGCCCGGGCAGGGCGCAGCAAGCAGCGCCCCGTCCCTATCCCGTCTCAGGTACGTTAGATGCCCGTGCCCGGATCAAATTCGGATCGCGGGGCGCTCTGAATCTCTGTGGTGGCGCCTCGCCAGCTCTCCAGTTAGGGGACGAAGCTGCCCGATGCCGCGTGACAGCCTACGGCAGCGCGGACCAGAGGGCGCGCACGTCGTGCGGCTGCCACCAGGGCACGAGGCCGAGGTCGCGCGCGATGACGCCCGCCGCGTTGTAGCCGGGCGCGCCGGTGATGTTGCCGCCCGGGTGGCACGACGAGCCGCAGAGGTACAGCCCCGCGATCGGCGTGCGGTACTGGGCCAGCTCGGGCAGGGGGCGCTTGTCGAGCGCCTGCTCGGCGTTCAGCTCGCCCACCATCCAGTCGCCGCGGCGCATGTTCGGGTCGTGGCGCTCGATGTCGAGCGGTGTCGTCGACGACCTCGCGATGATGTTGCGCTCGTCCAGGTTCGGCGCGTACTCGCGCCAGCGCGCCAGCTGCCGCTCCAGGAACTCCTCGCGGATGGCGTCCCAGCGCGCTGGGCCGCCATCGGCCAGGTCGTAGGGGGCGAGCTGCCAGGTGAAGGCGCAGTGCATGCCCGGCGGCGCTTGCGAGGGGTCATGGACCGTGAGGCAGGCGCCGTTCATGAAGGGCTTGCGCGGGAGCCGGCCGGCGCGGCAGTCGGCGTAGAGGTCGCGCACGTCCTGGTACTCGTCCAGCCCGACGATGTACATGCACGTCCGGTCGACGTCGGGGCAGCGCGCGGCGGCGGTGTAGCGCGGCGGCTCGCGGAGCGCGAGGTTGACGGCGAAGATAGGGGTGGTGGGCGAGTAGCGGAAGCCGCCAACGCGCTGGGCGAAGTCGGGCGCGATCGCGTCCTCGCCCACCAGCCGCAGGAACGTCTCCTGCGGGTTCACGTTGCTGGCGATGAACTTCCTGGCGCGCACCTCGGTGCCGTCCGCCAGCAGCACGCCCGCCGCGCGGCCATCCTCGACCAGGATGCGCTCGACGCCGTTCGCCTCGATCACGTCGCCGCCGGCCGCGACCACCATGTTGGCCAGCTGGTCGGCAAGGTGGTGGGAGGTGCCCTTGCAGAGCTGGGGGTTCACGCCCCAGGCGATCATCCCCGGCACGAGAAAGCCGAGGCCGTGGGCGTCGATCTCGAAGCCGCGCATGACGGCGAGGAAGGCGATGAACGCCTGGACCTGCGGGTTCTCGAAGTGGTCGAGGATGAAGTCTTCGAGGCTGCGGTCGGCGTAGCGCAGGTACTCGCGGCCCACCTCGCTGCGCTCCAACAGCTCGCGCTTCTCCGCGAACGGGACCGGCGGCGCGTAGGTCTCGGGGAAGATGATCTGCTGGACGACGGGGCGGAAGCGCTGGTGAATCTCGCGGAAGGCGCGCGCGTCGGCGGCCGAGAACTCGGCGAGGGACGCGCAGGTCCGGTCGAGGTCGGCGTACCAGCGGAGGCTGCGACCATCGGGGAGCAGCATCGACACGCCTAGCTCGGGCGCGACGTACTCCACGTCGAAGTCGGCCATGCCGAGGTCGTCGAACCACGGAAGGCCCTTGGCGCCGCGGTGGAAGACGGAATGGATGTTGTGCCAGAAGCCGGGCGCCTTGGGATCCTCGTGGGCGTCGAGGCCGCCGCCCAGCTCGACCATCCGCTCGACGACGAGCATCTTCAGGCCGGCCCGCGCCAGGTAGCCCATGCAGATGAGGCCGTTGTGGCCCGCCCCGATGACGATCCCGTCGTACTCGAGCGCCATGCGCCTGCTCCCCACCGCCGACTCGCCGCGTGGCCCGCGCGGGCCCGGCGTCGGACTGTACCATGCGGGGCAGGCGGGCGCTAGCGCCCGTGCCGCCTCGGGCGGCCCCCGCGCTTTCGAAGCGCGTCGTAGCGACGCCCGCGAGCGCGCCGTTGGCCCACCCGCAGGGGCGTGAGTTTAGCCGAGGAACGGTCAAACGATGCTCCTTCCCGGGTGGTTAATTGCTAGGCCGGGCGCGGGACCGGGCGGGCGGGTCGGGCGCGGAAGATCGCATCGTTTGCCCCGTACGATACTCCCCCGGACGCTCCGCCGCGGGCCGGGCCGGCGGGGGAGTGCCCCGGGCCGGGCGCAGGCGGCGGGCGCGGGGGGAGGCGTGTACGGGGAATGCCGGCGACCACGTCGTGCCGGACGGCCACCGCTCGGCTGCGCGCCTCGCGGCCTCTCTATAGTGGTTTGCAGCTTGGGTGAGCGGTCGGCAACCGCCGGGCTGCTCCGACCCGGCGGTTGCCCTACTGGGGCGCGCCCTCACCCCGGCCCTCTCCCAAGGGGAGAGGAGGGACGTCCCTTACCGGATTCGATATGACACCGGCCCGATTGGCCGACCGGGCAGGGCGCGGCGAGCAGCGCCCCTACAAGAGATGGCATTGGCGAGGGGCGGTCGTCCGGGGAGGGTGGCGGGCGGCGATGGTGGGAGGGCGGCTCGCGGGGTGGCGGCAGGCTATCCTGGTCAGACAGGAGGTGACGTGATGGATGCGTCGAGCGGCTTTCGGGACTTCGAGCACGCCGGCTGGGAGGGCGCGGCCGAGGCGTATGCCGAGCACTGGGGCGCGCTGACGAGCCAGAGCGTGGGGCCGCTGCTGGACGCGGTGGGCGCGGGGCCCGGGGTGACGCTGCTCGATGTGGCGAGCGGACCGGGCTACGTGGCGGCCGCGGCGGCCGCACGCGGCGCGCGGGCGACCGGCGTGGATTTCTCGGCGGTGATGGTTGCGGCCGCCCAGCGGCGCTATCCGAGGGTGACGTTCCGGGAGGGCGAGGCGGACGCGCTGCCGTTTCCCGACGCGACCTTCGACGCCGTGACGATTGCCTACGGCCTGCTGCACTTCGAGCGGCCCGACCAGGCGCTCGCCGAGGCATATCGCGTGCTGCGGCCCGGCGGGCGGGTGGCGTTCACGGTCTGGGCGACACCGGATCAGGCGGTGGGGTTCGACATCATCCTGCGGGCGGTGCAGGCGCACGGCGACCCGGACGTGGCGCTGCCGCCCGCGCCGCCGTTCTTCCGCTTCAGCGACGCCGCCGAGTGCCGCCGCGCGCTGGAGGCGGTAGGCTTCCGCGACGCGACCGTCGGCCAGCTGCCGCAGGTGTGGCGCCTGGACTCGCCCGACCAGTTCTTCGCGGCGATGCAGCACGGCACGGTGCGCACGGCGGGACTGCTGCGCGCGCAGACGCCAGCGGCGCTCGCGGCCATCGGCGCAGCCGTGCGCGCCGCTGGCGCGGCCTACCAGCACGGGGCGACGCTGGAGGTGCCGATGCCGGCCGTGCTGGCGCGGGCAGTCAAGCCAGGCTAGCGTGTCGTCAGGTTGGTGGGTCCTTGGCCACGGCCACGTCAGGAGTCCGCGGGGAGGGGGCTGGTGGTGATCTCCAGCAAGGCGCCGTCCGGGTCGTGAACGTACAGCGCATGGTCGGCTACCTGCGCGGGGCCGACGTTGGCGATGCCCCGCGCTTCAACTCGCGCGCGGATGGCGGCGAACTGCTCGGCCGCCACCGAGATGGCGACGTGGTGCATGCCGCCGACCGACTCCCGCGTGGGCGGCATCGGGTGCTCGGGGAAGTCGAAGAAGGCGAGCTGGTTGCCGTGGCCCACGTCGAAGAAGAAGTGGGTCGAGCTGGCCAGGTCACGATTTTGGAACAGCCGCACGAGCGGAAAGCCCATCACCTCGGTGTAGAACTGAATGGTGCGCTCGATGTCGGAGCAGATCAGCACGAGGTGGTTGATGCCGCGGGCGCTCGTGGGCGCGGGCGCCGCGCCGGGCTGGAGATAGCGTTGGCGCAGTGCCTCGCGCCGCGCCTCGTAGTCCACGGTCGGGTCAGTGGCAGCCATGCCAGCCTCCTCCCTCCAACCTTCGCGGTGGGTGGCAGTGCAGTATGGTAGGCGGCCGGTCGGGGCGCGTCAAGCTGAGAGCCTATCGCAACGCCCCGACGCTTGCGCCCCGCGCGGAGCGGCCCCTACAATGGGCGCTGGTGCGGTGAGAGACGAGACGGCATCTCGCGGCGCAGCGACGGACACGGCGCACGCTCGGCAGCGCGCGGGCCACCCAGCGGGGGCCTGCCGCACGGCGGCACGTCGTCGCGGGTCGGGCATCGCCCGAGCCCGCGGGCCGCGGATCCGGGCGGTTGCTCTGGCGGGAGCGCAGATACCTGGCGCCTCCCCTCGCTGATCGCCTTGCAGGAGGGCGCGACCTCGCCACGGGACAAGACTTCTCCCCGCGCGCCGCGCGGCCAGCCTAACAACGCCTGGACGCGGGCGCGACTCGTCAGCCTACTGGTGCTGGGCGCGGTGCTGGTTGCCGCGAGCCTGTGGGCGGGCGGGCGCGGTGATCCCAGCGACACCGGGACGGCCGACGAGCCGGCCCAGGCGATCGCCGCCGACTTCGCCGAGGGCACGCTTCAGAGCGTGCGCCGCGAGCCGGATGGGAGCCTTGTGCTCGCCGACAGCGCGGCGCTCAGCGCCGACGAACGGCCGCGCGCCTACGCGGACCGCGCGGCCTTTGGCCTGTACACGTCGGAGGCGCTGCCGCTCGCGCGGCCGGCCTCGCGCGTGGAGGCCACGCTGGACGCCGACCTGCCCCCCGGCGCGGAGGCGGTGCTGGAGGTGCGCGGGCGCGCGGCGGACGGGCGCTGGACGCCCTGGATCGAGGTCGAGCCGGGCGGCGCACCCGCGGACCTGGACACGACCGCGACCGCCCTCACGTACCGCCTCACGCTGCTGGGCGATGGCACGGGCGATGCCGGGCCGCGGGTGCGCGCCGCGAGCTTCGGGCTGCGGACCGACCGCCTGCGGCTGGCGGCTGCCGAGGCGCAAGCGTCGCCGTTCGCCGTACCCGCGAGCGCATCGGGCGCCGCGCCCTTCGGGTCGCCGGCGGCCACCCCGACGGCCGTGCCCCCGACGCTGCGCGTCTGGGCCACGCGCGAGGGCCTGGTCGGCGCGCGGACGGCCAACGGCCACCTCATCGAGCCCAACGACCACTTCGTCGCCCTGCCGTCGCGCCGCGTGCTCAACCAGCTGGGCGGCAGCGACTATACGGTCACGATCCACTACAAGGGCCGCAGCGCGACGGTGCCCGTCTGGGACCTCGGGCCGTGGAACATCCGCGACGACTACTGGGACCCCAGCCGGGAGCTGTTCGCCGACCTCCAGCGGTGGATGCCCCAGGCGCAAGCCGCGTTCTTCAGCAACCACAACCAGGGCCGCGACCAGTTCGGCCGCTTCATTACCCTGCCCACGGCGCTGGACATCGCCGACGGGACGTTCTGGGACGATCTGGGGATGACCGCGAACGACTGGGTCGAGGTGACGTTCAACTGGCTGGACGGGCCATCGCCACCCTGGGTGCAGCCCGTGACGGTGGTGCCGAAGCCCACGCCGACGCCGGTGCCCAAGCCGAAGGCGGCGAGCTACAACGGCCCCGCGGCGCCGGCGACGCGCCAGTACCTGCCCGTGGTGCTGCGCGGCTACGAGGGCTGGTCGTCAACGCTGGTCGTGCAGAACCCGAACGGCGTGCCGGTGAGCGGCTCGATCGACCTGTTCAACCGCGACGGGAGCGCGCAGGCGTCGCAGAGCTTCGCGCTGCCGGCCTACGGCAAGGCGGTGTACCCGGTGGCCAGCTTCGACGGGATGCCGGCGCGCTTCGTGGGCAGCGGCGTGGTCAACGCGAACCAGCCGGTGGCGGTGCTCGTCCACGAGGACCGGGCCGACATGGACCGCATGGCCTACACCGCGCAGCCCGGCGGGGGCACGACGCTCTACGCGCCGCTGGTGATCAAGGACCTGAACAACTGGGACACCATCGTCCACGTGCAGAACGTGGACGGGGCGCCGGCCCAGGTGGAGATCGCCTATTACAGCGCGAACGGCGGCCAGCACACCTGGACGGACACGGCGACGATCCCGCCGCTCGGCTCGCAGTCGTTCTCGCAGTTCCAGCACCCGCAGCTACCCTCCGGCTTCGTCGGGTCGGCGGTGATCCGCGCGACCAACGGCAGCCAGATCGTGGCGGTAGTGAACGAGGTCAAGACGGAGGGCGCGGCGGTGAGCTACGTGCCGGCGCCGGCCGGCGTGCCCAGCACGCTCGCGCCGTTCGTGCTCCGCAACTATCAGGGGTGGAGCACGGGCCTGCAGGTGCAGAACACGGGCACGGCGCCGACCACCGCCACCGTCACGTACACCCGGCTCAACGGGCCCGGGACGTGGACGGAGAGCGCGCCAATCGCGCCCGGCGCGGCGGCCGTGTTCTACCAGCCGGCCAACCAGCAGCTGCCCGACAACTTCATGGGCGTAGCGTCGGTGGCCTCCAGCGATGGCACGCCGCTGCTGGTGCTGGCGAACATCATGAACCCCCAGTCCACGGCGGCGATGAACTACCTGGCGAGCGCGCCGAGCGGGCCAACCTTGGCGCTGCCGTACGTCGCGCGGACGAACGATGGCTGGAACACGGGCATCCTCGTCTACAACCCGAACAGCGTGCCGGCGACGGCACGGGTAACCTACTACGATGCGGCGGGCAACCAGGTGGCGCGCGAGGAGGACACGGTCCCGGCCGGGGGCACGCGCAGCTTCTACCAGCAGCGGCAGTCGGCGCTCCCCGACGGCTTTGCGGGCAGCGCGCTCGTCCAGAGCCCCGGCAACCAGCCGCTCGTCGCGATCGCGAGCGAGGTGTACAGTCCGTAGTGAGTGCTGAGTGCGGAGTAGGCGGGCGCTGAGTGCTGAGTGCTGCGTAGGCCGATGGCAGTCAGCGGGGCGAGGAGTGGGCGAGTGGCGGGGCGAGCGCGCAAGACCGATCAGCCACTCTTCGGCGCGCCGGACGCCGACGCGGCGACTGACACCGCGCCCCCGGCTCAGCGCTCAGCACTCAGCACTCAGCACTCGCCAAGCACGCCGCTGGCCGCGCGGATGCGGCCGCGCACGCTGGACGAGTTCGTGGGCCAGGAACGGGTGCTGGGGCCGGGCCGGCTGCTGCGGCGGGCGGTCGAGGCCGACCAGGTGCCGTCGCTCATCCTCTGGGGGCCGCCGGGCAGCGGCAAGACGACGCTGGCGCAGGTCATCGCGCGCACCACTCACGCGCGCTTCTTCGGCGTGTCGGCGGTGACGGCCGGGGTGGCCGACCTGCGGAAAGCCATCGAGGAGGCGCGGGCGCTCCGCCGCGCGGGCCAGCGCAGCATCCTCTTCGTGGATGAGATCCACCGCTTCAACAAGGGCCAGCAGGACGCCGTGCTGCACGCGGTGGAGCAGGGCGACGTGGTGCTGATCGGCGCGACCACCGAGAACCCGTCGTTTGAGGTGAACAACGCGCTGCTGTCGCGCTGCCGGGTCGTGCGGCTGGAGGCGCTGGACGAGGCGGAGCTGGGCCAGATCGTCGATCGCGCGCTCGCGGACGCGGAGCGGGGGCTGGGCGCGCTGCGCGTGACGCTGGAGCCGGCCGCCCGCGCGCAGCTACTGGCCGCAGCGGGCGGCGACGCCCGCGTGGCGCTCAACGCGCTCGAGCTGGCCGCGCTGTCGGCCGAGCCGGACGCGCGCGGCACGCGACACCTCACCGCCGCGCTGGTCGCCGAGGCGCTCCAGCGGCGTGCCCTGCGCTACGACCGCGCGGGCGACGAGCACTACGACGTGATCTCGGCGTTCATCAAAAGCCTGCGCGGCTCCGACCCCGACGCCGCGGTGTACTGGCTGGCGCGGATGATCGAGGCGGGCGAGGACCCGCTATTTATCGTGCGGCGCATGGTGATCCTGGCCGCCGAGGACGTGGGGCTGGCCGACCCCCAGGCGCTCGTCGTGGCGACGGCCTGCCAGCAAGCCGTACACTTCGTCGGCTTGCCGGAGGGCTACCTGCCGATGACGGAGTGCGCGCTGTACCTGGCGCTCGCGCCCAAGAGCAACTCGGCCCTTACCGCCTACGGCGCCGCCCGCGAGGACGTGCAGCGCACCCTCGACCAGCCGGTGCCGCTGCACCTGCGCAACGCGCCCACCGGGCTGATGCGCACGATGGGCTACGGCAAGGGCTACCGCTACGCTCACGACTACGCCGGCAACGTGGTGGAGCAGCAGCACCTGCCGGACCGTCTGGCGGGCCGCCGCTACTATACGCCCGGCGACAACCCCCGCGAGCGCCAGCTGGTCGACCGGCTGGCAGCAGCACGCCGCCCGGCGCCCGACGCCGGGGGGCCGCGCGCGGCCGCGGCGCGCGACACATCCGAGGAGGGCTGAGCCGATGGCGCGAGCCAGCGACGTGCAAACGCTCACGACCGTGATCGGGAGCTATCCCCACACCGCCGCGCTCAAAGAGGGAGGCGTTCGGCCTTCGGGCCTCGCACTGTCGTTCGTCGAGGTCTCGCCGATCATCGCGGCGTTCCGCCGCATGGTGCGCGGCCTGGAGTTCGACGTCTGCGAGATGGCGCTCAGCACCTATCTGGTCGCCCGCGAGCGCGGCAAGCCGTTCACCGCGATCCCGGTGTTTCCCGTGCGGGGGTTCCACCACGACGCGCTCGCGTACCACGTGAAGGCCGGCATCCAGCGCCCCAAGGACCTGGAGGGGAAGCGCGTCGGCGTGCGGGCGTATACCGTGACCACAGGCGTATGGGCGCGGGGCATCCTGGCGCGCGAGCATGGCGTGGACCTCGACCGCGTGACCTGGGTGGTCTTCGACGAGGAGCACGTGCAGGAGTACCGGCCGCCGCGCAACGTGGAGGCGGCGCCTGCCGGCGCGCAGATGGCCACACTGCTCGCCGAGGGGGCGCTCGACGCGGCGATCGGCGCGGGCGCGGTGGACTCGCCCGACGTGCGGCCGCTCATCCCGGATGCGGCTGGGGCCGCCGCGGCCTGGTCCGCGCGGACGGGCGTGTACCCGATCAACCACACGGTCGTCGTGCGGGACACGCTGCTGGAGCGCGAGCCGGGCATCGCGCGCGCCCTCTACGAGGCGTTCGTGGGGAGCAAGGAGCAGTTTTTGGCGCGACTACGCGCCGGCGAGGCGCCGGGCCGCGAGGCGGAAGCGCTCGCCAGCCGGCGCGCGATCGTCGGCGACGATCCGCTGCCCTACGGGCTCCCGCCAAACCGCGCGGCGGTGCAAATGCTGGCCGAGCTAGCCCACGATCAGCACCTCATCTCGCGCCTGATGGAGCCGGAGGCGCTCTTCGCGCAGGTCGAGTAAGCGGCAGCGCGCCCGGGCAGGAGGCGATGCCCGCTCGCTCTCATTGGGTTCCACGGTGGCGGATGGCGCTCCGCGTGTCGATCGGGCTATTGACATCAAAACATCATGATACTTATGCTCTGATGTATGAGAACGACGCTAACACTCGACGACGACGTAGCTGCCGCGCTGCGTCGCATCCAGGACACGCGCGGCCTAACCTTCAAGGAAGCGGTTAACGCTGCCCTGCGGCGCGGGCTGGCAGAGTTAGATGCGCCGCGGCCACGCCCCGACTATCGCACCCCATCAGTGCCGCTGGGTCGCTGTCTAGCCGGGAGCATCGACGACGTGTCCGAGGCGCTCGCGGTGGCCGAGGGCGACGCGTACCGGTGATCTTGGTAGATACGAACCTGCTGATCTACGCGCACGTCGCAAGCTTTGCGCAGCACGATGCCGCGCGCGATTGGCTGGACGGGCAGCTCAACGGCACGGCGAGGGTGGGGCTGCCCTGGCCCGCGCTCTTAGCTTTTGTCCGGCTGGTCTCGAACCCGCGAGTATTCACGCAGCCGCTCCCCCTGAATCGCGCCTGGCAGCAAGTCGAACCGTGGCTCGAGTGCGCGCCGGTCTGGATTCCGCAACCGACCGAGCGGCATCGCGCGGTGCTCGGGTCGCTGCTTGCCCAGGCCGAGGGCCGATCCAACCTCGTGCCCGACGCGCACCTGGCCGCGCTTGCCATTGAGCACGGTCTGCTACTCTGCTCAACAGACGGCGATTTTGCCCGCTTCCCGGGGCTTCGCTGGGAGAACCCGCTCAGGCCTGCGCCCTAACCTGGGCGGCTAGCTACGCGGTTACTCGGCCAGCTCGGCGGTGATGCGGGCGGGGGCGCCGTCGCCCGCGGCGACTTTGATCGGGAGGGCGGAGAGACGCACGCGGCGGCCGGCGAGCGGCGCCAGGCCCGTCAGGTTCTCGGCGATCAGCACGTCGTTGCCAAGCAAGCGCTGGTGGACCGGCAGCCCCGCGTCGGGGGCACGGCGCACGGGCGGCAGATCGGGCGAGAGCAAGTCCAGCCCGAGCAGCCGGACGCCGTGGTCGAGCAGCCAGTCCGCGGCGTCGACGGTGAGGGCCGGATAGTCGTCGAGGTAGGCTTGCTCGCCGTAGTAGCCGTCCCAGCCGGTCCACAGCACGACCATGTCGCCCGCGCGCACGAGGCCGCTGCCGGCCGCTTCCAGGTCCGCCGCGTCGATGCTCTCGCGCGGCCCCTTGGCGAGCGGCAGGACGACGCCCGGCCCGACGAAGCGGTCCGGGGCGAACGAGTCGATGCTCGCCAGGCCATCGATGACGTGGACGGGCGCGTCGACGTGCGTGCCCGAGTGGCCGCTGAGGCGGAGCGATTGGCTGTTCGTCCGCGCGCCCTGGCTGAGGAAGCTGACCTGGCAGACCTCGACCGGGGTGAGCGAGGCGACCTGCATCATGCCGGTGGCAATCGTGTGGCTCAGATCGAACAGCACGAGCATCCTCCCAGCGAGTTCAGCGGGCGTCGGTGCAGGTTGGCGTGGCCAAACCGCTTTGGGCGCCCGCGCGCGATCCTTGGCGCTCCCGCGAGTCGCCGCGGGAGCAAGCGTCGCCGCGCAGCAGCGGGGTCACCAGCGGGTGGCCGCGCCGCAAGGCCGCTCGAAGCGATGGTAGGCGGCTGCCTGGGGCGTGTCAAGGCGGGGTGGTGGTGCGCCGGGGCGCGTCGGCGGGCCGTCGCTGCCAGGGGTCAGCGGGGCGCGTAGGGGTCGCTGTAGATCGACGGGGCGGCGGCCGGCGGCAGATAGCCCAGGGGGGTGGGCGAGGGCACGAGCCCCGACGGCGGCGCGCTGACGCCGGGCGGATAGACGGGTGGCAGCCCGGGCCGGTTGGGGGCAAAGGGCGAGGTGGGAGCGCCGTAGGGCGCGGGCGGTGCGCCGTAGGGCGCCGCGCCGCCGGGCGTGGTCGGGCCGTAGGGAGCGGCGGGCGGCTGGGTGGTGCCCGGCGGGACGACCCCCGGGCCATAGGGTTGGCCGCCGGGACCGTAGGGCTGGCCGCCCCCGAAGGGCGGCGTGATGGGCGTCGCCGTCGGGGCCACCGCCGTCTGCGCCACGTTGGACGGGGCGCTCTCGCGGCCCATCACGTCGACGGCCCGCAGCACCAGGCTGTACCCGATCGACGGGTCGAGTCCCTGGAGCACCGCCTGACTGCCGCTGCCCGGCACCGTGAACAGGGGCCGCGTCTCACCGCCGGCGCCGACGGCCTGCACGTGGTACTCCGTGACTGTCTCGGTGTTGCCCGGGTCCCAGGCGATCGTGTACATGCCCGCCGCTGGCCCGGACGACACGACGCGCAGGTTGGTGGGCGCGTGGATCGACGGCGTGGGCGTCGGGGTGACCGTCGGCGTGGCCGTGAGGGTGGGCGTCGAGGTAATGGTCGGCGTGCTGGTGGGCGTGGGCGTCGCGGTCGCCGTGGGCAGCGGCGGGGGCAGGACGTGCGGGATGCCGGCCGCCGGGATGCCCGGCGCGGGCAGCGCCGCGAGCGGCGTGGCCGTGAACGTCGGCGTGACGAGCGTCGCGCCGGGCGGGACGACGAGCACCGTGGCGCCCGGGACGGGCTGGGCCGGCGGAGCCACCTCCAGGCTGCCCGCGAGCGGCGCATAGGGGGCGGCCCCGGCCGGCGCCGAGCTGGTAGCGAAGGGGCTGGCGGCGGCCGGCCCGCCCGGCAGCAGCGCGAGCGGCGTGGCCGTGGGTGGCAGGACGAGGCCGTGCGAAACGCCCGACGGCGCGCCGACCGGCGTGGCCATCGCGGCGCTGGGCGTTGGCGTGGCCGTCGCGACCAGCTGCGGCGCGGGCGCGGCTCCGACGCCGCCCGCGCTGGCAAGCGCCAGCGCGAGCCCGATCATCGACAGCGCCAGCGCGCCCCTTGCCCCGCGCCTCGACGTCGCCATTCCGCGGCACTCCCTGGGCCACTGCACGCGGTCACCGCGCCACGTTATCACGATTATCGCGCGCCGTGATATTTTCGTGATAGGTTTCGGGGACGGGCCGGGCAGGATTTCACTCTTACTCCGGGGCGGAACCGCCCGGTTGGTGGCGTGGCCCACGCATTTCGCTACGCCGCCGGTACGCGACGTGCATCTGGGGGCACACGCCGCGCACAGTGATGGGAGACGACGATGGACCGGCAGCGGTTCTGGCTCGGAGGGGCCCTAGCGCTCTTGCTCATCGGCGGCCCCGGGTGCGAGCTGCTCGGGCCGGCGCGCGCGAACGGGGGCGGTCAGCCGGCACCGGCGACGCCGACCGTCGCGGCGCCGACCGCGCCGCCCGCGGCCTCGCCGCCGACGGCTCAACCGGTCGCCGCGCAGCGCCCAGGGGCGACGCCGACGAGCGCCGCGCCGGCGAGGACGGCACCGGGAAACGCGGGGCCGACGAGCGCCGCGCCGGGCAGCGCGTCCGCGAGCGCGGTGGGGGCGAGGGCCGGCGGGCTCTCCGTCCGCCAGGTGGTGGACCGGGTGAAGCCGGCGGTGGTCCAGATCGTCACCGACCAGGGCGCGGCAGGCCGAGACATCCTGGGCAACCCGCGCGGCACCCGGACCGGCATCGGCTCGGGCATCATCTACGATCAACAGGGGCACATCCTGACCAACCACCACGTGGTGGCGGGGGCGCGCGACATGGCCGTGGCGCTCCCGGATGGCCGCACGTTCGACGCGCGCGTCCTCGGGACGGACCCCGAGACGGACCTGGCGGTCATTCAGATCCAGGGCGACAACCTGCCGGCCGCGTCGCTAGGCGACTCCGACAAGCTTGGCGTGGGCGACGCCGTCGTGGCGATCGGCAACGCGCTCGGCCTGCCCGGCGGCCCCACCGTCACCGCTGGGGTCGTGAGCGCGCTGGGCCGGAGCATTCAGGAGCCGACCGGCGACCAGGGCGAGCCGGGCGCCGTGCTGTACGACGCGATCCAGACCGACGCGGCCATCAACCCGGGCAACTCGGGGGGGCCGCTCGTGGACATGAGCGGCCAGGTGATCGGCATCAACACGATGATTGCGGGGATGGCCGAGCCGGGCGTGCCGGCGCAGGGCATCGGCTTCGCGATCGCCATCAGCAGCGCGAAGCCCGTGGCCGACCAGCTCGCGACGACCGGCCGTGCCGTGCATCCGTACATCGGCATCGCCTTCCAGTGGGCGGGCGGGGCCAGCGCCCGCCAGCTTCGCTCGACGGGCACGCAAGGGGTGCTGGTGCAGCGGGTCGCGCCGAATTCGCCCGCCGCCAAAGCGGGACTGCAACAGGGCGACATCATCACGGCGGTGGACGGCCAGAAGCTGACCGAAGAGGCGGCGCTGCCGAAGTACGTCCAGAAGCACAAGTCGGGCGACACGATCCAGCTGACCGTCGTCCGCAATGGCCAGGAACGGACGGTGCCCGTCACGCTCGCCGACCGGCCGGCGAACACCTGATACCGGATCCGGCCCAGCGGTTCGCCTACTGGGGCGCGCCCTCACCCCTACCCTCTCCCAAGGGGAGGGGGGTACGGGAACTCCACCGCCGGCTTCGGTATGAGCGGGTTCCGGGGTCGGTCCGTAGCCGTGGGGCACACTTGCGCGCCATCCTTGACCAGATGCCGAGGCGTGGTCGGTATTGGGCGCGCGTCGGCGAAGCGGTGGGGCACGGACCGGTGGGCAGCGTGGGCAGTCGGGTACCGCGTGGAGCGCGGGGCCAAGCCCGCAGCGGTTTGCGGGATGATCCAGCCGGGCAGCAGGGACACCGCGCTAGGCGCGTAGCTCGCGCGTGCGCGCCGCCGAGCGGGCGTCGGGCGGCGGGGCGATCTGGCCGGCGGCGGTGGCCGTGGGCACGGCCTGCGGCGGCGCGCCGCTGCCCGACATCGAGGGCGTGGGCACCGCCACCTGACCGCAGTAGGGACAGTTGCGCCAACGCAGGAGCAGCGGGCGCTCGCAGCGCACGCAGAGCCGCTTGAGCCGCGTCTGGCACCAGGGGCAGAAGATGTAGTCCGGCTCGGCGTGCTGCTTGCAGGCCGGGCAGGCCGACTGCACCTGGATCTCCTGCAGCATGGCCTCCTCGGCGAGCGACTCCTCGTATAGCTCCGCGAGCGTGCGCGGCGGGCGCAGGATGAAGTAGATCAACAGGCCGGGCAAGCTGAATACCGTGACGAGCAGCGTGGCAGCCATTTGCAGCAGGAAATCGTTGGTGCGAGAACGAATGTCGCGGAACGTCCACCAGATAGCCGCGATCCACAGGGCCACGAAGTAGGCGGCGAGCACGGTGGCGGTGATCCGGACCACGCGCTCGACGGTCGCCAGAAGCTCTTCGCTGATGCCGGGCATGCCATTTCTCCCACAGCGGGGGTCGGCAGCGCGGGTCAGGCGAGGCGACTAGTGGCGAGCCGCCGCGTCGCGCGCTACCTCGCTCGGGACCAATACTACGCAAGCGCCGTGCCAAGCGAGCGGCCAGGCCCTTGCTGCCCGCTTCAGCATAGCACCGCGCCCCTTACCGCTACCAAGTTACCCGACGGGGCGCGCTCAGGCGGCGCCCCGCGCGCGCTCCAGCGCGCGGCTCAGCGCGCGCTCGGCGAAGACGCCGGTCAGGTAGGTCCGGTATTCGCCCGAGGCATACACGTCGTCGAGCGGCTCGACGCCGGCCGCGGCGCGCGCCGCGGCCTCGTGCAGGCGCTCCGCCGACGGCTCTTGGCCGATCAGTGCCGCCTCGCAGTCGCGCGCGCGGTAGGCGACCTCGCCCACGCCCGTCACGCCCACGCGCGCGGTCGCCACACGACCGTCCTCGCCCAGGCCCACGCACGCGGCAATCCCGACCACGGCATAGCCGCTGGCGGGATTGCGGAACTTGGCGTAGGCCGCGCCGGTCCGCGCCGGCAGGGCGGGCAAGTGGACGCGCGTCAGCAGCTCGCCGGGCGCGAGCGCCGTGGTATAGGCGCCGCGGAAGAACTCGGCCGCGTCGAGGCGACGGGTGGCGCCGCCCCGGCTCGCCGCCTCCAGCCGGGCGTCCAGCGCGAGCACGACCGCCGGCAGGTCGCCGGCCGGGTCGGCGTGCGCCAGGCTGCCGCCGAGCGTGCCGCAATTGCGCACCTGCAGGTCGCCGATCGCGCCCGCGACCTCGCAGAGCACGGGATAGCGCTCGCTGAGCAAGGGATGGCTGGCCAGGGCGTGGTACGTGGTGAGCGCGCCGACGGTAACCTCCGCGCCGCTGTCGCCTGCCGCGCCGACGCCGCCGAGCGCGCCGCGCAGGTGGCGCAGGTCGACCAGCCGCCGCGGCGCGGCCAGCCGCAGCTTCATCAGGGGCAGCAGGCTGTGGCCTCCTGCCAGGGCTCGCGTCTCGTCGGGGTCTTCGGCCAGCAGGGCCAGCGCCTCGTCCAGGGTGGCGGGCGCCACGTATTCGAACGCACGCGGAAACATCGGCCCCTCCCCTACTTGGCCGGCGCCGTGCGGGCGCGAAGCTGCTCCGCCGCCTGCTGGACGGCCGCCACGATGTGCTGGTAGCCGGTGCAGCGGCAGAGCACGCCCTCCAGGCCGTGCCGGATCTCCTCCTCGGAGGGCTGCGGCTGCTGGCGCAAGAGGTCGTAGGCGGCCATGATCATCCCCGGCGTGCAGTAGCCGCACTGGAGGCCGTGCTGGTCCCAGAAGGCTTGCTGGAGGGGGTGTAGACCCCTCTCCCCCCTGCCCCCCTCTCCCCCCTGGGGGGAAAGGGGGGAGGACGAGGCGGGCGCGGGCTGCGGGGACGCCCCCGCCCCCTCTTGGGGGGAGGGGGTTGGGGGAGGGGGCCCCAGCTCCGCTAGTCCCTCGATGGTGGTGATCTCGCAGCCGTCAGTCTGGACGGCCAGCACGGTGCAGGACTTGACGGCGGCGCCGTCCACGAGGACCGTGCAGGCGCCGCACTGGCTGGTGTCGCAGCCCACGTGCGTGCCGGTGAGGCCCAGCACGTCGCGCAGGTAGTGGACGAGCAACAGGCGCGGCTCGACCTCGTGGGCTTGCGCCGCGCCGTTGACCGTGACGCGAATCGGCAGCTTCACTAGCGCCCCTCCTGCCCGGGCGGCACGTGGCTGGGCTCCGCCGTGCCCGGCGCCTCCTCGGCGGCCGCCACGACAGCAGCGTCCTGCCCCGCCGCCGACCGCCCCCGGATCGCTCGCCAGATGCGCTCCGGTTTCAGCGGCATGTCGATGTGCGTGACGCCGAAGGGGAGCAAGGCGTCGAGCACGGCGTTGACCACGGCCGGGGTGCTGCCGATGGTGCCGGCCTCGCCGATGCCCTTCGCGCCCAGCGGGTTCGTCGTCCCCGGCGTCTCCGTGCGGTCCAGCTCGAAGTGCGGCACCTTGTCGGCGGTCGGCAGCGCGTAGTCCATCAGCGACGCGGTCTGTAGCTGCCCCTCGTCGTCGTAGACGATCTCCTCGTACAGCGCCTGGCCGATGCCCTGGGCGATGCCGCCGTGGATCTGGCCGGCCGCGAGGAGCGGGTTGATGATGCGGCCCGCGTCGTCGACGGCGACGAAGCGCAGGATCTGCACCGCGCCGCTGCGCGGGTCGACCTCGACCACGCAGACGTGCGTGCCGAACGGATAGGTCATGTTCGGCGGGTCGAAGAACATCGTCGCTTCCAGGCCCGGCTCGATCTCGGGCGGCAGCATGAACGCGGCGTAGGCGGCGTTGGCGATCTGCTGGAAGGTGACCGCCTTGCCGGGCTGGCCGCGCACCAGCGCCTGGCCGTCGCGGTACTCCAGGTCCGCGGGCGCCGCCTCCAGCAGCGCCGCCGCGACTTGCAGCGCCTTCTCGCGCACCCGCGCCGCGGCGCCCGCGATCGCGCCGCCAGCGACGGGCATGCTGCGGCTGCCGAACGTGCCGATGCCCGTCACGCCGACGGCGGTGTCGCCGGTCAGCACGCGCACGCTCTCGAAGGGCACGCCCAGCTCGCCGGCCACGATCTGCGCGAAGCTCGTCTCGTGGCCCTGCCCCTGGGAGGGCGCGCCCGAGATCACCGTCACCGTGCCATCCGGCTCGGCGCGCACGACGGCGGCCTCCCACACGGGCGCCCCGAAGCCGCGGGACGGCCCGACGCCCGTCAGCTCGACGTAGCTGCCGAGGCCGATGCCCAGGTAGCGGCCCTGCTCGCGCAGCCGGCGCTGCTCGGCGCGTAGCTGCTCATAGCCCACGGCCTGCAAGGCCTTGTCGAGCGCGGCGGGGTAGTTGCCGCTATCGTAGACGCTGCCGACGACCGAGGTGTACGGGAACTGGCCCGGCTGCACGAAGTTGCGCCGCCGCACGTCGGCCGGGTCAAGCCCTAGCTCGGCGGCGATGCGGTCCATCAGCCGCTCCAGCAGGAACGTCGCCTCGGGCCGCCCGGCGCCGCGATGCGCATCCGTCGGCGCACAGTGCGTGAACACCTCCGTCAGCTCGGACGCGACTACCGGGATGTCGTAGGGGCCGACGAGCATGTTGATCGTCAGGACCGGAATCAGCGCCGTGAACAGCAAGAGGTGGGCGCCCAGGTCGCCGACGACGCGGGCGCGCAGGCCGAGGATCTTGCCGTCCGCGGCCACCGCCGCCTCGATCTCGTCGATCTGGCCGCGGCCGTGCGAGAGTGTCAGCAGGCTCTCGCGCCGCTCCTCCACCCACTTCACCGGCCGCCCGAGGCGCTTGGCGGCCCAGGCCGTCAGCACCTCCTCGGGATAGACGTTCAGCTTCGAGCCGAAGCCACCGCCCACGTCGGGCGCGATCACCCGCACACGGCTCTCGGCCATGCCGAGCAGCTTGGCCACCTCGCTGCGGAGGGTGTGCGGCACCTGGTTGGACGACCAGAGCGTCAGCGTGTCGTCGTAGCGCCGATACTCCGCAAGCGCGGCGCGGGGCTCCATCGGCAGCGAGTTCACGCGCTGGTTGAAGATGTCCAGGCGCACCACCCGCGCCGCCTGGCGCCGCGCCTCGTCCCAGTCGCCCTGGTTCCGCTCCATCTTCAGGTACACGTTGCCGGGGAAGTCGTCGTGGACGAGCGGCGCGCCCTCGGCCAGCGCGGCCTGCATCGACGCCGCGGCCGGCAGCGGCTCGTACTCGACCTCCACCAGGTCGGCGGCGTCGCGCGCCACGTAGCGGTCGTCGGCGAGCACCATCGCCACGGCCTCGCCGACGAAGCGGACCTTGTCGTGGGCGAGGACCGGGTGTGGCGGCGGCGGCTTCTGCGGGTTCAGGGCGGCGTGGGTGGTGAGGACGAGGTCGCAGTCGGCGTGCCTGAAGGCGGCAACGACGCCGGGCTGCTGGAGCGCCGCGCTCGTGTCGATGCGGCCCAGCCGGGCGTGCGCGTGCGGGCTGCGCACGAACGCCATGTACAGCGTGCCGGGCAGGCGCACGTCGTCGACGTACTGGCCCTGCCCCGTGACCAGCCGCGGGTCCTCGCGGCGCTTGATGCTGGCTCCGACCGTGCGCGAGAGCACCATGCTGAGCCCTCCTCTAGCGGCAAGTCGCGGACGACCAGGCCGGCGCGCGGCCGATTATAGCACCGCTCACTCAGCCCTTAGGGAAGCGATAGGGCGTCTGCCTCGTCCGGATCCAGGAGCAACACACGATCGGTTCGCTCCTCGACAACCAAGGCAAAGTGCCGCAGGACGTCACGGCCGAGCAACGAGGGAAGGCTTAGAAGAGCTTGCTGTTGGCGCCGCGAGCGCGGCGCGAGCAGGCGTAGCACGGTCGAGATCGGCCGGTCGCCGAGCCGGAGTCTCGCTTCGAGGCGGGTAGTGGCGATGCGGCCGCCGATGCCGACGGTACGTGGACCGGTCGGCAGCAATCTCGTGTCGATGCGAAGCCACAATGCATCCACCGGCCCCAGGATCGTGGACTCGGCGCCCGTATCGATCAGGAACTCGACTTCACCTACTGGACCGCGCGTCGCGAGTTCCAGTCTCGCGGTGACGAATGGACGCCGTCGTCCAGGAGGGCCCTCGAAGTAGCCGCGGATCATCCGGTCGATAGAGCAGGCACGATGAGCAGATCCTCACTAGTGGACAGCCACTTGCGATAGACCCTGCCTGGGTCCAGCCCCTTGCGCTCAAGTTGCTCTACAAGCTCGCGAGGGTCTTTCGCCGCGCCTACAACCTGCTGGTTGTAGACGGCGACGCAGTGATCGGGATACTTCGCAAGAAGCTCGTCCCAGTGCTTCCCCACGTAGTGTGCGTCGGCCTCGAAGCGAGCGAGGTCCGCTTGAATCTCGACCTTGTTCACGACACGTCTCCTGGTCGGACCTGGGAGCAGTATAGCCCGCCCGGCGCTGCTATCAGGCCGGGACGGCGATGGACATGGGCGCGATCTCGCCGCGGTCGATGGCCGCCAGGCGCTCCTCCGAGAGCGGGTTGCGCCAGATCTCGTTGCGGAGGCGCAGGTGCTGCGCCATGTAGGCGGCCAGCAGCGCTTCGGCCCGCTCTAGCGTCGCCTCGTCCTGCACCCATTCGCGGGCGAAGGCGCGCACGCGGCCCGGGCCGTGGCCCAGCTCGTCGCGCACGATGGCCCGCATCGCCGCGGCGAGCCGCTCGCGGAACTCGTCGCCGGCTAGCTCGCTCGCCGCGACGAACGCGCCGCCCCCCCCGCCCTCACTCAGCCGCAAGACAGCGTGCGCGAACTCCGCGCCGTGCGTCGCGTGCGCCTCGCGGATGAACTCCACCATGCGCGTCGCCTCGGGGAGCGCCGGGTGCCGCAGGTGCTCCTCGGGCAGCGCCGGATCGTAGACCGCGTACACCTGGTACTGCGTGGCCTCGGCGCGCGTCAGCTGGCGGCCGACCACCCACTCGGCCAGGTCGGCGAGCAGCGCGTAGTGCTTCACCTCGTCGGCGATCTGCTCCAGGAAGTCCACGAAGCGATGGCGGTCGACGCTGTCCTCGAGCTGCTCGTTCATCAGCACAGCGCGGTGTAGCCACTGGCTGGTCTGCAGCTCACGGCCCATCTGGCGCAGCAGCACGTCGAAGTGCTCCTCCGGCGTGTGCTCCCGGGCGAAATAGGCGCGGACCACCTCGGCCTCGCCGGCGGCGTAGCGCCCGATGACGGCGAGCAGGCGGCTTTCGGCGCGCTCGGCCAGACTCTCCATGGCGGCTCCCTTCCTGGTCACTATTTTGCTGCGCCCATTGTAAGACGATGGGCGGTCCAGGCGTATCTATACCAGAGCGAGGGGAGGGGCGCCGATGGCCGTGGCCGTAGAGCCCGAGACGAATGCCGACGCGCGCGCGGTGGCCCGCTGCCGCGCCGGCCAGGCCGAGGCGTTCGCCGAGGTGGTCGAGCGCCACCAGGCGGCGGTCTACGCCACGGCGCTGCGCCTGATCGGCGACCGCGAGGCGGCGCTGGAGGTCGCCAACGGCGCGTTCTACAAAGCGTATCGCGCTCTGGGAAGCGTCGACACGAGCCGCCCGCTGCGGCCGTGGCTGCTGCGCATCGCCAGCAACGAGGCGCTGAGCTACCTGCGCGAGCGGGGCCGCGCGGCCCGCCAGACGGTGAGCGGCGCGGCCGGCGAGGCCGCGCTGGCAACGCTGCCCGCCGACGAGGCGCCGCCGGAAGGGGTCGCGCTTGCCCGCGAGCGGCGCGCGGCCGTCCACCGGGCGCTCGCCGCGCTGCCGGAGCAGTACCGACTCGTCACGGTGCTGCGTTACCTGCACGACCTGTCGTATGCCGAGATCGCGGCGCAGACCGGCCTGCCCAGCGGCACGGTGGGGGTGTACCTGTTGCGCGCCCGCGAGCAGCTTCGCGGCCGGCTGGCCGCCGAGGGGGTGACCGCCGATGCGCTGTCCTGACGACGCGCTACTGGATCGCTGGCTGGACGAGGCGCTGGCCGCCGACGAGGCCGCGGCGGTGGCCGCGCACGCGGCATCCTGCCCCGCCTGCGCGCGGCGACGCGAGGCCCGCCGGGCCGAGGAGCGGGCGTGGCGCGCGGCGCTCGCGCTCGACGGCGCCGAGCTGGCCTTCCTGGCGCGCGCGGACCTGGCGGGATCTTGGCGGGCAGCGCACACGTCCGCCCGGCCAGCGTCCTGGTGGCCGACGCTCGTCGTGCTGGGCCTGGCCGGCGCCTACGCCGCCTGGCTCGTCGCGCTGCCGGCGCTGGAGCTGCTGGTCGTCCTGGCGAACCGCCTGGGGCTGGCGGGGCTCGCCCTCGCCTGGCTGCTCGCCCAGGCCTGGTATCTGGGAGCGGCGCTGCTCGCCGCGCTGGCCGCGCCGCCCCTGATCGATCCGCCGCTCGTCGCGGCCGGGCTGGCCGCCGCCCTGGTGCTCGTGCTGAGTCGCCCGTGGCAGCCGACGCTCCCGCGCCGTGCCGAGATCGAGTAACTCGCGAGAGGAGCACTTCATGCTTACCCTGATGTCGTCCAAGTCGTTCGTCACTTCGCAACCGGGCGGTGCAACGCCCGCGCTCGCGGCGGAGCGGGGCCGAGCGGTCCCGCGCGCCGGCAGCGCTCATCGCTGGCTACTCCACCTGGGCGTAATGCTCCTGATGCTCGCCGGGCTGGCGGCCGCCACGACCCCCGCGCAGGCGATGGAGTTTCGCAGCGGGGACACCGTGACAGTGCCCGCCGGCACGACGATCGACGATGACCTCTTCGCCACGGGCCAGACGATCACCATCGACGGGCAGGTGAACGGCGAGGTGTTCGCCTTCGGGCAAACGGTGACGGTGAGCGGCGCCATCCAGCACGACCTGATCACCGCGGGCCAGCAGGTGGCCGTGGACGGGAGCGTGGGCGGCGACCTGCGCGCGGCTGGGCAGCAGGTGACGGTCAATGGCCGCGTGGACGGCAACGCGACTACCGCCGGACAGACCGTGCTGGTCGGCCGGCAGGGCGCCGTCGGCGGCAGCATCCTGGGCGCGATGCAGACGCTGAGCCTGTTGGGCCCGATCGGGCGCAACGTGGACGTGGCGACGAGCACGCTGACGCTCGGCAGCACGGTGGGCCGCGACCTCACCGCCCACGTGGAGACGCTGACGGCCGACCCAGGGGCGCACGTGGACGGCCGCCTGGACTACACGAGCCCGCAGGAGAGCGCGCTGCCCGCCAGCATGGCCGCTGGGGGCGTGCAATTCCACCCGGAGGAGCGCCCCCAGCAGGCGCGCGAGCAGCAGCGGGAGAACCCGTTCGGTGGGTTGTTCGGCTTCTTCGGGCTGATCTGGCTCGTCGGGAGCATCATCCTCGGCGTGCTGCTGGTCCACTACCTGCCGCGCCTCGCGGAGGGCACGGCGGCCCAGGTGCAAGAGCACCCGCTGCCCAGCTTTGGGGTCGGTATCCTGGCGCTGTTCGTCGTCCCCGCGGCGCTGCTGTTCGTCGCGATCACGCTGATCGGCCTGCCCGTCGCCTTCCTCGGCGGCCTGGCGTACCTCGCGGGCCTGTACGTGGGCTGGCTGCTGCTCGGCCTGGCGCTCGGCGCCTGGCTGGTCGGGCTGGCGCGGCGCGGGCGCGCGGAGGTGCCGGCCGTCGATCCCCGCTGGCTCGTGGTGCTCGGGCTGGTGGTCCTCTACGTCGTCACGCACTTGCCGTTCATCGGCGGGCTGGCCGGGTTCCTGGCGCTCTGCCTGGGCCTGGGCGCGCTGCTGCGTCAGCTCGCGGCCATGCGGGCGCCGCAGCCGCCGTCCGTGCCGCCACCGCTGCCCGTGTGAGCCGGGGCCGGCTCGACCGCGCGGCGTGCGTCAGCAAGACGTCGGCCCGGACTGCCCGCAGTCCGGGCCGATTCGCGTACTTGCGGCAGCGACGAATCCGAATGCGGCTGGCGTGCTGCCGCCGGGTCACCGCCATCGGGGTCGGGCAGCCTAAGCCCTCGGCCACGGATCGTGTGTAGCTTTGGCTTCCCGAACCTACACAGCAACCTGAGCCGGCGGCCTACGGCTGGTTGCCGAGGTTGTAGCCGAGGACGTACTTCACGTAGACGCCGTCGAAGTAGCCCCAGCGCTTCTCGGTGCCCTCCCAAATGGCCTGGAGCACGCGCGGCCGCAGCTCCGGCGGCGTGTACTGGTCCACCACGTCGAGCGCGCGGCTGCCGTGCTCCTGGTCGGCGGTGACGTGCGTGGCGAAGAAGCGCATCTCGGTCGGCGTGAAGCCGTAGTGGTCGCGGAGCGTCGGCACGACGCGGGCGCAGATGTCGTTGAACTGCGACTCCATGCCGATGTGGAAGCCGGCCACCGACTCCTGCCAGGTGCGGCGATCGCAGAGCAGGAACAGCCAGTCGCGCAGCGCCTTAGTGGTGGGCAGCGCGTCCACCTGGATGGCCCGCTGGGGGTCGAGGCCGCAGGCGGCGATGAAGTCGGTGAGCTGATCGTTGTGGACGTCCTCGGGGTTCTCCTCGTCGGCCATGTTGTCCAGCTCGACGGCGCGGGCGGCCGGCACCTCGCAGTTCGACAGGATGCGGCCGATGAAGCGCCAGAGGTCGCCGGTGTAGTGGTAGTGCTCGACCGCCCACAGGCCCAGCTGCTCGCGCGTCAGCTCGCCCCGCGCCCACGCCTCGGTGAGCGGGTGCGTGACGCAGTGACGCCGTCGCACCATGTCGCGCATCTCATTGCGGAAACTCGTGGCGACCATCTCCGGCCTCCTCCTCACCCGTCGTCGGCGTCTGCAGCCGCGAGCGCGCCCGGTTGGGCCCGCGCCGGGCGCTTCCCGCCCGGCGGGGCCATGTCCGCATGATACCGGAAGCCCGGCGGCGGCAGCAGGCCGGCCGCCGGCCCGTGCTACAATTCTCGCGTGGCAGCAAGGACGGGCGGCGCCGCGTACCGCCGCCGGCGGGAGAGCAAGCTGAGCGCGCACGCTGGACACGCGCACCCCGCGGCGCCGAGCCACAAGCTGGCAGTCGCCCTCGGCGTCAGCGCCATCGTGCTGGCGCTCGAAGTCGGCGGCGGCCTGGCGTCGAACAGCCTGGCGCTGATCAGCGACGCCGGCCACATGCTGACCGACGTGCTGGCGCTCGCGCTGGCGTGGTTCGCGAGCCGCCAGGCCGAGCGCCCGGCCAACGCCCGCCAGACGTATGGCTTCCACCGCGCTGGCATCCTGGCCGCGCTCGCCAACGCGGCCACCCTGATCGCCCTGGCGCTGTTCATCAGCTACGAGGCGTACCGGCGGCTGTTCGAGCCGGAGGCCGTCGCCAGTCAGCTCATGCTCGGCGTCGCGGCCGTCGGGCTCGTCGCCAACCTGGCCGTGGCCCGCTATCTCCAGGGCGACCACGCGCACAACCTGAACCTGCGCGCGGCGATGGCCCACGTGCTGGGCGACGCGCTGGCCTCGGCCGCCGTGATCGTGGGCGCCCTGGCCATCGTGCTCGGCGGCCCGGTGCAGATCGACCCAATCCTGAGCGTGCTGATCAGCGTCATCATCGTCGTGGGCGGCTGGTCGATCGTGCGCGAGACGCTGAACATCCTCATGGAGAGCGCGCCGCCGGGGGTGGACGTCGGCCAGCTCGTCGCCGACCTGCGCACCGCGCCCGGCGTCGTGGCCGTCCACGACATCCACGTCTGGCGCCTCGCGTCCGACCTCCCCGCCCTGAGCGTCCACGTGCGCATCAGCAGCGTGGCGCCCGCCGAGGGCGACCGAGTGCTGAGCGCCTGCCAGCGGCTGCTGCGCGAGCGGTACGGCATCGACCACACCACGATCCAGATCGAGCGGGAAACCGCTTGCGAGCCGGCCCTGCCGGCGGTGGCGGGGGGCGAGCCGGCCCCCTACTGCACCGGGCCGCGCCCCACGAACGGCGGTGGCACGTCGCCTGCTAAGAGCGGAGCGGCGGCGCCGGCCGGGTCGGCCGCCGACGCGCCAGGCCACGTGCATTCGGGCGCGCGCCACCCTCATTAGTGGTCCGGCAGCGGTCGATTGTTCTATGTTGGGGGCACCCTACCGACGCCCATCACCCGGGACGCGGACTCGGCCGTGGCGGCGCCAGCGGCAGCTACCCAGCCTGGCCGCCACCGCACCCCCGAGCCGAGACCTGGCGAACGCTGACGGCGCGGCCGCGCGGAGAGAGAGCTTAGATGGCGCAAGCGGCGGACTTTCGGCACTGGAACCGGCGGCGCCCGGGCCGCGGCGCGGGCGGCCGCGGCCCGCACGGTCTGAACGGCTGGTATCTCTCGCGGCGCCTCAAGGGGAACCGACCTGGCCCCGAGCGGCACATGCTGGTCACGGGCATCAGCATGGCGCTGCTGATCCTGCTCACGCTCGGCCTGGTGCTCGGCTTTACCGCGGTCAGCGTCGCCGCGCAGACGTTCGCCGCCCTCACGCGCGACCTGCCGTCCATTACCCAGCTCGCCACCCGCGACGTGTTCCAGACGACGCAGATCTTCGACCGAAACGGCATCCTGCTGTCCGAGATCTACGACCAGACGGGCGGGCGTCGCACGCTCGCCTCGCTGCGCGAGATCTCGCCCTGGCTGATCGACGCGACCATCGCCGCCGAAGACGCCGACTTCTACGACAACCCGGGCGTCGACACGCGCGGGATCGTGCGGGCCGTCTGGCAGCAGCTGAGCAAGAGCGGCAACTCGGGCGCCAGCACGATCACGCAGCAGCTCGTGCGGAACACGCTGCTGCCGGAGGACGAGCGCTCGCGGCAGACGTTGCTGCGCAAGTTCAAAGAGGCCGTGCTTGCCTACCGCGTCAACGAGCTGTACTCCAAGGACGACATCCTGGAGATGTACCTCAACGAGGTGTTCTACGGGAACAGCTCGTACGGCATCACGGCGGCCGCCGAGTCGTACTTTGGCAAGAGCCCGCGCGATCTCACGCTGGCCGAGGCGTCGCTGCTCGCGGGCCTGCCCCAGTCGCCCTCGAACTACAACCCGCGCCAGAACTGGGACGCCGCGCGGCAGCGGCAGGCGTACGTGCTGGACCAGATGACGAAACACGGCTTCATTACCGAGGCCGAGGCCGGGGCGGCCTGGGACCAGGATCTCACGCTGGTCGAGCCGAAGCAGGAGGAGATCAAGGCGCCGCACTGGGTGTTCTACGTCCGCGACCTCATCGAGCAGAAGTACGGGCCGCGGCTCCTCTACCAGGGTGGCCTGCAGGTCTACACCTCGCTCGACCTGCGCCTGCAGGAGAAGCTGGAGGAGGTCGCGCGCAACAACGAGGCGAACCTGCGCATTCGGAACGGCAGCAACACCGCGATCGTCGCCATCGACCCCAAGACCGGCGAGATCCTGGCGATGGTCGGCAGCATGGACTTCAACAACCCCGCGATCGACGGCCAGGTGAACGTGGCAACCTCGCCGCGGCAGCCCGGCTCGTCGATCAAGCCAATCGTCTATCTGACGGCTTTCGAGAAGGCCGGCTTCACGCCGAACACGGTGCTGCAGGACGTCCCCAAGTGCTTCAACGCGGGGGCCGGCCAGCCGCCGTACTGTCCGGTGAACTTCGACAACAAGTTCCGTGGCCCGGTGCCGGTGCGGATCGCGCTCGGCAACTCGCTGAACATCCCCGCGGTGGAGACGCTGGAGCGGATCGGCGTGCCGGCGGCGATCGAGATGGCGAACCGCCTGGGGATCACCGGCCTGGACGACCCCAACCGCTACGGCCTGGCGTTCACGCTCGGCGGCGCGGAGGTGAAGCCGCTGGAGCTGACGGAGGCGTATGCGACGTTCGCCAACCAGGGCCGCCGCGTGCCCCTAGTGGCGATCCGCAAGATGGTGGACGGCCACGACCGCGTCATCGAGGAGGCCCGCCCGACCGACGGCGAGCAAGTGGTCGATCCACGCCTCGTGTACATGCTGACCAGCATCCTGACCGACAACAACAACCGCCTGATCACCTACGGGCCGAGCAACCTGTTGCAGCTGTCGCGGCCGGCGGCCGCCAAGACGGGCACCACCGACAACTTCCGCGACACCTGGACGATGGGGTTCACGCCGAACCTGGCGATCGGCGTCTGGGTGGGGAACTCCGACGGCCGGCCGATGCGCGAGGTGCTCAGCTCGATGAGCGCGGGCAAGATCTGGCACGAGTCCATGGAAGAGGCGTTCAAGATCCTCGACCTGCCCGTGGAGAACTTCCAGCGCCCCGATGGTCTGGCCGACGTGCCGGTCTGCGGCCCCGGCGGCTGTACCACCGACCTGATGCCCGTCGAGCGCGCGCCCCGCGGCGCCCCCACGCCCGCGCGCCGCTGAGGGCTCAGTCGCCGAGCTTCTTCGCCACCACGAAGTGGGAGATGCCGAAGCAGCGCAGCGGCGTGCGCTCGACGAAGTCCCGCGCGGCCAACACGGCGCGCCCGGCCACGCGGTGGCGCTCGGCGACGTTGTCCAGCCCCGGGAAGATGTGGCTCTCCACCTCGAAGCGGACGCGCAACCCCGCGAACAGGCGGCGGATGCCGCGCCGCGTGTAGATGCGGACGTGCGGCGCGAAGCGGTTGCGGATGAAGTCGGGCGTGTAGTTCACCAGCGGCAGCAGGCGGAAGACGTAGCGCTTGCCGAGATAGAAGCCGTGCGTCTCGAAGAAGTACAGCCGGTTGGGCGCGTAGATGATGATGTGCCCGCCCGGCCGCAGGCAGCGGTACGCCTCGCGGATCGTCTGCCGATCGTCGTCGACGTGCTCGATGACCTCGTGGAGCAGGATCACGTCGAAGAACTCGTTGGGGAACGGGAGCGCCTCGGCCGGCGCCGTGTGGATGTTCGGCAGCGTGCGGCTGGCCTCGGCCACCTTGTCCGGGTCCACGTCCACGCCGTACACGTCGTCGCTGAAGCGCCGCATCTGGCGGACGTACATGCCCAGCCCGCAGCCCACGTCGAGGATGCGCCGGTTCTCGAGCGGGACGTGCTCGCGGATCAGGTCGAGGCGGCGATCCTGCCCGCGACGCCAGACGTAGCTGGGATGCCCCAGGCGAATGGCTTTCACCTCGGACTGCACCGCCATAGACGACTCCTGCACACCGGTCATCGGCACCAGACCACTCGAGGGCCGGCGCCATCCTACCAGGAAGCGGCCCGATGCCGCAAGGGCCGCGCGGGTGCGCCGCGGCGGGCGTGGCCCGCCGCCGCTCGGAGTGCCGCGAGCCCGCACAAAGCGGCGCGCCGTGATTCTTGGCCCCCTTCGACCGGACTTGACGGGCCGAGGGAACGTAAGAGGCCGCTTCGGCTACAATCGAGAGCAACGGGCGGCGGCGCGACGAGCGGGGGGGCCGGGCGACGCCGCGGCTTGCCACCGCCAGGCGCGAGCGGCTGCCGGCACTGGCTGAGGAAGGAGCGGGCGTGCGGACGGTCCACGACGTGTCGGCTGGGGGGGTCGTCGTCCGGCGGGGGCCAAAGGGCTGCGAGGTGGCGCTGGTCGGCCGTGGCACGCCGGTGCGCTGGGGCTTGCCGAAGGGCGGCATCGAGCGCGGCGAGACGCTGGACGTCGCGGCCCTGCGCGAGGCGCGCGAGGAAACGGGCTTGCACGTGCGCCTGATCGCGCCGGTGGGCGACATCGTCTACTGGTTCGCCACCCGCGGCGTGCGCCACCACAAGACGGTCCATTTCTTCCTGATGGAGGCCGTCGGCGGCGACCTAGCCGACCATGACTGGGAGAACGACGAGGCCGCCTGGTTCCCGGCCGAGGCCGCGCCGGACGCGATGGCCTTCCCCAACGAAGCGGCCATCGTGCGCCGGGCCCTCGCGCTGCTGCCCGCGCAGTCGCAATCGGACGGCACGAGCGCCACCCCATCCCCCTGACACCGCTACAATCGCGTCTCACTCGATCCGGCCCGCGCGCGTGGCCCGCGCGGCGGTTGCGGCGCGCGCGCGCGATCGCGCACCATCCGATAGAGAGCCTGCCCGTGCAGGGGGAAGCCGCATGCGCGTCCTCGGCGTCGATCCCGGCCTGCTGCGCACCGGCTGGGCGCTCGCCACGAGCGGCCCCGCCGGGCCGACCCTGCTCGACGCCGGCCTGATCACGCCGGCACCCGAGGCGACGCTGGAGGCCCGCCTGGCGGAAGGCTTCACGGCCTTCGCCGCCGTCCTGGACGCGCAACAGCCCGACCTCGTCGTGCTGGAGGACGTCTACACCGCGCCCGCGCACCCAAAATCGGCCCTGCTGATGGCGCACATGCGCGGCGTGCTGTGCCTGGCCGTCGAGCAGCACGGGATACCGCTGCGCTCGCTCACGGCGAGCACGGTGAAGCAGCGCATCACCGGCCACGGCCGCGCGTCGAAAGACCAGGTGCGCGGCATGGTGTTCCGGCTTTGCCGCCTGCCGCCCCGGCCCCTGCGCGCGGACGTGACCGACGCGCTGGCGCTGGCGATCGCTGGCCTCAGCCAGGAGGGCCGCGGCGCGCGCGCGGTGCTGGCGGCGCGGCGGCGCCCCAACGCGGCGCTCGCGCGGCTGCTGCGCGAGGCGCACGGATGATCGTGTCGCTGCGCGGCGTCTACCGCGGCCGCACGACCGAGGGCGTGGTGGTGGACGTGGGAGGCGTGGGCTACGAGGTGATGCTGCCGCCGATCGTCGAGCAGGCGCTGGGCGAATTGAGCGAGGGCGCGCCGCTCGACCTCCGCATCGCCTACCATGCGACGCGCGACCAGCCCGTCCCGGTGCTCTACGGCTTCACGCGCGACGAAGAGCGCCGCTTCTGGGAGCTGCTGAAGTCCGCGCCCAAGGTCGGACCGAAGAGCGCCGCCCGCGCGATGGTCCTGCCCATCAACCACATCGCGCAGGCGATCCAGGACGGCAACCGCCAGCTGGTGGACAGCCTGCCGGGCATCTCGGCCGAGGGCGCCGAGAAGATCATCGCCTCGCTCCGCAAGCGCGTGGCGCCCTTCGCCGCGCTTACGGAGGCGACCGCCGCCCCGGCGCCCGCGAGCGAGGACGAGCTGGAGCGCCTGGCCGTCGCGCTGCTCGTCGAGATGGGCATCAAGCGCCCCGACGCCCAGCGCGACGTGGCCCGCCTGCTGAAAGAGCACCCCGACCTCCGCACGGTGGAGGACCTGGTTATGGAATACTTCCGGAAGACGCCGACGTAGGGCGCCCTCACCCCCAACCCCTCTCCCAGGGGGCGAGGGGAGTAGTGGCATCTCTCGCTCCCGCTGGGAGAAGGCAGCAAACGCTACCCAAGCCGGTTCCCAGAGTGGGGAGCGGTGATTTCCCCCTCGCCCCCTGGGAGAGGGCAGGGGTGAGGGCTAGCAAGGATACGCACCCGTGCAAGGAGATCGACTGGTGTCGCCCGTGGGGACGCCCGAGGACGAGAGCGGCAACAACCTGCGGCCCACGCGGCTGGGGTCGTTCGTCGGCCAGGAGACGCTGAAAGAGCGCCTGCAGATCGCCATCGACGCGGCGCGCGAGCGGGGCGAGTTCCTGGAGCACGTCCTGTTTCACGGGCCGCCGGGCCTCGGCAAGACGACTCTGGCGCACATCATCGCCGCCGAGATGAACGGCAAGCTGGTGACCACCTCGGGGCCGGCGCTGGAGAAGACCGCCGACCTGATGGGCATTCTCACGAACCTGGAGCCCGGCGACGTGCTGTTCGTGGACGAGATCCACCGCACGCCGCGCGCCATCGAGGAGTATCTCTACCCGGCGATGGAGGACTTCGCCGTCGACTTCGTGCTCGACAAAGGCCCATTCGCCAAGGCGATCCGGCTGTCGCTGAAGCGCTTCACCTTGGTCGGCGCCACCACGCGGGCCGGCCTCATCTCCTCGCCGCTGCGCGACCGCTTCGGCCTGTACTTTCACCTCGACTTCTACGGCCCCGAGGCGCTGGCGGCCATCGTCGCCCGCTCGGCCGACATCCTGGGCGTCGCCATCGCGCCCGAGGCGACCGCCGAGATCGCCCGCCGCGCCCGCGGCACGCCGCGCATCGCCAATCGCCTCCTGCGCCGCGTGCGCGACTTCGCGCAGGTGCGCGGCCAGGCTCAGGTCGATCTCGCCCTCGTGAGCGCCTCGCTGCAGCTCGAAGGCGTGGACGACGTCGGGCTCGACGAGCTGGACCGCAAGGTGTTGTCCACCATCATCCTGCGCTACGACGGCGGGCCGGTCGGCATCGAGGCGCTGGCCGCCACGCTGCAGGAAGAGGTGGACACGCTTACCGACGTGGTCGAGCCCTACCTGTTGCAAGAGGGGTTCCTGATTCGCACCTCGACGGGCCGCAAGGCGACCTACAAAGCATACGAGCACCTCCGCCTGCGGCGCGGCAAGGAGGGGCTCCAGGGCGAGCTGCCCTTCGACTGACCTGGTTTCCGGGAACAGTTGGCACGCTTGGCGTAGCCAAAGCTACCCACCATCCTCGGCTAGACGCTTAGCGCGGCGCCGGCTCGACCGTGTGCGCCGGCGGCGCGATCCGCAGCACCTCGACGCCGCTCGACGCCTCCACGTAGCGCGCGAACAGGTACTTCTGCTCCACGTTGTCGTACGGCGTGTTGGGCACGTTCGCGGTCGAGGCGATCACCTTGGCGGCGACGAGCGACAGCGCCTGCCGATTCAGCGCCTGCTCGACCAGCGCCCGGAAGTCGGCCACGCTCTCGGCCCAGGCCGCGTGCGGGTAGCTGCAGGCCCGGGCCACGCCCACGAGATCGGTGCCGCGCGTCGTGTGCGTCGGGCCTTTGCCCGAGGACTCGTAGCTGCCATTGTCGAACACGATGTGCAGCAGGTTGGGCGGCTGCATGGCGCCCACCGTCGTGAGCGACGACAGGTTCATCAGCAGCCCGCCGTCGCCGTCGAGCGCCACCACCTGCCGCTCGGGCAGTGCCAGCGCCAGGCCGAGCGCCGCGGACGACGTGAGGCCCATCGCGTGCACCGTGAAGTCTGGGTGCGCCTTCAGCGAGCACCACTCCGTGCGCGTGCCGCCGATACAGCTAATCACCAGGGCGTCGCGGAGGAGGGGCGCGATGGCCTGCAAGCACTCGAACCGTTCCATCACTCGCTCCTCCTTCACTACTGCCGCAAGCATTCGCCGTCGAGCAGCACGGCGACCGGTCGCTTCGAGCTGTGGGCCAGCGTGTTGGCGCGGACGATCTGGTCGGCCACGGTGTCCGGCCGCTCGGCGACCGTGTAGACAATGCCCAGGCCGCCGAGCACCGGCTCCAGCACGCGGCCCAGCGGCGTGTGCATGAAGTAGCGCTCGCCCAGCCCGCCCGAGTAACCCACCAGCAGCAGCATGGGAATGCCCGCCTGGCCCGCCAGCACCGTCAGCGCGTTGCTGCACGCCAGCAGCCCCGCGTCCATCATGATCATCGCGGGCACCTGGCCGCCGAGATACGCGCCCGTGCAGACGCCGATGCCCTCCTCCTCGCGCGCCAGCGGGACGTGGATGACGTCCGCGGCGTCGCGGAACAGGCCGACGAGCGGCTCCAGGTTGTTCTCCGGCAGCGAGGCAACGAAGTTCACCCCCGCCTGCTGCATCCCATCGCGGATTTGCGCTGCCACCTCTGCGCGCACGCCATCAGCTCCCTTCCGCCGCCGGCCAGGCCCCGAGCAACGGCGGCCGCCTGCATCGCGCTCGGGCGATTCTAGACGCCGGCTGGTACGCTTGCAAGCGGCGCGGCCGGGACGATTCGCCGCGCGCCTTGACACCTACCGGGCGCCAGCCTACGATAGAGCCGTTCTCGGGCTGGCGCCGGCACCCGCCGCGTCGGCCTTCCACCCGCCGGCGAGGAGTCCGCGATGGCCGCGCCAACCGACGTGCCCGTCACATCCATGCCGTTGTCGAGCGAGCAGCGCGCCTGGCTGGAGCGAGCCTGGGCACAGATCGACCCCGAGCGCATCGCCCGGCTGTGCTTCGACCTCGTCGGCATCCCCAGCCCGACCGGCGAGGAGCGGGCCATCGCCGAGTTCCTGACCCAGTATTTGGGCGCGGCTGGGCTCGACGCGCGCTACCAGCCCATCGACGCGCGTCAGGGCAACGCCGTGGGGCGCTTGCACGGCGCGGGCGACGGCCCCGACCTGCTGCTCTACGCCCCCACCGACGTGGCGTTCGCCGGCGCGGAAGACGAGGACGTGCCCTGGCTGGGGTCGACGATCCGCGCCGACCTGCGTCCCGAGCCGTTCCGCGAGGGCGACGACGTGATCGGCCTGGGCGCGGAAAACCCGAAGGCGTACGCGACGTGCGTCGTCGCTGCGGCCGAGGCCGTGGCGCGCGCCGGCGTGCCGCTGCGCGGCGACCTGCTGGTGGGGCTGGGCGCGGGCGGCATGCCGACCAACCGACGTCCGGGCCTCGAGCGCTGGAACGCCGGCCAGGGCAACGGCTGCTCCTTCATGCTCGAGCAGGGCGTGCGCGGCGACTTCGCCATCCTCGCCAAGCCTGGCTACTCGGTGGCGTGGGAGGAGGTCGGCCTCGCCTGGTTCCGGATTGGCGTCCACGGCACGCTCAACTACACCGGCATTCGCCACGTCGTGCCCTACGTCAACCCTATCGTGGAAGCGACGAAGGTCATCGAGGGCCTGGAAGCCTGGTTCCCCGAGTACACGGCCCGCAACACGTCGGGGCTCGTGGCGCCGCAAGGCTCCATCGGCGCCATCGAAGGCGGCTGGACCTACAAGCCCGCCTTCGTGCCGCGCGTCTGCAATCTCTACGTGGACCTGCGCGTTAGCCCGCGCACCGACCCGATGGCCGTCAAGCACCAGCTTGTCGAGGCGCTGCGTCGCATCCAGGCGGCGCACCCGGGGCTGGAGCTGGACTGGGAGATGGTCCTGGCGATCCCCGGCACGCACACCGATCCGCAGAACTGGATCGTGCAATCGCTGATGCGGGCGTGGGAGGCGCGCGAGGGGCGTCCCCACGAGGCGCGCGGCGGCACCAGCGGCGCCACCGACGCGGCCATCCTGCGCGGGCGGGGCATCCCCACGGCGCGGCTGGGCCTGCCGCGCGCCGTGCCGCCCGCCGCCTATCCCGGCTTCTCGATGGGCGTCGCCCACGTCCCCGCCATGCAGCGCCTCACCGAGTGCCTGGTCTACGCTATCATCGACACCTGCACGCGGGACCGGGGCGCGGTCGGCCTGCCGGCGTGAACCGCGGCCCCCATCCCCAGCGCCGCACCGCGCCGTCGTTCGATACGAGCAAGAGGAGGGCTCCATGCCAGAAGTCATCGTCGAGCTAGCCCAGGGGCGCACGGTCGAGCAGAAGCGCGCGCTCGTCAAGGGCATCACGCAGGTCGTCGTCGAGACGTGCAACACGCCGGCGTCGGAGGTGACCGTCATCATCCACGAGACGCCGCTCACCGACAAGGCCAAGGGCGGCGTGCTCTTCGCCGACCGCTAGCACCGGTCCGCTGCTTGACAGGCGCCGGGGGCCAGGGCTATCGTCCCCGCGAGGGCCGGTGGGGAGTGGAGCGGCGGCCTGGGCCGCCGGGGAGGAAGCCATGCAGGACATGCTGATCGTCGACGCGGATGGCCACCTGCGCGATCTGGTGGACAACTGCTATCGCCCGTACCTGGAGCCGCCGTTCAACGACCGCGCCGTCTTCTGGCCGTCGGACGGCTTCGACCGCAACAAGAACGGCAGGCTTGGCGTGCGCGACGTGGACGCGCCGCGCCAGCTGCACGACATGGACGTCGAGGGCATCGACATCAGCATTCTGTATCCCACGACCGGGCTGGGCATCGGGAAGATCTACGAGCCCGACTACGCGGCGGCGCTCTGCCGCGCCTACAACAACTGGGTCCACGACTACTGCGCGACCGACCCGCAGCGCCTGAAGGCCGTGGCGCTGCTGCCGCTGCAGGACGTGGACGCGGCGGTCCGGGAGCTGCACCGCGCGGTGGTCGACCTGGGGCTGGTGGGCGGCATGCTGCCCACGTACGTCCGCCGCGGGCCGTCCCTCGGCGACAAGGCGCTCTGGCCGCTCTACGCCGAGGCCGAGCAGCTCGACGTGCCGCTCGGCGCCCACGCCACGGGCGGCGAGACGGACTCCGAGGGCCGCTTCCCCACCTTCCTCGGGGTCCACATCTGCTCACACGTGCCCGAGCAGATGATCGCGCTCACCAGCGTCGTGCTCGGCGGCATCTTCGAGCAGTTCCCGCGGCTGCGCTACGGCTTCCTGGAGGCGGGCTGCGGCTGGGTACCGTTCTGGATGGAGCACATGGACGAGGAGTGGGAGAAGCGCCGCGACGAGGCACCGCTGTGCAAGGAGAAGCCGAGCACCTACATCACCAGCGGGCGCTGCTACTTCGGCTGCGAGCCGGAGGAGAAGACGATGCCCTTCGCGGCAGCCAACGTGGGCGAGGACGTGCTGCTCTACGCCTCGGACTACCCCCACTGGGACAGCGACTGGCCGCACACGGTGAAGACCGTCCGCGAGCGCACCGACATGAGCGAGCAGCTCAAGCGCAAGGTGCTCGCGGAGAACGCGCTGCGCTTCTACGGCCTGAAGGCCGCCGTGCCGGCGTAGCTTCGCCCGCAGCGGGCGCCCCGTTCGCGTCGCGCGACCGTGGCATTACTTGTGCGACAGAGCACCCAGTGAAGTGGGAGGGTTGTCGCATGCACGGCCTAGTTGACGAGGAAGGGCGCGACCTGCTCGAGGTGGCGCGGGAGCGCGGCTGGATAACGCTCGACGAGGTGATGCGGGCGGCGTCCGGTTCGCCGGTGGACGCGGACGAGGCCCAGGAGCTGGTGCGCGAGGCCGGCGTCGAGCTAGTCGACCGCGGCGGCGACGCCTGGGAAGACCTGGAAACCCTTGCCGAGGAGGGGACCGGCGCCTTCACGCGGGCCCGCGAGACGCCGCCGCCCGCCGAGGAGCTAGCCCCGGACAGCCCCGCCGCTCTGTACTTGCGCGAGATCAGTCAGACTCCGCTCCTCACCGCCGAGGAAGAGGTGGAGCTGGCGAAGCAGCTGGAGGCGGCCAAGACCGCCCAGAAGGAGCTGGCGCAGGGCAACGTCGCGCCCGCCGACCGCGCGCGACTGGAAGAGGCCGTGGCCCGGGGCGACGCGGCCCGGCGGCGGCTCATCGAGTCGAACCTGCGCCTGGTCGTGTCGGTCGCCCGCAAGTACATGGGGCGCGGCCTGCTGTTCCTCGACCTCGTGCAGGAGGGCAACATCGGCCTCCAGCGCGCGGTCGACAAGTACGACTGGCACCGCGGCTTTCGCTTCTCGACGTATGCCTACTGGTGGATCCGACAGGCGGTGAGCCGGGCGGTGGCGGATCAGGCGCGCACCATCCGCTTGCCGGTCCACGTCATCGAGCAGCTGACCAAGCAGTACAACACGGCGCGCGACCTCCACCAGGAGCTGGGGCGCGAGCCGACCGCGACGGAAATCGCCGCGCGGCTCGGTGTCGATCCCGAAAAGGTGCAGGAGGCATTTCGCGCCGCGAAGATCCCCATCTCGCTGGAGACGCCGATCGGCGAGGAGGACGAATCGACCGTCGCCGACTTCGTCTCCGACGCCATGACGCTCTCGCCCGCCGAGGAAGCCGAGGAGACCGTCCTGGCCCAATCGCTGGACGACGCGCTCGCGCGGCACCTCAGCCCGCGTGAGGCCGCCGTGCTGCGCATGCGCTTCGGTCTCGTGGACGGCCAGCCGCACACGCTGGGCGAGATCGCGGAGGAGATCGGCATCAGCCGCGAGCGCGTGCGCCAGATCGAGGCCGAATCGCTGCACAAGCTGCGCCGCACGGGCCAGTTCCTGCGCCAGTTCCGCGAGTACGTTCAGTAGGAGCTGGGGGGTAAGGCGTAGGGAGTGCGGACGCGGGGGTCGGGGGCGGGGAAGGCGTGCGCCTTCCACGCCCCCAGCCGCTACGGCCGGTCGCCCCCGCGCAGCAGGCTCAGGAACTCGGCGCGCGGCATCGACTGGCGCAGCAGCGGCCCCGGATTGCCGCTACCTTGCAGCTCCTCGGCAAGCCGCTTCACCGCCGTGATCGCGTAGCGGGTGAAGGCCGTGCCGTAGCTCACCCGCTTCACGCCGAGCTGCTCCAGCTCGGGGATCGTGGGCGTGTCCTCCATCGCCAGCACGCTGAGCGGAGCCTGGATCTCGCGCGCTAGGGTGCCGATGGTCGCGGCATCGCCCGGGCGAAAGATGAAGATGCAGTCGGCGCCGGCCTCGGCGTAGGCGTTGCCCCGGCGGATGGCCTCGGCCAGGCCGTCGGCATGAGTGGGCACCGTCCCGAAGACGTCCACCCGCGCGTTCAGGAAGAACTCGCTGCCCAACTCGCGCTTCGCCGCCATCACGGCGCGGATCTTGGCAAGCTGCGCGTCGAGCGGGAGGAGCGTCATCGGCGCGCCCGGCGGATGGTAGTCGCTGTCCTCCAGGTTCATGCCCGCGCAGCCCGCGGCCACGAACGCGCGGACGGTCGGCCCCATCGCCTCGGGCCCGCCGTAGCCCTTCTCGCCATCCGCGTTGACGGGCACAGTCACCGCGGCGGCCATCTCGCGGTAGACCTCGGCGGTCCGGTCACGCCCCAGTAGCTCGTCGTCGAGCAGGCCGTAGACCGCCTGGACCCCCCCGCTGGTGCCCTGGATCGCGGGAAAGCCCATCGCTTCGAACAGTCGCGCGCTGAGCACGTCGTAGGCGCCCGGCATGACGAGGATGCCGGGCGCGTTCACCAGCTCGCGCAGGCGCTGGCTCTTCGCGTTCGCGGCCGCGACTGTCTCGGGGGTCGGCGCTGGAGTAGCCATCGCGCCCTCCTCTGCCGCGTGGCCCGCACCCCCGCGGGTCCGCGGGTACGTCCGCCCCATCTTACCGCCCGGCCCGCGCGGCGCGCCCACCCGGAACCGTCCTGAGGAGCGGTGGGCCGTGTGGTATAGTCGGCGGGCGGGGCGGCGCGGCCGGCGTCGTGGCGCGCGCCGTGCAGCAGGGGTACCACGCCAGAGACCGGATGAGGAGAGCGCACGATGGCTGCAGACAAGCGTACCCCGCGGCGCGGCGGCGGGGGCTTCGGGAGCGGCGGGGGCGGCGGGCGCGGCCGCCCGGGCGGGGGCGGCGGTGGCCGCCCGGGCGGCTGGCAGCCCCGTCCCCCCGGCCGGGCCGGCGGCGGCGGCCGGCCCGGGGGAGCGTCGGACCGCGGCGGGCGCGAGGCGCCGCCGTGGGCCGACCGCGCGCCGAGCGCCGGCCGGGCGCCCATGCGGCCGGTCGCGGCGTCGAGCGGCCGCTGGGAGGCGGTCGACGCCGAGTCGCTCGAGGAGATGGCCGCTGCCCTCAACGCGCTCGGCGTGCAGCCCGAGCACCTGGTCCACCTCGTGGCGCACGTCATCGAGGGCGAAGAGGGCGCCGAGGACAACACCGAGGGGTGGGAAGCGCTGGTCTGGGTGAGCTAAGCAGGCTCCGCTGGCCATTAAACTGCTGGCCCAGGGCTAGGGTGTAGGTTTGGCTTCGCCAAACCTACACCCTAGCCCTGGCCGGGTGCATAGGGCTGGGGGCGTCGCGGCGCCGCACAGCGCCTGGAGCCGGGCGCCCACGCGAATTCGCCGCCGGTGCGCATAGGACACGACGGGCCTGCCGGGGTTGCCGGCAGGCCCGTCGTATCTTGGCCCGATGGCGGGCAGGCTACCCTATGTAGCAGTAATACGACCCGCCGTAGAAGTAGTACTCGGTGACGCAGATCCCCACCGGCTCCTCGGCATAGATGCGATACAGCGCCGGGAAGCTGAGGTGCCGGGCCAGGTACCACTCGTAACTGTACGCGTACCGTGGGCCGTAGAAGTACCGGTACGCTACCGGCACGTGGCGCCAGTAGGCATGATGATGGGCCTCGACGGAAGCTTCCGCGACCGCGGGATGATTCACCGTGCCGACCAGGCCGCTCGTGCTCAGCGCGAGCACGGCGACGGCGCCGAGCCCCAGGACGGTGCGCCGAATAGCGGAGACTTGCATGATCGTGACTCCTTTCTATCGCCGAATTGGGGCGCCGCGGCGGTTTACTCGCCGCGGCGCTGACCTGTAACGAGTTTACGAGGCGCAGCGGCGTGGCGCCGTGAAGGCGCTCGCACAGATCGCGTGAACTGGCTCACGCGCCCCCGCGCACGGTCCCGCCCGGCGGGGCAGCCGTATGCCTTGCGGCGGCCGGGCGGGAGGCGTAAGCTAGCGTTGTGCCGGGCGAGGAGGCGCGGCGGCGCCCGGCGGGCACGGCGCCTGCGACGGGAGCCGATGGCAGGCGAGCGGGAGTAGAGCGTACGCGACTCGACGGACGGGCGGCAGGCTGGCGTCTCCCGGTACCTCTACCGCCGATCCCCCGGCGCCCTCCCTCGTGGGGTTGGTGGCGTATTGCCTTGTTCTGCGTCGCGCTCCTGACCGGCTACCAGCTCGCGCTGCTGGCCGGGCTGTGGTGGCAGGGGACGCGCGACGAGCGCCGGCCGGTCGAGGCCATCCTCGTGCTCGGCGCGGCCCAGTGGAACGGCACGCCGTCGCCGGTCCTCAAGGCGCGCCTCGACCACGCCATCGGCCTCTATCGCGACGGCTACGCCCCGCGCATCGCCGTGACGGGGGGCGTGGGCGACGGCGACGTGTACTCCGAGGCGGGTGTCGCCGCGGACTACCTGCGCGGGCGGGGCGTTCCCGCCGACGCGATCCTGGGCGAGGACCAGGGCCGCAGCTCGCTGGAGAGCATCCGCGGCGTGGCCGCCCTGCTCGAGTCGCAGGGCATCTCGCGCGTGCTGCTGGTTAGCGACCCGCCCCACATGCTGCGCATCCTGCGCATGGCGCAGGCCGCCGGCCTGGACGCCTACGGCTCGCCGGCGGCCGCCAGCCCTGCGGTCGGCAGCCTGGAGTCGCAGGCGCGGTTCCTGCTCCGCGAGCTGGTGCTCTACGACGGCTACCTGTGGCTCGGGCTCGCGCCGTCGCTAAGCGGCCACCCTCTCCACCTCGCCCCCCTCGCCGGGCGCTAAGCACTCGGCCAGGGTTATTGGGTATGTCCGGCTTCGCCAACCATGCACACCAACCTGGGCGGCCGCTTAGGCGCCGGGCGGTCTACAACCAGCCGGCCACCGCCAGCGCCGCGGCGGCCGCCATGATGAGCAGCGGGTGCAGCCGCGTGCGGAGCACCAGCAGGGCCGTGGCGCCGCTGACCGCGTACGCCACGGGCGTCGTATCGGCGGCGCGGGTGAGAAGCAGGCCGCTCGCCAGCACGAAGCCGACGGCGACCGGCGCCAGCCCCGCCTGCACCGGGCGCCGCCAGCGCGCCGCGCGAAAGCGGTGCCAGGTGCGCGTCATCGCGTAGGCCAGCAGCCCGGAGGGCACGGAGATCGCGAGCAGCGCCGCGACCACGCCCACCACGCCGGCCAGCTTCCAGCCGATCAGCGTGACGAGCAAGGCGATGTTCGGGCCGGGGGCGGCCTGGGCAAGCGCGAACAGGTCGGCGAACTCGCCGTCCGTGACCCAACCGTGGACGCCCACGACCTGACGGTGGATCTCGGGCAGGACGCTGTTCACGCCGCCGATGGCGACCAGCGACAGCGGGGCCAGCAGGAGGATCAGCTGCCAGATGACCGCCCCATTCATTGCAGCCGCCGCCACGCGAGGTAGATGCTGGCGGGGGCGAGCAGCGCCAGGACCGCGAGCAGCGGCCAGCGCAGCAGCCCCACTCCTAGCAGCGCCAACAGCGCCACCAGCAGCGCCAGCGGCTCGTGACGGTAGGCCTGGGCCATCCGCAGGCCGGTGGCCAGCAGCATGCCGGCGGCGGCCGCCGCGACGCCGTGCAGGGCGAGCCGCACGATCTCGAGCTGGGCGCCCTGCTGGTACAGGATGCCCAACGGCAGCAGCACGACGAGCGGCGGCAATAGAAAGCCGCCGGCGGCGGCGATGGCTCCCAGCGCGCCGTGATGGCGCGTGCCGAGGTAGATCGCCAGATTCACCAGGCTGGGGCCGGGCACGCTCTGGCATAGCCCCAGTAGCTCGGCAAACTGCCGCTCGCTGAGCCAGCCGCGCCGCTCGACGAGGACGATGCGCGCCCAGGCGATGGCGCCGCCGAAGCTCGACAGCGAGATCTCGGCGAAGACGAGGAACAGCGACAGAACGGTGACGCCGGGGGCCTTGATCGGGAGGTCTTGTGCGTCGTGCGAGTCCGCGGGCCGGGCGATCTCCATGGCTTCTCCGCGCGCGGGGATGAGACGGGGGAGCGCGTCTGTCCTGCATGATAGCGGGGAGCGGCCGGCGGCGCCCGCGGTCGCGGCGCGGGGAGAACAGCCGCCGGGGCCTCCGTCAGCGCCCCACAGCCGCGTGCTAGACTAGCAAAGATGCGAGAAATGGCCACGGCGCACGCCGCGGCCGCGAGGCATCGCTGCGGCGTGCCGCGAGCGCGGCCGTTATGGCTTGCTGGGCGAGCGAAGGGGGGCAACGATGCGCTACCGACCTCTCGGCACCTCCGGGCTGACGGTTTCGGAGATCGGCTTCGGCTGCTGGACCGTGGGCACCAGCTGGTGGGGCGACCGCGACGAGGCCGACGCGCTCCGATTGCTGCACCGCGCGCTCGACCTGGGCGTCACCTTCTATGACACCGCGGACACCTACGGCTCCGGCGAGGGCGAGACGATCCTGGCCAAAGCGTTCCGCGGCCGTCGCGGCGACATCGTCATCGCCACGAAGTTCGGCTACGACTTCTACACGCACTCCGGCCCGCGCACCGGGCAGCGCGAGCTGCCCCACGACTTCTCGCCCGCCTTCGTGCGCCGTGCGCTGGAGGAGAGCCTACGGCGCCTGGAGACTGATTACGTCGACCTCTATCAGCTCCACAACCCGCGGATGGACGCGATCCTGCGCGACGACCTCTTCGCCGAGCTGGACCGGCTGCGCGACGAGGGGAAGATCCGCGCCTACGGCGCGGCGTTGGGGCCGGCCATCGGCGGCACCGAGCACGGCGACGAGGTGCTCCGCGCGCGGCCGCTGGCCTCCTTGCAGATCATCTACAACATGCTGGAGCAGGACCCGGGCCGCCGCTTCTTCCCGCTGGCGCGCGAGCGCGGCACGGCGATCATCGTGCGGGTGCCCCACTCCTCCGGGCTGCTGGAGGGCAAGTACACGCTGGAGACGACTTTCGCGCCCACCGACCACCGCAGCCACCGGCCGCGCCAGTGGCTCGTCGACGGGTTGAAGAAACTGGAGCGACTGGAGTTCCTGACGGCCGGCGGCGGCCGCACGCTCGGGCAGGTGGCACTGCGCTGGGTGCTGGCGGAGCCGACCGTCGCCAGCGCGCTGCCCAACGTCTACGACGAGGAGCAGCTCGTCGAGTTCGTCGGCGCCTCGGACACGCCCGACCTCACCGCCGACGAGCTTGCGCGCATCGCCGACCTCTACGCCCACGGCTTCTACCTTGACGTGGAGGCCGAGCCGACGGGCGCGGGCAGCGGCCGGTAGCGCCGGCGGGGGGACGGACTCAAGCGCGTTGCGACCAGGAGTTCGCCATGTTGACCGAGTATGTCAGAGCGGCCATGCACCACGCGACCTACGAGATCCTCCCCGACGACGGCACGTTCTACGGCGAGATTCCGGGCTTCCAGGGCGTTTACGCGAACGCGGACACGCTGGAAGCCTGTCGCGACGAGCTGCAAGAGGTGCTGGAGGGCTGGATCTTGCTCGGGTTACATCTTCATCACCGGTTACCGACCATTGATGGGCTGGACATCAACGTTAAAGCGTCCGCTTGATGCCACGGCTTGGCCCCATTAAGCGGGATAGGCTGATCTACTATCTTCGAATGGTCGGCTTCACGGGGCCACTCCCAGGTGGTAACCATTAGTATCTCGGCAAGGGCAGGCTCCGCGTTTGGCTACCCAACCCCCAGCGGCGCGATATTAGCCGTGAGTTCTTGGTCATAATCTTGCGACAGGCGGGCATCGAGCGAGACGAGTGGGAGCAGCGTTGATGATCGCCGGCCAGCTGACCGATCGCGCAGGTGAGGCGCGGCAGGCCCCGCTCGCGGAGCAAGCGGATAGGCCGCTGGAACCGCCGCCCGCCGAGCGCGCGGACGGCGCGGCAGTGGCTCCGCCCGGCGACACGCTGGGGCAGCTCGCGCGCCCGCCCGAGACGCCGGTGGTGGCGCGGCCGTTGCTCCGCGTCAGCGGCACCGGCGCCGCGCGCGCCGAGCGCCCGGTCATCGCCGAGGTGGCCCTGACCGTCTTCGTGGACGGCCGCGAGCTGGTCACACTGATGTGTACGCCCTGGAAGCTGAACTGCCTGGTCCTCGGCTTCCTGTACCTGGAGGGGATCATCGACAGCGCCGACGACGTCGCGGCGCTGCGCGTGTGCGTGGCCGACCGGGTCGCCGAGGTGACGCTGACCCGGCCCGTCGAGCTGCCCCAGCGCCGGGTGGTCACGTCGGGCTGTACGGGAGGGACCAGCTTCCGCGATTACCTGGAAGAGGTGCAGCGCCAGCGCGTGCCGAGCGACCGCCAAGTTGGCGTGGACCAGCTCTACCGCCTCATGCGCGAGCTACATCAAGCGTCGCACCTGTATCACCAGTCGCGCGGCGTCCACGCGGCCGCGCTGAGCGACGGCGAGTCGCTGCTGGTGGTGGCCGAGGACGTGGGTCGCCACAACTGCCTCGACAAGATCGCCGGCGAGTGCCTGTTGCGGGAGCAGCCGACGGCTGATCACCTCCTGCTCAGCTCGGGGCGCATCTCGTCCGAAATGCTGCTCAAGGCGGCCGCGATGCGCGTCCCCATCGTCGTCTCGCGCACCTCGCCCACCGCGATGTCGGTATTACTCGCCGAGCACTTGAACGTGATGGTCGTCGGCTACGTGCGGCCCGACAGCCTGAACGTCTACACCCATCCTTGGCGGCTCACCGGCGTCGAGATGGCCCCGTGATCTACCTCCTGTACGGCGGCGACGAGGTCGCCCGCGACGAGTTCCTGCACCGCAAGCTTATCGACCGGCTGCGCGCGCTGCCCGGCGGCGAGTTCAACCTGGACCGCTTCGACGGCCGCTCGGCGCCGCTCGGCGACGTGATCGCCTGCTGCCAGGCCGCGCCATTCTTGGCCGAGAAGCGCATGGTGATCGTCGACAACGTCGGCGCGCGCGGCCGGAGCGGGCGGCGCGGCCAGGGCGCCGCGACCAGGAGCCAGGACGAGAGCGAGCGGGACGACGCGACCGAGCCGGAAGCCACGGAAGGGCAGCCCGCGGGCGCGGCTGCCCGGTCCAAGAGGAAGGCACGCGACGACGACGAGCTGCAGGCGTTCTGGAGCTTCCTGCCGAACCTGCCCGAGAGCACCCACCTGGTGCTGGTCGAGGAGCGCGCGCCCACGCTGCCCAGCCTGCCCAAGGGCCTGCTGTTTCGCCAGGAGTTTCCCGCGCCGAAACCGTGGGAGGTCGCGGGCTGGGTCACGCGGCGGGCGCGGACGCGCGGCCTGCGGCTCGACCGCGGTGTCGCCGACACGCTGGCAACGCTCGTGGGCGCCGACCTGCGGCGGCTGGACGCCGAGCTGGCGAAGCTGGCGCTGTACTGCGGCGCGCAGCCCGTGCGCGAGGCCGACGTGCGGCTGCTGGTCGCGCCGGCCGAGGCGAACGTCTTCGCGCTGCTGGACGCGGTGGCCGACGGCCGCCCCGGCCCGGCACTGGCCGCGCTGCGGCGCCTGCTGCAGCAGGGCCAGGCCGTCGAGGGACTCCTCCCTCAGCTGATTGCGCTCATCCGCCGCCTGCTGGCCGCGCACGCCCTCGTCGCGGAGGGCCGCTCCCCGGCCGCCGAGGGCGCCGACTTCGGCCTCACCTCGAACCCGCGGGCGCTAGAGAAGCTCGTCCGCCAGGCCAGCCGCTACCAGCGCGAGGACTTCGACCGCGCCTACGCGCTGCTCCTCGCCTGCGACCGCGCCATCAAAACGGGCGAGGAGGCCCCCGACGTGGCGGTCGAGGTCCTGGTCGCGGAGCTAGCGGGGGTGTGACACCAACTCCGGCGCTAGCCTGCGGTTGGGCGGCGATGCGGGGCGCACCAGTGACAGAGCGCGGACGCACGGCAGCGCGGGGGCGCCGGCCGCCGGGCGCCTATGCCCAACAACGCCCCTGCGGGCGCTCGGCAGGCCGCTTGAGCCGGATTGGTGTCAACGGGGCAGACGGCGAAGCCCGGCGGGGTCGGGAGCCGTGGCCGAGGGCGATAGCCGGCCACAACGACTAACGCCTGGCGCTACCATCTAGCTCGTCGATCAAGCTGTTGTCGTAGAATTGTTCGGGCGGCGCGCTACGGGCCTGCGGGTTCGCCGCGTGCTCGAGGGTGTTCGTAATGGCCGCGGGCCGCACGCGGAGCGTCGGCTCCCATAGCGGCTGCGAAGCTTGCATGGCCGCTCGCGCCGTCGGCTCGTCGATTTCCGAGTACTGCATGATCGCCCGCACGCACCCCTCGCCCCCGGCCAGGCAGGATGCGGTGGCCTCCCGCGCTGCCGCCAGGTACGCCTTGACCACCGCCCGGCTCGCCCCCAGGTAGGCGCGGGTGGTCACATAGCCGGTCTGGACCGCGGGGATGTCGAGCGCGGCCAGGTCGAGCAGCATGGGGTAGCCGGCGCGGTCGGCGGCCAGATCGAAAGGCGCCGCCTGGACGCTGCCGGCGACCACGCCCTGATCGAGCGCGGCGAGCTGTGCCGCGGAGTCACCGATGCTCACGAAGGCGACGTCTGTATCGGGCACGAGCCCGAGCCGGGCAATCGCCTGACGGAAGGCGACGTCGCTCGACGAGCCGGGCCGGTTGACAGCGACGGACTGGCCGCGCAATTGCTGGACGTCCGTGAGCTGCCTGGCGCCGAAGAGCTTGAAGGCGAAGCGATTGACCAGCGAGCCGACGAACAGGTCGTCCGCCCCGCCCAGCACGGCGTTGATCACCCCCTCGCCACCGAGCTGCACGAGCTGTGCGTCGCCCCCCGCCAGCGCGCCCAGGGCCGAGGTGTCTTGAGCGCGTACCAGCGTGACGTCCAGCCCGTGCTGACGGAAGAGGCCGTCTTCGAGAGCGACCCAGGTCGGCGCCGACTGCGCGGCCAGGGAGCCGTAGGCAGCGGTGATGGCCGTGAGCGGCGGTGGCCCGGCCGGGGCCGCACCCGGAGACGCCACCGCGGCTGGCGCGAGCATGGGAGTCGGCGCGGCCGGCGCGCCACACCCGCCCGCCAGGACGAATCCCAGCGCGACGGCCCACCGGCCGAGTGCCGCCCGCATCGCGCCCCTCCCGCGCGTGGTTCACCAAGGCTTCGGCCGCGCCGCGCTGGCCCGGCCAGGGCGCGGCCTGGACCTCGGACCCGGCTAGCCCGCGGCCGTGGCCGCCGGCTGGGCCAGGCCGAACAGCGTCTGCGCGTTGCGGTAGAGGATCTTCTCCTTCGTCTCACGCGACAGGCGCGGGTGGGCGCGCAGGTCATTCAGGTTGTTCGGGAAGCCCATGTCCCAGTGGGGAATGTCCGAGGCGTACAGGAAATGGTCATCGCCCACGTAGGCGACGGTCTCAGGCAGCAGCCCCTCCTCCGCCTCCAGGCTCACGAAGATCGGAGACTCCTTCAAGACCTGGCTCGGCTTCTTGGGCAAGTGCGGCATCTCCCACTTGCCCCGCAGCTCCCAGTGCTCGTCGAGCCGGTCGAGGTAGTAGGGCAGCCAGGTGGCGCCGATCTCCAGGAAGGCGATCTTCACGCCCGGATAGCGCACGGGAATGCCCTGGCAGAGGATGCTGGTGAAGTGAAGCAGGATGCCTGCGGGGAACGTGTAGGCGTGGACCTCGGCGAAGGTATTGAGCTTTGTGCCCCCTACCTCGCTGGCGGTGTTGCGGTTCCCGTGGATGCAGAGCGGCACGCCCAGCCGCTGCGCCTCGGCCCAGATCGGTTCGTAGTAGGGGTCGCCCAGGCCGTACGGCAGACCCAGCGACAGGATCTCGAAGCTGATGAGCCCAAGCTCCTCCACGGCGTAGCGCATCTCCTCGACCGCCTTGGCCGGGTCCTGGAGCGGGAGCACGCCGACGGGCTTCAGCCGAGATGAGCGAGTCGCATACTCTTTGGCGAACAGCGTATTCGCGGCGCGCGCCGCCGCGACGGCGAAGTCCCGCTCGCGCAGCTTGCCGATATTGCCGGAGCCGGTCGGGAAGAGCACCGCGGTCTCCAGCCCCGCCTCGTCCATGATGCGCAGCCAGGTATCCAGCTCTTCCTCGGGACTCATCGCGCCGTGTCCGCGCTCGCCACCCAGCGTCTCGAACAGGGAGGTGTCCCACGGCTGGTCACCGGCGGTCCACAGACTGGTCGGGCGCCGCTTCCAGGGCTCGGGCAGGTACTTGCGCACGTCGGCCTGACGCTCGACGATGTGGCCGTCGGCGTCGATCGCCGGCAGGTCGTGGGCCATGATCCGCCTCCTCTGCATGCCAGCTGGCGCCCTGCGCCGCCGCGCGCCGTGGAGTCGCACGGTCTAAGCGCGCTCGCGCGGCATCAGGTGGCCACCGGCCCGCACCAACTCCACCGGCGCTGGGGTGGGTCCATTATAGGTTCGGGTCGTCGGCCGGGCAAGCGCTTACCGCGGATGCAAGATCGAGGCTGAGCAGCTCGGCACGGACCAGTGCCTCCAGCTTCACCTCGATTGTGGCCCGGCGGCCAGACGGCTCGACCAGGCGGAGATTGGCGTAGCTCTTCCCGAGCGCTAGATCATGGCCCACGATCACGAGGCAGGAAGTGCTGCTCGGGAGCGGTTGTCGCACTTCTGCCCGCCTTGCGGAATAGATCGTGGGGCGAGCGGGGCCGGTACCGTCGGGACCAGCGCGAAGTGCTGGCGGGTTGACGCAGTGCTCGCAATTACGTTACCGTGCCTTAGCCGCTCGCTTCGACACTCTTTTCATCTGCTGGCAGGGGGAGCCACAGTATGGCGCGGCTGGAGGAGCTGACCCGCGGGGCCGCCGTCCGCGGCGTCCTGGCCGACGGGCTGGCCACCGTCGTGGACGTGGTCTGGTACGGCTCCGACGCGGTCGAGCTGACGTACAAGGACCCGAGCGGGCGCGTCGCCCAGGAGCTGGTCTACCGCGACCGCGAGCCCACCCTCGAGGTCGTCACCGAGGGCCGGCCCTGGAGCTTCGACGGCGACGGCGCGCTCTTTCGCCTCGTCTCCGAGGCCCAGCGCATCCGCCTGGCCCACCTGTTCGATCCCGTGCTGGCGGTCCACACGTCCGACGTCGAGCCGCTACCCCACCAGATCACCGCCGTCTACGAGGCCATGCTCCCCCGCCAGCCGCTCCGCTTCCTGCTCGCCGATGACCCCGGCGCGGGCAAGACGATCATGGCGGGGCTCCTCATGAAGGAGCTGATCGCCCGCGGCGACCTGCTGCGCTGTCTCGTCGTGTGCCCCGGCAGCCTCGCCGAGCAGTGGCAGGACGAGCTGTACCACCGCTTCAACCTGCCGTTCGAGATCCTGACCAACGACAAGCTGGAGGCCGCGCGCACGGGGAACTGGTTCCTCGAGACGGACCTGGCCATCGCGCGCCTCGACAAGCTCTCCCGCAACGACGACGTGCAGGAGAAGCTGGCCGCGCCCGACGGCCGCTGGGACCTCGTGGTGTGCGACGAGGCCCACAAAATGTCTGCCTCGTTCTTCGGCGGCGAGACCAAGTACACCAAGCGCTACCGGCTGGGCCAGCTGCTCTCCACGCTCACCCGCCACTTCCTGCTGATGACGGCGACGCCGCACAACGGCAAGGAGGAGGACTTCCAGCTCTTCATGGCGCTCCTCGACGGCGACCGCTTCGAGGGCCGCTTCCGCGACGGCGTCCACACCTCGGACGTCTCGGACCTCATGCGCCGTATGGTGAAGGAGAACCTGCTCAAGTTCGACGGCACGCCCCTCTTTCCCGAGCGGCGTGCCTACACCGTGCCCTACAAGCTCTCCGACGCCGAGGCGCGGCTCTACAAGGCGGTCACCGAGTACGTGCGCGAGGAGTTCAATCGCGCCGAGGCGCTCCACAACGACAAGCGCGCCGGCACCGTCGGCTTCGCGCTCACCATCCTGCAGCGCCGCCTCGCGTCCTCGCCCGAGGCGATCCGCCAGTCGCTGCGCCGCCGCCGGGAGCGGCTGGAGGCGCGCCTGCGCGAGCTGGAGCTGCTCCAGCGCGGCGCCCAGGTCGGCCAGGCGCTCGCGACGGCGGTGCCCGCCCTCGACGACGAGGACGTCGCGGACTTGGAGGACGCTCCCGACCAGGAGGTCGAGGCCGCCGAGCAGGAGATCCTCGACCAGGCCACCGCCGCGCGCACCATCGCCGAGCTGCGCGCCGAGATCGACACGCTCAAGCGCCTGGAGGCGCTCGCCATCACCGTGCGCCAGGGCGGCGAGGACCGGAAGTGGCGCGAGCTAGCGAGCCTGCTCGGCGAGATCTTCACCCCCGCGGCGCTCGCGGGCCGGGTCGCCGAGGAGCCGGTGCCCTACGGGGCGACGCTCGTGCCCTCGCCCCGCCAGAAGCTGGTCATCTTCACCGAGCACCGCGACACGCTCGCCTACCTCGAAGAGCGTATCACGACGCTGCTCGGCCGCCCTGAGGCGATAGTGAAGATTCACGGCTCGATGGGCCGCGAAGAGCGCCTGAAGGTGCAGGAGGACTTCCGCCACAACCCCGACGTGCAGGTGCTGCTCGCGACCGACGCCGCCGGCGAGGGCATCAACCTGCAGCGCGCGCACCTGATGGTGAACTACGACCTGCCCTGGAACCCGAACCGCATCGAGCAGCGCTTCGGGCGCATCCACCGCATCGGCCAGACCGAGGTCTGCCACCTGTGGAACCTCGTCGCCTACGAGACGCGCGAGGGCGACGTGTACCGCACGCTGCTCGACAAGCTGGACGAGGCGCGGGGGGCGCTGGGGGGCCAGGTGTTCGACGTGCTGGGCAAGCTGCAGTTCGAGGGCCGACCGCTACGCGACTTGCTGATCGAGGCGGTCCGCTACGGCGAGCAGCCCGCCGTGCGCGCCCGCCTCACGCAGGCGGTGGCCGACGCGCTCGACGCGGAGCATCTGCGCGACCTCATCGAGGAGCGGGCCGTCGTCCACGACCTCATGGATACGACCCGCGTCCACCGCATCCGCGAGGACATGGAGCGCGCCGAGGCCCGGCGGCTGCAGCCCCACTACGTCGAGGCGCTCTTCCTGGCGGCCTTCGAGCGCCTGGGCGGCAGCGCGAAGCAGCGCGAGCCCCGCCGCTACGAGATCACGCACGTCCCCGCGGTGGTTCGCCAGCGCGACCGCCTGATCGGCATCGGCGCCCCCGTGGCGCTCCGCTACGAGCGCATCGCCTTCGAGAAGGAGTTGCTCGCGCCGCCGGGCCAGGCCCCGGCCGCCTTCGTCTGCCCCGGCCACCCGCTGCTGGACGCCGTCATCGACCTCACCCTGGAGCGCAACCGCGACCTGCTCCGCCGGGGCTCGGTGCTGGTAGACGATCAGGACCTGGGCACGGAGCCACGCGTGCTGTTCTATCTAGAGCACGCTATTCAGGACGCCAGCCTGACCCGCTCCGGCGAGCGCCGCGTCATCTCCAAGCGCATGCTCTACGTCGAGATGGACGCGGCCGGCAATACCCGACACCTCCAGTACGCCCCCTACCTCGACTACCGCCAGCTCGCCGCCGACGAGCCATCCGTCGAGACCATCGTGAACTTGCCGGAGTGCGGCTGGATCACCCGCGAGCTGGAACAGCGCGCCCAGGCGTACGCCATCCAGCACGTGGTGCCCGAGCACCTGGACGAGGTGCGCGCCCGCAAGCTGGAGCTGATCGCCAAGACCGAGGCGGCGGTCAAGGATCGGCTCACGAAGGAGATCAGCTACTGGGACCACCGCTCGGTGGAGCTGCGGCTGCAGGAGCAGGCCGGCAAGGTGAACGCCCGCCTGAACTCCGAAGAGGCCCGGAAGCGCGCGGACGCCCTCATCGCGCGCCTCGACAAGCGCCTGGAGGAGCTGCGGCTGGAGCGCCAGATCGCCCCGCGCCCGCCCGTCGTGATCGGCGGTCTGCTCGTCGTCCCCGCGGGGCTGATTGCCCGGTTGACGGGGAAGCCCCTCCCCGCTCCCGCCGCCACGGTGGACACGCAGGCCGCGGCTGCCAGAGCGCGCGAGATCATCATGGAGGTCGAGCGCGGCCTGGGCTTCGAGCCGACCGACCGCGAGGCCGAGAAGCTGGGCTACGACATCGAGAGCAGCGTGCCGGGCACCGGGAAGCTGCGCTTCATCGAGGTGAAGGGCCGCGTCTCTGGCGCCGACACTATTACCGTGACCAAGAACGAGATCCTCTACTCGCTGAACAAGCCCGACGACTACATCCTGGCCATCGTGGAGTTCCTGCCCGACGGCGCGCACCGGGTTCACTACGTCCGGCGCCCCTTCCGCCGCGAGCCCGACTTCGGCGCGGCCAGCGTCAACTACACCTTCGCCGACCTCCTCGCCCGCGCCGAGGCGCCGGCATGACACCAGCGTGCGCCGCTCAGACTAACGGATTCGGGCCGTCGTGCCGCGGAGCGATGAAGCCAGTCCTATGAGACGCAACGAGCTTCTCGAGCTTCATTTCATCACCCATATCGACAACGTCCCTTCCATTCTCCAGCGCGGTGTCCTCGGCCATAGGCGAGCACAGCGTCTCACCCATCAGTCGACCGCCAAGCCGGGTGTGCAAGATCGACGGGCGCGCATCCGGCTTCCCAATGGCAGGTGGCTCCATGAGTACGCAAACCTGTACATTTGTTCTAGGAACCCAGCGCTCTACCTCATGGCGCTGAATCATGGGCATGAGAACCTGACGGTGCTGCGGATCAGTACGGACGTGCTCGACCTACCCGGTGTAGTCATCACCGACGGAAACGCCGCGGACGACATCGTCCGCTGGTTCCCGTCGCCGGCTGGCCTCGCCGTCCTCAACCGGGACCGCGTGTTCGCGGAGTACTGGACACACGGGGACGACCAGCGGGAGTACGAGTTGCACAAGTTCCAAAAATGTGCCGAGGTGCTCGTGCCGGGGCAGGTGGCCCCTTCCTTGATCCGTGGCGCCTACGTAAGCTGTGAGGAGAGCAGACAGCGCCTGACCGCTGCGGCTCCAGGGCTGACCGTCGCCGTGGACTCGCACCTGTTCTTTCGGTAACGAGGAGCGCGCCATGGTACAGGTACTGGAAGGTGACCTGTTCAAGTCCGACGCGCAGACGCTCGTCAACACGGTGAACTGCGTCGGCGTCATGGGCAAAGGCATCGCCCTGGAGTTCCGCAAGCGCTTCCCGGAAATGTACGCGGACTATCTGCGGCGGTGCCGCGCGGGTCAGGTTCGCCTTGGCGAGCCATACCTTGTACGGCGCCTGCTCCCGCCGTGGATCATCAACTTCCCGACCAAGCAGCACTGGCGCGCGGTCTCGCGCCTGTCCGACATCGTCCGCGGTCTGAAGTATCTGGAGAGCCACTATCGTGAGTGGGGCGTCACCTCGCTCGCGGTGCCCCCGCTCGGCTGCGGACTCGGGCAGCTAGAGTGGCGTGTGGTGGGACCGACGCTGTACCGGCACCTGAGCCGTCTAGACATTCCTGTGACACTGTACGCTCCACACGGCACACCGCGAGCTGAGCTGGACGAGGACTTTCTCTCCGGCCAGACGGCCGCGGACACGGTGGACGGCACTGATGCACCCCGCATCGAAGCCGCGTGGGTGGCGCTGGTGGCTATCGTCGCCCGCATACTGCGCGAGCCGTTCCATTGGCCGATTGGGCGTACCACCTTCCAGAAGATCGCCTACTTCGCGACGGAGAACGGGCTGCCCACGGGGCTTCACCACGAGAAGAGCTACTATGGGCCATTCGCACCCGAGTTGAAGCCTGTCATCAGCCGCCTGGTGAACAACGGCCTGCTCCAAGAACGGCAGCAAGGACGGATGATCGCCGTCGAGCCGGGGGCTACGTTCGACGATGCCCGCGACGCTTATCGTGACGAGCTGACCCGGTGGGAGCCGATCATCGACCGTGTAGCTGACCTCTTCTTGCGCATGCGCACCGACCAGGCCGAGGTCGCGGCGACGGTCCACTACGTGGCTCGTACCCTAGAGTCGAGGGCCACTGGCTCGCCATCGGAACGCGAAGTGGTGGACGCGGTCATGGATTGGAAGCAGCGCCGCCGACCGCCGCTGTCCGACGTCGAGGTGGCGCGGGCGATCCGCAACCTGAGTCTGCTTGGCTGGGTCAGTGTCCAGCCCAGCGCCGATCTCCCCATGCCTGAGGATGATCTCACACTCGTATAGTTCGCCGATCACCGAGTTGATGCCGATCCATCAACGTGTGGGGAGAAGCCAGGACATGGCCGAGTACCGCAAGAAGCTGATCGAGGTCGCCCTGCCGCTCGACAAGATCAACGCCGCATCCGCGCGCGAGAAGTCCATCCGCCACGGCCACCCCAGCACCCTCCACCTCTGGTGGGCGCGCCGCCCGCTCGCCGCCGCCCCCTCCTACAATAGCCTGGTGCACAGTTGGCCCGAGATCAGCCGCCTCGCGCGCGAGGCCGGCACACCGCAACCCGCGCAAGGACCGCTCTTCGCGGCACCTTAACTTGGCGCACAGTTCACCTGTAGCCGGAGGAATCCTATGCGAGAGCGGCCCGAGCGGATGATCCAGCACGACGAGATGGCGATCCCAATTATCCGCAACATGTTGAAGGAGCAAGGGTTACCTTGCTACGACGTAGGGGTCGAAACCGACCGCGAGGAGTTGCGACAGGCTCTTCTCGGTAGACACGACACCGCATCGATCATGTTCCGGTTCCGCCCGGACCTGATCTGCCTCCGGCCTGGCCGTAGCTCAGTATTGATCGAGGCGAAGAGCGAGGGGGGAAGATACCGGCATTTCTCCGTCGAGGTGGATTCCTATCGAGCGGCGCGTCACTGGGACGCTATATGCCCACCTCTCATGTACGCCTTCGCAGATTTGAGTCAACCCCCTCGGGTCTATGCTTGCTGGGCCGCCGAGATTCCAGAGCCATTGGAAATCCGGGTGCCCCAGCGGTGGGACGCCGCGGCCACCGAAGCACGTATACGTGCGGAGTTTCCCAACACTACGATAAGGCAGGAGCCCTACAACCCCGACCCGTACAGGTCGGGCACGCCCTACCTTCTCATTCCAAAGAAGGCACCGTATCTTCGGACCTGGGATAAGTTCGTTGCCAACGAACTCCTGCGCTGACGAAGCCAAACGGTATGCGGGACAGTGACCGTGGATAATCGGAAGAAGCTGATCGAAGTCGCCCTGCCGCTGGAGGCGATCAACAAGGCCGCCGCCAGCGAGAAGGGCGTGCGGGGCCATCCGAATACGCTCCACCAGTGGTGGGCGCGTCGCCCGCTGGCGGCCTGCCGTGCTGTGATTTTCGCGAGCCTAGTGGATGACCCAGGCGGCTACCTGCCCGAGTCCGAGGCTGAGAAGGAGCGCACCCGGCTCTTCGCTATAATGGAGCGACTCGTCGACTGGTCGGGTGCCACCAATGACCATGTACTCGACCAGGCCAAGCTGGAGATCGCTCGCAGCGCCGCGCGGGCTAGCGGCTTGCCCGAGCCGCAGTCGCGCGCCGACGTAAAACGACTGCTCATTGAGGTGGCGCCACCCGTCTACGATCCGTTCTCCGGCAGCGGCAGCATCCCCCTCGAGGCCCAGCGGCTCGGCCTCCGCAGCCTGGCGACGGATTTGAACCCCGTGCCTGTCATCATGACGCGAGCGGTCATCGACTACCCGGTCCGCTTCGGCAATCGGCCGCCGGTTAATCCGGGCGGCGCTGACTCGCTTGCCCGCGGCGGCGATTGGCGCGGCGCGGCGGGGCTCGCCGCCGACATCCGCTACTACGCTCGCTGGGCGCGCGACGAAGCCCAGCGGCGGATCGGCGACCATTACCCGAAGGGTCCACGCGGCGAGACCGTTCTCGCCTGGATCTGGGCACGTACCGTCACCTGCCCCAATCCGGCTTGTCGCGCGCAGATGCCCCTCGTGCGCGCCTTCTGGTTGTCGAGCAAGCCGAGCCGCAAGGCTTGGTTGGAGCCGATCGTCGATCACGCAGCCCGCACGGTCCGCTTCGAGGTACGTACCGGCCAGGGCGGCCCCCGCGAGGGCACGGTCAACCGCCGCGGCGCCTCCTGCTTGGTGTGTGGCCCCGATCATCCCGTCAAGCTCGAATACGTCCGCGCCGAGGGCCGCGCCGGGCGTCTCAGCCACCAGCTCTTGGCCGCTGTCGTCGATGCCGGCCGGGGCCGCGGCTATCTCTCGCCTACGCCCGAGCAGGAGGCCGCCGCTCAGGCCACCAGGCCTCTGAACCCGCCGGACATCGATCTCCCTGCCCAGGCTCTGGGCTTCCGCGTTCAGAACTACGGCATGCGGCGATTCAGCGATCTCTACACCGACCGCCAGCTACTCGCGCTCACTACCTTGGCCGACCTGGTCAAAGAGGCGCGCGCGCAGATTCTGGCGGATACAACACAGCAGCCCGCTGCCCACTCGGGGCGCGCGCCTGATGATGCCGAACAGTACGCGAAGGTGGTCAGCGTCTACCTCGCGCTGGCCCTCAGTAAGGCCGCCGGCAACTGGTCGTCGCTCACGCGTTGGCTGCCCGCCTCGGAGGGGATCGCCGGCACGTTCGGGCGCCCCACGCTGTCGATGGTCTGGGACTTCGTCGAAGCGAATGTGCTGAGCCATTCCCTGGCAAGCTGGCTGCGCATCGCGGATTCGGTGGCCGACAGCATCACTGCCGCGCCCGCCGATGGCGTCCCCGGTCGGGTGGAGCAGCGGGACGCCGCTACGTCCGGCGGCTGGGAGGTGCCGGTCGTCGTCAGTACTGATCCTCCCTACTACGACAATATCGGCTACGCGCATCTGTCGGACTACTACTACATATGGCTGCGCCGCATGTTGGCCGACGTCGAGCCCGACCTGTTCCATACCATCGAGACTCCCAAGACGCAAGAGCTAGTTGCTGAGCCGGCCCGCTTCCAGGGCAGCCGCAACCGCGCCGCCAGCTTCTTCAAGGAAGGCTTCCACCACGTTTTTGAGCGCATCCGCGCCTACGCCGACCCCCACCACCCTATGACCGTCTACTACGCGTTCAAGCAGGCCGAGCGCGACGACGGTGAGGGGGGCGAGCTTTTCTCCGCCTCTACAGGTTGGGAGACCGCTCTCAGTGGGCTTGTCACCGCCGGCTTCGAGCTTGTCGGCACCTGGCCCATGCACACCGAGATGGCCGGTCGCCTGCGCGACATCGGCAGCAATGCCCTCGCCTCATCTATCATCCTGGTCTGTCGCCCGCGCCCCGCTTCCGCCGCCTCTGCCACCCGGCGCGAGTTGCTCGCCGCGCTCCGGAGTGAGCTACCCGCTGCGCTCCGCGAGCTTCAGCACGGCAACATCGCGCCCGTCGACCTGGCACAGGCCGCCATCGGTCCGGGCATGTCGGTATATACGCGCTATACCCAGGTGCTCGATGCCGAGGGCAAGCCGCTGTCCGTCCGTGAAGCCTTAACCCTCATCAACCAGACGCTCGACGAGGTCCTGGCCGAGCAGGAGGGCGACTTCGACGCCGATACTCGTTGGGCGCTCGCCTGGTACGACCAGTTCGGCTTCGCCGATGGCGACTATGGTGTGGCCGAGACACTCTCCACGGCGAAGAACACGAGCGTCTCCGGTATGGCCGAGGCCGGGATCCTCGCGTCCCGCAGCGGCAAGGTACGGCTGCTCCGGCCCGCCGAGCTTCCTGCAGATTGGGACCCGGCCACTGATCGCCGCCTTACCGTCTGGGAGACGGTCCACCATCTCGTCCGTGCTTTGGAATCAGGCGGCGAGGGCGCGGCTGCCGAGTTAATCGCGAAGCTCGGCAGCCGCGCCGAGACGGCCCGCGAGCTTGCCTACCGGCTCTTCAACAGCTCGGAGCAGCGGCAGCGCGCGACGGAGGCGCGCTCCTACAACGCCCTGGTCCAGAGCTGGCCCGAGATCACGCGCCTCGCCCGCGAGCTGGGCACGACGCCGGCCGCCCAGCCGGGCCTGTTTGCCGGGGCCTGATCCGTGAGTGCCGCGACTAGCCCGCTCGTCGTCGTGATCGCCGGCCCGAACGGTGCCGGCAAGTCCACCATCGCGCCGCGGCTGCTCCAGGGCGCTCTCGCCGTCACAGAGTTCGTCAACGCGGATACCATCGCCCAGGGCCTGTCTGCCTTCCGGCCCGAGATGGTGGCGGTGGCCGCTGGCCGGGTCATGTTGGCACGTCTGCGGTCGCTGGCGCGCCGGCGGGCGAGCTTCGCCTTCGAGACCACTCTTGCTAGCCGCACCTTCGCGCCCTGGCTCACGAGCCTGCGCACCTCGGGCTATCGCGCGCACTTGGTGTTTCTTTCCGTCGCGAGCCCCGAGCTGGCCGTGGCGCGGGTCCGGGAGCGCGTGCGTGGGGGTGGCCATGCCGTACCAGAAGCCGTCGTCCGCCGGCGGTTCGCCGCCGGGCTACGCAACTTCTTCGCTCTCTATCGTGAGGTGGTCGATTCCTGGCAGATGTTCGACAATTCCACAGCAGATGAACCCCGTCTCTTGGCGACCGGCCGCGCCGCGCAGCCGGCCGCGATTCTGGACGTCCGAGCCTGGGAGGCGCTCATGAGGAGGCAGGGATGACGCGAACATCCGATTCTGAACGCTCCCCCGCCGAGCGCGTGGACGACCTGCCCTGCATTCGGGAAGCCATCCGCCAGGCCATCCGAGAAGCCTTGCTGGGCCACAAGCGCGCGGGCAATCCCGTCGCCGTCTGGCGCGACGACCAGGTAGTCTGGATCCCGCCTGAGGACATTCCAGCCGATATTGAGCAGTGAGAAGTGAGAAGCGAGAAGTGAGAGGGACTCACCCTTCTCACTCCTCACTCCTCTCCCCTCACTCCTCCCGGAGCAAGCATGCACTACCGCGAGACGATCCTCTGGCAGCGAGCGATGGCCGCTGCCCGGGAGGTGTATCGCCTGGCGCCGCTGCTGCCCCGCGAAGAGACCTACGGGATGCGCTCCCAGCTCACCCGCGCGGCGATCTCGATTCCCGCGAATGTCGCCGAGGGCTGGACGCGTGAGTCAGACTGGGAGAAGGCGCAGTTCTTGGCGATCGCGCAGGGGTCCTTGGCGGAGGTCGAAACCCTCCTGACGCTGTGCGAACAGCTTGCCTGGTTCCCGCCCCTGGAGACGCGCGAGCTACGGTCCCTGCTCGACCAGACCAGCCGAATCCTGACCACGATGCGCCGCAATCGCAGGCGAACGCCAAGGGGGGAGGAGTGAGCAGCGAGAAGCGAGAAGCGACAGGGACGGTCCCCTCTCACTCCTCACTCCTCTCCCCTCACTCCTCGACGGAGTAACGCGATGGCGATGACGAACCACGAGCGCGTCGGCAAGGCCCTCGACCTGCTGCGCGAAGGGCTGCGCCCCTACGTCGAGCGCGAGCTGCACGCGCACTACGGCAAGTACTGGATCACCGAGGCCACGGTGGGCTGGCGCAACGACCTGAGCTGGCCCGAGGGCCAGGACGAGCCGCACCTCGATGTCGCGGCCCTCCTCCGCCTGCTGCTCGACCAGTGGAACACCGTCTTTCGCAAGACGCTGGGCCAGGCCGAGCGCAGCCTCGTCTTCGAGGTGCGCGACTGCCGCAACCGCTGGGCGCACCAGAACGCCTTCAGTAGCGACGACGCCGACCGCGCGCTCGATTCGATCGCCCGCCTGCTCACCGCCGTCTCCGCCCCCCAGGCCGACGAGGTGGCGAAGATGAAGATGGAGCTGCGCCGCCTCGTCTTCGAGGAGCAGGCGCGCGCCGAGCGGCGGCGCACGGCCGGCACCGCCGTCGAGAGCCCCGTCACGGGGGCGCTCCGGCCCTGGCGCGAGGTCGTGAGCCCCCACCGCGACGTGGCCAGCGGCCAGTACCAGCAGGCCGAGTTCGCCGCCGACCTCTGGCAGGTCCACCTGGGCGAGGGCGCCGACGAGTACCGCGACCCGGTCGAGTTCTACCGCCGCACCTTCCTCACCGACGGCCTGCGCCAGCTGCTCGTCGACGCCGTGCGCCGCCTCGCGGGCACGGGCGGCGATCCCGTCGTGCAGCTCCAGACGAACTTCGGCGGCGGCAAGACCCACTCCATGCTCGCCCTCTACCATCTCTTCTCGGGCACGCCGCCGCGCGCGCTGCTGGGCGTCGCCGACGTGCTGCGCGACGCGGGCGTCGACCAGCTCCCGCCCGTGCGGCGCGTCGTGCTCGTCGGCAACCGCATCTCTCCCGGCAACCCCGTCGTCAAGCCCGACGGCACGGTCGTCCGCACGCTCTGGGGCGAGCTGGCCTGGCAGCTCGGCGGCCCAGCGGCCTTTGCCCGCGTGCAGGCCGACGACGAGCGCGCTACCAGCCCCGGCGACGTGCTGCGCGAGCTGATGAACGCCTACGGCCCCTGCCTGCTCCTGATCGACGAGTGGGTGGCCTACGCGCGCCAGCTCCACGATGCCCCCGACCTGCCCGGCGGCAGCTTCGAGACGCACTTCACCTTCGCCCAGGCGCTCACCGAGTCGGCCAGCGCGGCGCGGCAGTGCCTGCTCGTCGTCAGCCTGCCCGCCTCCGATAGCGCGGCCTCGCCCCACGCGGTGGCCGAGGACGTCGAGGTGGGCGGGGAGCGCGGGCGGGCGGCCCTGGAGCGGCTGCGCAACGTCGTCGGCCGCGTCGAGGCCTCCTGGCGCCCCGCCAGCGCCGAGGAGGGCTTCGAGATCGTTCGCCGCCGCCTGTTCGAGCCGCTGGTCGAGCGCGAGCAGTACACCGCCCGCGACGGCGTGGCGCGCGCCTTCTACGACCACTACCGCACCCAGGCCCAGGAGTTCCCATCCGACTGCCGCGACGCCAGCTACGAGAAGCGCTTGCGCGACGCCTACCCGATCCACCCCGAGCTGTTCGACCGCCTCTACACCGACTGGTCCACGCTCGTGAAGTTCCAGCGCACCCGCGGCGTGCTGCGCCTCATGGCGGCCGTCATCCACAGCCTGTGGGAGCGCGGCGACCGCAACCCGCTCATCATGCCCGCGAGCGTCCCCATCGACGACCCGCGCGTCCAGACTGAGCTGACCCGCTACCTGCCCGACAACTGGGTGCCCGTCATCGAGAAGGATGTGGACGGCCCGAGCGCCCTGCCCCACCGCCTGGACGAGGAGGTGCCGAACCTCGGCCGCTTCCAGGCCGCCCGTCGCGTGGCGCGCACCATCTACCTCGGCTCCGCCCCCACGGCCACCGCCGCCAACCGCGGCGTCGAGGACCGCCAGATCAAGCTGGGCTGCGTGATGCCGGGCGAGTCGCCCGCCGTCTTCGGCGACGCCCTGCGCCGCCTCGGCACCGCGGCCACCTATCTCTACCAGGACGGCGCCCGCTACTGGTACTCCATCCAGCCCACGGTGACCAAGCTCGCCGAGGACCGCGCCGAGCAGCTGCAGCGCGAGCCGGACAAGGTGGCCGAGGAGATCGGCAAGCGCCTGCGCGCTAACCTGCGCGACAAGGGGGACTTCGCCGCCGTCCACCCGCTCCCCCACTCCGGCCACGACGTGCCCGACGACCTCGACGCCCGCCTCGTCGTGCTCGGCCCCGAGTATCCCTATAGCCGCGAGCCCGGCAACAAGGCCGAGACGGCCGCTAGGACCATCTGGGAGTCGCGCGGCAGCGCCCCCCGCCTCTACCGCAACACGCTCGTCTTCCTGGCCGTGGACCAGGCCCGCCTGCAGGACCTCGACGAAGCCGTCCGCCGCTACCTCGCCTGGGACTGGATCGTGAACGGTCGCGGCACCGACGACCTCACCGCCCAGCAGGTGCGCCAGGCGGAGACCCAGAAGAAGGCGGCCGACGACGCGATCGTCGCGCGGCTGCCCGAGGCGTACCAGTGGCTCCTCGTGCCCGTCCAGCCCTCGCCCCAGGGCGCGCTGGAGTGGAAGGCGTTCCGCCTGTTAGGCTCCGAGGCTCTCGCCGTGCGGGCCAGCAAGAAGCTGCGCCACGACGAGCTGCTCATCACCGCCATGGCGGGCACCCGCCTCAAGATGGAGTTGGACAAGATCCCCCTGTGGCGCGGCGACTATGTCGAGATCAAGCAGCTCGCCGACGACTTCGCCCGCTACGTCTACCTGCCGCGCCTGCGCGATCCCGCCGTGCTCGTCGGCGCCATCCGCGACGGCCTGGGGCTGCTGCTCTGGCGCCAGGACTCCTTCGCCTACGCCGACAGCTACGACGCGGCGACCGGCCGCTACGTGGGCCTGCGCGCCGGCCGCCTCGACGTGCTCGCCGGGAACAACCTGACGGGCCTGCTCGTTCGGCCCGACGTCGCCGGGGAGCAGCTCGACCGGGAGAGCGCGCCGCCGCCCTCGCCTGGCGGCGATGGCCCCGAGCCGCGCCCGCCCGGCGGTCAGGGCCCCGAGCCGCGCCCGGCCGGCGACGACCACGGCGACGGCCGCGGGGCGCCGACGCCCAACCCGCGGCCCGCGCCCGCCGCCCCGAAGCGCTTCCACGGCGCGGTCGCCCTCAACCCTATCAGGGTGGGCTCCGACGCCGGCCGCGTGGCCGAGGAGGTGATCGCCCACCTCGCCGGCCTGGTCGGCGCCGACGTCACCGTCACCCTGGAGATCGAGGCCCACATCCCCGCCGGCGCGCCCGACAACGTCGTCCGCACGGTCACCGAGAACGCCCGCGCCCTCAAGTTCGGCACCCAGGGCTTCGAGCCCGAATAGCGTCTAGCCGAGCGGCCTGCGAACCCTGCCACGTTGCGGTCGCGAGCGCGTACCCGCGCGCCCTTGGGCGCTCACGAGGCCGAGGTGCTCGGTCACTGCAGGGGGCACCGGCGGGAGGGAGCGGCTGTTCATCAGGCACAAGTCGTTGGCCAGCATAGCGCGAGCCCTTACACAGCTACCACTACGACTACCGAGTGATACCAAGTCCGCAGTGGGCCGACGTCGACCTTGAGGCGCGGCGCCTGCACGTCCGCCAGCAACTGCAGAAGCAAGACGGCAAGCTGGTGCTCCGGCCGCTCAAGACGCACGCGAAGGGGCGCCGCGTGATCGACCTCCCGGACGTGCTGGTCGCCCAGCTTCGCGCCCACCGCGCCCGCCAGCTAGAGCAGCGCCTGCTCGCCGGCGACCGCTGGCAGGCGTCAGACCTCGTCTTTACCACCAAGGTCGGCACGCCGTTCAGCGCCCGCAACGTCTACCCAGAGTACATCCGGCTGCTCGCGCGGATCGGCCTGCCTCACCGGCGCTTCCATGACCTGCGCCACACGGCCGCGTCGCGGCTGCTGGCGCAGGGCGTGCCGCTACACGAAGTCTCGAAGCTCCTCGGCCATAGCGGCGTGCAGATCACCGCCGACATCTACGGCCACCTGGCGCAGGAGCGCCGCCGCGAGATCGCGGACGGCATAGACGCCTGGCTCCAGCAGGCGCAGTGACACCCGCCGGCGCTCCGCTGACACCCGCTCATACCGCATCCGGGGGTGGCATTCCCTTACTCCCTCTCCCTCTGGGAGAGGGTCGGGGTGAGGGCCCGCCTCGTCGGCGAACCCCAGGGCCGGATCGGATATAAGAGGGAGTTGAAGGGGGAGTTGGGCCAAACATGCAGAGACCCGCCACAACGGCGGGTCTCTCTTTTTGGCTATTTTGCTAGGGTTCTGAGGGTGCCGAGGGGCAGAATCGAACTGCCGACACTGCGATTTTCAGTCGTGGTTGGTTCGTCCACCACAGTCTACCAACCTCCACGAACCCCAATAAAATCAAGGCCTCCCGTCCACCGAGGTCCAGGCTATGCAGCCGCCGTCTGCCCCCGGTAGCTGTCAGCGTGGCTGTCAATGGCTGTCACCCTGCATCGCCAACGACTGCCGCTGCCCCGGTCCCTCGGGGGAGCGCGCCTGCTGCTCCAGGCCGCCGCCGCGCCCCGAGCGCCGGCCGCTCTCGCTACGCCGCACGATTTTCTCTCCCACCGCACGGTACAATTTTGTTGCCGGGTAAATATACAATTACGACCCCGGACAGTTGTGGACGAGAGGGAGTCACCGTGGCGGATCACCGCATCTTGTTACGAGTTGAGGACGCAGCAAAAGCCCTGGATATCTCGCGCGCGCACCTCTACACGCTACTCACGGAAGGGGCCATTCCCTCGATCCGGATCGGTCGCAGTCGGCGTATTCCGCGTACTGAATTGGAGAAATGGGTAGCGCAGCAACTAGAGGGCGGGGACCGCGGGAACTAGGGACAAAGACGGTGGTGGAGAGGTGAAAGGAGGTTGCCGACCGGGCTGAGGGGCACGGGTTGAGGGGAATCGCAATTAACACCGTTTGGGCGGCATAACCGCCGATAAAAAAATTCATGCACTGCGCCTGTAACAGTAGTATCCTACAGTCGGTAGCTGAAGAATCTACCACGCGCTCGAAGGCATCTCAAGGTGCCGGCTCGCTTCTATCTCGGAGCGAGCGGGCGGAACCCACGCATTCGTGGGGACAGTGAGCGCGTCATCGCCGGTCAGCCGCATCCACCGGTCAAATTACTAGCGTGCAGTTCACGCTGTGAGGAGAACGGTGGATGCGAACCGACAATATACCCCTCAACCTCGACCGCTTCGTTACGGTGTCCGAAGCGGCCCGCGCCCTCGATCTTAGTGCCCAAATGGTGCGCCTCCTGGCGCTGGAAGGGCGCCTGGTCGCTACCCGGACCCCTTATGGCCGGCTCATTAGCCGCGAGTCGCTCGCTGCGGAAGTGGCGCGGCGCGCCGAGCGGGCGGGCGCCGGTGGGGGGCGGCATGACGCCTGAGCCGCACCCGGAGCGCCAGCCGGTAGACATTCCCGAGGTTGCGCGCTGCCCACGCTGCTATCACCCCATCTACGCCCGCTGGGGGTACAAGAGCGGGCCGGGTTCCGTTCCGCATTGCGTGCGGTGTGGGTGGGCAGACGCGCGCCCGGAAGAGCTTGATGAGGAGGTGGGACCGCTTATCGATTTGGGGCTGTACCTGCGCGTCGATCCGCCGCCGCCCATGTGTGTGGACTGCTCGCTGTTTGATTGCGATGCCACCCCGGAAGAGCGGCGCGAGCGCAAGCGGACGCCCTGCCCGGTATGTGGGTGGGGTAACAATGACTGGTAACGTCGCTGAATGATGAGACCCCACTGGCCCGGATAATGGGCGGCCAGTGGGGTCACGAGGATTTACTTAAATGAGGTTAACTAACCGGTTGTCTGAATACAAGCTCGGCGGCGTGGGGAGGCGTCATGGCTAGCCCGACCACGATAAGCTCGCCTGTGGCACTCCGGCCCGATCCTATGCTCCTCGGCAAGTTTTGGGATTGCTTCGCGGTCCCCGGCGAAGTCTACGAGGTCCGCGTGCCCAAGACGCGCCAGGAGGGGGCGTGTCGGTTTTGGGGCACCGCCTCGGGCTACTTCAACGACCGCGCGGCCTTCATAGCTGCCGTGGCCCCGATCACCGGGCGGGACGCCGAAATGGTCTACATCACGCTCAACCCCGTGAAGCGTGATCTCCTGGCGCGTGCTCATAATCGGCTGAGAGACAAGGTATCCACGACGACCACTGATGAGGCGGTACGGTACCGGTCCCGCCTCCTGATCGACGTAGACCCGAAGCGCCCCACCGGTATCTCGGCCACCGAGGCGGAGATGCAGGCGGCGCTCGCGGTGCGGGATCAGATCGAAGCGTACCTCACCGACGCGGGCTGGCCGCTGCCACTGTACCGCGCGATGAGCGGGAACGGCGGGGCGCTCGTCTACCGGATCGATTTGCCGAATGATGACGAAGCCACGGCGCTGGTGAAACGCTGCCTCGAAGCCCTGGCGGCCGCGTTCGATAACGCGGCCGTGCAGATCGATACGGGCGTCTACAACGCGGCGCGGCTCACGAAGGTGATCGGCACCGTAGCGGCGAAGGGCGACGACAGCCCCGACCTCGGGCGCGTCTGGCGCCTGGCTAGCGCCGAGTTCACGCCGGACACAGGATCGGTACCCAGGCGGCATCTTGACGAACTGGCAGCGCTCGTGCCCGAGCGCGAGCCACCGGCGGCCGGGGGTACCTTTGAGAGTCAACGTCGTTGGACAATCCCCGAGGTCTTAGGCCGGAAGGACATCGGCTACCAGCCGCACCCAACGTCCTACGGCACCGTGTACGCGCTGGACCGCTGCCTGACCAGCGCCGATCACTCGGATGGCGCCGCGATCACCGAGCTAGCGAACGGCGCACTCGCCTACGTCTGCCACCACAACCGCTGTCGGGATAAGGGCTGGCGTGACGTGCGCGCGCCGCTTGGACTGGATGACGAGTATCGGAATGGGCACCAGGCACCGGCCGCTCCGGGGGAGCCGCGACGCAGCCGCCGAGAGGCCCCCTGGCCCACGCCGCTGGCCGAAGCTGCCTACCACGGTCTGGCCGGCGAGTTCGTGCGAACGGTCGAACCACACACGGAGGCCGATCCGGCGGCGCTGCTTCTCCAATTCCTCGTATGCGTGGGCAACGTCGTGGGGCGCGGACCGCACTTCCGGGTCGAGGCCGACGAGCATCACCTGAATCTGTTCGTGGGTATCGTCGGCGATACGGCCAAGGCCCGGAAGGGGACCTCGGCCGGCCATGCCCGGCGCCCGCTTGCGTTGGTCGATCCAGAGTGGGAAGCGAAGCACATCCACTCGGGGCTGTCCTCCGGGGAAGGCTTTGCCTTCGCCGTCCGCGATCCCATCAGCAAGACCGAGCCCGTGCGCGAGAATGGGCGGCCTACGGGCGAGCACCAGACGGTCATCGTCGATCCGGGCGTCGTGGATAAACGCCTCCTGGTCCTGGAGCATGAGCTAGCGGGCGCCCTGCGGACCATGGGGCGCGAGGGCAACAATCTCTCCCCGCAACTGCGCGACGCCTGGGACGGCCGCCCGCTCGGCACCATGACGAAGCACAACCCGGTCCGGGCGACCGGCGCCCACATCAGCATCATCGGCCACATCACAGTGGATGAGCTACGGCGCCGTCTGGACGCCACCGAGCAGGCGAACGGGCTCGCTAACCGGTTTCTCTGGACGTGTGCCCGCCGCTCCAAATGCCTCCCCGAGGGAGGGAACCTGCCCCCGGACGCGCTGGACACGATTGCCCGGCGGCTCTATGCGGCGATCACCTTTGCCCAACGGGCAGGGGAGATGCGCCGGGATGAGGAGGCGCGCGAGCTATGGTACACGGTCTATCCCGCGCTCAGTGAAGGGAAGCCGGGGTTGTGGGGCGCTGTGACCGCGCGCGCGGAGGCACAGGTTACGCGCATCGCCTGCCTCTACGCCATCCTCGACCAGTCAGGCACTGTAAGGGTTGAGCATCTCCTGGCGGCGCTGGCGGTTTGGGAGTACTGCGAAGCCTCGGCCGCGTACATCTTCGGGGACAGTACCGGGGACCCGGTGGCCGACACGATACTCCGTGCCCTACGAAATTCTGGCCCGCTCGACCGCACGGCCATCTCCACCCTCTTGGGGCGGAACGTGCGGGCCAGCAGCATCGACCCGGCGCTCGGTCTGCTGCTGCGCTTTGGGGTGGCCCGGCCGACACTAGATACGACGACCGGGGGCAAGCCACGGGAGGTATGGGAGGCGGTGTAACAGATGGCGATGGGACTTATTTCGTTAAATTCGTTAATTTCGTACTCGGAGTGTGAATGATGGGCGCGGGGACCTCCTACCTGGCGCTAGCGAAGGCGCGGCTCGCGGAGCTACGCCGGCAGTCCGCAGGGCCTCGTAATGAGATAGAAAAAATAGCCGCTCGCTTTTATTATTCTCCGGATGCCCTGTCGGTTTCACCGGCTAGCACCGCGTCCCCGGCACCGGTAGGACGCCCCGTGCCGGAGCCGCGCCGCGAGTGCAAGACGGACTACGAAATTAACGAATTTAACGAAATAAGTCCCCTCTCGATTGATAACAGCCCACACCCGGACGAGGCGCTTCAGCGGTTTGCCGCCGCGTTATGGGACGAGTGGCATGCTCAACATCTCACCGCCGGGGAGTTACTCGGGCCGGCTCAGGCGGCCGGTCTCGGGGTGAGTAACGCGGACGAGCTACAGGCGCTGCTCTGGCGCCTCGCCGGACACCCGCTGTGGCTCAGTGGGAAAAGGTACTGCTTTGAGGATAAAGGCGACGGCGACTCTTGGCATCTCACCGACCGCATCCCTGACCACCATGATATCGAAAGGTACACCGCGCGTGTAACGAGTTACGAGGTCTGAGAGAGATGAGCTATCGACAACAGCGCCGTCAGGAAGCGATTCGGTTCCTGGTGGGTCTAGCCCGGAGGCCAGGGCGACTCTCCCATACGGGGGATGGGGAGCCGTACCTGCGGCTGCTGCGAGGAAAGGGAAAACGGACCCGCTCGTATAAACTTCCGTCGATTTCCGTCGCCAAATACCTGCGTCAGCGGTACCGCGACGTCTACCAGGAGGAGGTGTCACGGGCGACGCTCGCCCTGGCCCAGGAGATTATCGCGGGCTTTGCCCTGATGGCGCCAAACATCGGCGGCCGGCGCCGACTCCTTGGCTGATGAAGCTCGATACTCCTCCTTACAAGCACCAACGTCTCTCCTACTGTTACGGAGAAGACATAGCATACAAGCGGCATACAAGCGGCATAGCAGCGCTATAATGGTGCCATCTGTTGGGCGTCTATAGGGGCGTGCCTACGGTTGCCCTACCATAGGCCAAGAAGTTTCGGGTGGCATTTGAAGTCTCGGCTGTAGCAAAAAGGGGGTGACCGGTGTTTCGACGGAAGTCCGAAATGCAGGAGTACGCCGAGCGTATGCTGGCCGACCCGAATACTGGTCCGGAGCTACGCCGCGCTTGCGAGGCAATGATCCGGGAGGAGGAGTCCCGTGCGCGGGCGGCATTTCCCGCGCACCCCGAAACCGAAGACGAGCGTCACATCACTCGGGGTGTCGTCATTGGGTTCCTCACGCTCATGGTAATCCTAATCACCACGCTGGCGCTGGTGCCGGCAGACAACCCGGTGAGTCACAGCCTGGGGTTCACCCTGTTTGCCTACGGTACGAGCATCGCCGCAGGTGTCCTGGCCGCACACCTATAAGCGCAGATTCGGACTTCGCTCCCAGGCGTTTTACCCCCCGACTTTTCGGCCGAGGCGACCCGAAATCCGGGACCCTTGTGCCGAAAATCCCCGGTTGCAGAGGGCCGAAGAGGGACCCCGCGAAAATTACATGCGCGCGGCCCTGTGGCCTACCCTTGTAACAGATCGCGCGGGCGTGCGGGGGATCGGCCAGAGACACGGTGGGACCTACACGACAAGGCTACACTGTGTAGGGGAGAGAACCGGAAAGCGAGTGCGATGCTCCGGCTATTCCGGTGTGGCTGGTGAGGGCGGGGCGCCGGGCGCAGCCTCGCGCTTACGCTCCCGGTAGGCGCGCTGACTACACGCCGCTGAGCAGTACTGGCGTCTAGGCGTAGCCACAAACCGTGTGCCACACGTGCTGCACTGGCGCGACTCACGCCGGCGCCGTGCCGAGGCCTCACGATAGAAGGCCCGCACGTCGTCCGGTAGAGTCAAAGTGAACCGCTTGCCCATACGGACAAGTCTACCACAGACGTTAGGCAAACACCCATACTCACACACTGCCGAGATTCAAGCCTGTACCCTATTGACACGTTAGGATATGGGTGATACACTAACGATGGAGAGAGCAAGCGGGCCTCTCCAGAAACGTAAGAGCCGTCGGGGCGGTAGGAACACCCCGACGGCGAGGAGGAACCGATGTCGTACCCATCGGCACCCACGACTAGCGTACCACAGGCGCCTGCCCCCGCGATCTCGCTCCAGACCTTGCGCGAAGTCCTCGCCAAGGGCCAGGCGGCCCATCCCGAGCTACCGTGCCGCATGGAGCGCGCCGCCGACATCGTCGCCTTCCGCTCCATCAGCCCCGCGCTGGCGCCCGCGAACGTGGGCCACGCCTACTGGGTCCAGGCGTCCGACGGCTCCCGCGAATACTGGGTCTGCCTGAGCGAGCGGGGCTACCGGGGCGACCGCTGCACCTGCCCGGACTACCAGCAGCGCGGCGGGCCGTGCAAGCATGCGATTGCCGTGCGGCTCCTCCGGGCATGCGAGCGGGCCGAGCAGCGCCAGGCGAGCCCGCCCGCGAACCTGGTCCCCTGGCCCACGCCGACGCTCGACCCGGACGCGCCCATCCCGTTCGTGCTCACCGACAAGGCCCTGGCCTATCTCGATGGTCAGGGGCCGGCTGCATAATGTTGGGGGGAGGGCCGAGGCGAGTCCTCGGCCCTCCCTTTGGCGAGGGAGAAACGATGCTGACGACGACTTGCACGGCGGCAGGGGCGTAAGGGCGAGCGAAGAAAATTGACTGCCTTGCCCCTAGCAACCTATAGTGGCTGCGTGGGGCGACTAGCTCTCGCCTGCCGGGGTTATCTGATGCGCTGGCTGTTGGTACTCCTGGGACTGCTCCTGTTCTTAGCCCTTCCGCCGCTCACGCTTGCGCAGTCGTATGGATACGGGTATTACGGAAGCTCCTCTTGGTCCAGCTACCCGATTGGCAACACGACCTACTACTATGGGATCAACCCCTACTGGTCGGGCTATTCCACGCGCATCGGTAACAGTACCTACTACACCGTCAACAACCGCCTCAGCGGGTACTCTAACCGTGTGGGTAACTACACCTACTACCATTGGAATAACGGGCTGAACGGCTCCTCTACCCGCATCGGTGACTACACCTATTACAACTGGAATACCGGATCATCCAACACCTGTTACCGCATCGGAAGCTGGCGTTACTGCAACTAGCCAGCCGGTGCGTGAGGGGCCGCAGGGCAAGCGAGCCGGCTGCCAGAGGATAGGCAGCCGGCTCGCTATTCCGGCGTGGCCGGGCAAGGCAGCTAGTCTGCCCTCGTTAGCCTAGGGGGAGCGGATGGCAGCCCGCCACAGCCATGAGACCCCATGTAGCCCCGGCTGTCGCCCATGCCTGGTGTATGCGCATCGGGAATTCCTGCACTACGACTACTACGGCCACCCACTCCACCCGGTGTTGGGCTGCCCGCTCTGCACGCCGATCCCGCCGGTGCGCTGGTGGGATGATCGGATTCTCCGCACGGGGCAGCTCTCCTTCTCGTGGGGGCAGACGCTCTAGCTCCGTTGCCAGCACGCTGTGCCATCGGGACCGGCCCACACCGACCAGGTGACATCGGGCAAGCCGACCGTGGCCTGATAGACGATGTGGCCCATCCAGGCGGCGTCGAAGGCGGGGCAGCCGGTGGGGCTTGTGAGTGGCGCCGGGTCCAGTGCATGCGCGTTGCCTGTATCTTGGAAGTATGCCCAATCCCGTGGCAACCAGGCCCGTCCCGTCGGCGTAAAGTAACTACCGGCGCCGGGGATAGCGATGGTCAGCAGCGCACGCCCGCTGGAGTAGGGGGCACGTGAAAAAACTTCCTGGACGCTGCCCGTGTAGTTGCAGGCCATGATTAGTACCCCCTGTTCCTCTGTTACACTACCCACCGTGCATGTCTCCAGGTCCACTGTCGTACTCCCTGTCTGCGCATGCGCCAGCGCCGCCGTGTTCAGCAGGAGCGTAAGCGCCAGAGATCGGTAAATCTTCCCCCAAAACATAATCCTCCCCTCCGATTGCCCGTGCGCCCGTTTAGCCTGGCCGTTGCGCGCAGTGTATCAGAGGTGGTATCGAGGGGGAGTAGATAGGCGGTGAAGATTTCCGGTACTTTTCCCTCTCCCACTCGGCCTAGCGTCGGTTCCGATGGGCAAACAAGACGTATAATACCGGTATGCCGCAAGTCTCTGTGAATGATGGTGACCCCGAAAGATCGCTTCGCGTGTAGTCCCCCCGATCATTTCGCAAGGTGTCACGGCACTGGCTACAGGTGCTCCCCACATACCGTTACGGTCATGAGTAGGCGATCCTCCGCATAGAAGAGAGGGTCTGCTGTAGGGCAGGAGGCAGAGAGCGGTGGCTAGCAAGAAGCGCGGGAACGGCGAAGGATCGATCTACCAGCGGACGGATGGGCGGTGGGTGGCCCAGGTGCGCGTACCGGACCACCAGGGCCGGCCGACGCGCAAGTACATCTATGGCAAGACCCGCAAGGCTGTCGCAGACGAGCTGGCCAAGACGCAGACCCGCCTACAGCAGGGGCTGGCCCCCGTGCCGGAGCGGCTCTCGGTCGCGCAGTGGCTCACCCACTGGCTCGATGTGGCGGTGAAGCCGCCGGCGCGGCGGCTCAACACCTACATCGGCTATGAGGTCCGAGTGCGGCAGGACATTCTGCCGGTGCTCGGCCACCACAAGCTCGCGCAGCTTCAGCCACATCACGTCGAGGAGTGGCTGCGGGGCCAGCGCGCGACGGGCCATGCGCCGCGCACGATTCAGTATGCACACGCCGTCCTTCGCGCCGCCCTGGAACATGCCCTCCGGCAGGGACTTGTCCACCGGAACGTGGCGAAGCTGGTCGAGGGGGTACGCGTCGAGCGCCCCGAGGTCGAGCCACTAGAGCCGGAGACCGTGAACGCGGTGCTAGCCGCTGCCCAGGACGATCCGTGGGCCGCCTTCTACATCGTCGCCATTGCGACCGGGCTACGCCGTGGCGAGCTATTGGGTCTCCAGTGGGAGGACGTGAATCTGGAGGCGGGTGAGGTCCGGGTCCGCGCCCAGGTGCAGCATGGCGAGCGCACGGACCTCAAGCGGGTGAAGGGCCGGCGCATCATCCCGCTGGCGCCGATGGCGGTGGAGGCGCTCAGCCGCCATCGGGTGGCGCAGCTAGAGCAGCGACTACGGGCGGGGACCGCCTGGCAGGAACATGGTCTTGTCTTTCCCTCAGCTGTCGGCACGCCGATGAACCCGTCGAACCTCTGGCGCCATACCCAGGCGCTGCTGCGGCGCGCGGGCATCCCGCATCACCACCTGCACCTCTACCGACACACGTTCGCGTCGCTCCACCTGGCAGCCGGGGCGGACCTCCACGAGGTCTCGAAGCTCCTCGGGCACAGCGGCGTACAGATCACATCCGACGTGTACGGGCATCTGACCCGCCAGGCCCGAAGTAAGGCCGCCGAGCGCATCGAGCGCGTGCTGCGGAACGCGACCTGAGCCGGGTGGCTGTCACCGTGGCTGTCAAGGGGGCAAAAGCAGGAGACCCGCCACAACGGCGGGTCTCTCTTTTTGGCTATTTTGCTAGGGTTCTGAGGGTGCCGAGGGGCAGAATCGAACTGCCGACACTGCGATTTTCAGTCGCATGCTCTACCAACTGAGCTACCTCGGCGCGCGCGCTCGATATTCTAGCCAACAACAGCCGGCCCCGTCCACTCACGGCTCGGCCAGTTCGCGCTGTGCTCCGGGTACGCCCCGGCGCCCGCCGCCGCCTGGACGCCGTCGAGGCGGGCCGCGCAGCCGAGCGGGGGTGCCGCTCGGCACCCCCGCGCCCGCCTGGCGTTCCCAGCCGCAGTCGTATCAGCGGCTCGCGCCCCCCATGCCGCCCGAGTCGCTCGGCATGCCGGAGCGCAGGTTCCACTCGCCCGGCGCGTCCACGCAGCTCGCCGGGTTGTCGCCGCGCCCCCGCGCGCAGCTCAGCGGTCCCTGTGGGAAGTACAGCGGCAGCTCCGGCTGATTGGTGGTCGGGTGCAGCCCGATAGTCTCCGGCCACATAGCCTCTTCCGCGTACTGGCACTGGCCCCGGAACGAGCAAGGATCGGCGATGACGCCGCAGCCGGTACACGGAATCAGGCCGCTCAGGTCGCCCGGATGGTGGATCGGCGTCCGGAAGTCGGCAGTCAGCGCGCCGCTCGCGCTTCTCGTCGCGATCATCCCGGGCATCGCCGGGACGGGCAGCCCCACCGGTCCCGGGCCCACCCCCGGCGTCCCCGCTGGCCCCATCCCGGACGGGCCTTGGCTCATGCCGGCCGTCCCCGCCCCCGACATCCCCGCGCCCTGATCCTGCGCCGCCACCACCCCGGCTGTCACGAGGCTGAGTGCTGTGAGCGCCACCGCGCTCAGAGCCAACCGACGAAGCATCTACCCCTCCCCTTCCCGCGCGATGCGGGTTATGCGGCACGCGCCGGGGCCTGCGCCGGCAGGCCCAGGATGTGACTGGGATTGCTCGTCGCCATCTGCTGGACCCCCGCGTGGGGCACCCCATAGCTCTCCACTACCGCGAGCAGCATGCGCATCGCCTCGACGCTGTGCGGCATGATCGGGTCGCCCGCGTCGCTGGAGAGCAGGCAGTGCTCCGGCCCCACGGCCTGGATGGCCGCCACCATGTCCTGCGGGTCGATGCCCAGCATCGGCGACAGCTCGTCATAGGTCCAGTTCAGGTTCACGCCCGCCGCCGCCAGCTGCCGCAGCCGCGGCACGTCCAGGTCGATGATCGGGCTAAACGGGTGATCCACCACCGCCTTCGTGAAGCCGAGGCGCTCGACCTCTTCCGCGAGTGCTAGCGCCTCGTCGGGGGACGCGTGGCCGAAGAACAGCGCCACGTCGGCGTCGGCCACGTAGTGGATCAGGTCCACGACCTCCGGCCGCAGTCGCCCGCCGGCCGTGAGCGACACGCCGCCGTGCGCCCGCGCCTGCTCCTCGGTCATCGGCGGCAGCGCGCCGGGCGCGCCCGCGAACGCGCCGGGCGCCCCGACCCGCGTCAGGCTACGCACGTTGGTGATGACCGGCAGCCAAATCGCCGCCGCGCCGTGCTCGACGGCTTCCCGAGCGCGGGCGACCGTCGGCCCGCCAAACGGCGTCTCCGTCATCGCGCCGAAGGCCGTGGCGACCGGCGCCAGCTGCTCGGCGTCGGCCCAGCGCAGCAGCGCCTCGCGCAGCGCCTGGTGCGCCAGCCAGGGCGCTTTCGGACTACCAATCGTCTTCCAGAGGATGCCGCGCATCCCCGCGCGGCTGGCGAGCTTCGAGACCGCCAGCGGGTCCTGCTGGCCGGCGTGGCCGTGCGCGTGGACGTCCACGACGCCGGCCAGCGGTGGAGTTTCAGGAGAGAATGCCTCGAAGTCCGTCCCAAAGCGGACCTCGTAAGCGCGGCGCACACGTCGATCGACCACGGCAGATCCCCTCTCTCACGACGCCCCATTGCGTCGCGGCTACGGGTGCCGCCGGCGGCCGGCCCCACGCCCCGTCGCGTGCGCCAGTCGAACGCCCGCGGCCAACGCCTGTCCGCACAAATCATACCAGGCGCGGTAGGTTCACGGGGCATTTCCGGTCCCGCCGCGGCAACTCGCCTTGGCACCGCCCACGATACGCGCCCTATACTGGCGCGCGTGCCCCCCCGCACGCGCCACCTCGCGCGCAGGAGTACGCTGATGCGGGTTCCCTCACGTCGCTTCCTCTCCCTGCTGCTCGTGAGCTTCGCCGCGCTGCCGGCGGCCTGGACTATCCCCGTGCAGGGCCAGACACCGCCCCCACGCGCGCAGACGTTCCAATACGCGGACTTCCCCGCCGGCCTGGGCTTCCCCGCCGATGAGAACGTCCTGCTCGGCTACGTCAATCAGCAAGACCGGCGGGCCGTCCGCGAGCATGCCTGGATGCTCTGGCAGGGCATCACCGCGCCCTCCGGCTCTATCTGGAACGACCAGGTGTTGCCGATCTTCGACACGTGGTTTTCGGCGACCGAGGTGTTCGACGACCGCTACGCGGGCCGCGATCCGGACGTGCCGGGCCGTCGCTTCACCCGCCATCTCGAGCCGCCGCGCCAGTCCGGCCACAGCCCCGCCGCCCCCGGCGGCCGCTCCGCCGCGGTGATGTCGTTCGTGAAGCTCAACCGCGACGCGGCGCGCTTCATCTGGGACCACGACTACTACCGCAAGGACACGCTGGACGGGCTCGTGGACTTCTACAATCGCGCCGACGCGCCGCTCTATCAGCGGCAGATCGCCCCGTTCCCACGCACCGCCATCACGCTCAAGATCGTCTTCTGGCTCATCAAGGGCGCCGAGAGTCCCCAGTCACAGGCGGGGCTCACGGCGCTCCCCTACTGGGACCCCAGCTACCCGCCGCCGCCCGATGGCGGGCTGCCCATGCACACGAACTGGCCCAACTGTGTCGCGGTGGATCCCGCCGGACGCTACGCGCCCGGCTCGCGCCAGCGCGTCAACTGCAACGGCACGCCCAAGGCGCCGCGCTACGTGGACGCCCCGGTCATCGGCCTGGACCGCTTCTACACCTACCGCCTGAGCGACGCGGACGACGTGGCGAGCGTGGCGGACTTTCTCAAGGACCTCTCCAGCGCGGGGGGCGAGCAGGAGCGGCTCGTCGCCGACGCCGGGCAGTCGCCTGAGATCGGCGACTACCTGGCGCTCATGGCGATCCACATGACGACCAAGGAGCTAGACAACTGGACGTTCCAGACGTTTTGGTGGTCGCCCACGCCCGACGCCGCGCCCCACGCCGACTACCGGCCCCCCGGCGTCCAGGGCGTGTGGCGCAACTACCTGATGTGTACCGCCTACGACATGGAGACGCCGCGCGAGCCCGACGGCAGCCCCCACGTCTGCTTCAATCCCTACCTGGAGAGCGACCTCGGCCCGACCGCCTCCTATCAGGTAGGCGATCAGACCTACCCGCCCGACCCGATGGCGGGCCATCGCTCCAACTGCCAGACTTGCCACGCTCGCGCGGGCTGGCCCTCGGTCAGCGACGACCCGTTCACGGCCAACTACGGGCGGGTGTTCAACACCGGCTACCTCGCGCCCGACGATCCGTACTACGCGGGGCTCGTGAAGACCGACTTTCTTTGGTCGCTCATCTTCCACAGCCAGCCGCCCCGCCAGTGATATAGAATCCGCCACCGGAGTCCCCTTACTGCCTCTCCCCCTGGGAGAGGGCCGGGGTGAGGGCGCGTCTACTCCCTCTCCCCCCGGGAGAGGGCCGGGGTGAGGGCGCGTCTACTCCCTCTCCCCCCGGGAGAGGGCCGGGGTGAGGGCGCGTCTCGGTAGGCGAACCCCCGGGCCGGCTCTGATATGAGCCGCGCGGCAGGACGCGCCAGCTTAACCACGGCGCCGCCAGCAGCGCGCGCTAAGCCGAGCCCGCCCCAGTCGGGCGCACGGGCTCGCGCGTGGGCGCCAGCAGGTGGCCCCACTTGCGGCGCGTGGCGGCGGCGCGCTCCGGCGTCAGCACGGGCGCGGGGAACTCGTCGCGCCACTCCCACGGCCGACAGGCGTCGATGATCGCCCGCGAGTTGAAGCCGCGGTCGGCGGGCGGGATCGCCGGGTCGAGCGGCCCGCTCCAGCAGCGCTTCAGGATCTCGATCGAGCGCGCCGGGTCCGAGCGCGTGAACACCGCGAACAACACCTCGTCCATGTCCGTCACGTCCACGTCGTCGTCCACGACGATGATGTAGCGGCTCATGTACGCCGTGGCGCCCACCTGCGCGGCCAGCACGCCCGCCTGGCGCGCGTGCCCCGGGTAGCGCTGCTTGATCGACACCACCGTCAGGAAGCGGTTCGCCGCCAGCGGCGGGCACCACACACCCGTCACGTCCGGCACGCCCGCGCGCTCCATCTGGTCCCACACCAGGCAGGAGCGCAGGTAGGCCAGGAACTGGTTGTCCTCGTGCGGCGGCTTGCCCTGCGGACAGCCCAGGATGATCGGGTCGCGGCGGTGGTAGACCGCCTGCACCTCCATCGTGGGCAGCGTCGGCGCCCCGCTCGCGTAGTACCCCATGAACTCGCCGTACGGCCCCTCGACGCGCATGTCGTTCGCGTCGATGTAGCCCTCCAGCACGATCTCCGCGAACGCCGGGATCGGCAGCCCCGTGATCGGCGCCTTCACCACGGGGTAGGGACGCCCGCTCACGCCACCCGCCCAGTCGTACTCGCTCATGCCCGACGGCAGCCCCTCCACGCAGGCGGCCATGAAGATCAGCGGGTCGTGGCCCACCGACACGCAGATCGGCACCCGCTCGCCGCGCGCCAGGTACCGCTCGCGGATCAGCCGCCCGTGCTTGCCCGGCGAGATCCACACGCCCAGGTGGTTGCGGTCCTGGATCATGTTCCGGTAGGTGCCGACGTTGACCCAGCCGCTGTCGGGGTCGCGCATGATGTTCAGCGACGCCGTCCCGATGAACCGCCCGCCGTCACCCTCGTGCCACTGGGGCGTCGGGAACTGGTACAGGTCCACCTCGTCGCCGCGCTGCACCTGCTCGAAGACCGGCCCGTCCGGCAGCTCGGCCGGCGGGATGGGCTTGATCTCCTTCAGCGTCGTCCGCCACCACTCCAGCAAGCGGCCGTGGGTGGCGGTGTTCGGGTCGAGGCCGAGGGTGATCGCCTGGCGGCGGCGGTTGCCCATGCTGTTCGCCAGCACACGGTAGCCGCGCGGGTAGCCGGGGACGGCGTCGAACAGCGCCGCCGGGCTATCCGGCGTGTGGTCGAGCAGCTCCGCGACGGCGCCGATGTCCTCCTGCCAGGTCGCGCCCTCCACGTGGCGCAGCTCGCCCAACTCGTCCGCGATCGCCAGCCAGTCCCGCAGGTCGCGCCACGATAGCTCGCCCATCCCCTAACCCCCTGGCCCCCCGAACGCGGGAGCGCCGCTTCATCACGTGTCGTAGGGCAGGAGCTCGTCCCCTGCCGTCCGGCGCCCGCACGCCATCTCGCAGCCGGAGCCGGCATCGGGCGATGGCTCATCCCGCCGCGCCCCGCCCCCTGATCCTCGGGCCTGCATGATCCAGCGTAGGGCAGGGGCTCGTCCCCTGCCGCCCGGCGTCGGGCCAGGCCACCGTGGCGACCCGGGATCACCGCCGTGCCCCGTGGCGTGCGCCGCCGCTACTGGTCCCCGTATAGCTGCTGGACCAGCCCGCTGGCGTTCACCTTGTCCACGAACCGCATGTCGAAGAAGTCGTCCACCTGCGCCCCGGCCGCGCGCGGGTCGGTCGCCGCCTGGTCCTCGAGGTAGCGCCGCGTCGCCTCGCGGCCCGGGTCGGGCACCCGCGCCAGATTCGACCCGACGTACATCTCGTACGAGTCGTCCAATAGCTCCTGGTCGTCCATCTTCAGATACTTCGTCAGCACCTGCTCCGCGAACTGCCGATTCGTCTTCGCGTAGTGGATGCCCTCGATCATCGCGTCCACGAACGCCTGCGCGGCCGCCTCGTGGCTGTTCAGCCAGGCCTGCGAGGCGAAGGCGATCGTGTTCAGGTCCTGCTGCCCGCTCTTCGACATGTCGTACAGCGACTTGAACCCCAGGCGGCGCAGGCGCGTCGGATCGGGCGGCGCGGCCACGCCCCCGGCCACCGCGCCCGCCTGCATCGCCGCCACCCGCTCCTGCATCGACCCCGTCTGGACCAGTACCACGTCCTGGTCGGGCACCAGCCCGAACTGCTGCAGCAGCACGCGCGTCGCCTGGTCCGAGGCCGAGCCGAAGCGGCTCACGCCCAGTTTCTTGCCTTTCAGGTCCGCGGGGCCGGTGATGTCGGGGCTCACCATCAGCTCGTACTGGTAGAAGTTCACCACGCCCAGGAACATCCGCAGGTCGGAGCCGGCCAGCCGCGAGTTGATGACCGCGTAGCCGCCACCCAGCGCGATGTCCACGTCGCCCGCGATCACCGCCGGCACCGTCTGCGAGCTGGCCACGTAGCTGAGGTCCACGTCCAGCCCGTGCTTGGTGAACAGGCCCGCGTCAGCCGTGGTCCACGGAATCGTGGCGCCCGGATACACCTCGCTGTACGCCACCCGCAGCTTCGTCGGCTGCGCGGGCGTCGTCGGCGCCGCCTGGGCGGCCGGCGCCGCGGTGGGCACGCTACCGCCGCTCGGCGTGCTCGCCGCCGGCGCGGGCGCCGCGGCGCCGCTGCCCGTCGGCGCCGCCCCGCCGCTCGGCCCTCCGCTCAGCGAGGCGCAGGCCGCCGCCAGCCCGAGCAGCACGACGAGACTGGCCAGCAGCGCCGTGGCGCGGCCGCGCAAACCGCGAGAGCATGGTGTCATCGGTCCCTATCCCCTATCCCCTATCCCCTATCCCCTATTCCCTATCCCCTATTCCCTTGGCGCCGCCGCGCGCAGCCGGCGCGCGGCGTTGTGGACCGCCGCGAGAATCTTCAAATAGCTGCCGCAGCGGCACAGGTTGCCGGCCAGGTAGTCCTTCACGTCCTCGTCGGTCGGGTCGGGATTCTCGGCCAGCAGCGCCTTCGTGGCGAGCAGCATCCCCGGCGTGCAGAACGAGCACTGGAACGCCGTCTCCTCCACGAACGCCTGCTGGATCGGGTGCAGGCGGCCGTCCTGCGCCAGCCCCTCGACCGTCTCGATCGCCCGCCCCCGCACCTCGCTGGCCAGCAGCAGGCACGAGCTGACCGGCCGGCCGTCCAGCAGCACCGTGCAGGCGCCGCACATGCCGACGCCGCACCCCTCGCGCGCGCCCACCAGGTCCAGCTCGCCGCGCAGCACCTCTAGCAGCGTGTGGTGCGTCGGCGCCTCGACGCGCTCCTCCCGGCCGTTTACCCGCAGCGTCAGCTGCTGCTTCATCGGATTCTCCAACAGGTAGGGTAGGGCAGGGGCTCGTCCCCTGCCGCCCGCACGGTCATCGCGGCCAAGCGGTGGGGGGGGTGACGGGGCGTGACCCTCGCGGTACTCCGCATCACGCTACGAGCGCCACTGCCCCTGCCCTCCGACAACGCCGTAATTCAGCCCGGCTGCCGTGCGTCCTCGTCTGCTGATGGCTGATCGCTGACGGCTGATAGCTGATCGCTGACGGCGGCTGGCTGCGCCAGCATCGCGCCCAGCACGCGCTCGGGCGTGAGCGGCAGGTCGTGGATGCGCACGCCGACCGCGTCGCGGATGGCGTTGCCGATCGCCGCCGACACCGGCGGTACCGCCGTCTCGCCCAGCCCGTGCGCGTCGCCGCCGCCGCCCGGATGCTCGACGAGGCTATTGGTCATCTCCGCGGGCAGGTCCTCGAACGACGGCAGCATGTAGTCCGCCAGGTTACCGTTCAGGAGCTGCCCGTTGTCGTACTGCATCTCCTCGAAGAACGTCTGCCCCAGCCCGAGCGTGATGCTGCCCTCGTTCTGCAGCTCGGCGTTCCGCGGGTTCACCGTCTTCCCGACGTACACCTCGGTGTGGTAGCGCGTCACCTCCACCTGGCCCGTGTCCAGGTCCACCTCCACCTCGGCGGCCCCGGCCGCGTGGTGCCAGTGGACCGCGGCCACGCCCTGCCCGGTCTCCGGGTCCAGGCCGCCCTCGGTCACGTAGGTGCCCGTGCCGACCACCTGCTGGCGGCGGCTGCGAGAGAGCACCTCGGCCAGCGTCAGGCCCCGCTCGGGCGAGCCGCGCACGAAGGCGCGCGCCTCGGCCACCTCGACGTCTTGCGGCGCGGCCTCCAGCAGGCTCGCCGCCAGCTCGCGGACCTGGTTGCGCGCGTCCTCGGCGGCGTACTGCACGGCCGTGCCCATCGAGAAGGTCGACCGGCTGGAGGTCGTCGACTGGTCGTAGGGGGTGATGTCGGTGTCGGGGTCGACCACGCGCACGCGGTCGTACGGCAGCCCGAAGGCGTCGGCCGCGATCTGCGCCAGCACGCCCTTCGAGCCCTGGCCCATCTCCACCGTGCTGCTCAGCACGGTCAGGCTGCCGTCGCCCTCGATGCGCAGCCCCGCCGCTGAAGTAGACGGCGTGACCGTGCTCTTCAGCGCCAGCGCGACCCCGCGCCCGACCGCCTTGCGGGGCGGCGCCGCGCGCTTCGGCGTGCCCCAGCCGATCCGCGCCGCCGTGTCCCGCAGGATCTCCTCGAAGTGGACGTCGTGCATGTGCTCGCTGGTGGCGAACGTGTCGCCGTCGCGCAGCGCGTTGCGCAGCCGCATCTCGACGGGGTCGATCCCGAGCGCCCGCGCGATGTCGTCGATCTGGCACTCGCCCGCCCAGTGGCCCTGCGGCGCCCCGTAGCCGCGGAAGGCGCCCGCGGGCGGCAGGTTCGTGTAGGCGGCGTACGAGTCGACGGCGATGTGCGGGATGCGATATGGCCCCGGGCTCGCGTAGCCGCCGTTCTTGATGAGGCGCGGGCTGATGTCCGCGTAGGCGCCGCCGCTCCAGTAGCAGCGGATCTCGCGCGCCGTGATCGTGCCGTCGCGCTTTACGCCCGTCCGCATGTAGAACTTCGACGGGTGTTTGGTGATCTCCAGGAACTCCTCGTGGCGGCTCAGCGTCAGCTTCACCGGCCGCCGAGCCAGCAGCGCTACCGTCGCCACCAGCGGCTCCAGGTGGATGTAGCTCTTCGCGCCGTACGCCCCGCCCAGCGTCGCCGTCAGCACGCGCACGCGCGACTGCGGCAGGCGGAAGATCTCGGCCAGGTCGGCGCGCACCGACGACGGCGTCTGCGTCGACGACCAGACGGTCAGCCGCCCGTCCACGCTCCACTCGGCCAGCGCGACGTGCGGCTCCAGCGGGCAGTGCTGCGCCGCCGGCGTGCTGTACACGTCCTCGAAGATCTCGTCGGCCTCGCGCAGCCCCTCGGCCACGTCGCCCTTCCGCAGCACGAAGTGGTTGCACAGGTTCGTGCCGGCCTCGCGCTTCACGATGATGTCGGCGAACGTCTGCCGCTGCGGCGGCAGCTCCTCGTGCAGCAGCGGCGCGCCCGGCCGCAGCGCCTCCTCGGCGTCGAACACCGCCGGCAGCTCCGCGTACTCCACCTCGATGTGGTCGAGCGCCTCCTGGGCGGTGTCCTCGTCCACCGCGGCCACCGCGGCCACCACGTCGCCTACGTAGCGCACCTTGTCCAGCGCCACGATCGGCTTGTCCTGCACGACGACGCCGTAGTGCGTCTGCGTCGGCAGCGCGCGCAGCCGTTCGCCCGTCAGCACGCAGGCGACGCCCGGCCGCCGCTCGGCCGCGCTCGCGTCCAGCCGCACGATGCGTGCGTGCGCGTGCGGGCTGCGCAGCACCTTGACGTGCAGCATGCCGGGCAGCTTCAGGTTGAGCGTGTAGGGCACGGCGCCCGTCACCCGCTCCACCGCGTCCAGATAGGGCAGGGCCTGCCCGGTGAGCGGCCCCGACGTGCCCGGCTCTTGCTCGCGGATGACCATCATCGTCTCCAGTTGTCAGCAATCAGCCGTCAGCTATCAGCTCTCAGCCGTCAGCCGTCAGGTATCAGCCGTGGACTCAACGGTGGGCACCGCCATTAGCTGATGGCTGACCGCTGTTTGCTGATAGCTCGCCCAGCGCCCGCGCCACGAGCACTCCGATCATGCGCTGGCGGTACCAGGCGGCGGCGCGGATGTCGTCGATCGGCTCGATCGCCTGGGCATACGCCTCGCCGATCGCGCGGAACAGCTCCGGACTCGGCCGCTCGCCCCGCGCAAGCGCCTCCGCCTCGGGCACTCGCTGCGGCGTGCCGGCGACCGCGCCGACCACCACACGCAAGTCCTCGCAGGCGCCCGCGTCGTTCAGCCGCACCGTCGTGGCGACGCCGATGCAGGGCCGGTCCTCCGACGACCGCGTCTGGAACTTCAGGTAGCTCGCGCGTGTGCCCGGCGCCGGCTCCGGCACGACGATCTCGGTCAGCACCTCGTCGTCCGCCAGCGCCGTCTCGTAGAAGTCCGTGAAGAACTCCCCGAGCGCGATCTCCCGCGTGCCGCGCGGCCCCTCGGCCCGCACCCGCGCATCCAGCGCGATCAGCATGGCCGGCGGGTCGGAGGCGTAGTCGGCCTCCGTCAGGTTGCCGCCAACGGTCGCGGCCCAGCGCACGCGCATGTTCGCCACCTGATGGTACGTGTCGGCCAGCGCGGGGTAGTGCTCGCGCACGGCGGGCGCGCGCTCGGCCTGCGCGATCGTCGCCAGCGCGCCCAGCCGCAAGCCCTCGCCCGGGGCGTAGCTCACGTCGCGGTAGCCGTCCACCGTGTTCAGGCTAATCAGGTAGCGCGGCGCCACCAGCCGGTTGCGCAGCATCAGCACCAGCGCCGTGCCGCCCGCCAGCAGCTTCGCCTCGTCGCCGTGCTCCGCCCGCAGCGCCGCCGCCTCCGCGATCGTCCGCGGCTCCAGGATCTCTACGTCCACGCTATACTCCCGCCCCTCCGATCCATCCCCGTCAGGCCTCGGCCCGCGCTCGGTACTCGGAATTGCCCCTGGAAGCCGTCTCCTATCTCAAGCATTCGCCGGATCAACGCCCTCCACGAAGAGAAGGCGCCGACTGAGCGCCTGCTTGCGAAGCTTGAGGGCCTCCGCGTACTCCGGCGAGTCGTACCACTCGCGCGCCCGGTCCATACTCGGGAACTCGACGACGATGATCCGCTGTTCGACTGGCCATTCGCCCTCGGCCACTTCGACCGCGCCGCCGCGAATGACATAGCGGCCCTCGTAGCGGGCGATTGAATCCTGGGCCAGCGCCCGATATGCGTCGGCGAGCGCGGCGTCGAGGATTGTGGCCTCGGAAATCACATATGCAGTCATCGAGCCCAATCCGAGGCGCGAGCCCCCATGCTATCCCGCGCGCTCAGATACCGCGCCAGCCAGTAGCGCTCGGCGCCCCGAATCCGCGGCGGCGTGAAGTCCTCCAGCTTGCCGAGCGGCGCCGTCCCGTCGATCCCCATCTTCGCTGTCGTCCGCACTGTACTATATTCGGGAAACCGGGTCCGTGCCGGCCCGTAGAATCATGGCTTGGCCGCTATCCGCGCGCCGCTGTCGGGAGGCTGCTCGGTGTCTACCTCTACGGCTCGTGACACCCTCCATCGCCTGGTCGATGCGCTGCCCGAGGCGGCGCTTGATGACGCCACCCGTTACCTGGAGGGCCTCAACACTGAGGACCCCGTCCTTCGGGCCCTGCTCCTCGCGCCCGAGGACGACGAGCCCGAGACCAACGCGGAGCGGCAGGCTACCATCGAAGCCGACGCCGACGCCGCGGCTGGCCGCGTAGTCTCGCATGCCGAGGCCCGGCGCCGGCTGTTCGACGACCAGTGATCTGGCAGGTCGAGTGGACCGATCGCGCCCTGAAAGACGCCATATCGTGGGCTACCGCGCACGCCACCTAACCGGCCGTGCTCGCCCGCACGCCTTCCCGCGCGCTCAGATACCGCGCCAGCCGGTAGCGCTCGGCGCCGGGGATGCGCGGCGGCGTGAAATCCTCCAGCTTGCCGAGCGGCGCCGTCGCGTCGATGCCCATCTTCGCTGTCGTCCGCTCGGCCGGCGCCGACGGGTCGAGCGTCGGGCTGTGCAGGTTCGGGATGATCAGCACGTCGCGGTCCGCCTGCACCCGCGTGTTGATCGCCCACTCCACCTGCAGCGCGTCGAACACGTCGATGTCCTCGTCCACCACCACGACCTGCTTCGCGCCCAGCGGTGCCGCGAGCAGCGCCAGGATCAGGTTGCGCGCCTCCGCGTCGTGCCGCTTCTTGATCGACACGATGACGTGATGCCGCGTCGCCCCGCCCGGCGTCACGTGGACCGCCTGCACCTCCGGCGACACCTTGTACGCCTCGCGGTACACCATCGCCGTCGCCGCCGGCTGCATCATCCAGTGGTTCTCGGTCATCGGCATGCCGGTGAGCGCGTTCTGGTAGATCGCGCCGCGCCGCAGCGTGATCGCCGTGACCTCCAGCACCGGCGCCTGCTTCACCGCGCTGTAAGTGCCCGGGTACTCGCCGAACGGCCCGTCCGCGCAGTACTCGCCCGGCAGCGTGCGGCCCTCGATCACCATCTCCGCGTGCGCCGGCACCTCCAGGTCGAGCGTGCAGGCGCGTACCAGCGACAGCGGCTCCCCGCGCAGGCCGCCCGCCACGGCGTACTCGTCGGTGCCCAGCGGCACGCGCGCCTGCGTGGCGATCTGCAGCACCGGCTCGGTGCCGATCACCGTCGCGATCTCGGTGGGACGGCCGTCGTCCAGGTTCCGCTCGATGATCGCGCGCGTGTGCCGGCCCGGCGGCGCGTAGACCGACAGGTGGTTGCGGTCGAGGAGCAGCATGCGGTGGATCGACACGTTGCGCTGGCCGCTCACGGGATGGCGCGCGACCTGCAAGCCTGCCGTGACGTACCGCCCGCCGTCTTTCTCGTAGTGCAGCAGGATCGGCAGCTCACGCAAGTCGATCTCGTCGCCGCGCAGCACGATCTCCTGGCAGGCGCCCTCGTCCACCAGCACGGGCGGCAGCGGCCGCTCCTCGCGCTCGCGGTAGGCATCGTACAGCTCGCGCTCGCCCACCTCCAGCGCCAGCGCCACCCGCCGCTGCGCCGCGAACAGCCCGCTGAGCACCGGGAAGCGGCTATCCTGCACCCGCTCGAACAGCAGCGCCGGCCCCTGCACGTCCGAGGACTCGCGCGTCAGCGCGACGATCTCGTACTCCCACGTCACGGGGTCGGCGATGCGCAGCAGGTCCCCCTCCGCCTCCAGGCGGTCGAGAAAGCTCCGCAGGTCAGGCCACGGCATCGGTAGCTCCGGGCGCGATCTCCCCACGTCCGGTCGAACCGCCGCAACAACAGGTCGAGGGCGGTGACACGTGTGGCGCGTACTTGCGATGCTAACAAGCCGAGCGCCGCGCGGTCAACGCGGCTGACGGTAACGTGTGTCCCACAGGAATTTGCGGACGGCGGGGGCGCCATTGATTGCGCTTGCTAACCGGGTCTACGACGGGCCGATCTGGATTGACACCGCCGGGTGGCCGCCCTATGATCGGCTCGGCGTTAGGGGCGAATTGGCTGCGTAGAAACGGAGGCTTTGCTATGGCGCACGGCAACCAGCAGCGTGGGCCGGGCGTCCGCCCCCTGGGGCGGCGCCGCTTCCTCCAGATCACGGCGGCGGGCCTGGGCGCCGTCGCGCTGATGCGCACGACGGACGGCCGCGTGGCGCACGCCCAGTTCGACGAGCTGTACCGGCTCGCGCGGGCTGAGGGCCAGCTCAACCTCTATGGTGGCGGCCCCACGGCGCCGTTCGAGGCCTCGGGGCGCCAGTTCACCGCGGCCTTCCCCGGCATCACCGTGAACGTCACCGGTGGCTTCAGCAACGTGCTCGCGCCCGAGATCGACCGCCAGATCGCGGCCGGCAGCGTCGAGTGCGACGTCACGGTACTGCAGACGTTGCAGGACTTCGAGCGCTGGAAGCAGCAGAACGCCCTCCTGCCGTTCCGGCCGGACGGCTTCGACCAGATTCCCGATGGCTTCAAAGACCCCGACGCCACGAGCGTCGGCCTCCGCGTCGGCGCGGTCGCCTTCGCCTACAATCCCGACCGGCTGCCGGAAGACGTCGTCCCGGCCACTGCCCAGGACTTCCTCGACCCGCAGCTCGGCGGCCTGTGCATCACCTGCTATCCCCAGGACGACGACCTGACGCTCTACCGCTACACCACGATCGTCGACAAGTACGGCTGGGACTGGATGGACGCCTTCATGGTGAACCGCCCCCAGTTCATCCGCGGCCACCTCGGCGTCGTCCGCGAGATCATGGCCGACCGCGCGGGCGTCTCCTTCGATTCCACGCTCAGCTCGACGCTCGGGGCGCAGGCGAACGGCGGGAACATCACCCTGGTCATCCCGGAGGCGGACGGCATGCCGATCTGGGCGCAGGGCGCCGGCATCTTCCGGGCCGCCCCCCACCCGAACGCCGCGAAGCTCTACGTGAGCTGGCTGCTGAGCCGCGACGAGCAAAGCCACCTGCCGCCCGGCAACTGGCCGGTGCGCCAGGACGTGCCGCCACCGGCCGGCTTCAGGCCCATCCTGGAGTACAACGTGCTGAACGGCTACCGCGACTTCGTGATCGACGAGCCGCGCCTCGAAGACCTCCGCCGCCGCTTCGAGGGCTACGTCGGCCCCGTCCGCGGCGAGCCCGTCATCTAACCCGCGCCCGCGCGGCCCGCGCGTTCGTGTAGGGACGCTGCCTGCTGCGCCCGGCCGGGTCGTCCCCCGGCCCGATGTAACGGCGCCCCTGGCCACGCCTTGCCGGGTTGGTACTCGACCCGGTGTACGGGCGCTGGCCGCCGCGGCCTGCCGGCCCCCAACCCGCCCGGTTTCGCGGCGCCGCTGGCCGCGCCCGGGCTGGCAGGCGCGTACCCCCACGGCCCGGGCTGGCCGCCAGACATTGACAGTTCGCGCGGGGTCGGATAAGCATTAACCAAGCAGACACGCGGCCCCATGGGCGGTCGTCCACCAAGAAAGGAGCCCTCCTCATGCCGCTACCAGCCCCGGGCGTCCGGCGAGCGCTCCCGGCACTGGCGCTGGCGACCACCCTGCTCGCCAGCTGCGCCGGCGGCGCACGGCCCGCCGCGGGCGGCAGCCCGGCTCAGGACGGAGCATCCGCTCCGGCGCCCGCCAGCGGCGGCGCGGCCCAGGCGCCTGCCGCGCCCGTTAAGGTCATGATCGCCCAGGCGGTGGACAACCTGGCCTTCGCCCCCGTCTACGTCGCCCGCGCCAAGGGGTACTTCACCGAGGAGGGCGTGGACGCCGACGTGACGGTCGTCGAGGGCGGTAACGCCGCCACCCAGGCGGTGGTGGGCCGCAGCGCCCAGCTTGCGCTCTCCGACTCGGGCGAGGTCACCCAGGCGAACGACAAGGGCGTGAACCTGGAGAGCGTGGCGACGGTCATGGGCAAGCTCACCATGAACCTGGTCATGCGCAAAGACCTGGCCAGCCAGTTGAACCTCACCCGCCAGTCGCCGATCGCCGACCGGCTGCGCGCGCTCAAGGACCGCACCATCGGCATCACCTCGCCCGGCGCGGCCACCGAGGTGTTCAGCAGCTACTATCTGCGCGTCGAGGGCTTCGATCCCGACCGCGACGCCAAGATGGTCGCCGTCGGCGGCGGGCCGTCGCTGCTCGCGGCGCTGAAGCAGGGCCAGATCGACGCCTTCATGCTCTCGCCGCCGGTGCCCGAGACGGCCGTGGCCGACGGCTATGGCACCCTCCTCGTGTCGGCCTCGCAGGGCGACGTGCCGCAGCTCAACGAGTTCGCCTACGAGGTGCTCTACGCGCGCAAGGACTACGTCGACCAGAACCGCGACACCGTGCGCCGCGTCGCCCGCGCCATCGCCCGCGGCAACAACTTCACCCTCGATCACACCACCGCCGCCCGCGACATCATGCCGAGCTTCTTCAAGGTGAAGCCGGAGCTGTTGAGCGAGGCGATGGACTTCCTGGTGCCCGCGGTGCCGCGCGACGCGCTGGGCACCGAGGCCGCCTGGGCGAAGGCGGTCGAGATCCACCAGCAGGCCGGCATGATCTCCAAGCAGCTTGACAGCCGCGAGGGCGTCCTCTGGACCAACGAGTTCCTGCGCGACGTGAACGGGCTGAGCGACCGGTGAGCCCCGACCCGATCATCCAGCTGCGTCACGTCGGCAAGACCTTCGTCTCGGCGCAGCAGCAGCCCGTCGAGGCGCTGCGCGGCGTCTCGCTCGACGTGCGGCGCGACTCGTTCGTGGCGCTCGTCGGCCCGAGCGGCTGCGGCAAGACGACGATCATCAACCTGATCGCCGGCTTCGCCCAACCCACCGAGGGCAGCGTGCTGTTCAAGGGGCGGCCGATCACGGGCGTCAACCGCGATGTCGGCTACGTGCCCCAGGAGAGCAAGCTGTTTCCCTGGCTCAGCCTGGAGCAGAACATCCTGTTCCCCCTTCAGGTGCGCGGCTACGCCCGCCAGGAGCAGCAGGCGCGGCTGCGCGAGTACCTGTCGCTGGTAGGGCTCACGGGGTTCGAGCGGGCGCTGCCCAGCCAGCTCTCGGGGGGGATGCAGAAGCGCGCGTCGATCATTCGGGCGCTGGTGTACGACGCCGACGTGCTGCTGATGGACGAGCCGTTCGGCCCGCTCGACGCGCAGACCAAAATGGTGCTGCAGAGCGACCTGCTGCGGCTGTGGGGGCAGCGGCCGAAGACGGTGCTGTTCGTGACACACGACCTGGTCGAGGCGATCGCGCTCTCGGACCAGATCGTCGTGATGACCCCACGTCCGGGTGAGGTGCGCGCGGTGCTCGACGTGCCCCTCGCCCGCCCGCGCGACGTGTTCAACATCCACCAGCAGGCGGGCTTCGACGCGGTGTACGCGCGGCTCTGGGGCCTCTTCCGCGACGAGCTGCTGGCCGACGACGGCACACCGCTCGACGAGGCGGCGGCCGCTGGCCGCGCTGTTCCCTCTCCCCCTGGGAGAGGGCTAGGGTGAGGGCGATCCCATGAGCCAGACGACGGCGGTACGCACCGAGTCCACGGTCGAGGCGCCGAGCGCCGGGGCGCCGGGCAGCGCGGCGCGCTACGCGCTGCTCACGCACGGGCTGCGCCTGGCGATCGTGGTGGCACTGCTGGCGCTCTGGCAGTACGCCTCGGGCCGCTGGGTGGACGCCATCCTCATCTCCAGCCCGACCGAGATCGTCGCCCGCTTCGCGGAGATGATTCAGAACGGCCAGCTCTGGCGCCACACGCAGGTGACGTTCACCGAGATCATCATCGGCTATGCTATCGGCGCGGGGCTGGGCCTGGCGGTCGGCTTCGGGCTGGCGCAGTCGCGGCTGTGGGCCGACGTGTTCGAGCCGATGATCCTCGGCTTCTACGGCATCCCGCGCACCGCCCTGGCGCCTCTGTTCATCATCTGGCTCGGCATCGGCATCGCGTCCAAGGTCGGCGTCGTCGCGCTGATGAGCTTCTTCCTCGTCTTCTTCAACACCTACGCCGGGCTGCGCGGCGTGGACCGCGACTACGTGAACCTGGCGCGGCTGTTCGGCGCCGACCGCTTCCACCTCATCTGGCGCGTGCTGCTGCCGGCCGCCTCGCCCACGATCCTGGTCGGCCTGAAGACCGCCGTGCCGCAGGCGGTGATCGGCGCTACCGTCGGCGAGTTCATCGCGTCCTCGGAGGGCCTCGGCTACTTCATCCGCCGCGCCGCCGGCACGTTCGACGCCGCCGGGCTGTTCGTCGGCGTGATCATGCTGCTCGTGCTGGTGCTGGTCGCCAACTGGCTGCTCGACCTGCTCGAAGCGCGGCTCATGGCCTGGCGCAGCGTCACCGCCATCGGGAACCTGGAATGAGGCACCCATGCGCACGCTGATCCGCGACGCGGCCATCGTCACGGTGGACGCGGCTGACACCGTGCTGCCGCGCGGCGACCTGGTGATCGAGAACGGGCGGCTGGCCTACGTCGGCCCGCCGGACGACGCGCGCCGCCGCGAGCGCTATGATGCCGTGTTCGACGGCGCGCGTCACGTCGCCATGCCCGGCCTGGTGAACGCCCACACCCACACCTACGCCACGCTCTTCAAGGGCAGCTTCGAGCGCCTGCCGCTGGACCTCTGGCTCGTCTACATGCGCTCGCCCACCGGGCGCCTGAGCGACGAGCAGCTTTATCTCGGGTCGCTGGTGAGCGCCGTCGAGATGCTGCGCACCGGCACCACGACTTGCCTGGACCATTTCTTCGGCAACACGTCGCTGGCCTACGGCGGCATGCCGCAGGAGCTAGCCGCGATGGACGCGGCGGGCATGCGCGCGGCCGTGGCGTACGTGCTGGCCGACCTCAAGTGGGAGGACACCCTGCCGCTCGATCCGCGGTTCGTGCAGGCGAGCGGCGGCGCGGCGGCCCAGGTCACCGGGCGCGAGACGGCCCAGGGGCTAGAGGCCGCGGCCGAGTTCTTCGCGGCCTACCAGGGACGCTACCCGCGCATCTCGCTGCTCGTCGGGCCTTCCGCCGCGCACCGTCTGAGCGACGCGATGCTGGCGGGCTGTCGCGCGCTCGCCGACCGCTTCGGCATCGGGCTGCACCTCCACGTTGGGGAGGCGAAGTCGCACGCCGTGCAGGCCCGCGAGGCGTTCCACACGACACTGGTCGGGCGGCTCGACGCGCTCGGCGTGCTCGGCCCGGACGTGTCGATGGCACACTGCGTCTGGCTCGACGACGACGAGTTCGCCCTCGCCGCCAGCCGCGGCGCCACCATCATCCACAATCCCGCCAGCAACCTGAAGCTCGGCAGCGGCGTGGCGCGCGTGCGGCGCATGCGGGAGCTGGGAGTCAACGTGGCCGTGGCGACCGACGGCCCCTGCTCCAGCGACAACTTCAACATGTTCGAGGCGCTGCGCCTCACCGCACTGCTGCACACGTCGAACCAGGTGGACTACCGCCAGTGGCCCGCGGCGCGCGACCTGCTGCGCATGGCGACGATCAATGGCGCGCGGGCGTGCGGCCTCCAAGACGAGATCGGCTCGCTGGAGGTCGGCAAGCGTGCGGACGTGGTGCTGCTGCGCCGCGACTCCTACGCCCTCGCCGCCGACAACGACCTGCCGGTGCAGCTCGTCTACTGCGAGAACGGCGCGGCGGTGGACACCGTGTTCGTGGACGGCGAGATCGTCGTGCGCGAAGGCCGCTGCACGCGCGTGGACGAGCAGGCCGTGTATCGCCAGGTCAGCGCGACCCGCGCGGCGCTGCAGCCCGGCTTCGCCGCCGACCTGGCGGCCGCCGCCGCGCTCGAGCCGGCCGTCCACGAGATGTGGCAGCGCCTCGCCGGCTGGCCCCTCCCCAGCATGGCCCCCGGCGCCTGGTTCGCCTGACCGCTACGCCTCCAGCCGCCGCACCAGCGCCTCGCCGCGTGCCTGGCCGGCGGCGTGTCGGCTGCACCGCGACATCTCCGGCCGGTGCTAGACTGTTCCAAAGTGCCGCGAGGGATGAGGCCATGAGACGACGTGAACCGGTCCTCTCAGACCGCATTGTGCGGGACCCGGAAATCCTCGTCGGCAAGCCGACCATCAGAGGGACCCGGATCCCCGTGGAGCTTGTCCTTGCCAAGCTCGCGCAAAACCCTGACTTGAACGAGCTGTTTCTCGACTACCCGCGCCTCACCGTCGACGACGTGAGGGCCTGCCTCGCGTACGCCGCGGCGCTCGTACAACGGGACAGGCCGAAGCGCCACGCCGAGCGGCGCGAGGCGGCGCCCGCCGGCTGATGCGGTTCCTGCTCGACGAAAGCGCGGAGTTGCGGCTGGGCGACTTTCTTCGACAATGGGGACACGACGTTACCGCCATCGCTCAGGACTATCCGTCGAGTCTAGCTGACCGCTCGGTGCTCGAACTCGCCAACCGCGAGCAGCGAATCCTAATCACGAATGATCGGGACTTTGGCGAATTGGTGGTTCGCCATCGGGTGCCGCACCGCGGCATCATCTACTTTCGGCTGGGCGACCAAAGCATCCGAGCCAAAGCCCTCTGGCTAGAATCGATCCTCACGAGCCATCTAGATGATCTATCTCACCTGCTCGTGGTTACTGAGCGCGGAGTACGTGTCCGCAGGACTCAGGAGCGCTAGCGAATGTTCGCATTTACGCCTCCAGCCGCCGCACCAGCGCCTCGCCGCGTGCCTGGCCGGCCGTGCGCACCGCGGCGGCGTCGATAGTTTGCAGCACGCCGTCCTCTAGGAGGACGCGGCCGTCCACGAGGACGGTGCGCACGTCGGACGGGCGGGCGGTAAACACGAGGTGCGACAGCACGTCGTGGACGGCCGTGTTGTGCAGCGCGCCGGCCAGGTCCACGACGATCAGGTCGGCGCGCTTGCCCGGCTCCAGGCTGCCGATCTCCGCCTCCAGGCCGAGCGCCCGCGCGGCGTTGATCGTGGCGAGGCGCAGAACCGTCTCGGGGGGCAGCGCGGCCGGGTCCTGCGTGCGGGCGCGCTGGAACAGCGTCGCCACCTTCATGACCTCGAACATGTCCTGGCTGTTGTTGCTGGCCGCGCCGTCCGTACCGAGCGCCACGTTCACACCCGCCGCCAGCATGTCGGTGATCGGCGCGATGCCGTCGCCCAGGAAGCCGTTGCTGACGGGGTTGTGGGACACCGAGCCGCCGGCCGCCGCCAGCAGCGCGATCTCGCGCGGCGACAGGTGAACGCTGTGGGCGCAGAGCAGCCGCGGCCCGAGGGCGCCCAGCCGCTCGAACAGCGCGATCACGCCGTCGGCGCCGTGCTCGCTGCGCGCCGCCTCCACCACGCTCGCCGCCTCGGCGACGTGGGTGCTGATGCCGATGCCGTGGGCCTGCGCGAAGGCGTGCGCCTCGCGGATCAGCGTCTCGCTGGCGTTGATCGGCGGGGTGTTCGGCCCGGTCCAGATGCCGAGCGCCCCGCTCTCGATCTCCGCGCGGTGGCCGGCGAGCAGCGCCTCGCAGGCACGCAGCCCCGCCTCGGGCGTCTCGACGACCTCGGGCGGCGCCAGCCCGCCCACGTCCATCACGCAGCGCGCCAGCACGCAGCGCACGCCCACCTGCCGGAAGCCGGCGATGGTCGCCTCGGCCAGCTCGGGCGTGCGGTTCAGGAAGTGGTGGTCCACGACTGTCGTGACGCCGCTCTGTACCGACTCCCCCAGCCCGACGAGCGCCCCTTGCAGGCAGTCCTCCGGCTCCAGCACCCGCCCCGTCAGGTAGATCCGCCGCAACCACTCCAAGAACCCCAGCCGCTCGTAGACGCCGCGGATCAGCGTCTGGAAGAGGTGCGTGTGGGCGTTGATCAGGCCCGGCATGACCACGCCGCCACGGGCGTCCAGCCGCCGCGCCACGGGCTCCGCCGGCGGCGCCGCGCCCGCGCGATACACCCCCCGAATGCGCGCGCTCTCCACGGCCACGCTGCCACCCGGCAGCACGTCGCCCGCCGCGTTCATCGTCACCACGGTCGCGTTTTCGATGAGCAGGTCGATGGCCACTCGGCTTCCTCCGATCGCCGTGAGATCGTCGCGGCGCGGCTTGGCTCAGCGCAGGTCGAGGCGGCTCTGGATCTCCCATGGCTCGGCCACGCCGTCGGCCGGCTCGACCTCCCCGGTGGTGTCGTTCACCCGCCAGCGGCCGAGCGTGCCGGCGGCGACAACCAGTAGCCGTCGTCGGGCTCGGCGGCCAGCGTGGGGCGCATCGTGCGCGCCAACAACCGCGCCTCGGGCGGCAGCGCCCGCGCTCCACCACCTGCTCGACGGCGAGGTCCGCGGTGAGCGGCACGGCCGCAACGATCAGCTCGGGCGTCGGCCCCGGCGCGGTGCAGGCGTCGTGTCGGGGTCCGGCGGCCCGTAGGCGCCGGGCGCGTCCACGGCAGCCGTCGGGCCGAACGCCTCGTAGCGCAGCGCCCCGATCAGCTCGCGCACGTTGCCCACGCCTTCGTCGTCCAAAAAGCGGCTGAGCCCTGCGATCGTATCGGGCATGGCCGTCGGCCGGGTAAAGTTGGCGGTGCCGATCGCTACCGCGCTAGCGCCAGCCAGGATGAACTCCAGCGCGTCCTGCGCGTTGCTGATGCCGCCCATGCCGATCACGGGCACGCGCACCGTGCGCGCCGTCTCCCAGACCATGCGCAGCGCCATCGGCTTGATCGCCGGGCCGGAGATGCCCGCGGTCGGCGTGCCAGTGAGCGGCTGCCGCGCGTGTACGTCGATGGCCATCGCCACGAACGTATTGATCGCCGAGATGGCCGAGGCGCCGGCCTCCTCCGCCGCCAGGGCGATGTCGTTGATCCGCGTCACGTTCGGCGTGAGCTTCGCGATCACCGGCCCCTCGAAGCGCTGCACGACGCCGTGGACGACCCGCGCCACGTTCTCGGGGCTCGCGCCGATCTCCAGCCCGCCCGCCTCCAGGTTCGGGCAGGAGACGTTCAGCTCCAGGCCCGCCACGCCGGGCACGCCGTTCAGCCGCGCCGCCAGGTCCCAGTACTCGTGGATGCTCAGCCCGCCGATGCTGACGATGGTCGGCGGGCGAAAGCGCCGGTACGCGGGCAGGATGCGGCGCAAGAAATCGTCGATGCCGCGCGAGGGGATGCCGACCGAGTTCAGCATGCCCGCCGGCGTCTCCGCCAGCCGCGGCGACGGGTTGCCGGCGCGCGCGCCGTAGAAGATGGTCTTCGGCACGAGCGCGCCGAGCGTGTCGAGGTCGATCAGGCTCGCCATCTCGACGCCGAAGCAGCCCGAGGCGGGCATCACTGGGTTCTGGAGCTTGAGGCCGGCTCCGAGATCGACGGCCAGGCGGGGATCAGTCATCAGCTGTCAGCCCTCAGCCGTCAGCTATCAGCTATGGCAGCGGCCGACCGCTGACCGCTGACCGCTGATGACTGACAGCTCGCCCGAAACACCGGCCCTTCGCGGCACACCAGCGGCGCCTCCTCGGACTCGCCGACGGCGCCGTGCGAGCAGCCGTGGCAGTAGCCGATGCCGCAGGCCATGTGCGCTTCGAGCGACACCTGCACGTCGATGCCATGCGGCGCGGCCAGGCGCACGGCCAGGTCGATCAGCCGGTTCGAGCCGCACACGAGCACCTGCTGCACGCGCCCGAGCCGCAGCAGCGGCGCGACCAGCTCCGCGACGTGCTCGGGCGCGCTCGTGCCCTCCGTATCCGTGACGGGAAACACCTGCGCTCCCAGCGCGGCGAACAGGTCGAGGCCCACCAGCGCGTCGGGGCGGCGCGCGCTGACCACGGCGTAGACGCGGGCGCCGCGCGCCGCTGCCACCTCGGCCGCCGCGGTGATCGAGCACACGCCGATGCCGCGCCCGATGACGAGCAGGCCGTCCAGCGAGGAAGCGAGCCGGAACGGCTGGCCCACGGGGCCGACCAGCTCCGCGATCTCGCCGGCCGTGCGCTCACTCATCACTTGTGTGCCCGTGCCGATGACGCGGTAGACGATCTCGAACTCGTCCGAGGCCGGCAGGTAGCGGTAGACCGCCATCGGCCGCGGCAGGATCGGGTGCAGGTCGGTCGCGCGCGTCGGCTTGAGCATGACGAACTGGCCGGGCGCGCCGCCCGCCACGCGCGCGTCCCGCAGGCGCATCAAATAGTGCTCGGGCGCGACCTGGAACTGCGCGGTGATCGGGGCGGCCGCGCAGTGCGGCGCGGGCAACGTACCGGCCGGCGCCGGCAGCACGCCGAGCGCGACGCCGTGTGGAAAGTCGCTCATCCTGCCTGGGCCACGAGCGCGCGGTCGAGCGCGAGGACGGCGTGGTACAACACGCGCACGCCTACGGCGATGTCCGAGATGCTCGTCCACTCCTCCGGGCAGTGGCTCAGCCCTTCGTGGCTCGGCACGAACAGCATCGCCGTGGGCAGCACGCGGGCGAGGATCGCCGCGTCGTGGCCCGCGCCGCTGTTCAGCACACGGTACGGCACGTCGAGCTGCTCACACACCTCCCGCGTGATATGGCGCAGCCAGAGCGGCAGCACCACCGGCGACGAGTCGCCCACCAGCTCGGCCTCCACGAGCACCCCGCGCCGCGCCGCCACCTGCTGCGCCAGCGCCAGCACGTCCTGGGCGGCGGCGCGCTGCCGGTCGCCGTCGATGTCGCGCACGTCGACGTAGAACGCGACCTGGGCAGGCACGGTGGTGATGCTGTTGGGCGCCACGTCCAGGCGACCCACCGTGGCAACCGTCGTGCGGCGCTGCGGCTCGTTCGCGAGTCGCTCGACGCCCAGCACGATCTCGGATGCCGCTGCCAGCGCATCCTTGCGCAGGTGCATCGGCGTGCCGCCGGAGTGGTCGGCCCGCCCGCGCACGATCAGGCGCAGGCGCGTGTTGCCCGCCACGGCCTCGACCAGTCCCACGGCCTTGCCGTCGCTCTCCAGCAGCCGCCCCTGCTCGATGTGCAGCTCTAGCAGCGCCGCTAGCTCGCCCGGCGCCCAGCGGGCCGTGGGTAGCTGGCGGGGGTCGAGTTCGAGGCTCTGCAGCGCGGCGGCCAGCGTCACCCCCTGGCCGTCGCGCAGGCGCTGCAAGTCGCCCGGCTGGAGCACGCCGGCGGCGGCCTTCGAGCCGATGCAGGCCTCGCCGAACCGCGCGCCCTCCTCGGCGCTGAAGGCGATGATCGTCAGCGGATGGTCCGTCTGGACGCCCGCGGCCTCCAGCAGCCGCACGACCTCGACGCCGCCGACGACGCCCACCGTGCCGTCGAAACGCCCGCCCTGGGGCACGGAGTCGAGGTGGGAGCCGATGGCGATGGCGGGCAGGTCCGCACGGCGGCCGGGGCGCGTGGCGTAGGTGTTGCCCATCGCGTCGGTCCGCACCGCCAATCCCGCGTCGCTGAGCCAGCGCGCCACCGTGGCGTGCGCCTCGCGCTCGGCCGGCGTGTAGGCGAGCCGCGTAACGGCGGCCTGGCCGTCGCCTGCGATCTCGCTCAGCCGTTGGAGCATGTTCGCCAGGCGCGCGGGATCCGGCTGGGGCGCCTCCGCCACGCTCGCCGCGGTCGCCGGCTCCGCGCTCGCCGCTGCGGTCGGGGCCAGGTCGGTCGGCGCCTCAGTCATGGCGGCCTCCCGGGGTTAGCGACACGCGCGCGTTGGCCAGCGGCTCGCCGCGCCGGCAGGCGGGGCACGCCTCGGGCGGATAGCTTTCCAGCCGCACGAGCGCCACGGGCGGCTCGCCCCCCTCGCCCACGTCTACGAGCGCGGCCACCGTGGTGAGCGTCGCGTCGCGCGTCTCCATCAACGCGCGGGCCAGGCGTGGCTGCTGGGGATCGAGGATCGCCGGCGCGACGAACACGGCGCGGCTTCCAGCGGGGATGGGCGCCGAGGCGGTGATGAGGCCCTCATAATCGTAGATGCGGATCACCGGCCGCTCCAGGGCGCGGCCCACGATGTAGCCCAGAACGCTCGTGTCGACGCCGTCCCAGACGAGCACGCGGTCATGGGCGCCGGGCGCCAGCCGTGCCGCGAGCGCGGTCCCGAGCTGCTCCGCCGCCACGGGGTCCGCCAGCGGATCGAAGCGCTCGAAGCGGCGCAGCCGGTGGGCGCCCCCGGCCTCGTAGTGCATGGCCGCGAGCGCGCCGCCCCGCTCTAGCAGCTCCACGACCTGCGCCTCGTCCATCCCTCCCCCTGTCCGTTAGGGACGTCGCTTGCCGCGCCCTCCCCGGTCGCCTCCCGCCCAGTGTAGGGGCGCTGCCTGCCGCGCCCTGCCCGGTCCCGCTCCCGGTGCCGAATCAGGGCGCTCCCGCGGCGCCCTGCCGAGTGTTGAGCCAATCCTACTCAGCCCTCAGCACTCGTTGCCCAGCACTTCGTCAGAGGCTGAGCTGCGAGCGGCGGAAGAGCGGCCAGAATTGCAGCCCCTCGGCGGCCAGCGCCTCGCCGCCGCCCTCCTCGCGGTCGATTACCACGATGGCGTCCTGTACCACGGCGCCCGCCCGCCGTAGCGCCTGCGCCGACTGGATCACCGCGGTGCCCGTCGTGACCACGTCTTCCAGCACCGCCACCCGCTCGCCGGCGTATAGCTCGCCCTCGAGCTGCGACGTGGTCGCGTAGGACTTCTGCTCCTTGCGCACGATCACGAAGGGCAGCCCCAGCTCCAGTGACACCGCCGTGGCGAGGGCCACGCCGCCCAGCTCGGGCCCGGCCAGGCGGTCCGTGCCCGGGGGCACCAGCTCGGCCAGGAACGACGCGACGCGGCGCAGCAGGTTCGGCTTCGTCTCGAAGAGATACTTGTCGAAGTAGTAGTTGCTGATGGCGCCGGACCGCAGCACGAACCGGCCACGGAGGTACGCCGCGTGCGCGATATCCTGGCCCAGCTCGACGAGCCGCTGCTCCCGCGCGCGAGTAAAATCCGGAACTGAGAGCATGCCCTCTCCCTGGTCAGCGCTGCCCGAGCCATTATACGATACGCTATCGACGGGACCGACAGTGCGGGGGAGCGATGGCCCGAGAGGACGAGTCGCTGGACGAAGTGCCCGGGCGGCTCACCCACGTGATCTACAACACGGCGCTCGGCCATGTGCGCGTGCGGGCCGAGGATGGGCCGGCCACCACGGTGGAGGTGCCGCCGGGCGAGGTGCGCTTTCGCCGCGTGCTGGGCGCCGCCGAGCCGGAGGTGGCGCTGTGGCTCGGCAGCGGGGAACGAGACTACCTCGGCCGCATGCTGGAGCACGTGCTGCGCGCGCTGCGCATTACGCCCGAGGCGCGCGTCGCGCTGGAGGCGGTCCAGGCCAAGCTGGAAGGGCTCGGCCCACCCCCCGTCGTCGCCGACGATGGCGAGTCTGCCGACGCGGCGGCTAGCGTGCCGATCGTTGAGGAACCGCCGCCCGCCCCACCGCCGGCTGAGGCGACTGTCGCGCCCGAATCGGCTGCCATGCCGCCTGAGCCCGCCCGCGCGCGGTCCGAGCGGGGCGACGAGCGCGGCCGGGGGCGCGCGGCGCCGCGCCCGACGCCCGCCGAGCCACCACTCGACGATGTGGCGGCGCCCCAACCACCCACCCGCGCGCCGGCTGGCGCTGACGCGAATGGCGCGGAGCCGGCCGCGCCGCCCGCCGCGCCCCTGCCCGCGGACTCGACCGAGGGCGCCTTGCTGGCGCCGGGCGCCGACGCCGAGCTGCTGGCGGCGAGCCAGGCAGCCTTTGACGCGGCCGTTGCCGCCGACAGCGGCGGCCAGGCCGTCACGTTCGAGCAGGTCTGGCGGGACCTGACGGCGCTGCAGGCGCGCGGACCGGCTCTCCAGACCCTCGCGGGTCAGGCCAGCAGCGAGATTCGCGAGGTCACCGAGGACGGGGTCTGGCTGTACATGCAGCAGCTCGGTCGCCACCACTTGATCGAGCGCCGCTCGCTAGAAGCGGCCTGGAGCGCGCTCGTCCGACGCGGCCAGCTCGTCTCGCGCGAGCTGCGGGGCGGCATGAGCTACGGCGCCGCGACGCTGCTCGCCCACCTGCCCTACGTCGAATACTCGGCGCAGCCACTCACGCTCTATTATCCCGCCAGCACGCCGCACCCTCTCGGCACGGTCCACCGCCGGGACGTGACCTAACCCCCCGGCCCAGCGACGCTCTTCATGGGATACTCGCGGCACGCGCGGACCCGCCCTTACGCACACACCACGAAGTGAGGGCTCGTCCGGCACGCCGCACACGGGCGCTCCGTCAACTGGCTGACAGCGCGTTAGCACGGCTGGTGCTATACTGCGCCCGTCGGGAGCAGCGCGCGGAGCCGCGCCGGTAGGAGACTGCCGGGATGCATCGCTCGCCAATGGCCCTCAGCCGCCGGCAGTTCGTGCAGGCCGCGGGCGCAGCGAGTCTCGGGTGGCTGGCGGGATGCGCCGCCCGCGTCGCGCCGGCGGCACCGCCCGCGCAGCCCCCGCGCGTGGGCGTGCTGGCCTTTGGCAGCCCCGGCCAGCTCGGGCCCCTCGAAGCATTCGAACACGGCTTGACCGAGCGCGGCTACGACCTGAACAGCACCCTCAGCCTCGAGTACCGGTTCGCCGAGGGCAAGCCCGAGCGCTTCCCGGCCCTCGCCGCGGAGCTGGTCGGCGTGCCAGTAGACCTCATCCTGGCCGCCAGCTCGCCGGCGATCCAGGCCGCGATGCAGGCGACGCAAACCATCCCGATCGTGATGGCGGTGAGCGCCGAGCCGGTGGAGCAAGGCTTCGTGGCGAGCCTGGCGCGACCCGGCGGAAACGTTACCGGGCTGACCTCGCTCTCGCTGCAGTTGAGCCAGAAGCGGCTCGAGGTGCTCCGCGATGCGCTGCCGGAGATCGCGCGGGTGGCGGTGCTCTGGGATCCCATGTATCCGGGGAAGCGCAAGGAGTTCGCGGCCACCGCGGAGGCAGCGCAGCGTTTGGGGCTAGAGCTGCAATCCACGGAGGTCCAACGGCCGGACCAGTTCGAAGCGGCTTTTGCCGACATCGCGCGGGAGCGTGCGGATGCGGTGGTAGTGCTGGGCGGCCCGCTGTTCCAGCAGCAGCATCCACGGCTCGCGGCACTGGCGCTCGACGGGCGCCTCCCGTCGATGTTCGAGACGCCACAGCTGCTCGCGGGGGGCGGGCTGCTGGCCTACGGGCCAAACAATGACGACTTGTTCGCCTACGCCGCGAGCTACGTCGAGAGGATCTTGAAAGGCGCCCGGCCGGAGGAGCTGCCGGTCGAACAGCCGACGCGATTTTACCTGGCCGTCAATCTGCGGACCGCTCGCGCGCTCGGGATCACACTCCCGCGGGAAACCCTGCTCAACGCTACCATGACCGTCGAGTAACATTGCGCCTCGCGTTCAGGGAGGGTTTTGCGATGGCTGAATGGCTCGGATACCTTTCCCCGGGGCCCGCCGGCGGCCCGTACTCGGCAGCGTTCCTCGCCGAGCTAGCCCCTAGGACAGTGAGTCAAGCGGCGTACCTGAACTTCGACCAGGGCACAGGCCCCGGCAGCGCCTTGCAGAACGCCGCCGATTCCCTGGTCGCCAATGCACCGGTGGGCACGGGAAACTACTCGGCGATCGTCAGCGGCAGCACGACGGCAACGGAAGCTCTACTTGCGGCGCGCACGAGTACTGGAAAACCAGTCTGGATCATCGTGGCCATCGGCGGGCGTGACGACCTGATACCCGAAGGAGACGACACCATCTGCGGGACCATCGATCACACCGTCGTTCAAGCGACGAAGCAGATGCAAAACCTGCTCGGCCGCTTCTCGGACGATATTGCCGTCCTGGCCTTGCACAACGCCAATAACAGTGGCAAACGGCATCAGGTGGATGTCATACAAGCCCACCTGGTTAGCAGTGGCGGAAGGAGCGTGACCAGCGTCGTCCCCGTCGATCTGTCTGGCCTACCGAGCCAGGGCAGCCGCGGCGCTCCCAGCGTAGCGGCCTGGATCCACCAGCGTCTACTCGGCTATCCGCACACGAACCATGCCATCATCGTGCTGGAGGACCCCCTGGTGAACCAGTACATGGCAGATATCGTGCAGGGCATCGAGAAGCGCACCCAGGGCCACAAGTTCCACGTCGCGCACGGCGATCCAGACGTCATCACGAAACACTCCGGCGTGCTGACGCCTAACCATCACTACGCCTACGGACCGGATCATACCGAGAACTTCAAGCAAGCCGCGCGGTGGGCCAAGCAGCTCGTGTGGGACAAGAGCGCGACGCCGTCGGACATTGGCCTGCAGCACCCCGCGATGAAAACCGCGTCGAACTGAGCGCCGGCGATCACGCCCGATACGCGCGCCCCGCGCGGGCGCGGCTATCGCGGCGCCGGTCGCGTCTCGGGCACCTGGTGGGCCGGATCGACGCGCGGCGGGTCGAGCGGCGGGATCGCGGGCGGGGGCGGCGGGGCGGCGGGCCGTGCGGGCGGGGCCGGGATGTCGACCGTCTCGAGCCGCGGCGCCGCGATGTCCTTGCGCCTCGCAACCACGCGGTAGTCGAAGGGGCCGGTTGCCGCCGCGTTCCGGGCGCGGACCTCAAAGCCGGTGCCGCTACGATTCGCTAGGTACAGCCCGCCGCAATCGCCGGTCTCCGTGAGGAACACGTAGTAGTCGTCGCTGCGGACGAGCGCCGCGAAGTCCCGGTCAAGCTGCACCGCGGCGCGGCCGTTCACGAGCTGCCCGCGGCCGAAGTCCTCGAACCACGACTCGGGCGACTCCAGGCAGTACAGGCGGCGATGGCTGCCGTCGGGATGCGGCACCGCGGCGGACTTCGGCCCGCCCAGGACGGTGAAGGCGCCGTTCACCTGCACCGGGCCGTCGAAGCGGGCGGCGAAGCCCGCGCCCGGCCCGGTCGCGTACAGGCCAGTGCTCGTGCCCGACGAGAAGTAGCCGCCGATGCTGCTGTTCGAGGTCCCCAGCACCCCCACGTTGCCATTCGACGCGCCCTGGATCGCGTTGCCGCCGTTGGTGCTGCTGACGATCCCCGTGCTGTTCGTGGACGTTGCGTACAGCCCATAGCCGCTGGTGGACGCCCCGTACAGCCCGTGGCTCGCGCTCGACGTGCCGAGCACGCCTACGTTGCCGACTGACGCGCCGTACACGCCGTTGCCGCTGTTGGACTGCCCCACCACGCCGGGGATGCTCGCGCTCGCGAGACCGTAGACCGCCGCGGGCTGGCCGGGCGCGGCGAGCTGGTAAGCCTGCGAGGCAGACACGCCGAGTACCCCGATCTGGTTGTTGTTGCCGTCGCCGCGGACGCCAGTCCCGCTGGTGTCCACCCCGCCGTGGACGCCCACGCCGGAGGACGCCGCGCCGGACACGCCAACTCCCCCATTCGCCGCCGTCTGGCCGAAGACGCCCACCGGTCCCGAGCCCTCCACACCGTACAGGCCGCCCGAGTAGCCGAAGACCCCCGTGCTGGTATCCGAGTCGCCCCGCACCCCGGGGCTGCTCGACGAGCTGCCCTGCACCCCCGCCGAGCCGGTGGTGCTTGCCGCGGCCCCGAGGATGCCCTGGACGCCAGCGGCCGCGCCGCCCGTGCCCACGATCGCGCGGGCGCCCACCGAGGTGCCGTCCACGACGAAGACGGACTGGCCCGACCAGGTCGGCTGGCCGTTCAGCTGCGTGGGATTGGTCGCCGTGTTGACCTCGCCGTCGATGAGTGCGGTGCCCTGGGTGCCGCCCGCCTGGGCGACTCGCTCCGATGCCTTCGCCAGCCCTCCCGCGACCACCGCCGCGATCGCGGCCAGCAGTCCTCGCCGCCGCAGCGTCTCGCTCGCCTGCCGTGCCTGTCCTTGCCGCTGGTCCATGCTCCTGCCCTCCCTGCGCTGACCACGTGCCGGCTGCTCGCTTGGGCTCAGAATGCCCCAGCGGGGGCGAGCTGTCAACGCTCGCGCCAGCGGTTACAGCGCCTGGGCCGCGTCCGGGACGCGATCCCAGGCGGCGTTCCGGCCGTCCTCCAGCCGGAGTGTTACTGGCGTGCGAAGCCAGGAGTTTGCCACACTGCACCAAGGCTCACCGCGCGCCACCGCATCCGGAGCTACCGCGCTTGGACCGCTTGCTCGACGACCGGCCTCGACTGTGGACCATTATCTGGTCGGCCACCGGCCTTGCCGTGCTGATCGCCTTCCGCGCCATCTGGTGGGGCGACTTACAGGCTTCCGGACAGCCGCTGCTGGCACTCGCGACGTTCGTGCTGCTCGCGGAGCTGGCCGCGCTGGGCGGTATGCTGGTAGTTCGACGGTCGGTGAAGCTCACGACGCTGGAGGCCCACCGGGAATCGGCGGGCTTCGTCTACTCGACGCTGGGCGCTGCCTATGCGGTGCTGCTCTCCTTCCTGGTCGTGATCAGCTGGAATCGCTTCCACGACGACCAGCAAACCATCACCAGTGAAGCCATCGCCACCTCCACACTCTTTCACCTCGCCGACGGGCTGGACACGGCGACGCGGCAGGAGCTGCAGCAGACACTGCTCGCGTACACGCGGGTGGTGCTCGACCACGAGTGGGCGGCGATGGCGCGCGGCGAGGACAGCGACGAGGCGTGGCGCTTGTCCGATCACCTCTGGGACGTCTACAGCCAGGCGCCCGCCGACGACCAGGGCCGCCCCGCCTACATGGAGTCGCTGCGCCAGATGCAGGAGTTCTACCGACTGCGGGGGCAGCGCCTGCTAGAGAGCCGCAGCACGTTGCCGAGCGCGATCTGGGTGGTCCTGATGGCGGGCGCCATGATTACGGTCGGGTTCACGTACCTGTTTGGCGTCCGCAGCCTGCTCGCCCAGGCGGTGATTACAATCGCGCTGACGGCGATCATCGCGGGTAGCCTGTACCTCGTCATCGATCTGGACACGCCGTACAGCGGCCCGCTCCAGGTAAGCCCCGCCCCCTATCAGGGCAACGAAGCCTTCTTCACGGACCGCCTGCAGCAGTAGCGCACCCGACTGGCTCCGGCCCATGCACGGTCGGCGACCCGCCCCCAGCCGCGCCGGGAACTCCTCCCGATGCGGCTGCGCGGCCGGGAGCCTTCCGGACGCGGCCAGTACCCCGTTGCGTCTCACGGGGCGAGCGGCGGCGTGGTTGCGGAGCCGCGCGACCAGCCCCTACACTCGGGGGCGAGTGGCTCGCGCGAGAGGGGAGCGTGCGCATGGTTGGCGTGGGTCGCCCCCGGCTGACGACCCGCCGTTGGGCCGGCTGGGTGCTGTGGCTTGGCGCCGCACTGCTCGTGGCGTGCTCCGGTCCGGCGCCGGCCGCGCCGTCCCCGCCACCCGGCAACGCCACCGCCGTCGCGCCGGCCTCACCCAGCTCCGCGTCCGCCGCCGCGCCGCCAGCCACGAGTGCCGCGACCGCGCCGCCCAGCCCGCCCGTCGCTCTCAAGGCGGGCCTCATCGGCAGCACCTCCGACGCCGGCATCTACATCGCGCTCCAGCAGGGCTACTTCAAGGAGGAGGGCCTGCAGGTCGATCCGGAGATCGTCCCCAGCACCTCCGTCATGATGGGGGCGCTCGCGGCCGGCCAGCTCGACGTGCTCGGCCCGCCCAGCGCCGCCAGCATCTTCAACGCGGCCGCGCGCCAGGTCTCGATGCGCATGGTGGCGGACAAGGGCAGCACGCCCAGCCCCGAGTGGGACTTCGTCGCGCTCATGGTTCGCAAGGACCTGATCGACTCGGGCCAGGTGCGAGACTATCGCGACCTGAAGGGCCTGACCGCCACGCTGGCCGGCCAGGCCAACGCGCCCGAGATCGAGCTGGCGAAAGCCCTAGAGCGCGGCGGCCTGACGCTCGCCGACGTCAACCTCACGATCCTGAGCTTTCCCGACATGATCGCCGGGTTCGCCAACCAGGCCGTCGATACGGGGATGGTCATCGAGCCGTTCGTGTCCAGCATCGAGGCACAGGGGACCGCGGTGCGCTGGCGCGGCGTCTCCGAGTTCTACGGCAACCACCAGGTGGCGGTGCTGGTCTACGGCCCCAGCCTCGTGGAGGAGCGCCCCGAGGTCGGGCGGCGCTTCATGGTCGCCTACCTGCGTGGGGTGCGCGACTACAACGACGCCTTCGGTCCCAAGCGGCAGGGCCGCGACGCGGTCATCAAAGCGCTTGCCACCTACACGCCGATCAAAGACCCGGCGGCCTATGAGCGCATGCGCCCGGCGGGGCTGAACCCCGACGGCACGCTGGCCGTGCAGTCCATTCGCGACGACCTCGCCTACTACGAGCGCACCGGGAGCGTGCGCGAGGCGGTCGACCTGTCGCAGGTGGTGGACACCAGCTTTCAGGAGTTCGCCCTGGGCCAGCTCGGCCCCTACCAGCGCTAGGCGGCCGGCCCCCTGCTAGCTGCCCACCGCCCCGCGCACGTAGCCGCCCTCGCCGGCCGTCGTGAACGCCAGGTAGGAGAGCGGCCCGTCGCCCGTGTTGCGGATGCCGTGGGCGGTGCCGCGCGGCACGATAATGCAGTCGCCCGCCGTGATCGCCGCCTCCTCGTCCTCGCCTCGCAGGTAGACGCCGCTCCCCTGCAGCACGACGATGCTGTGCGCGTTCGCGGCGTGTACGTGAAGCGTGTTCTCCTGGCCCGGCTCCAGGTTCCAGACGACTACGCTCTGGTCCTGGTCGCTGTAGACGGGCACGACCATCGCCTCGTCATGGACAAACAGGCAGTAGTCCCGCGGACGCACCACGCCGCGGCCCAGCGTCGCCGCGGTCAGCTTCATCGAGTCATCTCGGGCCATCGCGACCTCCCTGCGGTGCGTCGGAGCGGCGCCGCCCGCCCCACGCGCCGCGGCGCGCCCACTCGCCCTCTCGCGCCTCCGCGCGGCGCCGGCGCATTCTAGCACCGCGCCCACGACCATCCCAGCCCGCCGCTTGCTCGACGGTGGCCCCGGGACGCGGTAACATTGGCCATCGGCTACCGTCGGCATGAGGAAGCGCGGGCGCGCGGCGCGAGGGAGGGAGGCGATGGAGTACGACCTGCTGGTGCGGGGTGGCACCGTGGTGGACGGCTCGGGGCAGCCGGCCTACCGCGCCGACGTGGGCGTGCGCGACGGCAAGATCGCCGCGATCGGCACGCTGCGGGGCAGCGCCGCGCGGACGATCGACGCGGCGGGCCTGGCCGTCGCCCCCGGCTTCATCGACCACCACACGCACCTCGACGCCCAGATCCTCTGGGACCCGTACGGCACCTGCGAGCCGCAGCATGGCGTCACGTCCGTGATCATGGGCAACTGCGGCCTCACCCTCGCGCCGGTCGAGCCGGGTGGCGAGGACGCGCTGGTGCAGAGCTTCGTGCGCGTCGAGGCCATGCCGCGCGTGGCGCTCGAGCGCGGCGTGCCGTGGGGCTGGCGCTCGTTCGGCGAGTACCTAGACCGCCTGGAAGGCCACGTTGGCGTCAACGTCGGCGGGCTAGTCGGCCACATCGCGCTGCGCCATCGGGTGCTCGGCGCGGAAGCGACCGAGCGCCGCGCGACCCCCGAGGAGGTCGCCCAGATGCAGCAGCTCGTGGCCGACGCCCTGGCCGCGGGTGCGCTCGGCCTCTCCACCAACCGCAACGACCGCCACATGCGCGAGGACGGCAAGCCCGTCGCCAGCCGCCTGGCCGACGACGCCGAGCTGTTCGCGCTGGGCGACGTGCTGCGCGACGCGAACAGCGGCGTCATCGAGACGATCCTGGGCATGCACCAGCCCGAGCACTGCGCCTGGTACGATCGGCTCGCCCGCCACACCCGGCGCCCCGTGCTGTGGCAGCTCGTCGTACACCGCTGGGCGGACCCGGAGATGTGGCGCGACCAGCTGGCCGGCATCGAGCCCACCTTCCGCGCCGGCTACCGCGCCTACGGGCTGACGAACACGGTGCCGATCGTCAGCCGCTTCGACCTGAACAACGCCCAGGTGTTCGACGAGTTCCCCACCTGGAAGACTCTCATGTTCCTGCCGGAAGGCGTGCGCAAGCAGGCGTTCGCGGAGCCCGAGACGCGCCGGAAGCTGCGCGCCGAGATGGCGGCACCCAAGCGGGCGGCATTCCACCGCCGCTGGGACCTCGTGCAGATCATCAAGACCGTGCGCCCGGAGAACGCGACCTACGTCGGCCAGAGCGTCGCCCAGATGGCGGCCGCGCGCGGCCAGGACCCCCTCGACGCCTTCCTCGACCTCTCGCTGGAGGAGAACCTCGGGACGATGTTCCGCAGCGCGAACAGCGGCGGCGATCTCGACGCCACGGCGGCGATCTTGCGGAGCCCCTACGTGCTGGTCGGACTCTCCGACGCGGGCGCCCACGTGCAGTTCGACGCCGAGTTCGGTTACGGGACGACGCTGCTGGGGCTGTGGGTGCGCGACCACGGGGCGATGAGCCTGGAAGCCGCCGTCCGCAAGCTGACCTTCGACGTGGCGCTGGTCTGCGGCCTGTCGGAGCGCGGGCTGGTGCAGCCGGGCTACGCGGCCGACCTGACGATCTTCGACCCCGCGACCGTAAACGCCTGCGAGCCAGAGTGGGCAGAGGACTACCCGGCCGGCACGCGGCGCCTGGTGCAGCGCTCCGAGGGCATCCACTACACGATCGTCAACGGCCAGGTCATCTACGCCGACGGCCGCCTGAGCGGCGACCTCCCGGGCCATGTGCTGCGCGGCCCGGCCTACCGCGGCCAGCCGGCCTTGGCCAGCTAGGCGCCCGCCCGCCGCGCAACTAGCTCGGGGGCGGCAGCAGGATCGTCGCCGTGCGTCCCGCCGCGGCGGCGTAGGCCGCGGCGAGGCGCGCAGCGACGCCCGCGCCCGCGCCGGCCCGCGCGAGCACGACGACCGCCCCGCCGAAGCCGCCGCCCGTCAGCCGCGCGCCGTACACCGTGGGCTCGCGCGCCGCGAGCGCCACGAGCTGGTCCACCTCGGGGACGGACACCTCATAGTCATCGCGCAGGGAAGCGTGCGAGGCGGCGAATAGCGCGCCCAGCCGGGGCAGGTCGCCCGCCCGGAGCGCGTCCACGGCCGCCAGTACCCGCGCGTTCTCGGTAACCACGTGGCGGGCGCGCCGGTCGAGCGGGTCGGGCAGCGCCGCGATCCGGGCCAGGTCGGCGGTGCCCACGTCGCGTAGCTCGACGACGCCGAGGAGCGCGCAGGTGCGCTCGCACTCGGCGCGGCGCGCGTTGTAGGCCCCGGCGGCGTGGGCGTGCTTCACGCCCGAGTCGATCACGACGAGGTCGACCGCCGCGGACAGCGGCACGCGCTCGTGGGCCAGGCTGCGGGTGTCCAGGAACAGGGCGGAGCCCGGCTCGGCCAGGCTGGCGGCCAGCTGGTCCATGATGCCCACGCGGGCGCCCACGAACTCATTCTCGGCGCGCTGGCCGCAGTGCGCGAGCGCCACGTCGTCGAGCGGCAGTCCGAACGCCGCGCGCAGCGCCCGCAACAGCGCCACCTCCAGCGCCGCGCTGGACGCCAGTCCGCTGCCCAGCGGGACAGTCGAGGCCACGTAGGCCTCGAACCCGCCGACCGCGTGGCCCGCGGCGCGGAGCGCCTGCGTGACCCCCTGCACGTAGTCGAGCCAGCCGCGCCCCGGCGTCTCCGTCCCCAGCGCGTAGCTCGCCACGCCACCCGGCACGTTGGCGCTCGCCACGCGGACGCGGGCGTCGCCGCGCGGCGCGAGGGCGACGTGGGCGCGTTGCGGGATGGCGGTCGGCAGCACGAAGCCACCGTTGTAGTCGGTGTGCTCGCCGATCAGGTTCACGCGGCCGGGCGCGCTCGCCGTGACGGCCGGCTCCCGCCCAAAGTGCGCTCGGAAGCCTCCGACGACCTCCTGGCACAACTCGCCCGACACAGCACCTCCCCTACGACAGGATCCGGGGCCTGTCCACTCGACGGCATGATACCGCGGGGCGCGGCAGTGCGGTCCTCGGCTGGCAGTACGAGCCCGCCACGCGTCCAGCCGACGGACCGAGCGGGCGCCGCAGGGCCGCGGGTTCTGGCCGAGAGTTCCTAGAGCTTCCTTAGAACCGTTGCCACGCAGGCTGTTCCCTCCGGCGCGGGCATGTCGCGTGCGTCTAGCCGCCGGCGAGAGCTGACGGGCCAGGCGCGGCCCCGGCCAGGGCTTCTGGCTGGCAGTGGCACAGCGGCGTGGCGCCCGCGCGGCAAGTACACGCTTGGTGAGGATAGCGCGCGGCCTCCCGCCGCGCGGTGGAGAGACGCGACGATGTCTGCGACGACGACCGCTCCCCGGCCCCTGGTGTTGCCCGCGGCGGCCGAGCCGCCGAACGTCGCGACGGGGTCCCTGCAGTTCATCGGCACGGCGACGGTCTTGCTGCGCTACGCCGGGTTCACCATTCTCACCGACCCCAATTTCCTGCACCGCGGCGACCACGTCCGGCTGGGCTACGGGCTGCGCTCGACCCGCCGCACGAACCCGGCCCTGGAGCTGGACGATCTGCCGCCGCTCGACCTGGTGGTCCTGTCGCACCTGCACGAGGACCACTTCGACCGGGTGGTCGAGCAGCGCTTAGACCACCGCCTGCCGATCGTGACGACACGCCACGCGGCGGTCGCGCTCCGCAAGAAGGGCTTCGCCGCGGCGCGCAGCCTGACGACCTGGCACACGCAGACCGTGGCGAAGGGCGACGCGCGCCTGCGGATCACGGCCATGCCGGGCCAGCACGGCCCCGGCGTCCTGAGCGCCCTGCTCCCGCCGGTGATGGGCAGCCTGCTGGAGTTCACCGCGCCGGGCGGCGCGGTTGGGCCGCGGATCTACATCAGCGGCGACACGCTCATCTGCGAGCAGCTTCGCGCCATCCCCGCGCGCTATCCCGACATCGACCTCGCTCTCCTGCATCTCGGCGGCACGCGCGTCGTCGGCCTGCTGGTCACCATGGACGCGCGGCAGGGCGTCGAGGCGCTGCGCCTGCTACGGCCGCGAACGGCCATCCCGATCCACTACGACGACTACACCGTCTTCAAGTCGCCGCTGCGTGACTTCCAACGGGCCGTGGCGGCAGCCGGGTTGATCCCGCACGTGCGCTACCTTGCCCGCGGCGAAACGTACACGTTCCAGATGCCGGGCGCCGTCGGCGCCGTGGAGCGGCGCGGCGGCGCGGGTGCGGTCGCGCGCCGATAGCCGCGCGCCGAACTGCCGGGCGCCGCGCCGCCGCGCCGCCGGCCACCCAGACTGTCGTGCGCGCGACACGTTGCGTGTCGGCTGCTTGATCGCCCCCCGGCCGCTGCCCCCGTATGCTGGCGTCATGCGAGCGATCGCCAGGCTGTCACGCCGACACGGCCTGGGGAGCAACCGGGGAGGCAGGACGATGGCAGCGAGCTGTTTGCGCCGAACCGCGGCGGTATCCCCGATGGCCGGCGCGCACGCCGCCGGCGCGACGGACCGAGCGTCGGGCCGTGGCATCCCGCTCCCCGCGCGCGAGAGCGGGGCAGCCAGCGCCGTTACTGGTCGTGGTCGCACCCGCCGCTGCTACTTCTGCGGCAAGGCGGTCGAGGGAGCGACGGGCCAGCGCGTGGCGGTGTGCGGGCGGTGCCCGGACTCGGCGCTGTGGCAAGCAATCTGGCGCGAGTCCCGTCGTGAGCGGTAGGCCGGCGCGACCAGGAGCGCCCGCCGCGCGCGTCCCGCTGCCGCGTGCTTACAGCTCGCGGATGATGGACGGTAGCTCGGCAAGCGACTGGATCGTGGGCCAGTACGGCACGCGGCCCTTCGCCCCGCGGTCCACGAGGACGGCTTGAATGCCGACGCCGCGCGCCCCCTCCACGTCCTCGGGATAGCTATCGCCGACATGGACGGCCTGCTCGGGCGCCACGCCCGCTAGCTCCAGTGCGCGCTCGAACAAGCGGGGGTGCGGCTTCACGTACCCCTCGCTCTCCGAGCTAACGACGAACTCGAAGTGCTCCAGAATGCCGTGGCTGGCGCAGAGCTGGGGCAGGCGCGGCTCCCAGTTGGAGACGATGCCGAGCCGGTAGCCGGCCGCGCGCAGCGCCTCGAGAACAGGCGGCACCTCGGGGTACATCTGGAAGATGCCCGTGCCGATCCACGATGCCCGGAACTCCTCCGCCACGGCGGGGGCGTGTGCCGGGTCGACGCCCACGCGCGCCAGCACGCCCTCCACCAGCAGCTCGCGGCGACGCTGCGCTAGCTCGGCCGAGATGGTGTGGTCGGGGTTGCGCTGGCGCGGCACGACGGCGTCTAGCTCGCGGAACAGCGCGCGGATCGTCGTGTCCAGCGTCTCGGCGGCGACGTCGTAGCCGTGGCGGGCGAGGATAGCGCCGTAGGTGGCCCCGGGCTGGGTGACGCGCAGCATCGTCTCGCCGACGTCGAGAAAGACGAAGCGCAGGCGCGGGTGGGGCGGGCGACGCGGAGCAGCAGGCATCGAGCGGTCGTCCCAGCGCATGCTTGGCCGTCCGCGCTCGCCGGCGCCCTGCGGCCGCTAGGGATTTTACACCGGCCGGCGGTCGCAAGCCGTGGTACAATCAGCCCCATATCCGGGCACGCGGCCAGGCGGGCCGCGGCGGGGGCGTGCCGGTCGACCGCTGGGGAGACGAGACCATGGCTGTAATCGCCATATCCTGGGAGCTGGGGAGCGAGGGCGACCGGATCGGCCGCGTGCTGGCCGAGCAGTTGGGCGGGCGGCTCGTCGACGGCACCGTGCTGTTCGAGACCGCGCGCGAATACGATGCGCCCGGCGTGCGCCCCGGCGCGCCGGAGCTGACCGAGCGGGCGCCCAGCTTCTGGGAGCGCCTGAACGAGGAGCGCCGCCGCTACGCGGTCCTGCTCCGCGCGGTCATGTATCGCTTTGCGGCCGAGGGCAACTGCGTCCTCCTGGGGTTCGGCGCCGGCCCCTTGCTGCGCGAGGTGCGCCACGTCATTCGCGTCCGCATCATGGCGCCGCGCGGGCTGCGCGTGGAGCGCGTGCTGGCCGCCTCGTCGCGGGCGAGCGCCATGACCCACGAGCAGGCGGAGGAGGCGGTCCGTCGCACGGACCGCGACCGCGCGCGTTACATCCGCTATCTCTTCAACCTCGACATCAACGACCCGGCCTGCTACGATCTGATGCTCAACACGCGCAGCATCTCGCCCCTGGCCGCCGTGGACGTGCTGCTGACGCTGGCAGCGCGACCCGAGTTCCAGCCCACGCCGGAGTCCGGCGCGGTCCTGGACGACCTAGCGCTCGGGAGCCAGGTCGAGGCGGTGCTGCTGCACGACCCGAACGTGTGGGTGGAAAACCTGCGGGTGACGGCGCGCGGCGGCGAAGTCATGTTGACCGGCCAGGTGCTCGCCGACGAGGACCGCGACGTGGCCGAGGCCGTGGCGCGCCGCATCCCGGGCGTGCGGATCGTGCGTAACGAGGTCTCCGTCCAGCCCCCACCGCTAGCCGGCATGTAGCGCCACGACGGTTCCTGCTCACCGCCCCCGCCCGGCCACGCCGCCAGTGCGCCCCCTCCCCTCGCCGGCAGGTCGCGCCCCGACTGGTCCTCGCGCCACGCCTCGACGAACGGGGGCCAGCCCTGCTCGAAAACAGGGGCTGTCCCTCCGCCAAAGGTGTGGGTGCGCGATTATGGCACGACCGCCCCAGGGGCCAGCAGCGCCGGGGCGTCGTGCCCGTTGCGCTGGGTCGCCGAGCCGTTGAGCTGCGCGGCCACCAGATGGGCGTAGATGCCGCCGCGCGCCAGCAGCTCCTCGTGCGTGCCCTCCTCGGCCACCAGGCCAGCGTCCAGCACGACGATCTTGTCGGCGTGGCGGACCGTGGAGAGCCGGTGCGCGATGACCAGCGTCGTGCGGCCGCGCATCAGCTGGTCCAGCGCGGCGCGCACCTGGCGCTCGTTCTCGGCATCCAGGTGCGAGGTCGCCTCGTCGAGGACGAGGATCGGAGCGTTCTTGAGCACCGCGCGGGCAATGGCGATGCGCTGCCGCTGGCCGCCCGAGAGCTGCAGGCCGCGCTCGCCGACGACCGTATCGTAGCCCTCGGGCAGCGCCGCCACGAAGTCCCAGGCCCGGGCCAGCCGCATCGCCTCGTCCAGCTCAGCCGGTGTCGCGTCCGGGCGCGCGAGGCACAGGTTCTCGCGCAAGCTGGCGTTGAACAGGTAGGTGTCCTGGGCGACGAGCGCGACGTGCGCGCGCAGGTCGTCGAGCGCGAACTCGCGGACGTCGTGCCCCGCGAGCAGCACGCGGCCGCGGTCGGGGTCCCAGAAGCGGAGCAAGAGCTGCGTCGCGGTGGTCTTGCCAGCCCCGGAGCGGCCGACGATGGCCACGGTCTGCCCCGGCTCGACCGCGAACGAGACGCCGCGCAGCGCTTGCGGCTCCCCCGGGCCGTAGGCGAAGGCGACGTCCTCGAAGCGCACCGCGGCGGGCGCCGCCTGGCCCGGCCCCGAGGGCGGCAGCGCGACCCCGGGACCGTCCAGAATCGTGACCGGCTCGTCGTGGACGGCGAACAGGCGGCGCGCGGCGGCCAGCGTCTCGACGAGCTGCTTGCCGACCTTGGCCAGGTCGGTGACCGGGCCAAACGCGCTGAGGGCGAGCAGCGTGGCGAGCGGCAGCAGAGTCGGCGCCAGCGCGCCGCGCGACGTTAGCCACACGCCGGTCGCCAGCACCGCGAGCCCGCCCAGGCCGGTCAGCGCCTCGATCGCCGCGCTTTGCGCGGTCTGCTGACGCAGCAGGCGCAGCTGGAACTCGGCCAGGCGGCGGCCGTTCTGGGCGATCTCGGCGAGCCGGGCGGGCCCGCGCCCAAAGGCCACGATCGTGCGCAGCCCCTGCACGCTGTCCACCATGTGAGCGTTCACGGCCCCCAGCGCGGCGCGCGTCTCGGCGCCCAGGCGCTCGGCCGCCCGCCGCGCGACCACCGGGCTGAGGCCGACCAGTACCAGGAACGGCAGCAGCGCCACGGCGAGCGGCCAGGCAATCAGGCCCAGCGTGACCAGCACCCCGCCCGGCACCAGGACGGCGACGAAGGCCGGCGCGATAGTGTGGGCGAAGAACAGCTCGACTGTCTCCACGTCGCCGGTGACCGCGCTCACTAGATCGCCGGAGCGCCGCCGCAGCAAGTAGCCGGGCGCCAGCGGGTCGAGCTTCTCGTACAGGGCGATGCGCATCTCGGCGAGCAGGCGATAGGCCAGGTCGTGGGCCAGCCACGACTCCGCCCACGCCAGGAGCGCGGCGAGCGGCACGAGCAAGCCGAGCGCCCAGAGCCACGGCGTCAGGTTGGCGTTCAGCGCGACCTGGCGCACCAGCAGCGAGCCGATCACCGCCAGGCCAATCGTCGCCGCGGCGTGCGCCAGCCCCAGCAGGAACACGATGGTCTGCGTGCCCCACCACGGGCGCACGAGCGCCAGCAGGCGCCCCCAGACGGTGAGCGAGGGCAGCGCGAGCGGCGCGGCGACGCTGGCCGCCGGCGCGTGGCCGTCGTGGTCGTGGTCAGCCGGCCCGTGGTCGTGCCCGTGCGCGTGGCCAGCGGCGGCGAGCGACAGCACGGGGGCCGTCTCTCCCGCGGCGGGCTGCTCCTCGTCAGCCAGCAGCCCGTCGGCGGTCTCCGCTTCGGCGGCCTGGGCGGCCATCAAGCGCGCGTAAGGCCCGCCAGCCGCGATCAGCGTGGCATGCGTGCCGCTCTCGACGACACGGCCGTCCTCCAGGACGAGAATGCGGTCCGCCCCCACGACGCTCGACAGGCGGTGGGCGATCACCAGCGTCGTGCGACCCCGCTGCAAGCGGTCCAGCGCTTCCTGGATGAGCGACTCGTTCTCCGTATCGACGCTGGACAGCGCCTCGTCGAGCACCAGGATAGGCGCGTCTTTCAGCAGGGCGCGCGCGATCGCGATGCGCTGGCGCTGTCCGCCGGACAGGCGCGCGCCGCGCTCGCCCACCACCGTGTCGTAGCCGTGCGGGAGAGCCATGATGAACTCGTGCGCGTTCGCGGCCCGGGCGGCCGCCTCCAGGTCGGCCTGGGTGGCGTCGGGACGGCCCACGCGCAGGTTCTCGGCCACCGTGCCGTGGAACAGGTAGGTGTCCTGGGCCACGACGGCGATCTGGCGGCGGATCGCGTCGAACGGCAGCGAGCGCAGGTCGTGGCCGCCGAGCAGCACCGCGCCGGCTGCGGGGTCGTAGAAGCGGAGTAGCAGCCAGACGAGCGTCGACTTGCCGGCCCCGCTGGACCCGACGACGCCCAGCGTCTCGCCGGCGTGCAGCGTGAACGACACCCCGTCCAGCACGCGCGCGGGTCGGCCGGGATAGCTGAAGTGGACGTCCTGAAACGTGATTTCCGGCCGCAGCGCGGCGAGCCCGTCCGTCGCCCCGGCCGCGGCCAGGCTCGGCGGCAGCACGCGCGGCTCGCACACGTCGGGTTGGGCGTCGAGCAGCGCGTAGATCCCCTTGGTTGCCGACATGGCGATCATGCCGCGATGGTACAGCGCCGTCAGCTCGCGAATCGGGCGGAACACCTCGACGCCGAGCAGCAGGACGATTACCAGCGTCTGCAGCGGCAGCTCGCCGCGCTCGACGCGCAGGGCGCCCCAGCCGAGGGCCAGCGCCGCGGCGGCCGAGATGCCCAGCATGGAGATGCCGCTGGTGCCGATGTTGGCCGCCAGCACCAGCATGGTGCTGCGGTACAGCCGGCGGGCGCGGTCGGCGAGCAGCGCGCCGTGAATGCGGCTCCGACCGAACGCCTTGAGCGTGGGCAGGCCGTGGATGGCGTCCAGGAAGTCGCTGCCGAGTGCCGCGTAGGCGTCACGGCGCTTGGCCGAGCTGGTGGCGTTCCACTGCTGGAGCAGCGCCGGCACGAACAGGGTGAAGACGGCGAAGGCGATGAAGATCAAGCCGGTCTGGACGTCGAGGAAGGCCATGAAGACGAACACGATGAGCGGGGTGAGCGCGGCCACCAGAAGCTGGGATAGGTACTGGCCGAAGAACGTCTCCAGCATCTCGACGCCTTCGACCAGGGTCAACAGGACCGCCCCGGTGCGACGCTGGTCGAAGGGCCCCGGGCCCAGCGTCAGGACGTGCTCGTAGAGCCAGCCGCGCAGACGGACCTTGATCTCCGCCGCCGTGCGGTTGCTGATGTCCTCCCGCCAGAACTGCAGCACCGCCCGCAGGACGAGCAGGCCGGCGATCCCGGCGAGCGGGGCGGCAAGCGCGTCGACCGAGGCGCCCCGAATCGCGGCCGCGATGACGACGCCGGAGAGCGCCAGGCGCGCGAGGCTCACGGGGAGCGCGACCAGGCCGACCGACGCGGCGAGGAGGATGCGGAGCCGCACGCCCCGCGTCATGGCAAACAACCGAGGATCAAAGAACATGCCCGGTCCCTCCTCACGTCCCGGTCCGGCCGAGCCGCCCACGCAGCCTGTCTTCAGCCACGTTACCAGCTTCTGGCCTTAATTGCAAGGCGTTGCAATAAGCGGGGCGGAGGCGGCCCGCGCCCGAGATGCCCGGGCGCGGGCCGGCGCGGGTGGAGGCGCGGCCTACTCGGCGCGCTCGGGGCGGTGCCAGTAGCGGTAGCCCAGGCGCCAGGGCTTGCGGAACGCGTTGCTCACCGCGCGCAGCTTGCCGCGCGGGCCGCCCGTTAGCTTGAACAGCCCGCCCAGCTTCACGTTCAGCGGGATGTGGTGCCGCGGGTAGCGCCGCGCGCTCACGCGCGGCAACCCGTGGTCGGCGGGCGGGTGCGTCAGGACGTGCAGCACGTGCGTGCCGCCGGCCGCGCGCGCGCCGTACACCGAGCCGCCCACGGCCTCGGCCCGCTCGGCCGCCTGGCTGGCGATCGCCGCCGTCAGGCCGAAGTCGAGCGCCTCGACGGGACAGGCTTGCACGCAGAAGGGGCTCTGGCCCACGGCCACCCGCTCGGGACAGCCCGTACACTTCGTCGCCTTGCCCGTCACGTCGCTCTTGCTGATGACGTGCCAGGGGCAGGCGTGGATGCAGTACTCGCAGCCAATGCAGGTGACCGGGTCGATGACGACCGGCCCCTCCTCGTACTTCGTGATCGCCTCGACCGGACAGACGGCGGCGCAGACGGGGTACTCACAGTGCTGGCAGCTATGCCGGCCCCACACCGAGGCCAGCCCCTCCAGCACCGGCGGCTCCATCGTCAGCCACGTGCTCGGGTTCAGCGTGTAGTTGTTGCCCCGGGGCAGCTCGTTCCAGTCCTTGCAGGCCTCCACGCACTGCCGGCAGCCGATGCACTTGGCCGCGTCGAACAGGATGCTGCGCGACTGGCCGTCGACGAGCCGCGCCACAGGGTAGGGCCGCCCGTTGGCGGGGCGCGGCGTCGGCGGCGGAGCGATCTCTGGCACGGATACGGCGCTCATTCCGGCTCACTCCAGGCGTTGAATTCCTCCAGCCCGAGGCGGGCCAGGGTGGCGCGGGTCGGGCGGCCGCTGCGCTCGTGCCGCCCCGACAGCCGGTAGTACTCGTGGATGAGGTCGGGCAGCCACCGCGCGATCGTGAAGCCTTGGTACTTCCCGTCCGGCACCGACTCCAGGAAGCGCGGCCCGACGTCGGTGTAGTCGTCTTCCGCGCGCCAGCCGCGCTGCGTGGCGAAGATGCTCTGCAGCAGCATGCTGCGGTGGCCGGCGTCCAGCGCGTCGTCGAGCGTCACGTCCCAGCCGGTCGTGGCGCTCAGCGCGTCGACCATCGACTTGAGCCCGTCCGGCGCGTTGGCGTTCTGGGCGAACCAGCAGGCGCCCATCTGGCCGCAGAACTGGCGGTGCTGCTCGCTGAGGATCTGCGACCAGGCCCAACCGTCCGGCTGGTCGTCGGCCAACGGCCCCCAGGTCTCGCGGTAGCGCAGGTCGGGCGGCGGCTCCTTGCTGCCGCCACCCTGCGGTTTCATGCCGCCGCTCGCCACCAGCTCGCGCAGCATCTGGCCGATGAGCGGGCGCCAGTCGTGCTGCGCCGGCGTGCCCCCCTTCGTGTGGACGACCCACCGCGGCGCGTCGCCGCCCAGCGCCGCGGCCAGCTCCTTCGGCCCGTCGGCCAGCAGGTTGCCCAGCCAGCCCTCGCGCCGCGCGCACCGCTCCAGCAGCGTCTCGATGGCCGCCAGGTTGCCCCAGGTCAGCTCCAGCCCGTCGGTGCGGTCCGGCCCCAGCAGCCCCTTCTCCCACGCCTCGAACGCCAGCCCGGCGCCGTCGGCGTAGTGGCTGCACTCGATGCCCAGGTCGTTGATCCGCTCGGCCATGTAGAGCACGTCGTTGCCCTGCAAGCCTAGGTTGATGAACGTGTCGATCCACTCGCTGCCGGCGTCGAAGTGGACTACCGTGCCCTTGTGTGGCCCCTCCCCGAGCACCGCGTCCCAGGGGCACAGCCGCGGGCACTGGAAGCAGGGGCGGGGCGTGATCAGGTTCTGGTCGAAGCCCTTGGCGTCGTCGGGCGTGATGATCGTCTCGCGCCAGTTGCGCTTGGTGATCGCGCCCCAGGCCCGCGCGTGGCCGACGGTGTGCCGCGCCTCGATCTTGAACGTCAGCGGCTTCAGCGCCTTGCGCCAGCGGGCGCCCGCGTCGAGCAGCCGCGCCTTGTCGCGGATCGGCGGGCGCCGCGTGCCACGGGCCACGATGGCCTTGACCTTCTTGTAGCCGAGGATCGTGCCGACGCCGTGCGCCGCGGCGTGGTTGTAGTCGTTCACCAGCATCGCCGCATGGACCAGGTGCTCGCCCGCCGGCCCGATGGCCGCCACGCGCGCGTCCTGGTGGCCCACCTCGGCCCGCAGCCGGTCCTCAGTCGCCCGCGTGCCGAGGCCCCAGACGTGGCTGGCGTCGCGCAGCTCGACGGCGCCGTCATTCACATAGATGTAGGTCGGCCGGTCGGCCACGCCGGTGACGATGATGCCGTCGTAGCCGGCCTCCTTGAGCGCGCTCGCCCAGAAGCCGCTCGTGGCCGCGCGGCCCAGCGTGCGGTGGGTGGCGGGGCTGAGGAACACCGCGGTCAGCTTCGTGCCGCCCGGCGTCAGCCCGGTGCCGGCGAGCGGCCCGGTCATCATGATGACGGGGTTCTCGGGGCTGAGCGGCGTCGCGTCGAGCGGCAGCATCTGCAGCAGGATGTAGGTCGCCAGCGCTTGCCCGCCCCAGAGCTTCCGCAGCAGCGGCTCCTCGGGCAGGTTCTCGTCCCAGCAGCGGCCACTGGTCAGGTCCACGCGCAGGAGCTTGCCCATGTAGCCGCCGGGCAGCGGCGTCCGCCGCACCGCGGGGAACAGCTCGGCGGCAGGGGGTGGCGCGGTTGCAGCCATGTTTTCGCCTCCAATGGGCCGCCGCGATCGTGGCGGGGTGGCCGCCGGGCAGTTCAGCGCGCCGGCGGGCCGATCTCCGCCACCAGGCGGTTGTCGTAGAACTGCTTGGGATCGGCCGTCGCCGCGGCCGGATTGTCGAGCAGCCGCAGCATGCTCGCGATCGACTGCTCGGGCACTTCCAGGCTGTCCGGGAAGTAGGCGCGGTAGAAGTCCACGGTCTCCTGCAAGACGGCGGCGTCGTCCACCTTGGTGTACTTCTGGAGCGACGCCTTGCTCACGGCAACGTCGCTCTTGGCCAGCGCCCGCCCCTCGTCAAGGCCGCGCAGGAAGCGCAGGGCCACGTCGCGGTTGCGCGGCTCCTGCAGCCACGACTCCCGCACCCCGACGACGTTCTGCGGGAACAGCCCGTAGTCGCCCAATTCGGTAAAGGGCGTCAGGCGGTGGAAGCCCGCCTTGCGCGCCTCCAGGTTCCACGGGTAGCCCAGCGGCGCCGCGTCGGCCTGGCCGGCAACCAGCGCCGTCATCGTCTCCTGCGTGCCGCCGGACTGGAGGATCGTGGCATCGTCGCGCTGCAGCCCGCCAGCGGCCAGCATGGCGACCGCCGCGAAGTAGCTGGCGGTGCCGAAGCGGGTGACCGGGATGACCTTGCCCTTGAGGTCGGAGAACTGGGTGATCTCGGGCTTGGCCCACGGCTCCAGCGTGAAGTTGCTGACGAACGAGCCGACGAGCAGCATGTCGCCGCCCTGGAGCCGGTTCAGCGCCGCGTCCCCGCCGCTGATGATGCCGACGTCCCACTGGCCGCCGACCATCGCCTGGATGATCGCGCTCGCCCCGCCCACGTACTCCAGCGCCACGTCGAGGCCGTACTTCGTGAAGCGCCCCTCCTCGGCGGCGTCCCACAGCGGCAGGGAGGAGGCGGCGAGAGGCGTGTAGGGCACCGTGAGCTTGATCGGCTCGCCAGGCGCCGGCTGGGCCGAGACCGCAAGCCCCGGGGCCGGCGGCCCGCCCGCCGCCGGCTCCGGCGCGCTGGGGCGGGCCGCCGGGGCCGCGCCGCTGCACGCCACGGCCGCCAGGGCCATGACGCCCACGACTCCTGCAGCCAGCCGCCGGCCCCACTGAGCCCCTTGCCAGCCCCGCATGCCTCCGCCTCCCGCTCGCCGCGCACCCAGCCACCACGCGTCGGGCCGCGCACACCATGATGCGAGTGTAGGGACCGCCCTCGGCAGTGTCAAGCGATGCTCGGGCCACTCCATACAGCGCCGCCCACTGAGCCGCCCGTGCCCCGACCCTACGATATCGCTAATCCCCTGTGGCAAGGCCGAAGGCATCTCTGATCGCGATCATCCGCTTGCACGAAAGATCATATACCTCCATGTCGGCGATGACCCGAAGGCGATCACGGTGCTGGCTGATATACGTGTTAGAGCCGTCCGCCCCGCGTGACTCCCGCACCCTGCTCTCAACATAGCCTTCGCGGGCCGATAGGACAGGCAGTGTTCCCACCACATCCTTTCTCACGAAGAATGCGTTGACTCCAACGCTATCACTACCAACGAACGCATACCCCTTCGCTTCCGCTAGATCGCAGAGGGCAGCCAGGGACGCACCGAAGTATAGCCGACCGTGGTGGGCCGCTAGGCGGTTGAAATCGTCCTTATACGGCACGGTGATCCGCAGCTCCGGCCCAAACGTACTATTATATTCGATGACCACAATTCTCGGCGTGATCACGTCGATGGCGTCGAAAATCCAATAATCGTTGCCGTCGATGTCTATCGATAGGAGCCCGATATCCCCTGAGATGCCGGCGCGCCGAATGAGATCATTGATGTTCGCGCGGGTCACGAAGGCAGAGATTGCATGAATCTCGTGACTCCAAAGCAGACGATCGCCGTTGTATCGCCGCAGAAACTCTAGGTGTGCCGTGCCGGCGTCAATAATCAGGCCTCTCCAATTGTTGCTCATCAACAGAAAGCGCGTGTTGGCCTCTCTGTAGTCTTCAACACCGAACTCGACGAAGGTGGTGTTGGGCACCGGCACGTGGCGGATCAGATACTGAATGATGCCATCCTCACCAAATTGAGAGAATACCTTGAACTCCGCCTCTTGAATCGACGCATACTGCGCATTACTTACAAGCGTCGCGTGCAGTTTGCCAAGCGAGAGCTTCAGTTCATCTTGCTCGACCCTTAGCTGTTCTTGATCAAATGCGATTTGCCGTAGTAGCTGTGGTGTGTCGCCAAGTAGCTGGCGGCGATACCACGCTCGCGCACGCATCAGGTTTTCTCTCATGGATATCCGTCCATCGCCCAGCCCCCAACGCCAGCGTGCTCGCCTCCCAGCCCCGGTCTAGCCGGCCGTGGCAGTCGCGTTTCAGGGGCGTCCCGAACCGGTGCCGCGGCGCCCCCAAGGCAGGTCCGCCGGATGCCACCAGACCCGAGCACGACGGCGGCCGGTGGGCTCAGCCACAGGCGTTAGTCCGCCGGGCTTACGACGGTTCTGGCACGCTGGAGGCCAAACAGGTGCCTAGTTGACTAACTCGCCAAAGACATCCGTAAGTGCTCTGCAATATCTCTCCATCGTAAAAGTGTCCATCGCCCAACGCCGGGCATTGGCACCGAGGTTCCCCAGCAGTGCCCGGTCACCCTCCAGGGTTGCGATCTGCTCAGCCAGTGCCGCAACGTCGCCGGGCGGGTAGAGCAGCCCTGTCACTCGATTCTGGATGAGTTCCGTCGTACCGCCGGCCGCGGCTCCAATAACCGGCTTGCCCAGCTTCATGGCTTCAATCGTTACGCGTCCGAACGCCTCGGACGCTGAGCACATCAAAGCGACGTCGCTTTTGGCGATATAGTTTGCGGGATCCGATACCGCCCCCACGAACTCCAGTTGATCGGTGATCGCAAGATCTCGGGCCTCCTGCTTCAACACTCCCCCGTAATTACCCCCCTCGCTACCCACCAGCGTTAGCCTCACCGTCTTGCCCTGGTCGCGGAGCCGCGCCACTGCGCGGATGGCGTCCAGCTGCCCCTTGCCGGGGACTAGGCGGCCCACTAGGATCAGCTGGAGTGCGTCGTTATCTGCCTGGCGCTGCGCGGCGGTTACCGTCGGCGTTTCGACAGCGTAATAGACGATCCGCATCTTGCCCGTCGGCAGCGATTCCTTTAGCGCATGTGCAACGGCACGCGAATTGATAATCAGGCGCGAAGACAAGCGATCTATAAGCGCCATGCTGGCCGTCCTGCCCCAGTCGAAGTGCAAGTGGTGGTCCTCTTGGCCGAACTCGTGGATGTACCAAACGTGCGTCACCCGTGCAACCCGTGCGGCGACGGCGCCCAGGGGGATCGTCATCGTGTTCGTGACCGCGAGATCCGGACGGTAGCTGGAAAGGAGCGGGAGCATGCGCTTCAGCGCCAGTAGGTTTCGGGCCAACCGCCGGAATCGCCCCTGCCGTGGGTGGCGCGGGTTCCCGCCCATCCACCAGCGGTAGGGAAGCACTGCCGTGCGAACGCCGACCGGAGCCAGCAGGTCCACGAGCGAGCCGGGTTGAGGCGCCGTCACGAGAACATCATGGCCCATACGGCTCAGCCCTTTGGCGGCGTCGACTAGAGACAGCTCCGCGCCCCCGGTGATCTGTCCCTCGTGGGAAAACCAGACGATCTTCATCTGTGCGCCGTCCACGTCCCGGGCTTGCGCCGAATGTCCGTTACCGCGCGTCGCGCGCCAGGCCGCCCAGTGGCGTCGCCTTCGGCAGCGCCGCCCGCGCCAGGCTCTTGAGCGTGCCGCGGCGCAACAGCAGCTTGCCGCGCCGGAAGGCGCGTCTCGCATATCTATGCCGCCATTGCAGCGGATTGTCGACCTTTTGTCAACCCGTCCGCATGGCTTCCTGAAGGGCCTCCAGTGAGGGCGGTTTGTCAGCGCTTGGAGCAGTTTGCAGCGAGGCCGAGCGGTCGGCCGACCGAGGGGCGGTGGCCAGTGGCGCTGGCCGTATTCCCCGCAACAGGGCGCGGCCGGCCACGCGAGCCGCCCCGACAGCACGCTGGCCGCTCACCGGGCGCGCAAGCCGCCCCAAGCGGGCGCATTACGGGACCTGTCACAGGAGTGGTCGGCCGCCTGCTCATCGCGGGAGGGTCCCTCCCGATGCAATGGCCGGGCGTGACTGGCAGGAGGACGGGCCGTATGCTCGCGCCGGTCGGTCGGCGGCTAGCGGCCGAAGCGGCAGCGGACGAGGGTGCGCAGCACGACGAAGCCATCGCGCCAGGAGATCTTCTTGCCGTCTTCGTACTCGCGGCCCGCGTAGGTGATCGGCACCTCGTAGATGCGGTGGCCAGCGCGGAGGATCTGGGCGGTAATCTCGGGATCGAAGCCCCACCGCGGCTCGCGCAGGTGCAGCTTGCGCGCGACGTCGGCGGTGAACATCTTGTAGCAGGTCTCCATGTCGGTCAGCGTCGTATCGTAGAGCACGTTGGTGAGCTGTGTGAGGGTCTTGTTGCCGACGCTGTGCCAGTAGCGCATCGCCCGCCGCTCGGCGCCCAGGAAGCGCGAGCCGTAGACGACCTTCGCGCGCCCGGCGAGGATCGGGCGCAGCAGGACGTGGTAGTCCTCGGGGTCGTACTCCAGGTCCGCGTCCTGAATGACGATCGCGTCGCCGCTCACGGCTTGCAGCCCCGTCTGGACGGCAGCGCCCTTGCCGCGATTTGCCGGATGCTCGATCACGACCAGGTCGCCGCGCTGCGCCTCCTCCGCGAGGATCTGGCGCGTGCCGTCGGTCGAGCAGTCGTCGACGCAGATGATCTCCTTCTCCACGTCGACCGCCCGCACGCGCGCCAGCAGCTCAGACAGCGTGTCGCGCTCGTTGTAGATGGGAATGATGACCGACAGCTTCACGCCGCTCCCTCCACCGCCTCGGCCGGATACTATACGCGAGGAGACTGTCGAGCGGAAAGGTGCGCTTCGGCACGGACGATCGGGCCGCCCAGAGCGGAGTAGGTTCGCCGCATCCGGGCCAAGCCGGAGCGCGGCCGCCCCCGCGTCCACTCCCCTTGATGCTCGCACCGTTGAGAACCAGCTCGTCAAAGCAGCAATACTGCATGTCTTGTCGTCATTCGGTGCTCGTCCTGTCTCGTTCCCCGCTCCAGCTCCCCGGGTAGCCTTCGCTGGCCGCCGTTACAGTTTCTTTACAGCGCCGGCCCATACGACAACAACATCTTAACAGTGGATCCGTTAAGAAGTCGCAAGCCGCGATCCTGACTGGTCAATCTCTAATGCGAGGGGTAGGATCGAGAGGCCGTGCTCTTCGCCCGGTTCGGCACCAATGCCAGAACCGTGCACTGGCGGTGACCGCGAAGGGCATCCATCCAGCGACGCAGTTGCGGCTAATGAGGGGAAACACCCGGTCCTGCGACCCGCGGCCTAGCCACGCGTTTGCGGCGCAACTTGCTGGGCAACGCCGGGATAGCAGGACAGGAAAGGCCCGGACGGCTGGCACCGCCGGGCCCGGCGGCAGAGGAGCGGTCGCACGCCCTTTCGCTATGCCCTGCGCTCGTGGCAATTCCCAAGTCGCGGGGCGACGCGGAGCCTGATTGACGGTTGGCCCGTACGGTCAGGGCCTCGCGTTCTATGGAGACCAACGTGTGGGAAGGGCGGCAGGTCTCGATCGTCTTCCCCGCGTACAACGAGGAGGCGGGCATCGCCGCCGCCGTGCGCGACTTCCGGGCCTGCCCGGCCGTCGACGAGGTCGTCGTCGTCGACAACAACTCGCGCGACCGCACCG
>DATGMD010000039.1:0-48253 GCA_035293805.1 Chloroflexota bacterium | reverse complement strand
GTCCGCCCCGCGGTGCGGGCAGTGCAGGCCGAGCAGCCCCGGCCGGCCCTGCTCGTCGCGGAACAGCACCAGGTCCTCGCCGAGAACCCGCACCGGCAGCGGCGCCCCGCCGGGCGGCAGCTCCTCGGCCAGCGCGACCGGTTGCCAGTAGCGCCGCAGCAGGTCGCCCCCCGGCGTGCCGGGCCCGATCCGCGTCAAGAGGGCGTTCTGCTCCTTGCTCAGCATCGTCGTCACTCCTCCTGGGCATCGCGCGGGACGCGCGCCCGGCCGGCACCGTGCGGGACGCGGGCCACCGGCCAGCGTGTGGCGAAGAGTATAGACCCGCGGCCCATCATCCGCCCAGGCGACGAACCGCCACGCCGGAGGCGGCACGATGGTGGCGGCGCGTGGCAACATAGCCCCCGACCGCATCCAGGGATGGGCCCGCGGGTGCGTAAGTTTATCCGAGGAACGGTCAAACGATGCTCCTTGACCGGATGGTTAAGTGCTAGGCCGGGCGCGGGATTCAGCGTGCTCCTCGGGCGCGGAAGGTCGCATCGTTTACCCCGTACGATACTCCCCCGGGGCTCCGCCGTGGGCCGGGCCGGCGGGGCGGGGTGCCCCGGGCCGGGCGCGGGCGGCGGGCGCGGGAGGAGGCGTGTACGGGCAGGGACGGCGACCACGTCACGCGAGCTAGCAGGCGCTCTCCGGCGCGCCTCGCAGCCTCTCTACTACAGATGCATTTGCGGGAGGCGGTTGTCCGGTGTGGCATCGCACTGGATAGCCGCGCCTGAGATGGGCCACGGTTTCGGGCGGCGAACTCGACGCCAACCGATCCGGGGCGTCGGGCGCTCCAGTCCCACGGCTTGGGCGCGGTGCCAGAAGCGCGGCTGTAAGGCTTAGCGTTCGGGCGAGGGCGCGGCGGGGCGAGGCGGGGCGGCGCGCTCGTCGTCACGCCGGTGTCGGCTCACAAATCGCCGAACGTCATGGCGCGCAGTGGCTTACCGACGAGCGCCAGGAAGGTGTCGGCGCCGGCCTCGTGGGCGCGCTGGGTCTGCGGCGAGTGGTCGTGTAGCCAGAGGTCGAGTAGGCGGGCGTCGGTACCCACTTGTGTGGCGACTGGACCAGTCCCTTCGTAATGCACGATTGCGTGCGACGTGCTCGTATCCTCAGCGCGCCATGGTCAGTGCGAGGTAGGCTAGCCACAACGCGCCGCAGAGCGCGAAGATTCCGATCAGCCAGGCGGTCCACAAACACAGCCGGCTGCTCACCCACCACTCCATCAGGGGGTTGCAGTAGATCGGGCCAAGGACCGGGATTCGGCGCATGCGCTCCATGCTCTTAATCGCCTCTGCTTGCGCCCGGCGGCCCAGTACCAGGCAATAGAGCCCGACAGCGGCAAAGGCCGCCGCAACAGCTAGAGCCGCCATACTGCCGCGATGCATGCGCGTTGTCCTCGCGAACGCAAGGTTATCGGCCTCGGTTTCTAGGGCGCCGAGCACGGCCGCGACATGCTGCCAGAAGGGAGCACAGGCCGGACAGGCGTCTTCGGGGGCATGCCGAAAGCCTCCGACACTCGCCAGGCCCGCGACGACGGCGGCCAAGAAGGCGCTGTTCACGCTGCGCGGCTACGCACGACGTGGGCTGCGGCGGTGCTTAGGCGGCCAGAAGCGGCGGAGTAGAGGGAGCGCGGCCGAGTGGAACGCGGGCCGGCCGCGAATCAGGCAGGGCTGCTCCGGGAGCAGTGGGTGACTCGGCCCGGGTCACCACGCGAGAATCGGAGACGACAGTGGGCGCCTGCGGCGACAGTGTGTAGGGTGTGACGCCCACGCGCTGAAACGACAGGGCACGCTGTAGGGTCAGAGACTAACGACGCCGACCCGGACCGAGTCACCACCATCATACACTGCCCCCGCCAGGCGCGACAAGCGCGGGCCGGGGTATACGCCCCCGGCGGCCCATTGGGCACCTCAGGGCCAGCGCCAGGCAGGGCATGCACTGTGCATCCGGGTGGCCGGTGGACCTACGGCATAGCGGTGCCTGCCACGGCGCCGACGTGCGAGACACCCGCCCCCGTGCCGCGGCCGTGGTGGGCATTCTGGCGGCGCTAGGACCGCGGCACGGGGACGTGCCAGACAACGGTACAGGGCCGCCAGGGCCGCGCCAGCCTAGGCCTCGCGGGCGAGCAGGGTGTCTAGCTCGGCGTCGGTCAGGTAGTCGCCACGGGCCATCGCCTCGGCCGACGCGGCAATCATTGCCGCTTCCTTTGCGGAGAGCGGCACGGGGTCTACGGCCAGCTCGCCACGGCGCTGAGCACGGCGCTCGCGCTGGCGGTCGGTCAGCCCGGCCCGGTGGGTGGGGCAGTAGGCGCATGCCCGGCAGCGCGGCGAGCAATAGCGCCGCTTGTAGCGCCCGGCCGTGGTGGCAATGACTTCCTGGCCACACTCGGCGCACTGGATCGGCCCGACCACCCGACGCGCCGCGGCGAGGCCGCGACCCAGCTCGCTCAGGTGCGCACGGGCAGCCCCGCGCTTGCAGCCGCCCGATGGGCGATTGGCTGCTCAAGTCAAATGGGTTGGGCCTGCGGCCCTTCGTGCGGCGGGAGCGTTTAGCGCTCGGGCGAGGGCGCGGCGGCCCCGGTGGCGAGCAGGACCGGCGGAATGGCGGCCAGGCGCGCGGCGAGGGCGAGAGCGCCGAGGAGGGCGCCGGCGATGAGGCCGACGACGCCGGGCCAGCCGAGGCCGCTCCAGAAGAGGCCGCCGACCGGGCCGGCCACGCTGGAGCCCATGTAGTAGAAGAACAGGTACAGCGCCGAGGCCTGCGCGCGATGCGTGAGCGCGCGCCGCCCCACCCAGCTACTGGCGATGGAGTGAGCGGCGAAGAAGCCGAACGTGAACACGACCACGCCGGCGATCTTCAGCGGCAGGCTCGCGGCGAGGGTCAGCGCCGCGCCGGCGAGCATGATGGCGGCCCCCGTCCACAGGACCTTGCGCCGCCCCACACGGTCGGCCCAGCGGCCCATCACCGTCGAGCTGAACGCGCCCGCCAGGTAGCTCAGGAACACCCAGCCGATGGCGGCCTGGCTGAGGGAGTATGGGGGCGCCATGAGCTGGTAGCCGAGGTAGTTGTAGAGCGTGACGAAGCCGCCCATCAGCAGGAAGCCGATGGCGTAGAGGCAGCGCAGCCCCGGGTCGCGCAGCGGCACGGCGAGCGCGCCGAGCAGGCCCCGCCCGACGAACGGCCGCGCCGCGAAGTGCGCCGAGGGCGGCAGCAGGCGCCAGAAGGCGAGGCCGCCGAGGAGCCCGGCCGCGCCCAGCACGCCGAGCGCGCCGCGCCAGCCGGCCACGTCGGCGATGAGGCCCACCGTCAGGCGCCCGCTCATGCCGCCGAGCACGTTGCCGCTGATGAAGATGCCCATCGCCAGGCCGAGGCCGTGCGGCGCGATCTCCTCGGCCACGTAGGTCATGGCGATGGCCGAGAAGCCGGCCAGCGCCACGCCTTGCAGCGTCCTTAGCGCGAGCAGTGTGTGAAAGTCGGGACTGAACGCGGTAAGTAGCGCGAGCGTGCCCGAGGCGACGAGGGAGGCCGCCATGACGGGCTTGCGGCCCCAGGTGTCGGAGAGCGACGCGGCCAGCAGCATGGTGACCGCTAGCGTCGCCGTGGTGAGCGAGACCGACAGGCTGGCGAGGGCGGGCGCCACGCCGAACTCGGCGGTGAGCGCCGGCAGCACGGGTTGTGTCGAGTAGAGACAGGCGAACGTGACCCAGCCGCCGAGGAACAGCGCCAGGTTCGCGCGCCAGTACGCCGCCGACCCTTGCTCTAGATACGCCGTCGCGCTCGCCACCGGCTCTCCTCGCCACGTCGCCCCTAGCTCGCCTCGCGGCGTCAGGAGTATGGTACCCTCCCCTCGTGGGGAGCACGCGACCAGGAGCGGAGCGAGCAGGCATGCAAGCGACGGAGGGCGACGCGGCGCTGGCGCAGGTCCTGGGGCGGCGCGTGCTGGCGGCGACGAGCAGCCTGACCTACTTCGCGGTGACGCTGGAAGGAGGCCTGGGGCTCCTCGCCGAAGCCCGGGCGGGCGGCGCGGGGCCGACCGTCGCCGTCGCCGCCGTGCCGGCCGACGCGCTGCCGACGCTCGGGGATGCGGTGTGCGCCGTGGACTGGGGCTGGATCGTCGGCGCGATCATTCGCGGCGCCACCCTGGCCGACGACCGCCTGCGCCTCGACCTCGACCCCGCCGGCCCGCTCACCGTCTCCGCCGCCACCTGGCAGGAGGCGCCCTTCCTCGCCTTCCAGCCGTACAAGGCGCCGACTTGATCCGGCCCAAAGCGCGCCGCTCACCGGCCACGCGACGCTACCCCGGCCCCTCCGGCCGTATCACGCGCCGATTTGACCTGGTCCCGCTACTGGGGCCGGAGGTGGGCGGCGAGCCAACCGCTGCTGTCTAGCTCGCGCAGGAAACGGTCGTCGATCATCTCGGCCGGGCGCGTCGTGTGCGCCGCCGGCACGTCCATGTTGTCGAGCAGCGTCTGGATCGCCGCCTCCGAGAGCCACGGGTCCCACATCGGCGCGTACTCGCGGTACGCTAGCTCGGCCAGGTCGCGGTCGTCGAGCATCGCGCCGCGCATGACCGACCCGATGCCGGCGTCGGGATGGTCGCGGGCGTACTGAAGTCCCTCGACGTAGGCCATTATGACGCGGCGCACGAAGTCCGGGTCGCGCTCGACCAGGCCCCGCGTCGTGGCGATCTGGGGGCCGAGAATGGGCACGTTCAGGCCGCGCATGTCGAGCAAGAGCCGGCCGCCCTCCGCCAGCGTGTACTCGGCCTGGGGGCTGCTCACGGCGATCGCCTGGACCACTCCGGTCAGCAGCCCGGTGACGGTCGCCGGCGTGTCGCGCAGGTAGGTGAACGTCACGTCGCGGTCGGCCTCCAGGCCGTAGCGGCGCAACACCTCGATCATGGCGACGGAGGGGCTGGCGCCGGGCGTGGTCAGCCCCACGGACTTGCCGCGCAGGTCGTCCACGCGCTGGATGTCCGGCTGCACAATGACCCGGTAGGGGGCCTTATTCGAGTTGCCGGCCACGAACACCAGGTCGGTCGCGCCGCCGACCCAGGCGCTGACCACACTGCCGCCCGCGGCCGCGATGGGGGCGCTGCCGGCGCTGAGCGCCTGGGCGGCGGTGGCTGGCGGCAACTGCACGAGCCTAGGCGCCAGCCCGTAGCGCTGGAAGATCCCCTGCTCGTCGGCGATCCAGAACGGCACCATCGACGCCGCGGTCGAAACGAGCGGCATGTCGAACTGGCGCGGCGCCGGCGGCGTCGCGGTGCTGGCCGCTGCCGCGGCCGCCTCGGACGGTGCGGGCGAGGCGGCCGCTCCGCGCTGGGCCGCGCCCTGGGCGCCGCTGGACCGGCTCGACGGCGCACCGCACGCCAGACTCCCGGCCACGACGAGCAGCGCGCCGAGTACGCCGCCGAGCAGCTGACCGCGCATGTAGGCTTCCGTTTCCGCCGACGATTGCCCGCGAGGCGGCTGGTTGGCCGCGCCGCGAGTGTCCTGCGCGCATCCCATGGCGGTTTGCAGCTTGGGCTAGCGGTCTGCTACCGCCGGGGTTGCGGCCCGACGGCCGCGGGCGGGCATGAAACCCGCCCCTACGTCGGCCTGCCTAGCCTATACGATCTGCGAGGCCTCTGGCCGCTGGCGCGGGCAGCAGAGGTACCCATCGTCACCCGGGTCGCTTCCACGCTCTGAACGGCGCCATAGGACAAAGGGTACTGTCTACTCTTGGGCCGGCAGGAACTTCGGCAGGGTGAACTCGTCGGTCACGTCGTCCCACACCACCTCGACGCGCATGCCGATGCGGACCGCTTTGGGATCGACGTTCACGATGTTGGTGTTCATGCGCACGCCCTCGTCTAGCTCGACGATGGCGAGGACGTAGGGCACGTCGTCGGCAAAGCCCGGGTGGGCCGGCTGGTAGGAGATGGTGTGCGCGTAAACCCAGCCCTTGCCGGTGGACTCGACCCACTCCAGGGTGCCGATGCCGAAGCACTCCGGCCCCGGGCACACGTCGCGCGGATAGAAGACGCGGGTGCCGCAGATCCGGCAGCGCTGGTAGAGCAGGCGGTGCTCCTTCGCCGCGTCCCAGAAGGGGCGGCTCACCGCGCTGGGGGTCGGGAGCGGCTTCTTGTACTCGTTCGCGGCGGTCATCAGTCATGCTCCTCGAGCGGTTTGCCGAACTAATGATCCCGGCGGCGCGGGCCGGGCGGCGGGGGACGAGTCCCCGCCCTACCTCACCTTTAGCGCGAGAGACGACAGCACCGACTCCAGCCGGGCGGCGGGGGACGAGCCCCCGCCCTACCTGGCGCGGCTCGGCCTCCCGGAAGCCGTTTGTAAGTTAAGTCGCTGGTTGGTACGGACGTTTGGTGAGGCCCAGCGTCCATCCTCCTCTCGGTCGGATGCTTAGAGGGTGGCGTCGGTGCCGAGCAGCATGGCGGACTGCTGCGAGAAGGAGCCGCCGGAGCCGGTCACGTAGATCAGGTCGGTGGGGCCGGGCACCTGGTGCTCGCCCGCGGCGCGGCGAATCTGGCGCACGGCCTCGGTGACCTGCGCGCAGCCCCCGGCCGTCGAGGCCTGGCCGCAGGAAAGCTGGCCGCCGTGCGTGTTGGTCGGACGGTCGCCCTTGAACGTCAGGTCGTGCGCCTGGATCCAGTCGCCGCCCTCCCCCTTCTGGCAGAAGCCCGAGTCCTCCAGCTCACAGATGACGGTGATGGTGAACGAGTCGTACAGCTCCATCACCTGCACGTCCTTCGGCCCGTAGCCCGCCATCGCAAACGCCTTCTTCGCGGCGCGGCCGACCGGGGCAATGGTGATCTCGCCGAGGTGCGTCAGGTTGCTGCGGGGGATGCCCAGGCCGCCGCCCAGGATGTAGGCGGGCTGGTGGCGCATGCCGCGCGCGATGTCGGCGCGCGTGACGATGAACGCGGCGCCGCCGGCGCACGGCATGACGCACTCCAGCAGGTGCAGCGGGTCGGCGACGATGCGCGAGTTGACCACGTCCTCGACCGTGAGCGGCGTGTCGTGGAAGTAGGCCAGGGGGTTGTGGTTCGCGTTGTAGCGGAAGTCCACCGAGATCTTGGCGCGCTTCTCGACGGTCGTGCCGTACAGCGCCTCGTGGCGCTGGGCGATCATGGCGTACCAGCCGTTGGCGCCCTGGGTCGGGCCGAATGGCACCTGGAACTCGGTCGTGGCGGTGTCGGTCTGCGGCGAGCCCCGCGCCCGGCGAGCGGCCGGGTCGATCGCCGTGCCCATGCCGCAGAGCACGAACGTCGCCAGGCCGGCGTTGACGTAAGCGGCAGCCTGGAGCGCCATGACGACGGCCGCGGCGCCCTGGGCGTCGCAGCCGGTCGCCCAGGTGGGGAAGATGCCCATGTGCTCGGCCATCTTGGTGCAGTAGCCCGAGCCAGCCGGGCCCATCCCCTCGTCCACGACCATCCCGTCGATGTCGCGCTTGGTCAGGCCGGCGTCCTGGATCGCCAGGTAGGCGGCCTCGGCCAGCAGGCTCATGGCGTCGCGGCCGGGCCGGGTGCGCTCCGGCTTCAGCTCGCCGATGCCCACGATGGCGGCGGCTCCGCGTAGCGTGTCTGGCATGCTCGCTCCCTCCTGCGGCAGACGCGCGCGTCCCCGCGGACGCCGCGCTGCCGGCTCGCGCGCCGGGTCAGTCGGGCACGCGGCCGATCTCGCCCAGCACCTCGTCCACCAATTCCAGGCCGATCAGGTCGTCGATCGCCGCCTCGGACACCGGCTCCGGGATGAACCCTTGCTCGCGGAACCAGCGATAGGCGTCGCGCACACCGTCCACGTTGAAGCGCCCGTTGGGGTTGAGGCCGACGGGCACCATGTCGTGGACCGTGGCGGCGTCGATATGCGTGTAGCGGCTCAGGATGTCGTCGATCTGCGCGCGGTCGGCGTCGCTGGTGCGACCCGCCACCGCGTTGTCGTAGTGGCGCACGGCCCGCACGTAGCCGCGCACCAGCGCCTTGGCGACGGCGCGGTTCGCATAGAACGCCGGGGCGAAGCCCACCTGGGCGATTGGGAAGTCGGGGTACATCTCGTCCAGCCCCATCACCCGCACGGCGCTGCCCTGGCGGAGCACCCGGTTCAAGAACGGTTCGACGATCATCGCGCCGTCCACGGAGCCGTTCGCCAACGCCGACACCATGTCGGGGAAGGGGATCGGCTCGATCACGAGGTCGTCGATGGACGCGCCGGCGCGCTCCATCCCGACCGCCATCGGCATCGCGTTGGTCGTCGCCTTGCCGGGCGGCGTGAACGCCATGTGCAAGCCCCGCAGGTCGGTCAGGCTGTGGCCGCGGCCACCGTCGTATACGTCCTTGCGGATCACCAGCGCGGTGTAGCCGGCGCCGGGCCGCGCGCTCCCCTTGTCCATGACGAGCTTCAGCTTGACGCCGCGGGCGAGCGCGTTCCAGGTCGCGGGGTTCGGGCCGATGCCCCCCACCTCGACCTGGGCGGTCGCGAGCGACGGGATCATCTCGGAGGCGTCGGCGAAGTTCACCAGCTCGGCGTCGACTCCCTCTTGCTGGTAGTAGCCGCGCTCGATGGCGATGTAGTGGCCGACGTCGGTCGAGGCGAACTGGCTGGCGACGCGCACGTGGGTGGCGGCCGGGGGCGCCGTCGGCGCGGACGGCGCCGGGCTCGCCGCGGCGGGCGCGCTGGCCGTGGGCGCGGGGCCGGCTGTCGCGGCCGGCGGCGCGGGCGCGGCCGCTGGCGCGCAGGCGGCCGCCAGGACTAGGCCCCCGAGCAACAGGTTGCGGGCACGGCGCGCGCCGGCCATCCGCTCCTCCTCGTCGGCTGGCGTCGGCCGTCCGCGGCGCCGGCGCTACACGGCGGTTCGCGGCGGCCGGCCAGCCTCGCCTATTTCCCGTAGAGCTGCTCGATGAAACCCTCGCGCTCGATCTCGGCGAGCGCCCGGGTGTCGGCCAGCTGGTCGGCCGTCATGCCCTGGGCGCGCGGGTCGGTCGTCGCGATCTCGTCCAGATGGGTCTGTAGCGCGGTCATCGACGGGTACGGCACGCGCTTGAAGACCGTACGCAGGTACGAGAGCGTGTCCCTCAGCACGTCCGGATCGTCGACCTTGGTGTACTTCGCCAGCGCGGCGAGCGCCAGCGCATCGTCTTCCATCGTCAGCTTGATGCCCTCGACGATCGCGCGCGTGACGCGGCGCAGCGCCTCGGGGTGCTGGTCGATGTACGGCTCCAGGGCGCTCAGCGTGTCGGTCTGGTAGCCGACGTCCATCTGGCCGAGATCGCCGAGCACGCGGAACCCGAGGCGCTGGGCGCGCACGTTGGTCGGCGGCGAGAACACGCCGCCCACCACCGCGCCCTGCTGCATCGCGGCCAGGATCTCCGCGACGCCGCCCAGCTGGACGTACTGCACGCTGTTGTCGGGGTCGAGGCCCCACTTCTTGAGCGCCAGCCGCGCGGCCACGTGCGGCTGGCCGCCAAAGCGCGAGATGCCGATCGCCTGGCCGCGAAGCTGCTCCGGGCTCGTGATGCTGGGATCGACCATGAACAGCGCGGCGATGCCCTGGTTCCAGGCGAGCGCGATGCGCACGGGCGCACCGCCGACGAGCGCCGCGGCCGACTCGGGCGCGGACGAGAGCACGAGCTGCACCTCGCCCGCCAGCAGGCTCTGCATGGTCGTGGTGCCGCTGGAGGCGTAGGTCAGCTCCACGTCAACGCCGTGCTTGGCGAACAGTCCCGCCTCGGTCGTCACCCATAGGGGCAGAAAGTCGCCGCTGATCGACGAGTAGGCGATTGTCACCTTCTCGGGCAGCGGCGCGAGCGTCGGCTGGCCAGTGGCCGGCGCGGGCGCCGCGCCGGCGGCCGCCGGGGGCGCCGGCGGCGCGGGGGCGGTCGGCCGCGTGCCGGACCCGGCGGCGCACGCCGCGGTGAGGAGCGCGGCCAGCAACGCTATCCATTTCATCGCTCAGCCCTCATCTCGACGGCCGCGCCGTCGGGGCAGCCGCCGCGCCCCGACGGCGCACTCACTCCTCGGGTCGCCGCCACGAATACTGGGGCTGCCAGCCTAGCAGCGCCTTCGCCCGCGCGGTGTTCGTCGCCGGGCGGCTGCCGGTGAGGTCGTGCGCCAGGTCGCCGATGGCGGGTAGCAGGCGCGGGAACAGCTCGCAGAGCGGCTCGGCCACGCGGCTGTCGTCGGCGCAGACGTGGAGCACGTGGTGGCCCCGGATGGGGCGCTCGACAGCCAGCCGGAACGCCGCCGCCAGGTCGCGGACGTCCACGTAGTTGCACAGCACGAAGCGGTCGGGGGGCCGGCCGCCCTGGCGCCGCAGCGCGGCCAGCGCCTCGGGCGTCACGATCCACGGCGGGCGGAGGGCGACCGTCTCCATGTCGCACTTGGCGGTGTACGAGCGCGCGATCGCCTCGCCGATCTGCTTCGACAGCCCGTAGCTGTCCTGCGGGCGCACGGGATGGTCCTCGTCCACGGGCAGGTAGTCGGGCAGGAACGGTCGCTCGGCGTAGTCCCAGCCCATGATCGACTCGCTGCTCGCCAGCACCACGCGGCGGATGCCCAGCCGCCAGGCGGCCTCGTGAACGTTGAAGGTGCCGAGCGCGTTCGTGCGCAGTACCACGTCGTTCGTCGCGATGCCGTGCTTGCGGACGGCGGCCAGGTGGATGACGGCGTCGGCCCCGGCCAGCGCCTGGAACACCTGGCCCAGGTCCAGCACGTCGCCAGGCAGGTAGCGCACCGGGCCGTCCTCGGGGCCGCGCACCGCGTCGAACACGGTGACCTGGTGTGGCTCGCGCCCGTCCCTGGCGTCGGTCAGCGCCCGCACCACGTACTGGCCCAGCTTGCCGAGCCCGCCCGTCACGACCACTCTCACGCAATCTCCCACCGATCCGCTGTGGCCGCCCGGGCTGCGGCCTGCGGGCCGCGGCCGGCACCCGACCCGCCCCTACGAGACTCCGGGGCCGTTCGCATCGGGGCGCCGGGGCTGCGGCCTGCGGGCCGCGGGCGGCCACGAGAGCCGCCCCTACAAGGCCACGTCCCTTGCGGCTGCTGGGTTAAGCGTCCGGCCGCAGCGCCGTGGCGAGCGGACGCGTGTCGGCCGCCGCGCCGGGGCACGGCACGTCCTGGGCGCGGGCCGACTCCTCGCAGTACTTGCGCCAGGCGGTGATCGAGGCGTCGGGCCGGTACAGCCGCTCGGGCGGCGTGTCCATCAGGCCGACCATCCACTCGTCCTGCCCGTAGAACTGCCCGTGGTGCAGCCAGCGCACCCACAGCCGGTAGCGCACGCGCGCCCACAGCGCGGCCAGGCCGCTGGCGCGGGTCACCGAGAGCAGCACGGCCAGGTGGTGGTCCGCGTCCACCGGCACCCAGATCTGGTAGTCGGTGCCGTCGGGCTGCTCGCTCATCAGGGTGGCGGGCAAGCGGATGCCGAGCCGGTGGTAGATGCCCTTGCCGCTGCGGAAGCGGCGCCACTGGCGCGGCGGCCAGCGGCCGATGCGCGGATACTCGTCCTCGAAGACGACGCCGTCGCGCACGCGCCACATCCACTTGCCGTCGTCGCTCGGCACCAGGCGCACGCCCTTCGTCCAGGCCGGCATCTGGCGGAAGAAGGTCCACAGTGCGTCGCGGTGCAGGTAGCGCGAGTGGCCCTCGTCGATGCCGTTCTCGGCCGCGTAGCGCCAGTTGCCCGGGCGCGCGAAGATGACGCCCTGCACGAGCGCCCGGGGATCGAGCAGGTCCTCGGGCACGTCCTCCTCGACCGGGACGGGCGGCGCGTCGCCGACCCACACCCAGAGCAGCCCGCCGCGCTCCGCGACGGGATAGGTCGCGACCCGCACGCTCGCCTTGCCGCAGATCGGCGAGTCCGGACCATCGGTGAGCGCCGCGACCAGCTCGCCGCTGGCGAGGTCGTAGGTCCAGCCGTGGTAGGCGCAGGTGAGCAGCCCGGGGAAGACACAGCGCCCGGCCGACAGCGGCACGCCGCGGTGCGGGCAGCGGTCGTGGAGCGCGTAGGCGCGGCCCCCGTCGCGCACCAGCACCAGGCGCTCGCCGCACACCGTCACGGCCCGCGGCCGCCGCCCGAGCTGGCGCGCGAACAGGACAGGGTACCAGTAGTTGCGGAAGCCGAGCACGGCGGCGTCGTAGCGAGGCCACTGGCCGCGCACCTGCTCGCGGCTGGCCGACTGGGCTGCTTCCGTCATGGCGCCCTCCGCTCCCCGCCTCGCCCGCACCGCCGGTCCACGGTCGCCGGGATGCTGCCGACGGCCCCAGGGCCCGGCGCCGGCCATCCCACGCCGCGACGCGCCGGACGGCCGGGGGGCGGCTCGCGCGGCCCGATCGGCGGCGGACCGCGGGTGGTGGACTGGCCGCAGTATAGGCCGACGCCGAGAGCGGGTCAAGACGCGACGCGGGTGCCGGCGGTCTCTGCGCCCACGCGCCGCCTATCGGGGCCAAGGCGCGGCGCGGTATTCTGATGACGGTGTGATCATCCGTGATGACCGCGGGCCACGAGGAGAGTATCGATGCAGCGCGCTTTGATCGCGCCCATGCTGGCGACGGCCATCGCAACCGCGGCGCTGACCTGGAGTGTGGCGAGCCTGCGCCTGCCGGCCGAGGGGCAGGCAGCGCCGCTGCCGCAAGCTACCGCCCCGGTGGTGCGGACGCAGGCGTTCGAGCTGGTGGACGACGCCGGCACGGTGCGCGCGCGCATGGGCGTGGCGCCGTCGGGAAGCGTCTCGCTCGCGCTCCTCGACGCGAACGGCCAGCCGCGCGCCGACATCGGCATCGACGCCGCCGACAGCGCCGGTATCTCCGTATGGGACGCCGCCGGGCAGGTGCGCGCGGGCATCGGCGTGCCGGCGGATGGGACGCCCACGATCCAGGTCCGGGACGCGACCGGCAAGATCGTCTGGAGCGCCCCGTAGAGGCAGCATGACCGCGCGCGGCGGGGGCCGCCAGGCGCGTCAGGGAGCGCGACGAGGGAGGCACTACCATGGCGCTATCGATGGAGCTGCTGGCGCTGGGCGAGCAGGTGGGCGCCCGGCTGCAAGCGCGGCAGGAGACGGTGGCGGTCGCCGAATCGGCCGCAGGCGGGCTGATCGCGGCGGCGCTCCTCGCGGTGCCGGGCGCCTCGGCCTATTTTCAGGGCGGCGCGGTCGTCTACACGCGCGACGCCAAGGTGGCGCTGCTGCACCTCGCCGTGGGGGCCGTGACCGACCCCCGACCGTCCACGGAGGCCCACGCGCAGGTGCTCGCCCGCGGCGTCCGCGCGGCGCTGGGCGCTACCTGGGGCCTCGGCGAGACCGGCGCCGCGGGGCCGACCGGCAATCGCTACGGCGACGCGGCAGGGCACGGCTGCTTCGCCGTCGCCGGGCCGGTCGAGGAGGCGGATACGCTAGAGACGGGGATCGCCGACCGCCGCGCGAACATGGAGGCGTTCGCCAGCGGCGCGCTGCGGCTGCTCCTGAATGCGCTCGGGCAGGCGGCCTAGCGGCGGGGCCAGCCGGGCGCGCTCAGCGGGGCCGATCGCGCTCCACACGCTCAACCGCCGCGCACACGGCTACGTGGCCCCCGCCGCCCGGGCAAGGATCGCCTCGCGGCCGTATTCGGGCAGAGTCTGGCCGGCGGCCCGGGCGGCCCGCGCGACCTGCTCGAACTCCGCCGCCGTGAGCCGGATCGTCACGTAGCTGTAGGGATGAGGCGCGGACGGTACAGCCGCATCCGCGTCCCGTTCGGGCTCGCCGGGATGATCGCCACTCATGTTCGCCCTTCTGCTTGCCCAGGCCGCGCCCTGGCACGCCGCGGCCGCCAGCCACAACCATATCATCGGCGGCAGCGCGCTAACATTAAGCGAGGCTGGCAAGCGCTGCCGCGCCTCCCCCTCGACATTACGGCCAGGAGAGCGAGCGCCCGATGGGAACGACCGATCAAGGCTATCTGCGCTACCCCACGCTGCACGGCGACCGGGTGGTTTTCGCCTGCGAGGACGATCTGTGGCTGGTGGCGGACACGGGTGGCCGCGCCTGGCGGCTGACGGCCGGCGTGGGCGAGGCCAGCCATCCCCGGCTCGCGCCCGACGGCCGGCACCTGGCGTTCATCGGCCGCGAGGAGGAGGCAGCGGAGGTCTACGTCATGCCGGCAGCCGGCGGCCCGGCGCGGCGCCTAACCTACCAGGGCGCGCCGAGCGTGCTCTGCGCCGTGGTCGGCTGGACGCCGGACGGCCGCGAGATCCTGTACACCAGCAGCGCCGAGCGCCCCTTCCGCCGCGACCAGTGGCTCCACGCCGTCGCGCCCGACGCTCCGTGGCCGCGTCGCCTGCCGCTCGGCCCCGCCACGGCCATCGCCCACGGCCCCGGCGGCGCCGTCGTGCTCGGCCGCAACACGGGCGACCTGGCGCGCTGGAAGCGCTACCGTGGCGGCACGGCAGGCGATCTCTGGATCGACGCGACGGGCACCGCCACGTTCACCCGCCTCATCGCGCTGCCCGGCAACCTTGCTAGTCCATGCTGGGTCGGCGAGCGCATCTACTTCCTGTCGGACCACGAGGGCGTCGGCAACGTCTACTCCTGTCGGCCCGATGGCACGGACCTGCGGCGGCACACCGACCACGCCGACTACTACGCCCGCCACCTCGCCTCCGACGGCGCGCGGCTGGTCTACCAGGCGGGCGCGGACCTCTACTTGCTCGACCCAACGGCCCACGAGCCGCAGCGCCTCGCGGTCGAGCTGGGCAGCGGGCGCACGCAGCAGAACCGCCGCTTCGTCTCGGCCGCGAAGCACCTGCAGAGCGCCACGCTCAGCCCGGACGGCGCCCGACTGGCGATCACCACCCGCGGCAAGGCGTACACGCTGGCCCACTGGGACGGTCCCGTGCTGCAGCAGGGCGCCGCCGACGGCGTGCGCTACCGCCTGCTAACCTGGCTCGGCGATGGCCAGCGCCTGGTCGCCGTGGCGAGCGACGCCGCCAGCGACGAGCAGCTCGTCGTGCTGACCGCCGACGGCAGCGCGCCCGAGCGGCGGCTACCCCTCGACGTGGGCCGCGTGGAGCGCCTGGCGGTCGCACCGCACGCCGACCAGGTGGCGCTGACGAACCACCGCAACGAGCTGCTGCTGGTCGGCCTGGCCGCGGCCGAGCCGACGGCGCGGACGCTCGACCGCAGCAGCTTCGGGCCGCTCGGCGGCGCGGCCTGGTCACCCGACGGCCGCTGGCTGGCTTACGCCTACCCGACTACCCCCCAGACCACCGCCATTCGCCTCTGCGACACTGCGACGGGCGAGACGTTCGACGCGACGCGCCCGCTGCTGCGCGACAGCGCGCCCGCCTGGGACCCGGAGGGCAAGTACCTGTACTTCGTCGGCCAGCGCGACTTCGACCCCGTCTATGACGCCCTGCACTTCGACCTCGGTTTCCCGCGCGGCACACGGCCCTTCCTGCTCACCCTGCGCCGCGACCTGCCGTCGCCGTTCGAGCCGGCGCCGCGTCCCCCCGGCGAGCCGCCGTCTGCCGCCAAGAGCGAAGGCGCCGCGGCGGGCGAGGCGCTGCCGCCCACCGTGACGATCGACCGCGACGGCCTGGCCGGGCGGCTGCTCGCCTTCCCCGTGCCCGAGGGGCGTTACGAGCGCATCCAGGGCATTGCCGGCAAGGCGCTGTTCTCCGTCTCGCCCGTCGAGGGCAGCCGCCACCACGACTGGTTCAACCTCACCCCGCCGGCGAAGGCCGCGCTAGAGGTGTACGACTTCGCCACCCAGAAGCACGACCGCCTGGTGGACGGCATCACCGACTTCGCCGTGGGTCGCGACGACCAGACGCTGCTCTACCGGGCGGGCGAGCGGCTGCGCGTGCTGAAAGCCGGCGAGAAGCCGCCGGAGCCGAAGCCCGGCGCCGCGCCCGACGCGCCGGGCCGCGAGAGCGGCTGGATCGACCTGGAGCGCGTCCGCGTGGCGGTGCGGCCGGCCGCGGAGTGGGGACAGATGTTCCGCGAGGCCTGGCGCCTCCAGCGCGAGAACTTCTGGGTGGCGGACATGGCGGGGATCGATTGGGAGAGCGTGTACCGGCGCTACCAGCCGCTGGTGGAGCGCGTGGTCAGCCGCTCGGAGTTCTCGGACCTGCTCTGGGAGCTGCAGGGCGAGCTAGGCACCTCGCACGCCTACGAGATGGGCGGCGAGTACCGGCCGGGTCCCGAGTATCATCAGGGCTTCCTGGGCGCCGACTGGACGCGCGACGGGGCCACTGGCCGCTATCGCCTGGCGCACCTGGCCCAGGGCGACCCCTGGGACCCTGCCGCTAGCGCCCCGCTCGCGCGGGCGGGCGTGGACGCCGCCGAGGGCGACGCGCTGCTGGCGATCAACGGCCAGGCTGTCCGGGCCGACCTGCCGCCCGGGGCGCTGCTCGTCCACCAGGCCGAGCAGCAAGTGGCGCTCACGCTCCAGCGTGGCGACGCCCCGCCCCACACGGTCACGGTGAAGGCGCTCGCCGACGAGCGGCCGGCCCGCTACCGCGAGTGGGTGGACGCGAACCGCGAGCGCGTCCACGCGGCGACCGACGGCCGCGTGGGCTACGTGCACGTGCCCGACATGGGGCCGGACGGCTACGCCGAGTTCCACCGCGGCTACCTGGCGGAGTACGACCGCGAGGCGCTGCTCGTGGACGTGCGCTACAACGGCGGTGGCCACGTGTCGGGGCTGCTGCTGGAGAAGCTGGCGCGGCGCCGGCTGGGCTACGACTTCCCGCGCTGGGGCTCCCCCGAGCCGTACCCGCAGGAGTCGCCGCGCGGGCCGCTGGTGGCGCTCACCAACGAGCACGCCGGCTCGGACGGGGACATGTTCAGCCACGCCTTCAAGCTGCTGCGCCTGGGGCCGCTCGTCGGCAAGCGCACGTGGGGCGGCGTTATCGGCATCTGGCCGCGTCACCCGCTGGCCGACGGCACCGTGACGACGCAGCCCGAGTTCTCGTTCTTCTTCGACGACGTGGGCTGGGGCGTGGAGAACTACGGCACCGATCCCGATATCGAGGTCGAGAACGCGCCGCAAGACTACGCGCGCGGCGCCGATCCCCAGCTCGAGCGCGCGATCGCCGAGGCGCTGGCGCTGCTCGCCGCCCGGCCACCGCACGCGCCGCGCCCCACGCCGCCGCCCGGCCGCGCGCCCGCGCCCCTGCCCCCGCGCCCGCCCCGCATGCCCGGCGCCGGCGGCTAGCCGCCCACGAGGCTGCGAACGGTGATCGGGACGGCGGCGCCGACCACGGCGAGCGCCCACAGGGCGGGCGCCGCGCCGGGCTTCTGGTGCTGCGCCTCGGGCAGCAGGTGGCTCGCGCCAATCGCGATGAACACGCCCGCGAACACCCCCAGCAACGTCCCTAGCCCAGCGCCGGAGAGCACGACCACGCTGCTCAGCAATACGCCGACCGGCGGCGCGAGCGCGTCCAGCGCCAGCACCACGATGGCGGCGCGGCGGCCGCGGCCGCCCGCCAGCGCCAGCGTCACCACGTTCATGCCATCCGCGAAGTCATGAGCCAGTACGGCCAGCGCCACGATCAGCCCCACCTCGGCGCTCGCGTGGAAGCCCAGGCCAATCGCCAGGCCGTCGAGGGTGCTGTGGACGATCAGCCCCAGCGGGCCGACGACGCCGATCGGCGAGTCCGCCAGGGGCGCCTCGTCGGGGTGCCGGTGGGGCGCGTCCGGGTCCTCGTGCGCGGGGTGCTGGTGCTCCCAGCTCTGCCGGTGGACCAGCGCCTCGAGCGCCGAGAAGGCGAGAAAGCCCCCGACCGCCGCCACCCCGGCGACCGTCGCGCCGCCCTCGCCGCCGACCAGCTCGATCGCCTCGGGCAGCAGGTCGCCCAGCGCCGTGGCGACGAGCACGCCGCCGGCGAACGCCATGATCGGGTGCAGCCGATGGCGCAGGCGCAGGGCCATCATCCCGCCAAACAGCGTGGAGAAGAACGGCAAGATAGAGAGGACGGCGAGCACACGGCACCTCGGCGGTGAGATTCACGGTGGACAGAGCGGGGCGACAATGGCCGCGCGCCACGTCGCGTGAGAGAAACCCTCGCGCGGTTGCCTCCTGGCCCGTCCACTCGGCCCCAAGATGATATCCGGTATCAACACGGAATGCCAGCGGCGCTCTCGCAGAGCACGTTCCCCCCACTTCTAGCCAAGCGGGACCACGCGGCGAGCGCGACATGCTACAACAAGGGCACGGAGGCGGCGGCGCGGCGAGCCGCCGGCGCGCGGGAGGGGAGGCAGGCGATGAACGCGGGCTTGCGGGAAGCGCTCGATGCGCTGCGGCGCGCGGGGCAGCTCGACGAGGTGGCCGAAGAGATCGACCTGCGCTACGTGTCGCCGCTGGTGGCGCGCTCGCCCCACGCGATACTCTTCCGCCGCGTCCGCGGCTACGAGCACGGCCTGGTGAGCGGCCTGCTCTCCGACCGTCGCCGCCTGGGCATCTGCCTGGGCATGGAGGGCGCGGAGACGGTAGACCGGCTGCGCCAGGCGCTCGACCGCCCGATCGCCCCCGTGCTCGTGCCCGACAGCCCCGCGAAGGAGATTGTCCTGCGCGGCGGCGACGTGGACCTGAGCGCCCTGCCGATCCCGGTGATGGCCGAGCTAGACGGCGGGCCGTTCATCGCCTCCGCCGTGGTGATCGCCGAGCACCCGCGGTATGGTCGCAACGCGGGCATCTACCGGCTCATGCTGCGCAACCGCAACACCCTGGGCATCGACATCGTCTCGCCGAACAACCTGCGCGCGCTGTACCAGGAGGCGGCGGCGCGGGGCGAGCCGCTGCCTATCTCGATCGCCGTGGGCGCGGCGCCGGTCGAGCTGTTGGCGGCGACGTTCAAGGCGCCGCTGGAGCTGGACGAGGTGGGTATCGCGGGGGGGCTGCGCGGCGAACCGGTGGAGCTGGTGGCGGGCGAGTGCATCCCCGTGGCGGGGCTGGCGAACGCCGAGATCATCCTGGAGGGCGAGCTGCTACCGGATGGCTACGTGCATCCCGAGGGCGGCTACGGCGAGTTCACGCGGCTGATGGGCGGCGTCCATCGCAACCCGATCGTGCGGGTGCGGGCAATGACCATGCGGCGCGACGCGCTGTTCTACGCGCTCCAGATGCCCTGGGAGAACATCTACCTCAGCGCGCCGGTCTACGAGGCGGCGGCCTGGCGCGTGCTGCGCGAGGCGGGCGTACGGACAACTGCCGTGAACATCACGCCGGGCGGCTGCTGCCACTGGCACGTGGTCGCCGCGATCCGCAAGACGCCGGGCGACGGCAAGAACGCGCTCACGGCCCTGCTGTCGGTTGCCGACTTCAAGCACGCGATCGTGACCGACGACGACATCGACATCTACGATCCAGTCGAGGTGGAGTGGGCGGTGGCGACGCGCGTGCAGGCCGACAAGGACGTGCTGATAATCAGCGGCAGCCGCGGCAAGCCGCTCGACCCGTCGATCCCGCCCGGCGGCAACGCGGGCCTCACGGCCAAAATGGGTATCGACGCCACGATCCCCGACGAGGTGCCGCGCGCCCGCTACACGCGCATCACCTACCCTTTCCGCGAGCTGCTGGGCGCCGATGCGCCGCCCGCGCCGCCCTTCCCGGCGGCCGACGGCATCGCCGACACGGTGGGCGCGGCGGCCGCGCTGCGCGAGGCGCTGGCGGGCAGGCCGCTGTACTATGCGGAGCTACTGGCCCGCCTGCGCCATGTCGAGTGCCGCGCGCTGAACGCGGCGATCGGCGCCCTCGACCAGGCCGGCGACCTCAGCCGCGACGATCAGGGCCGGCTCCAGCTCGCTGGGGGCTAGCGCGCGTCAGTGGCCGCCGCCGAACTCCCGCTCGACGCGGTCGGCGTCGGCCATGCCGATGTCCTGGTACCAGCGGCGCGCGGCCGCGCCGTCGGGCAGCTGCTCGAACACCTCGTCGCCCACGCCCGTCTGCTTGATGGCTTGCAGCGCGGCGCGCATCGCCGCGGTGGCCGCCTGGCCGAGCGTGCCGGGCAGGCAGGCGATCTTGAAGCCGTAGTCGGCGTACTGGTAGGCCGTCACGCGCGGGCGGGGCGGCACGCCAACCAGCCCTCGGTGCAGGAGGCGCGGCAGCTGCTGCAGCTCTTCGACGGCCCGCACGCCCGGCCAGATGAGGTCGGCGCCAGCCTCCTCGTAGGCCAGGAGGCGCTCGATGAGCTGCTCGAACGGCTCGGCGTCACGGGCGTTGCTGCGGGCGATGATGAGGAAGTCGAGATCGGTGCGGGCGTCGAGCGCGGCCTTCAGCTTGCCGACCATCTCAGTCACCGGGATGGCGCCGTGGGGGATGTCCGGATTGCCGCCGGGGCGCTTGGGCGTGTAGTCGTCCTCCAGGTGGATGGCGCTCACGCCCGCGCGCTCGTAGGCGCGCACGGTGCGCTGCACGTTCAGCGCGTTGCCGTAGCCCGTCTCGGCATCGCCCACCACCGGCACGTCCGCGGCGCCCACGATCCGCTCGTGGACGGCGATCATCTCCGTGGCGGTGGTCAGCCCGACATCGGCGAAGCCCCACGAGCGCGCCACGCCGCTGCCCGACACGTGGACCGCTGGGAAGCCCGCCTCGGCGATGAGCATGGCGCTCAGTGGGTCGTAGGCGCTGGGCGCGACGACGATGCCCGGGCCCTGGGTTGCGGCGCGGAGCGCGCGCCGCCGCTCGCTGGCGGTTGCCATGGGCTCCCTCCTCATGTGCGGTCCGAGGGCCCTCGCCCCGCTAGGGTGCCAGGCCCTGGCGCCGACGGCTCTCCGCCGCCGAGACCCAGCCGGGCAACAACCGATCGACGATCGGCCGATTCTGCGCGACGAGGCGCTCCAGCTCGTGGTAACGCTCCAATTGCGCGGGCGTAAGCGCGCCGTCCGCGACGTAGCGCTTTAGCATGTCCAGTCGCTGCTCCTCCAACGGCCACTCGGCCCCGAAGAGACTCTGGTCCACGGGATCCCACTCGTCGATGGTACGCTCGTCCTCGGGCAGACCGGCCCATCGATCAATAGCGAGAGCGAGTAGCAAGTCAATATGCCGCCGCACTCGCGGCGCTACTTGAGCCATCGTTCGTCTCCGGGCAGACGAATCGTCTGTTCACTGCTGACCTGGTAACCCGAGACGATCGTACCACGGTCCGCCGAGTATACGACGTACAGCCACGGTAACGCCCCCTCCCCCTGGCGAGCAGTCGGCACCTGATTGGGCGCGAATATCCCCGCTACGCACCCGCCACGGGCGCGATAGAGAGCGAGGCGTGCTCGCGCGTCGGACGCAGCCTGTCGCAAATCGTCCAGGTATTGCTCCACCGTCGTATCGTCGGTCCACTGAGCGTCGCCCAGCGCCCGTTGAGCCAGATGCACGAGTATCGAGGGTTCGCGCGGCCCGAGCGGTCTGCCTCCCAGCAGGGCCCCGCGCAGCGCCGGGGGCACGGCGCGCGGCCGCGGATCGAACGGCGCCGCGGCGATCCGTCCGACGATCGCAACGACCTCGTCCACGGCGGCCGCCCGACCGGTGGCGAGCAGGGCGCGGATGAGGCGATCGGCTGGGTGCTGGCTGAGCCGCGCGGCAGGGTCGCTCAGCGCGCGCCCGCGGGGATGGCGGCCTCGGCCTGGGCGAGAATCTCCTCTTCCGAGAGCGAGAAGTCCATCGGCGCGTTGAACGGCTGTGGGTAGCGCCGGCCAGTGTCCCAGAACACCTCGACGGGGTTGCCGTCTGGATCGAAGAAGTACAGGCCGAGCGCGATGACGTGCGTCGTCTGGCGCTGAATCTTTACGCCCTCGGCGACGACGCGCTGGTAGTACTCGCGCAGGTCGGCGAGCGTCGGCACGCGGAAGCTGATCTGCTGCACGATGGCGGTGCCGGGCGGCGCCTCGCGGCCGGCCAGCAGCGCTAGCTCGTGGTGCTCGCTCTCGGGCTGAGCGGACAGAAAGACGAAGCGGTCGTTCTCGTCGGTCACCGTGAGCCCGAGCACGCGAGTATAGAAGTCCTTGGACGCTTGCAGGTCGCGCACGAAGATCCCGACGTGGCTCAGTCCCAGCACGCGCGGCATGGTTCCCTCCTTGCCTAGATCGAACGTAGTATCGCTACGCCGAGCTGCGCGCGACCCCCTGGCGGGCGCGGGCGGCCTGGCGCGACTTGGGCTTCGTGGCCTGCTCCTTCCAGCGGTCGGCCTGCTCCAATAACTCGCTAGCGCTCAGGCGCGCGGCCTCGCCCGCGCCGCCGAGCATGGCGGCGATCTCGTCCGTGCGCGCGTCGGCGGCGACGGCCTGCACAGCCGTTTCCGTGCGTCCCGCCGTCTCAGTCTTGGAGACGAGGAAGTGGTGGTCGCCGTAAGCGGCGAGCTGGGGCAGGTGCGTGACGCAGAGGATCTGGTGGCGCGTGGCCAGCTGCCACAGCTTCTCCCCGAGCACCTGGCCCAGCCGCCCGCCCACGCCCACGTCCACCTCGTCGAAGATCAGCGTGGGCCGCACGTCCACGCCGGCGAGAATGGTTTTCAGTGCGAGCAGGATGCGCGCCATCTCGCCGCCGCTCGCCACGCGCGCCAGCGGCCGCGGCTCCTCGCCGGCGTTGGCCGCCAGCAGGAACTCGACGCGGTCCGCGCCCGTGCGGTCGAAGGCGAGCGTGCGCCCGCCCACCGGCACGCCGTCCGCACTCTCATTCTCCGCGAAGGCCACCTCGAAGCGGGCGCCGGCCATGCGGAGATCGGCCAGCTCGCGCTCGACCGCCGCCGCCAGCGTGCCGGCGGCCGCGCGGCGCCGGGCGCTCAGCTCGGCCGCCCGCGCGCCGACCGCCGCCCGCAGCTCGCCCTCGCGCGCTTGCAGGTCGGCCACGTGCTGCTCGTGGTGCTCCAGCCGGTCCAGCTTGGCCCGCGCCTCGTCGGCGTAAGCCAGCGCGGCCTCCAGGCTGCCGCCGTACTTCCGTGCCAGCTCGCGCAGCGCGTGCAGGCGCTCCTCGACGGACTGGAGCAGCAGCGGGTCGCTCTCGATCTCCTCGGCGTAGCGGCGCAGCGCGCGGGCGCAGTCGTCCACCGCGGCCGCGGCGGCGTCGAGCGCGTCCCGCGCGGGCGCCGCCTGGGGGTCGATCGCGGCTAGCTCCCCGGCCGCGGCGGCGGCGGTGCCCAGCGCGTCGAGGGCGCCGGGCGTCTCGGCGTCGCCCCCCTCCAGCGCCGTGTAGGCGCCGAGCGCCAGGGCGCGGAGGCGCTCGGCGTTGCGCAGGCGGTCGCGCTGCTGCGCCAGCTCGGCGTCCTCGCCCGGCTGCGGCGCCACGCCCTCGATCTCCGCCACCTCGTGGCGCAACAGCGCCGCCTCGCGCGCCAGCCGCCGCTCCTCCGCATCGCTCTCGCGCAGCGCCGCACGCACGCGCTCCAGCTCGGCCACCAGACCCGCCACCTCGTCGCGCAGTCCGACCGTGCCGCCGTAGCGGTCGAGCAGGTACAGGTGCTCGCGCGTGCGGAGCAGCGACAGGTGCTCGGACTGGCCGTGGATGTCCACGAGGCGCCGACCGACCTCTTGGAGGACGCTGAGCAGCACCGGCCGGCCGTTCACGCGACAGAACGTACGGCCCGCGCGCGAGATCTCGCGGCTCAGGATCAGCGTCGTCTCGCCCTCGGGCAGGAGGTCGTACTCCGCGAGCAGGGCGGCGAGCGTCGGCCCCTCGGCGGCGTCGCCCGCCTCCGCGGGCAGCTCGAACACGCCCTCGATCACCGCCTGGTCGGCGCCCGCGCGCACCCAGTCGGCGCCCATGCGGCTGCCCATGAGCGCGCTCACGGCGTCCACGATGATCGACTTGCCGGCGCCGGTCTCGCCCGTGAGCACGTTCAGGCCCGGCGCCCAGCGCAGCGTTACCTGGTCGAGGATGGCGAAGTTACGGACGGAAAGCTCTAGCAGCACGGTCGTTCGTCTATCCGTTCGATCCAGCGCAGATAGCATCGGCTGGCAGCCATGCAGTAGGCTAGCATGGTTGCGGCCTGGCGTACCGCTACCGCAGCTTCTCGAGCAGGCCGCGGTAGAAGGCGGAGCGCCGGCCGCGCCGAGCGAAGCGCGTGTGCTCGTCGGCCACGCGCACCGTGACGCCCTGGCCGTCGAGCAGCGGCAGGTCGATGTGGCCGTCGAGGCTCACGCTCGCCGTCTGCGGCGTGGACACGCGGATGGTGACCGCCACGTCGGGCGGCAGCACGATCCCGTTCGTGCCGTGGACGTGCGGCGCGATCGCCGTGACGACCAGGTTGGGCAGCTCGGGCATCAGGATCGGCCCGCCGGCGGCAAACGAGTAGGCGGTGGAGCCCGTAGCCGTCGCCACGATCACGCCGTCGGCGGTCCACTGCGCCAGCGCGGTGCCGTCGATCTCGACCACGGCGCGCACGGCGCGGCCGGCCGCGGCCCGGCCAACCACCACGTCGTTGAGCGCGACGAGCGGCCCCATCGCCTCCAGCGCGGTGGGGCTCGGCATCACGGCCGGCTGCTCCCACGGCGGCGATGGCGGGACGGGCAGGTGCGGCCCATCGGTCACCGGCGGCGGCAGCAGCCCGGCGCGCGCCATCGTCCGCACGTCCAGCCAGTAGTCCCCGGCCAGGTAGGGATCGAGGCTGGCGGGCAGCTCGTCGGGCAGCAGCTCGGCGAGGAAGCCCAGCCGCCCCATCTTCACGCCGACGATGGGCACGACGGTCGCCGCGAGCCAGCGCGCAACGCGCAACGTGGAGCCGTCGCCCCCGAAGGTGATGGCGAGCGTGAGCCCGTCCGTGGTCACCGAGGTGCCGAGGTCCCACGACGAGTACAGCTGGGCCGCGTGGCCGCGGCCGACGACATACTCGGCGCACTGCTCGGCGAGCGTCTGCGCGTCCGCGATGCCGGGCTGGTAGACGACCGCGACTCGCTCCACGCGTGACCCCCCCTCCCGGCCCCTCCCCCCATAGGGGGCGGGGAGCGGACATTAGCCGACTGCCGCGGCTTCGGCCAGGGCCGCGTCGATCAGCGAGCCGTAGTCGCCCGCCGCCGCGGCCCCGCGGCCGGGGACCGGCTCTTGCCGCACGAGGTACGCCAGGAACTCGACGTTGCCCGCCGGGCCTCGCAGCGGCGACGCCGTCAGCCCCCGGATAGCGTAGCCGTGCGCGGCTGCCCAGCTTAGCACCTCGCCGAGCACCGCGCGGTGGATCGCTGGGTCGCGCACGACGCCGCCACGCCCCACCTGGCCGCGCCCGGCCTCGAACTGTGGCTTCACCAGCGCGATCACCTCGCCCTCGGCACGCAGCAGCTGGCGCACCGGCTCCAGCACGAGCCGCAGCGAGATGAACGACAGGTCCAGCGTCGCCAGGTCCAGCGGCTCGGGCAGCGCCTGGAGCTGCCGCAGGTTGGTGCGCTCCATCACCACCACGCGCGGGTCCTGGCGCAGCCGCCAGTCGAGCTGGCCGTAACCCACGTCGACCGCGTACACGCGCCGTGCGCCGCGCTGCAACAAGCAGTCGGTGAAGCCGCCCGTCGAGGCACCCGCGTCAAGCGCCACGCGGTCCGCGACGTCGACGTCGAAGCGCGCCAGGGCATGCGCGAGCTTCTCGCCGCCGCGGCTCACGTAAGGCGGCGCGGCCCGCACCGCGAGCGCCGCCGCGTCCGGGACGAGCGCGCCCGGCTTCGCGGCCACTTGCCCATCCACGAGCACGTCGCCGGCCAGGATCAACGCCCGCGCCTGCTCGCGGCTAGCCGCCAGGCCGCGCTCCACCAGCGCCACGTCGAGCCGGGCGCGGCCCGCGGCCGAAGTGTTCGGTGCCGTGGAAGCCCCGCTTGCCGCGCCCCGAGTGCTGAGTCGCGACGGTGTCTTCTTCCTCATCCTTCGGCACTCAGCGCTCGTCGCTCGCCGGTAGTATAGCCGAGCCCCGGGTGGCCGCGACCGCGCCCGCCTGGCGCACCGTGTTACAATAGGGCTCCCGCGCCCGGCGGCGCGAGTCCCCGTGGAGAGAAGCCTATGGCCCCTCTGGGTCTGCTCGCGGGCGTGAGCATTCTGCTAGCCATGATCGCCTGGCGCGCTCGCGCCTTCTTCGCCGCTCTGGAGCGCGTGGCCGACGAGGGCAGCCCGACGGCGTTGCCGGAGCCCCTCGTCTCGGTCGTCATCCCAGTGCGCAACGAGGCGGCGAACGTCGAGCGCTGTCTGCGCTCCGTCTTCGCGCAGCGCCACCGCGCCCTGCAGATCGTCGTCGTCGACGACAACTCGACCGACGCGACGCCGGCCATCCTGACCCGGCTCGCCGCCCGCGAGCCGCGCCTGTGCGTGATCCCGGGCCAGCCGCTCCCCCGGGGCTGGACGGGCAAGAACTTCGCGCTGGCACAGGCCGCGCCGCACCTGGAAGGCGAATGGGTGCTGTTTCTCGACGCCGATACGTGGCTGGAGCCGGGCGCGGTGGGCGCGGCCCTGGCGCACGCGGAGGACCGCGGGCTGGGCCTGGTCTCGCTGGTGCCCCGCCAGCGGCTGTCGAGCTTCTGGGAGCGGGTGATCCAGCCGGTTGTGTTGCTCGTCATCGCCCTGGCGCTGCCGCTCCAGGCAATGGCCGATCCGCGCCGGCCACAGGTCGCCTACGCCAACGGCCAGTTCCTGCTCGTGCGCCGCGCCGCCTACGAGAAGGCAGGGGGCCACGCTGCCCAGCGGGAGGCCATCGTCGAGGACAGCGCCCTGGCGCGCGCCGTGAAGATGGCGGGCTATCCGGTCCAGCTGGCCGACGGCCGCGCGCTGGTACACATTCGCATGTACCGCGACCTGGGCCAGATCTGGGAGGGCTGGGCGAAGAACAGCTTCGAGAGCCTGGGCCGGCGGATCGACCGGGTGCTGCTGCTGGTGGGCGCTGTCAGCGCCGTGACCCTCGTGCCTCCCCTGATCGTCCTGGTGGCACTGGGCCGGGTGGTGGCGCCGAACGGCCTCGACGCGTCGGCGGCGCTAGTGAGCGGCGTGGCGAGCCTCCAAACCGCTTGCATCCTGTACCTGGCCTGGCGCTGCAACCGCGAGGCCGACGTGCCCGGCCGCTACTCGCTCACCATTCCCCTCGGCGCCGCCATGTTCAACGCCCTGATCTGCTATTCGGCCTACCGCGTCGTCTCCGGGCGAGGCGTCAGTTGGAAAGGGCGGATGTACTCGCCCTGATACACGGCGAACGAACATGGGATCGTCGTCCAAGACGCTGCTGATCTGGCTCACCGCGCTGCGCCCGCGCCAGTGGATCAAGAACGGGCTCGTCTTCGTGGGCCTGGTCTTCTCGCTGAACCTGACGAATCCCCCCGCGGTTTGGCGCGCGGTCGTCGCCTTCGCCGTGCTGTGCGCGCTGGCGTCGAGCGCCTACCTGATCAACGACGCCGCCGACGCCCCCCGGGACCGCCTGCACCCCCTCAAGGCCCGCCGCCCTATCGCCGCTGGGCTCATCGCCCCGGCGACGGCCGTCCGCGTGGCCGGCGCGCTGCTGCTCGGCGCGCTCGCGGTGGCCGCGGCGCTCGGCTGGGGCTTCTTCCTCGTCGGCCTCAGCTACATCGTGCTGACAGCCGTCTACACGCTCTGGCTGAAGCACGTCACGATCGTCGATCTCTTCACCGTCGCCACCGGCTTCGTGCTGCGCGCCGCCGCCGGCGCCGTCGTGCTCCAGGTGCTGATCTCGCCGTGGCTCCTGCTGTGTACGTTCCTGGGCGCGCTGTTCATCGTGACCGCGAAACGGCGCCATGAGCTAGCGACGCTGGAGGACGGTGCCATGGCGCACCGCGCGAGCCTGAGCGCGATGTCGGTGCCGTTCCTCGACGAGATGATGTTGATCACGGCCGCGTGCAGCATCGTAGTGTACTCGCTGTACACGTTCTCCGAGCGGCCCGACCGCCCGCCGCTCCTGATGCTGACCATTCCGCTGGTGATCTACGGCATCTTCCGCTACCTCTACCTCGTGCGCGTCGGCGGCCTGGGCGGCAGCCCCGAGGAGGCGCTGCTCGGCGATCGCCCCCTGCTGATCACCGTCGCTCTCTGGGCCACCCTCAGCGCCGCCATCCTCTACCTCGGTCCCCGCTGAGGCGCCGTTTGGGTGCCGCGCCCTGCCGCGTGCGATCCTGCCCGAATTGGCAGGTGCCTTCCCGCCAAAACGCCCAGGGGCATACGCGGCCTCGTGTCGTACCCTACTGCTGTGGGCCGGCGCGGCAGCCAGGCACAACACGAACCACGGCGAGGCGGGCAGGCGAGGATGGCACTGGAGCGGTTCTACTGGTTAATACCCGAGACGCTTGCGGGCTGCTCGCGGCCGGGCGGCCGCGATGGTGACGAGGACCGGCTGGACGCCGACCTGGCCTGGCTGCGCGGCCAGGGGATCGGCGCGGTGCTGTCGGTAACCGAGACGCCGCTAGCGCCGCAGGCGCTCGCGCGGCACGGGCTCGCCAGCCTGCACCTACCCGTCGCCGATCTGACGGCGCCGGCCCCGCTCCAACTCCGGCACGCGCTCAGCTTCCTCGACTGGCAGCGAGCTCACGGCATCCCAGCCGTCGTCCATTGCCTGATGGGCCAGGGACGCACGGCCACGGTGCTCGCGGCGCACCTTATCCGCGGCGGCCTGAGCGCCGACGCGGCGCTGCGCGAGCTGCGCGCGATCTGCCCTGGCGCGATCAGCAGCGCCGACCAGGAGCGCGCGCTCGCCGCCTTTGCCGCCCGCCGTGACTGGGTGCTCTGAGGGGAGCAGCACGCATTAGGACGACGCGGCGGCCTCGCTAGCCTCCCCGTCGAGCGGCCGGGCGCCCGCCCAGCCGGCGGCGCTGACGTCGAACTCAACGCCGTCGGGGCCCAGGTGCTTCACCTCGTAGTAGTTGCCCGCCAGCGGCGCGCTCGGCAGCCGCTCGGCGCCCATCTCGGCCAGCCGGTGGCACGTGGCGTCCAGGTCCTCCACCAGGAAGCCCAGGTGGTGGATGCCGGGCGGTACCTCGCCGCGCGTCGTTTCGGTGCTCGTCCGCAAGATAGCGATGTTGATATCCCCGTCCGACAGGTAGACGCCATTGCGCGCGCGGCCGACCTCCTCGAGATCAAACGCCTGCTTGTACCAGGCAGCGGTCTGCTCGGGATCGGCCGTGCGAATGGCGATGTGCCGCAGCTTGGCCATCGGGCGCTCCTCCTCCGCGAGGATCTTCGAGGCAGTATAGCCGGGCATTCACATCGGTGACAGAGTGGCGGCGCGGATAGCTCGTCATAACGACCTGAGGAGCCGGCACGCGTGCTGGTGGCGGCATGCGCGGCACCTAGCTTGACGCGTCGGGCGCTGCTTGCACAGTTAGCGTTAGACAGGAAGGCGCGGAGGTCATCCCGAACGGCGACCTCCGCGCCTTTGGTTACCGGCAGCCGGCGAGCCTGCGCACCACAGCCGGGCGCTAGGGGACGAGCCGCTGCCCTACGACTTCCTATGCCTTAGCGCTTGGTGTACTGCGGCGCCTTGCGGGCGCGCTTCAGACCGTACTTCTTGCGCTCCTTCACACGCGAGTCGCGCGTGAGGAAGCCAGCCTGGCGCAGCGTGGGACGGAACTCCTCGTTCTCGCGGACGAGTGCCCGGGCAATGCCGTGGCGAATGGCCTCGGCCTGGCCGGTGAGGCCGCCGCCCGTCACCTTGGCCATCACGTTGTAGGTACGGAGCGTGTTCGTGCGCTCCAGCGGCTCGGCGATGGCCTTCTGATAGACGAGCCGTGGGAACCGCTCCGGCAACTGCTTGCCGTCGATGATGATGATGCCGTTGCCGGGCTGCAAGCGCACACGCGCAATCGCGGTCTTGCGGCGCCCGACGCTGGAGTGCGCGGTGCGGCTGGCGCGGGGGGTGGCCTCTCGCATTTACTTACTCTCTTCCGTGGTGCCCGCTTCCGGGGCGGCAGCGGCTTCGGACTCGGCGGGGGCCGGGTTCGCGGTTGGCGCGGTTGTTGGCGCGGCCGATTCGGGAGCGCTCGCGGACTCGGTCGCCTGCGGCGGGGCGGGCAGCTCCACTCCCGATGGCCCGGCGCCTGCGCCGGGCACGTCGCCCTGGACCACCTCAGGCGCCGGGGCCGGGCTGGGCGCGGCGGCCGGGGCCACGGGCCGGGCGCCGGCCGCCGCGGGCGCGGCGGGGGCCGTTACGGGAGCGACGGACCCGGTGGGGGCCCCCGCGGGGGCCGCCGGCGCGGCGACCTTAGGAGCAGCCTGGCTGCCGGCGGGCGCTGCCAGCTGCCCCTGGTGCGGATGCCTCGGGCCCTTGTACACGCGCAGCTTCTTGTACATCGCGCGGCCGAGCGCCGTATGCGGCAACATGCCCTTGATGGCCAGCTCGACCACGCGCTCCGGCTTGCGATGCATGAGCCGTTCGAGCGTTTCTTCCTTCAGCCCGCCCGGATAGCCGGAGTGCCGATAGTACGTCTTCTGGCTGGCCTTGCGGCCGCTGACGACGATCTTCTCGGCGTTGACGATCACCACGTAGTCGCCGCAGTCCAGGTGCGGCACGTAGCGGGGATTGTGCTTGCCGCGCAGCAGCGATGCTGCCTGCGTGGCGAGCCGCCCGAGCGTCTGGCCCTCGGCGTCCAGCACATGCCACTGGTGGACGAGATCGGTCTTCTTGGGCGAATAGGTCCGCTGGGACGCGGACGAGCGCATCGTTACCGGCACGGTGTCCTCCGAGTGCTGAGTGCTGAGTGCTGAGTGCTGAGTGCTGTACGGCAGCCGTTCTCGTTGCTCCGCACTCCTCACTCCTCACTTGGATAAGCAATTTCCATCAACGTCAGGCCCGCCGCGGGCACCGTCGGCCCGGCACGGCGGCGGTCCCGCGCGCGCAGCACGCCGTCGATATCGCGCGCCGCCAGCTCGCCGCGCCCGACGAGCAGCAGCGTGCCCACCATGCTGCGGACCATGTGCCGCAAGAACGCGTCGGCCACCACGTCGAAGTGCCAGAACCCGCCGTCCACGCGCCAGCGCGCCGCGATCACCCGTCGCACCGTGCTCACGGGCGCGTTCTGCGCCTGGTGGGTGGCGAAGCCCGCGAAGTCGTGGCGCCCCTCCAGCCGTCGGCTTGCCCGCCGCATCGCCCCGAGGTCGAGTGGCTCGGCCAGATGGTGGCTATAGCGCTGCCACCAGATGTTCGGCGCCGCGTCCCGCCAGAGCGTGTACCGATAGTGCCGCCACAGCGCGCTGCGCCGCGCATCGAAGCCCGCCGGCGCGTCCGCTACCGCCCGCACCCGCACGTCGGCCGGCAGCCGCGCGTTCGTCGCCCGCCGCACGGAGTCCGTGTCCAGACGCGAACTCGTCCGCAGCGAAACGACCTGGCCGACCGCGTGGACGCCGCTGTCCGTGCGCCCACCGGCCACCACGCGCACCGGGTGGCTTAGCGTCGCCGCCAGCGCCGCCTCCAGTACGCCCTGAATCGTCGGCGCATCGGGCTGGACGCCAAAGCCCCGATAGGCGGTGCCGTCGTATTCCAGCGCCAGGCGCAGCGTGCGCATCAGCGGCGAATCGGGGCCGAACGTGGGCGCCCGTCCCGCTGCGGCCCGGCGCTACACCAGCTCGATCTGCACGATCGGCGCGGCGTCGCCGCGCCGCAGCCCGAGCCGAATGATGCGCGTGTAGCCGCCCGGCCGCTCCTGAAAGCGCGGCGCCAGCTCGTGAAAGAGCTTGTCGACCACCCGCTTGTCGTACACGTAGGCGTACGCCTGCCGCCGCGCGTGCAGCGTGCCGGCCTTCGCCAGCGTGATCAGGTGCTCGACCTCGCCGCGCAGCTCCTTGGCCTTCGCCTCGGTCGTCTTGATCTTCTCGTAGCGCAGCAGGTCCGTGGACTGGTTGCGCAGTAGCGCCCGGCGGTGGCTGGTGGGCCGGCCGAGCTTGCGCCCGCCCCATCGGTGTCGCACGGTTACTGCTCCTCTTCGTCTTCGTCGTTCACGCGCGCGTAGGCGTAGCGGTCGCGCGCCCGCGGCGCCTCGTCCTCGAAGCCGCGGATGTCGTCCAGGTCCTCGTCGTCCGGCTCGGCCGTGTACTCGTCCGGCTCCTCGCCCTCGTGAGCCTCGCCGCTCTCGAGCGACACGCCCAGCTCCTGCAGCTTCTCGCGCAGCTCGGACAGCGACTTGTGGCCGAAGTTGCGGAGCGCCAGCAGCTCATCCTCGCTCATCTCGAGGATCTGGCCGACCTTCGTGATCTGCGAGCGCTTCAGGCAGTTGTACGTGCGCGACGACAGCTCCAGCTGCTCGATCGGCATGTCATAGATGCGCGGGGAGATGGCGCCCGCGCCGAGCGTCGCCTTCTCGGGCCGCCGCGCCGTCTGACTCAGGTCCGTGAAGATAGCGAACTGCTGGATCAGGATGGTCGCCGCCTGCGCCAGCGCGTCGTTCGGCGCGATTGTGCCGTCGGTCTGGACCTCGATGACCAGGCGGTCGAGGTCCGTGCGGCCGCCCACGCGCGTGTTCTCCACCTGAAAGTTCACCCGCCGGATCGGCGTGAAGATCGCGTCGATCGGGATCACGCCGATCGCCGGCGGCTCACGGCCCTCGCCGGTGATGTACCCCTCGCCGCGCTCGACGGTGAACTCGACGTCGAGGTGCGAGTCGGGGCCGTCCAGCGTCGCCATGTACAGCTCGGGGTTCGCGATCTCCACGTCGGCCGGGCAGCTAATGTCGCCGGCCGTGATGACGCCCGGCCCGCTCGCCTGGAGCTGGAGGCGCACGGGCTCCGCGCTGTACGACTTCAGGCGGATCTGCTTCACGTTCAGGATCAGCTCAGTGGTGTCCTCGCGCACGCCCGGGATGGTGGCGAACTCGTGGTAGATGCCGTCGAACTTCATGGAGGTAATGGCCGCCCCCGGTAGCGACGACAACAACACGCGGCGGAGGGCGTTCCCCAGCGTGAGCCCAAAACCACTCGGCAGGGGCTCGATGTGGAAGCGCCCGAAATCGTGGGACATATGAATGGTTTCTACTCTCGGCGTCAGCTCGTCTACCAACGTACTTATCTCCTTCTAGGCCAGCCATCCGGCGTGCCCGGGCCTGCCGACACGCGCCCGAGCACCGGCCGGGGCGCGAGTCACCCGTGCTACCGCGAGTAGAACTCCACCACCAGCTGCTCGTTGATCGAGGTGTCGATGTCGTCGCGGCTCGGCGCGCTGAGCACCCGGCCGCGCAGCCCCGCCGCATCCAGCTCCAGCCAGCGCGGCACGCTCTTCTTCTGCAGCCCACCGCGCGCCAGCTTGAAGTACTCGTTCTCGCGGCTGCCCGGCGCGACCTCCACCACGTCGCCGGGCTTGACCAGCGCCGAGGGGATATCCGTCCGCCGCCCGTTCAGCAGGAAATGCCCGTGACGCACGAGCTGACGCGCCTGGGCGCGCGAGTCGCCGAAGCCCAGCCGGTACACGACGTTGTCCAGCCGACTCTCCAGAATCCGCAGCAAGTTCTCGCCGGTGACGCCGGGCTGGCGCTCGGCCTCGGCGAAGTGCTTGCGAAACTGCGTTTCCAGCACGCCGTAGATCGAGCGCGCCTTCTGCTTCTCGCGGAGCTGCAGCCCGTACTCGGACTGCTTGCGCCGCCGCGCCGTCGCGCTCGAGCCCGGCGGGTAGGTGCGCCGCTCGACAGCACACTTCGGCCCGAAGCAGCGCTCGCCCTTGAGGAACAGTTTCATACCCGCCCGCCGACAAATGCGGCAAACGGGGCCAGTGTATCGGGCCATTCAGCCTCCAGATTGGTCGCTCATTGGGCCGGCGGCCGACCCAATCGTTCGGTATCTTGCCCCTCGGGCGAGCGGCCGACGCGGTAGCGCCGGCGGGCACGTGACCGCCCATCGGCCAGCCAGCGCCGGGCCGGTGCGCGGGCGCCGGACCAGCGCGCTAGACGCGACGCTTCTTCGGCGGCCGACAGCCATTGTGCGGGATCGGAGTGACGTCGACGATCGCGTTGATGCCCAGCCCCGCCGCCTGCAGCGACCGAATCGCCGCCTCGCGGCCCGAGCCAGGCCCCTTGATGAACACGTCGATCTGACGCATGCCGTGCTCTTGCGCCTTGCGCGCCGCGTTCTCGGCGGCCAGGCCCGCGGCGTACGGCGTGCTCTTGCGCGAGCCCTTGAAGCCGACCGACCCCGAGCTAGCCCAGGTGATGACGTTGCCATCCGGGTCCGTGATCGTCACGATCGTGTTGTTGAAGCTGGACTGGACGTACGCGTTGCCGCGCGGCACCACCTTGCGCTCGCGCCGCCGCGGCCGTGCCGTCCGCCGCCGATCCGCCACTGCTCTTCTCCTCGCCGCCGGCGCTGGCCACCCGGCCCACCGCGCCGCGCTTGCTCATCCTGCCGGTTGCCGGCGCGAGTGCGGGACCACACCCGCGCTTAAGCTGCCGGCCCAGGTTGGTATGTACGTTTGGCTTCGCCAAACCTATACACGATCCCTGGCCGAGTGCTTAGCGACCTACTTACTTCTTGCCGGCCTTCTTGCGGCCGGCCACCGTGCGGCGCGGCCCCCGGCGGGTGCGCGCGTTCGTGCGCGTGCGCTGGCCGCGCACGGGCAGCCCGCGGCGGTGCCGCAGGCCCCGGTAGCAGCCGATCTCCATCAGCCGCTTGATGTTCAGGTTCACCTCGCGGCGCAGGTCGCCCTCGACCGTGTACTCGTGGTCGATCAGCTCGCGGATGCGGCCCACCTCGTCCTCGGTCAGCTCGCGGACGCGCTTCGTGGGCTCGATATTCGTCCGCGCGACGATCTGCTGTGCGCGCGTGCGTCCGATGCCGTAGATGTACGTCAGCGCGATGAAGACCGGCTTGTCGCGCGGTATGTCGACGCCCGCGATACGTGCCATCCGCTCATCCCTTCCGATGACGCGCGGCCGCCAGTTGGGCGGCCGCGCACCGAGGGGCTCGTCCCGGCTGCTCCCGAGCCTTAGCCCTGCTTCTGCTTGTGCTTGGGGTTGTCACACAGTACCCGCACCACGCCGCGCCGACGAATGACGATGCACTTCTCGCAGCGTGGCCGGACCGATGCTCGCACTTTCATGGCGCCCTCCCTACACGGCATTGGACCCGGACGCCGAAACCGATCGACCTGGGGTACCGCCGCGGCGTGCTCGAACGGCTTGCCCTGGCTGGCCCGCTACCGCACGCGATACGTGATGCGGCCGCGGGTCAGGTCGTAGGGCGATAGCTCTACCTTCACCTTGTCGCCGGGCAAGATGCGGATGAAGTGCAGCCGGATCTTGCCCGAAACGTGGGCCAGCACTTTGTGCCCGGTGTTCAGCTCAACGCGAAACATGGCGTTGGGCAGCGCCTCGCTGACGGTGCCCTCGACCTCAATCGTGTCCTTCTTTGGCATACCTACCTAATGTTTCAGGCCCCACCCAGTTCCCCGACCGGGTGCAACGTAATCGGGCACCGGGGTGGCGCGGCCGCCACCGCGCACCGCCCGGCCCGCGCCGGCGCGTGCGCCAGCGCCGCCGCAGCGGGGCGCACTACCACATGGTGCCACAACCTTCATTCTATCAAATCCGGGGGGCGTCGCAACAGCGCCGGCACGCCGCTTGCTACAAGGGCGCTCCGACGAGCCGCGTGCCGCCTGGCGCTCGGCCCCCTTACGCGCGGGCGACCGCGTCGCCGTCGACGGCGAGACGCAGCGCCTGCTGCACCGCCGCGATGTCCTGGTCGCCGTTCACCTCGACCAGCACGCCTCTAGCACGGTAGTACTCCACGACGGGTAAGGTCTGCTCCAGGTACACGTCCAGGCGCCGCTCGATCGTCTCGCGCCGGTCGTCGGCGCGCTGGTAAAGCTCGCCGCCGCAGCGGTCGCACTCCCCGGGCGTCCGCGGCGGGCTGAACGTCTCGTGATACGGCGTCTGACACACGCGGCACAGCCAGCGCCCGGCCAGCCGCTCGACGAGCACCGCGCGGGGCGCCGTGAGGTACAGCGCGCGGCCCACGAAGCGCCCGCGCTCGGCCAGCGCCTGGTCGAGCGCCTCGGCTTGTGCCAGGGTCCGCGGAAAGCCGTCCAGCAGGGCGCCGGTAGCCGCGTCGCTCTCGTTCAGGCGGTCGAGCAGCAGCGCGATCGTCAGCGCGTCGGGCACCAGCTCGCCACGCTCCATGTAGCCTTGCGCCTCGCGGCCGAGCGGCGTACCACGCTGCGCGGCGTCGCGGAACAGATCGCCGGTCGCGATGTGCGGCACTCCCATGTGCGCGGCCAGGTCGGTAGCCTGCGTGCCCTTGCCCACGCCCGGCGGGCCCATAATGATCGCGTCCATCCTCTCCTCACTCCTTTGTGACGAGGGCTGTCCCCGGCGCTCCCGCCTGCTGACGGTTACCGAATGAAGCCTTGGTAGTGCCGCATGAGCAGCTGGGCCTCGAGCTGCTTGATCGTGTCGAGCAGCACGCCGACGACGATCAGGAGCGCGGTGCTGCTCAGCGTCAGGGCCTGAATCTGGGTGATGTTGCGCGCGATGAACGGCAGCACTGCCACGGCGCCCAGGAAGATGGCGCCGCCCCAGGTGATCCGCGTCAGCACCTTGTACAGGTACTCCTGCGTGGGCCGGCCAGGGCGGATGCCCGGGACGAAGCCGCCGTGCTTCTGCAGCGTCTCCGCGATCTTCTGCTGCTCGAACAGCACCAGCGCGTAGAAGAACGTGAAGCCCACGACCATCATGAAGTACAGCACCCAGTACAGCCAGCTACTGCCTAGATAGAACAGGTTGTAGACCGTGCTGGCCAGGGTGTCGACGAAGTCGTTGCCGGTGTGCATGAAGTAGCTGGACACCGTGCCCGGGAAGATCATGATCGACGACGCGAAGATCAGCGGGATCATGCCCGCCGAGTTCACGCGCAGCGGGATGTGCGTGGTGCCGCCGCCATACCAGCGGTTGCCCCGCAGCCGCTTCGCGTACTGGACAGGGATGCGGCGCTGGCCCTCGTAGACGAAGACGATGGCGTACGTCGTCAGCGCGCCAATTACGACGAACGCGATGAGCCCCCACGGAATGCCGCCGCCCCCCGCCGTCGCGCTGACCACGCTGCGGTAGACGTTCCGCGGGATGCCCGACACGATGCCGCCGAAAATGATGATCGAGATGCCGTTGCCGATGCCCTGCTGCGAGATCAGCTCGCCGATCCAGATCAGCAGCAGCGTGCCCGCCGTCATCGAGACGAGCAGCGCGAACGTCGCCAGCGGGTCCTTGTCGAAGCCGAAGTTCGTGATGATCGGCTGCCCCGTCGTCGCGTTGATGAACTGGACCGTGCCGAACGCCTGGAGGAACGCCAGCGGCACCGTGAGCCAGTAGGTCCACTGGTTCATCTTCGCGCGGCCCGACTCGCCCTCGTTCACGACCTCCTGCAGCCGCGGAACGACGGGGATCATGAGCTGCACGATGATCTGCGCCGTGATGTAGGGATAGACGCCCATCGCGGCCACGGAGAACGACGACAGCGCGCCGCCCGAGAACAGGTCCAGCATGCCGATGAGCTGGTTGTTGTCGAAGAGCGAGCGCAGCGCGTCGACGTTCACCCCGGGCACGGGGATGTTGGCGATGAAGCGGAAGATGATCAGCATCGCGCCCGTGAACAGCAGCTTCTGCCGCAAGTCCGGGATGCGGAACGAGTTGACGGCTGCCTCAATCATTCCGGCTACTCCTCAGCCGCCGCGGCGCCTTCGCGCGGCGCGGCCGCCGCTTCGGCCGGCGGCGCCCCGCGCTCACCGCGCGCCGCTTCAGCAGGGGCGCTCGCGGCCGCCGGCGCGGCCGAGGCCGCGCGGCCGCTACCGCCCTGGCGTCCCCTGGCCGCGGCCCCGTTTGCCGCGGCCTTCTTGCCTTCGCCTTTGGCCTTGCGCGGCATCAGCTCGGTCACCGAGCCGCCCGCCGCCTCGATCTTCTCGCGCGCCTGCCGCGACACGCGGTCGGCCTGCACGTGTAGCGCCACGCTGAGCACGCCGTCGCCCAGCACCTTCACGGGGCCTTCGCCACGGTTCAGCAGGCCGGCGCCAACCAGAGTGTCAGCCGTCACCGTCGAGCCCGCCGGCAGGCCGGCGAGCTGCGCCACGTTGACGACCGCGTACTCCACGCGGAAGGGGTTCTTGAAACCGCGCCGGTAGGGCAGGCGCCGCACCAGGGGCAGCTGGCCGCCCTCGAAGTACGGCGGCACGCCCCCACCGGTCCGCGCCTTCTGGCCCTTCGTCCCCTTGCCGGCGGTCGTGCCCTGGCCGGAGCCGTGGCCGCGCCCGATCCGGCGCTTCTCGCGGCGCGCCCCGGCGGGGGCGCGCAGATCGTGGAGTCTCATACCTCTTCCACCTTGAGCAAGTGCTGGACCTTGAAGACCTGGCCCCGCACGATAGGCGTGTCCGGCAGCTCGACCGTCTGGTGCATGCGGCGCAGCCCGAGGCTCTTCACCGTCGCGCGCTGCGTCGCGCGATAGCCGATCGGGCTACGGACCAGCGTGATACGCAAGCGTTGACTACTCATGGCGTTCTCTATCCAGCCGCTTCGGCCGCGGCGGCAGGCTGGCCGCCGCGGCGCAGGCGGCGTACCTCGTCGGGATCGCGCAGCGTGGCCAGGCCCTCGACGGTCGCCTGGACTACGTTCACCGGGTTCGCGCTCCCGAGCGACTTCGTCAGGATGTCGCGGATGCCCGCCGCTTCGATGACCGCGCGCACGGCGCCGCCGGCGATCACGCCGGTGCCCGGGCTGGCCGGCTTCATCAGCACGCGCGCGGCGCCGAAGTCGCTCAGCACCTCGTGCGGAATCGTCTGACCGCGCATCGTCACGCGGATCAGGTTCTTCTTCGCCGCGTCGGCCCCCTTGCGGATGGCGTCTGGCACCTCGTTCGCCTTGCCGAGGCCGACCCCGACCACCCCGTGGCCGTCGCCCACGACGACCACGGCGCTGAAGCTGAAGCGCCGGCCGCCCTTCACTACCTTGGCCACACGATTGACGCGGACGACCTTCTCTTCGAGCGTCAGTCCCGTGGGGTCAACCTTCGGCATACGATTCTCCTTTGTGCCCGAGCATTACCGTCAGCATCCGCCGAGGGCGTCACACGGTCGCCGCAGCGGCGACGTGTCGCCTTAGAAGCTCAGCCCCGCCTCGCGGGCGGCGTCGGCGAGCGCCTTCACGCGCCCGTGGTAGATGTACCCCCCGCGGTCGAACACCACCTTGTCGATACCCGCCTCGCGGGCGCGCTCCGCGATTAGCGCGCCCACTGCCTGCGCACGGCTGGTCTTCGCCCCGCCGTTGCCGCGCAGCTTCGCCTCGTTCGACGAGGCGCTGGCCAGCGTCATGCCGCGGGTATCGTCGATGACCTGCGCGTAGATGTGCTTGAGACTACGAAACACGCTCAACCGCGGCCGGGCCGGCGTGCCCGAGACGCGCTTCCGGATACGGCGGTGGCGCCTGGCCCGCGCCGCGCGGGAATCGAACGGCGTGTACATCCTACCCTCGCTCTTCTCGCCGCGCGCCTGGTACGCACGGCCTCAGCGTTGCCTCAGCAAGCCGTTGTCAGGTGCTGGCGCACGCCAGCACCGGGCAGACCAACCTTACCGCTTCTTGCCCGCGGCCTTGCCCGCCTTGCGGCGGACCACCTCGCCGGCGTAGCGGATGCCCTTGCCCTTGTACGGCTCGGGCGGACGGATCCGCCGGATGCGCGCCGCCGTCTCGCCCACCAGCTCCTTGTCGGCGCCGCTCACGGCCACGCGGTTACCCGCCTCGACGGCAAACTGGATGCCCGCCGGCGGCGGAAACTCGACCGGGTGCGAGAACCCGACCTGGATGACGACGCTGCCGTTCGGCCCCGGCTGGGCGCGGTAGCCGACGCCCTGAATCTCCAGCCGCTTGGTGAAGCCCTCGCTCACGCCGGTCACCATGTTGGCGACCAGCGTGCGGGTCAACCCGTGGAGCGCCCGTTGCTGCGGCGCGTCGCTCTGCCGCGTGACGTTCAGCGTCCCGTTCTCCCGCGTGATCTCGATACCCGGCGGCACGGGCCGCGACAGCTCGCCCTTCGGCCCGCGCACGCGCACGACCTCGTCGGCGATCTCGACCTGCACGCCGGTCGGCACCGTGATGGGCATGCGTCCGATGCGCGACATAATTTTCGCTCCCTTCGCCCAGCTCCCCCCTTCCTGCGTAAGGAAGGGGGGGCCGGGGGGGTTAGGTTACCACACCTGGCAGAGGATCTCGCCGCCGACGCCCAGTCGGCGGGCCGCCTCGCCCGTCATCACGCCGCGCGGCGTCGACAGAATCGCCGTACCCACCCCGCCGTACACTCGCGGGATGTCCGCGCGCTTGGTATACACTCGCAGCCCCGGCCGGCTCACCCGCTTCAGCCCCAGCAGTACGGGCTGCTTGCGGCCCGCATAGCGTAGCTGTATGCGCAGGTTCCGCTTGCCCTTGTCCTCCTGCACGTCGTAGGCGCGGATGTAGCCCTCCTCGCGCAGGACGCGAGCAATCTCTGTCTTCAGCTTGGACGCCGGCATGACCACGCTCGTGTGCCCGGCCTGCAGCGCGTTCCGCACGCGGGTCAGCATGTCGGCGACGGGGTCTGTCATCATGGTTGTACGCTCCGAATTACCAGCTCGATTTCGTCACGCCCGGCACCTCGCCGCGCAGCGCCCGCTCCCGGAAGCAGATGCGGCACATTGCAAAGCGGCGCATGTAGGCGCGCGGCCGACCGCACAGGCGGCAGCGGTTGTGCTGCTGCACCTTGAACTTCGGCGGGCGCAGCGCCTTCGCGATCATCGACTTCTTCGCCACCAGTCTTCTCCGCTTCCCTCGCTACTCCGCGGCGGCTCCGCGACCGTTGTAAGCTCGAGGCGCTCTAGCTCACAACCGTCCCTGAGCCCCGGCTTACGCCGCCGCCCGCTGGAACGGCATGCCCAGCAGCTCCAGCAGGCGCCGCGCCTCCTCGTCGGTGCGCGCCGATGTGACGATGGTCACCTCGAGGCCCCGCACCTTATCGATCTTGTCATAATCGATCTCCGGGAACAACAGCTGCTCCCGCAAGCCCAGCGTGTAGTTGCCGCGCCCGTCGAACGAGCGCGTGGACACGCCATGGAAGTCGCGCAGCCGCGGCAGCGCGGCGTTCATCAGACGGTCCAGGAACTCGTACATCCGCTCGCCGCGCAGCGTCACCGTCACGCCGACGGGCATGCCGGTGCGCACGCGGAAGGCCGCAATCGACTTCTTCGCTCGCGTGACGATCGGCTTCTGCCCCGCGATCGTCGTCAGGTCGGCTACCGCCGCGTCGAGCGCCTTCGCGTTCGCGATCGCCTCGCCAATGCCGATGTTCAGCGTTACCTTGTGCAGGCGCGGCACCTGCATCGGGTTCTTGTACTCAAACTCCTTGACGAGCGCCGGCACGACCGTCTCGTCATAGTACTCGCGCAGCCGGCTAGCCATCGTCCCTCTCCCGTTTACGCGCGCGCCCGCGGCTCGCGGTCGATGTCGCTGCCGCACTTCTTGCAGGCGCGCACCTTGCCGCCGGTCGGCAGCACCCGGTGCCCCACCCGCGTCGGGTGGTTGCAGTGCGGGCAGACCAGCATCACGTTAGACACGTGGATGGGTGCCTCCACGTCGATGATGCCCGCCTGCCGCGCCCCGCGCTGCCCCGGCTTACTGTGCCGCTTGACGATATTCGTCTCGACCAGGATCACGCGGTCCTCTTTGGGCAGCGCTGTGCGCACCTTCGCCCGCTTGCCACGCTCGCGCCCGGCCGTCACCAGGACCGTGTCGTCTTTCTTGATCTTCATCGATTGCTCCCCCCATGCCGCGGGCCAGCGTGTGCGCAGTTCGCCGCGGGGACGCCGCCGCCACGCCAGCAGCCACCGGGCTGGGCGCTCCGCACTGCCTATAGGACCTCGGGCGCCAGCGAGACGATCTTCATGTAGTTCTTCTCGCGAAGCTCGCGGGCCACGGGACCGAAGATACGGGTGCCCTTCGGGTTCAGGCGGTCCGTCAGGATCACTGCCGCGTTGTCGTCGAACTTGATGTATGAGCCGTCGGGGCGGCCGAACTCCTTAGCGGTGCGCACGATGACCGCCTTGACCACGTCGCCCTTCTTCACCGAGCCGCCCGGCACGGCCTGCTTGACCGAGGCGACGATCACGTCGCCCACGCCCGCGTACTGCTTGCGGCCACCGGCCATGACGCGGATGCACATCAGCTCGCGGGCACCCGTGTTGTCCGCTACGCGCAGCCGGGTTTGTTGCTGAATCATGTCCTGCTCTCCCGGTGGCCCCTGGCTCTCGCGTTAAACGCCGCTGCCCCGCCGCAGGATCTGGGTCACCACCCAGTGCTTCTCCTTGCTGAGGGGCCGCGACTCGGCGATCTCCACCTGGTCGCCCACCTTGCACTCGTTGTTCTCGTCGTGTGCCTTGAAGCGCCGCGTGCGGCGAATCGTGCGCCCGTACAGCGGGTGGCGGCGGAAGTTCTCGACCGCCACCACCACCGTCTTCTGCATCTTGTCGCTGACGACGAGGCCGACCTTCGTGCGGCGCTGCGTGGTCCTCTGAGGCGCGTCTACTGCCATCGTTCTTTACCCCGCGTGCTCGGCGAGCAGCTCTAGCTCCCGCTGCCGCGTTAGCAAGCGGGCGATGTCGCGCCGCACCTCGCGGATGCGCGCCGTGTTCGTCAGCCGCCGCGTCGCGTACTGGAAGCGGAGGTTGAACAGCTCCTGGCGCAGCTCCTCGACGTGGCGCGCGATGTCATCCTCGGTGAGCGCTCGCAGTTCCTGCTTCTTCATAACCCAACGTCTCCTGCCTGATGACCATCTTGGCGGCCACCGGCAGCTTGTGCGCCGCCAGGCGGAGCGCCTCCGCCGCCAGCTCCTCGCGGACGCCCGCGACCTCGAACATCACGCGGCCGGGCTTGACCACCGCGATCCAGTGATCGGGCGCGCCCTTGCCGCTTCCCATGCGCGTCTCGGCCGGCTTCGCGGTGACCGCGTGGTCGGGGAAGATGCGGATCCACACCTTGCCCCCGCGCTTGAGGTGGTGCGTGATCGCGCGGCGGGCGGCCTCGATCTGCCGCGCCGTGATCCAGCCCGGCTCCAGCGCCTTCAGGCCGAACTCGCCGTGGACCACCGTGTTGCCCGACGTCGCCAGCCCTTCCGAGCGGGGCGAGTGGGGCTTGCGATACCTGACGCGTCGCGGCTGCAGCATCGCCGTCTCCTAGCTCTCAGCGCCCGGCGCCTGCTGGCCCGGCGGCTCCGGCGCGGCGGCCTGGTTCGTCTCGCCCGCCCCGCCCGGCGCCTCCGGCGCGGGCGTGCCCGGCTGCTCTAGCGCGGGCGGCAGGTTCGTGACGCCCGGGCCGCTCGTCACGCCCGGCAGCGTCCCCGTCGCCGGCGCCTCGCCGTGCGACGCCGTGGGCGTCTCCGTGGTGCCCGGCGCGGTGGCCGCCGGCTGCACCGGGCCGGCCGTCGCGCCGGCGCCCGGCGTCGGCGCGGTCGACGGGGCCTCGCTCTGCGCGGCGGCGCTCTGGCCGCCCTCGGCCGGCGTCACCTCCGTGGCCGGCACCTGGGGCGCGCGCGCCTCACGGCGCGGCGCGGGGCCCTGGGTCCGCTGGCCCACACCGCTCGGGCCGACGCCCGCCCGCGAGCCCCGGCCGCGGCCGCCACGCGGCGGCGGAGGCGGCGGGGGCGGCGGGGGGGCGGCCGCCTCGGCGCCTCGCGCCGACGGCAGCACGTCGCCCTTGTAGATCCACGCCTTCACGCCGATCAAGCCAAACGTCGTGTGCGCCTCGGCCTGCCCGTAGTCGATGTCCGCCCGCAGCGTGTGCAGCGGCACGCGGCCCTCGCGCTCCCACTCGGTGCGCGACATCTCGGCGCCGCCCAGCCGCCCGGCCACCTGCACGCGGATGCCCTTCGCGCCGAAGCGCGTCGCCCGCAGCACCGCCTGCTTCATCGCGCGACGGAACGCCACGCGGCGCTCGAGCTGCTCCGCAATGCTGCGTGCCACCAGCGTGGCGTCGACCTCCGGCTGGCGGATCTCCTGAATCGTGACCCGGACCTTCTTGCCGGTGGTCGATTCCAGCAGCCGCCGCAGCTCCTCGACCTTCGCGCCCGCCTTGCCGATGACGATCCCCGGCTTCGCGGCCGAGATAATGACCGTCATCTGGTTCGCCGAGCGCTCGATCTCGACCTTCGAGATACCCGCATCGGCTAGCCGTCGCATGATGAGCGAGCGGACCTTCACGTCCTCGTGCAGCAGGTTGGTGTAGTCCTTGCGGCCGGCGTACCACCGCCCCTGCCAGTCCTTGATCACACCTAGCCGGAAGCCGATCGGGTGGACTTTCTGACCCACGGGCCTGCTCCTTATCCGCGTTCCGCGACGACCACCGTGAGGTGGCTCGACCGCTTCAGGATCGGCCCGACGCGGCCTCGGGCCTTCGGCCGGTACCGCTTCAGCGTCGTGCCCTTATCGGCGGTCACCCGCACGACGTACAGATCGTTCGGATCCAGGTTGAAATTCGACTCGGCGTTCGCCGCCGCCGACTTCACGACCTTGAAATAGGTGCGCGCGGCCTTCTGCGGCAGGAAGCGCAGAATGGCCATCGCCTCGTTCACGGACTTGCCGCGAATGACGTCGGCCACGAGGCCCGCCTTGCGCGGCGACCCACGCACGTTCTTGGCGACGGCGCGTACTTCGATCCCAGCCATTTGTCAGCCCTCAGCTATCAGCTCTCAGCTATCAGCGGACGGCTGACCGCTGATAGCTGACTGCTTATCTTACCGACGTCGACTTCTCGCCGCGCCCCGTGTGCCCGCGGAAGTGCCGCGTGGGCGCGAACTCGCCCAGCTTGTGGCCGACCATGTTCTCGGTCACGTAGATGGGCACGTGGCGGCGGCCGTCGTGGACCCCGATCGTGTGCCCCACTAGCTCGGGAAAGATCGTGCAGTCCCGCGACCACGTCTTGAGCACTTCTTTGCGGCCATTCACGTTCAGGAGCTGCACCTTACGGAGCAGCTTCGGATCGATATACCAGCCCTTCTTTGTCGACCGACTCATGCTAGCCCTCAGCTATCAGCTATCAGCAGACGAGGCCATCGCGCCGTCCTCTGCTGACGGCTGATGGCTGACGGCTGCTCTCTACTTCTTCCCGCGCCGCCGCACGATGTACTTCGTGGTCGCCTTGTTGCGGCGCGTCTTGTAGCCCATCGCCGGCTTGCCCCAGGGCGTCTGCGGCTGGCCGCCGGCGGGCGCCTTGCCCTCGCCGCCGCCGTGCGGATGGTCGCGCGGGTTCATCGCCGCGCCGCGCACGTGCGGGCGCCGCCCGAGCCAGCGGCTCCGGCCCGCCTTCCCGATCTTGACCGTCGCGTGCTCGGGGTTGCCCACCTGGCCGATCGTGGCCATGCAGGTGATGTGAACGCGCCGCATCTCGCCCGAGGGCAGCCGCAGCGTGGCCCAGTTGCCCTCTTTCGCCATCAGCTGCGCGCCCACCCCGGCGCTGCGCACCATCTGGGCGCCGCGGCCCGGCTGCAGCTCCACGTTGTGTACGACAGTACCCGTGGGGATGTCGCGGAGGGCGAGCGCATTGCCCGCCGACAGCTCGGCCTCGGGGCCGGACATCAGCCGCTGGCCGACACGGACCCCGACCGGTGCGATGATGTACCGCTTCTCGCCGTCCTCGTATTCGAGCAGGGCGATACGCGCCGAGCGGTTGGGGTCGTACTCGATGGTGCGGACCTGCGCGGCGATGCCGAGCTTGTTCCGCTTCCAGTCAATGATACGGTATAGGCGCTTCGCGCCGCCGCCCCGGTGGCGCGTCGTGATCCGGCCCTGGTTGTTGCGGCCGCCGGTCTTCTTGAGCGGCTCCGTCAGCCGCTTGTAGGGCTTGGTGGCCGTGATCTCCTCGAAGGTGTAGCCACTCATCCCCCGCCGGCCGGGCGAGGTCGGCTTGTATTGTTGGGTTGGCACGCTACACCCCCTCGTACAGCTCGATGCGGTTGCCGGGCTTCAAGGTCACGATCGCCTTCTTCCAGCTGCGCGTCATGCCCGACGTGCGGCGGCGCCCCGGCGAGTGGCGGAGCTTGCCCTTCACGTTCAGCACGTTCACGTGCAGGACCTCGACCTTGAACACTTCCTCGACCGCGCGCTTCACGTCTAGCTTGTTCGCGTCCGTGGCCACCTCGAAGATGTACTTGCCCTCCGTATTGAGCATCGTGTTCTTCTCGGTGATTAGCGGTCGGCGCAGGATCTCGTAGCTATGGAGCATTGGGCGCCTCCTCGTTCGCGGCCGTGCCCGCGTCGCCCGCGGGCAGCTCCGGCGGCGCCTCGCTCAGCGTCGCGCCCGGCAGGACGTGGTCGCTCGGCGGGGGCGTCGCGGCCCCGGTCGCACCAGCCGCGCGGCCGCGACGGGGCGCCGGGCTTGCGGCGGGAGCCGCCTGCGACGTGGCGCTGGCCTTATGGCGGTCGCTCGTCAGCGTGCGCGTCAGCGCCTCGATGGCGTCGACCGTCAGCACGAGCCACTGGTGGTTCAGCACGTCCAGCAGGTTCGTGCTGCCCGGCGCCACCGCGCGCACCTTCGGCAGGTTCGCCGCGGCGCGCTTGATCTGTTCATCCGGGCCGCCCAGCACCACGAGCGCGCTGCCCGTCGCGCCGATCGTCGTCAGCGCCGCCTTCATCTCGCGCGTCTTCGGCGCAGGCAAGGTGAAGTTGTCGATGACCACCACCTCGCCGTCACGCAGCTTCGCCGACAGGGCGGAGCGGAGCGCCAGACGGCGCATCTTGCGCGGCAGGTCCTGGTGGTACGAGCGCGGCTTGGGACCGAACACGATCCCGCCGCCCCGCCAGTGCGGCGCGCGCGTCGAGCCCTGGCGCGCGCGGCCGGTGCCCTTCTGGCGCCACGGCTTCTTGCCGCCGCCGGCCACCTCGCCGCGCGTCTTCGTGCTGTGCGTGCCCTTGCGCTGGTTGGCCAGCTGCGCGACCACGGCCTGGTGCATCACGGCCATGTTCGGCTCGAGCCCGAAGACACGCTCGTCGAGGTCGAGCTGGCGCAGCACCTTGCCGGCCATGTCGCGCACATCCACCTGGGTCACGGCGTCCTCCGGCTCTTGCGTATCAGCAGCAGCCCGTTCCGGGCGCCGGGCACCGCCCCCTTGAGCGCCAGCAGGTTGCGCTCGGGGTCCACCTGCATCACTTCGAGGCCCTGCACGGTCACGCGGTCGCCGCCCATACGGCCTGCCATGCGCATGCCCTTGAACACGCGGCCCGGCGTCGTGCCGCTGCCCACCGAGCCGGGCGCGCGGTGCCGGTCCGACTGGCCGTGGGTCTTCGGGCCGCCGCGGAAGCCGTGGCGCTTCACTACCCCGGCGAAGCCGTGGCCCTTGGAGGTGCCCGTGACGTCCACGAGCTGGCCCGGCTGCAGCATGCTCACGTCGATCTTCGTGCCGACCGCAACGGCCTCGCCCTCGTCCAGCGGCACCTCGCGCAGGTGGCGCAGCTTGGGCGTCGCCTTCAGGTGGCCCTGCTCGGCGCGGTTGAGGCGCTTGGTCTCTTCGAAGCCGATCTGCGCGGCGCTGTAGCCGTCGCGCTCGGGCGTCCGCAGCTGCGTCACCCAGCACGGCCCCGCCTGCACGAGCGTCAGCGCCACCGCGCGGCCGCTGTCGTCGAACGCCTGGGTCATGCCCAGCTTGCGTCCTAGTAGTCCGCGTACCATCTGGTGTCCTCAGCAATTCAGCGTCAGAGGTCAGGAGCGACGGTCAGCGCAGTACGCTTTGCCGACCGCCGACGACCGACAGTGACGTTCGTAACCGGGGGTTTGGGGGTGTCCCCCAACCTCCCGCTCTTCTAGAGCTTGATCTCGATGTCCACGCCCGCCGGCACGTTCAGCCGCATGAGCTGATCGACGGTGCGCGGCGTCGGGTCGAGCACGTCGATCAGGCGCTTGTGCGTGCGCATCTCGAACTGCTCGCGCGAGTCCTTGTCGATGAACGGCGAGCGAATCACCGTGTACTTCTCGATCCGCGTCGGCAGCGGCACCGGGCCGGCCACCGTCGCGCCCGTGCGCTCGGCCGTCTCGACGATCTGCGCCGCCGACTGGTCCAGAATCTTGTGATCGAACGCCTTTAGGCGGATGCGGATGCGCTGTCTAGCCATTCGCTTCTTCTCTTCTGGGCGCAGCGAGCGGCGCCGAAAATTTGTGAGAGGCGGGGAGCGTGCTCCCCGCCTCTCCTAACTACTGCTGGATGGAAGTGACGACGCCGGCGCCGACGGTGCGGCCGCCCTCGCGGATGGCAAACCGCAGCCCTTCCTCCACCGCCACCGGCGTGATCAGCTCGATCTGCATCTGCACGTTGTCCCCGGGCATCACCATCTC
>DATGMD010000038.1:0-115050 GCA_035293805.1 Chloroflexota bacterium | reverse complement strand
GTGCCTGACGGACCGCGCTGGCGGAGAACGACACTGAATCCGGCGCTGGAGTTCCCTTACTCCCTCTCCCTCTGGGAGAGGGTCGGGGTGAGGGCGCGCCCCGGTAAGCGCACCGCCGAGCCGGATCGAGCACGACTCCCGCGCCCGCGCCCAGGCGCGCCCCCGCCCCGCCCGACCCGCCGGGCCGGGGGCCGCCACCCTCCCGCTCGCGCGCCCCACCGGGACGCGCGCCGGCCTCGCTTACCCGCAATCCAAAATCTGGCCCACAAAGGAGCATCGTTTGATCGTTCCTCGGCAAATCATCACGGCGCCGCCACCGTCCGCCGCCCGCCTCGCCAGCGAGCGAATGCGGCTCCCCCTTCCTTCGCATGGTCCACATGGTCAGGCGCGGCATACTGCCAGCGCCGCTAGGCCGTGCGCGGATAGGCCAACCGGCCCCATCCACCCCGGCGCTCTCGTCCTCTCCGCTCTTCCTTCCGAGGGAAGCGGGGCCAGGGGGGGTAGGTCGCCCGTCGTGCCGCGGGCACACGAAAGGGGCGGCCGCCGGGCCGCCCCCTCCGCTTCGACGCGCGTGTGGGCGCTACACGAACTCTTGCTTGATCCGCTCCCAGACCTCGGGGCCGTGGCCGTCGAGCGGCTGCTTCACCAGCGGCCCGGCCGCCAGCTCCGGCACCTGCGCCTCGTAGGTCGGCCGCGACTCGTCGCGGTACAGCACCCCCACGGGGATCTTCTCCGCCCACTCCTGCGCCCGCTCGAACGCCATCAGGCGGTTCGTCGGGTCGTAGGCGGGGTCCTCGTCCAAGTGGTACACCTGGCTCTTGTACCAGGCGTTGGTGTTCACCTTGTTGTAGGTCACGCACGGCTGCAGCACGTCGATCAGCGCGTACCCCTTGTGCTGGATGCCCTCCGCGATCAGCTTCGCCAGGTGCTTCGGCTCGCTCGCGAAGCCCCGCGCGATGAACGTCGCGCCCGCCGCCAGCGCCAGCGCCATCGGGTTCACCGCCTGCTCGATCGCGCCGTCCGGCGAGGTCGTCGTCACATACCCCTTGTCGCTCGTCGGCGAGTACTGGCCCTTGGTGAGCCCATAGGTCTGGTTGTCCTCGACGATGTGGACGATGTCCAGGTTCCGGCGCATCGAGTGGACCAGGTGCCCCATCCCGATGCCGTAGCCGTCGCCGTCGCCCGTCGTCACGATCACGTTCAGGTCGTGGTTCGCCAGCTTCAGCCCCTGCGCCACCGGCAGCGCCCGGCCGTGCAGGATATTGAAGCCGTTGGCGCGGATGTAGTGTGGCAGCTTCGAGCCGCAGCCAATGCCCGACACCACGATGCACTCGTGCGGATAGATCTCCAGCATCGCCAGCGCCTGCTTCACGGCGTTCAGGATGCCGAAGTCGCCGCAGCCGGGGCACCAGGTCGACTTCTCGGGGCTGTTGTAGAGCTTGACGTCAAGCATGGACCGTGACCTCCTCGCGGACCTCGCCGCGCACCGTTGCGACGATCTCGTCCGTGGAGATCGGGCGGCCGTCGTACTTCAGGATGCGCTTGTCCATCGCCTTGCCGGTGTACGCGCGGATCAGGTTGCCCAGCTGGCCCGTGTAGTTCTGCTCGACCAGCCACAGGCTGTGCGCCGCGTCGAGCTGCGCCCGCACCTGCTCCCAGTCCAGCGGCCAGAGGTCCATGAACTGCAAGAGGTTCGCGCGCGGCCCATCCAGGTTCAGCACGTCCACCGCCTCGCGCAGCGCGCCGTAGGTCGACCCCCAGCCCACGAACGTCAGGTCGGCGTCCTCCGGGCCGTACCGCAGCGGCAGCCGCAGCTCGTGCGCTGCCAGCTCCTGCTTGCGCATGCGCTTCTGCATCTGCGCCCGCCGCTCGTCCGACTCCTCGGTGATGAAGCCGTACTCCGTGTGCTCGTCGCCCGTCGTCACGTAGACCGCGTTCGGGTGGCCCGGCACCGCCCGCGGCGAGATGCCGCTCTCCGTCACCAGGTGGCGGCGGTAGTCCGCGATGCGGTCCAGCTCCTCGCCCGTCAGCAGCGCACCGCGGTCGATGCGGATCGCATCCACGTCCAACCGCTCTTTGGGCACGCTGCGGATCGAGTTGGACTGCGTCAGGTCCTGCATGATGATGACCGGCGTCTGGTACTTCTCGGCCAGGTTGAAGGCGCGCGCGGCCGTGTAGAAGCACTCCTCAATCGTGCCGGGCGCCAGCACGAGGCGCGGGAACTCGCCGTGCGAGGCGTGGAGCACGAACGCCAGGTCGCTCTGCTCGGTGCGCGTCGGCAGGCCGGTCGAGGGACCGCCGCGCTGCGAGTCGACCAGCACCAGCGGCGTCTCCGTCATGCCCGCAAAGCCGAGCGCCTCAGCCCACAGCGAGAAGCCCCCGCCCGACGTGGCGCTCATCGCCCGCACGCCGGCGTGGGCGGCGCCGATCGCGGTCAGGATGCCCGAGATCTCGTCCTCGGTCTGCTTGCAGACGATACCGAACTGATGGGCCTTGCTGTTCATGTACTCCAGGATCGAGGTCGCGGGGGTCATCGGGTAGCCCGAGATGAAGCGGCAGCCGCCCGCGATCGCGCCTAGCGCGATAGCCTGGTTGCCGTTGATCAGCATGCGCTGCGGGCCCGGCCGCGCCACCAACTTCCACTCGTAGTCGGCGGCGAACTGCTCGCGGGCCACCTCATAAGCATAGCGGGCCACTTTCAGGTTGCCCTCGACCACCGGGCCGCCCTTGCGCTTGAAGTTCGTCGCGATAATGTCCTCGATGTACGCGAAGTCGAATTCCGTAATGCCGGCCACCGCGCCCAGGGCAGCGGTGTTCATCATGATGCGGCTGCCGCCTTGCTCCTCGGCGATCTTCAGCAGCGGCAGGGCGAACAGCTTGAGCCCGTGCTCGCGGAGCGGTGCCGCGTCGAACTTGACGCTCGTGTCGTGGAGCACGGCGCCGCCCGGGACCACCTCGCGCCAGTGCCGCTCGACCGCCTCGGGCGTGAAGGGGAGCAGCATCTGCACGGCGTCGCGGAAGGTCCAGACCTCCTGGTCGCTCGCGCGAATCTGATAGAAGTTGTGCCCCCCACGGATGCGCGACATGTAGTCTTGCAGGCCGTAGATCCACAGGCCCGCGCGCGCCAGCGCCTTGGCGAAGCCCGCGCCGCTCGACTCGACGCCCTGACCTGCCTCGCCGCCGATCTTGATCGTGAGGTCGTTGACAATCGGCATCCTATCGCCTCCCCGCGACCGCGCGGGTCCTCGCCCGCGCCGCGGTTTCCGGGCCGCATCCCCCAGGGGCCATGTCTACCGGTAGCTTACCACCCGGGGCTCTCAGGCCGCCCCATTATACGTAGGCCCCACCGCGCCCTCAACACATCGCGCGGCGCACTGGCCGGCACCGCGCCTGGGCGCCGTCCTGCCCTATTGTCGGCGGGCGCGGCGTCTGGCGACAGGGGCGATCGTCACGAATGCCGACGCTTCGCTTTGGGCGGTCTGCCCACCCCTGCGGCCGCCTGATCGCCCCGTTCGGCGCCTCGTCCAGCCCGGGCTCCCGCCGCACCTCGCCGAGCGCGAGCCCGCCTACCTATCCTGCCTGCCTCGCCGCCTTATATGGGGACGCCGGTGAGGAAGAAGAGAGTCTTAGCGATGACCTCGCCGGCGAGGACACAGGAGACGGCGATGTAGAGCAAGCCGGTGGCCGACATCATCGAGCGCAGACGGCACGTCTGGTAGGTCATGATGCCGAGCGCCACTGGCAGCACGATGCCCACCACCACGCGCAGGATGAAGGCGAGCGGGTAGCCGCCGAGTAGCGCCTGCGCCCCGGCGGCTGGCTCGCCGCTCGCTCCGGCCGCGCCCAGTTCCAATGGCAGCAGCGCACCCTGGAGCGCCGCGGCCACCAGGAAGGCGAGCGTCATGACGACGAGCGGGCGCGTGGACAGGTTCGGCGTGACGAGGTACCAGTGACCAAGCATCATGCCGACGCCGCTGCCGCCGAGCCCAGCCGCGCCGAGCAGCAGGCTGACGAGCGTCGGCAGCGGGCCCCAGACCGAGGCGTGGACGAATGCGGCGGCGCCGAGCGCCCCGAATCCCGCGAGCGCGGCGAGGCCCACGAGAGCGTGTCGGCCAGGGCCGATACCTCGCCACACCCAGACGGTGTAGGCGCCCAGCAGCAGCAGGAACGCGATGACGACGGGCGTCTCAACCGCCCGCCAGGGCGACGCGGTGATCGACAGCGGAAACGCCTCGCGCACCCACAGGGCGATGGCGCCTGAGAGCCACAGCGTGACGGCGCTCAGCAGCAGGAAGCCGCGGCTGACCTCGCGACGCCAGTCGGCCCAGGCGAGCAGCGCGACTCCGCCGACCGCTAGCTCCAGAAAGACCAGGAACACCGTGGGGATGAGAGCGAGCACGACGCCTTCCGGGGGCCAGGATCGGGCGCGGCCCATCCAGTATAGCGCGGCGTTTGCGGCGCTTCAGCTGAGGACTCTAGTGGCGCAAGCGCAATCGGCAGGGCGCCGACGACAGCGGCGCCCTGCCGATTGCGCTTGCTCTGCTCAGTGGCAGACGCGCGCGGTCGCGGCGTCCTTGCCGGTGTCGAAGGAGTGGCCGCAGGCGCACGACTTGACGGCGTTCGGGTTCTGGATCTGGAAGCCGCCGCCCATCAGCGCGTTCGAGTAGTCGATCTGAGAGCCGGCCAGATACATGGCGCTCATCTCGTCGACGACGACACGCACGCCATCCTCCTGAATGACCGTGTCGCCCTCCTGCTCCTGATCGTCCATCTGCATGCCGTAGGACATGCCCGAGCAGCCGCCCGGCGAGACGAACACGCGCAGGGCAGCGTTGGGGTTGTCGGCGCGCTGGAGCAGCTTCTGGACCTGCGCCTTCGCGGCCGGCGTCAGTGTCAGCATCGGTGGCCTCCTCGCAGAGACAGAGCTTGCTTCCCAAATTATAGTGCATGCCGACCCGCCGCGAGCGCCGCCCCATCGGTTATGTTAAAATAAGGCCATGAACGATAGTGCCCACGCTACACCTCTTTCTCTGCTCGAGCCCGTACCGGCGGCTGTCGAGGCGCCCGATCCCGCAAAGTTGGCGATGGCGTTCGCGGCGCGCATGGAGCGAGCCCGCGGGCTGGTCGACGCGGGCGCCGTCGAGGCGCTCGGCAATGGCCGCTACAAGGTACGTAGCGGTGGTGGCGGCTGGTGGGCCGTGCGCCCCGGCTACTGCAACTGCCCCGACTTCGCCTGGCGCGGCGCGGTGCCGTGCAAGCACATCATCGCCGTCGAGCTAGCGCGTCCCTTCCTCGCCGAGCCGGCCGCCTGAGCAGCCAATGTCTATACAGCCAATGTCTATAGATGGTAGCCGGAGATGGTAGCCGGATCAGTGCTTCGGCGGTCGTTCGTTCATGCCCTCAGCAGCCTGATGCTTGATCGGTTAGCATGACCGCCGACCCCGCACCGCCACATCCCTCGTCCGCCTCTTCCCGCCAGACTGCGCGGCTCGCCGTGCTGCTCGCCTGGGTCGCTGGCGGCGTCGACGCCATTGGTTACCTCACCCTGGCCCACATCTTCACGGCGCACATGAGCGGTAACAGCGTGGCCTTTGGCTCGGCGCTCGGCCAAGCGCGCTGGGACACGGTGGTGGAGCGTGGCGTGCCGATCGCGTTGTTCGCGGTAGGCATCGTGGCCGGCACGATGGTCGGCGAGGCCAGCGACGCGCGGGGCGCTCGGCACCCCGCCGTGCCGGTGTTCGCCTTCGAGGTGGCCCTGCTGGTTGTCTTCGGGGCCCTCGGCAGCGGTTTGCTACAGAATGACGCGATCTCGACCGACGCCGCCTGGCAGTTCTACGGCCTCGTGGCGCTGCTGACGCTGGCGATGGGCCTGCAGAGCGCGACCCTGCGGCGCGTCGGCTCGCACAGCGCCCACACCACTTACGTCTCTGGCATTCTGACGAGCCTTGCCGAGGCGGTCGCCCAGGCCGTGTACCGGCGCGTGGGCGCGCGGATGGCGCGGACCCGGCCGTGCCCCGCATCCGGCTTACGCGAGCATCTGGGGCGGCTATCTCGTCGGCGCGATCCTCGGCGTGGCGCTGCTAGCACCGGCCGGACTGGCGGCGCTCGCGCTGCCGATCACGGGGCTGGCGGTCGCCATCGTCCACGACCTGCGCCACCCCCACGAGCTGGCGCGGATGAAGCAGGGCTGAGCGCCGGGTGGCGGCCGCCCTCGTCGGCCGGCGCAGCGTGGGGAGACGGGTCCGATAGAATGGGGCGACAGTTCCCGCTCGCCCTCTACGCACCTGGCCGGGGATGGGGCGGCGGGTTGGCCAGGCCAACCCGCCACCCCATCCCCGGAAGCCCAGCTTCAGCCACGAGGAGAGGCGCCCATGCTGCTCACGGCCGACGCCGAGCGTCGCTACGTCCGCGCGATCTTTGCTGCCCTGGGAGCCAGTGCCGCCGAGGCCGACGCCGTGGCCGATGTGCTCGTCGAGGCCGACCTGCGGGGCCACACCTCGCACGGACTGACACGCGTGCCGCTCTCCGTCGAGTTGATTCAGACGGGCCGCGCATGCGTCAACGCGCGGCCGCGCGTAGTGCAGGAGCGTGCCGCGGCGGCCCTGATGGACGGCGACGGCGCGCTCGGCCCTTACGGCGCGACCGTCGCCACGCGCGAGGCGATGCGGCGCGCGCGCGCGACTGGCGGCGCGGCCATTGCGCTCCGCGAGACAGGCCACATTGCGCTCGCCGGGTACTACGCCGAGCTGGCGGCACGGGAAGACCTGATCGGCATCCTGTTCGCGAAGTCCGAAACGTCCATCCACCCTCACGGCGGCGTCGAGCCGATTATCGGCACCAATCCCATCGCCATCGCCATTCCCACTCTCGGCGACCCGGTGTTGCTCGACATGGCGACGAGCGCTACCTCGCGCGGCAAGCTGGCCGAGGCGGCAGCGGCAGGTCGGGCGCTGCCGGATGGCTGGGCGATCGACGCGGCCGGTTCGCCCACCACCGATCCCTGGGCGGCGATGCAGGGCGGCGCGTTGACGGCGGTGGGTGGCGCCAAGGGTTACGGTCTGGCGCTGGCGATGGAGCTGTTGGCGGGTGTGTTGTCCGGTGCGGGCGCCGGGCCGATGCGCGACGCTCGCGGCTGGCAGCACCTGTGGGGCACCCTGATCCTCGTGCTCGACCCGGCGACGTTCGTGGCCGTGGACGCCTTCAAGGCGGCGGTCAGCGAGTTTGTGGCGCGGGTGAAAGGCTCGCGTCTGGCGCCCGGTTTTGCCAAGATCATGCTGCCCGGCGAGCGATCGTTCCGCACGCGTCGCGAGCAGCTGATGCACGGCATTACCGTCGCCGACCGCGTGTGGGACGAGGTGGCGGCCATCGCCCGCTCGCTCGGTCTCGACCCCGAAGAGTACGCCAAACTTCCCCCCCACGCGTGGGGATGAGGCGCGGCTGGCGAGCCAATGACCACGGACACCGTCCGTGCCGCTGCTTGATGAGCGCGCTCCTCTGCATGTAGGGCATACGCCTCATGTAATCGGCGATCCCTGCCCAAACGCCCTTAATATGCCCCACGCTGTAGAAGAACGGCTGGTAAGGTGCGAAGCAGGATTTCGATGTCGAGCTTCAGCGACCAGTTGCGAATATAATGTAGATCCAGCCGCACCATGTCGTGGAATGGCACCTCACTGCGGCCACTCACTTGCCATAGTCCCGTAATCCCCGGCACCGCTCGCAGGCGGCCATGCTGCCAGTCTTCATACGCTTCGACCTCGGATGGTAGCGGTGGCCGCGGGCCGACTAGACTCATCTCGCCCCGGAGCACGTTCAGAAGTTGCGGCAACTCGTCGAGACTCAGTCGTCGCAGTACGCGCCCAGTGCGTGTGACCCGTGGGTCCTGCCGCATTTTGAAGAGCGGCCCCGTCGCCTCGTTCTGCGCGCGCAGCGCGTCCAGCAATTGGTCGGCGTCCTGCCGCATGGACCGAAACTTCAGCATCCAGAAGCGCTGACCGTTCTTGCCTACCCGCTCCTGTCGGTAGAGCACCGGGCCGGATGAATCGAGTTTGATCGCTAGTGCGATCACGACCAAGATTGGCAGAAACATCAGGACAGCTATGGTCGCAAGGACAATATCCGTGGCTCGTTTGACCCAGCTCACCTGTGCAGTGGGCGTGAACCCGATGTAGGGGCGACCCGCTAGGTGCTGGATTTCAAAGCGCTCCGGTAGCACATCGCCGAGATCGGTCAGGAACTTCACCCGCAAGGGCCGATGGAAGCCGCGAGCGATGAGCCGGCTTACTTGCTCACGTCGATTCGCCGGTAGCGCGATGACTAACTCATCGATAGCATGCGCTTGCACGACCGACTCCAAGTTCGCGATTGGACCCAAGAGGGGCGGATCCTTGATGCAGCCCAGATCGCTGCCGTTATCGACGTAGCCGATGACCTGGTATTGATCCCTCAGCTCCCGGGCCAATCGTGCGCCGAGTTCGTTCGCCCCGATGATGAGAACTCGGTTGGCCGGCATTACTCCGGCGCGCACCCGCGTATAGGCGGCCCAGGCGAGACTCCGCCACACAGTCAGCGCGAGAATGGTAAGCGCCCAACCAGTGGCGAACCATAAGCGTGAGAAGCGCTGGTCTCCCAGGAACGAGGATGTGGTGACCGCGAGCACGAGCGCGGTGGAGACGGCAGAGACGATGACCTGGAAGCGGCCCACCCAGCTCCATGCCCGCTGGCCATTGTACATGCCTTGCAGCGCGAACAGGACGGCGGTACCGAGAGCCACCAACAAGCCCATCCGACAGTATTCGCTGAGCCCCAAGGCTATAGCCTCGGCATCCGGCGCGGTAAACCGTACCCAATATGCGAACAGGAATGCGGTCAAGATGAGCAGCACGTCTACAGCAAGCAGGATGATGCCTACGAGAGTCGGGACCAGACGGGTGGCTAGAGGTGGCGTGGCGTCACACAGGGCCGAATTCTCGCCTGCCCAGTAACGGCTGCCTACTCGCACTTGCAGGCTCATGGTGTTGTCCTACCCTATCTCCGTAAATATGGTCTGGACGGCTGCGGACTCGGCATGATCAGGATCACGCCGTCCCGGGAGTAATAAGCATGCTAGGCAACTAGCGGCCCAGAGCGATGCCATCGTCACGCCGGCGCCGACACACAACATGTCGCCAACTAGATCGTGCCAGCGGCCATGGCGGCTAGCGTTTCCCCAACCGATTTCATCGTAGTGGTCCGTCATGCTGACTGCTCCACTTTGGGATCCGCGACGCGGTCGACTGGGTAGGTTTGACTGATGGCTGCACTGAGCACCAGCTGCCCGAGCATCGGCAGATCGTCGAGGATGTAGCGGCGCCAGAGCCGCCGTGGCTCCTGGATCAGTCGATACGACCATTCCAGGCCCGTTCCCTGCATCCACCGTGGAGCACGCCGCACGGCGCCCGCCAGCAGGTCAAGCACGCAGCCGACGCCCATCGCCACAGGCACGTTTAGGCGGTTCCGGTGGGCACGAATCCAGAGATCCTGGCGCGGCGCGCCGAGCGCTACGAAGAGGAAATCGGGGCGGGCTTGCTGGATGCGCTGTACCGTGTGCTCGTCTTCGGCTCGCGTCACCGCGCCGAACGACGGTGCATAGACGTCGGCAATGCGCAGACCTGGATAGCCAGCTTCCAGCTGGCGGGCGGCGGCCTCCGCGATGCCCGGCGCCGCGCCAAGCAGAAAGAGGCTACGCCCCTGCTCGGCTGCGATACGGCAACTCTCGTGGACGAGCTCGACGCCTGTAATCCGGCGGACCAGCGGCTGGCCCTTCAGACGCGAAACCCAGACGAGCGGCATACCGTCCGCAACAGCGAGGTCGGCCCCGTTAATGGTCTCTCGGAACAGTCGGTCGCGCTGGGCAATACTGACGAAATCCAAGTTAACAGTGACAATCTGGTGGGACCCGCCGGAATCCACAAAGCGACGAATGCGCTCCACAGCTGACGCCAGGTCAATCTGGTCAATGAGAACGCCAGCGAGGTCGACGCGTCTTCGGGCGGACTCGGGAATTGGTACTACACGTAGACCTGCGGGGTTAACCGGCGGCGTATCGTCGAGCACGAATGCCTGGGAAGCCATGCTGACACCTCGTCCTGAGCACATGCCCTCGTGGTGGTCCGCGTCGTACGTTCCTAATTCTCAAAGGCGCCGGTTATTGGCCGGTTAACGGGGTGTTATGTTGCGGTTGCGACCGCCCGCGCGCCTAGCATGCGGCGCCTCGCAGTCCAGCCCGCAGGGAGCCGCCGCATAGCCACCGTTGAGCCTTGTGTGCGTTTGGGTTGAGAAGTGGTTGAGACGGAATGGGTCTGGACACCGCCCGCGCGGGGGAGGCGCGTGGTTCGGCAGCGCGTGATTCAGGCGGTTGGGCCAAGGATCGCGGGGCGCGATGAGGCCGGGGTGCACTGCCGCGTCTGGATGGCGGAGCCATCAATACGTAGATCTGATGACAGCGTCAATACACCAAAACAGCGATGTGCAAATCGGGGAGGCGCCGTATGATACAGATGTTCAGATCCGGTTAATGATCCATGTGCGTCTGGTGGCGGCCGGGCGTGCGGATGGCGGGCACGACCAGGCCGGGACGGAAGGGGGCGTCTTGATGAGCCAACGAGCGACCGTACCGCGCGCTGTTGCGATGTCAGGACCGCGGGCCCCAGCCACGCGCGCTGACTGGCCTAGCCATCATCGTGAAGGACTACCGGAGGCGAGGGCTCCGTCGCCCGCCACCGAGCAGGCGGGCGACGGAGCCCTCGCCGTGTCCGTAATTGCACACGAGGTCCGCACGCCACTTGCTTCACTGGCTGCCACCTCCGAAGCACTGCTTGAGGATTTCGGGGCATTGGATTCATGCCAGCTCCGTGATATGGTGTCCGCGATTCGTGATAGCACCCTGTGGCTCCAAGGGCTGGTGGAGAACTTGTTGTGCGCCGCTTCTATTCAGGCAGGCCGCTTTCATATGCGACCAGAACATCTCAACCTGCTCGACCTTGTCATGGAGATCCAACCTCTGATGGCGCCGCTCTTGGCACAGAAGGGCCAGGCCTTGAAGCTCGCTGCGGATAGAAATTTGCCGCTGGTTCTCGCCGACCGGCGTTGGATTCGCCAAGCGCTGGTAAATCTGCTCGCTAGCGCGAGCAAATGCAGCGCGGTTCAATGTCCCATCATCCTTCGGCTGACCGAGCGCGATGGCTACCTGCGGGTCACTGTTGCCGACCGCGGACCCAGTCTCCCTACGGGCGGCGAGATGCAGGTCTTTGAGCCGTACTATCGGGGCGCAGGCACGGCGGCCGTGGACCGGGGCGAGGTCGGATTAGGCCTGGCGATTGTGAGGTCGGTCGTCGAGGCCCATGACGGTCGGGTGGGGGCCGAGAACCGTACCAAGGGCGGAACCCGCGTTTGGCTCGAGCTCGCCGCGATGTCTAGTGCGATACAGGCCTCGCAGCGGCCCACTGCATAGGAGACGAGATTCGATGAAAGTCCTGATTGCCGACGACGATGCGGATCTGCTTGATCTCATGACTTACGCGCTCCGCCGGGAAGGCTACACGGTGCTCGCGGCAATTGATGGCAAGCAAGCCCTCCATCGCTTCGAAACTGAGCACCCAGACATCGTTCTGTGCGATGTGAACATGCCGAAGGTTAACGGCTTCGAGGTGTGCCGGCGTGTCCGCCGCGACTGTGAAACCCCGTTCATTATGTTGACAGCCTGTGACGAAGAAGAAGACGTTGTGCGCGGACTGCAGCTTGGGGCTGACGACTATGTGACTAAGCCCTTCAGTGTCAAGCAATTGACACACCGGATGAAAGCCGTTCTGCGACGCTGCCGGTCCGACCAGTTCCGAGAGCCCATGCGCGAGGTGCGTGTGGGCGACTTGGTACTCGACCTTCAATCGTACGAGGCGACGAAGGGGGGGGCGCGGGTCCAGCTTACCCCTCTGGAGTTCCGTATCCTATATATTCTCGCCATGAACCCGGGGCGGGTAATTCCCTATTCTCGGCTCGTCGAATACGCCTGGGGCTACGACAACGGCGATGCTAACCTGATCAAGACTCACATCTGTCACATCCGCAAGAAGCTCAACCTCACCGCAGAGCAGGGCGGCATCAAGGCTGTGGCCGGCGTCGGATACAGCTTGGCCAGCGCCTAGCCGGCTGCTGAAAAGGGGCTTCTGCCTGAAACCCAGCACAATGTCTTGCGGCACGCTACCAGGAAGTTCACCCTGATCCCCCAAGAGCAGGTCGCAGAAGTTGTGGTATCGGAGCCCCGGCCTCCAGGCGGAGCCTATTCCTGACTGTCGTGCCGCTGGACAGCTGGCGCGAGGTGCAAGGGACCGAACAGCGCACGTGGACGGACTGGGCGGCGTTCCTACGTACTTTAGCCGATACCATCTGCCCGCTGGCCGAGCGGAACGTGGTCATCGAAGACAATTTGAAAACGTATGGCCCGGTTGAACAGGCATGGTCCGACCTCGGGCTTCGTGGCGTACCCGACCTCCGAAGCCCGCCGGTTGGCCGAGCGCTGCGAATTTCCAGTACGCGCCTAAGCACGGGAGTTGGCTCAACATGGCCGAGAGCGAGTTGAGTGTACTGCTGGCTCCGTCGATCCATGACGGAATACTACGAATCCTGCCCGAGTAGTGCTAAGGCGGCAGTTCGATGAGCCCAGCACGCAAGGCCCCAATAATCGCTTCCAGCTTGGAGCGCACCCCCATTTTTGCCATGCATTTCTTCAGGTGGGTCCGTAGCGTGTGGATACTGATTCCCAGTTCTGCCGCCGCATCCTCGGCGCTCTTACCTGTCGCGAGTACCTGGAGGACTTCAAGCTCGCGCGGGGCCAGGGTCAACAGCTCAGCGGGATGCCGTGGAGCCGTGAGCAGGTCGACGATCTGGTCGGCGTTGAATAGGACCTGACCCTTGCCTATCTGCCTCAGTGTCTCAACTAACTCGATAACCGTCTGATCGGTGGTAAGGCACCATACGGCCCCTGCTCGTATGTATCTGGCTTGACTTCGCCGATCGAGAGCGGCAGTCAGGACAACGATTCGAATCTCGGACTGGGTGCCACGGAGTAGTCGGATGAGGCGCGCGGCATCCGAGCGGGCCGTGATATCATCCAATACGACGATATCCGGTTTCGTCTCCCGGATATAGGAGATTGCTTGGACCGGGTCAGGATACACCCCCGTGACCTCTACGTCGTCATTGCTCTCAAAGCAGCCAGCTAATGCCTCAATGACGAGGCGCGAGCCAACGAGTGTTATCCTGACGCCGGACTTCGCAGTCGCAGCAGCCGGGGACGGGCATCGTGTCTCCATACGATTACCCCGCATCACACTTCTCTGGTACCCCGCATCACACTTCTCTGGGCGCCACTAGGAATGTAACGAATCCGGCCGGCCATCCCAACTGGTCTCCTGTGCACCGGCATCCGCATCTTGGGTTACTCTCCTCCGGCGGGAGAGGCAGCGTGGCCGGGATACCAAGCGTGGTGAGGGGCCCGTACGGTCGCTCTTCGGCGGCGAGGATCCGTTCGGCGCGTGCCGCGCGTGTCTTGTGCGCACGCGGCAATCGACGATCTTCAATACGGCGGCTGCAACGCGAGGGCAGCCAGCGCTACGGAGCCTCCCGAGCACGCGTTCGCGCCGATTGAGCACTCGCCGCGTGCCCTAGACGTAGGTGGTGGCGAGCGCGGGCTCGCCTTTACCCTTCCATCGCTTCGGGGCACGTTCATAGACTGCTCCGCTCGCTGCCGGGCTCGCCGGCCCCCTCCCTCCACTCCCTTTGCATATTTATTCCATCGTTATGTTGAAATGAGTCCGCGGAGGATCCGCCAGCGGGCGCTGGGCGTCGCCAGTGGCGCGCCGGTACGCACAGAGACCTGACGGCTCGTCGTGCCGAGCTGGAGCGTCACCGTGCCCACCGGCGTGTCGGCGGCCACGGGAGCCGCGACGGTCGCCAGGTCGAGGCGCGTCTGCACTCTTAGCCCGGGGTAAACGAGCAGGTCCACGTCCTCGTCGGTGACGAGCGGAACCTCGCCGCCCCAGGGGGGGCGGTAGGCGGCCACCGTCTGCCCCCGCGCTAGCACTCGCTCCTCGTGCAGATTGCCGGCGACGGCGGCGCTCAGCCGCTGAGCAGCGTCGAAGGTGTCGGAGAGCTTGCTCTCACCCATCAGGGCGCCAAATACCGTTACCGTCCGGTCGGCAGCGCGCTGCTGGGCCGCGAAGACGAAGCAAGCGCCGGCTTCGGGGGTTGATCCCGTCTTGACCCCGACGATCCCGCGCTGTCCTAGAGCCGCGTTGACGTTGTAGACCGTGCCGGCCACCGGCAGCGTAGCCTGTGGCTGGGCCACAATCGCGGCGAACACCGGGTTGGCCATGGCGGTCTCGGCGGCCAGGATCAGGTCTTCGGGCGTGCTGACTGTCTGCGCGGCGTACCCGCTGGCGTCGGCGAAGTGCGTACGTGTCATTCCGAGCGCCGTGGCTCGGGCGTTCAGGCGGTCCACGAACGCGGGCAAGCTGCCCGCGTCCCAGCGCGCCAGCACGGCTGCTAGATTGTTCCCTGATGGCAAGAGTAGCCCCTGGAGCAGCTGGTACTCGCTCAGCTGCTCGCCGGCCGCAACCAGGACCACGGACTGGCCGTCGCGTACCTCGGCGCGATACTCCTCGACGTCCGCGGGGCTGATCGTCACGCTCGGGCCTTGCTCGTTGGGTGCGAGCGGATGGTCTTCCAGCACGAGCAGCGCCGTCATGATCTTCGCCGTGCTGGCCGTGGGGTGGGGACGCGCGTCGCCGTGCGTGCCCAACACGCCCAGCTCGGGTACTCCCACTGCGGCCGCGCCCACTGCCGGCCAGGGAAGCGCCGGCGCCGAGCCGGGCACCTCGGTAGTCTCGTCCAGCAGCGGCGTCGCCGCGACGCTCGGCACCGGGCGCGAATACTGCCAGCCAGCGGCAGCGACGAGCCCGATAGCAAGCACCGCGAGAAGCAGCAGCCCAAGTTTCCATGCCGAGCGGCGACCCGCGGTGCGCCGCGCAGTGCGCCTCGGCCCGGAGATCGAGGGGCGAGAGAAAGCCACGGGATAGCCACCCTGGCAAGCATCGGAGTACTGGATTGTAGCGCGGATCGCCGAGGACCGTCCCCGGTTTTCGGAACGCGTCTGCCACGGTCCACTCGGAGGAGGCCCTTCCGAGTGCTCGTGGGGAATCTGGCCGGCGACGAGAGGCGGGTTCTGCGGGGAGCGGCAGCGTCCGCCTCGCTGATGAGTCGCTTGGTCTGGATCGCCCAGCCTGGCCCGCCAGTCCCTTCGTCATACTCTCGTATTCTCAGTTCCCTGCGGTAGGAGCCGCGCGCGGTGGAGAGCTTGCTCACAGCAGCAGGCCCCTCCACCGCGTGGCTCGACTCAGGTGCCGCGCGGGCTGTCGGCGCGGCTCATGTCGGAGGCGGCGGGGGCGCTGGCCATCTGGAAGTCCAGTTCCAGCACGATCGTGTCGTCGATGCTCATGATGCGCGCGACGCTGGGCTTCGCCATGCCGAAGTCGGCGAGCGTGACCGGCGTCGTGGCGGTGCCGCTGGCAGTGCCACCGTCCAACTGCGCCTGCACGTCCCAGACGACTGGGCGCGTCACGCCGTGGACCGTCAGATCGCCCGCGAGCTGGAAGGTGAGCGCGCCTGAGGCCGGGAGCGGCGTGGGCAGGCCACGCACTTCGATGGGCACGAACTCAGCCGTCGGGTACTGCGCGGTCTGCAGCGTGTTCTGCTGGATGTACTGGTCGCGCTGGCGCTGGTCGCTCTGCAGCGAGCGCAGGTCCACGGTTACCCGCGAGGCGTCGGGCACAACGTTGTGCGCTGTGTCGACGACGATCTGCCCGTCTACCGCGTTGGTGGCGCCAATGGCATCGTTGGGGAGAGGCGCGCCCACGAACTGCTCGCGCGCGCGGTAGCGGGCCTCGCTGCCGGGCGCGAAGACGAAGCGTAGCGCGCCGGCCGACGTGAGCGCGTCCGCCGGCGCGCCGCCGGACGCGCTCGCCGCCGGCGTCTGGGCGTTCGTGGCAGCGCTCGTGGGCGGCGTCTGGTCGCTTGTGGACGCGCTCGCCGCGGGGGCGCGCCCCGCGGGCGCGGCTGGCGGCGCGCTACTGCTGCTGCACGCAGCGCCCAGTAGCCCGAGCGCCAACACCAGCGGCGTGAACGTCAATCCCAACGTGGTCCCTCTGAACACCCGTGCTCCTTTGTTTCGACACGGCCCCAGTCGGCCGTGGTTGATGTGGCTCGCTCTCAAGTACCGCGAACAGTTACGCCGGCCGGGCCACGAGGCTATCGCGATTCCCGCCGTCAGGCGCCACCGCGAGCGCAGGCCCTCACCGAAGAGCATAGCAATCATTAGCGAGGCCAACTGGGGATTGCGTGTGGCGATCCTGTGGAGGTTAGCTGCGGGCGCGGCGAACGAGCGAGCCGCTCGTAACGACTCGCGATCACAGGGGGATCACACCCGCCGCATTCAGGGGTACGCCCCCTGGGCGGCGCCGAGTCTCCCGGCTTACCGTGGTTAGTAAGAGAGGGGGCAGCCACGCGACGGGGACTAGCTATGGCCGAGGACACTGGCGTCGTCACACAAATCGTCCACTTGCTGCGCAAGCAGCCTCCTGGCGTATGGGAGCTGGTCGAACCGACCGGCTCGGCGCGCAGCGGGGACATCGTTCTCCGCGACGCGGACGGTACGCCGGCCGCCTACGCCCGCCCCGCGGACCAGTGCTCTCCGGAGCCGTCCAGTGCCAGGCGGGGCGGCGCGTTGCGCCTGTGAGGCGCTTCCCGCAGTCCGAGTGTGCGGGGATGGCCGCATGAGGGGGCGCCGGCTGGGTCCCCCATCCACGGGGGAAGTTACGGCTGGGCCGGCAGCGGGATAAGCACGCCGCTGGGGGCGGTGTGCCGGTGCGCCCGGGCGGCGTCGGCGAGGGCCTCGGCGGTGGCGACGGTCGGCGCCTGGGCGGTGAGGCTGAGAGCGCCCTGTACGTCCAGCAGGATCGCCTGGTCGCCGGTCTGCCAGATCTGGCGGCCCTGCTCAGCCCAAAGCAGCGTCGCGGCGTCGCCGTAGCGCGCCGCGATAGCCGCGGCGAACGCCGCCGCCCAGGTGGCGGCTGCATCGGGGTCGTCCCAGCGGGTCGCGCTGAGGGTCGCCATCTGCCCGCTGTCGTCCACCAGCACCGCGGCCCGGTTGCCCGCCCAGCCGGCGGCGGCCGCGTCGGCTTGGTCGGCCGGCAGGTCGCGCCCGAGCAGCGAGCGGTGGTCCAGCTCGCCGATGACCTGCTCGCGCAGCAGCCGCCAGTCGGCGCCCAGCACGCCCGATAGGTCGGGCAGCTCGACCCGTGTCGGCTGCCAGCCGCGCAGGTACTTCTCGGGGTGGAGGATCTCGGCGGTGGACTGTGGCGGGCGCCGGAAGAGCGGGTCCACGGCCGGGCCGTAGCCGCCGAAGGTGGTGAGCGCGGGCGTGCCGACGACGCGCTGGATGAACCCCGGACCGTCCAGATAGGGCGTGTAGACCTGCTGCATCACCGGCTGGGGCACGGCTTCCAGCGGGAAGGGCAGCGCGCGGCGGGCTTCGTCGTACACCTGCTGGAGCGTCTGCTGGTAGACCTGCGCCTGGGCCACCTGCTCCTCGGGCGAGTCGGGCTGGGTCGTGGCGGCGTACATCTCCTGCACGATGAGGGCGTCGCCCTCGACCAGCGCGTTGATCGCCTGGTCGCGGTCGGCGTTCGGCGGTCCCTGCTGATACAGGCGCTGGATGCCGAAGTGCTGGTCTTGCAGCGCGTGGGTGAACTCGTGGGCCAGGGTCACGCGCTCCAGCGGACCGTTCGGGTCGGCGCTCGCGCGGGCGTAGATGGTGCCGTCGAGCGAGTCGTAGAAGCCGATCGGCAGCGCGCTGTACAGGTCGACCATGATGCTGACCAGGTCGTCGTCCGGATCGAGCAGGCCGAGCCCCACGAGTAGCCGCTGGGTGCGCTCCAGGTCGGCCGGGTCGAGGTAGGCGCGGTAGATCTCGGCCTGGCGGGCGTGGAAGGCGTCGGGGTCGAGCTGCACGAGCGGCACCGGCCGCAAGAGCGGCAGGCCGCGCAGCTGGCTCACCCAGTCTTGCAGCTCCAGCCAGGCCGCCTCGTCGACCTGGGGCTGGGCGCCCTCGTCGGTGGGCGATGTCTGTTGCGCGACGGTCGTGCGGGCGCCGGGGGCCGCAGTCAGGAGCGCGACGGTCAGGCCGAGAAACAGCAGCAGGATCGGACGCAACTACATCAGTCCGTACGCGCGATTCAGCCAGGCGTGGGCGGCGGGGTCGAGCGTGCGCCCGGCGAAGGCGGGGTGGTCAGGCCCGTAGCGGTGGGCGCGAAACATGCGGTTCACGCGGCCCAGCGGCGCGTCGAAGAAGAACGGGTTGTGGTACTCCCACACCACCTCGCCGTCGCGGGTCACCTCCAGCAGCCGCCCGCAGTCGCCCTCGCAGAGCAGCGTGTTGCCGTTCGGCAGCCGCTGCGCGCTGCTGATGTTTCGACTGTACAGCGACGACTCGGGGTTTGCCACGTATTGCCAGACGATCTCGTTCGTGCGCGGATCGACCTCCACGGCGCGCGAGCGGTCGGCGCTGCCGATGCGGTGGATGCCGTTGTCGAAGATCAGCAGGTTGCCGTTGGCTAGCTCCGTCGGGTCGTGCTGGTGCGACAGCTCGCCGCGCCCCCACTGCCAGCGGAAGCGGCCCGTGGCGCGGTCGAGGATGCCGACGGTGTTCAGGTAGCGGAAGCTGAGCGCAAGCGAGCCATCGCGCAGCTCTTCGACGGCGTTGCAATGACTCCATTCGTGGCGGAACTCCAGCGGGCAGATGCTATCCGCGTCGGGGTCGAACACCTCGTAGCTGCGCCAGTGCCAGACGACCTCGCCGGTGGGCGTGACCTCCTGCAGCTCGTCGCCCCACATGAGGCCGCCCTCGGCCTCCGTGTCGGGCTGGCCGCCGGCCACGCGGCGCGCGATCTCGGGCGGCACCGGCGCCCAGCGCAGCACCATCGTGTTGCCGTTCTGCAGGCGGGCGTGATCGTGGTGGAGGGCGGGGTCGTCGTAGCGCCAGAGGATGCGGCCGTCCCAGTCCAGCTCGGCCACCGCGCCGTGCGCGCCGCCGAACGTGACGGTCGTCTCGGGCAGCTTCAGGCTGCTCAGCAGGCGCCCGTCGTCGAGGAAGTAGCCGTAGTACGGCGGCAGCTCCGGGCGCCAGAGATGGACTACCCGTCCCTGCATGTCGATCAGGTAGGTGGTGCCGCCGCCGAGCGTGGTGAACAGCGTGTAGCCGTTGTAGGCGCGGCGCGGCACGTGATGGGTGACGCCGAGCGGCCGGAAGACCGAGTAGCCCATTTCGCCTCCCTGGCGGGTCGCCGGTAGAGGAGGATAGTGGGGTTGGGGGGACACTCCCCAAGCCCCCCGGGCAGGGGAGCCCCCCTGCCCCCCCGGAGAGGACGGGGAGCAAGCCCCCGGCAGGGGCGCTCCCCTGCACCCCCGTCCTGGGGGTGCGGGCTAGGCGCGGGCGGCGGCGAGGGCGCGCTGCACCTTCTCGGCCGTGACGGGCAGCGAGTCGATGCGCACGCCGACGGCGTCGGCCACGGCGTTGGCGATGGCCGCGGCGGTGGGCACGTTCGGGATCTCCCCGATCGCCTTCACGTTGCGGGCGCCGATGCCCCGGCCGCCGGTGACCAGCACCGTGCGCGAGGTGCCCACGTCGGGCATGGCGGGCAGCTTGTACTCGCCCATGTGGGTGGCGGTCACGCGGCCGTCCTCGATCGCCAGGTCCTCGGTGAGCGCGTAGCCGATGCCCATGCCCACGCCGCCGTCGATCTGGCACTGGTGGGTGAGCGGGTCGAGGATCTCGGCGACGTCGATGACGGTCAGCAGCTCGTAGAGCGACACCTGGCCGGTCTCCACGTCCACGCCCACCTGGGCGATCTGCACGCAGTAGCTGGTCGGGTGGCCGTGGTGGTCGTCGTGGCCGCCCTGGCGCGTGTCGACTACCGCCTCGAGCGGGGCGCCGGCCTGGGCAGCCGCCTGGGCCAGCGCCGCGAGCGTCACCGTGCGGCCGCTCGCGCGGTCGGCCCAGGCGTCGCCGCGTAGCTCCACCTGGGACTCGGGGACGCCGAGCGCCTGGGCGGCGCGCGCGGCGAGCAGATCGCGGAACTGCACCGCCGCCCGGTGCGCCGCCTCGGAAGCCGCCACCGTCACGCGGCTGCCGCCCACGCCCGAGTCGAAGGGCAGGTTGGCCGTGCCGACGTAGCGGATGGTCACCCGCTCGCGGGCGAGGCCGACGCCCTCGGCGACCACACGGCGGATGATCGTGTGGGAGCCGGTGCCCGTCTCCATCTGCGGGATCTGCGCCTCGACCGTGCCGCCGGGCTGGAGCACCAGGCGGATGCTGGTGGGGGCGGCCGGGTGGGTGGGGCGGTCGTAGACGGCGACGCCGCGGCCGAAGCGCACGGTGGGCGGCGCGTCGTGGGGGAAGACGGGCTTGTAGGCGGCCTCGGCGGCGTCGAGCGTCTCCAGCGCGCGCACCTCGACGTACTCCTCGCCGAAGGGATTGGCCTCGCCGGGGCGCAGAAGGTTGTTGCGGCGGAAGGTGAGCGGCTCGATGCCCAGCGCGCGGGCCACCAGGTCGAGCATCGCCTCGACGGCGAAGCACATCTGCGGGGCGCCGGGGGTGCGGGCGTTGCCGCCGGGCACCTGGTTCGTGTAGACGCGGTCGGCCACCACGCGGATGGCGGGGATACGGTAGCTGGTGGCGGCGAGCGCCGAGAAGTTGACGTTGGGGCGGAAGCCGGCGTAGGCGCCGCCGTTGAACCAGGTGTGCATGTCGAACGCCTGGAGGCGGCCGTCGTGGGTGACGCCGACGCGCACGCGGGAGATGGAGGCGTGGCGCGGGCCGGCGGCCATCAGCTCCTCGGCGTAGCGGCGGGTCATGCGCACGGGGCGGCCGGTGCGGCGCGACAGCTCGTAGCAGAGGGGCATGTCCATCGGCGAGCCCTTGCCGCCGAAGTCGCCGCCGATGGCGGGCGAGTGGGCGGTGATCTGCTCGATGGGGATGTCGAAGGCGGCGGCGAGCTGCTCGCGCAGGCGGTAGGGCGACTTGTTGCACGACCAGATCTGCACGCTGCCGTCGGGGGCGGCGTAGACGGTGGCCGAGTGGGGCTCGATGTAGCCCTGGTGGTGGGCCTGGGTGCGGAAGGTGTGCTCGAAGACGCGGTCGGACGCGGCGAGCGCGGCCTCGATGTCGCCGTTGCCGCCCGTGGCGCGGCCCATCAGGTTGCGCGGGGCGTCTTCCTTGCGGGCGGCGCCGGCGTAGGCCCAGGGCGTGTCGTGGACGGCGGGGGCATCGTCGGCGAGCGCGGCCACCGGGTCGAAGACGGCCGGTAGCTCGTCGTACTCGACCTCGATCAGCGCGGCGGCCTCCTCGGCCGCATCGCGGTCGTCGGCGGCGACGGCGGCGACCATCTCGCCGGCGAAGCGAACCTTGTCGACGGCGAGGATGGGCACGTCGCGGACGGCGCGGCCGAAGCGGATGGCGGCCACGTCGGCGCCGGTGAGCACGAGCTGGACGCCCGGCACGGCCTTCGCCGCGTCGGTGTCGACGCGGACGATGCGGGCATGGGGGTGGGGGCTGCGGACGACGGCGACGTGGAGCAGGCCGGGCAGGGCCAGGTCGTCGGAGTACATCATCTGGCCGCTGACTTTCAGCTCGCCGTCGACGCGGGGGCCGCGCCCGTGCTCGGACGGGGCCTCGGGATGGACCAGACCGGGAGCGAGCGCGCACATGGCAGCCTCCAGCGCTTGCAGAATCGGCCTATTGTAGCGCGGGCCAGGGGGGCGGCGCGATGAGGGGGGGATCCCTCTCCCCCCAGGGCCCCCCGCTCCCCGATAGGGGAAAGGGGGGAGCGGGCGGCGCCGGGGCCCGCGGAGCCGGGGGCGGCCGTCCCGATGAATTTGCCGAGGAACGATCAAACGGTGCTCCTTTGTGGGGCAGATTTTGGGTTGCGGGCAGGCGCAGCCGGCGCGCGCCCCGATGGGGCGCGCGCGTGGGGTGGTGGCGGCCCCCGGCCCGGTGGGTCGGGCGGGGCGGGGGCGTGCCTGGGCGCCGGGCGCGGGAGTCGTGCTCGATCCGGCTCGGCGGTGCGCTTACCGGGGCGCGCCCTCACCCCGACCCTCTCCCAGAGGGCGAGGGAGTAGGACGCCCTCACCCCGACCCTCTCCCAGAGGGCGAGGGAGTAAGGGAACTCCAGCGCCGGATTCAGTGTCACTCTCCGCCAGCGCGGTCCGTCAGGCACCGGGTGGTCCCGGCGGGGACGTCAGGCCGCCGGGCGGTGCGCGGAGCAGGCGCTTCCTTGGTGCCGGGACATAGTCGCGGCCGGGCGGAGCGATGGGGCCGGCCTGCACCTGGGCAGGGGCCCGGCATCTGGGAGGGCCGCGACGGGTGGGAGCGGGCGGCCGCGCCTGGGACGGCCGAGACCTGACCCCCCGCCCAGCGGCGCTGGCGGTATTCCGCGTCGCAGCCGAAAGGGAAGGGGGGAGGGCCGGTGGCCCCGCTCGGGTGGCTCGGGCGAGGAAACCTGGCTGGCTGTTCGGCGGGGCACCTCCGGTGTGGATGATGGGGCGTCTACTGATATAGGCGATTTCGGGGGGCGCGGGGTCCGGGGGAGAGTCCCAGGCCCCCTCCCTGGCGCGGTTTTCAGGATGCTTGATCCTGATGGCGACGGCCGGGCGGCGGGGGACGAGTCCCCGCCCTACCTCGCCTTTGCCATGATGGAGGACAGCAGCAACGCCGGCCGGGCCGCCTCGTGCTCGCCGGAGTAGGGGACCGCAACCGGCCCGGTCGGGCGGCAGGGGACGAGCCCCTGCCTTACCTTCGTTGGCACGCGGCGGCGAAGGCGGCAGGCGCGGTCGGATGGCAGCCCCGGCCGGACGGCTCCCGAGCGGGTGTCGTACACTAAGACCGGGTGTAGTGGCGTGTCGGAGGACGGGTGATGGCAGCGGAGATGGTGACCGTGGTCACTCGGAAAGGACAGGTGACCATTCCAGCGGCCATTCGACGGAGTCTCGGGATCAAGGAGGGAGACACGGTGACGGTGGCCGTTGAGGGCGACGCGGTGAAGCTGCGGCCCACGCGGACCTCGATCCGGGACTTCTACCAGTCGGTGCCGGCGCTCACCCCGGCGCGGACCTGGGCGGAGATCACGGAGATTGCCGCTGAGGAGCACGCGGGGCGGGCAGCGACCGAGGGACTTGATCGGCCTTGACGCCGCCTTACGTCGACACGAACGTGCTCATCCGCTACATCACCCGCGATGAGCCCCAGCAAGGCCAGCGCGCCGCGCTCCTGATGGACCAGTTCGAACTGGGCACCGCGACTGCCACGACTTGTGAAGCGGTCTTTGTTGAAGCGGTGCAAGTGCTGTCGTCCTGGGCGCTGTACAACTTGCCGCGACAGGACATCGCGGCATATCTGACCCGATTCGTCCGTCTGAAAGGCGTGAAGCTGCCGAGCAAACGCCTGTATATTCGAGCGCTCAGCCTCTATGGCTCCACAAACCTCGATTTCCCCGACGCGCTGATCGTTGCCCATGTTGAGCGCACGAGAGCTCCCAGCGTTTACAGCTTCGATCGCGACTTTGATCGCATCCCCGGCATCACGCGGCAGGAGCCGTAAGCCCCGTCCACCCCCATTCGAGGGCGGTTTCCATGCTGCGACTGGCCAGCGTCGAGGTGTGAGGCGGTTGCGCCAGTTGGGGGCGCGGCTTGCGCTGAAGATGTCGCGGGGGCGCTGGCGGTGCCGGGCGGATTCGTTGACGGTTTCGACGGTCTGGACGGAGAGGAGGCCGATTCCCCGCCGCGTGCCCGTTGCCCACGAGCCGCGCGAACTGTGTATGATGGGGCCGCGCAACGCGGCCCATCGATTCCCGGGAGGTAGAGGCCGCGCGCTGGGGAGGGCGACGATGGCGGGTGGGGGCCTGGGGCGCGGCGGCCGGCGGCGGGCGGGGGCGATCGCGGCGCTGGTGGCGCTGGTGCTGGCGGGGGCGAACGGGCTGCCGGGACCGACGAGCGAGGCGGCGGCCGGCGCACCGGCGGGGCCGGCGGCGGGCGCGCAGGTGGCGCGGGCGGCGCCGGCGGCGGGCGTGCGGACGCTGGGAATGGCGCCGGCGGGCGAGGGGCTGGCGGCAGGGGCGGCGGGGGCGCAGGCGGCGGCGGCGAGCATGCGGCGCGTTTATGACGGGTTGCCGCTGCGCTTCGAGCCGAACCTGGGCCAGGCCGACGCGGCCACGCGGTTCGTGGCGCGCGGCGCGGGCTACTCGCTGTTGCTGGGTGCGAGCGAGGCGGTCCTGGGGTTGCGGGCGGGCGCCGGGGGGGATGGCGCCGTCGCGGCGGCCGGGGCGGTCGATACCGGCGCGGGCGCGACGGCGGCTGCCGCGACTGCCGCCGTGACGGATGGCGGCGCGGGCACGACGGCCGCGGATGGTGGCCGGGGCGCGACGGTCGGCGTTGCCCCTGCCGTCGTGGCGACCGGTGCGCCGGACACCGGTCCGGACGGGAAGGGCGGTGTCGCCGCTGCGGCTCCCGTGGCGGACAGCGGCCTGGGGGCGCCGGCGGCCGCTGCGGGAGCGGCGGTTGTCTTGCCGGACGGCCGCCGGGTGTCGCTCGCGGCGGGTGGCGCCGACGGGGAGAAGGCGCCGGCCGCGACCGCGCTGCGGATGCAGCTGGTTGGCGCGAACGCGGCGCCGGCGAGCACGGGCGAGGAGCCGCTGCCGGGCGTCGCCCACTACTATCTGGGCAGCGATCCCGCGCGCTGGCGCACGAACCTCCCGACTTACGCACGGGTGCGCTACCACGATGTATACGACGGTGTGGACCTGGTCTACTACGGCCGCGAGGGGCAGCTGGAGTACGACTTCGTGGTGGCGCCGGGGGCCGATCCGGGCGGGATTCGGCTGCGCTTCGCGGGGGCGGACCGCGTGGCGGTGGATGCGGACGGCGACCTGGTGCTGGAGGTGGGCGGCGGGGAGCTGCGGCAGCGCAAGCCCCGGATCTACCAGGAGATCGACGGTGCCCGGCGAGAAGTCGCGGGTGATTATGTCGTGCGCTGGGGGGTGGCAGACGAGGTAGCAGAGGCGGCAAGCGCCGCGGCACCGGCCGAGGGGATGACCGAGCGGGGGACACCAGGCAGCGCCGCGATACCGGCCGAGCGGGCGACCGGGCAGGGCGTGGCAAGCAGCGGTCCTACAGACGAGGACGGCGCGCAGCGTACGGACCGGATGGCGGGGGCGGCGGGGGGAATGCTGCCCGCGGTGGGGCTCGTGGTCGGGGAGTACGATCGGGGCCGGCCGCTAGTGATCGACCCGGTGCTGGTGTACTCGACGTACCTGGGCGGCAGTGGCGCCGACGTGGCCTTTGGCGTCGGCGTGGACGGCGCGGGCAACGCCTACGTCGCTGGCTCGACGGCCTCGACGAACTTCCCGGCGCTGAGCGCCAGCCAGAGCGCCTACGGCGGTGGCTCCTTCGACGCGTTCGTGACGAAGTTCAGCGCGTTCGGCAGCGTGGCGTACTCGACGTACCTGGGCGGTAGCAACGACGACGAGGCCTTCGGCATCGCGGTGGACGCGAGCGGGAACGCCTACGTCGCGGGGTACACGCGCTCGGCGAACTTCCCTACCACGGCGGGCGCCTACGCCCGCACGATCAGCACGGAGCCGACTAGCCCGCCGCTCGACGCGTTCGTGGCGAAGCTCAGCCCGGGCGGGGCGCTGACCTACTCGACCTTCCTGGGCGGCAACGGCGGCGACGTGGCCTACGGCATCGCGGTCGACAGCGGGGGCAACGCCTACGTTACGGGCGAGACGCTGTCGACCAACTTTCCGGTCGTGGGCGGGGTGCAGTCGTCGCCGGCGGGGCTGAACGACGCGTTCTTGACGAAGTTGAACGCGCAAGGCTCGGCGCTGGTGTACTCGACATACCTGGGCGGGGGGGACGTCGATCGGGGCCGGGCCGTTGCCGTGGACGCCGCGGGGAACGCCTACGTGACGGGCGAGACGTACTCCGCGAACTTCCCGACGCTGAACGCCGTGCAGAGCTACGGCGGGGGCTTCCGCGCGCGCTGCGGCAGCAATGGCTTCAGCGCGCCGTGCCCGGACGTGTTCGTGACGAAGCTGAATGCTCTGGGGAACGGCTACGTGTACTCGACCTACCTGGGCGGCGACGACCTGGACGTTGGCCGGGCGATTGCGGTGGACGGCGCCGGGAACGCCTACGTGGCCGGCCGCGCGCTCTCGACGCAGTTTCCGCGGACGGCGGTCTTTGGCTACTGTTGCGGCGACTTCGCGTTCGTCACCAAACTCGGGCCGAGTGGACCGCTCGTGTACTCGGCGCTGCTCGGCGGGCTGGGCGAGACGGCGGCGCAGGGCGTGGCCGTGGATGGGACGGGCAGCGCGTACGTGACGGGTTACACGCGGGCCAGCAACTTCCCCACGCAGGACCCGCTGCAGGCGACGCTGACGAGCGGGCAGGGCTCGGACGTGTTCGTGACGAAGCTGAACGCGACGGGGAACGGGCTGGTGTACTCGACCTATCTGGGCGGCAGCAGCAGCGCCGGCGCGCAGGTGGACGAGGCGGGGCTGGGCATCGCCGTGGACGGCAGCGGCAACGCTTACGTGGCGGGCTTCACGCAGGCGACGGACTTTCCGCTGCGGAATCCCTGGCAGCCGGGGAGCGCGGGGGGGCTGGACGCCTTCCTGAGCAAGCTGAACGACGCCACGCCCACGCCGACGCTGGGGCCGACGGCCACGCCGACGGTCACGGCGACCGCGACGGCGACCGGCACCGCGACGGCGACCGCCACGGCGACGGCCACGGCGACCGCGACGCCGACCGCCACAGCCACGCTGCTGCCGGTGAGCTGCACGCCGCGCCCCAGCGTGGCCGTCACGACCGCGCCAGGCGCGCCGGGCAGCCTGCAGGTCACGGTGACGGCGAGCGGCGCGAACAACCTGCTGCTGGCGCTGCGCTTCGGCGACCCGCGGCCCTCCAGCAACGAGCTGATCGATGTGGGCGGGCAGACGGGCCGCAGCGGCGCCTTCACGGTGACGCTGCCGCCGCCGGGCGTGCCGCAGACGACGTTCACGGTGCGGCGCGCGACGGCCGGGCAGGCGACGACGGCCTCGTTCACGGTCGTGGACCGCTGCGGCGACTGGCCAACGCTGGCCGGCGGCGGGCCGAGCGCCTTCTAAGCCTCCGGCTCGGGCCAGAGTGTGGGTTGGGCGGGAACAGACCTATAGGACGGCGGTGCCAGCGCGCACCTAGCGGCCTGCAGCGGCAAGGTCGGCCGCCGGCCGGGCGGCCCGCCCAGCCGGCGCGGCGGGTCACGCGTCCCGTCCGTCCGTACGCCGTAAGAGGGCGATCCTCGTCATCCACCGGCCGGCGACGCTACGGTGGGGGAGGGCGCGGGCGTCGTTGCAAGCGTGCCCCGCGCCCTCCCCGGCCGGTCCCTAGTCGTCCGGCTCGCCGGCGCCGCGGTGGATGGTCCCGCTCGCGAAGAGCTTGCCGGCGACCCCGAACAGCACCACGCCGCGAATCAGCGGCGCCCCGATGATGTGACCCTGGCAGATCGCCAGCTCGTTGCGGCCCTCGTCGCGCTCGCGCCCGGGGTCGGCATCGGCGCAGCGCACCACCTCATTGCCGACCGTCGTCGTGATGACCAGCTCGGAAGGGGCCTCGCGCGAGATGTACTTCACGCTGGCGGAGACCACCCGCCCCTGGTTCTGGAACGTCACCTGCCCCTGGACGATCTGGCCGGAAAGGGGTTGGAGGTCGGCCTGGGCCCGGTTCACCGGCCGCTGGGCCGAGGGGCTCGGGTCATGGAACACGGCCACGCCCGGCGGCCCCCCGTTCGCGGGGAACGCCTTGCCCGGCACGTAGACGTTGTTGTGGATCGGGTCTACGCCGAGACTGTGACCGTTGGCGACCGAGCACTGGACGCCGATCAAACTGACGGCGCGGCCGCCACCCTTCGCGGCTCCGAACACGCCGACCACCGGCACCAGGTTGCCCGCGTCGATGGTATCGACTGGACACGTGTCGGCGTTCGGGTTGGTGTTGCTGTTGTTCGCCTGATACCAGCGCCGGGTGTTGTTGTTGAAGTACATCCCGTCGGCGCCGGTGATCTGTGGGAAGGTCTGGCGGATCGTCCCGGTGGTCAAGTCCAAGACCGGGACCGGGTCGGGCGCGCCGCACGCCAGCACCGCGACGTCGCTCACGGGATCGATGTCGATGCCGGTCGCGCCGCTGGGGCAGGCCGTGATGGCGAAGGTCGCCACGACCTCCCCGACGCGTCCCCGCGCCGGATCGATGCGCTGCGTCTGGGACAGGCCGCTAACGTTGTTGTAGATGAACCCGTCCACGGGGTTGAAGCGCGGCTGCTCGAGGGCCGCGACCTGCGGGATCGCGCCGAGGACGACATTGCGCACCACGTCCACGACCGTGGTCTCGAACGGCCCGACCGGGGGCGGGAAGGCGCCAGAGCCGTTGTTGACGTAGGCGCGGTGGTTGAGCGGATCGTAGTCCAGCTCGTCGGCGCCACTGGCGCCGTTGGGGAGCGTGAGGGTGGTCTGGATCGACTGCGGTACGGGCGTGCCGCTGATATCAAAGATGAAGATGCGACTCCCCCGGTCGGTGACCAGCAGCTTGCGGAGGTCCGGGGCCACCTGGACGCCGCTAGGGCAAGCATGCCCACGCGCCGTCATGACGTTGACGCAGTCGGGGGGCATGGGGATCATGCCGAGCAGCGTGTTCGTGCCGGTATCGATGGCGTCCACGGCGTTGTTCACCCGGTCCGGGAAGTACATGACGAGCCGCACCGGGTCAAAGGACAGGATGTCGGTGGTGGCGTTCGCCGAGGTCCAGCCGGGGACGGTGATCTCCGTGAGCGTCTGCAAGCCCGCGTCGGGGATCGGCGTGGTGAGGTTCTGGCCCTGGACGGCGTTGGTTGACCCGGCGTGCAGGAGGGACGCCGGCGCGTCGGGCGAGGCGCCGACGGCGTTGGCGACGCCTGGGGCGCCCCCTCCGAGCGGCCAGAGGAGCAGACTTACGGCGACTACGAGCGGCACGATACCGGTGGACCGTCGCGTGCGCATCACTCGCCTCCTCGCGAGCCATCCGGCCTGCGGGCCGGAATCCCGTCCTCGCCGCCGTTCTGTTACACCCTTATGTGGGGTGTGGCGAGGATAACCAGCTAAACGGACGAGAATGGCGAGCGTTACCGCGAACTTCGCGCAAGTAACATAGAATTGTCTTAGAGCAGAGACGTGCCGCAGCGGCAAGCATCAAGCGGGAACGATCTGCGAGAATGATCGGTTACAGGGGCTGCTGGGGCGGTAACAGATCGCATTGCGCCGAAAGAGTCGCCGAGGCGTAGCACAATGCGCTGGCAGCGTTCGCAGCACGTACGTAGGCGCTAAATATAGGGAGGGCGATAGACTGGGCCGAAACCCAATCAATGAGCTGGTGGCCACATTTGCAACAATTCGCGCTGATTCCGAGGAAGGTGCTGATCAGCGCCTTGCCCAACTGTCGCAGCCTCCAGGGCGGCGGCGGCACCACCGTGCCGATCGTACCCGGCGGCCTGGAAGCCGCGGGCTAGAAGGGCACCGACTCGGTTGACAGGACCGGTAATGGGTGGCATGTTAGGGGGCCGGCGGATCTAGCGGCTCAGCCGGCGCCAGGTACGACGCGAGCAACCGGGGGGAAGGTCGATGCGCAGCGTGGGATTGATGGTGCTGCTGGCGGCGGCCCTGGGGCTGGTCGGCGGGGCGTGTGCGCCCACGCCCGCGGCCGCGCCGCCCGCGCCCGCGCCCACGGCGGCCAGCGCCACGGTGCCGCCGGTGGCCACGGCCCCGAGCGCGCCGGCCGCGCCGGTCCCGCTGCGGTTCGCCTACTCGGCGCTCAGCGCGAACACGACGCCGTTCTGGGTGGCGCTGGAACAGGGCTACTTCCGCGAGGCGGGGTTCGACCTGGAGGCGGTGTTCCTCGGCGCGAGCGCGGCGATGCAGGCGCTGCTCGCGGACGACGTGGCGCTGGCCATCGTCGGCCCGGAGGGCATCGACGTCAACCTGGAGTACGGCAGTCCCGTCACGCGCTACGTGGCCGGGGTGCAGACGCGGCTGGTGTTCAAGCTCGTCGCGAACCCCGGCATCCAGAGCGTGCAGGACCTGCGGGGCAAGACGCTATCGGCGTCGCGGCCGGGATCGATGGGCTTCTACGGCACGCGGAAGGCGCTGGAGCTGAGCGGGCTGAACCCAGACACCGACGTGTCGATGCTGTACGCGGGGAACAACGACGCGTCGTTCGAGGCGTTCATGGCGGGGCTGGCGGACGCGACGATGAGCGCGCCGCCGCGCGACGTGCAGGCGATCAAGCAGGGCCGCACGATGCTGCTGGACCTGGGCCAGCTCGACGTGCCGTACTTCGGCGCGGGCATGATCGTGCGCGGGGAGTACGCCAGCAGCCACGCGGCGGTGATCGAGCAGTTCCTGCGGCCGTACCTGCGCGGGGTGGCGACCGCGCATGCGGAGCCGCAGACCGCTATCGACGTGCTGGCGAAGTATTTCCGCACCGATGACCAGGAGGCGCTGCGCGCGACCTACGACGCCTACGAGCCGACCTGGAGCCGCGACCAGCTCGTGCCCGAGGCGGCCATCGTGGCGCAGCTGCAGGCCTCCGACCGGCCCGCCGCGAAGACGGCGGCGCCGAGCGACTTTTACGACAACCAGTACCTGGAGCGGATCAAGCAGAGCGGCTACGTGGACGGCCTGTACGCCGGCCGCTGAGCGGCGGGCGGCGCGGCGCGCTCGGGCGGGGGCTGGGGCGGCCCGCGTCCCGCCTCGCCCAGCGCGGCCGGCGCTCAGCTCGTCGGGACCGCCACTTCCAGCACGGCCATCATGCCCCGGTCGTTGTGCCGCGCGACGTGGCAGTGGAAGACGGTCTTGCCGCCGAAGTCGGCGAACGGGATGGCGAGGCGCACCCGGTCGCCCGGCGGAAGGGCCACGACGTCGCGCCAGGCCGCATACGGCTCTGGCTGGTCGTTGCGCGCCAGCACCTGGAACGAATAGGTGTGCAGGTGGAAGGCGTGGCGCTGACCGCTCGCGTTCTCGATCTCCCAGACCTCCAACGTGCCGAGCCGCGCCTGCACGTCGACGCGGTCCTCGTCGAACCGCTGGCCGTCGATGCGGAACCCGCCGTCGAGCACGATGCGGCGCGTGGCCACGGCATCGGCGGGATCGAGCGGTGGGACGGTCGCCAGGGTGCGCGGCAGCGGCGCGGGGCTCATGGCCGAGGCGACGGTTAACGTCCAGACTGGCGCGGCGCTGCCGACCCCGCCGCCGCGGCCGAAGGCGCCGAACGGGAGGGCCGTGAGCCCGTAACTGCCTGGTTGGCTGACTTGGGCGAGCACCTCGGCGCGCTCGCCCGGGGCCAGCGCGATCTCGTCCAGCGGCACCGGCTCGGCGATGAAGCCGCCGTCGGTGGCGACGAGGTGCGCTGTCAGCTCCTCGAGCCCGAGGCGGAGGAAGGTGTCGGCGCTAGCATTGAGCAGCCGCAGGCGGACGGTTGGGCTAGTGGCCGTTGCCGTCGCCTGCGGGCGGCCGTTGACCAGCACCCCGCCGGCTCCCCGGCCTCGACCGCCCAGGGCCGTGAACACGAGCAGCTCGTCCTGCGCCGCCTGTAGCTCGGGCAGATCGTCCGGCGGCCCGGCGATGACGAGCGGCCCCACCAGGCCGCCGCGAATCTGGGCCTCCAGCGCGCCGTGCTCGTGCGGGTGGTACCAGTAAGTCCCGGCTGCGCCGGCCGGGACGGTGAACTCGTACAGCCGCGACTCCCCGGGCATGAGGTGGACGAAGGGGTCGTCGACGGCGGGGGGAATGTGCAGCCCGTGAAGGTGCAGGTTGGTCATCGCGTCGAGGCGGTTGACGAAGGTGAGCCGCACGTGATCGCCATCGTGGAACCGAAGGAGCGGGCCGGGGAACGTGCCGTCGAAGCTCAGCGGCACGGTCGCCCCGTCGAGGGCGACCGCGGTGGAGGTCGCGGTCAAGGTGACCTCGACGCCTTCGGCCGGCGGCGGCCCCGTCGGGAGGCCGGCGAGCGGCGGGGCGGGCGCGGGGACCGCGGCGGGCGGGTGGCGGGCCGTGCGAACCCAGGCCTCCGCCCCGACCGGCAGGGCGATGCCGCCGAGCCCGACGGTCGCGAGCGCGAGCAAGGTGCGACGGTTGAGGCGGCGAGACACGACGTTCATAGTCTGTCTCCCTTGGTGCACAGGCGCGGTCAGGTTGCCCGCGCGGCCTGCGGTCCGTCAGTGGGCCGGTGCCATATGGTGGGCGATTCCGTCCGTCGTGGCGAGGGATTCGCCTACTGGAAGGTGATCAGGTCGGTGCGGCTGAGAGTGACGGCGTCGGGCCGCAGCGGCTCGTTCGTCGGGTTGCTGTTGAGCTGGGTGAGCATCTGGTATTGCCCGATGGCGATGTCGTAGTCCTGGGCGGCCGAGGTGGCGTCCACGGGGACGACGACGGTGTAGCCGCGCAGCGTGGCGCCGACCGAGGTGTAGAGCACCGAGCCGTTCTCGCGCCAGCCGACGAGGATCAGCGTGTTGATGCCACGCGGGCGCAGCAGGTCGTCGAGGTTGCTGTTGTAGAAGCGGTCTTGCGCCTGCCCGACGAAGCTGGGATCGCCGGGCGCGGGCGCCACCTCGGGGAGCACCGGCGAGCCGCTGGGGGGCACGGAGTACACCACGTAGACGCCGGCCGGGCGGGCGCGGCCGAGCAGCGCGGCGATGCGCGGCACCATGCCCTGGGTGCAGCTGGGCTGCGGGCTGCACGTCTGCTCGGTCACGTCGAGGATCACGAGCGCCGTGGTCGCGGGATCGAGGGTGACGGCGACCGGGTCGGGGGCGGGCGGGACTTGCTGCGCTGTCACGGGGCGGGCCGGCGTGCCGAGGAGGATGCTCGCGAAGAGTGCTGCCAGGAGCGGACGGGCTGCCCGGTTCGCCGCTTGCCAGGCCATTGGTCGTCCTCCTGTCGCGTGAATGCGAGCGGAGCGCCGCTCGTCGCGACCTGCAAAGTAGTACGGCCCAAAGGTACTGTCGCCAGTAATTGTCCTTCGGGTTACACCGTGGAGCGCCGCGAGTCGCGGGGCCCCTCGGCGGGCGAAAGCGCGGGCGCCGCGGACGCCGGGCGCTCCGATCCCCACGCACGCAGACGGTGCATGGGGACCGGGGCCGCTGCGGCGTGGCGGCGGCGCTAGACGGCGACCGCGGCGGGGGCGGCGACCTTGTTGCGGAGGGTACCGATGCCGGGCGAGGACACTTCGAGGGTGTCGCCCGGCTTCACGAAGCGGTCGAGCGCGATCTTGCCCTCGGCGTCGCGGCGGCTGGAGTCCATCGCCGTGCCGGCGCCGGTGCCGCCGCTGACGACGTCGCCGGGCAGGAAGGTGAAGTCGCGCGACAGGTACTCCAGGATCTCGGGGAAGGTGAAGATCATCTCGCTGGTGCTGTAGCTCTGGCGCACCTCGCCGTTCAGCTTCGTCTCGACGGGGATGTTCTCGGGATCCAGCTCGCCGACGACGATGCACGGGCCGATCGCGGTGCTGCCGTCGAAGTTCTTGCCCAGATTGTAGCTCATGGTGCGCGGCGTACCGCGGTCGTCACGGATGCTCCAGTCGACGAACAGCGTGACGCCCCAGTAGTAGTCGCGCGCCCGGGCCGGCGCGATGTTGCGGCCGCTCTTGCCGATGATGATGGCGCACTCGCCCTCGTAGTCGAGCATCTTCGTGCGGCTGGGATAGGTCAGCGTGTCGTCGGGGCCGAGGATGGGCCGGCTGATCTTCCAGAAGCCCCACTGGCCGTCGCGACGGGCGGCGTCGTAGACCTCCTGCTCGGTCACCTCGGTGCCCTGGTTGCGGCGCATGCCGGCGCTGTGCTTGGCGTAGTTGGCGCCGCCGCAGGCGATGCGGCTGCCGGGGCCGGGGACAGGCGCCTGTAGCTTGACGGCGCTCAGCGGGCGCACGATCGTCGCGCCGTCGAGGCCGGCCTGGTCCTGCGCGCCGCCGTTCAGGTAGTCGAGCGCTTGCTGCGCGCCCTCCAGGCCGCGGGCGCCGCTCTCCACCAGCCCTTGCAGGTCGGCGGGCACCACCGCGGCGGCCAGGGCGGCCGCGCGGCTCTCGCCCTGCTTCTCGGCCAGGTACTTGGCGTAGGCGCGGTTCAGGTCCACGACCTGATCGCCTACTAGCGCGCCGACGCGGCGCTCGGGACCGTAGACGACGATCTTCATGGGGTGTCCTCCTGCGCGTGTCGCCGCCGGTCGTCTGCCGCCGCGAGGCGCCGCCCGCCCCCCGGCCGGACCGTGGCGAGGCCACGATACCGGCCCGGCGGCGCGGCGTCAAGGTAGGGGAGCAGCTGGTCAGGCAGGGGCCGCGCTGTGGGCGGTCAGCTCGGCGGGCGCGGTCGTCTGGAGGATGCTCTGGGCGCGCGCCACGTCGGCCGCGCTGCCCTGGGCGAGGAGGAGGTACTTGCCGGCCTTCAGCTGGTCCTCGTACTTGACGATGTGCTGCTTGGAGACGCCCACCCCGGCCAGCGCGCCGAGCAGGCCGCCGGCGCCGGCGCCCGCGATCGCGCCCTCGATGCCGCCAAGCAGCGACGCGGCGAACGGCCCGGCCACCAGCAGCGGGCCGACCGCGGGCACGAACACGAGGGCGACGCCCGTGAGCAGGCCGAACAGGCCGCCGACCCAGGCGCCGGTCCCCGCGCCGACCTTGGCCACGTCGCCGGTGGTGATGAAGCCGTGGACCTGCTTCTGGGACTGGAGATTCTGCGCGAGCACCGAGACTTGGGTCGCCGGGAAGCCACCTTCCACGAGCTTCCGCACGGCGGCGTCCGCCTCGTCCATCGAGTCATAGGTGCCGATCACGCTTTGCTCTGCCATTCGTTGCCTCCCCAGAGCTGTTGCCTGGCTCAGTATACAGACTGCTCGTCAGGCTGGTCGGCGATTGCATCGCCAGCGCCCGGGGGCAGGGCGGCCCGACTACAGTGGCTTGCAGCGACACTGAGCCGTCGGCCGACTGGGGGCTGCGGCCTGCGGGCCGCGGGCGGCCACGAGAGCCGCCCCTACGAGACGCTGACCGCTCAGCTAGCCTGCATGCTGCTCTAGAGGTCGCGGCGGCGGAAGGCGAGGATGGCGGCGGCGAGGAAGACGAGGGGGTAGGCGAGCGCCCAGATGACGAGGGCGGGGGTGGGCGGCGCGCTGGCGGCGAAGGGGAGGGCGACGCGGCTGCCGATGGCGGCCAGGAAGGCGGGCGCCTGGAGGTAGTAGGACGCGCCGCGCCAGACGGCGTCGCTCGGCACGAGCAGGCTGATGGCGATGCCGAGGTTCACCGTGGCCGCGTTGTTCAGCGCGCTGCCCACCACCTCGATGATCCCGGCCAGCCAGGCCAGCCCGAACAGCGAGAAGACGACCACGCCGTTCGCGAGCGTGGACAGGAGCGTGCTGCCGAAGAGGCTAACGGTGAGGAGCAGCACGGAGCCGAGCACCATGAGCGCGATGGCGCGGGGCGCGTCGGGCGCCTCGTAGCCGGCGACGAGCCGCGCGACGAGCAGCAGGAGCGTCGCCATGACGGCCACGTAGACGGCGAGCAGCCCAGCGTAGGCCAGCCAGCGGCCCAGCACGAACTCGGCGCGGCGCAGCGGGCGCGCGAGGATGGCGTGGAGCGTGCCGGCGTCGATCTCGCCCGAGATGGCGCCCACCGATAAGAAGAGCGCCAGGAAGCTGGACAGGAAGTAGACGGCGTACAGGCCGAGCACCGTGAGCAGCGTGCCGGCCATGACGAGCGTTACGCTCGCGGTCGGGTCGCCGCGGGCGTTCTGCGCGGCGAGCCCATAGAGGAAGGTGAAGCCGAGCGCGAACAGCACGACGAACGCCAGGCTGATGAGCGCGCCCGCGAGCACCAGGCGGCGGCTGATGGCCTCCTGCACCGTGAAGCGGGCGATGATTAGCGCGGTCACTGGTCGCCGCCCTCGACCAGGCTCACGAACACGTCCTCCAGCGAGCGCTGGACGGGCACCAGGCCGTATAGACGATAGCCCGCGCGCACGATGGTCTCGGCGACGGCCGGCGCGACCTCCAGATCGGGCACGCCGAGCACGACGGTCGCGCCGTCCACGGCCAGCGCCTCGCCGTGGCGGCGCAGCGCGGCGAGCAGCGGCGGATCGACGCGGTCGAGCGTGAGGCGGATCTCGGAGACGCGGCCCAGCAGGTCGGCCAGCGCCCCCTCGCGCACCACGCGGCCGCGGTCCACGATGGCCACGCGGTCGCACACCAGCTCGATCTCGGTGAGCAGGTGCGAGTTCAGCAGCACGGCGACGCCCTCGGCGCGCAGGCCGCGGATGAGGTCGCGCACCTCGCGGCGGCCGACGGGGTCGAGCGCCGAGGTGGGCTCGTCGAGCAGCACCAGCGCGGGCTCGGCGAGGAGTGCCTGGGCGAGGCCGATGCGCTGGGTCATGCCCTTGGAGTAGGCGCGCAGGCGATCGCCGCCGCGCCCCGCGAGGCCGACGCGCTGAATGACGGCGGGGATGCGGCGGCGGCGCTCGGCGGCCGAGAGGCCGGCCAGGCGGCCGTGGAAGTCGAGGAGGGCCTCGCCGGTCAGCCAGTCGTGGAAGCGGAAGCTCTCGGGCAGGTAGCCGATGCGGCGGCGCGCGGCGGGGTCGGCGGCGGGCTGGCCGAAGAGGCGCGCGGCGCCTGCCGTGGGCCGCACCAGCCCGGTCAGGATCTTCACCGTCGTGGTCTTGCCGGCGCCGTTCGGCCCGAGGAAGCCGAACACCTCGCCGGGCGCCACGCGCAGCGACAGGTCGTGCAGCGCCACCTTGCCGCCGTACTCCTTGCGTAGCCCGACCGTCTCGACGGCCGGCGCGGCGACCGGGGCGGCGGGCGCGGCGGGGCGCTCAGCGGAGGCTGTTGGCGACACGCTCGATCTCCGCCGCGCGCGCGGTGCCGGCGACGCCGTAGACGCGGCCGTCCCGCTGCCACAGGGCGCCGCTGCCGACGCCGGTGTTGTCGGCCAGCAGGAGGCCCGGGCCGCCCGCGATGGTGACGGGCTGCCAGGCGATCTGGTCGACGGGCACGGGGATGGGCAGCGTCGTGCGCCAATCCTGGATGGCGCGGAGCTGGCGCACCGTGTCCGGCGGCAGGCCGGGCAGGCCGAGGAGGAAGTCGCGCAGCTCGTCGAGCGAGACGTTGCCCTCGACGCCGACCTCCAGCTCGCGCGCCGCGCCGACCACCAGCATCTGGCTGTTGCCGGGAGCAGTGTACTCGAGGAAGGCAGCCGCCGGGACGGCGACGACCAGCGAGGCGCCGTCGAACCGCGCGGGCAGGCTGACCTCGGGGTGGCCGGTGGCCTGGAAGTAGGCCTGCGCCTTCTGACGGTCGAAGGTGAAGCGGATCTCGCTGGCCGGCCAGACCTGGATCTTTGGCGTGGGCGCCAGCCCGGCGGGCAGCGTCGCGGGATCGGGCTGCAGCACGGGGAACCCGACGCGCTGGCTTGCCTCGGCGACGGAGGCCACGGTCTCGGCGGCCGCGCGCGCCCGGGGGCCGCCCTGCAGGCTGCCCAGGTGATTCAGGAACGCCAGGCTGCCGCGGTCGCGGCCGGGCTCGATGGCGACGACGGCGAAGCGCTGGCTGCGGAACTGGGCCAGGAACTGCGCGGTCGCGGTACGCCCCCCGGGCGTACCGACGAGCAGGGTCAGGGCGAGCGCGGCAGCGACGCCGGCCGCGGCCCCGCGCCAGCGGCGCCGCCAGGCGGCCGCCGGCGCGGGGGGAGAGGCGGACCTCACCCCCCTGCCCCCCTCTCCCTCAGGAGAGGGGGAGGACGCGGGCGGGCCCTCAGCCCGGCGCTCTGCCAGGGGGAGCGGGGGCACGAGGGAGACGCCCTCACCCCGACCCTCTCCCAAGGGGAGAGGGGGAGGGACGGACTCGTCCTGGACTGCCGTATATGGCGAGGGTTGCTGTCCGCTCTTCTGAGGCGAGGGGAACGGGATACTCGCATCCGCGGCTGCGCTTGCGGCGGGCGCAGGCGCCGGCGCCTGGTCCGCGGGCCGCGTGGCGGCCTGGGCCCAGGCTAGGCGCTGGCGAGCGAGGGCGACGCTGGCCGGCGCGGGCGGCGCCAGCATGTCGAGCGCCGCGGCGGTCACGGCCGCCGGCACGCGCAGGTCGTCCACGACCGCGCGGCAGCCCGGGCAGGCCGCGAGGTGGGTGGTGGGATCGGGCGCGTCGGCGGGCGCCTCGCCGTCGAGCCAGGCGCGCCAGCCGCCCAGGTCAGGACAAGTCGTCATGGCGCCTCTCCTCGTAGGCGGCGCGGAAGGCGCGCTCGGCGCGGGCGAGCAGCACGCCCACCGAGCCGACAGCGACTTCCAGCGTCGCCGCGATCTCCGTGTACGAGTAGCCCGAGTGACGCAAGAGCAAACAGTCGCGCTGCCGCTCCGGCAGGCACGCCAGCGCCCGCCGCACCTCGGCCTGTGCCTCGCGGCGCTCCGCCTCGGCGGCCGGGCCGCTGCTCGTGGCCGAGGCGTCCGCCAGGTCCAGGCGGCCGACGCGCTCCAGGCGCTGCCGCGCGCGGTAAGCGTCGCGGCGGCGGTTGGCGCTGAAGTTCAGGCACACCCGGCGCAGCCAGGCGGCCACCTCGTCGTCGGGGCGCGCCAGGATGGGGGCGTCGGTCAGGCGCAAGAAGGCCTCCTGCAAGACGTCCTCGGCCTCGAGCTGGTCGCCCAGCACACGGTAGGTCAGCCCGAACAGCCCCGGGTAGAGCCGCTCGAACAAGGCGTCGAAGCGCGCGGTTAGGTCCACCGTGGAGGCCGCGGGCTCGGCGTTGGTCAACACGCTTGCACTCCGCGCGTCAGGGGCGCCCCTGGCGCCACCCACTCCTTACAACACCGCTGCCCCGGGTTTTCTTACACTCGCGTTGGGGGTCACGCGCGCATCGAACGGCGCCGCTGTGCTTCCCGACCTGCTGTCACCTGGCGGGTCACGAACCTGTCGCACCCGTAAAACGGCACGTTGAGGACTTGGCGGCGTTGAGCGGATCGGGCGCTGATTCTGGCGGCAAGGCGAGGCCCCAATGGCTAGACCGAATCGTCCGCTGCGTTAGGCGTACACGTCCTCGTAGAGGGTGGCCTCGTCGGGCTCGGGGCTCTCGCGGGCGAAGGCGACGGCGCGGTCGACCTCGGCTTCCACCTCGGCGGCGACTTGCTGGGCGGCGGCCGCGTCGAGGATGCCGTGCGCGGCGAGCACCGCGTCGAAGCGGGCGATGGGGTCCTGCTCGCGCCACGCCGCGACCTCGTCCTTCGTGCGGTACTCTTCCGGGTCGCCGACGTTGTGGCCGGCGTAGCGGTACGTCTTGCAGGCGAGGAAGCTGGGGCCGTCGAGGCGCCGCGCGCGCTCGACGGCCTGGGCCGTCGCCTGGTACACCGCCAGCACGTCCTGGCCGTCCACCTCGTGGGCGGGGATGCCGTAGCCCCGCGCCCAGGCGGCTGCGTCGGGGATGCCGAACTCCTCGCTGATCGGCGTGGCGAGCGCGTACTGGTTGATCTCGCACAAGTAGATTACGGGCAGTTTCCACAGCGCGGCGAGGTTCATCGCCTCGTGCAGCACGCCCTGCACCAGCCCGCCGTCGCCGAAGAAGCAGACGACCACCTGGCCGCTGCGGCGCAGACGGACCGACGCGCCGGCCCCGGTGGCGATGCCCACGCCGCCGCCGACGATGCCGTTGGCGCCCAGGATGCCCACGTCGAGGTCGGCGATGTGCATCGAGCCGCCCTTGCCCTTGCAGTAGCCGGTCGCCTTGCCCAGTAGCTCAGCCATCATCAGGTCGAGGCGGCCGCCCTTGGCGATGCAGTGGCCATGGCCGCGGTGCGTGCTGGTGATGTAGTCGTCGGCGCGCAGGGCCGCGCAGGCGCCCACCGCCACGCCTTCCATGCCGAGGTAGGCGTGGGTCGAGCCGCGGATCAGCCCTTCCATGAACAGCTTGATGACCTGCGAGTCGAAGTGGCGAATCGCCCACATCTGGCGATACATCTGGATGAGCTGCTCGCGCGGCAACGGCAAGTCGGCCATGCGGCCTCCAGCTATCAGCCGTCAGCTATCAGCAGTCAGCAGTCAGCTATCAGCACGGATGATACTCCCGGCTGACGGCTGACGGCTGATAGCTGACGGCTGACGGCTACGTTAGTAGGATATATGGCTTTTCCAGGGCTTCGCGGACGCGGGCGAGGAAGGCGGCGGCGGGCGCGCCGTCGATCGCGCGGTGGTCGAAGGCCAGGCTGAGCACGAGTCGCTCGCGCACGACCACCGCGCCGTCGGCCTCGACCGGCTTGCGCTGGATGGCGCCCACGCCCAGGATGCCGACCTCCGGCGGGTTCACGATCGGCGTGAAGCCCTCGACGCCGTACATGCCGAGATTGGTGATGGTGAACGTGCCGCCGAAGTCCTCGGGGCCGAGCCGCCCCTCCTGGGCGCGGGCCACCACGTCGTTGACGCTCCGCGCCACCTCCCAGAGCGGCCGCCGCGCCACGTCGCGCACCACCGGTACGGTCAGGCCCTCGGGCAGCGCGACGGCCACGCCGACGTCCACCTGCTCGAAGAGCAGCGGACCGTCATCGGTCCAGTGCGCGTTCATGGCGGGGTGGTCGGCCATCGCGAGGGCGCAGGCGCGAGCGACCAGCGTGTCGTAGGTCAGGCGCGCGGCGTAGCGGCGCTCGAACTCGGGCGCGAGCTGGGCACGGAAGCGGACGGCCTCAGCGAAGTCCACCTCGGCGAACAGGGTGACGCGCGCCACGCTGCGCGCCGACGCGGCCATGCGCTCGGCGGTCACGCGGCGCAGGCGGCTGAGCGCGGCGAGCCGGCCGCCGCGTGCGGCCGGAGCGGCCGGCTGAGGCATTGCCGGCGCTGACGCTGCTGGGGCGGGAGCGGGCGGGGCGGCTGCCGGTGCGGGAGGCGGCGGCGCGGCGGGCGGGGCGGTGGACGCGGCCGGGGCGGCGCGGGCGGCGGCCTCCACGTCCTGGCGGGTGATGCGGCCACCGGGGCCGCTGCCGGCGACGGCGGCCAGGTTGACGCCCAGCTCCAGGGCGAGCCGCTGGGCGAGTGGCGAGACGCGGGCGCGTGGTGCGGCGGCCTGGCCGGCGGCGGCGCGGCGCACGTCGGCCTCGACGATGCGCCCGCCGGGGCCGGTGCCCTCCACGGTCGCCAGGTCCACCCCTAGCTCGCCCGCCGCACGGCGCGCGCGGGGCGAGGCGGGCCAGCCGCGGCGCGCGCCGCCCGGCGCCGCGGCCACGCCGCGTTCTTCGAGCACGCTGCGCCCCGGGCGCACCGTTACCGGGCCGGGGCTTGTGCTTGTCGCCGGGCTGCCGCCGGCAGCGGGGGGCTGGGGGGGCGCAAGAGCCCCTGCCGGCGTCGGGCTTGCGGCGACGCTGGCGGGCGGCGCCGTGGGCGCGGCCGCAGCGGCGGGCGCGGCGGGGCTGACGACATCGGCGGCGTCTGGGCCGACGGCGGCCTGGGTGGCGCCCGCGGGGCTCAGCAGCTCGTCGGGCAGCCCCTCGTCGGGGGCGAGGATGATCGCGATGGTTTCCAGGACGGGCACAGTGCCGCCCTCGGGCACGAGCACGCGAGCGAGGACGCCGCCGGCGGGGGCCGGCACGTCGAGCGTGGCCTTGTCGGTCTCGACGGTGAACAGCGGCTCGTCGCGCTCGATCCGGTCGCCCTCGCGCTTGAGCCAGCGGGCGACCGTGCCCTGTTCCATCGTCAGGCCGAGCGTGGGCATGATGACGCGCGTCGCCACGTTCTCCATCCTCTGCGCGCGGCCCGCGGCGATCGTGCGCCGCGCCGCGGGGCCTGTCGGTAGTGTAGGGGCACCGCGCGGCGCCTGTCGAGCGGGGCTACTTCAGCGTCTCCAGGTAGGCCGTGAGGTCGTCGAGGTTCTGGGCGGTGAGGGGCAGGCGGGGCATGGCGGTGCCGGGCTTGAGGCGCTGCGGGTCGGCGAGCCAGCGCCAGACGTTCTCCGGGGTGTTGGGCACGGCGCCCGCGATGGTTGGGCGGCTGGCGAAGCCCTTGAGGTCGGGGCCGGTCACGCCGCCGTCGATCTCGCCCGACACGCGGTGGCAGCCGTTGCAGGCCTTCGCCGAGAAGAGCGCCTTCCCGGTGGCCGCGTCGCCGATGCCGGGCGTGGCGTCGGGGGGCGGCGCCGCGCCGCCCCCCGCTGCCGCGCAGGCGCTCAGGGCCAGGGCGAGCGCCACAGCCACGATCGCAGAGGGCGCGGCCCGAGGGGGCGCTTGCCGCCGCAAGAAACAACAACGGATGCAGGGCAGGGGCTCGTCCCCTGCCGCCCCGCGGCCGAGCCAGGCGAGCAGGGTTCGAGCAGCCGACGACCGCAGACCTCGCACGTAGTTCCTTCCGTAGTGAGAGTCAACATCGTGGCCGCTGCGGGACAAGCGCTCGGCGCACGACGCCCGTCACTCCAGGCTATCACGGCCGCGCGGGGGTGCCCAGCCGTGGTGCCTGTTCAGCCGACCTGCTCGGTGAAGGGGACGGCCTGGGAGTGCGGCTGTCCCGGCCGCCTCGCCGGTTGCGCCGATGCCGGCATAGTGGGCGAGACGCCCGGACTCCCAGGCGCCGCCGCTCCTAGCCGAACGGCCTGTATGATCCGGCGCTAGGCGAAGCTGACTACGCCGCGGGCGCCTTCGCCGGCCTTGAGGGCGGCGAAGCCCTCGTTGATCTGCGCCAGGGTGTAGCGCCGCGAGACGAGCGCGTCGAGGTCGAGGTGGCCTGTCTTGTAGAGGTCGGCCAGGCGAGGAATGTCGCGCCGGGGGTAGGCGCTGCCGTAGAAGGTGCCCTGTAGCGTCTTCTGCTGCAACACGAGCAGGTAGGGGTCGATGCTGATACGGGCGCCCAGTGGCGCCATGCCGACGACGACCGCCTTGCCGCCCGGGCGGATGCAGGCGACGGCCTGCTCCATCGTGGCGGGCAGGCCGATCACCTCGAAAGCGTAGTCCGCGCCGCCACCCGTGAGGTCGCGCACCGCCGCGACGGCGTCCTCGCGGCTGGCGTTCACGACGTGGGTCGCGCCGAACGCGCGCGCGTACGCCAGCTTGTTGTCGAGCGTGTCCACGGCGATGATCGGCTCGGCGCTCACCAGCCGCGCGCCCTGCACCACGTTCAGCCCGACGCCGCCGCAGCCGATCACCGCGACCGACTGGCCCGGCCGCACGCCGCCCGCGTTGGTCACGGCGCAGACGCCGGTCGTGACCGAGCAGCCGATGAGCGCGGCCACCTCCCACGGCACGTCGCGGCGAATGGGGATCGCCTGCTCGGCCGGGCAAACGAGGTGCTCGGCGAAGGTGCCCAGGCGCGTCATGACGTACAGCGGCTCGCCGCGCAGGGTGGCGCGCGCCGTGCCGTCGTGTGGCAGGTGGCGCGAGCCCTGGTGCCCGCTGCAGATGACGGCCTCGCCGCGCAGGCAGGCGGGGCAGCGGCCGCAGTTGCCGCAGAACGAGAGGACCACGTGGTCGCCCACGGCCACCTCGGCGACGCCCGGCCCCACCGCCTCGACGACGCCCGCGCCCTCGTGGCCCATGATCATGGGGTACGGGCCGTCGCGCAGGCCGTCCAGGAAGTGCAGGTCGCTGTGGCAGAGCCCCGTCGCCATCACCCGCACGCGCACCTCGCCCACGCGCGGCGCCGCCAAGCCCACCTCCTCGATCGTCAGCGGCTGGTTCCCTCCGTGCAGCACCGCGGCCTGCATGGCTGCCTCCCTTCACCCCACCCCGCCTGCTTCCTACACCGCGACTCTTATGCGTATTCCAGACACCGGGGCGAACTACCGTAGCAATACGCGGTTGCGGTGATATCGTTAGCAGCTCACCGCTCCATCAACGATGTCGATCCGCCCTCGCACTCGAACAAGATCGTCCGCTGCGTACTGTTCGCAGAAGATCGCCGACGTCGTCAAATCGGGGCGTGCGGTTTTCGCGTTGACCGCTTCTATGCGTAGCGGCCCCCCTGGTGATGGTCGCCCCAGCAATATAGATCCGCGACGGGCGGCCAAGTACCCACCGACCCGCGTGTCGGGCGGATAGCCGGGACCGGCAGGATGGGGGTAGTAAATGACCTCGCCATCCGTAGCGTTGCAAAGGTAGAGCTGATCGGGCGGTGGGAAGCCGATGCAGCCCCAGCGGTAGTCCATCCGACAGGCACCGATCCACGCAATCCACCAAACAAGGATTGCTCCAAGGAAGAGTCTTCCTGGTCGACTCCTTGGTCGCGGTCCCCACCAGGCCAAAAAGATGGCCGTGAGGCAGGGCAGAAGCAGAGTTGACGATGCCAACGCATCAGAGAGCGGTCGTGGGGAGTGAACATTGTGCCATGGATAGTAGAGAGTCTCATCGCTAATAACCATCGATAGGATGGCCACGAGTGGGCACGCCGCAGCAAAGGCGAGAGGTAAGATCACCAGGAGCTTCCCTGGAATCCTCAAGCCGAGAAGATGCACTATCCTTTTAGCGCCTTGGAGCGGCCGGTGCTAGCCCGCGCGCAACAGGCCGCCGACCTGCTCCAGCACCTCGGCGGTCGTCTTGCCGACGTACCAGGAGGCGGTGGCGAAAGTGGTCGCGTGGTGCTCGGGCGCGAGCGCCGCGCAGGCGTCCTCGACGGCGATCGTGGAGTAACCGCGGTCGCCCGCGTCGCGCGCCGTCGTCTCGACCGCGGCGTCGGTCAGCACGCCGGCCACCACCAGGTTCTCGATCTGCATGTTGTGCAGGTATTGGTCGAGGGCGGTGCTGTTGAACGGGCTGAGCGCGATCTTGTCGAGGACCAGCTCGTCGGGGCGGGGCGCCAGGGTCGGCCACAGCTCGCGCTCGGGAGCGCCGGGCGGGTAGCGTGGCGGCGCGGCGGGCGCGGCCTGCTGGGCGGCGGCCTGCCAGCTCCAGGGCGCCAGGTCGCGGCCGTCGGCGGTCTGTAGGCCCAGCCGCGTGTAGATGATCTGCAGGCCGTTCTCACGGAAGAAGGCTTGCAGGCGCGCGACGTTCGGCAGCACCACGTCGCGCACGCGGCCATAGTAATAGGCGTGCTGCGCGGGGTGCGCCTGCAAGCGCCGGCCGAGGCCGCGGTCAGGGTCGAGGTGGGCGACTTGCAGGTCGACGAGCAGCAGCGCGGTGGCGCGCGGCTCGATCTCCCACTCGCTGATGACGTAGCGGTCCTCGCGCGGGGGCTGCCAGGGTATCTTGCCGCGCATGGCGCCTCCTCACCGCGCGCCGGCGGCCGCGGGCTGGCTGGCGGCGGCGCGCACGTCGGCCTCGTCGAGCGCGTACATGCGGATCGGGTTGTCCCAGAGGATCTTGCGCTTCACGTCGGCGGGCACGTCGGCGCGCGCCTCGAAGTAGGCGAGGTTCTCCAGGAACTCGTGCTTCGGCTCGTGCGGGAAGTCGGAGGCGGCGAAGAACACGTCGCCGCCGAGCGCCTGCACGGCGGTCGCCAGCCCGCGCTCCTTTAGCTCGGCGTGGATGAAGATGCGCCCGCTCTGGAGGTGCGCGCTGGGCGGCGCCTGGATTTCGGGCGCCTGGGCGCCGCGGTTCTCCCACTCCAGGTCCAGCCGCTCCAGGAGGTAGGGCGCCCAGCCGCTGCCCGCCTCGCAGTAGGCCACGCGCAGCCGCGGGAAGGCGTCGAACACGCCGCCAAACATCATGCTGGTCATCTGCACCATCTGGCTGAAGCCGTGGGACAGCGTGCGCGCCTCGATCAGCCGCCGCAGCCGCTCCAGCCCGAGCCCCTGGATCGACGCGCCGTGGACCGCCAGCACGCAGTTCAGCTCCTGGGCCGCCTCGTAGACGGGCCAGAAGGAGCGGTGGCCATAGGCCTCGGCGAGCCCGTTCGCGGGCAGGATGCCGCCGACCATGCCGAGGTCGCCGACGGCACGCCGTAGCTCGGCGGCGGCGCGCGGCGGGTCTTGGAGCGGCAGGAGCGCCATGCCCTTGAGGCGCCGCGGGTTGGCGCGCAGGTAGCGGTCGTGCAGCCAGTCGTTGTAGCCGCGCGCCAGCCCCGCCGCCCAGTTGGGGTCCTGGATCAGCCCGAAGCCGAGCCCGGCGGTGGGGAACAGCACCGACACGGCGATGTTCGTCTCGTCGAGGTAGGCCAGCCAGTCGGCGCCGCTGGGGTTGGCGACGGCGCGGCCCTTGCCGTCGAGCACTTTCGTCGCGGCGCGGTGGAAGCCGTCGAGCGTCGGGAAGAACGAGGCCGCGAACAACGCCTCCTTGCCGGCGTAGGGCTCGGGCAAGTAGGCGAAGATCTCGCGGTCGGACTCGCGCACGTGTCCGTCGGCGTCGACGATGAGCTGGCTGTTCACGGCACCTCTCCTGCGCGGCGGGCGGCGCGGGGCGCCCCGCGCCTGTCGCTCCCTGTCCCGAGGGTACGATAGACGCGGCGGCCGGCGGTGTCAACCGCCGGCCAGCGGTCATTGACACGGTACCGCCCTTCGCTGCATATTCTCAATTCATCACCCGAGCGCAGGGGGCTCGCGCGGCGGCGGTCGCTGTCGCGTCGAGTGCTGGAACCAAGGGGGGGCTGCGCATGCAGTCGGCGCCGGTAATTCTACTCGTTGAGGACGAGCCGCCCGCCGCGGAGGTGCTGCGGCTGATGCTGGAGACGGCGGGCTACGCTGTCGAGGTCGCCGAGGACGGCGCGAGCGGGCTCGCGCGCATCGCGGCTGGCGACGTCGAGCTGGTCCTGCTCGACGTCATGCTGCCGGGGGTGGACGGGCTCGAGCTGTGCCGGCGGCTGCGCGCTGCGGAGCGCGAAGCCTACCTGCCGGTCATCATGCTCACCTCGCTCGCGGGCGAGAAGGAGCGCCAGGCGGGCTTCGCGGCCGGGGCCGACGATTACGTCACGAAGCCGGTCGACTACAACGAGCTGCTGGCGCGCGTGCAGGTGTGGGTGCGGACGCGCCGTCGGCTGCACGCGGCGCAGGCGCAGCTGAAGCGCGAGATGGCCGAGCGGCAGCGGGCCGAGGAGGCGGCGCGCGAGACGGAGGTGCTGCGGCGGACGGAGCAGCTCCACGCCGCGCTGCTGTCGTCGGTCTCGCACGACCTGCGCACGCCGCTGACCTCGATCAAGGCGGCCGTCACGAGCTTGCTCGACGCGCGGGTGGACCTGGACCGGGAGGAGCGCCAGATGCTGCTCTGTACGATCGACGAGGAGACCGACCGGCTGACGCGCTTCGTGGCGCGGCTGCTCGACCTCTCGCGGATCGACGCCGGCATGCTGCAACCGCTGCGCGACTGGCACGACGTCGAGGAGATCCTGGCCGGGGTGGCGGAGCGGCTGGACCGGCCGGGCGAGCGGCTGCGCCTGAGCGTGGCGGAGGCGCTGCCGCTCGCCCGGCTGGATTACGTCATGGTGGAGCAGATCGTCACGAACTTGGTGGACAACGCGCTCAAGTACTCGCCCGCAGATGGGCCGGTGGAGCTGACGGCCGGCGCGCTGGGTAGCCAGCTGCGCATCGAGGTGGCCGATCGGGGACCGGGCATCCCGGACGGCGAGGCGGAGCGCATCTTCGACAAGTTCTATCGGGCCGCGCCGGGCAGCCGCGCGCCGGGGAGCGGTCTGGGGCTGGCTATCGCGCGCGGGCTGGCCCAGGCGCACGGGGGTGAGGTGACTTGCGCGCCGCGGCCCGGCGGGGGCAGCATCTTTACGGTTCGCCTTCCGATCGAGGGCGAGGGGCAGGAGCCGGCGATCCGTGAACGGCCCGCGGGTGCTAGTCGTCGACGATGAGCCACAGATTCGCCGCGCGTTGCGGGTGGGGCTGGCCAGTCACGGGTACCAGGTGCAGGTGGCGGCTTCCGGCGAGGAGGCGCTGGCCCTGGCGACGCACGCGCGCCCGGAGGTGGTGATCCTCGACCTCGTGCTGCCGGGCCTCGACGGTCTGGAAGTGTGCCAGGAGCTGCGCCGCTGGAGCCCGGTACCGATCATCGTCCTGTCGGCGCGGGGCCAGGAGCGCGACAAGGTCCAGGCGCTCGATCTCGGCGCCGACGATTACCTGACCAAGCCGTTCGGGATGGACGAGCTGCTGGCGCGCATCCGCGCGGCGCTGCGGCGCGCCGGGGCGTCGCCCTCGCCGGTCTTGGAGAGCGGCGAGCTGCGGCTCGATCAGGCGCGCCGCGTGGTCACGCTGCGCGGCGCCCCCGTGCACCTGACGCCGACCGAATACGACATCCTGCGCTACCTCATGGCGAATGCCGGCAAGGTCGTCACGCACCGCGCGCTGCTCGCCGCCGTGTGGGGGCCGGGCTACCAGGATAGCGCGCGCATGCTGCGCGTGTTCATCGCGCAGCTACGGCGCAAGATCGAGCCGGTCCCCGCCCGGCCGACGTACATCCGTACCGAGCCGGCCGTCGGCTATCGCTTCCGCGACGAGGCCTAAGCTGCCAGCCCACGCTGGTGTGTACCTTTGGCGAAGCCCAGCATCCACACCAACCTGGGCTGAGTGCTTAGCGAAGGCTGGACGACGGGGCGCCACGCCGGGCCCGCCACTCAGGAGCCGGGCGGCGCGGCCGCGCCGTTGCTCGCGGTGGCGCCGTACTGCGACTCCAGGTAGTTGATGATGTTCCAGCGGTCCTCGTCGCTCAGCGTGCTGCGGAAGGCGGGCATGGCGCTGCCCGGGAAGCCGTCGCTGACCCACGTCCACAGCTGCCCCTCGGTGTGCTGGGAGACGTGCAGGCGCAGGTCGGCCGGCCGCGGGTTGAGGCTGGCGGCCAGCGGACCGTCGCCGCGCGCGTTCAGACCGTGGCAGATGACGCAGTTCTGCTGGTACAGCTCCTGGCCGCGCGCGATCGACGCCTGGCTGCGGGGTACCGGGTTGGGGATCACCACGTCGCCGCCCGTGGGGTAGAGGGCGGCGGCGGTCGCCAGGCTCAGCCCCACCACGGCGGCCACGCAGCCGAGCGCGACGGTGGCTGACTGGCGGCGGCGCCGCGACGGCCGCACGGCGTCGATCAGGAAGAGCACGCCGAGCGCCAGCACCACGCCGCCGACGATCAGGCGCGTGGGCGGCTCGCCGCTGCTGCCAGGGGCCGCGCCGCTCTGGGCCTGCGCCTGGTTCGGATCGAGGGCCGTGACCGTCAGGGCGCCCTGCTCGTCGTCGCGGCCGGCCTGCCGCACGATCACCTGCACGTCCCAGGTGCCGCTCATGGAGAGCGTGCCGCCCACGGCGCGGTAGTGGCCGTCGCCGACCGGGGCGAGCTGCAAGTCGCTGACGCCCATGTCCATCTGCGTGTGGTTGAAGCGCAGTGTAACGCGCTGGGCATCGCTCACGGGCTGGTCACCTTGCGAGAGCGCCACGTCGAAGGTGTTCAGGCCGGCCTCGCCGGGCGCCACGCGCACCACGGCGCGCAGGTCGCCCACCTGGACGGTGTGGACGACGCCTTGCTCGCGAATCGCGTCGCGCGCCGGCTCCAGGCTGGTGAGCACGCCCACGACGCCCAGGATGATGACGCCGAGCGCCACTTCGGCGAGCACCGCCAGGCGGAAGAGACGCTCCAGCCCGCCCAGGCGCCCGACGGCGGCGCGGCTGCCCCGCTCGACGGCCTTCGCGACGCGCGGGCTGAGCACGAGCAGGTTGGCGGCGCCGAGCGCGAGGAGCGGCACGAGCAGGGCGATCTTGACGATCAGCGTCTGGCCGTAGGGGGTGGCCGTCAGCGCGTCCGGCCCGCCGACCTCCAGCCAGGTCTGGTACAGCCCCGTAATGACCAGGGCGCCGACGGCGCCCAGCGCCCAGGTGGAGAAGCGCGGGATCACGGCGGCGAGGAGCCGGCCGCGCCCCGTGCCGCCGAGCGCGGGGAGCGCGGCCGGCACCGCCACCACGAGCTGCGCGAGCCCGCCGATCCAGATGGTCGTGGCGATGAGGTGGACCCAGTCCACAGCCACCGCCACCACCGTCCACTCCTGGGCCGCGGCGCCGTGGCTGTTCAGGCTGATCGTCACCAGCAGCAGGCCGCCGAGGGCGAGGCCGGCCCACCAGCCGCTGAAGCGGGCGGTGATGCCGGGCCGCTGCAAGTACCAGGCGAGCCCGCCGAGCGCCGCGACGGCGAGCATTCGCACCGCCCAGAGGACGCTGTAGCGCGTGCCCAGGATCGTGGCGAGCGGGGCGCCGAAGGCTTCCCAGGGCGGCTTGTCGACGGCGCTGCCGGCCTGGACGAGCAGGGCGTAGACGCCGACGAGGAGCCCGGCGATGGCGGCGGCCACCGCCAGCTGCAGGCCGCGGCGGCGGCCCGCCCCCCAGGCGGCGGCGGCGCTTTCGGCGTCCTCGCCGCGGGCGACAGCGCGGAGCGCGCTGCCGAGGATGAGCGGCAGGAACAGGAAGGTGCCGGCCAGCAGCACGGCGGTGAGCAGCGAGAGCCAGCGACTGGTCACCGACCACGGCGTCGCCGAGGTGGCGGCGAGATCGGCGCCCTGCGGCAAGACCATGGGCGCCGGGGTCTGGTCGAGGCCGACGGTGAACGGGAACGCGCCGCGCGCCGTGTGGCCGTCCACCGCGGAGACGGTCTTCCAGGTGACGGTGTAGGTGCCGGGGGGCAGGTTATCCTGCAGGCCGATATCGAGCGCGCGGTCGTCGCCCGGCACGGGCGACAGATTGCCGCGATCGACGCGCTGGCGCGACGAGTCGAAGACCTGCAGCTCGCTGAAGCGCGGCTCCGGCTGCTCGCTGAACCACACCCGGATCTGGCTCGGCGGCTGTGCCAGAATGGCGTTCGCGGGCGGGTCGGACTTCTCGTAGTTCGCGTGGGCCGCCACGCCGCGCGCCGAGCCGAGGACGAGCAGCGTCGCGGCTAGCGCGGCCAGCCCCAGGTGAGTGAATCGTCGCACGCTCGCCTCCGTTCGTCCGTGCTGGCGCGGTGGCCCCCGGGCGCGGCGCGTCGAGCGGAGCCCAACGCGCCGCGCCCGGGCGTGTTGTTAGAGACGCTCTTGCGAAGCCGCCGGCGCCGGGGGCGCGGCGGTCGGGACCGTGCGCGGCGCCGGGCTTGCGGCGCCGCGGCGGCTGAGCAGCGCCCAGGCCGCGAGCGCCAGCCCCGCCAGGCCGGCCACCAGCCCGATCACGGCGAGCGTGGTGGCAGTGGCGGCGCGGCTATTCGCTGCCGCAAGCGCCTGCTGCAGGTCGGCGCCGACGGGCACCTTGTCGGGGAACTGGAGCGGCGCCACGGCCTCCACGTCGTTGAAGCGGCCTGGCCCGGACTCGAAGCGCTCGTCGACCGGCTGGCCGTTGACGGTGCCGCTGAAGTGGAAGATGTAGGTGCCCGGCCGCGTCGGCACGAAGTCGCCGTCGTAGGCGCCCGGCGTGCGGAAGCGCGGCGTGAGCTGCAGCGGCAGGGTGGCGCCGCCGACAATGACCTCGGCCTTGAGCGTCTGCTCCAGCCCCTCGACGGGCTGGTCGTCGGCCGTACTCACCCGCAGGTCGATGCCGTTCGGGTCGCCCTCCAGCGCCGGCTCCTTCAGGAAGCCGACGACGAACTGGTAGGTGCCGGCCACGGTGCGGCGCTCGTGGGCGCTGGCAGTGGCGGGCGCAAGGAAGCTTAGCGCTAGCCCCGTCAGGGCGACGATGCCGACCAGGCGTGCGAGGCGGTGCATAGCTCGCTCCTCTCCGTGGCGGCGGCGCGGCCCGCGCCGCCGCCACGGCCGGTATGGCTACGGGACCACAACCGTCGTGGTCGCCATGACGGGCGGATTCCAGTCCTGGTGCGCGTTGTTCGATAGCTCGACCCGCACCTGGTGGGTGCCCGACGGCACGTCCGTGAGCACGACGTCGGGCTGGTACACCATCTGGAGCATCACGCCGTCCACATAGACGTGGAGGTGGCCTTGCGGCAGCGCGCCGGGCGCCGTCGCCATGCCGCCGGCCGCCATCCCCGGCTGGCCCGCGCCGCCGTTCATCACGTCCTGGCTCATGTTGGCCATGCCACCCGCGCTCATGTCCATGTCGCCGCTCGCCGGCATGCCCAGCGTGGCGCCCTCGACGTTCACGTGTAGCCGCACCTCGTGGCCGTTGACGGTCGTGTTGGCGATGGAGATCGTTGGGACCGGGCCCCCGGCGGGCAGCGGGGGCAGCACGGTGTTGACGCCCACGCCGAAGCGGAAGCTGCCCTCGGCCTGGTCGCCGTCGTCAGCCGAGACGGTGACCCAGTTGACGGTGTAGACGCCGTCCGGCAGCGGCGGTAGCGAGACGAACATGCGCTTGCGGTCCGGATCGTTGAGGTCCACCTGGCCGTCGTTGTTGTCCACACGGTTGCCCGCGGCGTCCGTCACCTGGAGGCTGCTGCCCTGGCTACGCACGCCCTCGGTGAACCAGGCCTGGACCTGGGTGGGCGCGGTGGGCACGACGCTGTCGCCGGCGGGATCGGAGTGGTCGTAGCGCGCGTGGGCGGAGGCCGCCCGTGGCGCTCCGATCAGCATCATCGTGGCCAGGCTGAGCCCGGCGAGCACGCGGAACAGGGTAAAGCGCATTCGTTCCTCCTCGTCGCGCTAGCACGCGGCGTCTTGTCTCACCCATCCCCGTGGCCTGCCCGGCTACCCAGGGTGTGGGGGCGGCGGGGCTGGGCGGGGACGCCGCGCGCGAGATTGGATTGGCCCGGCGGCCGCGGAGGCGCGGCCGGGCGCAAGCTAGTGCCTCGTCACTCGGGTTTCGGGGTGGGTCGTGAACCTCACGGCGCCCCCCAGCGTGCGGGTAAGGGACGCTAGCCGAGGAAGGCGCGGGGGGGTGGGGCCGGAGGCGCCCGGCGCTGGGGGGCCGGCGCGGCGGCGTCGACGCCCCCGAGCGGGCTGGACAGCGCGACGGGCGCGGTCAGGTCGAGCGTGTCCGCCAGGACGATGCCGTCCGTGGCCGCGGGGAGGCTCTGGGCCAGCGGGGTCGCCTGGTACGCGCGCCACGGAAATGGCGCGGGGGAACCCGCGTGGACCAGCGCGAGCGCGCTGGCGGCGGGCGCCGAGGCCGCGTGCGCGTGAGCCGCGGCGTGGTGGTGGGCCGCGCGCGCCGGCTGGGGCTCGCCGGCGGCCTCCGCCATCATGTGCTGGTGCTCATGGCCGGCGGCGGCCGCGGTCAGGATCACGACGGCCGTCTCGTTGTGGCAGACGACGGGCAGGGTGAGCAACAGCCCGACGATGAGCAGCGGCCGGAGCTGGTCAACCCACGAGCGTACCACGGTCAGCCTTCCACGCGCGCCTCAGCGGCGCCTCCGGCCTACTCTACCGTACCGACTAGGGCGCGGCAACCATTGGTAGCCGCGCCCTACCGCCGGAGCGTACTATTGCTGCTAGCGGGTCGCCGCGCCCGCGGGGCGGCGACCCGGGGCGGCGATCGTGCCGGTGGGGCGGAGGCAGCGTGCGTCGAGGGCTGCGCGGCGCGCTGGGCCTCGTCGTCGTGGCGTTCGTGCTGGGCGCGGCGCCGGGCCGGGCCATGGCCCACGCGACCTACGAGCGCTCGGACCCCTCGCCAAACGCCATCCTCGCGCGGGCGCCGAGCGAGGTCCGCGTCTGGTTTACCGAGGACGCCGAGCTGCGCTTCAGCGAGCTGCGCGTCTACGACGGCGCGCGCCACCGCGTGGACCGCGACAATCTGGCGGCGCTGCCGGGCAGCGCGCGCGCGCTCGTCGTCGGCCTGGGCGACCTGTCTCCCGGCACCTACTCGGTCGCCTGGAAGACCGTCTCGGCGGTCGACGGCCACGTGGCGCGCGGCGCCTTCCCCTTCACCGTGGGCCTCGACCAGACGCCCGCGCCGGTGGCGTTGCCGGGGACCGAGGCCGGCGGCGCGCCCCCCAGTCCCTGGGCGATCGTCAGCCGCTGGCTGAGCTTGCTGGCCGCCGTCGTACTGGTTGGGCCATTCGTGTTCTTGCCGCGCGTGCTGGGCGGCGCGCTGCGGCTGGTCGCGCCCGAGGACGCGGCGGCGGCCGCGGCCGCGTGGGAGGCCGGCCGCCGCCGGGGGCTGGGGGTGGCGGCCGGGGCCGCCGGTCTGGGCCTCGGCGCCGCCGTGCTCGCGCTGGTCGTGCAGGCGGCCGCCGCGGCCGACGTGGAGCCCTGGCAGGCGCTCGGCGCGCCGCTGGGCGCGCTGTTCGCCACGCGCTACGCGGCGATCTGGGCGGGCCGTGTAGCCTGCGTCGTGGCGCTCGGCGCGCTGGCGCTACGGCTGCGGCGCCCCGCCGTCGCCGTGGACCACCGCGGCTGGCTGCTGGGCCTCGGCCTCGGGGCGGGGCTGCTCGCGGCGCAGAGCGCCACCAGCCACGCGGCCGCCACGGCGCCCGGCACCATCCTGGCGCTCGGCGCCGACTGGGCGCACCTGGCCGCGGCGGCGATCTGGCTCGGCGGCCTCGTGCAGATCGTCGTGGCGCTCCCCGCCGCACTCGGCGCGCTGCCCGCGCCGCTCCGCGCTGCCACGCTCGCCGCGCTGCTGCCGCGGTTCTCCACCTGGGCCATTGCCAGCGTCGCGGCCCTGGCGGTCACGGGGCTCTATCAGGCGTGGGCGGAGATCGGCGACTGGGAGGCGCTCCTGGGCACCACCTATGGCCAGGCCCTGCTGGTGAAACTGGGGCTCGTGCTCTTCCTGCTGGCGCTCGGCGCCTTCAACCTGCGCGTCGTCACCCCGCGCGTGGGCCTGGCTGCCCGTGCGGCGCCGCGCGCGCCGGACGCCGCGCCGGCGCTCGCGGCCACCGCGCGGGCGCTGCGCCGGGCGGTGGCCGCCGAGGTGGGGCTGGGCGTGGCGGTGCTGGCGGTCGTGGGCGTGCTCACCAGCCTGGAGCCGGCGCGCGACGTGGTGCGCGCGGAGGGCCTAGCTCGCACGCTGCGAGCCGAGGACGTGCAGGTGCAGCTCCGCGTAGCGCCCGGGGTCGCCGGCCTGAATACCGTCGACGCGGCCGTGCTCGCGGCCGGGCAGCCACTCCCCGACGTCCAGCGCATCACCCTGCGCTTCACCCACCACGAGATGGACATGGGTACCTTCGAGCAGCGCCTGAGTCCCAGCGGCGACGGCCACTATCGGCTGTCCACGAGCGCCTTCTCGATGGCGGGCGACTGGGGGATCGAGGCGGTGGTGCGGCGCGCCGGGCGCGACGACGTGAGCGGCTCGTTGGACCTGCCGATCGCCGAGGCCGGCGCCTTCCACAACCCCAGCGGCACGGCGGCGGCGCTGCCCCTGGCGGTCGCCGTGCTGGCGCTGGGCCTGCCCTTCCTCGCGCCCGGCGGCCGCCCCGCGCCGCTGGCGGGGCGCCGCAAGCGCCCGCGCGCCCTGCGCGGCCGCTGATCTCCCGCGCGGCGCTGCCTACTCGCGGCCCCAGTCAATGGCGCCGAAGGCCGCCTCGCGCGACAGCCGCTCGGTGTGGCCGCTGCTGACCTCGACCAGGGTAAGGCCGGAGCCGCCCTGGATGGCGAGCCAGCGTCCGTCCGGCGACCAGGCCAGCGAGGGGTCGTCCTCGGCCATGTAGGTCAGGCGGCGGAGGCCGCTGCCATCCGTGCCGATGAGCCAGATGTCCCACGGGAGGCCGTGCATGGCGCCGGGCGCGGGGTGCCAGGCGAATGGCGTGCGGGGCAGCGATGGACCGGTGGGGCCGGTCGGGCCGGGAGGGGTATACGGGCCGGAGGGGGCGGAGGGCGTGGCGAGGTCCACCGTGGCGGCGAAGGCGACCTGGGTGCCGTCGGGGCTGAGGCGCGGGTAGGCGAGGCTCAGGAAGCGGCTGTCGGGCACCAGCTCGCGCCCGTTCGCGCCGGTCGCGTCGGCGAGCCAGAGCGCGTCGCCGACGCGGGTGGACCGCAGGTAGGCGAGGGTCTGGCCGTCGGCCGAGGGCGCGGGCGATGTGGCCTCGCGCACCACCACCTCGCGCCCGCTGCCGTCGGGACGGATGCGCTCGACGCGCGGCTCGGCGTCGGGGCCGCTCGTCCCTACCGCGTAGGGCGTGTAGGTGTATAGGATGCTCGCGCCGTCCGCGGCCCAGATCGGCATGGTGAGCATCGCGCCGGGCGCATCGTGGTCGAGCAGCAGGCGGGGCGTGCCGCCGTTGGCGGGGACGACGTACAGGGCGCTGCCCAGCTCGCCCGTCACGGCGATCCGGGCGTACACGGCCTGCTGACCGTCGGGGGAGAGCGCCGCGTCGAGGATCGGCCCCTGGTCCGGACTGCTGGCCACCAGCTGTTCCGCGCCCGAGGCGGCCTGCACCGTCCAGACGGCCGCGTCGCGCGGCACGAGGATGCGCCCGACCGGGCGGGCCGCGTCCTGGGCGGCGGCCGGGCGCAGCAGCCCCAGCGCCACGAGCGCCAGCAGGAGGGCGGCGCCGAATGTGAGCCGCACGAAACCGAACATGCCGGGCAACTCCTGGCGGCTACTGTCTCATGTTCCGGCGTGGCCCGCGGTGGTGCTGCGCCGTTCGCCGTCGCGCCCGCGGCGCGACGGCGAACGATAGCAGGACGACCGCCACGCTTGCCATCATAGCGGCGTGCGGGGCGCGTGCCGACCGACAGCCGGGCGGTGAACGCCGCCCTGCGGATCCCTGTGGGGCAGCAGCCTCCAGGTGGCCGTGTCCGACCCCGGCTGGCGGCGACGGGGCGTGGTCTGGGAGACGGCGCGGCGCGCGCGGTACAATTGTTTACTGGCAGCGGGCAGGGGCGCCGCTGGGGAGGCGGCCGTGCGGCGGCTGGGCCAGCCGCCGTATTTCGCGGAAGGCGAGCAGAGGTGGTGGCCGACGATTCGCGCGCTGAGTTGCTCTTGCAGCAGTTAGCCGCGCAGGGCTACCGCCACACGAGCACCCGCGTGGCGATTGCCGAGGCGATCGCGGCGCGCACGACGCCGTTCACGGCGCGGGAGCTGGTGGACGAGCTGGCGCCGCGCGGCATCGGCCGTGCCACCGTGTTCCGCGCGCTCGACTTGCTCGTCCAGACGGGGCTGCTCGAGCGGCTGCACGGCGACGTGCAGTGCCACAGCTACACGTTCTGCGCCCGTCAGCACCACCACCACCTCGTCTGCACGTCGTGCGGGCAGGTCACCTCCATCGTCGCGGGCGCCGTCGAGCGGGCGCTGCGCACGATCACCCGCGAGGCGCACTTCCAGCCGGCGGGCCATCACGTCGAGGTGTTCGGCACCTGCCAGGCCTGCCAGGGCGGCGCCGGCTGAGCGCCACCCCGGAGGGGCACGGACCCGAGCGCCGCCGCCCGGCCGGGAGAGGGACCGCGCGCCGGGCTCGCCGCCCGCCGCCTGAGCCGCGGACGCCACACGCGGATCTACACAGGATCTCCATAATTGGCTGTAGCCGTGCGCGTACTGTCCTGTTAGGGTATGAATCAGGTACAATTGTGGCGAACGCTTTATCGTCGCCCGCGCCCGGGCAACGAGTGTTCGGTTCGAGGGCTACGGGTATGGCATCGTTGCGGCAAGCGCGCGTGGACCGGCTGTTGACCATTCGGGAGCTGGCGCACCAAGCCGGCGTTTCGCCGAGTACCGTCTACCTGGTGGAAGCCGGGCGCACCCGGCCCAGTTTTCGCGTCATCCGCCTCCTGGCCCAGGCGCTGGCGGTCGAGCCCCAGAGCGTGGATGAGTTCGCCAACGTGATGGGCTCGCTGGCGACCCCAAGGCCAGGCGAGAGCCTCGCCGCGCCCGGTCCGCGAGGGCGGTAGGCGGAGCATTACCGTCGCGGGGGCGAGCCGACCCTCGCGCGCTAGAGCGACCGGGGAGCCGCCCCCGGGGGCGTGGCAAGACTCCCGCGGGGCGCCGGCCGCGCCCGGCTAGCGCGCAGCACGGTTGGCGGACGGGCAGCTGGCCGCACCCCGCTCGACTCAGGCTGGCGGCATCGCCTCAGGAATGCTGGCCCTGCTCGCCGTGGAGCGCCGTCGGCCCCTGGCTCGTCGCGGGCGCTTCGCCGGCGCGCTCGCGCGCCTCGGCCGTGATGTCCTCCAGGCTCAGGCGCGCCTCTTCGGCCAGCGCCTGCACCTCCCGGTTGAGTCGGATGGCCTGGGCCGTGCCGGCCACGAGCAGCGAGCGCCCCACCCGACCGAGAGCGATGCCGGCCGCGGTGCCGCTCAGCCCTGCAACGATCAGGCCGCCAACGCCAATGTGAAGCCCCACGAGCGCACCTCCTTGCCGACGTGAAATGACTGGGTAGTCCCGCGCGCCGCGTGTTATGAGCTTACAACACCAGTGGGTTCGATCAGGGACCGACGACTAGTCCGGCCGTGGCGCGGGCCGGCGCCGCGCCGTGCGCGTCTGTCCGGGGAGGCGCCTGCTCTTCGGAGCGTGGAGCGTAACGACCGTCGTTGGCTCCCCCGAGGCGCTGGGTGGCGCGGCGCGCGCGCGCCGCCGGGGTAGCTGCGTGCTCGGGTCATGATAGCGGATCAACCGGGCCGAGTTGGCGAGCACGGCCAGACTGGACAGGTTGTGCAGCACGGCGGCCACGAGCGGGTTCAAGGCGCCGAAGGCGCCCACCACGATGCCGAGGCTGTTGACGCCGATCGAGAGGCCGTAGTTCTCGCGGATCACGCCGAGCGTCGCGCGGCCCAGGTAGACCACGCTCGCCACCTGGCGAATGTCGTTGCCGGCAAGCGCCAGGTCGGCGGCCTCGATGGCCACGTCGCTGCCCGCCGTCCCCATGGCGATGCCGAGATCGGCCGCCGCCAGCGCCGGCGCGTCGTTGATGCCGTCGCCCACCATCGCAACTCGGTAGCCCGCCTCCTGCAGCTCGCGCACCACTGCGTACTTGTCCTCGGGCAGCGCGCGGGCGCGCACGTCGGCGGCGGGCAGCCCGAGGCGGCGCCCCACCGCGTCGGCCACGACCCGCGTGTCGCCGGTCAGCAGGACGATGCGCCGAATGCCGGCGGCGCGGATGGCGGCCAGGGCGGCGGCCGACTCGGGACGGAGCTGGTCGGCGATGCCCAGCACGCCGAGCACGCGGTCGTTGAAGGCCAGGTAGAGCGGCGTCTCGCCCTTGCGGCTGAGCCGCGCCGCGAGCTGGCTGCCGCGGCGCGGGGGCGCCAGCCCAAACTGCTCCAGCAGCCGGTCGCTGCCGACGAGGATGCGGTTGCCCTGCATGTCCGCGCGCACGCCCTGGCCGACCAGGACCTCGCACTCCTCGTGGGTGGGGATCTCGATCGCGCGCTCCTCGGCGTGGCGCACGACGGCGAGGGCCAGCGGGTGCTTGGAGTGGAACTCGCCGCTGGCGGCGAGCGCCAGCACGGCCTCGGGCGCCACGTCGTCCTGAAGGCTGTAGACCATGGACACACGCGGCAGGCCGACGGTGAGGGTGCCGGTCTTGTCGAACACCACGGCGTCGATCTGGCCGGCCGCCTCCAGATGGGTGCCGCCCTTGATAAGCACGCCGCGACGGGCCGCGTTGGCGATGGCCGCGCTCACGGCGGTGGGCGTGCTGAGCCCGGCGGCGCACGGGCAGGCGACGAGCAGCATCGTCATGGCGCGGCGGGCATCCCGCGTGACGAGGAACACCGCGGCGGCCAGCGCGAACGAGAACGGCACGAAGCGGCGGGCGAAGCGCTCGCCGAGGGTAGCGATGGGGGCGCGCAGCTCCTCGGCCTCCTCCACCCGCTCGATCAGGCGCCCCACGGCCGTCTCGGTGCCCACGCGCTGCACGCGGAAGCGCAGCGCCCCCGACTCGACGATCGTCCCCGCCCACACGGCCGCGGGCGGGTGCTTGTAGCTGGGCAGCGATTCGCCCGTGATCGGCGCCTCGTTCACAGCGCCCTCGCCCTCGACCACGACGCCGTCGGCGGGCAGGCGATCGCCGCGATAGACCGCGACCACGTCGCCCGGCCGGAGCTGGTCGACCGGCGTGCGCACCTCAGCGCCTTCCAGGACCACCCAGGCATCCCCCTGGTCGACAAGCAGGGCGCGGATGGCGAGGCGGGTGCGCCGCAGCACGAGCGCCTGGAGCAGCTCGCCCAGGTTCAGCAGGAAGAGGACGACCAGCGCGATGATGCTCTCGCGCATGATGATGGACACGAGCGTGGCGACCGCGACGAGCGTGTCGGTATCCAGCCCCTGGCGCCCAGTGACCGTTCGGACGAGGCCCTTGAAGAAGGGGTAGCCCGTTACGAGGCCGAGCACGCCACCCGCCACGGCGAAGCGCGCGGGCGGCGTGGTAGCCGCGCGGCCGAGCAGCAGCCGGCGCAGGACGAGGACCGCCAGGACCGCGGCGCCGACCGCCAGCCGTGTTACCGCGCCCGTCAGCGAGCCGTCCTGGTGCGTGTGGTCGTGCCCCAGGTGAGTGGGCGCCGCGGGCGCGGGCGCGCGTGCGGCCGCGCCGCCGTCGGCCCGCGGCGTGCGCGGCGGCCGCTGCCCGTGCGCCGCGACCTGGCCATTCGCGCGGGCGGCCAGAAGCGCCGCGCCGCCGGCCCCGACGGCGCCGTCGAGCGCGGCGAGGATCGCGTCGGCGGACGTGCGCGCCGGGTCGAAGCGCACCACCAGCGAGCCGCTACGCGGGTAGGTGGCCACCGCCAGCACGCCGGGCAGCGCGGTAAGGTCATTCCCGTGCGGCGGCACGAGCGCCGCGTAGCGCAGGCGCAGCCGTCCCCGCGTTGCCGACAGCACTGCCGTAGAACCCACTCGCACTCTCCCAGCGGGCGGCGCGCCGCGGCGTCCGCTTGCTCGTGCCCGTGCGGCGGCGCACCGATCGGGTACGCACCTGGGCCGCCGGGCCGGCGGCGCTGCAAGGAGCGTGCCTGCTGGCGCGGCGCGGAGCCCGGGGCCAGGGGCGGCGGCGAATGGCCTGCCGCTTTCTCTGCGCGCGGCCGCGCCGATGCACTACACTGGGGCGAGCGCCGCCGCGGTCGTGGCGCGCGCACGCGCCAGCTTGGAGGTGGGCGTCATGGCGTCATCGGATGCCCCAACGCCGTCGCACTCGGACTGGACCCGCCGGCGGTTCGTGCTAACGCTCGGGGCCGGGCTGGTGGCCGCGCCGCTCGTCGCCCACGCCACGAGCAGCGAGCTGCTGGCCCGCGTCGGCCTGCCGCGGCCGGGCGCCAGCCGCCTGCTCGGGCAGGAGGCGGCGTTCAACGCCAGTCGGGCCTGGGACGATCTGGTCAACCAGGTCAACGCGGGGCCGCGCGTGCCGAACATGCCCGGCCACGATACGATCCGCGAGTACATGCTGCGCGAGCTGCGCGCGGCGACCGACCGCGTGGACGTACAGGACTTTACCTGGGACGTCCGGGGCAAGACGCTCAACATGACCAACGTGTTCGGTGTGTTCGGCCCCGACCAGCCGGGCAAGGTGGTGCTCGCCGCGCACTGGGACACCCGCCCACAGGCTGACCAGGACCCGAACCCCGCGAATCGGGACACGCCCATCCCTGGCGCGAACGACGGCGCATCGGGCGTCGCCGTGCTGCTGGAAGTGGGGCGCGTGCTCCAGGCCGCGCCGCCCCCCGTGGGCGTCATCCTCCTGATGCTCGACGGCGAGGACTACGGGCCGGGCGTCGACGCGATGTTCCTGGGCTCTCGCTACTGGGCGCAGCACATGGTGCCCGAGCGCCCGGCCTGGGGCATCCTGCTGGACATGATCGGCGACCGCGACCTGCACATTCCGCGGGAGGCGCAGTCGCAAGTGCGCGCCGGCGCGGTCAACGACCGCGTGTGGCAGGCGGCGGAGCAGCTTGGTCGCCCCGAGTTCGAGAACACGGTGGGCGCCGCCATTCTGGACGATCACGTGCCGATCCTCGACGCGGGCCTGCCGATGATCGACCTCATCGACTTCAGCTACGGCCCCCACAATAGCTGGTGGCACACGCTCGAAGACACGCCCGACAAGTGCTCGCCCGACAGCCTGGCGGCCGTGGGCCAGGTGGTGCTGCGCACCCTCTACAACGCGGGGTAGCAGACCCCTTCCCCCCAACCCCCCTTCCCCCATAAGGGGACGGGGGACTCTCCGGCGGGGCGGCACTGGCGTTCTCCCCCTTTTCCGCTGCGGGGGAGAGGGGGGCAGGGGGTGAGGGGTTCCGTGCTCACCCAGAGCATGGCGGCGTTCGCGCTCGGGCTGCGGCTCGGCGACGTGCCGGCGGCCGAGGTGCGCCGCGCCACGCGGCTCGTGGCCGACGGGCTGGCCTGCGCGCTCGGCGCCCGCGGGGAGCCGCTGGCGCGGCGGCTGGCCGTCTACGCCCGCCGCCAGTCGGCGCCCGCGGCCGCGCGCGCCACGCTGTTGGTCGGCGGCCGCGCGACCCCCGCGCTCGCCGCGCTCGCCAACGGCACCGCGCTGCGCCTGCTCGACGCCAACGACCTCTACCTGCCGCCGCCCGGCGGCCGCGACGGCGGCCACTTCAGCGACGCGCTGTCCGCCCTGCTCGGCGCCGCCGAGGTGGCCCGCGCGAGCGGCGCCGCGCTGCTGAGCGCCGTAATCGCCGCGTACGAGCTGCAGGCGCTCGTCGCCGACGCCGCGGACTGGCGGGGCCGTGGCTGGCATCCCGTCACGCCGCTCATCTGGGCCTTGCCCGCCCCGCTCGCGCGCTTGCACGGGCGGTCGCTCGCGGAGGCGGTGGCGGCGACCTCGATGGCGGGCACGACGGGCCAGGCGTTGCAGTCGTGGCTGCGGCCCGACGTGCCGGTGACGGCCCTGAAGTCCGTGGCGCCCGGGCTGGTGGGGCAGCGCGCCGTCGAGGCCGTCGAGCTGGCGGCGGAGGGCGTCACCGCGCCGCCCGACGCGCTGGAGGTCATGCTGCGGCAGCTGGGGTGCGCGCCCGAGGCCGTGCCCGTCGATCGCCTGGGTCGGACGTGGACGCTCGACCGCCACATCGTCAAGCGCTACCCGGCGCAGTACCTCCTGCAAGGCGCCGTGGAGGCCACGCTGGCGCTGCACGCGCAAGGCGTGCGCGCTGAGCACGTCGAGGCCGTGACCGTCTACGGCCACGCCGGCGTGTGCGGCGGGGTCCACGCCGCGCCGCACGCCTACGCGCCGGCCTCGCACGAGGACGCCGACCACAGTACCCCCTTCGTGGTGGCGCTGGCCCTGCTGCGCGGGCGCCTCACGCCCGCCGACTACGCCGACGCGCCGTGGCAGGCGCCGGACGTGCGGGCGCTGATGGGGCGGGTACGGCTGATCGAGACGCCGGAGCGCCAGCGGGCTTACGTCGAGCGGCGGCTGATCGGCTGCGAGGTGGTCGTGCGGCTGCGGGACGGCTCGGAGCGCAGGGCGGCGGTCGCGCAGCCACACGGCCACCCCGACGCCCCGCTCGGCGACGCGGACCTCGTCGCGAAGCTCGACGACCTGCTGGCCGGCGCCCTCGGGCCGGCGGGCGGGCAGCGCCTGCTCGCCGCCTGTGCCGCTCTTCCCGCGGCGCCCACCCTCGATCCGCTGCTCGCGCTGGTGAGCGAGGCGGCGGGAGCGCCCCCGCCGCCCCCCAATCCTGCGGGGTTTGAGGTGTTGAGGGAATGAAGGGCAGGTGGGGGGACACCCCCAGGCCCCCGGCGGGGTGTGGCGCGGAATCCTGCCAGCGCCACTACCCTGCACCCCCGGGGACGGCGTCCGGCGATGCTACTGCACGGCGAGGCCCTCTTCCATGTGCCGGGCGTCCTCGTCGCCGCGGGGGTAGACGTGGTGGGCCGCGGCCGTGACGAGCAGCAGGTACACGTAGAACGCGCCCACGCCCACGATCACCAGCCAGGCGGGGATGTCGCCGACGCGGGCGCGCGCCGCGAGCGTGCCGGGGTCCCAGCTGGGCGGGCCGGCCAGGTGGAGCTTGCCGATCCAGGCGAGCAGCACTAGCGCGAAGATCCAGAGGTAGTTGCGGCGCAGCCGCCAGCCCACCGCGCCGAAGGGGCTGATCGTGGGGCTGGGGTTGCGGAGCGCCTCCAGCAGGCGGGCGGCCCACTGGGAGTCGCCCTCCGCGCCGAGAACCTCGCCGTAGAAGCAGCGCTCCAGCAGGTGGACTCGGTAGCGGCTGGCCTCGTAGGCGATGAAGCGGCGCGCCTCTAGGTGCAGGAAGAAGTAATCGCAGAGCATCAGGAACAGGAATGCCGCGGCCGGGTTCTGCTGGTTGCCATAGGCAAACGTAGCGACGAGCGCCGACGTGGTGATGGCCCAGCTCGTGGTGGTATCGAGGCGGGTGCGGTAGGCGGTGAGGCGCCCTACCTCGGCGCGGTAGAGGTGGACGAGCGCATTGACGGCGGTGGCCGAGCGTGGGTCGGCGCCCGCCGGCGGCGCGGCCCCCGGCGACTCCGACGCGCGCTGATCGACGCCGGCCGAGAGTCCGGCTGGGTTCCCCGCGCGCCTGACGCCTTCCTGCTTCACCTGTTGCACGCCCTCCTCCGCGCCGTCCGCGTCGCTGCTTAGCCGGTACTATAGCGTGGCCCGTGCCAGTACGCGGGGCGAGCGAACAACTCCGCCGACCTCGTCGCGTGAACCGCGACGAGGTGGCGCGAGTCGCACAGCGTAGACGTGGGCGCGCTCGGCATCCCCTACCAGCACACCACGATCAACGTTGTCGGCAGCTACCTGCGCTCCGACGAGGACGTAGTGCGTCGCTTCCTGCAAGCGTACATGGAGGCGATCTACCTCTACCGCGCCGACAAGGCGTTCACGCAGAAGGTGCTCGCCGAGTTCGCGCAGAGTGACGACCCGGAGCTGCTCGAGGAGACGTGGGAGCTATATGCGCTGCACTACCTGGAGCGCGTGCCCTATCCCACGCTGGAAGGCATCCAGACAGTGCTGAACGAGAGCCGCCACCCGGCGGCCAAAGATGCCCGCCCCGAGCAGTTCGTGGACACGCGGCTCGTCCGCGAGCTGGAGGCCAGCGGCTTCTTCGACACGCTCCGCGCCCGCTACGGCGAGTAGCGCGGCCCTCGGCCCGGCGCGCTACCATTAGGCAGGTCGGGGCGCGGCGCCGCCGTCGCCCGGAGGGAGAGCCATCATGACGACGCGCCAGGCGCTACACCAGCTACTAGACGAGCTACCTGACGAGCTGCTTGAGATGGCCGAGGAGCGGCTGGCCGCCCTGCGCGACGACCCGTTCCTCCGCTTCCTCATGACGGCGCCCGTCGACGACGAGCCGCTGGACGACGAGGACCTCGCCGCCCTCGCCGAGACGCGGGCGGAGTTCGAGCGGGGCGAGACGATTCCCTGGGAAATGGTGCGTGAGGAGCTGCATCGCGAGGCCGAATGCCCTGGCGATTAGAGTTCTCGGCTCGCGCCCGTCGGGAGCTACACAGGCTACCAGCGCGCGACCAGGCCGCAATTGCGGCGGCTCTCGACCGCCTGCCGCATGAATTCGGTACGCTGGACATGGCGAAGCTCGCCGGGAGCGGTAACCGCTGGCGGCTGCGCGTCGGCCGCTGGCGGGTCATCATGGAGCTAGACAACGCCACGGGCACCGCGCTCGTCGCGCGCGTGGTCGCCCGCAAGGACGCCTATCGCGACTAACCCCGTTGGTCGAGCGCGGCCGCGAAGGCGAGGAGCGCGGCGGTGGCGAGGGCAAACGTGCAGCAGTGGCAGTGGTGGCCGGGGGAGCGGGAGGCGGGGTGGGCGCGGCAGACGCGCTCGCCGGTGCTGGCGCGGAACGGCCTTGTCGCCGCCAGCCAGCCGCTCGCCGCCCAGGCGGGCCTGCGCATCCTGCAGGAGGGCGGCAACGCCGTCGACGCCGCCGTGGCCGCGGCCGCCGTGCTGAACGTCGTCGAGCCGATGATGACCGGCATCGGCGGCGACGTGTTCGCCATCGTCTACCTGGCGCGCGAGGGCGGGCTGCTCGGCCTGAACGGCAGCGGCCGCGCCCCCAGCGGCGCCACCACCGACTACTTCGCCCGCCGCGGCCTGCGGCACATGCCCGGCGGCGGCATCCACGCGGCCACCGTACCCGGCACCGTCGACGGCTGGGACCAGCTCCTGCGGCGGGCCGGCACGCTGACCTTCACCGAGGTCTTGCAGCCCGCCATCGCCTACGCCGAGCAGGGCTTCCCCGTGAGCGAGATCATCGCCAGCCAGTGGGAGGAGAGCGCCGGCGCGCTCGTCGCCGACGCGGACGCCGCGCGCACCTGGCTGCCGGGCGGCCGCGCGCCGCGGGCCGGCAGCGTGTTCGCCTGTCCCACCCTCGGCCGCACGCTGCGCCTGCTGGCGCGAGAGGGCCGCGACGCCTTCTACCAGGGGGAGCTGGCCGCAGCGATCGTCGCCAAATCGCGGGCGCTCGGCGGCCTGTTCACGCGGGACGACCTCGCCGCTCACACCTCCACCTGGGTCGAGCCGATTCACACCAGCTACTGCGGCCACGAGGTCTACGAGCTGCCGCCGAACACGCAGGGCATCGCCGCGCTGCAGATGCTGAACGTGCTCGAGGGTTACGACCTCGCGGCGCTCGGCCCCACCGCGGCCGACTACTGGCACCTGCTGATCGAGGCGAAGAAGCTAGCTTACGCCGACCTGGACGCCTACCTTGCCGACCCGGCTTTTGGGCCGGTGCCGACCGACGAGCTGATCGCCAAGGAGTACGCCGCCCGGCAGCGCGCCCGCATCGACCCGCGCCGCGCGGCCGGGCCGGTCGCCGCGGGCCTCGGCGCCGGCCTCTCGCGGCCCCGGCCGGGCGCGGGCGACACGGTGTACCTGGCGACGGCCGACCGCTGGGGCAACGTCGTGTCGCTCATCAACAGTCTGTACGGTCTGTTTGGCTGCGGCGTGGGGGTGGGCGACACGGGCATCCTGCTGCACAACCGCGGCGCCCTCTTCTCGCTCGACCCGGCGCACCCCAACCGCATCGAACCTGGCAAGCGACCCTACCACACGCTCGTCCCCGCCTTTGTCATGCGCGATGGGCGTCCCTGGCTGGCCTTCGGCGTAATGGGCGGCGACATGCAGCCGCAGGGCCACGTCCAGATGCTCGTGAACCTGATCGACTTCGGCATGAACGTGCAGGCGGCCGGCGACGTGGCGCGCTGCCACCACTTCCAGGCGGCGAACGTCGTCGCCATCGAGGCGGGGTTCGAGCCGGACGTGCTGCAAGAGCTAGCGGCGCGGGGCCACCGCCTGGCCCGCGCGCCGGGCGTGTACGGCGGCTACCAGGCGATCCAGGTGGACCCGGCGAGCCGCGTCTACGCCGGCGCGTCCGACCCTCGCAAGGACGGCCAGGCCGTGGGGTACTGACCGGCTGGTACACTTCTCGCGTCGCGGCCCCGCAGCGGCGTATGCAGGCGCTGCGCCGACAGGCGAGTGGTCCGTGAGCACGCTGAAACCTGGGAGCAGCCGATGGCGCCCGAACTGACGGAGACCGAGCGGCGCGTGCTCGAAATGTCGGCGGTGCCCGTTGCCGAGAGCGAGATCGCCGAGCAGCTGGGCCTCGAGACCTGGGAGGCGCGGCAGCTCGTGCGCCAGGTCTGGACGAAAGTGGGGGTGGAGAACATCGGCCAGGCCCGCGCGAAGCTGCAGGAAATCCGCTAGCGCGGGTAGCCTGCGGCCTCGACCTCGCGCAGGAAACGGTCGTCGATCCACTCGGAGGGCTGGCGGCCGGCCAGGCGCGGCTCGGTGCGGGCGAGGTCGGCTAGCAGCCGCGCGGTGCCCTCCTGGGTGACGTAGGGCACGGGGCCGCAGCAGGCGACCACCTCGTCGTAGAACGCCTCCAGCGTCTCCGCGTCGTCCGTGTCCAGGTACTTCTGGAACACGCCCAGCGCCCAGGGCTTGTCCGTCCGCAGCCGCTGCCGCGCCTGCGTGTAGGCGCGGGCGAAGCGGCGCACCGCTTCCTGGTTCGCGTCCACCCACGAGCGCAGCCCGTTCACGGTGACCTGCGGATACTCCGGGCCGGCCGTGGCCAGGTTGATCAGCTCGCGGTAGCCCTCGCGCAGCGCCAGGATCTTCGTCGAGACGCCCATCATCGCGGCGTCCACCTGCTTGGCTTCCAGCGCCGCCCAGATCGCCTCCGGCTGGTCCAGCTGGCGCAGCGCCACGTCGCGGTCGGGCGCCAGGCCCCACAGGTTGAGCGCGAGGAGCGCGGCCGTGTGGGTCGAGGTGCCCAGGCGCGTGATCGCCAGGCTCTTGCCGCGCAGCTTGGCCGGCTCGTCGATGCTAGGCTGAGTGACGACCGACAGGCTGGGCCGGTTGCCGCCCGCCGCCAGCAGCACGATGTCGATGCCCTCGACGCTGGCCAGGATGCTGGCGCCAGGGTCCATGCTGCTCAGATTCACCTCGCCCGTGAGCATGGCCGCGATGATCCGCGACGTGGCCGCGACGTTGACCAGCTCCTCGTCCACGCCCAGCTCGCGCAGGAAGCCGCCCTCGTGGACGAGCCACATGCCCGCCTGGCCGTTGCCGCGCGTCGAGTAGTTCAGCACGACGTGCTGCGCGAGCGGCGGCAGGGGCGACTCGACCGGGGCGCTCGCGCTCGGGGCGGCTGTGATCGCGCCGGGTGCGCCGACGCCGGGCGTGGGCACCGCCGCCGGCGCGGTCTGCGGTGCGCAGCGCAGGCCGATCAGGCAGAGCGCGAGGCCGCTCCACACGACGCGCCGCCACCCGAGCCCGCGGCGCGGGAAGCTCTGGCGCGACTGGGCCATGCCGTTCTCCTGGGTGGCGCGTGGTAAGCAGGCGCGGCGACTCACACCGGGCCGTCGGTCAGCGCCAGCTCCCGTAGTCGGGCAGGTGGCGGAGCGTCTCCACGAACGCCTCTTTCATGCCGCGCTCCGAGCGCACGATGTAGTCGCCCTGGCCCCGGAACGGGTTGTCGCGCTGCGCCTCGACCTTGGCCACCAGCAGCGTGAACTCCCCGCTGGCCAGCGCCGCTTCCACGGCGCCGTTCAGCTCGTCGGGCGTGCGCACCGTGGCGGTGCGCGGGATGCCGGCGCCCCGCGCCATCAGCTCGAGGTCGGTGCGGCGCGTCGTGGCGGTCACGGCCATGTCGGAGTAGCGGCCGTTGTCGAAGACGACGGCGAGCAGGTTCGGCGGGCTGACCTCGGCGGCCGTGATGAGCGCGCTCGTCTCGATGATCAGGCTGCCGTCGCCGTCGAACGCGAACACGCGCCGCTTGGGGAACGCCAGGCTGAGCCCCACGGCGAACGGCAGGCACAAGCCCATGTTCAGCCCGTAGAAGCTCGGCCGCTCGCCGCGCAGCGCGGACCACATGCGCGCGTTCGTCGTGAGGTTGGTGACGGTGAGCATCTCGGGGGTGATGAAGGCGCTCACGAGCTGCATCGCCTCGGCGTGTTTCACCAGAGCACCTCCCCCGTCAGCAGCAGCACCACCGGAATGTCGGACGTGCGACAGGAGAAGTGGGCATCCTGGATGGTGCGCTTCAGCGTGCTGCGCTGGTCCACGACGCGGTACGGCAGGCGCAGCGCCTGCAGGAATGGCTCGCCGACCTGGCGGAACACCTGTAGCTTCGAGCCGGAGATGCCGGAGCGATCGCCGATGTCGCCGCGGTACGACGCCAGGATGAAGACGGGAATGCCGTACTGCGGGCCCATGTGCGTCAGCGCTAGGCCGGCGTTCACCAGCCCCGCGACGCCGGTGACGAAGACGTTGCGGCGGCCGCCGATCGAGGCGCCCGCGCAGAGGGCGATGCCACTGCCCTCCGACGCAACGGAGACGCAGGTGAAGTAGGGATCCGCCTGCACGGCCTCGGTGAGCGAGGCGGTAGGCTCCTCAGGGAGCGTGACGAACAGGTCGATCTCCTCTGCCTTGAGGGCCTCGATGACGAGCCGGGTACACTCCGCGTCCATACGCGCCGTGCCCTCCTTCCGCGCTCACCGGCCCGCTGGGCGCCGGACGGCAAGTCGCGGTACTCTACCGCCGCCCCCGGGGCCTGTCAAGGCGTGGCGACGCTGCCCGCGCCCATCGCCTCGGCCTCGCGCAGGAAGCGCGAGTCGATCCATTCCGACGGCTGGTGGCCGGCCAGGCGCGGCTCGTCCTTCGCCAGGTCGGCCATTAGCCGCCCGACGCCCTCCTCGCTGACGTAGGGGATGCGCGGGCAGCACTGGCTAACCCACTCGTAAAACTCGTCCAGCGCCTCGGGATCGTCCATCTCCAGGTACTTGCGGAACACCTCGATCGCCCACGGCTTGTCGTCCAGTAGCCGCTGGCGGCCCTGGATGTAGGCGCGGGCGAAGCGCCGCAGCGCCTCCTCGTTGGCGCTCACCCACGAGCGCAGCGCGTTCACCGTCACCGTCGGGTACTCCGGTCCCTGCGTCGCCAGGTTCAGCAGCTCGTTGTAGCCCATGCGCCGCGCCATGGCGTTGTACGGCACGCCGAGCATCGCGGCGTCGAGCTGGTTCGCCTCCATCGCCGCGATCATCGCGGACGACTCGCCTAACTGGCGGAACGCCACGTCGCGGTCGGGCTGGAGGCCCCACAGGCTCAGCGCGAGCAGCGCCGACGTGTGGGTCGAGGCGCCCAGGCGCGAGATGCCGAGGCTCTTGCCCCGCAGGTCCTCGGGGCGGCGGATCGTCGGCTGCGTGACGACGGAGAAGGCCGGGCGATTGGTGCCCGCGAACAGCAGCGCCAGGTCGATGCCCTCGAAGCTGGCCAGGATGCTGGCGCCGGGGTCCATGCCGCTCAGGTTCACCTCGCCGGCGATCATCGCGGGGATGATGCGCGGCGTGGCCGAAACGTGGGTTAGCTCGACGTCGAGCCCGTTCTCGCGCAGGTTCCCGCCCTCGTAGGCCAGCCACACGCCCGACTGGCCGGGGCCCTGGGCCGAGTAGTTGGCGATCAGGTGGATCGGCGTGGGCGGCGCCGTGGCGGCCGTCGCTCCGCTGGCCGCCGCGCCAGCCGTGCCGGACTGGGTCGCGGCGGCCGGCGCGGACGTGGGTGTGCTCGCGGGGGCGCAGGCGACTGCGAGCGCGCCGACGAGCAGCGCGCCCGCGAGCGCGGCGCGGCACCAGGTGCGTGCGGGCCTACGTGCCATGAGTGCGGGAGTGCGCCGTGGCCGCATTGCCGGTCTCCTCCGCGCGGATGGGCGCAGCCATTATGCCCCCTCACCGCTTGCCCCCGCAGTACGGGCCGCGTATGCTACGGGCACCGTTAGCGGCTGCCCGCCGCCCGACCGCGGCCGCGATGAGGCGACCCGAGGGTGGGGGATCGGGCCGCCTTGCGGAGACCGCACCAGCAACCGGCGGGCCCGTGGCGACCAGGAAGAGGAGGACGCGATGGCAGTAACCGACGTGCGCACCGGCCAGTACGTCAAGTACCGCTCGGGGGACGCCGAGATCACCGCCTATCTGAGCCGGCCGACGATGCCGGGGCCGCATCCGGGGATGCTCGTCATCCAGCCCGTACACGGCCTGCTACCGCTCATGGAGGTGTTCGCCGATCGGTTCGCGGAGCGCGGCTACGTGGCCATCGCGCCCGCGCTCTACTCGCGGCTCGGCGTCATCACCACCGATCCCGACGGCCCGCCGAGCGGCGAGGCGCGCGTGCTCCAGCGCCAGACGCCCGACCCGCAGGTCGTGGCCGACTGCAGCGCGGCCATCGACTATCTCCAGGGCGAGGGCCTGGTGACCGACCAGATCGGCGCGGCCGGCTTCTGCGCCGGCGCGCGCTGGGGGCTGTTCCTGACGGCGGCCGATCCGCGCCTGACCGCGCTCGCGGCGTTCTATCCCACGGTCATCGACGAGGAGGTGCAGCCGCACTGGCCGACGCTCGTCTGGGACGTGATCGAGCGGGTGCAGGGCGCCGTCTGCGTGCTGTTCGGCGACCAGGATCACCCGACCGTGGAGAAGTACCGCGACCGCCTGCGCAACCTGCTGGCGGAGCACGGCAAGGACTACGAGTTCCATCTGTACTCGGGCGCCGGCCACGGCTTCGTCCACGAGGGCTCGGAGTCGTACCGCGACGAGCCGGCGCGCGCCGCCTGGGCGGCCGCCCACGACTTCCTGACCCGCAAGCTCAGCTAGCGCCCCAGCGGGGCGGGGGTGTGGGGGTGTCCCCCGCGCTTCCCGGTACCCGACGTCAAGGAGGCGAGGAGAGAGACATGGCAAACGAAGTCCTGCTGGAGAAGCGCAACAAGATCGCCTACGTCACCATCAACCGGCCCGAGGCCCGCAACTGCCTGAACCACGCCACCCGCATGGGCCTGGCCGCCGCCTGGGAGGAGATCCGCGACGACAAGGACATCTGGATCGCCATCGTCACCGGCGCGGGCAACGAGTCGTTCTGCGCCGGCGGCGACCTCAAGGAGAATTTGGCGCGAGCCAAGGGCGAGGTCCACTTCGACGAGCTGGACACCTACGAGGGCGCGCGGCGCGGCCGCTACACGAGCTACATGCGCTCCATCGGGCTGTACAAGCCGCTCATCGCGGCGGTGAACGGCTACGCGGCCGGCGGCGGCTTCGGCCTGTCGCTGGCCTGCGACATCCGCCTCTGTTCCGAGAACGCCAAGTTCGGGGCGTCGGAGGTGCGCTGGTCGCACATGGCCGGCGGCCAGGCGTTCATCCTGCCGCGGACGGTGCCGCTCGGGTGGGCGTTCTGGCTGTGTCTGACGGGCCAGTTCATCGACGCGCAGACGGCGTACACCATCGGCATCGTGCAGGGAGTGTACCCGCAAGGGCAGCTCCTGGACGAGGCCACCAAGCTGGCGGAGACGATCAACGCGAACGGGCCGATCGTGGTGCAGGGGACCAAGGAGTACATCTACAACTCGCTGGACATGCCGCTCAGCATGGCGGCGACGATGGAGCAGGTGTACTACCAGCGTATCCGCCAGAGCCCGGACTACGACGAGGGCTCGGCCGCGTTCGCCCAGAAGCGGCGCCCGGCGTTCAGCGGCACCCCCACCGGCGCCCGCCCCAAGCAGTAGCGGCGCCGAGCGCGCCGGCCGCGCCTCGGTGGAGCAGGCGCCCCGGCAGCCCGGCCCTCGGGGGATAGCAGGCGGGGGTGAGGCCACAGCCCCACCCCCGCCCGGCGAAAGCCCCGGTCCAAGCGTAGGAGAGACGCATGGCTAGCCCGCCCGCCACCCGGCTCGATCCGGTGACCCTGGAGGTCATCCGCAACGCCCTGCCGGCCATCGCCAACGAGATGTCACTCGACCTCCAGCGCACCTCCTACAACATGATGATCTACGAGGTGCGCGACTACTGCTGCGCCCTCCTCGACGTGGACGGCCGGCTGCTGTCGCAGAACCTGGGCGGCGTGTCGCACTTCGTGGCCGACCTCGGCGTGATCATCCAGGACGGCGTGGCCCGCTACGGCCGCGACGGGTTCGCGCCCGGCGACGTGCTCATCACCAACCACCAGCGCGTCGCCGGCCAGCACCTCAACAACGTCTGCATCTACACGCCGTGCTTCTTCGCGGACGAGCTGGTGGGCTTCGCCATCGTGCGCGCGCACTGGGTGGACGTGGGCGGCCTGAGCACCGGCTTCGGCGGCGCGGGCGGCGTGGCCGATCCCTGGATGGAGGGGTTGCAGCTCGACCAGATCAAGCTGTACGAGCGTGGCGTGCCCGACGAGAAGGTGCTGCGGCTGATCCGCGACAACGTGCGCTACCCCGAGTCGTCGATGGGCGACCTGCGGTCGCAGCTGGCCGCCTGCCGCCTGGCCGAGCGCCGGCTCGGGGAGCTGCTCGGCCGCTACGGCCCGGCCACGACGCGCGCCTGCGTCGAGCAGATCTTCGACGAGACGGAGGCGCGCTGCCGCGCCGTCGTGGCGCGCTTCCCCGACGGCACCTACGAGGCCGAAGCGGCCTTCGACAGCGACCTGGTGGACCTCGACGACCCCGTGCCGATCAAGGCGCGCGTCGTCATCGCCGGCAGCGACATGACCATCGACCTGACCGGCTGCTCGGCGCAGCGGCGCGGTCCGATCAACTCGCGCACCCTCGCGGCGGCCTACGTCGCCTACAAGGCCATCACCACGCCGCTGGAGGCGGTGAACGAGGGCTCGTTCCGCGCGCTGAGGGTGGAGATCCAGGAAGGCAACCTGATGATGGCGCGCTTCCCGGCGACGATGGCCGCCTGGAGCCTGCCGGTGCCGACGGTGGTCGACACGATCCTCCGGGCGCTCGCCCCCGCGCTGCCCGACCAGATCCCCGCCGCCCACGCGGCCGCGCTGGGCGGCGCGGTCATCTTCGTCGGCGACCATCCGGCGACGGGCCGCCCGTTCGTGCTCCAGTCCATCGAGGGCAGCGGCTGGGGCGGTCGGCCGTGGGAGGACGGCGCGTCGGCGTCGGTGTCGGTCTGCCAGGGCGACGTGCGCAACGCGCCGATCGAGAACATGGAGCTGAAGTGCCCCGTGCTCGTCGAGCGCCGCGGCCTGCGCCCCGACTCCGGCGGCCCCGGCCGCTACCGCGGCGGGCTGGGCATGGAGATGCGGGTGACGAACCTGGTAGCGGGCACCTGGGGCATCAGCAACAGCGGCCGGCGCCGCTGCCCGCCCTGGGGCCTGTGGGGTGGGGGGCCCGGGGTGATCGCGGCGAGCCTGGTGCGCTTCCCGGGCGACGCCGACTTCGCCCCCGGCAACCTGCACCGCCGCCCCGTGCCCGCGGGCACCACGGCCCTCATGCTGACCGCGGGCGGCGGCGGCTGGGGCGACCCGCTGGACCGCGACCCCGCCGCCGTGCAGCTCGACGTGCAGGAGGGGTTCGTCTCGGCCGAGGCCGCGCGCGAGCAGTACGGCGTCGTCCTCGACCCGGCCAGCGGCGCCGTCGATGCCGGTGCGACGGCCGCGCTGCGCGCCGCCCGACGCGCACGCTAAGCAGCTAGCCTACGTTGGTGTGGCGGTTCGACGTAGTGAACGCCGTCGAAGCCGGGAGGCGCGAGGGCGGCGGCGAGGCGCCGATCCACGCACTCGTCCAGAAAGAGGGGCGGTCTCGGCATCGGTCGTCGGCGAGCTGGGCCCGGATCCGTTCGTCGATCTCTCGCCGGTGGGCTTCGTAAGTGGTTTGCGCCATCATGGACTCCACCGCTGGAGCGCTCGCCAAGCGTGCCGCCGCCGAGCGCGGGCGGGCCGCGGCGCCCGCCGGGTCATGCTGAGGGGAGTATAGCAGTCCGTCAGGCCGTCGCTAGCTGGAAGGCCAGCGGCACGGCCGCGGCCGGCGGCGCCCCGCGGTCCACGACCCTGCCATCCTTGATGACGTACGCCAGGTGCTCGCCGCCTTGCAGCACGCGGATGTCGGCCAGCGGGTCGTGCGTCAGGATCAGCACGTCGGCGAGCCGGCCGGGCTCCAGCACGCCCACGTCGTTTGGCAGCCCCACGGCAAAGGCGTTGTCGCGCGTGGCGGCGGCGATGGCCTCCAACGGCGTGTAGCCGCAGTAGCGCACGAAGATCTCCAGCTCCTTCGCGTGCATCGCCCCGAACGGCATGAAGAAGTTGTTGCCGGTGTCCGTGCCGAGCAGCAGCTTGATGCCGCGCTGGCGGGCGCCCTCGACGACACGGATGAGCGCCTCGAAGTGGCGCTTCATGCGGCTCACGTCGAGCTGGATCACGTCCTGGCCGTAGCGGCCGCCGGCCTCTTCCACCGTCGCCAGGAAGGTCATCGTCGGCACGATGGGGATGTCGGCCGCGGCGACCGCGTCGAGGTCGGCCTCGGTGGCCAGGTCCGCGTGGACGATCCAGTCGACACCCGCCTCGGCCGCCGCGCGGGTCGAGGCCGAGCCGCGCGAGTGGATGGCGACGCGGGCGTTGCGGCGGTGCGCCTCCTGCACGACGGCCGCGATCTCCTCCCGGGCGAGCGTCTGCACGTCGCCCGAGCGGCTGTCGGCCATCTTGATGAAGTTCACGCCGTGCTTGAGCTGGCGCCGCGCCTCCGTGACCATCTCGGCGGCGCTGTTGCACAGCACGCCGACGCCGTGGTCGGGCGTGCCCACCCACGACGGCTCGTCGTCCTCGATGCTGCCATAGGTGATGAGCATGCGGCCGGCGCAGTGGATGCGCGGCCCCTCGATCAGCCCCAGCTTGATCGCGTCGCGCACGCCCACGTCGGTGAACCACGTGCCGCCCGGCACGCAGATGCTGGTCACGCCCGACCGCAGCACCTGCTGGGCGCTGCGCGCCGCCTTCAGCGTGCCCAGCTCGGGCCGCGTGGTGCCCCGCCCCTTGCCCTCGCCCGGCAGGTGCGGGTAGCCGTACGACAGGTGGGTGTGGGCGTCGATCAGCCCCGGCATGATCCACTGGCCCGCGGCGTCGATCACCTGCACGTGCGCAGTGTCGCGCGGCTCGATGTCGGGGGGCAGCGGCCCCACGCTGCGGATGCGCTGGCCCTCGATCACCAGCGCCTCGTTCGGCACGGCGTCGCGCCCCGAGCCGTCGATCAGCGTCCCGCCCTGGATCACCAGCATCTGTCCACCACTCGCCATGATTGCCTCCGCACTCCCGCCTGGATCACCCGACGGGGAACCCGCCCCGGCGCCCAACGGCGCTACGTCACGGCGTCTCCTGCCGCCAGCGCAGCAGGCCCTCGACGTTCAGCGCCAGGAACTCGTCGAAGCGCCGCCACTTGCCGTATTTTGGCGTGAGCGCCTCGCGCACGGCAGCCTGCATCTCCGGCGAATTGTCGGCGTAGCCCTTCGCCTGCGCGGCCTCCACGGCGTCGGAGAGCGCCAGCAGGTAGCCGCGCGCCTCCAGCACGTCCTCGCGGGTGCCGGTGATGCGCGGGCTGGCGTGGCCGGAGACGACCGTGTCGAAGTCCAGCGTGTCGTGCAGCCACTGCAGGCGCCGCGCCGTCCAATCGGGGTGGCCGACCATCGTGCGGAACGGCACGTTCTCGGGCTGCACGAAGTCCACCGCCATGACGACCTTGCCGGCGGGGTAGTGCAGGATGACGTAGTCGTCGCGCGGCGACAGCTCGGCGGCGTACAGCTCGACGGTCTTGCCGCCCAGGGCGAGGGTCAGGTGGTCGTCGAACGTCAGGTCGGGCACGGGCGAGGTGGGATCGTTTGCCGCGGCGATCTTGTCCGCCGCGTTGCGGTGGCTCACGAACCGCGCGGTGTCGGCGAACACCGCGCCGCCCATGCCGTGGTCGGCGCCCCAGTGGCTATAGAGGACGTACCGCACCGGCTGGTCGGTCAGGCTGCGAATCGCCTCCTTCAGCACGTACGGCGTGCGCGGGTTGTGCTGCCCGATGGGATCGGCGAGGATCACGCCCTCGTCGGTGACGATGAACAGCGCGGTGTGGTTCTCGTAACGGAAGGCGTAGGTGTCGGGAGCGAGGCGGGCTAGCTCCGCGATCGTCTGCGGGGGCATGCGGCACCTCCTGCGGGCCATCGCCGGCGGGCGGCCGTCGGTCGCGCACCAACCGAGCGCGCTCAGCATGGCACGCCGCGGGCAGGCTGTCAAGCGCCGTCCATGGGCTTCTAGCTTGCAGCTACTGGCCAGGCGGGGCGCGAACGCGACGGCCAAGCGGGAGGTCAGGGGCTACGACGGCGCGATCGGGCTGCCGTCGCGCCGTGCGACGAAGGCCGCGCGGGCGCGGGCGAAGGCGGCGTCGAGGGCGGGGGCCTGGCTCGCCGCGGCGGCTAGCGCGCCGGCGCGCGCGTGGCGCTCGATCTGCTCGGCGAGCGCCGCCAGCTCCGCCGCGCCGATCGTGCGGGCGCTGCCCTTCAGCGCGTGCGCCGCCCGCCGCACCGCATCCGCATCGGTCGTCGCCAGGGCGGCGTGGACGGCGGCAAGCTGGGCCGGCGCCTCGTCGAGGAAGAGGGCGACGTATTCCGGTACGGGGTCCGGCCCCTGGGGGCGCAGCGCCGCGAGGCGGGCCAGGGCGGCCTCGTCGACGACCGGGGGCGACGCGGCCGAGGCCCGCGCCGCCCCGCCCGCCTCGCCGTCCGGCGGGGCCGTGTTGCTCTCGACGGGCAGCGGGCCGGCGCCAGTCGGGGCCGCGTCGGGCGGGGCGGCCGCCAGCAGGGCCTCTAGCGCCGCCGTCGGCGGTACCCAGCGGCGCAGGACCCGCGCCAGCCCCTCGACGCGCACGGGCTTCGCCACGTAGTCGTCCATGCCGGCCGCCAGGCAGCGCTCGCGGTCGCCTGCCAGCGCGTTCGCGGTCACGGCGATGATCGGCGTGTGGCGGGCCGTGCCCTCGCGGCGGCGCACCTCGGCCGTGGCCGCGAAGCCGTCCATCTCCGGCATCTGCAAGTCCATCAGGATCGCCGCGTAGCCCCTCCGCTCCAGCGCGTCGAGCGCTGCGCGCCCGTTCGCCGCCACGTCGCTCGGGTAGCCAAGCTTCGCGAGCATGCCCCGCGCCACCTGCTGATTGAGCGCCACGTCCTCCACGACGAGGATGCGCGGCCCCGCGGCGGGCTCCGCCGCTCCCGGCGCCGGCCGCCCGGCGAGCGCGGCCTCCGGACGCGGCGCGGCGGCCGGGCTGGCCGCCGCCGGCCCGAACGGCACGGTGAACCAGAAGGTACTGCCCTCGCCCGGCACGCTCTCCACGCCGATCGCCCCGCCCATCAGCTCGACCAGCCGCTTGGCGATCGCCAGGCCCAGGCCGGTGCCGCCGTAGCGGCGCGTCGTCGAGCTGTCGGCCTGGCTGAAGGCGGTGAACAGCCGCGTCTGGGCCTCGGGAGCGATGCCGATGCCCGTGTCCGTCACCTCGAAGCGAACGGTCGTCGCGTTGCTGGCCCCAGCCCGCCGCGCTCGCAGCAGCACGGTGCCGCTGGCGGTGAACTTGACGGCGTTGCCGACGAGGTTGGTGATCACCTGGCCCAGCCGCGTGGGGTCGCCCTGCACGCGGGCCGGCACGTCCGCGTCCACGATCGCGTGCAGCTCCAGCCCCTTCGCGTGCGCCGCCTCCGCGAGCCCGCCGACGGCCCGCTCGACGACGACGTGGATGGCGAAGTCCACGGCCTCTAGATCGAGCCGCCCCGCCTCGATCTTCGAGAAGTCCAACACGTCGTCGATCAGGCCGAGCAGCGTTTCGCCCGAGCGGCGGACCGCCTCGCCGTACTCGCGCTGGTCCGGCGCCAGCGGCGTGTCGAGGAGCAAGCCTGTCATGCCGATTACGGCGTGGAGCGGTGTGCGCAGCTCGTGGCTCATGGTGGCGAGAAAATCGCTCTTGGCGCGCGAGGCCTCGGTCGCGGCCTGCGCCGACGCGCGCTCGCGCGCGACCGCTCGTTCCAGCTCGCCCACCGTGGCCTGGAGCCGCTCGGCCATCGCGTCGAAGGCGGCGCCCAGTTGCCCCAGCTCGTCCGTGCCGCGCACGCCCGCGCGATAGGCCCACTCGCCCCGCGTCCAGCGGGCGGCGGCCGCTTGCAGCGCGTGGAGCCGCCACGCCTGGCGCCGCCATAAGAGCAACAGCGCCAGGAAGATTGCGCCCGAAATGGCGACGGCCGGAATCGCTTGCCGTGCGGCCGCGGCGTAGATCGGGTCGAGGACCGCGGCGGTGGGATACGCGGCGGTCACGACCCACGGCGTATCGGCGACCGGCGCGTAGGCGAACAACTCGGCGACGCCGTCCCGCCCAACGCCGAACCGTGTCCCTTGCCCGGCCTGCAGCCCTGCCTGCTGTGACGGGCTCAGTGTCCCGCCCACGGCGGTGTCCGCGCCGGAGCCCGTCAGGATGCGCCCCTCGGCGCCGTCCGCCAGCGTCACCAGCGCCCCGGCCGGCAGGCCCAGGTCGGCCCAGATCGTCGGCAGCCGCGCCAGGCGCAGCGCTACCATGACAAACCCGGCACGGAACGGCGCCCGCGCCTCGCGGATCGGGACGACGAGCGGGAGCACCAGCTCGCGGGAGCTGCGCCCCTCGACGATCTCACGCCCGACGGTGAATTGGCCGCTCGCCACGGCCGCCTGAGCATACGGCCGGCTGGCCATGTCGGGCCGCTCGGCCCCCGGCTGGTAGTCGGAGATGCCGTGCTGCTGGAGGTCCGAGGTGAAGTAGAGCAGCGAGGCGAACATCGGCTGCGGCGCGGCGAGCGCGGCGAGCAAGGCGTCGCGGTCGGCGTCCGTGCCGTCCCAGAAGCCCGGCAAGCCGGCTGCCGTGGCGGCCGTGCGCTGAGCTTCGGCCAGCACCTCGGCGACGTCGCCCGCCGCGCCCTCCGTGAGGATCAGGAGATTGCGCGCCCCCCGGGCCTCGTACTCGATCACCTGGGCGCGGGTATAAGCGAGCGCCAGCCCTAGCGTAGATTCCACAACTGGAGTTGCGGCCAGAAAAAGGATCCGGCATCCTGGGGGTCTCTCACCTCCACCGCAGGAGCCGAATCCTCATGAGCAGTGTAGCGTGCCCACCGGCTGCCGCGCAGCCCACCAACGCCGTGCCGCTCGCCCGGCTATTCAGCTACACGCAGTCGCTCGGGTTGGAGCGCTGGCTCGCTCAGCGCAAGCGCGGGCTCTCCACGCTGATCCTCAGCCTGCTGTGGCTCGTGCTCGCCTGGCGGGGGAGCGGCCGGCCGTATCACCTGAGCCTGCTCCAGGAGCCGCTCTTGGCCGCGCTGCTGGGGCTGCCGGCCCTGCCGACCGCCGAGACGCTGCGCCGCAGTCTGCGCTACTTCCCGGCCCAGGCGGTCCGCCGGGCGGTGGAAGCCGCGTACCTGGCTGAACTACCCCGCCGCTCGGGTCGCGTATGGGCCGCCTTGGACAGTCACCAGCTGCCGTATTGGGGGCGGGGCAAGCGCGACGAGCTCCGCAAGGGCTGGTCGGGCACGCACAGTCGGCGCCTGCGCGGCTATCGGCTGTATCTGGCCGTGGATACCGACACAGGCCAGATCATCACGTGCGTCCTGCTGCGCGGCCATGCCCGGGACTCCCGCCTGACGGCCGTGCTGGCCCGCCACTTACGCCGCCTGCTCGGTCGGCGCCTCGCCGGGGTGGTAGCCGATTGCGGCTTCACCAGCCGCGCTGCCGTCGCCGCGCTGCTCGACGCGCGCGTGCCATTCATCCTCGGCTTTGCGCGCTCGGCCCCGGTGCGCACGCGCCTGGCGGCCCTCACCGGGCAGCAACAGCGGTGGCTGCGCGAGCAGGGAGCCATCCGCCTCGGCTTCTGCCCCTGGGATACGCGGCTGCAGCTGCTCGCGCTGCGCGCTCGCACGCCCACGGACCGGCGGGGGCCCTGGGTGTACGTGACCAGTATCCAGGGGCGCGGCCCCCGGCAGCTCGCCGCCCTCTATCGCCAGCGCTGGCGCGTGGAGCAGGCCTTGGACGAACTCGTGAATGGGCACGATCTCGATCACCTGGTGAGCACCCGGCTGCATCCGAACCGCGTGGCGGTCGGCTTCCGGCTGCTGGCTCGCAACCTCGCCATCGGGCTCCAGATCCGCGAAGCCGCCGCCCGGCCACCCGTCATCCGGGAGCCGTACGCCTTCCGGGCCCTGCGGGTCGACGGCCTCGGGACGTTCCGCCAGAAGCGCCACACGCTCTATCTCACGCCGTTGAACCCGGCCCCGCCGCAGCATTGGCGCTTACCCTGGACCCGCCGGGTGGTGCGCCTGGTGGCGTAAGTTTGAACTGCGGAATCTACGCTAGTGATGCCAACAGCGCCACGACGAACAGGACCGCCACCTGCGTCGCGAACGAGGTCGTCAGCCGGCAGGCCATCTGCCAGGGGCCGGCCGGGCGGTTGCCGGCCCGAACGGGGGGCGCCGGCGCGCGGGCGGGGACGGAGGCGGGGCGCTCGTCGCCGTGCCGATCGCTCACCATCGCTCCGGGGCCCTGCCGGTGCGCTGCGCCGCCGACGATCCTGCGCGCCTGTCGAGTCTCGCCGCGCGTCGCCGGCGAGGCGCCCCCAACGGGACGCCGTTTGGCAGGGATCGAGGCCACTGGCACAGGAAGACGCGGCGCAACGCGCCGGCCGCGGGACCAGACTATATCTATACAAAGGTATTATCGGCGGGAACCAAGCAGAATGTGTACCGAGCCGAGATCGCGTGGTCGGCTATTGGGGGAGGGTCTTACCCCGCCGAAAGTAGATAACCGCGACCTACTTTCGTGGATGCCACTGGGCGCCGCCGCGCTGCCGCGCTACGCGAGGGCCGCCGCTTCGGCGCGCGGCCAGGCGCCGAGCACCTTGAGGTAGGCGCAGTGCTGCTCGACGGCGCGCAGCACCGCCTGGAGCTTCGGGTCGGCGGCGTGGCCCTGTAGCTCCACGAAGAAGACGTAGTCCCAGGCGCGGCGCCGCGACGGCCGCGACTGAATGCTGCTCAGGTTCACACCCGCCTGGGCGAACAGCGCCACCACGTCGCGGAGCGCGCCGACGCGGTCGCGGATGCTGAATAGCAGCGCCGTCTTGTCGTCGCCGGTCGGTCTGCTCGTCAGCTCGCGGGCGAGCACGTAGAAGCGGGTGTAGTTCTGGGCAAAGTCCTCGATGTCGGCGGCGACGACGTCAAGTCCGTACACCTCGGCGGCCAGCCGGGGCGAGATGGCGGCGCTGGCCGGCGTCTCCGCCGCCTGCGCGGCGGCCCGCGCCGTGCTCACCACCTGCACGATCTCGCGGCCCGGCAGGTTGGTGCTGAGCCAGCGGCGGCACTGCCCGAGCGCCACCGGGTTCGTGAACACCGTGCGGATCGCCTCGGGCGCGCAGCGCGCGACGAGCTGGTGGTGGATCGGCAGGATGATCTCGGAGACGACCTTCAGCTCGGAGTCCACGAAGGCGTCCAGCGTTTCGTGGACCGGCCCCTCCGTCGAGTTCTCGACGGGCACGACGCCGTAGTCGCAGCCGCCGCGCGCGGTCTCCAGAAAGGTGTCGGGGATGCTGGGCAGCGCCACGTACTCGGCCGCCGCCCCGAAGCGCTCCAAGGCCGCCTGGTGCGTGAACGTCGCCGCCGGCCCCATGTAGCCGATCCGCTCGGCGCGCTCCAGGCTGCGCATGGCGGAGAGGATCTCGCGGTAGATGGCGCGCAGGTGGCTGGCGGTGAGGGGGCCCTGGCTCGCGCCCGTGACGTTGGCGAGCACGGCCGCCTCGCGGTCCGGCGCGAAAACGACCGCGCCGCGCTCCGCCTTGTCGGCACCGACCCGCTCCACCAGCCGGCCGCGCTCGTCCAGAAGCCGCACGATCTGCCGGTCGAGCGCGTCGATCTCCTGCCGGAGCGCGCCGAGCGCGTCCTTGCCGCCCTGGCCCGCGGTGTCCTCGCTCACCCCTGCCCCCTGTCCGCTGCCTACAGTGTCGCGTACCCGCGGCCAATGCGGCAACGTCGGCGAGGCGGCCATGAGCCGCCGCAGGACCTCCGGCTGCTCGCGGAGGTAGCCGCGGGTCGTGACGAGCGTGCCTCGCTGGTACTTAAGGCCGAGCGTCGACCGGTCGGCCAGTCCGGCAAAGCTGGCGCGGGCCAGCGCGACGCTGAGCGGCGTGATCGTGGCGGACTCCAGCGCGCCGCTCGCTGCACCTGGGCTTCAGACGGGCCGCGCGCGGCCCACGTCGTAGCGCAAGAGGTCTTCGCCGACCACGAACCGGTCGAAGTCGTGGGCCACGTCGGCGCGCACCTCGTCAGTGTTCACCGGCCCCAGGTGGCTGAGCAGGAGAAGCTTGGGATCGGCCAGCCGCGCGATGCGCCCCACGTCCTTGGTGCTCGTGTGGTAGCGGTTGCTGTAGCCATTACTGCCGCACCACATCCGTCTGCGCTAGCCGGCCCTGCACTGCACCGAGCATTGAGCGCGAGCTAATCCTCGTGTAGAAGTGGGGCGCGCCCCTTCCGCTCCGCTCAAGAGCCGCCATCCCTCCGGGGGGGCGGCTCTCTGCGTCCTCCCGGGCTTGCTCAGTGAAGATTATTCCCTGGTCAGTATACCGGTCGATACGCATACTTCTGTCAATTCCATGCCCGAGAGTCACACCACCAGCACCACACTTTTAGGCCGGCATTGGGAATACGAATGCTGGGGGGTACGCATAGGTGACTGATTGTCAGAAACTCGGCCAGAAGCATGCATGCGTAGCCGTCTTTGGGATGGTTACCAATCTAACCTATGCGCCCGTGAGGGTTGGTTAGATTGGTAACCATCACCACGCCACGGTGACCCGACTACAGGCATGTCACGTGTTGTTTTGACCATTACTTTTATCCTCCTCTCGTGAAGCTGTATAGTTTGTACGTTGTAGACGAGCGCGGCGATTCCCGCCGCGGAAGGAGGCCATCAATGCGAACCACCGCCGAACCCCTCGGGCCAGACATCACGAGCGTCAGCGCGGCGCTAAGTCGTGACGAGGCGCGCCGCGTGCGGCTGCGGGCAGCCCTGTGCGGCCAGACTGTCTCGCAATACGTCCGCGAGCTCATCCGGCAGGACGCGAGGCAGGACGAGGCGGATGTCGCTGCCGCACTAGCAGCCGCGGTCGGCCGGGAGCGGTAGAGTGAAAGAAATGAAGCGGCGACCGAGCGGGGGCCTAATCCCGCCCAGCCGCCTAGTAGGCCCCGACCCGGTGAGCAACCAAGACCGAGCACCTACGAGCCCATTATTGCATACTCCGGTAACCACCCGCCGCACCACGGGTGCCACGCGGCTGCCCCACCGCGCCCCCACCGTCACCGTCGAGCACGAGCACGACCTGAACCTCGCCCGCTGCGCAGCGGCGCTGCTGGTCCTGCTCGGCGCGGCCCCCAGCGCTAACGCCTCGTACCACGGAGCGCAAGATGGTGGGCGATGAGGCGCGCGTTACACCGATCTTCGACCCCGGCGACCTCTGGCGGCTGGAGCGCTACCGACTGGGCGGTGCGCTCGACGACCTCGACGCTCTGAAATCAGACATCTGCCGGCAGGTCGCCGAGGCCATGCAGAACGCGAATGGCCGCGGGCGCGATGGCGCACTAGATGACGTGCTAGCGACGCTCGACCCGGCCGACGCCGCGGCTATCCGGGACGGCATGGCGATGACCGACCCTTACGGAGAGGACCCGGGGGGCGAGGCGTCGACGCCTCGCCCCCGCTTCACCCTGGAATCCCTGGATGACCTCGCCAAACGGCCACCGCTAGAGTGGCAGATTGAGGGCTACAGCGTTGTCGGCACGCTGGGAGTGGCCTACGGCCCAAGCGGCGTCGGCAAGACGCTGCTGGAGATGGCCGAGAACTGCTGCCTGGCATCGAGCAAGGACTTCTGCGGCCGCAAGACCCGCGGCGGCTATGTAGTACACGTGCTTGCGGAGGGCGCCAGCGGCGCTCTCCAGCGCGTGCAGACGTGGCTCAAGCATCATCCCGGCGCCGACCTGAGCCGCCTGCGCTTCATCTGTGAGGCGGTGAACCTGATGGAGGACGCCGAGGTGGGCGCGCTGCTCGCCCAAATCGCCACGCTCCCCGAGCCGCCCGTGAAAATCACCATCGACACGATGGCGCGCTGCATGGTCGGCGGCGATGAGAACAGCAGCCGGGATGTCGGCAGGGTGGTGGCGGCCTGCGACCGCATTATCGCGGCGACGGGCGCCCATGTCCGCCTGGTGCATCACACCGGCAAGGGCGGCGAGGTCGAGCGCGGCTCGTCGGCGCTGCGCGGCGCCGCGCAGACGATGCTCTTTCTCACTGCCAACGACGGTGTGCTGACACTGCACTGCGACAAGCAGCGGGACGGCGACGAGTTCGAGGACATCACTCTCACGATAGTCGCTGATAGTACCACTGAGAGTTGTTTCCTGGCCCCCGCCGAGCCACCGGAGCGCAGCCACGAACTGACCCCGAGCGCGCGGCACGTGCTGGCTGCTCTGGCCGAGCACTTCCCGGAGGACGAGGGCGCCGCGACCACCTGGTGGCTCAAAGTCTCCGGGGTTTCTGAGCCGACCTTCTATCGCGCCCGGAAGCAACTGCTCCGCGAGCAGTACGTGCGGCAGGAAGGCAAGCGGCACGTGCTCGCGGAACTGGGTCGCGTCACGCTCGGGCTGCCGCTGGTTACTATCACTGGCCCGGTGATAGTAACCCCGGCAGGTGATAGCTCTCACTTGACAGAATCGAGCGCTGGCATGCCCGAGCTATCAGCGCGCGATTTGGCGCCGGTGCAGCAAACTCTCACTACTCTCACCGAACTATCATCGACCTCTCATGAGAGTAGCCCAGCCCCCGAAAATTACTATCTATCACTCTCCCCCCCCTATAGGGGGGAGAGTGATGAGAGTAATTGGGAGGGGGAGAGCCCGGACAACGGGGGTGCTCACCTACCGGGGAGGGGAGGGGACGATGCTTGAGGCTGCCGGGCTTGACCTCCTGGACCTGGTGAGCCGCGTCACGCCGCTCCGCAAGGCGAGCAACACCGATGGCGGAGAGTACGTGGGCGCCTGCCCGGACTGCGGTGGCACCGATCGCTTTCACGTCTGGCCGAACGCGGAACGCCCGCACTGGCGATGCGGCCTGCCCGGCCGGAACGGGTGCGGCCGTGGTGGCGACCTCATCCAATGGCTGATTGACTTCGGCGGGCTGGGCTTCCCCGAGGCCGCCCGCGCCGCGGGCAAGGCGCTCGTGGACCACCGCCCCGTGCGCCCCGTGCGGCCGCCGTCACCCCCCGCACCGCGCCTACCGCCCGATACCGACCCGCCGCCGCCTGCCTGGCAAGCGCGCGCCCGGGCCATTGCCGCCCGCGCCGCGGAGGTGCTGTGGTCCCCGGACGGGGCGGCGGCGCTCCGCTACCTCCGCGAGGAGCGCGGGCTCAGCGACGCCACTATCCAGGCCGCCGGGCTCGGCTACGTGCCGGTGGAGGTGTACGACCCGCCGTACAAGTGGGGGCTCACCGGCAAGCGGGTATACGTGCCCCCGGGCATCACCATCCCCGTGGAGGCGCACGGCGCGTTGTGGGCGCTCAAGGTGCGGCGGCTCGACGGCTCTATACCGCGATACATCCAACCCCGCGACGGTAAGGTCGCGCTCTACGGCGCCGACCAGCTACAGGGTCGCGCCCTCTGCGTGCTGACCGAGGGCGAGTTTGACGCGCTCCTGCTGCGCCAGGAGGCCGGCGACCTGGTCGATGTGGCGACGCTGGGCAGTGCGACGGCCTTGCCGACGCCCCGGTGGGCCTGGGCGCTGCGCCACGCCGGTGTGTGGCTCGTGGCCTATGACCGGGATGCCGCCGGGGCCAAGGGCGGGGCCAGGATGGCGGCTCTCAGCCGCCGGGTGCGCATCGTCCAGCCCTTCAGCGGGAAAGACCTCACGGCGATGGTGCGGGCGGGCGGCGACTTGCGGGCGTGGGCCACCGGGCTGGTCGCCCGGTACACCCCGTTGTCTCCGCGAGCCGTGGTACCTCCCCCGGCGTCGTCTCCGGCGCCGAGCGCATCGCCGGCGCCGCCCTGCCTCTGCGTCCAGTGCGAGCGGCGCCCCGCTGGCCCGCACCGGCAGTTCATCTGCGACCTGTGCGACGCCGCGAATCAGAGTCGCTTCGGGCGGCCGGCGATGCCGGAGCACCCGCCCGGTGTCGCGTCAAAACGCTAGGAGAGGTACTATGCTGCGCTCGCCTACTTCACCCGCCCCGGCCTACCCCGCCGTGCGCTGCACACTGTGCAGCGCCGCGGTGCTGGTCCCGCCAGTCGTCCCGTTCGACCCGTGGCTCGCCCAAGAGCGCCGGGTCGACTTCCTGGCCGAGCACCTCCGCCTCGGCCACGGCTTCAGCCGCCAGGATGCTGTCCAATGGGCGGCCACGGACGCCGTTCCGTGGAGCGGGGCAGGGCGATGACGCCGCAGTTTGAGCGTGCCCCCGACGATGGCGGCATCCGCGAAGCATCCAGGCCGCTGCTCGATGCGCACGGGCGCCAGCCGTCCCTGACCGCGGCGCCCGTGTCCGCGGCGCCGACCGGCGAGCTATTCCACCAGGCCGATGTGGTCGAGCTTGTCCGCGCCGTGGCGACGCCGCGTGGGCGCCTGCCGGCGGGCGCCCGGTTCCTGGTCGTCTGCGAGGACGATGCGGCGTGGGCCGAGGTCATCGTGGTGCCGGTCGGCGCAGAGGGCAGCCGGCCGTTCGCGCTGCGCCGGGAAGTGCTGGCGTTGCGTCGCCATCTGTCCCCCGAGGAGATCGCGGCCGCCCGCGACAATGTGCGGGTAGTGTTGGGCGTGCCGGACCCGGAGCCAGCAGCGAGCTAGTGGGGCGTAGAGACGCCATCGCCCCCGGCCTGGGCGTAGGAGCGCGCCCAGGCCGGGGGCGGTTTGCCCCTCGGCGGGAGACACCGCCCGCCGAGGGAATGGGAGACGCCGCCGACCACTCGCCGCCCCAGGGGGAACAGAGCAACCCTCGGGACGGCTCGGTCCCCGCCCAGTTCAAAGCGCGGGGCAGGCCGGCTAGCACGCGATGCGGGGGACCGAGGCCCGCTCGCGCACGTCCTTAGCTGGTGGGGCCGACGCTGCCCGGCGCGCGGCCGTGCGCCTCGCGCAGCAAGCGGTTCACGCCCTGGAGGTCGGGCGTCTCGCTGCTCGTGGCGCGCCCGCGGCCCTCGATGTAGCGCCCCGCGGCCTCGTGGTAGCGCGGCTCGTGGAGGTTCGGCCGCATGAGGACCTCCTTCGCCGCGTACGGCAGGCGCGCCCACACGGCCGCCGGCCCGGCGGTGTCGAGCTTGGAGAGCATCGGCCCGTGCTCGGCCGGGTCCAGCCGGCGCGTCGTGAGGCAGTGCTCCAGGCGCGCCTTAAGGTCGGGGGGCGCCTCGGTGGGCAGCCCGTCGCCACCGAGCACCTCGGTGGCCAGCAAGGCGGACTTGTGGGTGCTCATCAGGCGGTCCCACACGCTTGCGGCGCCTTTGCTGTCGAGGCTGCGGAGAAGCTGGCAGCCGTAGTCCACGTCGATGCGCTTGTGCCAAATCGCGGCCTCTAACCGCTGGCGGAGGTCCGCCGGGCACCGTTGGTCGGCGTACGAGCCATCCGCACGGCGGCCGTCGCGGGCTTTGCGAACAGGAGTGTGCCCTTCTTGGAGCCGCCGGCGCACTTGCTGCACCGTGGCGGCCACTGCCGCATCATCGGCCCAGGTCTCGTAAAACATTGGCTCCTCGGGGGAGGTCGCCGCCGACCGCACGAGCCCGGCCGCGCGCTGGACCGTCTCGGCCGGGATACCCTCTGACTTGGCTAGGTCCTCGGCCAGAAACTCGGCCATTTCCAACTCGAAGTCCAAATCCGCGCGGTCCATGCGGGCTCCATTTGTCATCATTCCGGTGCGTCAGCTATTCCGCACCTACCCTTACAGTGTAGGGGTTTCTCTCGGGGCTGTCCACTAATTGCCGCGCTTGCCCGGGCATTTTTGGACAGGATAGGCGGCTCCCGCCGATAATAGAGCACGCTTATCAGGAGGTTTCCGACTTGGCGACACAACGGGCTATCTGCGCGCGGCGGGCGCACATCCAGCAGCTTATCGACGCGCATCAGGGCGTGCCGCCCGCGTGGTGGCTGGCCGACCGCCTGGGGGTGCATCCCCGGACGGTCAAGCGCGACTTGGCCGCGCTCGGCGTCCGGCGGGAGACGCCGCGGTGGACGCCCACGCCGCCGGCGCAGCAGGCCGTGCAGGAGGCGGCTATCCTCCGGCTCACGAGCCTCGCCCTCCTGGCGGAGCTACAGGAGGCGCTGCGCGACCGCCGGCGGGGCCGACGTGCTCGACTGAACGGCCATGTTGTTCGGTCCCCCCGTTCACTTGTTCGGCCCACACGGCCCCTCGTCGCGGCCGAATCCCTTGCCCGGTAAGGAAATCCGATGTCCGAACACCCGGCCGAACAGGCCGAACAGGCCAGTGCTCCCGAGGCCGATGTGACGGCCCAGCGGCGGCGCCTCGTGGCCGCCGCGGTGCTGCGCGGGCATACCCTCCGCGAGGTCCGCGACGTGCTCAGCCGCCAGGGCCAGCGCAACCCGGCGACGGGGCGCCCGTGGGCCATCAGCACGCTGCACGCCGACCTCCAGGCCCTCCGGGCGGCCTGGCGGGCCGAGACGCGGCAGGATGTGGCCGACGCCCAGGGGCGCGTGCTGGCGGCGCTCCGCGAGGTCCAGCGCGAGGCCTGGAAGGGCGGCGCGCTCGGGGTCGTGCTCCGCGCGCTCGTGGCCGAGGCCAAGCTGCTCGGCCTGGAGGGCGCCCCGCCCAGTCTGAGCGATGAGCAGTGGGAGGGCCTGATCCGCCGCTACGTCCACGACCCGGCGATCCTGAACGCGATTGCCGACGATGCCGAGGCGCTCGATGCCGGGCGGCCGCTCGCAGCCCTGCCCCCGGGAGGAATGGTCCATGTCCCTCACGAGTAGGCGCACGCTGCGCCAGGGCCGGAGCGCGGGGGCGGCGCTGCGCTGCCCGGTCGCCCCCGCGTCCCCCACCGCACCGGGCATCGCACCCGATGCGGCGCGCCGCGCGGCCTGCGCGGATGACCTGCTGGCCTTCGCGCGCACCTACCTCGCCCATCGGATGACCGCGCCCAGCGCCCCCTTCCACCAGGAGCTACTGGACCTGTTCCGCGAGACGCTCCAGACGCCCGGGGCCGGCGCGGTCATCGCGGCGCCGCGCGGCCACAGCAAGAGCACGCTGCTCTCCTTCGTGGCGCCGCTCCACGCGCTGCTCTACAGCCGCAAGCGCGTCGTCGTGTTGATTTCCAACACCGCATTTCTCTCCACGAGCTTGGTCCGGGCCATCAAGCAAGAGCTAGAGTCGAACGCCCTCCTGCGTGCCGACTTCGGCGACCTGGTGGGCGGCAAGTGGACCGACAGCGACGTTGAACTCGCGAACGGCGCGAAGCTCGTCGGCCGGTCGATGGGCGCGCAGATTCGCGGCATCGCGCACCTGGGCCAGCGCCCGGACCTCATCGTCGCGGACGACCTGGAAAACGACGAGCATGTCCAGACGCCCGAGCAGCGCGCCAAAGCGTATGCCTGGTGGACCGAGGCCGTTCTCCCCGCGCTCGACCCCCAGCGCGGCAACGTCATCGTGGTGGGCACGGTCCTGCACTTCGACTCGCTCTTGAGCAAGCTGCTGGCGCAGACCGGCGACTACCGCACGCGCACCTACGCTACCTCGGAGGAGGCGCCGCTCTGGCCGGAGTGGATGGGGTCGGAGCGCCTGGCCGCGGCCCGCCGGCAGGTGGGCGACCTGGCCTTTGCCCGCGAGTACCAGAACCGGCCGTTCAGCGAGGCGATGCAGCTATTCCGCCCCGCGTGGTGGCGCTGGTGGGTGCGCGACGACCTGCGCCGTGGCCTCACGGGCGGCTGGGAGTATCAGGGCCAACCGCTCACCATCTACCAGGGCGTCGACCCAGCGAGTAGCCTGAAGGTCGGCGCGGACTACTTCGGCCACGTGACCGTGGGTGTCACGCCGCAGGGCGAGTGCCTCGTCTTGCAGGCGACGCAGCAGCGCCTGAGCTTCGACGCCCAGGTCGCCTACGTCGAGGAGCAGGCGCAGGTGTGGGGGCCGCAGTTGATTGGCTGCGAGGCCGTGGCGTACCAGGAGGTGCTGGTGCAGGCGCTCGCGAAGTCCCCGTGCATCGCCAAGCGGGTCCGCGGGGTGCGGCCGCGGCGCCTCCCTGGCGTGGCGGGCAAGGTGGCCGGCGAGCACGTGGCCGCCTCGGGCAAGGAGGCCCGGCTGCTCAGCCGTACGGGGCTCGTCGAGCAGGGGCGCGTGCTCCTACGGGCGGCTGGCGTGGGCGAGCCGAGCGAGGCGGTGCCGGACCTAGCGGGCGTCCGCGTGCATCCCGAGATGCTCGCCTTCTACACGCAGGCCACGCAGTTCCCCGCCAGCGCCCACGACGACCTGCTCGACGCCTGGGACATTGCCCTAGAGATGGCCGCAGAGCGCGGCTCCGGCGCGGTGTGGGGCGTGCTGGTCAGCCACACGCTAGAGGGCGCCGGCGACCTCGCTCAGGCGCACGCCGACTGGACGCGGCTCACGGGCGGGTATAGCCCGACGCGGTACGGCATCCGCTAGAGCAGCTTGAAGGCCGGCCGCGGCTTGCTCTCCGCCGGCACGGGTGCCTGCGGGTCCATCGGTCGCCACAAATCGCCCCCACACGGGCAGGGCAATGGCAGCCCCTCCACCGGCACGAGCGCCGCCTGCCCCAGCGCCAGCAGCGGCCGCCGCCGCGCCTCCGAGAGCAGCGGGCACGTCCGCTGCGCCGCACAGGTGCTACACTGCATCGGCGTCCTCCAGGTGCGCATCGGGGATGCGGGCGAGCGCGATGGGGGTCGGGTCGCCCGTCGCCGCCCGGTAGGCCGCCATCATCGCGTGCGCGCTCGCGTCGATGGCCGGGTCGCGCAGGAGCGCCGGCTGGTCCGCCTCCAGGTGCGCGAGCGCCGCGCGCCAGTCCCACCCGAGCGACGGCCCCCACTTCGGCGAGCGGTCGTCCAGGGCGAGCGGGGCGAACGTCCAGCCGCCGCGCGCGGTCCGGGACGCCAGGAGCGCGTCTCCCGCCTCGCCCACGAGCGCCCAGCAGGGGCCGACCGCGGGCACCGCCAGGCCGCCGACAAAGAAGGCGAACCACCACGCCGGGCGGCTGGGCGCGGCCTCCAAGCGGTCGCGCAGCGTGCGCCCCTCGACGGCCGGTGCGTCCAGGGTGTCGTCGGCCAGGCGCACGAGGCCATCGGGGCTGCTCAGATACCAGCGCTCGCCCTTGCGGAGCAAGCGGCGGCTGCCCAGGTCAATCACGTCCATGCTGTCCCCCTAAGCGTCCCGCACGGCGCTGGCGACGCAGACGACGGCGCCCGACGTGAGGGTCACGCTGAATTGGATGTAGTCCACGAAGGCGCTCGTGGTGTACACGCCGTTCGCGGTCTGGCCGCTGTCCAGGTCGACGAAGGTTACCCCGTCGAGCGAGCCCTGCACGTTCACGGTGCCCGCCCAGGTGCCCGTGAGTTGCCACGTGAAGCGGTTGCGGCCGCGCACGGCGTACACCGGGCTGGTGCCGCTCGCGGTGCCGGTCGTGAGGCCGTCGAACACCTGGGGCGGGGTGCCCGTGCCCAGGTCGAGGGGGTGCTGCCACCAGAACGCCTCGGCAATGACATCCGGTGCGGTGCGGGAACGGACCAGGCCGCCCTGCGACGGGTCGGCTAGGTTCGGTTGGTAAATGTCAAGCATCGTCTGTCCTCTAGCCCAGGCCGCTCATCGGCGCCCCGGCCAGCGCCAGGTTGCGCGGTGTGACGCGGCTCAAGTAGTCCTGCTCGCTGATGTGCCGGGCGCGCGGCTGCACCGTTACTACCTCCTGCCGCCCATCGGGCCAGGTGAGGTGCAACTCAATCGGGTCGACGCCCACCTGCACGCGCTGGATGGCGCCGAGGGCCGCGAGTTGGTCCCGGCTCATGGGGCTATACGGTCCCAGGCTACCTTGCTGCGCGCCGATGCCCTCGTACTCCGACAGATAGCGGCGGTACATCTCGTAATACTGGCGGTTCTGCGGTAGCAGGACATTGCCGTTCTGCCCGGCCAGCGCGTCGCGCAAGAGCGCTTCCCCGCTGTCGCCGGCGGCCGCTCCCTTCGCGAGCGCGCGCCCGAGCGGGCTACGATCGCTGAGGGACCAGTCGGCGGCATCGAGCGGATTGTTAATGGCGTACTGGCCGGCGGCCGCCACCGACATCCCGCGGTCGCGCGCGTAGTCCCGCAACTGGTAGCGGTCGTCTAGCTGGAACGGCCCGTACGCATGGCCGCCGTCCCCCGGCGTGGTGCGCCCGAGGCCGTCCTCCTGGCGCAGAATCGCCGCCACGACAGGGCCGGCCGCCGGGCCGTAGCGCTGCATCGCCATCGCGATGATGTCGTCGCCCGGCTCAGGGAGGCCACTACTCGTGACGGGGCGGTACGCCGGGGAATCTTCCGCTGGAGGAGGCGCCATGCTGGCCGCGCCGGCCAGGCGCGCGCGGTTGGCCTGCGCGAGCGCGGTCCAGTTCTGGAACACGATGCCCGGGTTCGTGTTCATCCGCGACACCTGCTGGAACTCCTCCCACGTGAACGTGTGCCGCTCGCCGCGGGCCGGGTCCATGACCGTGAGGCCGCGGTCATCGGCGCTCACGCCGGTCACCAGGTGCCCGCCGGGGTACTGGTCCCGGCGCTGCACACCGTTCACGCTGAGCATGACCGGCTGCTGGTTGGCCAGCGCGTCGCGCAGCGCCCCGGTGCTGCGAATGGATTGGCTCACGTCGAGGCCCCAGTGCCGCTTGACGAAGCCGGCGAGGAGCGGGTCGTGCAGGCCGTCGTTCTGGATGACGCCCTCGCTCACCATCATGCGGAACACGGTGCCCTCGTCGATGTCCACGCCGGCGCCGTTCAGAATCGCTGTGAGCGCCCCCGCCGAGCAGCCGCGGGCCGCCGAGTCGCGGCCGCCGGCCGCCTGCGTGACGTTCGGGATGTCGCTGAGCGCTGGCGGGGGCATGGCATCCGGGGTGCCGCCGGGGGCCGCCTCGGGCGCGGTGTCGGGCGCGGCCGCCGGTGCCCCCATCCCCGGCGGTACCGGCACACCAGGGGCCGCGCCATCGTAGCTCGGCGGCACGGCGCCCGGGACCAGCGGGGGTGCCGCGGCGGGAGGCGCCGGGGGTGCCGGCGCAGGCGTGAGGCCCGGCGTCCAGATGGAGCCGGGCATGGGCACGCCCCGGCGCCGAGCGTCCTCCTGGGCGGCCTTCTCCGCGGGCGTTAGCTCACCCGAGTGGGCCACGGGCGGATTCCAGATGTCCGAGATGCCGAGCGTGCTCACGATGCCGCCCAGCCCCTTGGCGATGGAGTCAAACAGGCGCCCCGCGGCCTCTGTCAGGTTGTTGGTCGAGCCGGTGATGTTCGCCTCAAACTGGTGGAGCTTCTCGATGGCGGGCACCATCGTCTGGCCCGCCATCTCGTCCATCGCGGCATTGAACCGCTGGAGGGCCGCCACCGCGCTCTCGCCCGGGGCCAGCGTGTTCGGGTAGTTGCCCACCGCCGGGAGCGCCGCGCCCTCCATGCCGCCCTCGCCCGAGGTGCGCGCGCGGAGGATGCCCGGAAGACCACCGTGCAGGAGCGCGAGCGCCTGATTGCCGCTGATGTTCCCGCCCAGCACATCCTTGAGGAAGATGGCTTGCAGGTTCTCGTCGCCCCCCACGAGGCCGGGGAGCTGCTGGATGGCCGCGGGCAGGTACGGCGATTCCAGCCCCTTCTCCTGCTCTAGCAGGAACTCGGCAAACCCCATGTTCGGCTTCTGCTGGCGGTAGAGCTGGTAGAGGAGCATCTGATTCGCGCCGCGGGCGCCCGCGACGCCGCGATCGACGCCGGCCATGACGTTCGCGCCTGCCTGGCCGCGCAGCCCGGGCACGTCGGTCCGGTTGAGCGCGGTGAGCATGCCGACGATATGCTGCATGTCGGGGGCGTCGACGGTGCGCTGGGCGATGGTGCCGGCGAGGCCGGTCACCGTCTGCAAGAACTCCGACTCCCGGCCGCGCATCTTCGATTGGTCGATGCCCTGGGCGAACACGTCCGCCAGTTGCTTGGTGTCGACGCGGTTCAGTGTCCCGCCAAAGGCGGACGGCACCTGCCCGCTCGTGATGCCGGCCGCGCCCATCCGCTCGGCCGCGGCGAACGCCTGTGTGGCCGCGCCGAGGTCCACCCCCATGTAGCGCGCGAACTGCATGGGGGCGTCCAGCCGCGCGCTACTCCCGTTAAAGCCCTCGGTGCCCCCGGAGGCCGCGAGCGCCTCTGCGACCGATAGCGCCTCCTGGCGCCCGTAGCCGAACTGGAGGCCGCGGTCGAGCACCTGGTGGCGTAGCTCATTCAGTTGATTCGCGTCGCCCTGCGTGCGCCCCGAGCGCCCGGCTCCGCGGCGGTACAGCCCCTCGACCCGGGGCACCAGGCTGGTGTAGCGGTCGGCCGCGGCTGGGAGGTTCACGGCCCAGGTGGCGAGTTGCGCGCCGATAGCGCCAATCCCCGTCAGGCCCAAGGCCCCCATGATGCCGCCGGCGCCGAGGCCCGGCACCGCGCCGGCCACGGCGCTCGCCGCGCGCATGCCCTGGGGCAGCATACTGACGCCGGGGAGCGCGCCGAGCAGGTTGGGGCCGCCGACGTGCTGGAAGGCCCCGGCCACCGCCGCACCCGAGGCGGCCACGCCGACCGGGCTCTGCGCCGTGCGGCCCCCCAGCCCCGCGAGCGTGCGCAGCGTGTCTGCCACGCGGCTGAGCGCGCGGTGGTAGTGGTTCACGGGCTCGGTCGCGAACGCGGCGCCCTGGTACTTAGCGAGCGCCTGGGCCGCCTGGCCGAGGCCGACATAGCTGGCCTGGAGCTTCGACATGGCCGCGAGTTGGGCGGTGGAGGCGTCGCCGGTGGCCTGCGCGAGCCCCTTCTGGAGGTTGAGTAGCTCGCGGCCCGCCTGAATCTGCCGCTGGAGGTCGGGGATGTGGGCGGGGAGGGCGCCACCCGCGGCCGCCTTGGCGCTCGCGCCCTGAAGCTGCGTGGCGACTTTGTCGAGGAGGTTGCGGTGGCTTTGGAGTGAGGCCCCCAGCTTTTCGAGTTCAGCTACAACGCGTATCTCGGCGTTCTGGTCCGGCATGCGGTACGGCTCTCTTTCGGCACAGATTGGGGGCGAATGCGCGCGAAACGGGCGCGAATCCTGCACAGAATTATCCCATAGTAGGTACCTGGGGTGCCGTAAATTGGGCACAAGGCGCCCCCGCCAGGCCCGACCTGGCGAGATGCTGGTGCATCTCCGGCGTGTTCGGCTGGGCCAGGAGGTAGAGGACCGATGGCGCGGGCAAATCGGCAAACTTTGCCGATTTGAAGCGCTCGGCCACCTCCATAAAGTTCCGCGCGGTTCTCTCGCTCCAGCCGAACTCGGCGCGCTGCCAGGCCGCAATGCGTAGCGTGGGCTCGTCGAGCAGCGTGAGCGGGCGGGCCTGGCGCTCGGTGGCGGGCAAAGTGTCGCCCATGGGCGACAACTGCCTGACAGTTTCCGCAGCCGCGATGACTCGGTAGGCGTACTTGTGCCCCCCGAGGTCGGGCCAGCGGCGCGCGACGTATGCCTCAAACGTCGCGTCGCTCTGCTTGTAGAGCCGGTGGTCGCGGATGTGCTGGAGCGCCTGGCCCACCTCGATGAAGCTGGCCGGAGTTTCGCTCGGAGTCCGCGCGAAAATAGAGCCCCGGGGGCATCTCCCCGGGGCTCGTTGAGTGGATGTCGGGCAGGTAGGCGCCACGGCCGGCTCAGGAGCGGGTCAGCACGCGCTCCTGTTCCTGCCGCCAGATGGCCTCGACGGCGGGGGCAAGCTGGCCCAGGCGCCGGAGCACCCGCTGCAAGACCTGTTCACACTCGTCGAGCATCTCCGCCGTCACGGCCTCGTCCACGGCATCGACGGCCGCGCACAAGCGGTCCACGTAGAGCGGCGGCAGGTCGGCGGCGAGGGTCAGGATGGCGGGACCGGCGCTCGCGGGCAGGTTGGCGACGCATTCGCGCAGGCGCGTGGTCGGGTCGGCGCTCGGGCTAGGGAACATGGCTCAGACCTCCTAAGATGACGGCGGGGCGAGGGAGGCCGCCTCCCTCGCCCGGGCTGTGTGCAGCGGGGGTTACTCGCCCATCTCGCCTAGTTCGTACTGGCAGCGCGAGCAGCACTCGCCCGTGCAGCGCGCGAACGTGAACGGCTCGGGCGCGCGCGCCGCGGCCTCGCCCAACGCGGTCAACGTGTACGGGATTGGCGCGTCCGGGTCCGGCTCGGGGTGCTCCTGGTGCTCCTGGCAGCGGCGCAGGAGCGCGACCGCCAGACTGTGCTTACACCAATCGTGGCGGCGCTCGAAGTCTTTGCACGTGCAGGGCCACGCGCCGTGGGGGGTGATGATGACCAGGTAGAACTGCTCGGCCTGCGTCTCGGACGCGACCCACCATGAGCGGCCGTCGTCGCCGGTGGGCTCGACCGTGCGCGTCGCCAAGATGCGGGCCGCTTTGTCCATGCGGCCGGCGAGGTCGGGGTGCGCCGCCTGGCCCTTCGCGAGCATGGCCTTGAGGGTGTCCAGGGTGATGCGCGCCGTGGTAGGCTGTGCCTGAGGGGTGCTGGTCGCTAGCATCGGTCCGCTCCCTTCGCTCGGCCCCGCTGGTGGTAGTGACACCGGCGGGGCTCTTTACGTTCTACAGGGCATCACGCGCTCCCTGCGACTACATGATACTACATTATGCGCTACATGACAAGACTTGAGTTGAATTGACACGTTATGGCACGGTACAATGTCGCTGAAAGGAGGTGAGGCGCATGGCTGATGACCGGCTGATGACCGTGCCCGAGGTGGCCGCGTACTGCCGCGTCAACGTGGAGACGGTCCGGCGCTGGCTGCGCGATGGGAAGCTACGGGGCGTGCGCTTCGGCGCCCGTGCCGGCTACCGTGTGACCGCCGCCGAGTTGGAGCGGTTCCTAAAAGCCGCGGCCTGAGCTAGCAGGCCGCGGCCGTTCCCTGGCGCCGCTGACACGGCCCGGGGCTGGCGAGCCTGACGCAAGAGAGGAGGCCCGCATGGGCAGTGTAGCACCCAAGGCGCTCGACACCACCCCCCGCGTCGCCCTCTACGCGCGCGTCAGCAGCGACGAGCAGGCCGAGCGCGGCACGATCGAGAACCAGGCGCACTTCCTCCGCCGCTACTGCGACCTGTACGACCTCCCCATCGTGGAGACGTATCTGGACGACGGCGCCTCGGGCACCCGGCCACTCGCGGAGCGCCCCGAGGGGCGGCGCCTGCTCGCGGACGCCGGCACTGGCCGCTTCGGCGTGGTCCTCGTCTACAAGGTGGACCGGCTGGGGCGCTCGCTCGCGCCACTACTGGACGCCCACCGGCAGCTAGAGGCGCACGGCGTGACGATACGCAGCGCGACCGAGCCGTTCGACACGGCTGAGCCGATGGGCCGTTTCCTGTTCCAACTGCTCGGCTCGATGGCTGAGCTAGACCGCGCCACGCTGCTGGAGAAGCTGACGCTTGGACGCGACCGCGGCGCGCGGGCCGGGCGCTGGTACGGCGTGGTGCCGTTCGGCTACGACCTGGACGCGGACGGCTGCCTGGTGCCCTCGACCCGCCTGGTGGAGGGGCTGGGTTGCACCGAGGCCGAGCTAGTGCAAGACCTGTTCTCGCGCATCGCGGGCGGCGCGACGCTGTGGGGCGAGTGCCAGCGCTTGAACGCTCTCGGCGTGGCGCCCGTGCGCCGCTACGCGAGCGGGAAGGTGATTCGCGTGACGGACGCCTGGCGGCCCGCGCGCCTGTGCGGCGTGCTGCACAACCCCGTCTACACGGGTACGCACACGCTGCACAGCAAGCACGGCGCCGTCGCGCGCGAGGTACCCGCCCTGGTGCCGCTGGCGGTGTGGGAGCAGGCGCAGCGCGTGCTGGCGAGCAACCGCAAGCTGTCCAAGACCGGCCAGGCGTATGATTACCTGCTGCGCGGCCTGGTGCGCTGCGCGAACTGCGGCAGTGGCTACACGGGTGCGGTGAACCGCAAGCGGCGGCGGGACGGGACGCCCTACGAGACGCGCTATTACCGCTGCAACTGGGACTTCCCCATCGGTGCCGCCCCGTGCGCGGGCAAGGCCGTGAACGCCGACGCTCTGGAGCGGGCCGTGTGGACACACTGCGCCGCCTTCATCCGCGACCCCGGCGCCGCCATAGCGGAGGCGCAGGCGGAGCTACGGGCGCGCCAGGCGCAGGCGGCCGACCGCGGCGCCGAGCGGGCGCGGCTCACACGGGCGCTCGCGGACAAGGACGCCGAGCGCGAGCGGACGATGACGCTGTTCCGCAAGAACCTGATTACGCTGGCGGAGGCGGAGGTGCAGCTAGCCGCGATGGCGCGCGAGCAGGCCGAGACGCAAGCGCTGCTCGCGGCCCTGGACAGCGAGACACAGCTAACGGCCGCCGCCCAGGCGCAGCTTGCGGACGCGACAGCTATGCTGGGGCGGCTGCGCGACCGCCTAGAGGAAGTGGAGCGGACGGACGATTGGGCGACCAAGCGGGCCGTGGTGGAACTACTGGTGCGCCAGGTGACGGTGGAGACGACGGGCACGGGGCGGGAGCGACGGGCCGTCGGGCGAGCGCGCTATGCTTTTGGGCCGGAGGTTGCGGCAGTCGCGGGTAGCGGTTGCGCTTGGCGATGAACGCCTCCGCCTCCGCGGGCGGCATGTGCTGGCGTGCCGCCTCGTGCTTCGGCTTCAGCCACGCCTCGTGGACGAGCACATCCACGCCCGCCGCAGCCTCCGCCAGCGGCTCGTAGGGTGCCGTGTCGCCCGAGATCACCAGCGACGCGCCCTCGGCGTCGAGCCGCCAGGCATAAGCGTGCTCGACGGGATAGTGGTCGACCTTGATCGGCGTGGCCCGCCAGTGGTCGCCCTCGACGCGCTCGCCCGGCGCGACCTCGCGCACGTCGATGCGCCGCGCCTCATCGGACAGGCGGGTGGCGAAGCCGCGGATCTTGATGTCCCAGTCCAGCAGCCGCAGGAGATTGTCCACGTACTCCTGCAAGCCCGGCGGGCCGATCAAGCTGAGCGGCCGCTCGTTGAACAGGATCCAGCGCGTGATCAGGAAGTGGCCGAGGTCGATGCTGTGGTCCGAGTGCATGTGGGTGATGAGCACGGTGTGTACGTCGCGCGGGCTGTCGCCGGCCTCGACCAGGCGCCGCACCGCACCCGTGCCGCAGTCGATCAGGATGCGGTCGTCGCCCACGCGCACGATCTGGCTCGGCCCCGCGCGCCGCGGATCGGGGATCGGCGTGCCGGTGCCCAGTAGCGTCAGCTCCATTCCATCCTCCCGCCAGACACTACGATGCAGCGTGATACCATATCCGCGAGGAGCATGATGTCATGGCTACGGCCCGTCCGCGCAAGCGGGCTGCCCCAAAGGACACCACGGGCGGCATCCGTTGGCTGACTCCCGAAGAAGGGCGCCAGTTCTTTGACGAGCAGGCGCGCAAGCGCCTCGGCATCAGCGGCGAGGAGTTCCTGCGCCGTCTCGACGCCGGCGAGTACCGCGACATCCCCGACGACCCGGAGCACTGGCCCATCATCGAGTTGTCGCTGATGACCGGCTTTGCGCGCTAGGACGCCTGCACAGGCCATTCGGGCGATTACCAGACCGCTGCAGCGAGCCCTCTCGTGCGTCACGCGCTCGGTGCCGGTCGGTAGTGCCAGGCGTTCGGATACAGGCATATATAGTTTCCAGCTCGCGGAGGCGGGCCAGGTCCCGTTGCCTGGTGCTCGTCACCTGCTGCTTTCCGTGAGATACGATCTCGAAGTGGTCCAGGAGCCGCATGGACGGTGGGCAGCGGCTATCGCCGGATACTGGTACGCGATTCTGCACGCGGACGAGCGGGAGCTGTTGGCCTATCACTGGCACCCCCGAGGTGTAAGTGCGATCGTCTGGCCCCACCTGCACGTCTCGGCGCCGGTGGCGCCCCTCGACCTGAGCCGGGCGCATCTTCCCACCGGCCCCGTCTCGTTGCCGGCCGTGCTGCGCTGCGCCATCGCCGACCTCGGCGTGCGGCCGCTGCGCCAGGGCTGGGCGGCCGTGCTCGCCGACGCGGAGAGCGCCGTCACCCGGTCCGGCGAGTAATGCACCACACGAGCCGCGCGGGGTGTCCCCGGTGCCGGCGCGCGCCGCGCAACCCCACGGTAGCGTCGGCGGAAGACGCGCGCACGCCCCGAGCGGCCTCGCCTGCCTCCCTCAAATAGGTGAGGCCGCGTCGGGGCGTGCGGCGGTCGCGTGCGCGGGCTAGCGGCCGAGCTGGCCGCGCGCCGCGCCGTCCGGGTAGTCAGTGGTGTGGACGTTGACGTAGAAATCGCCAGGGTTGTCCATCAGCTGCGAGACCGTGGCCGAATCGACGCCCGCGACGCAGCCGCTGGAGTTGCCGTTGGTAGGCGCGGTGAGCGACACGACGACGGGGCCGGCGACGCCGACCGCGCCGCGATGAATGTGCGCGGCCGTCGGGGGCGCGCCGAGATTCACGACGTGCATCGCATAGCACACCGTGTTCGACGCCTGATCGACGGTGACGGCGGCGGAGCCGATAGCGTTCGGATCGCCGGGCCCGGGCACCTCGGCCGAGCCGTCCATGGTCGCCGTCAGCGGCGGCTGGAGGCCAGTCGTGGTCGCCGTCCGGGTGGTGACCCCGCCCACCGGGGTGGTGGTCGCGATCGGGGTCAGCGGGCCGCCCACCCCGATAGTCGACGTGCCGGAGACGACGGGGGTCAGGGCGGTCGTGCCGCCGGGCACGGTGGTCGTCGTGCCGATTGGCAAGGGGGTGCTGACCACCCCGGGCGTCGTCTGGGCCGCGTCTGAGGCCGGGAACTGCATGTCGGACCCGCCAGAGGTCTGGGCCGCCACGATCCCGCCGCCCACGCCAAGGAGAAGCGCCACCGCTGCTGCTGTCGCTGCCGCTCGAAGAATGTTCATAATCACCTATACCCTTCTGTCTGATCGGCTCTTCCCGCGATGCGGCGGCGTCGAACCGCCGCTTCGTGCTTGACCGCGTGGCCTCCTCGTCCACGCGGTCTCGCGCTGCTGCACGTCTTGTGCCATCAGCCTTACAACGGGCTCACAGCGCGAAGCGGCCCGCCCGGGGCGGCCAGCGCGTGGCTATACTCCTCCATAGACAGCATCGCTGCCCGGGCGGGCAGGGCGGGGGCGAGGATGCAGGACACTCTCACCGCGCGCGAGCGCGTCGAAGAGCTACGCCGCCAGATCGACTACCACAACTACCGCTACTACGTGCTCGACGAGCCAGAAGTCAGCGACGCCGAGTACGACCGGCTGATGCAGGAGCTGCGGCGCCTGGAGGCCGAGCACCCCGAGCTGGCCTCGCCCGACTCGCCTACCCAGCGCGTTGGCGCCGGGCCGCTGGAGGCGTTCGGCGTCGTCGAGCACCGCCTGCCGCTCCTCAGCCTCGCCAACGCTTTCAGCCCCGACGAGCTGCGCGCCTGGCACGCCCGCGTCGTCCGCATCATCGGCGAGCGCCCGCTGTGTTACGTGCTGGAGCCGAAGATCGACGGCCTGGCCGTCTCCCTCACCTACGAGGACGGCCGGCTCACCCTGGCCGCCACGCGCGGCGACGGCCTGCGCGGCGAGAACGTCACCGAGAACGTCCGCACCATCCGCAGCGTGCCGCTGACCCTGCGCGGGCGCGTGCCCCGCGTCGTGGAGGTGCGCGGCGAGGTGTACCTGCCGCGCGCCGCGTTTGCGAAGCTCAACCGCCAGCGCGAGGCCGAGGGCCAGCCGCCCTTCATGAACCCGCGCAACGCCGCCGCCGGCTCGCTGCGCCAGCTCGACCCGCGCATCACCGCCAGCCGCCCGCTCGACATCCTGCTCTACCAGATCGGCTACCACGAGGACGGCGCCCTGCCGCGCAGCCACTGGGAGCGGCTCGCCCTGCTGCGCGAGTGGGGCTTCCGCACGAACAAGTACAACGAGCGCGTCGACAGCCTGGACGACGTGATCGCGCACTGTCTGGGCTGGGAGGCGCGGCGCGAGACGCTGGACTACGATGCCGACGGCGTGGTGGTGAAGATCGACGACGTGGACGTGCAGGCCGAGCTGGGCGCCGTCGGCCGCGAGCCCCGCTGGGCCATCGCCTACAAGTTCCCGCCGATCCAGGCGACGACGAAGCTCTTGAAGATCGACGTGAACGTGGGCCGCACCGGCAGCATCAATCCGTTCGCCGTGTTGGAGCCGGTGCCGATCGGCGGCGTGATGGTCAAGCTGGCGGCGCTCCACAACGCCGAGGACATTCACCGCAAGGACATCCGCGAGGGCGACACGGTCATCGTGCAGCGCGCCGGCGAGGTCATCCCCCAGATCATCGGCCCCGTGCTGGCCAAGCGCCCGCCCGACGCGAAGCCCTACGAGCTGCCCACCCACTGCCCGCGCTGCGGCGCGGCCATCGTGCAGCCGCCTGGCGAGGCGATGGCCTACTGCACCGGCGGCGTCGAGTGCCCGGCGCAGCTCTTCGAATCGCTCAAGCACTTCGCCTCGCGGGCGGCGATGGAGATCGACGGCCTGGGCGAGAAGCTGGCGGCCGCGCTCATCGAGTCCGGGCTGGTGAAGGACGTGGCCGACGTGTACTACCTGACCAAGGAGCAGCTCGTCGGCCTGGACCGGCTGGCCGACAGGAGCGCCGACAACCTGCTCCGCAGCATCGAGGTCAGCAAGAGCCGCCCGCTGGCGCGCGTGCTGTTCGCGCTCGGCATCCGCCACGTCGGCGCGCAGACGGCAGCCCTGCTGGTCGCCGCCTTCCCGAGCATGGACGCGCTCGCTGCAGCCCCCGAGGCCGAGATCAACGCCGTGGAGGGCATCGGGCCGAAGATCGCCGCCAGCGTGCGCGCCTGGTTCGACGAGCCGCGCAACCGCACGGTGCTGGAGAAGCTGCGCCGGGCGGGCCTCCAGTTCACCGCCGCGGCGCCCGCAGCGGCCGGCGCCCTGCCGCTGGCGGGCCAGTCGTTCGTCATCACCGGCCGCCTGGAGCGCCTGACGCGCCTGCAGGCCGAGGCGCGCATCAAGGAGCTGGGCGGCACGGTCGGCGACGGCGTGAGCCGCAAGACCACCTATCTCGTCGTGGGCGAGGAGCCCGGCTCGAAGCTCGCCAAGGCGCAGAAGCTCGGCACGACCATCCTGGACGAGGCCGCCTTCGAAGCGCTGCTCGCCGGCGAGGCCCCGGCGAGCGTCCCCGCCGCCGAGTAGCGCCGCGCTCCACCCGGAGGCGTCATGCCCATCCCGATGGCCGTCGCCCGCTTCAACCGTCGCGTCACGAACCCGTTCACGCGGCGATTCGCCGGGCGCGCCCCGGGCTTCGCCATCGTCGTGCACCGCGGCCGCTCGTCGGGGCGCGTCTACCGCACGCCCGTGAACGCCTTCAAACGCCGGGGCGGCTACGTCCTGGCGCTCACCTACGGCCCCCGCGCCGACTGGGTGCGGAACGTCCTCGCCGCGGGCGAATGCCTGCTCGTCACGCGCGGGCGGCGCTTGCGCATGACCAACCCCCGCCTCGTCCACGACCCCACCCGCCGCCAGATGCCGCTGCCGGTGCGGCTGATCCTCGGGCTGCTGGGTGTGGAGGACTTCCTGCTGCTCGACCGCGCGCCACCAGCCGCGCGCTGACCGGCGCGCCCCGCACCTAGCCCCGCACGCATACGGCGACTTCCAGCATGCGACCGCGCTTCTGCCACTGGACGTCCGGGGTCGGTCACCTATCGAGGACGGCCAGGTCGAGCTGCTGAAGGCGGGCGGGATCGGCGATAAGCTCGTACTCGGCGATCTGCTCGCCCTCGATCCTGACGGCGAGCGCGAGCAGCAGCCGTCCATGCGGCGCGACCACAACTCCCACAGCGCCGTTGACGAGCGCCGGCGCCGCGAATCGCGCATTCCGTCCAAAGACCACGATCTCCTCCGCCACCGCTCGCGCACCGCGGACCTCAGTCGCGCGGCCTGATGGCAGGGCAGCCCGGTCGGCCCGGCGCACGACGTCGGGGGCCAACACCGCGAGAACTCCGTCGATGTCGCCGGCGCGCGACGCAGCGAGGAAGGCCTCGACCACGCGCCGGTGCCGGGCAAGCTCCGCATCGCGGATCGCGGCAGCGCCTCGTACCCGGTGGCGCGCGCGGCTGGCGAGCTTCTTGGCGGCGACCGTCGAGCGCCCCACGATGGGCGCGATCTCGTCGAACGGCACGGCGAACATGTCGTGTAGCACGAATGCGACCCGCTCGTCGGCACCTAGCCGGTCCAGCACGACGAGCAGCGCGCGGCCGACCGAGTCGGCCAGCATCGCTTCCTGTTCCGGGTCGCTGCCTTGACCAGAGGCGTGGCTCGCGTCGAGCGCCTGTAGGCCAACAAGCTCCTCCCGTCGTGACGCGCCCGAGCGCAGCATGTCGAGGCACACGCGAGACACGACCGTCCGCAGCCAGCCGGCGAGGTTCTCCACACTGTTGGCGTCGACGCGAGCCAGGCGCAGCCAGGCTTCCTGCACCGCGTCGTCGGCCTCGCTCGCCGAGCCCAGCATCCGATAGGCAATCGCTCGGAGGTGGCCGCGCTGCGCCTCGAAGCGGTCCGCCAGCCCGTCGCGCTCGTTCATTGGTCACCTTTCCTCGTCGCCGTGCGTCAACAGTATAGAGAGCCCCCACACGGCCGACGTGACAAGAGCACTGGCGACCTCTTGCTAGGGGTGGATTCCAGCCTCTTGCACGCAAAAGGCAGGTTGCCAGGGGGCGGCACATCACAGCGCAGGAGGCAAGTGGTGATGGACGTTTATGACGCGGTCGCGAGCCGACGGGCGGTACGCGGGTTTACCGACCAGCCGGTGCCGCGGGAGGTGCTCGCGCGCGTACTCACCGCTGCCGCCCGGACGCCGTCGGGCGGGAATCTCCAGCCGTGGAACACTTATGTGCTGACAGGTGCGTCGCTGGCCGAGCTGAAGCGACGCACCGCCGAGCGCCTGGCCGCGGGCGACCCCGGAGACGAGCGCGAGTACGCGATCTATCCGCCCGATCTGAAGTCCCCGTACCGCGAGCGCCGATTCGCCGCCGGCGAGCAGCGCTACGCCGCACTCGGCATCCCGCGCGAGGACAAGCAGGCACGCGCCAAGGCCGTTGCCGCGAACTGGGACTGCTTCGGTGCGCCGGCCGCCCTGTTCTGCTACATCGACCGCGCCATGGGTTCCGCCCAGTGGGCCGACGTCGGCATGTACCTGCAGACGATCATGCTGCTGCTCCGCGGCGAAGGATTGCACAGTTGCCCACAGATAGCGTGGTCGGTGTACCACAGGACCGTCGCGGCGGTCGTGTCACCACCGGCCGGGCTCGTGCTGTTCTGCGGCATGTCAATCGGGTTCGAGGACACGACCAGGAATCCTCTGGTCCGCATCGACCGCGCCCCGCTTGCCGAGACCGTCACGTTCCTCGACTAACGATCCATGCGACGCATCTAGCAGAGATAGCGGGGACGTTTGGCGCCGCCAAACGTCCCCACCACCTTCGAGAGCCGCCTTAGCCCCACACGCGCGCGGCCGTCTCCAGCATGCGGTCGAGCTTGCGCCACTGCACGTCCTCGGGGAAGTGGCCGAAGCCGCACTGCGGGCTGAGGGCCAGCTGCTCGACGGGCAGGTAGCGGCTCGCCGCCTCGATCCGCCGCAGCAAGTGGTCGACGCTCTCCAGCTCCGGGAGCTTGGTGGTGATCAGCCCGAGCACGACCACCCGGTCTTTCGGCACGAAGCGCAGCGGCTCGAAGCCCCCCGCGCGCTCGCTGTCGTACTCCAGCAGGAACCGCTTGCAGTTCAGGCTGCCGAACAGCCGCTCGGCGATCGCGTCGTACGAGCCTTCACGGTGCCAGCCGCCGGTCTGGTTGCCGCGACAGATGTGGACGGCAGTGGTCACGTCCCCCAGGTCCGCGAGCACGGCGTTGGTCGCCGCGATCGAACGGGCCAGGTTCGCGTCCGGGTCCTCGCCGCGGGCGCGCATCCGCGCCAGCGACGGCTCGTCGACGTATGCCGTGTAGCCGGGCTCGTCGAGCTGCACGTAGCGGCACCCGGCCCGCGCTAGCTCCGCCAGCATCTGCCGCTGGATGGCGACCACGTCGGCCACGAACTCGTCGAGCCCGGGATATACGGCGCGCGACGACTCCCACTCGAACCGCTGGGACACGCGGTCGGGGCCGACCAGCGTGACCTTGACCGGGCGAGTCGCCACCTGGCTCGAGAAGCGGTACTCCTCCAGCGGCACGTTGCGCACCAGCCGCAGCCGCTCCGTGACCGGCCGCCGGTTCACGATGGCGGGGCCCTTGCCACTCGGCCCGGACTCCACCCGCCGGAACGGCGTCTGGCCATCGTAGAACGGCTTGGGCTCCCAGGTGCTCGGCGTGGCGTCGAAGCCGCTCACGGCCTGGCCGAAGCTGTCCTGGAAGTTCGCGCGGCGAAACTCGCCGTCGCTCACCACCGGCATCTGGTGCGCTTCCTGCTTGGCGATCACCTCGCGGATGCACTCGTCCTGCACCTGGCGCAGCGTGTCCGCGCTCGCTTCCCCGCGCGCGTACTGCACCGCGACCGCCTGCAGGCGCGCGGGCCGCAATAGGCTGCCGGTAAAGTCCACCCGCAGCCAATCCAGGCTGGGCAGCTCGGTCGTCGTCACGCTTGACCTCCTTCGCGCGGCGCTCCGACTGGCCGCTCCGCGCCGCCCATTCTGACAGAGCGGCGAAGCGCGTCACAAGCCGCCGCGGCAGCCCCGAGGCTCGTCCCCACCGCTGCCGCGGCGGCGCCGCGCCGGGCGCGGGAAGCGCGATGGCCCCGGCGGGCGCCTTTCCTGTAGAACCAGGGGCGCCCGTGGCGGCGGTAGGATGGCTCTCGCGGCTTCGCCGCCCGCCCCGCGCGACAGCGACGCCCAGGATGGACCTGTGATCTTCGAAGACCGCATCACCGTCAACGCGCCGGCCGCGAAGGTCTGGGACTTCTTGCTCGACCCCAAGTGCATTGCGGCGTGCATGCCGGGCGTCGAGAACGTCACCCAGGTCGACGACCGCACCTTCGACGCGGCCATTGCCGCGAGCGTGGGGCCGATCTCCGGCAAGTTCAACTTTCGCGCGCACATCGTCGAGAGCAACCCGCCCACCGAGATGGCCGCCGACGTCGACGGCCGCGACTCCGTGACGAAAAGCCCGCTCACGGCGCACGTGGTCATGACCCTCACACCGCTCGCCGCCGCAGAGACTGCCCTCGCCTACCGCGCGACCGTCGCGGTGAAGGGTCGCCTTGCCATCCTGGGCGACATGGTGCTGCGCGCCACCGCCGCGCTCATGATGGAGGAGGCCGCGCGCCGCCTGCGCGCCCAGCTCGAAGCGCCCAGCAGTTAGGAGCAGACGAATGCAAGAGCGTTATGACGTCATCGTCGTCGGCGGTGGGTCGGCGGGAGCCGCGGCCGCCACGCGCCTCTCCGAGGACCCGCATCGCCGTGTGTTGCTGCTCGAAGCCGGGCCGGACCCCGATCCCCTGCCCGAGCTAGTGGCCGACGCCGCGCTCCAGACGCGGCTGCTCTTGGAGTCGCCTTACGTCGAGATGTACCCGACCGAGCGCAAGCTCGACGGCAGCATTTTCTACTCGCTCGCCGGGCGGATCATGGGCGGCGGCTCGTCCGTGAACGTGATGTCCGCTCCGCGCCCCTGGAAGTACGACCTCGATCGCTGGGTGGCGTTCGGCAACCCCGACTGGTCCTACGAGAAGATGCTGCCCGTGATGAAGCGTATCGAGTCGGACCAGGACTATCCCGACAGCCCCATCCATGGCTCCGAGGGGCCCCTGTACATCAAGCGCCCCTACCTGCTGGAGCAACCCACCTCGGAGCTGGGCGCCGCGTTCATCAACCGCGCGCTCAGCGTCGGTCTGCCGCTCTGCCCCGACCTCAACGTCGCGGAGCCGCTGGGCGTCTGCGCCTCGCCGTACAACATCAAGGACGGCCAGCGACAGTCCACGACGGTCGCCTACCTCAGCCAGGCGCGCGGCCGCCCGAACCTGCGCATCGTCGCCGAGGCGCCCGTGGTCGGCCTGGAGATCGACGGCCGCCGCGTGACCGGCGTCCGCTACGAGCAGGACGGCGAGGTCCGCACGGCCGCGGCCGACAAGGTGGTGCTCAGCGCCGGCGTCTACCACACGCCGCAGATCCTGATGCTCTCGGGCATCGGGCCGGCTGGCGAGCTGGAGCGGCTGGGCATCCCGGTCGTCAACGCCCTCGAGGGCGTCGGCGCGAACTACCACGACCACGCGGTCGTCTACATGACGTTCGAGGGCCCAACGCACTTCCAGGAAGACTGGGTCGTGCCCCGCTTCCGCCTCATCATCAAGAGCGACCCGAGCCGGCCCGTCGGCAACTTCCACATCCACATGCGCCCGCCCACCGAGGTGCAGGGCCTGAAGCGGATGATGCCGATCTCGATGCACCTGCTGGAGCAGCACAACCGCGGCCGCGTCACCCTCGCCAGCACCGACCCGCACGAGCTGCCGCTGGTCGAGGCGAACATGCTGGAGCATCCCGACGACCTCAAGGCGATGACCGACGCCATGCAGTTCGTCTACGACCTCGTGCAACACCCCTCGATGGAGCGCTACTACGGGCCGCTGCTCCAGCCGGCGCCGGGCGAGGACTGGGCGCGGTTCGCGCGCGCCACCCACGACAGCTACCATCACGGCGTCGGCACCTGCCTGATGGCGCCCGCCGACAACCCGATGGCCGTGGTCGATCAGACGCTGCGCGTCCACGGCATGGACAACCTGTGGGTGGCCGACGCCTCGATCATGCCCACGGTGGTCCACGCGAACACGAACCTGACCTGCATCATGATCGGGGAGGTCGTGGCCGAGCGCGTCGCCGCGGCCGGCTGAGGCCGGCGGCCGCGCTCAGCGGCGGGAGGCGACGCGGCCACGGGGGCAATGGCTGGCTAGCTGGGCCAGCGTCGGACGCGGTCGACCACCTGGCGCACCAGGCTCGGTAGCTCGGCGTCGCCGTCGTACCACTGGAGCAGCTTGGCGTGCGGCGTGTGGAGATCGAGCGCGCGATCGACGAAGTAGGTGTCGAAGAGCAGCGCCTGCTCGGGGCGCCCGTGGGCGACGAGCAGCACTAGCGTGCCCCCGTGTCCACGCGCGTCGCGGTCGGGCCGACTGAAGCGCACCCAGCCGCGCCCATCCGTGCCGCCGCGCCTGTCGAGCGCGAAGCCCTGCTCCTCCAGTCCCACGCGGCAATACTGCACCACGCTGCGCAACAGCTCGTCGCTGCGCCGGTCGGCCGGCCCCCGCGCGCCCGGGGGGTGGGTCGGTTGGCTTGCTTGTTTCGACATGCCCCTGTCTCCCTGGCGGTCGCGGTCCTGGCTGTTCAGCCCGGAAGGTATGCTCTAACCCTACGCTAGCGCGCCTGGTCTCGTGCTGCCGTGAAGCCGATCACATGGCGAGTGTGAACCCTCTCACACTCCGTGCGTCCGCGGTTCCCGCGACCCGCCCGCAGACCTTTGGCGGCGCGCGCGGACTATTGCACCGGCGGGTCACGGAGCGCGGCGCCGCGTGCAGGCGGCTATCAGGCATCGTGGCAATTGCGATCGCCAGCTGAGGATGAAGTAAACATGACCCGCAAGCAGCGCTCGAGCGCCCGCGCGCCTGGGCCTCGAGCGCGTTGGCCTACAGCCCGACGCGGACGTGTTCACGCGCGGCACCGGCGGCATCCCGGAGTCGCTGGCGGCGCTGGAGAGCGGCACGGTGGACGGCGCCAGCATCACCGGGCCGGCCATCTTCCAGGCCCGCCAGCGCGGCTACCGCGAGCTGCTGCCGATCCAGAATCTCGGCATCCCGCTCGTGACGGCCGGCATCGGCAGCCCGCAGCGCGTCATCGCCCAGCAGCCCGCGATGATCGACGCCGCGCTGCGGGCGCTGGCGCAGGCCGTCAAGCGGCTGCGCAGCGACCGCGCGTTCGGCGTGCAGGTGATCGGGCAGTACAGCCAGAGCGACGACGCCGAGCTGTTGAGCGCCACCGTGGACTACCTGCGGCCCCAGCTCCAGCCCGACCTCTACCCCGACCCGGCGGCCGTGCAGGGCGTCCTCGACCTGGAAGAGAACCCCGCGGCCCGCACCGCCCGCCCCGAGGACGTGGCCGACTTTGGCTTCGCCGAGCGCCTGAAGGCCAGCGGCTTTCTCGACCGCCTGCCGCAATAGCGGCCCGCCGGCGCGGCGCTACTCGCCGGTGATCGGCGTCCCCGCCGTGGCGCAGCTCGGCACCGCGCGCGCCAGGAACGCGGGCAGATCGATCGACAGCGGGTGGCCGAGCCGCTCGCGGGCTGCCTCCTGCTCGTCCTCGGGGCCTTGTACGGTGGACGAGATCGAATCGGTCAGCTCATTCTCGGCGTCGGTCAGGTTCAGGTCCTTCTCCGCGCGCGAGCGCACGTAGTCGAACACCGCGTTGTTGACCAGCCGCTGAGCGTGCTCGCGCGCCCAGGTCGTGCCCTCGTCGCCCTGGTTGTGGCCGATCATGATGAGCGTCGCGTCCACCGCCCCCTCTGGATCGCTCACCCAGGCGTCCAGGGCGTCGCAGAGCTGGGCCATCTGGGGATCGGTCTGCGCCCGCGCCGGCTGGGCGGACAGCGCGGGCACGGCGCTCCCGAGCATCAAGGCTGCCAAAATCGCGCTTCGCAATCTCACGTACCCACTCCTATTGAGCCGCCACCGGTGAGCAGTCGCGCCGCTCCCCGGCCTGGATTAAGGAAGCATTTACCCACCCGAAATATGGCCCCGCGCCCGCGCCCGGCGCAACCGATTCGCGCGGGTGCTTGCCGCCGCGACGCTCCCGCTGAGGCACCGGGGAGCGGATCGCCCGCCAGGCTGCCTGGCTCGCGTGGCCGCCTTGTAGATCGACCACGTAGCCCGTGCGCGGCGTCGCAGGCGCGCTTAGGCGCCGGTTCCGATCGTGGTGGCGGGCACGGCGTTCGCACCGAGCGGCGCGAGCCGAGGCATGACGTGCTCCGCGAAGAGGCGCATCGAGCGGTCGCGCTGCTCGCGCGTGCCCCAGTCCTTCCCCACGAGCAGCATCAGCACGCCGAAGCCGCCCACCGCGTCGTACAACTGCTGCACGCAGCGCGTGACGTGATCGGGGTCGCCCACGTAGAAGTGCTCGTGGTCCACCAGGTAGTCGAAGTCGATCTGCTCGCGCACGTCGCCCGGCGCCAGAAACTCGTCGAACTGACCCAGCCCGCGGTTGTACGCCACGCCGCGGTTCACGCTCTCCCGTAGCTCCCGCTTCGCCTGCTCCTGGCTCTCCGCGACGTAGATATAGCGGCAGACGCGGAACTCGCTCCGTTGCGCCGGCCGGCCCGCTGCCCGGGCGCCGCGCTCGAACGCCTCCGCCATCTCGCGCACGAAGCTCACCGCCGAGTACTGGCTGATGAGCGGCAAAAACCCGCGCCGCCCCGCCATCTCGGCCGTCGCCAGCGTGTGGAAGCACGCCACGCCGACCGGCATGTGCGGCTGCTGCAGCGGCCGCGGCGAGATGTTGATGCTCTTCCCCTGCCAGTAGCGCCCGTTGTGGTCGAACGGCTCGGCTGCCGTCCAGGCGCGCAGGATGAGGTCGATGGCCTCCTCGGACATCGCCCGCGCCTCCGCGCGATCGACGTTCCGCTGCAGCGCCAGCTGCGGCAGCGTGCCCGTGCCGAAGCCGAATAGGTACCGCCCGCCCGTCAGGTGGTCGCAGACGGCGGCCTCGGCAGCCACTTGCAGCGGGTGGTTGTACGGCAGCGGGCGAATGCCCGGTCCGAGCAGGATCTGCTTCGTCCGCGTCGCCGCCGTGCAGATCAGCAGGTCGGCGGCTGGGAGCTGGTCGGGCCGGTTGCCGCCGGCGTGCTCGCTGATCCAGGCCTCGCGGAAGCCCAGCGCGTCGGCCACCTCCAGCTCGTGCAAGTCCTCTTCATACGTCAGCGCGGCCACCGTATTGTGCCGCTGCCCATTCGAGAACAGCCCGAACTCCATCTGCCCCTCCCCGCACCGAACTGCCTACCTCGTGCGCCGACGTGTCGTAGGGGCGGGTTTCACGCCCGCCCGCGGCCGCTAGGCCGCAGCTCCGGCGCCGCCCGCAGACCGCCTCTCCCTACACCGGCACTGTCGTCATCTCACCCAGGTCGGCCAGCGCGGGCGCCACCTCGCGCGCGAACCGCTCCAGCATCGCCAGCCGCTCGGGCAGCGGCGCCGGGTCGCGCCCCGCCACCAGCAGGAACGTCCCGAAGCCACCCACGTCGGCGTGGAGCTGGCGCAGCTGGCGCGCCACCGCCTCGGGGTTCCCGACCACGAACTGCCCGATGTCGGCCAGGTAATCGAACGTCACGTCCTCGACGCGCCCGCCCGGCGGCTTCAGCCGCTCCAGGTTCGCGCGCACCGGCGGCTGCGTGCGCAGGTAGTCCAGCGAGGCGTCCATCCACGGGCGCACCGTGTCACGCGCCTGCCGGTCCGAGTCGCCCACCCACACGAAGCGGCAGACGTGCAGGTCGCGGCGATCGGGCGTGCGCCCCGCGTCCCGCGCGCCCCGCTCGTAGTGGCCCCAACCCTCCTGCAAGCGCGCCGCCGTCTGGTACTGGCTCGCCAGCGCCCAGTGGCCGCGCCGCCCCGTCGCGTACCACGAGTCCGGGCTGCCGCAAGCCCGCGCCATCGGCATGTGCGGCTGCTGCAGCGGCCGCGGCCAGAGGTACACGTCGCGCACCTGCCAGTACCGCCCCTCCCAGGTGAACGGCTCGTCGTGGGCCCACGCCGCCTGGATCAGGTCCAGCGACTCGTCGATGCGCGCCTGCGCGTCCGCGAACGCCACGCCGTAGAACGGGTAGTCGAGCGGCGTGCCCGTGCCGTAGCCGAAGAGATACCGGCCGTCCGTCAGATGGTCGGCCGTCGCCGCCTCCGATGCCACGTCGAGCGGATAGTGCAGCGCCAGCAGCCGCACCCCCGGCCCGAGCCGAATCCGCGTCGTGCGTGCCGCCGCCTTGGCGATCAGCATGTCCGGGTGGGGCAGCACCTCCTGCTTGCCGTTCAGGTGGTGCTCGCCGATCCACACCTCGTCCCAGCCGAGACGATCGGCGGCGATGATCTCCTGCAAGTCCTCGTCGTAGGCATCGCGCGGCAGGCGGCGGGGATGCTCGCCCATCGAGAACAGGCCGAATCGCATGACGCTGCTCCTTCCCCTCAACCGGCCTCAGTATGCGCAGCGGCTCGGGCCGCGTCAAACGCGGCGCGAGACGGCATGGACGGCCACGGCGAAGCCCCAGCCCAGCATCGCCCAGATCGGCCAGAAGTAGCCCCCCGGCGACGTGAGCAGCCAGATCGTCACCAGCAGCAGCATCCTCAGCGCGTAGAGCGTCAGGTGCAGCCGTAGGTCGCCGGGCATCCCGCCGCGCGCCGCTGGGGGCCGCGCGGCGCCAGCAGCCGGGGGCGGGTGGGTCGTGTGCGGCGCAAACAGCGTCGGCAGGTCGCGCAGTACCGCGTCCAGCTCGGCGCGCGTGCGGGCCGCCGTCGCCTGGCGCACGCGCTCGGCCAGCTCCTCGGCCGTTAGCCGCCCCTCCACGTAGTGCCGCTGCAAGGCGTCCGTCGCTTGCCGCCGCTCGGCGTCGCCCACGCGCAGCTGCGACTCGTCCATGCCGCCTTATAGCACATCGCACACTCGCACCTCGCCACCGAAAGCGTAGCGAAGCCGGTTCCATTCGCCCTCGTCTCCTCCCGATGACGGGAAGGAGGGAGGACAACGGCATCGCCACCTGCGTCCCTCTCCCCCTTCCCGCATCGGGAGGGGGGCC
>DATGMD010000037.1:0-162785 GCA_035293805.1 Chloroflexota bacterium | reverse complement strand
GAGCTGGTCCCACAACCCGCTGGAGCGGCTGAACAAGGAGATCAAGCGGCGCACCGACGTGGTGGGCATCTTCCCCAACAGCACGGTGGTGATGCGTTTGGTCGGCGCGGTGCTGGCCGAGCAGCACGACGAGTGGCAGGGCTGCCGCCGCTACTTCAGCGCGGAGTCGCTGGCGAAGCTCTACCCGCCGGCTGGGGAGCCACTCCCCGAGCTGCCCACCGCCCGCTAACGGTACCACCGGGGATCGCCCGCTAGGCATATACACACTTGCCGGGACTCATACTGGCCGATCGGGACGGACCCTCACCCCTCCCCCTCGCCCCCCCTAACAAGGGGAGGTAAATCAGGGTCCTGGTAGTGCGGGGGCGTCATGGCAGGTCACCTGCAGGGCGGGAGACGGTTCGGGCCAGGGCGCGGGCCCGAGGCGCAGGCGGCGCCAGAGGCGGCCGCGGGCCACTTGCTGTTGGACGGCGAGGTGGCCGCGCTGAAACACGCTCAGGACGTGGGGGAGCGCGCCGGCGGAGGGCTGCCAGGCGTCTTCGAGGCGCGTGCCGACCGCGAGCGTCCAGAGGGTCGCCACGGCCAAGACCAGCCAATAGCGGGCCACGCGGGTGGGATCGGTGCGGCGGGTGCGCTCCCACTCCCAGCCCATCCGCTTGAGCGCGCGAAAGCCGTGTTCGATCCACATCCGCAGCCCGTACCACAGCAGGCCGACGGCCCGCGGCGGCTGATCGGTCAGCAGCACTCAGGGCTCTGCCTGCCCGGCCGCCCACACGACCACTAGGGTGGCCGCGAGGCGCTGCCCCCGGGTAAACGCCGTGCCGGTCCCGACCCAGGCGTGGCCCGGCCCCGGCCCCCAGGTCGCGGCGGGCCGCCCGGCGCGACCTGGGGGCGAAGTGATGGTGGCGTTGGATGCGCAGGACCGGGTACCCGCTCAAGGCCCGCACCTGCTGCCACAAGCGCGGGCTCCACAGGCCGCGATCCGCGAATAGCAGCACCCGGGTGGACGCGGGGATCGCGGTGCTCAACGCCGTGAGCACCGGCGCGAGCGGCTCCAGCCAGGCGCCCGGGACGTTGGCCGGCAGCACGACCCACCCGACCGGGAGGGCACTGCGGCGGTAGAGCACGCTGACCACGACCGCCGCATGGCGGGTGCGATCCAGCGTGGCGTCCAGGGCCAGGGGCAGCGGGCCGCCGGTCCACCAACTGAGCACCCACGCCACCAAGGGGGCGAAGCACGCACTCACCTCCACTTGCGCGCGACACGGCGCCGGCCGGTCTACCCCGTCGTACAGCCAGGCCCGCAGCCGCTCCCGCGCCGCGTGCCACTCGGTTGGGGTGTTCGCCAGTGCGGCCAACACCCGCGCCTCACACGCCGTGCCGGCGGCCAGGGTGCCGGTGACCCACTCCGCGAGCCCGCGCTGTTGCGCCGGCCGCAAGGCCGGAAAGCGCGCCTGTCCCTGCTCCAGCACGGTCTGATACGATGCCTGGGGATAGCTCATCGGTCCTCCGCTTCTTGGTGGCTGGACACTTCCAAGATGCCGGATCGTCTTGAGGTATCTCCACTTTTCGTCCCGTTACCTCCCCTTGTTAGCCGGGGGAGAGGGGGAGGGACGGGCCCTCACCCCGGCCCTCTCCCGGAGGGAGCGCGAGCCAGGGAACGCCTGCGCCGGATTCGGCATGACACCCGGCGGGGTGGCGCCCCGGCGCAGCACAGCAAGTAGCGGCCCTACAAAGTACCGGGTTGGCGGGGCGCGATGGTCCAGGGGGCGAAGGGCGCCGGACCGGACGCCGCGAGCGGCGGGGGGGGGGCCGTGCCCGCGGGGGGGACGCCAGGCCGTCGGCAGGAGGCTGACGATGCCAGAGCCTAGCAGACATGGCTGCTATCGGCGCCGCGGGGACGCCAGGCCGTCGGCAGGAGGCTGGGGACGCCGCCAGCCCGGGCGCAGAACGGCCGGCCTTCGAGAGCAGACGAGACGCACTGGCGACCGGCGCGGCTAGCCGGGGCGCTGGCTGCTCGGCCGGGTGGATGCGGTGGGGAGGGGCGAGGGGGCGGCGGTGACTCGGGCTGAAGGAGGCGGTGCTGGATGCTCCGATCGCTCATGTGGGAGAAGATCGGGGGACGGGGCGGAGGAGTGATGCAATGAGGTGGGGTGGATGGCTGGGCGTAGGAATCGCGCTCTGGCTCGCGGCGTGCACGCCGGCGGGGCCGAGCCAAGCGGGCGCTGCCGCGCGGCCCACGCCGGCTGCCGCGGAGCAGGCGCCGGGCGGGCCAACCTCTGGCGCGGCCACCGCGGCGGCCGGCGGGGCAGCGGCCAGCGCGTCCACGGCGCCGCTGTCCCCGCCCGTGGCGCTCAAGGTTGGCTCTACGCTAACGCTCGGCGATAGCCCGTTGTTCGTGGCGATGGCGAAGGGCTACTTCCAGGCGGAAGGGCTGGATGTCGAGCTCGTGCCGTTCGATTCGGGCGCCAATATGATTGCACCGCTGGCGGCGGGGCAGCTTGACGCGGGCGTAGGCGCCACGTCGGCGGGGCTGTTCAATGCGATGGCCCGCGACGTGGGCCTGGTCATCGTCTCGGGTGCGGGGCAGTTCACGGCCGGCCACGGCTCGTCGGTGGTGATGGCCCGCAAAGACCTCGTGGACAGCGGCCAGATCCGCGACTACGCCGACCTGCGCGGCCGCACGATTGCCACCTCGGGCGAGGGCAACGTGACGACGATTGCCATCGGGAAGGCGCTGGAGCGGGGCGGGCTGACGCGCGACGATGCGAACGTGGTCAGCATGGGCTTCCCCGACATGCTGAGCGCCTTTGCCGGTGGCTCGCTCGACGTGGGTTTCGAGGCCGAGCCCTTCGTCACGAACGCGGTGGAGCGCAACCTGGCGACGCGCTGGAAGCCGGTCGACGAGATCCTGCCTGACCATATGGTGACGGTCTGGATGTACTCACAGAAGCTGATCCAGACCCAGCCGGAGGCGGCGCGACGGCTCATGGTGGCGCTGGTGCGGGGCTCGCGGGACTATATGGACGCGATCGACAAGGGGCGCGGCCGCGCCGAGGTGGTCGCTGCCATCACCGAGCACTCTCGCGTGAAGGACCCGGCGCTCTACGATCGCATGGTGTTCATCGCCGTGCCGACGTCGGGTGAGGTCGACGTGAAAAGCCTCGCGGACGACATCGCCTGGTACCAGGCGAACGGCTACCTGGAGGCCGCGCCCGATCTGAGCCGCTCGGTGGACGGCCGCTTCGCCGCCTACGCGCGCGAGCGGCTCGGGCCGTACCAGTAGGGCGCCGGGTCGGGCCCGGCGTAGCTGCCGGTAGCTACGCCGGGCCCGACCCGATCCGCCTCGGCGGTCCGCCAGCAGGACGCGCCCTCACCCCGGCCCTCTCCCAGGGGGAGAGGGGGAGGGAGGAGAAGGTCGCCCGCGGCGCAACCCTCATCCCAGGGGGAGAGGGAGGGGCGGGGGCGACGGAGACGTGCGGGGCTAGCGGACGACGACGATCGCGTTCGTCTCGCCGTGCTCGTTGGGCACGGTCCGGTCGGCCTGGTCGTCGGTAATCCACTCGTGCCCGTCGACTACGAAGCGGTAGGCGAACTCCTGATTCTTGGGGAGGCGGAGAGTGGTCCACCAGCAGCCGTCCTTGCGCTGCTTCATCGGCGTCGCGGCGGGATTCCACTGGTTGAACTCGCCCGCGAGGCACACTGTGCCCGCATCGGGGCGCGGGGCCGTCTCAAACGTCACCGATACCTTATCCGATCCCTGGAGAGGCTTCTTCTTCACCATGAGCGCGAGAAATGCTCCTTCCGTGTAGGTGCCTGGGACTAATGGCCGCCCGCTTCCAGTGTTGCTGGCGAGTGGACAGTGCATTATAGGCAACTTGCGCGCGATGCCTCTACGTTTCGGCTGCCGTTGGCTCTTGGCGCTGCTTCTAGCGGCGGCGGGCTAGCTCGCCGGCGAACATGCGGAAGCTCAGCGCGAGTAGCACGAGCAGCAGCGCGGCGAGCGTGGCCGTCGGGACCCAATGGACGGCGGCCCAATCGACCGGGTCACCTCGGAACATGACCGTTTCGAGCAGGAGGCGCCCCGTCGTCACGGGCAGGAGGTACGCGACTACCAGGAGGGGCAGCGTGAGCTGGTCCAGCGGCGCCAGCAGGCCGCTGAACGCCACCGACGCAATGAGCAGCAGCATGGATGCCTGAATCGCCGACTCCTCGCTGCGAGTGATCAGCCCGATCACGAAGCCGAGGGCCAGTGCGGCGAGCAGGAACACGAACAGCACGGCCACGAGCCAGCCGATGCCGGCGAGGACGGGCACGCCCAGCGCAAGGATCGCCAGCGCCGTGACGAGCGAGGCGATCAAGGCCACCATCAAGCCGAGCCCCAGATACTTGCCTACCAGCACCTCGGCCGCCGACGCGGGCGACAGGCGGTAGAGGTCGAGGACGCCGAGGCGGCGGTCGCGGGCGATCGAGACGGCCGCGAGCGTCACGGCCAGATGCTGGAGGATCAGCGCCAGGATGCCCGGCAGGAAGTACGTCGTGCCCTCCGGCTTGTAGGGCGCCACGTTGTCGATGACCGGATAGAAGGGGGCCGAGAGCACGTTCGGGTTGGTGGTCTGGAGCTGCGTGAGCAGTGGCTGCACCTGATTGATCTGCTGGAGCAGGCTCGCCGCCTCGGCGGGGCTCGGCACGGCGTTGAGCTGCAGATCGAGCTGTTGGAGGTCGGAGTAGAAGCCGCGCAGGCGCTGGCGCTGCGCGCGCAGCTCGCTGAGCGGCGAGCCTGGCCCCGTCCCCAGCAGCCCCGTGACTTGCGCCACATCTTCGATCTGGCCCAGCGTGCTGTCGAGCTGGCCGAGGAGCGTGGTGGCGTCGCGCAAGCGGCGGCGCTGCTCGTCGACAGAGCCGTTGGCGACGCCGTTGAGCGCCTGCTGGAGGCGTGTCACCTCGTCCTGCACGGTCGCCGCGGAGCCGCGCGCCTGGGTGATGACCTGGGCGATCGCCTCGCGGTTCAGCTCGGCGATCTGGGCCTCCACGAACAGCGTGAAGAACGAGTTGGCGAGCGGGTCGATCTCGTTGGTGGTCAGGCGCACAGGTGCCTGCTGACCCTGGGCGAGCGCCGCCTGCGGGTCGGGGGGCAGCTCCAGCACGAGCTTCACCTCCCCGCGCCGCAGCCGGGCGAGCGCCGCGTCGCGGTCGGTCGTCGTGCCCACCACGTTCAGGAAATTATCCAGGTTCTGCGCGCCCATCTGGAGGACCGAATTCTGGGAGGCATTGGGCGGCAGCACCACGATCGTGGTCGGGAAGTCGCGGTACACGCGCGCGCCCAGCACGAACGCCAGCAAAATCAGGAACGGCCCGAAGATGACGATGCACAGCAGCCAGGGCTGGCGGAACAGCTCCCCCAGGAACACGTTGGCCGGGGCCGTGGTGCGGATCGGCGTGCTCAGCATGGCGCGGCTCCCTCCCGTGGCGGCAGACGCCTCGACCGGTCGTGGCGCCCATGTCGGGGCGTGTGGCCGAACGGGCCCCCCCGGGCGCTCCAGGGGCCCGGGGTCAGCGGCGGCGCTCCACCAGGCGCGTGAACACCTCGTCGAACGACGGCTGGCTGGCGTCCGCGGCCTCGACGTGACAGTTCGCGTCTTCCAGCGCGCGCACCAGCTCGGGCGTGGCGCGGGCGGCGTCTTCCACCAGCACGCGCACCCAGCCCGGCGCCGCGCGGTCGACGCCGAGGACGAGCGGCAGGCGGGCGACCTGGCTGACGGCCGACCAGTCGAGGCACGGCGAGGCGAGATCGACGACGTCGCCGCCGTAGGCGAGCCGGCGCAGCGCCGCCGGTGTGCCCTCGGCCAGCAGCCCGCCGCCCGCGACGAGCGCCACGTAGTCGCACTGCTCGGCCTCGTTGACGTACTGGGTGGTAAAGAACACCGTGCGGCCGCTGTCGGCGATGGCGCGGAACTCCTCCCAGCAGCGGGCGCGCAGCACGGGGTCGATGCCGGCGGTGGGCTCGTCCACCACCAGCAGGCTGGGCTCGTGGAGGAGCGCAGCGGCGAGCTGCAAGCGGCGCTGCATGCCGCCGCTCAGGTCGCGCGCCACCTTGCCGCGGTGCTCGCTCAGATCCATCGTGTCGAGCGTCTCGCGGATGCGGCGGCGCCGGTGGCGCCAGCCGAGCCCGTAGAGCCCCGCCACGAAGTCGAGGTTCTCGCGGACGGTGAGATTAGGGTAGAGGGCGAAGCTCTGCGGCATGTAGCCGATGCGCTGGCGCAGCCGCCGCGGCAGCGTGAGCGCCGGCTCGCCGAACAGGCGCGCCTCGCCTTCCATCGGTTGCAACAAGCCCAGCGCGGCTCGGAGCAGGGTGGTCTTGCCCCCGCCCGACGGGCCGACCAAGCCGTAGATCTGGCCCGGCGTCACCGCGAGCGACAGGTTGCGGATGATCTCCTGTCCGTCGTAGCCCAGCGTGAGCCCCACCAGCTCGATCACCGGCGCCCCCGGCCGGTCGTTGGCCGCTGGCACATCGCTGCGCGTCCGCGGCTGGGTTGCCGTCGCCATGATGGCCCCCGTTCTGCGCTCACGTCATGGGCTAGCTGGCCGTCACCAGGTCATCGACGTGTCTGTGAGATCACATTACACATCAGGCTACCCATAACGGGGTAGTAGCCGCCCGCCACGACTAGTGCAAGAGCCATGCCCCGCGTGGGATGCACGGCGGGCGCTCGCGGGCGCGGGGACCGGGTTCCGGGATGGGCGAGCAGCCCGCCCGGCTCCGGCGCGCGAAGCGGCCGAGGCCGGGCGGGCGAGACGCTCGCGCTCCCGGGGGGCAGGCGACAGTGGCCGGGCGGGCGAGACGCCCGCGCTCCCAGGGAGGCCGCTGCCAGGCAGCGACGCGAGCCGAGGACGGCGCGACGCTACAGGCGCGCGGCGCGGAGGGCGGCGAAGGTGTCGCCGTCGACGACGCGAATGTGGCGCGCGCGTGGCCCGACCCCGGGGGCGGGCGGCGCGGTAGTGGCGTCGTCGGGCTCGTCGGCCGTGGTCGCCCTAGGGGCGTTGGGCGGTGCCGGCGGCGTGGCGGGAATTGCCGGGCGCTCATCGGTTGGCGCCGGCGCGTGGGCGGGCGCGTCCGGCTCGTCGGGCGCCTCGGCCTCGGGCGGCGCCTCGGCCTCGGGCGCGGTCTCGCTCGCAGCCGACGCGTCGGGCGCAGGCGCGCTCTCCACGGCACGTGGCGCCTGCCCGTCGATGGTCGTCACGACCTCCAGCCACACGGGGATGCGTCCCTCGCGGAGGCCGCCGAGGCGGGCGAACCCCGCCTCGCTCAAGTCCAGCGTTAGCCCACTGCTGCCGCGATCCTGCACGCGCACGTAGATGTACTGGCCGGTTCCCTGGCGGGTGACTTTCAAGAGCGTGCCGAGTGGATACCAGTTATTCGCGGCGATCATGGGGTCCCAGCGGTTGTAGGGCAGGCCGTTGGCCATGCGATAGCCTTGCAGCGAGGGGTGGTAGTAGGTGGCGGTGGTACCGGTGGTCGACGCGAACGTCTGGGTGGGCGCGAACAGCGCGGCGCCCAGGACGAGGACGCAGAGCACACGGATAGCACAGGGCATGGACAATACACTCCTTGGGATGAGAGTTCATGGCGGAGACGCAGGGATCGGGGGCAAAGTGCCGCCGATCAGTCTCCGCAAGCCGCGGCCGTGCCTGGACCCCGTGCTTCGCCGCACACGGTAAGCGCCGGGCAGACGGAAACTGTCGCAGTGACAGCCTGGGCCGGTGGGGCTATCGCTGCGAGCGTAACCATCTGCCTGGGCGCACTCCGCGTACGGAGAGAGCCAGGGACGTTACACGGTGGGGATTCGCGGCGGGGAAGCGCTCAGGACGGGAAGGAGAGAGACACCGTATGCAGTTAGCGTGCGAGGGCCGTGCCACGTCGGCGGGGTCGTGCGCCCACACGCCTCTGTAAACGAGGGGCGGAAATTACATCGCTCCTAACTCACCTGGGCGAAGTCTCGCGCGGCAATCCGGTGGGGCCTGGAGGCCGCGCGGTGCGAGTATGGCGGGGCGCGCCGCGCGCCGCAACATCCTCGCTGAACCTAATGCCTTGACCATACTACCAGATTGGAGCGCCTGAATCGAACGGATCCGTGTCACAGAATCGAAATGCGGTACGAATGGGGCTTCTTGTCGGGACGGCGGGACCCAGGTGCCTGCTCGCTATAATGCGGCACACGGAACCGCGCGTGGGCCGCTCGCTTCGTGGCGGGACCGACACACCGGCGGCGCGCGTCACGAGGAAGCGGATGGCCGACACCGACCTGGCTGGAATTAGCGAGATCGTCGCGCGGCTGCGGCGCGAAATCGAGCAGGCGCGGTTCGCGGGCGACGATCCGACGCTCAGCGTGGCGCCTGCCGATCCGCCGTTGCTGATCGTGGCGAAGACCCTTGCCGCGGAGCGCCTGAACGCGGGCCTACGGGTGAACGACGCGGTCATTGCTCTGCAGGAGGACGTGGCGGAGGACCTGTTCTATCGCGGCCTGAGCGCGCTCCGCTACTGGCGCTTCGCCGGCGCCCAGGCGGCGTTCCAGGAGGCCGGCGCCAAAACGGCCGACGCGGCCCGGCAGCAGCGGCTGACCTTCTACCGCGCCGCGACGGCCCTCGTCCGTCGGATCGTGCTGAGCGATCCCGAGCAGCCGCCGCGCGCCGTGCCCGAGGAGCGGGCGCTCGGGCTGGTGGACACGCTCGACGCCCTGCCGACCGCCGAGCGCGCCCACTACGCCGCGGAGCTGCGCCGACTGATCGCGCTGCGGCAGGCGCTGCCCGGCGATCCCTACCTGCAGACGGTCCACTGCCTGCTGCGGGCGCGGCTGGCGCTCGGGGGCGGGGACGACACGGTGGGGCTCGGCTGGCTGCTGCGCGCCGCGGCGCTGCAAGGGACCGGCCCGGCGCCGAGCCCATACCTCGCCGACTTGCTGGAGCGCGCCCGCCGCCGCCTGCGCCGCTTCCTGGGCGAGGCGGACGGCGCTCCTCCTGACCTGCCGAAGGCTGGGAAGGAAGGGGATGCGCCTGGCGGAGCGTCGGCGCCGGACGGTGCGGCGCCGGAGCGCGCCGAGGAGACGAGCGACGACGTGCGCGCGGCGGCGCTGCTGGAGGCGCTGGGCAACCATCTGGACCAGGCGCTTGGGCGTGAGGTGCTGCGCGATGCGGCGCAGTTCGGCATCGCGCCGTACCACGAGGAGTAGCGACGTGGCCGCGACGACCGGAGGCGCCCAAGCGCCGGGCGGCCAGCCGGGCCGCGACGAGGCGCCCCGGGCCGCCTGGCGCCGCCTGCTCGCCGCGCGGCGGCCCGTGTATCTCGACCTGCCGGTGCTGGCGCGCAAGCTGCCCGAGCGCAGCGGCCCCTCGCGGCTGTTCCTGGAGTTGACGACCGAGGACGGCGCGCGGCTCGGGCGGGCCCACGTGTTCCCCGGCGAGTGGTTTCCCCGTGGCGGCCGCAACGCCTTCAGCCACTACTTCCTGGTGCTGCAGCGCGCGCTGGCCGGGCTGGAGGCCGAGGGGCGCGAGCCCCGACTGCGCCTGCAACTGCTCAAGGCGGTGAACAGCGGCGACCAGCACCCTTACGTGGTGCTGCTGAAATACGTCGTGGCGCCCGAGTTCGCGGTCACGGGCGGCCGGCTGGAAGAGCTGTACCGCTGCCCGCTGAGCGCCTACTACCAGCACTTCCTGGGCCTGGGCCGCGACGTACTGCGCGACGCGCGATCGCCGACGTTCGCGGCTGGCCAGGCGCTGCACCGCGGCTACCAGCGGGCGGCGCAGGCGTGGGCGCGCACGCGCGACGCCGGGGCGACGCTGGCGGCGTACGACGCCGCCGTCGTGCGCGCCTGGGCCGACGACTTCGCCTACTACCTGCTGGACCGTCCGAAGCGGCCCGGGCGGCTGTACACGCTGCCGATCTCGGCCGGGCCGACGCTGGTGCGGCGGCTGGGCGAGCGCTGGCCGGACGGCGCCGTGCGGTTCTACCAGGAGCGTCTGTTCTACTCGCCGGCGCGCGGGCTGGCCGGCCGCGCCGACCGCATCGCGGAGCGGGGGAGCGAGGCGCCGGGGGGCGGGGGCCAGGAGGACGCGAGCCCTCACCCTGACCCTCTCCCAGGGGGAGAGGGAGCCAGGCGGGAGCTGTTCGAGCTGAAGACGACCGGCTACAGCGCGGACCGGGACCCGCGCACCGGGCGGGCGGCGCCGGGCGGGGTGCAGGCGCTGGCCTACCACGAGATCCTGCGCAGCCTGGACGGCCGGGCGCCGGCGACCTACGTCGAGGTGGTGGCGCCCGAGGGGGTGGAGGCGCTGCCGCTGACCACCCACCCCGTCGTGACGCGCGCCGAGGCCGACGTGCTGGCGCCCCGCGACCGCTACCTCGACCTGTTCGCGCAGGCGCGGAACGTGGCCTACGTCGTCGAGTCGGGGCTGCTCACCGGCTACGATCGCAACCGCATCGACGAGATCGCCAAGTACGGCCAGCGGCTGCGCGGCGTGGGGGGCGACTTCAACCTGTACGGTGCCGTGCCGCCCTGCCGCGCCTGCGCCGTGCAGACTCGCGGCCTGTGCGAGGACGCGCGGCACTACGCCGAGCCGCCCTGGTACGACTTCTTCCGCCACGTGCCGACGCGGCTGTACCGCTACTGGGCGTGGTTCCACCGCCAGCTGCAGGCCGAGGAGCGGGCGGGCCGCGAGCACCTGTACCACCTGGCCGCCACGCCGCTCGCGCGGCTGGAGGGCGAGGAGGGCATCAGCCTGGCCGATCTCGCGGTGCAGGCGCACGACGGGCTGCTGGTGCGGCTGGGCCGCGCGCGGCGCATCGAGACGCGGCTGCGCGAGGACGACCGTGTGCTGGTCACGCCACAGGGCGTGCCGCCCGGGGAGGTACACTCCGTCGAGGCGACGGTGCGCGCGGTGGGCGAGGATTGGCTGGAGCTAGACGTGCGCGACGAGCTGGCGGGGGCCGGACCGTACCGGGTCGATCAGATCGGGTACTGGGAGCGCTCCGGCTGGCAGATCGAGGGGCTGACCGACTTCCTGGTCGGCGCCATGCTTGGGTCGGGCGTGCGCGGCCGCGCCGTTGCGCTCGGCGAGCTGCCGGCGCTCGCCCGGCTGGTGCTGGGGGCGGGGCACAAGGGCCTGGATTCGCCGGCATCCCCCGCAGCGGCTTGCAGCCCGGCTGAGCAGGTGGCCGACGCCGGGGCGGCGGCCTGTGGGCCGCGGGCGGGCATGAAACCGGCCACTACGTCATCCTGGCCGCTTACCTTGCGCGCAAGCCGTTCGAGCCCGCTCGATACTGGTGCGGAACGGGACGGAGGCGACGGCGAAGCGACTGCGGCGCCAGCGGAGACGGATGGCGGACATCCGCCGGGGTCGGGGGGCTGGGAGGATGGTGCGCTCGGCGCGGGGGTGGCCGACGGGGCAGGGCTGAACGCGGAGCAGCGCCGAGCGCTGGAGGCGGCGCTGGCGCTGGCGCCGGGCGAGCTGCTGCTGGTGCAGGGGCCTCCGGGGACGGGCAAGACGGCGCTCATCGCGCACCTCGTGCGGGCGGTCGTGCAGCGGGAGTTCTGGCACGAGCCGACGCGCCCGATGCTTCTGCTGGCGAACACGCACCGTGCCTGCGACGAGCTGGTGCGGAAGCTGCACGAGCAGTGGCCCGACCTGCGGCCGTACATCGTGCGGCTGGGGCCGGCGAACGCCGCGATGGAGCCGCTCGTGCGGCCGTACGTGCTGGCCGAGCGACTGCGAGTGCGCGAGCAGCTCGACGGGGTGGACCTGCGCGCGAACGGCGCCGCGGCCTTCGTGCGGCTGGTGCGCCAGGGGGGGCTGCTGCACGATCAGGCGGCGGTGTTCGTGGGCACGCTGGCCGGGGCGGCGCGGCCGGAGCTGCGTGGCCTCGCCTTCAGCTACGTCGTCGTGGACGAGTGCGGCCAGGCCACCGAGCCGGCGGCGCTCCAGGCGCTGCGCCACCTGCCGCGCGGGTATGCCGGGCGCCTTGTGCTGGTGGGCGACCACCAGCAGCTGCCGCCCGTGGCGCCCGAGGCGCCGGCGGGGGGCCGGGAGGGTGCCGGGCCGGCGGCGGAGCTGGGGGGCGGGGAGGGCGTGCCGGCCGAGCTGGTGCCTGCCGGGTTCCAGCCGGGCGATGGGCTGCGCACTTCGCTGTTCGAGCGGCTGGCGCGGCTTTATCCGGAGCGGCTGGTGACGCTGCGCGAGCAGTACCGGATGTGCGCGCCGGTGTGCGAGGTGGTCAGCGACACGTTCTACGCGGGCGCGCTGCGGCCCGGCACCGCGGCCGTGGCGGACCGGCGCCTGACCGCGGCGCGGGAGGCCGCGCTGGCGGCGCCCTGGGACGCCGTGTGGGACCCAGCGGCGGCGATCGTGTTCGTGGACACGCAGGACGACCCGGCGGCGCGGGACACGCAGGTGCGCCTCGGCGCCGACGACGCGCGCGACAATCCGCGCGAGGCTACGCTGGTGGCCGACCTGCTGGCCGCGCTGTTCGCCGCGCTGCCGGCGGCCGCGGCGTTCCCCCTGGCCGAGCGCAGCGGCGTGATCTCGCCGTACCGACGGCAGAACAACCGGCTGCGGCAAGAGCTGCGGGCGCGGCTCGGGCCGCTCGCCGAGCGGCTGCGGGTGGACACGGTGGACCGCTTCCAGGGCGGCGAGCGCGACCTGATCGCCATCAGCCTGGTCGCCAGCAACGCCCAGCGCAGCATCGGGCCGCTGCACACCGACTGGCGGCGCATGAACGTGGCGCTGTCGCGGGCGCGCGCGAAGCTGCTGGTGGTCGGGGACCGCGCGACCTTCACAGCGCCCGGCGACGCGGCCGACGAGCCGGCGAAGGCGCGCTACCGCGCCCTGTTCGCGGCGCTCGATGCGCAGGCCGCCGCGGGCCGGGCGCGCCTCCTCCGCAGCGGGCTGTTCGCGGCGGGGGGCCGGGCCTACCCGTAGGTCCGCGCGGCGGCTGGTACAATTCCGGCGACACTGCTCCCGCCCGGAGGCTCCCTTGGCGTCGCCTGCACCGCCCCCCGGCTCGCATGGCCGGGCCGCTGGCCGTACGCCAGCGGTCGCGGGAGCCACGGGTCCGGCGCGGCCCAGGCCGGAGGAGGCGGCGCCGGGAGCGGGCGGGGCGGCCCCACCGCCGACGCCGCCGGCGGCGCTCGCCACGCTGGAGGGCAGCGTCGAGCGCATCACCTTCGCGAACGAGGAGAGCGGCTTCGCCGTGCTGCGCTTGCAGCCGACGGACAAGAGCTACCTCGTCACGGTCGTCGGCAAGCTGGCGGCGGTCCACATCGGCGAGCAGGTGCGGCTGCACGGCCGTTGGACGACGCACCCCCAGCACGGCCGCCAGTTCGAGGCCCAGGACTTCGCCGTCGTGCTGCCGACGACCGTGGAGGGCATCCGCAAGTACCTCGGCTCGGGGCTGATCCGCGGCGTGGGCAAGGTCACCGCCGAGCGACTGGTGCGCCACTTCGGCGCCGACACGCTGGAGATCATCGAGAACGCGCCGGGGCGGCTGGAGGAGGCGGAGGGCATTGGCCCGACGCGCGCCCGCGCTATCCGCGCCGCCTGGCAGGAGCAGAAGGCCATCAAGGAGGTGATGGTCTTCCTGGCGTCGCACGACGTCTCGACCACGCTCGGGCTGAACATCTACCGCCAGTACGGCGACGAGTCGGTGCAGGTGATCCGCGAGACGCCGTACAAGCTGGCCCGCGACGTGCGCGGCATCGGCTTCAAGACGGCCGACAAGATCGCTGCGAACCTGGGGGTGGCCCCCGACTCGCTCGACCGCGCGATGGCGGCGCTCGCCCACGTGCTCGCCGAGGCGACCGACGAGGGCCACGTCTACCTGCCCGAGCGCGAGCTGCTCCAGCGCGGCGAGGCGATGCTGGCGCAGCCCGAGGAGCGCCTGCGCGCCGCGCTGACGGCGCTGGCCGACGAGGGGGCCATCGAGATCGAGGCGAGGATTCAACCTAACCCCCCAACCCCCTTCCCTTCGAAGGAAGGGGGAGCAGGCGAGAGCGGCGAGGCGTCTCCCCCCTTCCCTCAAAGGGAGGGGGGGATGGGGGGGGTAGGTAACCCTGCCGTCTACCTCCGGCCGCTGGCGCGGGCGGAGCAGGGGCTGGCAGGCCACGTGCGGCGGCTGCTGTACGCGGGCCAGGACCGCCTGGCGCTGTGGCAGAGCGTGGACTTCGAGCGGGCTTTCGCGTGGCTGGCGCAGACGACCGGCATGGCGCTCGCGCCCGCGCAGGCCGACGCGGTGCGCACCGCGCTGACCAGCCGCGTGACGGTGCTCACGGGCGGCCCGGGCACCGGCAAGACGACGACCGTGCGGGCGCTGCTGCGGCTGCTCCAGGCGAAGCGGGGCACGGCCCTGCTGGCGTCGCCGACCGGCAAGGCGGCCAAGCGCCTGGCCGAGGCGACGGGGGTGCCGGCGAAGACGCTGCACCGCCTGCTGGGCGTGGGCTTCGGCGGGCGGATCGCCCACGACGCCGAGCACCCGCTCGACGCCGACCTGATCGTGGTCGACGAGGCGTCGATGCTCGACGAGCTGCTGGCGAACATGCTGGTGAAGGCGGTGCCGTCGGGCGCGCACCTGCTGTTCGTGGGCGACGTGGACCAGCTGCCGTCGGTCGGGCCGGGCAACGTGCTGGCGGACCTGATCGCCTCTGAGCAGGTGGCGGTGGTGCGGCTGGAGGTGATCTTCCGCCAGGCGGCCGAGAGTGGCATCGTCGTGAACGCTCACCGCATCCTGCACGGCGAGCGGCCGGAGCTGCGGCAGTACCCGGACTTCCGCTTCGTGCCCGCCGACGACCCCGACCAGGCGGTGGATGCGATCCGCGACCTGGTGGCGCGCAGGCTGCCGCGCCAACGAGTGGGACCGAGGCCGCCGCTCCAGGCGCGCGACGTGCAGGTGCTGACGCCGATGCGGGTCGGGCGGCTGGGCAGCGCCAACCTGAACGAGGTGCTGCAGGCCGCGGTCAACCCGCCGGCGCCCGCGAAGGCCGAGCGCGCGTTCGGCGGGCGGGTCTTCCGGGTCGGCGACCGCGTGATCTGCGTGAAGAACGACTACAAGCGCGAGACGTTCAACGGCGACGGCGGGGTGGTGCAAGCCGTTGACCAGGGCGCGCAGCAGGTCGAAGTGCTGCTCGACGACGGCCGCGCGGTAAGCTACGACTTCGCCGACCTGGACGAGCTGTTGCACGCCTACGCGCTGTCGGTGCATCGTGCGCAGGGCTCGGAGTACGAGGCGGTGGTGCTGGCGCTGCACACACAGCACTACGTGATGTTGCAGCGCAACCTGCTGTACACCGCCGTGAGCCGCGCGAAGCGGCTGGTGGTGATCGTGGGGAGTCCGCGCGCGCTGGCGGTAGCGATCAAGAACGATCGCCGGGCCGTGCGCTACAGCGGCCTGGCGGCCCGCCTGCGCGGGCTCGGCGCGGCGGCGCCACGCTCCGCCACACGGCCCCCCGACGAGGCCGACGTCACGCTCATCGACGACCTGGACACGCTGCGCGCGTACTTCGCGTCCTGACCGTCGCCCTGACGGCCCACGGCGGCGACGACCACCATGGGTTGACGGGCGCGGCGGGCGGGGGCTACAATCCCTGTTGCAGGTTGGGCTTGCGCCGCCTGCGTCCGCGCCCCCGTGGCGGAATTGGCATACGCGGCAGGTTGAGGGCCTGTGCCCGAAAGGGCGTGGTGGTTCGAGTCCACTCGGGGGCACCCTTTGAGCTATCAGCAGTCAGCTATTAGCCGTCAGCAGGCCAGGACGGCAGCCTGGCTGGGCGCTGAGAGCTAACGGCTGGCAGCTTCGTGGGCGCCTAGCTCAGCTGGTTAGAGCGTGCGGCTTACATCCGCAAGGTCGGGGGTTCGAGCCCCTCGGCGCCCACCCACCCCTCGCTAGCGGTTCGCGACGAGCTAATCGCTCCCTCGGCCGAGCCTCGCGACGCCCACCCGGCCCCGTAGGCTTATTCCTGCGGATTTCTGGCTTCTCGCCTCCCGCGCTAGTACGTCGTCACGGGAGATTTGCTCTGTGTTGGCAGCTGGCTAGCGGGAGTGCGGGCTGTTCAGAAGGTCACCAGTTCGGCGAGGTGGGCGAGCGAGTTGCCCAGATGCTCCGGAGGGAACGGCGGGAAGCCGATGTGCTCTCGGATGGAGTCCGAGACTGCTGACCAGTCATAGGTGAGCGTGACGGTGGTGTTCGATGGCCCAGCGGGCGTGAGGTCGTAGCGCCAGGTCCAGCCGCCGAAGCGCAGCGTACCATCGCCGGCGTCGTAGCCTGGCTCCCAGGCAATAGTGCTCGGCGGGTCGAACACCTGGACCCGGTTGGCCGTCTGGTAGTTACCGTCCGGGTGGTTCACGTGGTACATGGACATCCGGAAAATTTGCCCGGCGGCGGTCAACGGCTTGCTGTCGAGGGTTTCGCGGACCCAGCCGGTGCCATCGATCGCAGCGTGCTTTGCTGGATTGGTAAGGACTGCGAAGATTGCCTCCGCCGGGGCGTTGATGACCATGGTCGCGCTGACACTAGCGTCGGCCATGTAGCTACCTCCTCTAGAGCAGTTTCCGGGATGACTGATCCCGGCAACAGCGGCCGGGCGGCGGGGGACGCGCCCCCGCCCTACCTCATAGCTCGATGGCCCTGGTCAGGCGGCCGCGCGGCTGAACGAGCGCGAGGCGATGACGAGCGCGCTGAAGGCCAAGACGCCCAGGATCACCAGCGCCCGCGGGATACTGGGGTCGCCCAGCTGCTCGTTGAACAGGGCGCGCGCCGCCGTCACGGCGTGGCTCAGCGGGTTGATCAGCGCGGCCGTTTGCAGCCAGCCCGGAGCGAGGCTGAGCGGGAGTAGCACCCCCGAGAGCAACAATATCGGCAGGGTAATCGTGTTCAGCAGTGGCGCCAGCGCGTCCTCGTTGCGCAGCCAGAGCGCGAGCGCGTACGAGACGCAGACCATCAGCAGGCCCAGCAGGACGAGTAGCCCCAGCATCACCGCGAGGCCCAGCAGGTTCGGGTGCAGGCCGAACGGCACGGCGCAGGCCACCAGCAGCACCGCCTGGATGAGCAGCACGACCACGTCCCGCAGCGCGCGGCCCAGCAGCAGCGCCGGCCGGCTGACCGGGGTGACGCGCAGGCGCTCGATGACGCCGTGGCGGACCTCGGCGATCAGGCCGAAGCCCACGAAGCCCGCGCCGAAGAGCCCGAGCTGGATCAGCAGGCCCGGCACGAACACGTTGAGGGGCGGGCCGGGAGGGAAGCCGGGCGCGCCCGCCAACGGCTCCAGCAGGGGACCGAACAGCACGAGGAAGTAGAGCGGCTGCACGAGGCCGATGACGACCCAGACCGGGTTGCGCACGGTGAGGCTGACCGAGCGCCCAAACAGCAGCCAGGTGTCGCGCAAGAGTTTCATAACAGGCTACCTTTCCGCGCCGCGAACGGGCTCGATCGGTGCGATCTAGTGGGGCGGGATTCTCAGACGAAAGCCCACGATCATTGATTAACGCCGGATCCTTCCCGGCGGTTGGGCTACCGGGGCGCGCCCTCACCCCCGCCCTCTCCGGGGGCGAGGGAGTACGGGAACGGTCGCGCCGATGTCGGTATTACTCCGCGTCGTCGCGCAGCGAGCGGCCGGTAGTGCGCAGGAACACGTCGTCGAGGCTGGGCCGGCTCAACGCGATCGTCTGCAGCGGCAGGCCGGCACCGTCGAGCAGGCGCAGGACGGCCGGCAGCGCCGCCTCGCCGTGCTCGACGTACAGACGGATGGTGCCGTCCTCACGGCTCGCCTCGCGCACGAACGGCTGTGCCGCCAGCAACGCCTCGGCCACGACTGGATCGCCCTGCACGCTGAGGGTCACGAGGTCGCCCGCGACCTGGCGCTTGAGCTGGTCGGCGGTGCCCTCGGCGACGATCCGGCCGTGGTCGATGATGGCCAGGCGGTCGCAGAGCGCGTCGGCCTCCTCCAGGTAGTGCGTCGTCAGGAAGACCGTCATACCGCCGTCGCGCAGGCGCCGCACCTCGTCCCACATGCGCGCGCGTCCCTGCGGGTCCAGCCCCGTCGTGGGCTCATCGAGGAAGACGAGCCGCGGCCGGTGGATCAGGCCGAGCGCCAGGTCGAGCCGCCGCCGCTGGCCGCCGGAGTAGGTGCCGGTGGGGCGGTCGGCGGCCGTCTCCAATTCGAAGGCCTCGAGGAGGGCGACCGTGCGCCGCTGCGCCTCGCGCTTGTCGAGCCCGTACAGGCGCCCCTGGAGCACCAGCTCCTCGCGCGCGCTCAGCGCCGGATCGGTGCCGCCGCCCTGAGCCACGTAGCCGATGCGCTCGCGCACGCGCGCCGGCTCGCGCCGCAGATCGTAGCCGGCCACTGTCGCCTCGCCGCCGGTCGGCACGAGCAGCGTCGCGAGCATGCGGAGCGTGGTCGTCTTGCCGGCGCCGTTGGGGCCGAGGAAGCCGAAGACCTCGCCCGCCGCGACGTGGAGATCGACCCCATCCACGGCGACTACCTCGCCGCGGCGCGAGCGGAACGTCCGGCGCAGGCCGCGCGTGTCGATCATCGCCACCGCCTCGCGGCGCTCGGCAGGGCTGCAGGCTTCGAGAGTAGCGCGCATCGTGTGCTCCTCGGGGAGGGTAGCTCGGGTCAGCGCACGCCCGGCCGCGTGGCGGTACGGCGGTCGCTCCGAGTAACTGTAACTCTCGCGGGCCGCGCGCCGTCCGGAGCCGGCCGGCGTCGGGCTCGCGCACGTTTTAGCGGCGGAGGCACCGCGGCGCGGCCCGACTCGTCTCGCAGGAGTATGCCACGGCAGCGCGGGGCGCGTGCGGAGGCGACGGGGGGCCGTGCCGAGCGAGCGGCGACCGCGCGTCGCCGCGGGCTAGCGGCCCGCCGGGGACGGCAGCTCGGCCAGCAGGCGCCCGAAGCCCGGGCGCCGCTCGCGCACCAGGAAATGCTGCTGGATGGCCCAGACGCGGGCGGGGACGGCGTGGAGCACGGGCACCTCGAGGTCCTGCTCCAGCATGTCCACGATGTCGAGCGCCCGCCAGCCGCTACCCAGCATGTACACGCCGTCGACGCGCGGGTGCTGTCGGAAGGCGGCCTTCGTGTGGGCGTACACCTCACGCGAGGAGAGGCGCCCCACCTGGTCGAAGGGCACGTCCATGCCCTCCATGGCGAGCACGTCGAAGCCGGCGTCCGTGAAGTACCGCGCGAAGAGGTCGTTGATCTCGCCACGGAAGTAGGTTACGCCGACGATGCGCTGCATGTGGAGCGCGCGCATGGCGTCTACCTGCGTGGTGCCCGCGGTGATGACCGGCTTGCCGTAGGCGCGCTGCCACTGGTCGAGCAGCTCGCGCTCGCGCTGGAAGCCGTGGACCATGAACGGCGGCGCGCCCTCCGGGTGGATCAGCTCGACGCCGATCTCGGCCAGCTCGCGCACCTTCTGCTCGATAGCGTCGAGCACGCCGCGAAACTCGGCGGTCGTGCCCTCGCGGATGCCCAGGAAGAGTGGGATCACGGCGATGCCGTCGGGCAGCAGCCGCATGAACTCCTCTAGCGACCCGGGTCGATACGTCGGCTTGATCACGCCCACGCTGCCACGCCAGCTCGCGAACATGACGTCCTCCCTGCCTGAAGAATCCCTAAGAATGGGCTAAAGGTCCCCGGAAACCCGTGAGCGCGCCCGGGCGGCTGCGCTATGCTCAAAGCTGTCAGCTCCCACTGACGGGGCCGGCCGGGCCTCGGTCGGGCGGGTGTCTAGTGCCACCAGCCGCCCGGCCGGCCCACCCTCGTAGGCGGCACCCACTTACCGGTCTCGTCGCCGGGGGACGAGGCTACTCCGCGCTCTCGTCGGCGAGCCACTGGAGGTACGGCGGCCAGCCGGCGACGACCGGGAGCGCGATCATCTCGGGCACCGTGTAGCTGTGCAGCGCCTGGACGCGGGCGGCCAGCGCGTCGAGCCGCGCGCGTCGCGTCTTGACGATGAGCAGCACCTCGGAGGCCTCCTCGATTTGCCCCTGCCAGCGGTACACGGACTCCACGGGCAGGCGGTTCACGCAGGCGGCCAGCCGCTCGGCGACGAGCGCGCGCGCTAGCGCGGCGGCCTCCTCAGGCGAGCCGGCGGTAATGTAGACGACGACGGCATCGTGCTCCTCGCGCATCGCATCCTCGTCTTGCCAGCGCCGCACGGCTGCCCCGACAGGCGGAGCGGCGCGGGGCGATCCCCCCAGCTATTCCGCCGCGCCGACGCGGGGCCGCGCGGCGTCGTCGGCGTAGGCCGGCGCCGCGGGCGCGTTCGCGCCGCGCAGGTGCTCGGCCGCCCGGCCGCCCGGCATGAACGCCCGCACGACGACGAGGCCCGTGAGCGCCGTGAACGCCATCAGCAGGAACACGCCGTGGAGCCCTTGCTCGAACGCCTGGCGCAGCGTCGCGGCCATCGCCGGATCGAGCGTCGCGGCCTGAGCAGGGTCGAGCAAGTCGGTCACCACGTCCACGCTGCTGCCGCGCCCGGCGAGGCCCTCGCTGCCCAGCAGCGCGAGCAGCTGGGCGTCCAGCGCCACGCCGAGGACGGCCACGCCCACGCTGCGGCCGATGCTCTGGAAGAAGACGGTGGTGGCCGTGGCGACGCCGCGCTGCGCCCAGTCCACGGAGTTCTGCACGGCGATGGTGACCGGCGCGACGATGCAGCCGAAGCCGAAGCCACAGATGCCGAGGACGAGGCCGAACACCAGGATCGGCGCGTCGGCGCCCACGCGGCTGGTGGCGAGGCAGCCCAACAGCGCCAGGCTCATGCCGACGGTGATCGCCGTGCGGTAGCCGTAGCGCAAGATGATGCGGCTGGAGCCGACGCTGCCGACGATCCAGGTGAGGTCGTTCGGCAGCAGCGCGTAGCCGGCTTGCAACGGCGAGCCGCCGAGGACACCCTGCACGAACAGCGGCCCGAAGGACGCGACGCCCTGCATCGCCACGCCGCCCAGCGCGACCAGCACCGCCCCCGCGGCCACGACGCGGATGCGGAACAGCTCCAGGGGCAGCAGCGGCTCGGGCGTGCGGCGCTCCCACCAGATGAAGAAGGCCAGCAGGGCGACCGCCAGGATGAGCAGCGGCCACGCGCCGAGGGGCAGGCCGGGGGCGCTGCCGCTGAGCGCGTAGAGCGCCACGAGAAACGCACTCACGCCGAGCGCCACCGCCACGGCGCCCGGCCAATCGAGCTGATGGCGGCGGTGCGTGACGGTCTCGTGCAGCGTCAGCGCCATGAGTACCCCGGCGGCCACGCCCACGGGGAGGTTCACCCAGAAGACCCAGTGCCAGCTCAGCGTCACGACCAGGAGGCCGCCGACGAAGGGGCCGATCAGGCTGGAGAGCGCCCACATGGAGCTGAACAGTCCCTGGATGCGCGCTCGCTGCTCGATGGGGAACAGGTCGCCGGCGAGGGTCAGGGCGATGGGCTGGATAGCGCCCGCGCCGAGCCCCTGCACTAGCCGAAAGACCAGGAGCTGCGGCATGTTCTGGGCGAATCCGCACAGCGCCGAGCCTAACAGGAACACCGCCAGGCCCAGCAGGAAGACCGGCTTGCGCCCGTAGGAGTCGGCCAGCTTGCCGTAGAGCGGCGTGGAGACGGTCATCATGATGAGGTAGGTGGCGAACACCCAGCTGTACAGCTCCAGGCCTTCCAGGGAGCGGATGATGCTGGGCGCAGCAGTGGCCACGACGGTGGACGAGATGGCCGTCAGGAAGATGCCGCACAGCATCGCCAGGCTGATCAGCCGGCGGTCGCCGACGGGGGCGTTAGCTGCGGGCACGTTTGAACTCGTAGACGTGGGGCTGGGCCAGCAGCCAGGCCGTATGGTCCCACAGCTCGCCGGCCGCCTCGCCGGTCGGCACGCGGTCGATGATCGGGCCGTAGAGCGGCTGGGCGCCGGCCACCTCCAGGGTCGGCACGCCGAAGGCGCCGCGGGCGGCCAGCGCGGCGTGCTCGTCGCGTAACTCCTGCTCGACAGTGGGATCGGCGAGGGCGGCGTCGCGCAGGCCGCGGTCGAAACCGGCCTCGTCCAGCGCCGCCGCGATCACGTCGAGCTGGCCGATGTTCTGCTGCCGCTCGTGGTGGGCGCGGCCGAACGCCAGATACAGGCGATCGACCGCCTCGGGGCCGTGCTGGCGCCGCGCCAGCGCCATGATGCGAAACGGGACCTGGCTCTGCTGATGGCGCTCCTTGGGCGGGTTGCCGGCCGCGCGATTCACCTCGGCGAGCGAGAAGAAGCCCCAAGTTAGCTGCAGCGGCCGCACCTGACGCGCCTCGCGCAGCCAGAGCGACGTGCGCCAGGCCCACGGGCAGATGGGATCAAAATACAGCTTGATCTCGGGCGTGCCAGAGCCATTCGCCATCAGGCTCTCCTCGCATGAGATTGCGCGCGCCAAGGCGTGGCCGCTCAGCTCGCGCGCCGCGGGGCGCCGGCGCTGCCTGATGATACCTCGCGCGAGCGATCGCGCGGGCGGCAGCGCACGCGCGCGCTGGGTGCGCGCGGCAAAGCTGGCGCGGGGACGGGCTCGCGCTCGCGCGAGCGGACATGGCGAGGTGGCCGAATGCTCACGACCGGTGCCGCGCGAGGGATGCTACCACCCCGCCGGCGCCCGGTCAACCGGCTTGCGGGCTCCGGCCGCCGGGTGTCTGGGGCGCCACAACGGCCGCGGGGCGCTATACCGAGCGCACGCGAAGCTCCTCGCGCACCTCGCGCACGCCGGGCACGCGGCTGGCGACCGCCTCGGCGTTGTCGGCGTCCTCCAGGCCCTCGACCTCGCCCCGCAGGAACGCCGTTCCCTGGCGCACCTCGACATCGATCCGCAGGGCTGTCGTGGTGGCGTCCTCGACCAGCTCCCGCCGAATCGCGTCGGCGATCGCCTCGTCGCCGAGGTAGGGATCCTCGGCCGACGGCGCGACGTACTGCTCGTCCATCGAGGTGGGCGCGAAGCCGCCCAGGACCTCCGCCTGGCCGCTCGCGGTGCTGATCACTGGATCGGTCGGCGGGACGACGACGTTCTCGGTTTCCTCGAGGACGTTGCGCGCCTCCCGGTCGTCGCGCGCCTCGGCGACGAAGTCCTCGATGCCCGTCGTCTCGAGGGGCTGGTCCGTGAAGTCCGGGGCGATGTCCGCGCCCTCGTGCTCGATCTCGGCTACGCTCTCGGGCGGCTGGACGTGCGTCGGCTCCTCGGCGTTGAACTCCGCGGCAGCCTCCGGAACCGTCGTCTCCACGTCGAGGTTGTTGTCGACGCGCGCACCTGGCGCGATGCGCGCCACGATGTCTTCCGCGGCACGCACGGACGCGGGCGAGTCGACGTGCCCGGTCAGGACGATCGCGCCGTTCGCCTCCTCGACGGCCACATAGAGGCCCGCCTCTTCGGTAAGCGCGCGCTCGATGCGCGCGGCCAGCGTGCTGTGTGCCATCGTGCCCTCCTGGCAGCCGACGGCTCTTCGCCCAGTCGTCGGCGCACCGCTTTGGGGGCTGTTGTGCAACCTTGGTGCCAGGCGGCCAGGAGGGGCCGGGCCGACGTCAGACGGCGAGCGTCCGGCGCTTGCGGCGCCGTAGGCGCGGCGGCGCGGCGCCGTCGGGCGGCAAACCGCATCGCGTGCGAGCAGGACCGGGGCGCCGGATCACGCGCGTGCGCCGACCAGCTCCAAGGTGGAGTGGGCGTCGGGGCCCCAGTTGATCACGTCGAGCCGCGTGACTCGGCCGAGCTGGTCCATGAGCGTAGTGGCCTCGCGCACGCTGCGCAGCGCCTTCGTGGCGACCGCGTGCAGCTCGGTGGTGTCGTCGGCCCGTTCGGCGAGCAGCTCGTGGTAGAGGACGGTGGCAGCGAGCTTGTTACCTAGCTCGTGGCGCATCGTGCGCGCCGCGAGGCGGACGCCTTCCAGGCGGCCCTGCTGGAGCTGCGCGGCCCGCTGCTCGCGGTGCAGCGCGCTGATCCGCGCCGCGGCGATCAGTGCGATGTCGAGCGCCTCGGCGTCGAGCGGCTTGGCCAGGTAGTCGTCGGCGCCGGCTTCCATGCCGCGCCGCGCCTGCGATCGGTCGCCGCCCGCCGTGAGGAGAATGAAGTACGTGTAGTCACGGTCGTGGCGGGCCCGCACGCGACGGCATAGCTCGATGCCGTCGACGTCGGGCAGCTGCCAGTCGCCGATGACCACATCGACGGTCTCGGCCGCGAGGACATCCTCGGCTGTCGCGCCGTCGGCCGCCACGGTTGCCTCGTGCCCTAGCTGCCCCAGGATGCTCCGTAGCGCACGCTGCTCCACGACGTCGCCGGTGACCAGCAGGACCCGCATCGGCCTCTCCTCCGCGCCTCTCGCCCAGGCGGCTGTACTTCTCACTGTATCGGCCGGAGAGGCGCGGCGCAGGAGTCCCGCGGACGGATGATGCTTGACCAAAGGTACCGATCTAACCGGTACCCGCGGCGCTCCGTCGCCGCGGCCTGGCGCGGCGGATGCTGGTCCCGCGGCGAACGCGCCAGTTCAGAACATGGCCGGCGGTCGGGGCGGGGACGCGTCCCCGCCCCGACCGCCGGCCGCCACGATTGGGTGAGGAGTCACGAGGAACCGCCGGGCGGCGGGGGCGGCTCCCGCGCAGCTCAGCCCGCAAGCCCGCCGCTGGCGGGCGCCGCCTGGGCGGCGCCGGCCACGCTTTCGGCGGGCATCGCGCCCGCCTGCTCCATGGCGTGGACCTCGTCCCAGATCTTGCGGTCCTTCGTCTCGGGGATGAACAGCCCGCCGACCACGACCGAGATCAGGGCGACGGCGATCGGGTAAATGAGCCCGGCGAGCAGGTTGCCGTTCGGGTCGCCGCCCGGGTTCAGCCCGCGCAGGTCGAAGCCGGGAAGCGGCCCGATGTTGAAGAAGGGCACGTAGCCCTGCCCGGTGACGGTGGCCGCGACGATGCCCAGGAAGATGAACGGTAGCCAGCCGCCGAACCAGCCGTTGCCCAGGTGGTAGGGGATCGACAGCGACGTGTAGCGGATGCGCGCCGGGAAGTACTCGACGAGGAACGCGGCGATCGGCCCGTAGACCATCGTCACGTAGAGAATCTGAATCCAGACGAGGACCGTCTCGGCGACCATGTTCGGGTTGGCGCTCGCGATCTTGCCCGCGGCGTCGTAGGTCAGGTTGCCGTGGGCCAGCATGGCCTGGTAGATCGGCACGTAGGTGATCGCCGCCAGCAGGCAGCCGCCGAGGATCACCGGCTTGCGGCCGACCCTGTCGGACAGCCAGCCGAAGATGATGAAGAACGGCGTGGCGCAGGCGATGGCGACGAGCAGGATCGTGTAGGCCGCGACGTAGTTCACTTTCATCAGCGTGCCGAGGAAGAACAGCGCCTGGAACTGGCCCTGGTACCAGACCACGGCCTGGCCGGCGGTCATGCCGACGAGCACCAGCAGGATGACGCCGACCTTGTTGCCGCTGAAGCTGTCCTTGGCCCAGGTGGTGGTGTTACGCGCCGTCTGGCCGGCCGCCTTGATCCGCTGGAAGAGTGGGGTCTCCTGCAAGCGGGCGCGGATATACAGCGCGCCGGCGACGAGAACGGCCGAGAGCAGGAAGGGGACCCGCCAGCCCCACGCTTTGTAGGTGTCGTCGCCAAAGGCGACCCGCGTCGCGAGAATCACGCCCAGGCCGCAGAACATGCCGATGGTCGCGGTCGTCTGGATCCACGAGGTGTACAGCCCGCGCTTGCCATCGGGCGCGTGTTCGGCGACGTAGATCGCCGCGCCGCCATACTCGCCGCCGAGGGCGAGGCCTTGCAGGAGGCGCAGCGTGACGAGGATTAACGGTGCGAGGATGCCGATCTGGGCGTAGGTGGGCAAGAGCCCGACGATCAACGTGGCGGCCCCCATGATCGAGACCGTGAGCAGGAAGGCGTACTTGCGCCCGATCACGTCGCCGATGCGCCCGAAGACGAGCGCGCCGAAGGGCCGCACGGCGAACCCGGCGCCGTACACGGCGAAGCCGGCGAGGAGCGACGCGGTTGGGTTGTCGTTCGGGAAGAAGAGGGGCGCGAGGAAGGGCGTGAGGAGCGCGTAGAGGTAGAAGTCGTACCACTCGATAATCGTGCCCGCCGACGAGGCGCCAATCACGAACGGGATGCCGTAGTCGCGACCGGCAGTAGCTTGCGCCGTTGCCGCTCTACTAGCCATAGCGCTTATCCCTCCGGTCTGCTGGCTCCGGCTCCCGATGGCCGGGGCCACGAGTACCGCAGTGATAGCGCGTAGGGCCGCGGAGCGGGAAGCTGCTGACCGCCAGGCGTCGAAATTGGCCCCCGTTCGGCACCGGTGGGGGGGCGAATGGCCGGGGGACCTACCCCCCCTGCCCCCCTCCCAGTGTGGGAAGGGGGAGAGGGACGGGGACGAGGCCGGGGTGGCTCCCCCCTTCCGTCCCAGGGAAGGGGGACCCGGGGCGGGTAGGTCACAGCCCGAGCAAGGAGCGCAGGTCTTTCACGCGGCCCCGGCTGACGGTGAGGCTGGAGCCGGCGGCGTCGTTGACTTTCAGCAGGTAGGTGCCGTTGAAGTAGGGGCGGATCTCGACCACGTTGCGCATGTTGGCCAGGAAGGCGCGGTGGATGCGCAGGAAGGGGGGCGTCGGCAGGCGCCGCTCTAGGTCGTGCAACGAGAAGCGCGTCGCGTAGACGCGGTCGTGCGTATGGACGTAGACGACGTCGTCGCGTGCCTCGGCGTAGCGGATGTCGGGCAGGTCGATCAGCACCGTGCGGCCGGCCGTCTCGACCGGCAGCTTGTCGAGACGGCCGGCGGGGCGGGCGGGCTCCTCCCGCGCGGGCTGACCCCGGCCGGCGTGCAGCCGCTCCAGCGTCTCGCGGAGGCGATCGAGCGCGACGGGCTTCAGCAGGTAGTCGACCGCGCGCAGCTCGAAGGCGCGGAGGGCGTACTCCTCGTAGGCCGTCACGAACACCACGGCGGGCGGCTGGTCGAACTCGTGGACCAGGTCCACCAGCTCGAGGCCCGATAGGCCCGGCATCTGGATGTCGACGAACACCGCGTCGAAGCGATGCTGCTTGAGCAGGCGCAGCGCGTCCAGCGCCGTCGCGGCCGTCTCCACCTCGACGGTAGGGTCGGCCGCGCGCAAGCAGTAGCGCAGCTCTTCCAGCGCCGGCCGCTCGTCGTCCACCACCAGCGCGCGTAGTGGCATACTATATCCCGACGCCCGCCTTGTACTTGGGGATGCTGAAGCTGATACGCGTGCCCTCGCCCGGGCGGCTGACGATCTCCAGGCCGTGCTCCGGCCCATACACGCTGCGCAGCCGTTCGTTGACGTTGACCAGCCCCACGCCGAAGGCGGCGCGGCGGGGGCCTTGCAGCACCCGGCGCATGGCCTCGCCGTCCATCCCCACGCCGTCGTCGTCGACGCAGATCCAGCACTCGCTGCCGCGGTCCTCGGCCGCGATGACGACACGCCCCGCCCCCACCTTCTTGCTGATGCCGTGGCGCACGGCGTTCTCCACGAGGGGTTGCAGCACCAGCACCGGCACCACGGTGGAGAGGATCTCCGGGTCCACGCGGTACACCACGTCGAGCCGCTCGGCGAAGCGGGCTTTCTCGAAGCTGAGGTACTGGTGGACGTACTCTAGCTCCTGCGCGAAGGGGCTGAACTCGCCCTTCCGGCGGAAGGTGCGCCGCAGGAACGTGGCGAAGTCGGTGAGCAGCTGGCGTGCGGCCTCGGGGTCGGTGCGCACGAATGCGGCGATGGTGTTCAGCGTGTTGTAGACGAAATGCGGGGAGATCTGCGCCTGCAAGGCGGCCAATTCCGCCTTGGCTAGCCGTTCGGCCTTGCGATCGACCTCAGCCAGCTCCATCTGCAGGCTCATGAGCTGGGCCATGGCGCGCACCATCTTGATCTTCCCTGCCGTCAGCGGCTGGCCCTCGCCGAAGTAGATGGTGAGCGCGCCGGCTACCTGGCGGCGCAGCGTGAGCGGCGCCGCGACCGCCGAGACGAGCGGGCAGCCGGGCCGCGCGCAGCCGATCGCGTCGTGGGTGCGCGCCACGATGGGGCGGCCCGTGCGCAGCACCTCGCGGGTGAGCGCGGTAGCCGGCTCGGTGCCCGCAAGGTGGTGGTCGGCGCCCGCGCCGACGTGGGCCAGGATCTGCTGCCCGCCGACGATGCCCACGGCCGCGGGGCGCAGCACGTCGTGGATGGCCGCGGCCGTGCGCGCCGCGGTGGCGCGGTTGAGGCCCTGGCGCAGATAGGGCAGCGTGCGGTTGGCGAGCGCCAGCGATTCGAAGATAGCGTGCTCGCGGCCCTCGCTGACCGTGCGCCCGCGCGTCAGCACGAGGTGGACGACGAGCGCCGCCGCCACCGCCGTGAACACGAGCTGCCCGACCAGCAGCGGGATGAGCTGCGGGCTATTCTCCATACTCCGTCCGCAGCCCGAGCGTCTCGGGCACGTGCAGCCGCAGCATCTTGAGGTTCACGTCGGCCGGCACGCGGGTGGGCGTGAGCAGCGAGCCGAGCACCATCGTGCCGAACGAGACGGGGATCGTCCAGATGGCCGGCTGGGCAAGCAGCGTGCTGCCGAGCGTGCCGGCCGCCGTGCCATCGCCAACGCACATGGTGTACAGGATCGCCGCCGAGGCCAGGCCGCCGCCCACCAGCGTGCCGGCCGCGGCGCCGACGACGGTCAGGCCGCGCCACCAGATGCCGAGCACGAGCAGCGGGAAGAAGGCGCTGGCGGCGATGGCGAAGGCCCAGCCGACGAGCATGTTGATCGGAAAGCGCTCGACGGTGAGCCCGATGGCGACGGCCACCGCGCCCGCGCCCAGCGCCGCGAGGCGGAAGGCCAGGAGGCGCGCGCGCTGCTCGGCGCGCGGATGGAGCGTGCGCGCGTAGAGGTCGTGGGCCAGCGCCCCGGCGACGGCGACCAGCAGGCCGGAGGTGGTGGACATGAAGGCGGCGAACGCCCCGGCCGCGGTCACGGCGCGCAGCACGTCGCCGAGGGCCGCGCCGGGGAGCCGCCCCGGTAGCTCGAGCAGCAGGGCGTCGGTACGGCCGCTGAGGTAGAGGTCCGGGGCGTGGACGCGGCCCGCCAGGCCAAGCAGCGGCGGGAACAGGTAGAAGCAGCCGATCATCGCCAGCACCACGAGCGTGGTCTGGCGGGCGGCGTGGCCGTCGCGGTTGGTGTAGAAGCGGACCAGGATGTGCGGCAAGCCGGCGGTGCCGCAGATGGTGGCGATCATCAGCGAGTAGGTGAACAGCAGCGGGTAGCCCTGCTGCTCGGCCAACGGCCCGAACGGCAGGCCCCACTCCGGGCCGGGCGCGGCGCCCGCCTCGATGGCAGCCTGCAGCGCCGGCGGCGGGCTGCTGGTCGCCCACTCCCAGTGCGTGCCGTAGGAGCCGAACAGCGCCAGCAGCACGAACGCCGGCACGGCGATGGCGAACACCTTGACCCAGAACTGGAACGCCTGCACGAAGGTGATACCCTTCATGCCGCCGAGCGCCACGTTCAGGCTAATGACGCCGCCGACCACCACCACGCCTACCCAGTAGGGCAGGCCGGCCACCGCCTGCACGGCCAGCCCTGCGCCCTTCATCTGGGGCAGCATGTAGAACACGCCGATGACCAGGACGAAGCCCACGGCGATGAGCCGAAAGGCGGGGCTGCCGAAGCGGCCCTCGGCGAAGTCGGGGATGGTGTAGGCGCCGAAGCGGCGGAGCGGCGCGGCCACGAACAGCAAGAGCAGCAGGTAGCCGGCCGCATAGCCGGCGGGGTACCAGAGCACGTCGTAGCCAAAGGCCATCACCATGCCGGCCACGCCCAGGAACGAGGCGGCGCTCAGGTACTCACCCGAGATGGCGGAGGCGTTCAGCACGGGGCCGATGGCGCGCGAGGCGATGTAGACGTCGTGGGTCGTGCGGGCGACGCGCGTGGCGTAGACGCCGACCGCCACGGTGGCGACGGCGATGCCGGCGAACGCGAGCAGCGCGACCCAGTGAACCTGCACGGTGGCTACTGCCTCCACGCCGGACAAGCACTTCCTGATTGCCTTAGCGGCCCCACTCGGTCCGTCGCCGGGAGCACCGTCACTTCACCAGCGCGGTGAACTCGTCCTCGTACTTGCGGGCGGTCGAGACGAAGTACAGCGCCAGCGCCCAGACGAACGGGTAGACGAGCACGGCCAGCGCGAGCCAGGCCATCGGCAGGCCGAGCAGCCGCATCTGCACGAGCGCCGGAAACAACAGGTTCATCAGCGGCAGCCCGAGCAGGATCACCAGGAACACGGCGGCGACGCTCAGCCCCAGGCGCAGCTGGCGGCGCACGAGGTCTTGCATCAGCACTTCGCCGTAAGCCGTCTGCTCGGCGATCTCCTGAAGTGCCTCGTCGGCCGGCAGCAGCGCCTCCAGCGCATCGAGCACGGCCGCCTCGTCGAGCGGCTCCGCGGCGAGCCAGTCGTCCAGCGGCTCGAGGCCGCCGCCGACATCGAGCGGCTCCAGGCCGAGCACGGCATCGTGGGGCGCCAGGGCGCCTACGCCGGCGCCGGCGGCCTGCGCGCCGGCCCGTGCGGGCTGCCGTCTCCGCTCGCTCCCGAAGGGACTCTTCACTGTGCCGCCCATCTTCGGTCAGCTCTCGCGCGTGCCCCCTATTTAGAGAGCAATTGGGGTAGATGTCAAGCGTCTGGACGCTCGACGAGGTGGCGACCTGTCGCCGGCGCGTGCCCCGCGGCGCGAGGCGCTCTTCTCACTGCTTCCGCGCTCGGGCGCCTGTTACAATGGCGGCACTTCGGTCGCAATCGGTTGCATCGGTGCTGGCATGAATGGCGCTCGCCTGATCGTCGCGCTGCTCGGCGGCTGCCTGATGGTGGCGTGCGCCGGGCCGGCGGGCGCCCCTGCCGTTCCATCCAGCAGCGCTCCAGCGGTGGGCGGGAGCGCGATCCAGGCGACGAGCGCGCCGGCCGCGCCGCCCTCGCCCGTCGCGCTGCGCGCGATCAGCATCGCCCACCCGACCGCGAATCCGCAGCTCGTGCCGTTCCGGCTGGCGATCACGGAGGGCTTCTTCCGGGAGGAAGGGCTGGATGCCCAGATGATCCAGATTGGCTCCAGCGCCTTTGCGCCCGCCATGCTGAACGACGAGATCGACTACTCCACGCTGTTCGGCGCGACCGTGCGGCTGGCGGCGGCTGGCGCGCCGGTGAAGGCGATCATGGTGCTCAACGACAAGCCGCTCTTCTACCTGATCGCGCAGCCGGGCATCGCCAGCGTGCCCGATCTCCGCGGGCAGGAGGTGGGCGTGGGGCCGCGCGGCGGTACGCTCGATCACCTGGCGCGCGACATCTTCACTTACTACGGCCTCGATCCCCAGACCGATCTGGTCTCCCGGTCGTTTCAGCAGATCGACGGCACGCTGCCGGCGCTGCTCGCCGGCCAGATTCAGGCGGCGGTCGTGCCGCCGCCGCTCAACCTGCAGGCCGAGGCGCAGGGAATGAAGATGCTGGTGGACGCGGCCGATCTGTTCCGCGCGGCCTCAGGTGGCGTGACGACCACGGAGCGCAAGCTGCGCGAGCGGCCGGACGAGGTGCGGGGCGTGTTGCGGGCGACGCTGCGCGGGATGGAGTTCATGCGGAGTCACCGCGCGCCCGCGCTCGCCGAGATGGTCAGCTGGGCGGGCATCGACGCGGCGCTGGCCGACGGCGCCTACGACGGCGTCGTCAAGTCTTTCACGTCCGACGGACTGGCGACCGATGACGAGATCCAGCCGGAGATCGACAGCGCGAAAGAGCAGATGGGGACGCCTGACGCGGTCATCCCGGTGTCGCAGGTTGTCGACTTCACGCTGCTGCGCTCGGTCCTCGCCGAGCCGCGCCGCTAAGCCGCCGTTACCCCGCGTACTTGCCGAGCTGGGCGAGGGCGTAGTCCACGAACTGGTTGTCGACGACCTGGTCCATCGGGACGAGCCGCTCGATGGCGCCCCACTCCAGGAGCTGCTGCTGGTCGGCCTCGATGCCCGACAGGTTCAGGTAACCGTCCGGGTTCATGTGCTCCCAGTTCACTCGCGTCACCACGTCTACCGCCAGGTTCGTGGACTGCGCGAGGATCTGCGCGATCTCGTCGGGCGGCTGGCCGCGCCGCTGCCAGTCGACGTAGTCGCGCACGCCGCGCAGGTTGGCGATCATCCAGCGGCGGGCCACGTCGGGCCGCCCCTGGTGAAACTGCTCGCCGAAGACGTAGGCCGCCGTCTGCTGGCCGTCGTAGTAGTCGCTGAGGTTTTGCCACATGACTAGCGGCGCGCGCTGCAGCGACAGCGTGAAGAACGGCTCGACGAACACGCCGCCGTCGACCTGGCGATTGGCCATGAGGTCGGGCATGTCGCGGTAAGGGATGATCTTCCAATCCACGTCGTCCATGGTGAGGCCGACCGTGGCCAGCATCTTGACGAGCAGGAAGCCCTGGCCGCCCGCCTTGGGATCGGTCGTCACCGCGATGGCGCGGCCCTTGATCTCAGCGAGCGGGAGCGTGCCGCTCGCCGGCACGAGGTCGGCGCGCACGCCGAGCACGCTCGTGGCGGTGCCTTTCTGCTGGTGGCCCTTGTCGACCACCATGCGCTGCGCGATGCCACGGTTCACGGCGTTGAAGAACGCGGACTGCATGCTCGTGGTGCCGACGTCGAGCTGCCCGGCGGCGAGCAGGGGCGTCATCTGGGCGCCGGTCGAGTACGGCTCGTCTTGGAGGTCGATGTTCACGTCCTTGAAGTAGCCGCGCTCGCGGGCGATCGTCGTGCTGAACGCCGTGCCCACGTTGCCCTGGTGGACGACGTCGGGCTCGCGCGCCACGGTGGGCGCCGCCGGTGCCGTGCTCGCGGCGGGCGGGGACGCGCTGGGGGCGCTCGCCACGCCCCCCGCCGGTTTGGCCGGCGCGGCCGACGGGGTCGCGCACGCCGCGGCAGCCCCGGCCGCCGCCACCGCGGCAGCGCGCAGGAGCGCCCGGCGGCTGAGTGGTGGCGGCGCCGCGCGCCGGCCTGCCTTCATCAGTATCCTCCTACCCCGCGTGCCCCAGCACCCAGTCCAGTATCCAGGCGTTCGTCTCGGCCGGCTGCTCCCAGAAGAAGCCGTGCGTCTGGTCGGGGAGCACTTTGTAGACGGCGTTCGGGATGCGCGCGGCGAGCGCCTCGGCCTGCTGCACGTGGTTGCTGCCGCCCGTGTCGGCGCTGCCCACCACGACGAGCGTCGGCACGGCCACGTCGCCCAGGCGGTGCGTCGCCTCCCAGGCCTGGCGGGCCGCCACCAGCCGCAGGTACTCCGGTGGCCGCGCCGCGCTGCGGGCGACGACCTCGTAGAGCGCCTGCACACGGTCCGGGTGCTGCGCGCGGAACTCCGGGGTGAAATACGTCGAGGCCTCCACGATCTCGTGGCGCTGGTGGCCGTCGAAGCCGCGCTCGAGCAGGCTCATCACCAGGCCGTGCGACAGGCCCACGACGCACTGCTCGCCGGCGCGCGTGGCGACGCCCGAGCCGGTGGCGGCGCAGATGAGGCGCTTCACGCGGCCGGGATGGTCGAGCGCCATGGCCAGCGCGATGCGCCCGCCCATCGAGTGGCCGAGCACGTGCGCCGCGGGCACGCCCAGGTGGTCGAGCAGCGCGATCACGTCCGCCGCCATCTGCTCGATGGTGTAGACGCGATCGGGGCGGCTGGAGCGGCCGCAGCCGCGCGGGTCGAGGATGATCAGGTTCAGGCGCTCGCTGAGCGGCCCCACCTGCTCCAGGTGCCAGACGTCCGAGGCGAACGCCGTCGAGGGGAGCAGCACCAGCGGCTCGCCCGCGCCGTGCGACTCGTAATAGAGGTCGATGCCCGTGGGCAGCGCTACGGTCGGCATGGCTCTCCCCCCTCGCGGCGCGCGGGCGCGCCTACCACTTCGAGCCCGGCAGGCGGTTGTGCTCGTGCTGCTGCGCCTCCTTGGACGCTTCCAGGTTGGCGTAGTACTGGAGCGCGCGCCGGCCCACCTTCACGTTCCGCTGGATCGTCTGCATCGCGGGTAGCTCCGCGGGCGGGATCGGCTTCGGCTGGCCGAGCGCGCTGGCCTCCCAGAGCACGCGCGCGTTGTCCTCGAGGACCATGGCGTTATAGAACATCTCGTCCAGCGTATCGCCCACCACGGTGATGCCGTGGCTCCGCATCAGCACGGCCGGCGCTGGCCCCAACGCGCGGCAGAGCTGCTCGCCCAGCTCGGGCGTCGTGATCCAGTACACGTCCTCGTAGACCGGGACGGGGCCGCCCAGCAGTGTGGCGTAGTTCACGACGATCTCCAGCGGCCGGTCGACCACGCTCCAGACCGTACACCAGTGGGCATGGATATGGCCGATCGAGGCCAGCTCGGGCCGCGCGGCGTGGATGACCGTGTGGATCGGCGTCTCCCAGGGCGGCGGGTAGGGCCCCGCCAGGCGGTTACCTTCGGGGTCGATGGTGACCATGTCGGCGCCTGTGAGCCGCGCCTTGTCCAACCCGCCGCCCGGCGTGATGAGGATGTTCGGGCTGTCGGGAATGCGCAGGCTGACGTGGCCTGACAGGTTCAGCAGGTCGAGGCGATTCAGCGCGCGGGCGCACTGCGCGAGCTGTTCGCGGGCCTCGGCTTCGGCGTTCGTCATTGCTTCCTCTGTCCGTTATCTCCGGACGGCAGTGTGCGTGCGCACTGCCGTCCGGAGATGAAGTTCTACCCGCCGTAGAAGATCTTGTCGCCGAGGTCCTTGAGCCAGAGCGTGGCGTCGTCGGGCCGGCCCTCGGGCTCCTTCTTGAGCCCGGCGTCGACGACCTCGCCGACGAACACCGAGTGGTCGCCCTTCTCCACGGTGCCGACCAGGCGGCACTCGACGTAGGCCGGCGCCGCGTCGAGGACCGGGGCGCCCGTGCTACCCGCGTGGTACGGCTGGCCGGAGATCGTTTGGCCCTCCTTCTGCGCTGGCTTGAAGAAGGTGAAGGCCACAGGGCCCTGATCCTTGCCGAGCACGTTCAGCGCGAAGGCCCCCGTCTCCTTGATGAGCGGGTGGGCGTGGGCGTCGGTCTTCACCGCGACGGCCACCAGCGGCGGCTGGAACGACGCCTGCGTCACCCAGTTGACGGTGCCGGCGGCCACCTCGCCGTTCTTGCCCTCGGCGGTTAACACGTACAGGCCGTAGGGGATCATCCGCAGCACGGTCTTCTTCGCGTTCTCGTCCATGGCGCCGCCTCCTGCGATGTAGTGTCTGCTGGCGCGGCCATTGTACCGTTATAGGACCGGGTCCCGCGACCCCGCGGGCGCCCGCTGAGCGCTTTGCGTTAGGCTATGGGCAGATCGCGCGGAGAAGCGGACGTGAGCAGCGAAGCCGGCTCTCCCCAGGATGCCGGGGTTGGCGGCAGCCTCCTCGGCGCCGAGTACGAGAACATGCTGCGCTGCATTCGCTGCGGGCTGTGTCTCTCGGTGTGCCCGACGTACCAGCTCACGCTGCTCGAAGAGGAGTCGCCGCGCGGGCGGATCGCCATGGCGCGCGCCGCGACGGAGGGCTACCTGCCGCTCACGCCCGACTTCGTGCGCCACGAGGAAAGCTGCCTGCTCTGCGAGGCGTGCACGGCGATCTGCCCCGCGGGCGTGCGGATGGAGGAGTTGGGCGTGGCCGTGCGCGCGACGCTCGCGGCCCAGGCGCCGCGGCGGGGCTGGCGCGCGCGGCTGGCGCAGCGGCTCGGCTTCTGGCTGCTCGGCGACGTGGGACGGCTGCGGCGGCTGCTGACGCTCCTGCGCCTGTACCAGCGCAGCGGGCTCCAGGCGCTCGCGCGGCGGAGCGGCATCCTGCGGGTGTTGGGCCTGGCCGACACGGAGGTGTACCTGCCGCGGCTGGAGGCGGCGTTTCTCGTGCCGCAGGGACAGACGTGGGAGCCGCACGGGCCGGCGCGCGGGCGCGTGGCGCTGTTCGCCGGCTGCGTCATGTCGACGGCGTTCGCGGAGACGGACCGGGCCACGGCGCGCGTGCTGGCGGCGAACGGCGTGCGCGTCGAGGCGCCGGCCGGCCAGGGCTGCTGCGGCGCGCTGCACGCTCACGGCGGCGACCGCGCCGCGGCGCGCGCGCTCGCCCGCCAGAACGTCGCCGCCTTCGAGGCCGGGGGCCACGACGCGGTCGTGGTGAACGCGGCCGGCTGCGGCGCGATGCTGAAGGAGTACGGCCACCTGCTCGCGGACGATCCCGCGTGGGCCGAGCGGGCTGCGGCCTTCGCCGGGCGCGTGCGCGACTTCACCGAGTACCTGGCGGCGCTCGGCCCGGCGCCGGCGCCCGGCCGCGTCGCGGCGACGGTCACCTACCAGGACCCGTGTCACCTGGCCCATGCCCAACGCGTGCGCCGCCAGCCGCGCGCCCTGCTCGGGCAGGTGCCGGGCCTGCGGCTGGTCGAGCTGGCGGAGTCGGACCTCTGCTGCGGCAGCGCGGGCGTCTACAACCTGACGCACCCGGACACGGCGGCGCAGCTCCAGGCGCGCAAGCTGGACAACGTGGCGGCGACGGGGGCGCCGGTCGTGGTCACGGCGAACCCCGGCTGCCTGTTGCAGCTCCAGGCCGGGGCGGCGCGGCGGGGGCAGCGCGTGCAGGTGCGCCACATCGCCGACGTGCTGGACGAGGCGTACCGGGCGGCGCCGGAGCAGGCGGCACGAGACGACGGGGCGGGCGCGGCGGTGCCCGCGGAGGAGACTGCTCATGCTCGCTGACGCCGTGCGCGCCGAGCTACAGACCATCGTGGGGGCAGGCTACGTCCACGGCGGACCCGCGCAGCGCATCGCCTACTCTTACGACGGCACCTTCCAGCAGCAACCGCCCGACCTGGCCGTCTCGCCGCGCACCACGGACGAGGTGTCGCGCATCCTGGCGCTCGCCCACGCGCACGGCATCCCTGTGGTGCCGCGCGGCGCGTCGTCGGGGCTCGCGGGTGGCACGATTCCCCTGGCCGGCGGCATCGTGCTGAACCTGGCGCGCATGAACCGTATCCTGGAGGTGTCGCCGGCCGACGGCGTGGCGGTCGTCGAGCCAGGCGTCATCACCGCGCGCTTGCAGGCCGAGGTCGAGCGGTACGGGCTGTTCTACCCGCCCGACCCTGCCAGCCTCAGCCAGTCGTCGCTCGGTGGCAACGTATCCACCAACGCCGGCGGGCCGCGCTGCCTGAAGTACGGCGCCACGAAGGACTACGTGCGCGGGCTCACGGTCGTGCTGGCCGACGGCCGCGTGCTGCGCCCCGGCGGGCGCGTGCTCAAGCAGTCGACGGGCTACCAGCTCACGCAGCTCTTCGTCGGCTCGGAGGGCACGCTCGGCGTGGTGACCGAGATCATCCTGCGGCTCGTGCCGCTGCCGCGCGAGCGCTCGACGGCCCAGGCGATCTTCCCGGCGCTCGAGCAGGCGGTCGAGGCCGTCACGGCGATCCTGACGGCGGGGCTGCTGCCGACGGCGCTGGAGGTTATGGACGCCACGACGATTGGGCTGGTCGAGGACCACATGGCGATCGGGCTGCCGCGCGCGGCCGACGCGGTGCTGATCCTGGAGGCCGATGGCAACGACGCGGCGGCGGTGCAGGCCGAGATCGAGCGCATGGGGGCGATCGCGCGCGAGTGCGGCGCGTCGGACGTGCGCGTGGCGGCCGATGCGGCGGCGCGGGCGGCGCTGTGGGAGGCGCGGCGGGCCATCTCGCCGGCGCTCGGCCGGGCGCGGCCGAACAAGCTGGGCGAGGACATCGTGGTGCCGCGCAGCCAGATCGTGGCGATGGTGCGACGGGTGCGCGCGATCAGCGCCGAGGTCGGCCTCCCGATCCCGGTGTTCGGCCACGCCGGCGACGGCAACCTGCACCCGAACATCCTCTTCGACCGCCGCCTGCCCGGCGAGCTGGAGCGCGTCGAGCGCGCCGCGACGGCCATCTTCCGCGCGGCGATCGAGCTGGGCGGCACGTTGTCAGGGGAGCACGGCGTTGGCTCGCTGAAGCGCGAGTTCATGAACGACTCGCTGGGCGAGGAGGCCGTGTGGGCGATGCGCGCCATCAAGGACGCCCTCGACCCGAAGGGCATCCTGAACCCCGGCAAGCTGTTCCCCACGCGCGCCGGCAGCCTCGACGGCTGGCTGGCCGCCCTCCCCACGCTGGAGGGGGTCACGCCGGGCTAGGCCGGCGCCGGGTGCTAGAATGGCGGCGCGGCGAGCGGCCCAGACCGCCGCGCGCGGAGAGGTGGACGATGGCCCAGCAGGCAGCGCCCGAACTCCTGGTGACCCCCGAGTGGCTGCACGCCCATCTGCACGACCCGAACGTGCGCGTGGTGGACGGCCGCCCGCCCGAGCAGTACGCGCAGGGCCACATCCCGGGCGCGACGAACGTGGACTTCATGCACATCGGCACGCGCGACACGAGTGCCGAGGGCATCGCGGCGTGGACCGCGCGGATGGAGGAGGCGTTCTCGGCCGCGGGCGTGGGCGAGGGGCAGACGGTCGTCTTCTACGAGGACACCTCGGGCTACAACGCGGCTCGCGGCGTGTGGGCGCTGGTCTACTTCGGCCACGACGGCGGGCGACTGCTCGACGGCGGTCTGAACGCCTGGCGCGCGGCGGGCTACCCGGTGACGACGGACCCGAGCAACGTGGCCCCGACCCGCTTCCAGGCGCGGCCGCGCCCCGAGGCAGTGGCCGGCTACGAGTACGTGCTGGCCCACCTGAACGACGGCGCGACGCAGATCGTGGACACGCGGCGTCCCACCGAGTACGCGGGCACGGAGATCCGCTCGGCGCGTGGCGGCCGCATCCCCGGCGCCATCCCGCTCGACTGGGTGAACAACCTCGATGCCGAGGGGCGCCTGAAGCCGGCGGCCGAGCTCGAGGCCATGTACGCGAACCTCGGCCTCGACCGCCAGCGCGAGGTGATCACGTACTGCCAGGGTGGCTACCGCGCGGCGCACACGTGGCTGGTGCTGCGGCTGCTTGGCTACCCGCGGGTGCGCAACTATCTCGGCTCGTGGGGCGAGTGGGGCAATCGGGAGGGGCTGCCGATCGAGAACCTGACGCTGCCCGACGCGCCGAAGCCGACGTGAGCGGCGCGGAAGACCCGACGAGGCGCGCCACAGGCGACGTGAGCGGCGCTGATGCCCTGCGCGCCGCGCTGGCGGCGGTCGGGGAGGGCGTCGGCTGCGAGTACTGGACGCTGCCCGATCACGGCCTGCCGGTGGCGCTGCTGAAGGACCTGGGCCTGGCGCGGCCAATCACCGCGCGCATCCCCCGCTGCGCCGAGCACGGCTGCCGCTACCTCGGCGCCTGCCCACACGAGGTCGTCTTCGCGGAGGGGCGCGACGGCCGCGCGGGGCGCAAGTTCCGGCTGACGCCCGAGGGCTCGGCGGCCGCGAGCGACGCCGCGGCGCTGACGGCCGCGCTCGCGGCCCTGCCGCTCGCCGTGGAGGTGCTGGCGGCGCTCGCGGCGGGCGAGCAGTCGATCTTCACGCTGAACTGGGCGCTCGTCGAGCCGCGCGTCGCCGCGCTCGGCGCGGGCGAGGAGCCGCCGCCGATGCCCTCGCGCGCCTACCTGCGCGCCGTGCTGGCGCTCCTGGCCGATCAGGGTGCGATCGAGTGGGACGAGGGCGCCGGCGTCGTGAGGCTGCCCGGCGGAGACGCGGCCACGAGCGGCGCGCCTCGCGAGCCCTCTCTGGGTTGACGGGTAGGGCTGGCGTTTCTACGGTTCCCCTCTTGGCAAACCGGGCGGTAGGGGACGAGCCCTTCCCCTACCTCGAGGTCCTGTGATGCCGGAGCGCCCGCGACGCCGGCCGGGCGACAGGGGACGAGCCCTTGCCCGACGATCCGTTGCCCCAGACCGGTTAGGCGGGCTCTCCAGCGCCATCGACCAGCACTCCAGGAGGCCCTGCCTGACGACCGATTGCCCTACACCTCTTGGCCGAAGAGCCGCCGGATGTGGCCCTGGATCAGCGACTCGTACCGGTCGCCCTGCGCGTCCTGCCAGCGGCGGGGACCGCGGTGCCAGACGCGGGCGGCGGCGTAGGCGCTGCCGTATTGCCGAGTTAGCTCGGCGATGGTCTTGGCCAGGTAGGCGATCTGGAGCGCCGGGGGGATGCAGACAGCCGCGGCGCCGCGGCCGTACGCCAGGCCGGCCCAGCGCTCGAAGTCGGGCAGCAGACCGTTGTCGTCGAGGCCGATGAGGCCGTGGCCGGTGCCGTCGCGGTGGACGCGCCAGTTGGTGAAGCCCGACTCCTGGGCGACAATGGCCGCGACCACGCGCGGGTCGGCCCCGTACTGAACGGCCGCGGCCTCGATGCACGACGCGAGCTGCGCGAAGGTGAAGGGGTGGTCGGGCTCACTGGACAGCGACACGTCGGCCGGGTCGGGGCGGAGCGGGGCCAGGAAGGCGGCGGCGATCCAGCCGACCGTGGCGTCGGGCGCGCGGACGCGCTGCCAGTCGTAGCCATCGGCCGACACGGTGGCCGATTCCAGCGCTACGACGATGGTGCCGGCGTCGAGCTGGGCCAGGATTGGTGCCGTCAGCCCGGGTGCCTGGCGGAGGCGCACCTGGTCGTCGGTCACGCGATAGCGGCGCGCCATGGGGGACGCGGGCGACGATGGGGGCGCGCCCGCCGTGGGGAGCTGGGGTGGCGGGAGCGACGGCGCCGGCGACGGGGGGGCGCCCGTCGTGGGTAGCTGGGGCGGCCGACGCGCGTCGAACAGGCGCTCTTGCCAGTAGGCGGTGCTCAGGTCGGTCTGGGTCACGCCGGGGCCGCCGCTGTCGCCGGTCGCGCAGTGGCAGTCCCACATGCGGCGCGTGCCGGCGCCGAGCGCGATGCCGACGTGGCTGGCGACGTGCCCGTCGGGGCCGGGCGGCTCGTCCGGCTCGTAGGTGTGCTCGAAGAAGAGCAGGTCGCCGGGCTGGACGGCGCTCCAAGCGACTGGCTCGCACGCCTGGCGGAGCTGCTCGGCGGTGCGCACGCCGGCCGGAAAGGGCAGGCCCGCGTCGCGAAAGGCGACGAGCACGAAGAGCGAGCAATCGAGGGTGTTTGCGCCGTCGGGCGGGGGATCGAGGCGGTAGGGGACGCCCTGGCGCCGCGCGGCCTCGGCGAGCACGCGGGCGCGCGGCGCCCCGGCCTCGGGGCCGGGCACGGCGCCGGCGCCGTCCGGGACGGTGAGCGCCTGGCCCACGGCGACCACGTCGGGGTTCGCGATCTGGGGGTTGGCCGCGAGGAGCTGGTCCAGGCGGATGCCGAAGCGCTGGGCGATGGCGGAGAGCGTGTCGTTCGGCGCGACGGTATAGGTTGACATGATCCGCTCCTCTCTCATCGCGGGACCCGAACTGCCCCGAATCGTGTGCCGGGCGAGGCCCTGAGGCCGCGCGGGCGGCGCTGCCGAGGATGCGGTACGTAGACCGCGTCAATCCTCGGTGCCTGCAGCTCTCAGGTGCGCGGACCAGGCACTACGCGCGGCGAAGCACCCCGACCGCGCGTTAATCTTCGGTGCCTGGAGGCCTCAGGCTGCGCGGGCGGCGCTACGGAGGATCGCGGTGGGGGCTGGGGGCGCGTCCGGGGGCGCGCAGGTAGTCGCGGAGCGCGCCGTAGACCGGCAGCGGGGTGAAATCGGGCTCCAGCAGGCGAAAGTAGTACCAGGCCTCGTCGCGGCGGCTGGCGTCGGCGCGCTTGAGGTACCAGACGAAGCTGCGCTGGAGCCACGGCCACTCGGCGCGAATGCGCTCCAGCGCGCGCACCGTGTAGCGTGCCTGCTGCGCCTCGCTGACGCGGCCGTAGACGGCGGGGCCGGGGAAGTCGGGCGGCAGCGCGTCCCAGCCGAGCTCGGCGGCCCAGACCGGCTTAGCCGCGTCGCCGCGGCGCACCATCAGCTCGCGCACGAGCAGCGGCCGCGAGAAGTTCACGCGGTCGGGCGCCAGGCGGCGGTCGTCGGGGCCGTCGCGCAGGCCGTACGCCTGGACGGCCAGCACGTCGAAGTAGGCGCCCGCGCCGGCGTCGTACATCGCGTCGAGGAAGCGTAGCTCGCTCTGCGCCCAGGGGCTGTCCTCGACGGTGGGCGCGAGCGCGGGCGCGACGATCACGGCGTCGGGATTGGCGGCTTTGGCGCGGCGGTAGCCCTCGGCCAGGAGGGCGGTGAAGGCGACGGGGTCGACTGGCTGCTCGCCCCACTCGCTGGCCAGGTTCGGCTCGTTCCAGAGCTGGAAGTAGCGCACGCGCCCGGCGTAGCGCCCGACGACCGCCGCGACGTAATCGCCGTAGTCGGCTAGATTGGTCGGCGGCGTGGCGGGCGAGGGGTTGCCGGGCCGCGCCCAGGCGGGACTCGTGTCGAGGCGGGCGAGCACGTCGAGGCCGTACTCGGCGGCCAGGTCGACGATCTCGTCGTACTTGGCCCAGCTATCCTGGTCCCAGCGGGCGTCCCAGTAGACGCCTTTGGCGTCGGGCTCCATCTCGGCCCAGGGGAACTGCTGGCGGATGGCGCCGAAGCCGGCGTCGCGCGCCATCTGGAGCGCGCGGCGGCGGCTGGCCGGCTCCACCTCCTGCTCGAGGAAGGTGTTGACGCCCACCAGCCCGGCGTCGGGCGCCGGCGCCACCTGGTCGTCGGCGGTGTAGACCGGCGGCGCCGTGAGCCGCGACCAGCCGGCGATGAGCGTGTCGCGGGCCTCGCCGTCGCGCAGCGCCAGCAGCCCGGCCGCCAGCGCCAGCAGGACCAGCGCGCCGCCGATCGCCAGGATCGCCAGCCGCGCCCGCCCGATCCGTCCCGCCACGCCGCCTCCGCGCCCTTCTGCCGTGGTCGCCGTCCGGCGGAGTATAGCCGGCCCGGCCGCGCCGCCTGCACCCATTCCGCCTCCTAACTGATCCGGGGTCGCTGCCCGGCTCACGCCGCCGCGATGCTCAGCCCCCGTGTCTCCCCAATACCGCCCGCGCGTGCGCCAATCTATCCGAAAAACGGTCAAACGATGCTCCTTTACCGGGCGGCCTCGCTATTGCGGTTGGCAGCTTGGGTGAGCGGTCGGCAACCGCCGGGCTGCGGCCTTGACGGCCGCGGGCGGGCACCAGACCCGCCCCTACGTCATCCTCTCCGCTCACACATTCTGTAGCCAGCTACGTCATCCTCTCCGCTCACACATTCTGTAGCGAGCTCTACTGAGGAAGGCTATTGGCGGGGGGCGATCGTCCGGGGGACGCGGCGGGCGGCAGCGATGGGAGCGCGGGTGGCGGGGCGGGGCGACGGATGGCAAGACCGTGGGGACGCCGCCGGCCGGGGGGCGGTTACGACCGCGGGGGCCGCTTTTGCTCGGGCGCGGGCTCGCCCGTGGGGGGGCGCCCTGGCTGGGGGGCTCGGTGGCGACCGCGGGGCGCGTGGTATGCTGCTTAAGGCGTCGCGTGCGGGAGGACGGGGAATGGAGCTAAGGCACATTATTCAGGCGTGGCAGACGCTGATCCTGCGCCTCGACGCCGGCGAGCCCTACCTTGGCCGGCCGCTGCGCCGCGCCGCCCACCCGATCGCCGCCGAGCGGGGCGCCGACGGCAAGCTGCTGGTGGTGCTCGGCTGCTGGCTGCTGCCGGAGCTGGACTTCCTGAGCGACCCGGACATCGCCGAGCAGGTGGCCGCGGCGCTGTCGCGGATGCTGGAGGACGAGATCGTCGTCAAGGTCGTGTCGTGGCCGTCGGGGATGACGCAGGCGCCGCCCGACGCGCTCGACGTGCCGGCGCCCGACCTGCTGGCGGGGCTGCCCGAGGCGGTGCGGGCGGAGGCGGTGAACTGCGAGTCGGCGCTCCAGCGGTGGTTCTACGCGCGCGCCTACCAGCGCGGCTTGCGGCCGGAGCTACAGTACGTCGTCGGGCACTACCGCCTGGACTTCGCGCTGCCGCGCTACCGCGTGGCGGCGGAGGTCGCGGGGTGGGAAGCGCGTCAAGGCCCGCGCGAGCGTGAGCACCAGCTTGGTGCCGAGCGGTGGCGCGTGGCCTGGTTCGCCGGCCAGGAGGCCCACGCGGACGCCGACCGCTGCGTGGCGGCGCTGCTGCGCCTGTTGCCCCGCGACGCCTACGTGGCGGCCGGGCCGCGCCGCCCCCCCGCCCAGTCGCTTCCCCGCCCCCGCCGCAACGGCTACCGCGAGCGGCGGTGAATCACCCAAGGACTCGGCCAGAGCTGGTATGTCTGTTTGGCGAAGGCAAACAGACACACCAGGCTGGGTCGGCAGCTTGCTCACCAATTGCTCTATAATGCGGGGCTCGCGCGTCCTGGTCGTGCGTTGATCAACTCATCACAGCTACCCAGCCTATAGCCGTCGCTGGCTGCTGATGGTGCGTGTGCCGCGGAGTAAGTTTCGTGGCCAACGACTCCATCCACGTGCTGTTGGTCGAAGATTCCCCGGTCAATGCGGACCTCATGAAGGAGGTGCTGGCCGAGCCGCAGCGGAGCGGGCCGGCGCAGCCGGCGTTCCGCGTGGTACACGTCGGACGGCTGGCGAACGCCTTAGTCCGCCTAGATCAGGGCGACATCGACGTGGTGCTCCTCGATCTGTCGCTGCCCGACAGCCAGGGATTCGATACGTTCGCCAAGACGCACGCCCGTGCCCCGCGCGTGCCGATCGTCGTGCTCACCGCGTGGGACGACGCGGAGCTGGCCGCGCGAGCCGTGCGCGAAGGCGCACAAGACTACCTGGTCAAGGGCGAGATGCCGATTGAGCTAGTGACGCGGTCGCTCCGCTACGCCATTGAACGGAAGCGGGCGGAGGCGGAGCTGCTCCGTGAGCAGGCGGCTCGCGCGGCGGCCGAGGCGGCCCTGGATCACGCGCGGCAAGCGGAGAAGCAGCGCCGCGAGCACCAGCGCCGGGAGCTGCGCTCGCTGGAACGGCTGTCGGCGCCCGGCGCCACAGCGATCACCGCCCAGGTGTTCGGCGTCGAGCCGCTGAGCCGCGCCCTCCCGGAGACGTTCCGAGAGCTTACGGCACGGTACGCGCAGCTCCTCGATCTGGCGTTGGAGCAGCGAACGCACCGGGTGGACCACCGGCTGTCGGATGCTCTCCGCGCGCTGGCGGACGAGCTGGGCTTTCTCCATGCCGGCCCGCGCGACGTGATCGAGCTGCACACCGCCGCGCTCAAGAGCCGCCTGGCCGAGGCGCAAGCGCCGAAGGCGCAGGCGTACATCGACGAGGGGCGGATGACGGTGCTAGAGCTAATGGGGCACCTCGTGGCATACTACCGCAGTTGACCGCAGCCTCGCCGGAAGCGCTGGCCGAGAGAGCCGTGCCGTTGCCGAAGCATCTGTTCAAGCTGTACGTCACCGGGCAGACGCCACGCTCCGAGCGTGCGATCGCGAACCTGCGACGGATCTGCCGGGACGCGCTGGGCAGCGACTACGAGCTTGTGATCATCGACGTGCTGGAGCACCCTCACCTGGCCGAACAAGATCGGGTGATGGTGACGCCCACCCTCGTGAAGCAGGTGCCCCCACCCCCCCGCCGGGTGCTCGGCGACCTCTCGGACACGGAGCGCGTCCTGGCGGAGCTGCACGTTGAGCCAGCAGCCGCGCCAGGGCCCGCGAGAGAGGAACCATGAGCGACCGCGCTAACGACAACGGTATCGTCCGGCTGCCGATCGGCATCCCGGGCTTTGACCTCATTGCCCAGGGCGGCCTGCCGCGCGGCCGGACCACCTTGGTTGCCGGCACGGCCGGCAGCGCGAAGACGGTCTTCGCCGCCCAGTTCCTGGCCGAGGGGATCGCCAGCGACGACGAGCACGGCGTCTTCGTGACCTTCGAAGAGTCGCCCGGGGACATCCGCGGCAACATGCTCGGCTTCAACTGGGACATCACGCAGTGGGAAGCCGAGGGCAAGTGGGCCTTCGTGGATGCGTCGCCCCAACCCGAGGACGAGGCCGTCGTCACGGGCGAGTACGATCTGGGGGCGCTGATGGCGCGCCTGGAGTACGCGGTACGAACGGTGAGCGCGCGGCGCGTGGTCTTGGACTCGCTGGGCGCCGTCTTCGCGCGGCTCGGCGAGAGCCCGATCGTGCGGCGCGAGCTGTTCCGTATCGTCTCGGCGCTCAAGAAGCTCGGGGTGACGGCCGTGATGACGGCCGAGCGCACCCACGAGTACGGCGAGATCTCCCGCCATACCGTCGAGGAGTTCGTCGCCGACAACGTGGTCATCCTGCGCAACGTACTCGAGGACGAGAAACGTCGCCGGACGATCGAGATCCTAAAGTTCCGCGGGACGGCCCATCAGAAAGGCGAGTTCCCGTTCACCATCCTGCCTGGGGTCGGGATCACGATCTTGCCGCTCTCCGCGATGGAGCTGACGCAACGATCCTCCGACATCCGGATCACCTCCGGCAGCCCCGAACTGGACGAGATGTGCGGCGGCGGCTTCTTCCGCGACTCGATCATTCTCGTCTCGGGGGCGACGGGCACTGGGAAGACGCTGATGGTGACCCAGTTCATGGCTGGCGGCTTCGCCGCGGACGAGCGCTGCTTGCTCTTCGCCTTCGAGGAGAGCCGCGAGCAGCTTTTCCGGAACGGCCAGGGGTGGGGCATCGACTTCCAGGGGATGGAGCACGACGACAAGCTGCGGGTGGTCTGCGAGTACCCGGAGGTGGCCGGCCTCGAAGATCACCTGGTCCGGATGAAGGCGATCATCGAGGAGTTCCGGCCCAACCGCGTGGCGGTCGATAGCCTGTCGGCCCTCGAGCGCGTGTCCACCATCAAGGGATTTCGGGAGTTTGTCATCGGGTTAACGTCCTTCATGAAGGACCAGGAGATGGCCGGCCTGTTCACGTCGACGACGCCGACCCTGATGGGCGGGGAGTCGGTGACGGAAGCCCACATCTCGTCGATCACGGACTCTATCATCCTGCTACGGTACGTGGAGATGTTTGGCGAGATGCGCCGCGGCGTGACCGTGCTCAAGATGCGCGGCTCGAAGCACGACAAGGACATCCGCGAGTTCATGATCGACGGCAGCGGCATGCACATTGCCAAACCGTTCCGCAACGTCGTCGGGATCTTGTCCGGGCGGCCCACGCACGTGGGCCTGGGCGAGGTGGACCGAATCAGCGACCTGTTCGCCCAGGGAACCAGCCCGGAGGGATAGCCCGTGTCGGCCAGGGCCGGAAGACGGCAGCAGCCTCCGCGGCGACGGGCGGACGCCGGCCTCCGCACCATCTTGGACGCGAGCGCCGACGGCGTCGTGGTGGTGGACCAGGACGGCATCGTCTGCTTTGCGAACCCGGCGGCGGAACAGCTGTTCTCGCGCCGCGCGGAGGAGCTGATCGGCCACGTGTTTGGCTTCCCGCTGGTTGCCGACGCGACGGCGGAACTCGACGTGCTCCGCCCGTCGGGGGCCACCTGTGTGGTGGAGATGCGCGTGGTGGCGATCGAGTGGGCCGGCCGGCCCGCGCACCTGGCGACGCTCCGCGACGTCACCGAGCGGAAGCAGGCCGAAGCCGAACGCGCCGCGCTCATTCGGGAGCAGGCGGCGCGGATGGAAGCGGAGGCGGCTCTGCAGGCGCGCGACGAGTTTCTGGCGACCACCGCGCACGAGCTGAAGACCCCGCTGACCCGGCTCCACCTCTGCGTCCAGCGCGCGCAGCGCCGCCTCGCGCGGGAGGGGCAACGGCCGCCGGCCTACGTCCAGACGGCGCTCGAACAGATCGCGCTGGAGTCGGAGCACTTGGCGCGGCTGGTGAGCCAGATGCTGGCGCTGCCGGAAATCGAGAGCCGGAGCCTCGTACTCGAGCGCGCGCCGACGGACCTCCGTCAGCTCGTGGAGGGGGTGGTAGCCCAGGCGCGTGCTACCGTGGGCGAGGGGCGGCTGCTCGTACACTCGCCCCCTGCCCCGGTGGAGGTCTCGATCGATCCCCAAGCGGTCGAGCAGATCGTCACCAGCGCCGTGGGCAACGCGCTGCGCGCCAGCCCGCCGGGCTCCCCGATCGAGGTCGAGTTGACGACGCATCCCGCGTCGCTCTCGTCCGAGCACAGCCGGGGTAGCGCCCAGCTCGCCGTACGGGACCACGGGATGGCGGTGCCGCCCGAAGACCGCCCCCGCCTGTTCGGGCACTCCTTCGACGTTCACTCCAACGCCTACGTTTCCGGTCTGGGCCTGTGGCTGTACGTCAGCCGGCAGCTCGCCACGGCGCACGGCGGCTGCATCGACATCGAATTCCCGGAGGATGGCGGCACGCGGGTAGTCCTCAGCCTCCCGCTCGCTTGAGCCGGCTCGCGCAGTGCCGCGCCAGGCGAGCGCACGGCGCGGGGGGCGGCCGGCACGTTTTCTGCGCAGGGGGGCAGCGTAGCGGCGACTGGCGACGCCGGCGCCGCGGAGCAGGTGCTCCAATCCGATATGGATCCGGGGGCGGGTGGAGATGAGCGAAGACGGCCGAACTGCAGCGCAGGACACGGCCATGTCCGAGGACCGGGGACGCGGTCGCATCTTGATCGTGGATGACGACCCGCTTATCCGCGACTGCCTCGCCGCCGCGCTGAGCGATGAGGGTTATGAGACGATCACGGCGCCCCATGGGGCGGCCGCCCTGGAACTGCTCAGCCACTATCCACGATTCCACCGGCCGCCCGCCGTGATCCTGCTCGACATGCGCATGCCGGTCATGGACGGTTGGGCCTTCGCGGAAGCGTACCGGCGCCTGCCGGAGCCACACGCGCCGATCGTCGTGCTCACGGCCGCGCAGGACGGCGCCAAGGGGGCGATAGAAATCGGAGCGTACGCCGCGGTCGCGAAGCCGTTCGATCTAGATGGCCTCCTCGCCGTGATCGACGAATGCCTCCAGCGCGATGACGGGACCGGCGGTCTTCTGCCCACGTCGGCCGACTACCTTCCCTGCCACGCGAGGCGCTGAGGCCCGAGCTGAGCTAGAGCTAACCGGGAAAAAGCAAGGGCCGCGGAGCGACGGCCGGGTGGGCGCGACGCCCGCGCTCCCAGGGAGTGGACTCCCCAGGTGGGTGATTCGGCCTAGACGCCCGCGGCCACTCGTCCCTCGACTTGGGGGCGGTATTTCGCGCACAGCTCCGTCCAGTAGGCGGCGCGCTGGCGCGCGCGCTCGTCCACGGCCGCGGGGATCTCCACGAACGGCGGGCGCAGCGGCCCGGGGTCGCAGTAGCCGGCGTAGCGGATGGAGATCTTGCGCGCCGTCTCGCGCCAGCTGAGGTTCGGCGGGCCGTCGCCGCCGGCGCTCAGCTCGAGGATGATCTGGCGCGCGGTGGCGGTGTCGCCCGCGGCGACGGCGTCGCGCAGCCGCAGCAGGGGCCACGGTCCCTGCCAGGCCTCGATGGACCAGCAGCCCGCCGCGCCGAGCGCCGCGAACGGATAGTACTGGAGCTGGTTCACGAACACGCTGATCTTGCCGCCGGTGATCTCCTGGAGCCGCATCATGGCGCGCGGGTCGCGGTGGCTGTCCTTCATGGCTACCACGTTGGGGACCTGGACCAGCTGACGGAAGGCGTCGACGGGCAGCGTGACGTTGTGCAGGTCGGGGTTGTGGTAGATCATGATCGCCAGGTCGGGGAATAGCGCGCCGACGTCGCGGTAGAAGCGGACCGCGTTCTCGACCGTCGAGGGGAAGTAGAAGGGCACCCCGACGAGGACGCCCGCGGCGCCCGCGTCGCGCGCCACGCGCATCTTCTGGACCGCCTCGCGGCTATTCAGGGCGGTGCAGCCGATGAACAGCGGCACGCGCCCCGCCACGACCTCGACCGTCGCCCGCGCCAGCGCGGCGAACTCGTCGGGCAGCAGCGTGTGGAACTCGCCGAAGCTGCCGGTGGTGGCGATCACGTCGATGCCATCGGCGATGATGCGGTCCACGCCGGCCTTCAGGTTGTCCACGTCGATGGTGTGCGTAGCGTTGACGTCGGCGGCGTCCGGCGTGGCGAACGCCGGCATCATGGCCATCACGCCGTGCAGGTCCTGGGCGGTGAGCATCGCGCGCTCCTCTCTTGGTGGCGCCGCTAGCAGCCTACGCCGGCCGACCGAGTCGACGGCTCGGCGCGCGGCGCCCCAAGGATGGCACCCCGCCGCGGCGCTGTCAACCGCCGGCTGGTCTTGAGCCGAGCGGCCGGGGGAGCCCGTGCGGACGCGGCCGGAGGGGAGGGCCGGTTGACAGCGGCAGCGCGCGGGCGGATGATAGGCGTGCGTCGCGCCCGGCAGCTGCCCGGCCGCGCGCTGCCGCCGCGATAGCCAGCGTCCTGCCCCCGTGGGCGGGCCGCCCCTGGAGGGCGCCTCATGGGTCGATACCGCGTGCCGCTGCGACTCGTCGGGCTGGTCGTGCTGCTCGCGATGGGTGGGGCGTGCGCGCCCGCGGCGCCGAGCGCTCCAGCGCCCGCGGCCCCCGCGCAGCCGGCCGCGAGCGCGCCCACAGCGGCGCCTGCCGCCGCGGCGGCCACGGCGGTCCCCACCGCCGCGCCGCAGCCGGCGACCGTGCGGGTGGGCATCCTGAACTCGGTCGGCGACGCGGCCTTCAGCATCGGTATCGAGAAAGGCTTCTACGCCGAGCAGGGCATCACCGTCGAGACGGTGCCGTTCGACTCGGCGGTGCGGATGATCGCGCCGCTCGGGGCCGGCCAGCTCGAAGTCGGCCAGGGCGTGATCGGGGCGAGCGCGCTCAACGCCGTGGCCCGCGGCGTGGACGTGCGGGGCATCGCCGGGGCGTCGGGCAGCCCGCCGGGCCACGGCAACAACGCCTTCATTCTCCGCAAGGACCTGGCCGACCAGGTACACGGGCCGGCCGACTTGCGCGGACGGAAGGTCGGCATCGCCTCGACGGGCAACGGGGTGGAGATCGAGCTGGTGGACCTGCTGCAGCGCGGCGGGCTCACGCTCGCCGACGTGGAGCTGGTGCAGCTCAACTTCGGCGAGCAGGTGATCGCGCTGAGCAACGGGGGGATTGACCTCGCGCTCATCTCGGAGCCGTCGGCCACGCTCGCCCTGGACCGCGGCGTCGGGCAGCTGTGGATGCGCTCGGACGAGCTGATCCCGAACCACCTGACCTCGTTCATCTGGGCCGGGCCGCACTTCGTGGCCCAGACCGACGTGGCGCAGCGCTTCATGGTGGCGGCGCTGAAGGGCGTGCGGCTGTACAACGACGCCTTCTTCAAGAACGACGCGGCGACGCGCGAGGAGCTGATCGACATCTTCACCAAGTACACGCCGGTGAAGGACCGTGACCTGTACAACCGGATGGTGTTCCAGGGATTCGATCCCGACGGGCGGATCAACCGCGAGAGCGTCGAGCGCGACATGGCGTATTACGTGGCCACCGGCCAGATTCCGGGGCCGGTCGACCTGGACCGCCTGATCGACATGCGGTTCGCCGACTACGCGGTCAGCGTGCTGGGGCCTTATCCACGGTAGGGAATGGAGGATAGGGGTAGGGGATGCCCCCCTACCCCGCCCGCGGCCCCGCGCGAGTGGTATCATTTGCCGCATTCCCGCGCAGGAGAGAGCCGCATGGTCGAGCATGCCCCCCACGCGAATGGCGCCGGCTACGTTGGGCAGCCGGTGCGCGCCCTGGAGGCCGAGCGCTACATCACCGGCCGCGCGCAGTACGTGGACGACATCTCGCTGCCCGACATGCTCCATGCCGCCTTCCTGCGCAGCCCGCACGCGCACGCCTATCTGCGCGCCGTCGACGCGAGCGCCGCGCGCGAGCGCGCCGACGTGGCCGCGGTGCTGACGGGCGCCGAGGCGCAGGCGCGCACGGCGCGGCTGGCCACGCCGCTGAACGTGCCGGGCTACCGCGACTGCGGCGCCTGGTGCCTGGCCGTGGACAAGGTGCGCTTCGTGGGCGAGCCGATCGCCATCATCGCGGCCGAGAGCCGCTACGCCGCGGAGGATGCCGCCGAGGCAATCGTCGTGGACTACGAGCCGCTGGCGGCCGTGACCGACCCGGAGGCGGCGCTGCTGCCCGACGCGCCGCTATTGTACCCGGAGCTGGGCGAGAACGCGCTGGTCCACGCCGCGTTCGAGGGCGGCGAGCCGGACGCCCAGTTCGCGCGGGCGGACTTCGTGATCCGCGAGACGTTCTACACGCAGCGCCAGAACGCGAACCCGCTGGAGACGCGCGGGCTGGTCGCGTCGTACGACAAGCGCGCCGACCAGCTTACCGTGTGGGCGTCGACGCAGGGGCCGCACCTGATGCGCACGGCGCTCGCGGAGTTCCTGCGCTTCCCCGAGAACCGCATCCGCGTCATCGCGCCCGACGTGGGCGGCGGCTTCGGCACAAAGATGCTCGTGTACCCGGAGGACGTGGCGGTGTGCCTGCTGGCGCTGCACCTCGGGCGGCCGGTGAAGTGGGTCGAGGACCGCCGCGAGCACCTGCTAGCCGCCTGCAACGCGCGCGAGCAGGTCCACCAGGTGGAGGCGGCGGCCAGCCGCGACGGCCGGCTGCTCGCCATCCGCGACCGCCTGCTGAGCGACGCGGGCGCCTACTCGACCTGGCCGACGACCGGCGCGATGGAGGCGATGCAGGCTGGCAAGCTGCTGCCGGGACCGTATCGCCTGCGCCACTTCCGCTGGGAGTCGGTGGGCGTGCTGACGAACAAGGCGCCGATCGGCCCGTACCGGGCCGTGTCGCGGCCGTCGGGCAACTTCGTCATCGAGAGCCTGCTGGAGCGCATCGCGCAGGAGATCGGCGCGGACCCGGCCGAGGTGCGGCGCAAGAACCTGGTGCAGCCGGAGGACTTCCCGTACGACGCGATCACCAACCTGACCTACGACAGCGGGAGCTTCGTGGAGGCGTTCGACCGCGCGCTGGAGATCATCGACTACCAGGGCCTGCGCAAGCAGCAGGCGGCGTGGCGCGCGCAGGGGCGCAAGGTGGGCATCGGCACGGCCTGCTACACGGAGCTGTCGGCGCAGGGCTCGGCGTCGTTCCGCTCGCGCGGCGTGGCGAACCTGTCGGGCTGGGACTCGGCGACGGTGCGCGTCGAGCCGACGGGCACCGTGACGCTGTCGGTGGGCGTGTCGTCGCACGGCCAGAGCCACGAGACGAGCCTGGCGCAGGTGGCGGCCGACGAGCTGGGGGTGGACCTGGGCGCGGTGACCGTGCTGCACGGCGACACGGGCGCGCAGCCCTACGGCATGGGCACCTGGGCCAGCCGCAGCGCGGTGGCCGGCGGCGGCGCGACGATCATCGCCTGCCGCGCGCTGAAGGAGAAGATCCTGGCGATTGCCGCGCACCTGCTGGAGGCGCCGGCCGCCGACCTGGAGGTGCAGCACGGCGAGATCGCCGTGCGCGGCACCCCCGACCGCCGCCTGAGCTTCGAGGAGGTCGCCCGCGTCGCTTACTACCAGATCCACCGGCTGCCCGAGGACGTCGATCCGGGGCTGGAGACGACCCGCCGCTACGACCCGCCGCTCGGCACGTTCTCGAACGGCGCGCAGGCGGCGCTCGTCGAGGTGGACCCCGAGACGGGCCAGATCAAGGTGCTGCGCTACGTGATCGTGGAGGACTGCGGCCGGGCGATCAACCCGCGGGTGGTGGCGGGGCAGGTCCACGGCGGCGCGGCGCAGGGGCTGGCGGGCGCACTCTACGAGGAGGTGCGCTACGACGAGAACGGCCAGCTGCTGAGCGGCAGCTTTATGGACTACCTGATGCCGACCGCCGGCGAGGTGCCGGCCTTCGAGCTAGACACGCTGCACACGCCCTCGCCGATCACGATGGGCGGCTTCAAGGGCATGGGCGAGGGGGGGGCCATCTCGCCGCCCGCGGTGATGGCCAACGCCGTGTGCGACGCGCTGGCGCCGCTGCCCGTGCGCCTGGTGCGGATGCCGCTCACGCCCGAGCGCGTGCTCGACGCGATCGCCGCGGCCGAGCGCGCGCCCGCCGCGCAGACGGCGCCCCACACCGACCCGGCGGTCGCCGCGGCGATGGAGCGCGGCGCTGAGCTGGGCACCGCCAACGACCCGCCCGTCGACCCGATCGAGAGCGTGTAGGCCCGAGTATACGCTGGCCTGGCGGGCGGGGCACCGAGCCTTCGGCCCCGGCGCGTACTGCGCCGGCCGGGCGGCCGGGACGGCCGCGCTCCCAGACGGCCGGCGTGGGAGCGTGTCGGCATGGCGGGCGCCGCGGCCGGGCGGCCGGCACGGCCGCGGTCGCAGAGCGGCGGGGCTAGGCAGTAGGGAGGCGGACCACGGAGAGGCGGCGATGGCGATTACGAAGCAGCGGCTAACCCTGGAGGAGTTCCTGGCGCTGCCCGAGGAGAAGCCGGCGCTCGAATACGAGGACGGCGAGGTGACTCAGAAGGTGGCTCCGAAGGGGCAGCACAGCGTCCTCCAGTGGCGGATCGCCGAGCTTATCAACGACGCGACGCGGCCGGGGAAGGTGGCGCTGGCGCTGCCGGAGCTTCGCAGCACCTATGCTCGGACGTCACGCGTGCCGGATATCTCCGTGTACACCTGGGAGCGGATCCCCACGGACGCTCGGGGCCGGATCGCGGATGACTTCTTCGAGCCACCGGACATCGCCATCGAGATCGTATCGCCGGGGCAAAGCGTCAACCGGCTGGTGCGGCGCTGCCTCTCGTTCGTGGCGCACGGCGTCAGAGCGGCGCTGCTGGTCGATCCGCGGGACGAGTCGGTCCTCCTCTTCGTTCCCGGGGCGGCTCCCGTGCCGCTCGGGCGAGATGACGTGATCGATCTAACGAGCGTTGTGGCGGGGCTCGAGATTCGCGTCGACGACGTGTTCGCCGCGCTCGAGCTCCGGTAGGGGCTTGGGCCCTCGCGGGTCATCTCGCTCGGCGACTGGCGCTACGCGGCCACCGCGCGGCTGTCATCAGGGCCGCCGCCCGTCGGCGGGGCCTACCCGCGCTCGCAGGGGAGGCAGCCGCTTGCGCCTACTGGGCGGTCTTCCAGTCGAGGTAGGCCGCGAGCCATTGGCTGGCGTTGCGGTCCTTGCCCGGCCACGGACAGCCGTAGATCGCCTCCCAGAGCCGCACCCAGCCGTCGTAGATCGAGTGGGTAGGAGTTTTCGTGACGTTCGCCTGGTTCATCGCGGTATGTCCTCTCCCGGGACCCAGCCCGATGTCGGCGTCCCGCCCGCGGTACGTCTTCGTGAGGGAGCGGGACGCCGGTCGACCGTCGTGGCGTCTCACCGCCACACGTCCAACGTAATCGCCGGGCGGTTTCTCGCCGAGGGCCGCGCCGCCCTACTGCGCCAGCCGAAAGTCGGGCCGGCGGGGCGACGATCGTACCGGTCCTGGGCTTGCCTAGCGCGGCGTGCGGCGACGGGCCGCGGAAGGGAGACAGGGTGCCGATCGACAAGTCGGGCGAATGGTGGAAGGGATCAGAGTACGCTGATCTGCAGGAGTATTTAGGGCTGCTCGACACGGAAGGTTACCTTGTCGAGAGGGTCGTCCAGAGTGTTTGCACTTGCGGTGGCATCGTTTTTCGCTTGCAAGCAGACGCGGAGCAGGGCTGCGCGGCGCGAACGTGCGTGACGTGCAGCGCAAGGGCCTTTATCTGCGACAGCGGTGACTATTGGGGCGAGGCCGAGCCGGAATGGGTCAGGTGCTCGTGCGGATCGGAGCGCTTCGAGATCGGCGTTGGCTTTGCCTTTCGCGCGGACGGCGACGTTCGCTGGATCACGATCGGCGTGCGGTGTACCGCTTGCGGCGTGCTCGGCAGGCCGGTCGACTGGAAGATCGATTACGGCCCGACCGCTCACTTGCTGCAGCAGGCTTGAGCTAGCGCGTCCCGCCGCTAGCGATGAGCCGCGGGGACGGGCGGGAGGCGCTGGCCGCGGACGGGGTTGGCGACGGCCTCTTCGAGGGTGAACGCCTGGCGCCACTCGCTGGAAGGGCGCACGTGGCCGTCGGTGCCGACCTGGTCGAGGTTCCAGTAGATCTCCAGGTTGTTGCCGTCGGGATCGAGGAACTCGACCGCGATCTGGCAGCCGGCGCGGCGGCGGCCCTCGAAGACGATGGGCACGTCGTGCTGGCGCAGCACGTCGCGCGCGGCGAAGACCTCGTCGAGGGTGGCGACCTCGAAGGCGAAGTGGTTGAGCGAGCTGGCGCGCTCGGGGTGGCCGGCGCCGACGAGCGCGACCGTGTGGTGGTCGGTGGCGCAGCGGAGGAAGACCATGCCGCCCGGCACCAGCGTCTCCGGGTAGCGGTCGCTCACCTGAAAGCCGAGGACCTCGGTGTAGAACCGCTCGGACGCTGCCAGGTCCTTGCAGTTGAGCACGACGTGCCCCAGGCGGCGGATCTGGAACGGCAGCAGGGGGCGAAGCTCCTGATCGGACATCGGTCCTCCCCTCTAGCGAGTGGCATCCCTGGCGGAAAGCGCAGGCTGGCTCCGCCACGGGGCGGCAGGGGACAAGCCCCTGCCCTACCTCATGATTGCCGTAATTGCAGGTGCCAGCTACCCGGCCGGGCGGCAGGGGACGAGCCCCTGCCCGACGACGTATTCGCTAGCCCGGCCGGTGTTAGCAGCGCCGGCCGGGCGGCGGGGGACGAGCCCCTGCCCTACGACTTCATCGCTTACTTGACGACGAGATTGACCAGGCGATTGGGCACGTAGATCCACTTGACGATCTGGCGGCCGTTGACCTGCTCTCGGATCTTCGGGCGCTCCAGCACGAGCGGGCGCGCCTCGTCCTCCGTGAGGCCGGGGCGCACGGGGAACTGGTCGCGCACCTTGCCGTTCACCTGCACCACGAGCGGGACCTCCGTCTCGACGGTCAGCGCCTCGTCCCAGGTGGGCCATGCTTGCAGATGGATGCTCTGGTCGTGGCCCAGGCGGTGCCACAGCTCCTCGGTCAGGTGCGGCGCGGCCGGCGCCAGCAGCAGCAGCAGCCGCTCGATCGCCTCGTGCCAGAGGGCGGGCGCCACCTTGCCGCGCAGCTTCTGCAGCTCGTTGCGGTAGCTCATCAGCTCGGAAATGGTCGTGTTGTACTGGAACGCCTCGTAGCGCTCGGTGACGAGCTTCGTCGTCTTGTGCATCAGCCGTCGCAGCTCGGCATCGGCCTGCTCGGTGGCGCCGGCGGTGCTGGCGGGCGGGCCTTCCGCCGTCTCGGCGGCCAGGTCCCACACGCTGTTCAGGAAGCGCCAGGGGCCCTGGATGCCCTGCGTGTTCCAGGGGCCGCCGCCGTACCAGGGGCCCAGGAACATCAGGAAGACGCGCACCGTGTCGGCGCCGTACTGGGCCACGTAGTCGTCGGGGTTGACCACGTTGCCGCGGCTCTTGCTCATCTTCTCGTTGTCTTCGCCCAGGATGATGCCCTGGTTGTAGAGGCGCGTGAACGGCTCGCCGAACGCGACCAGCCCGAGGTCGCGCAGGACCTTGGTGAAGAAGCGCGCGTACAGCAGGTGCATGACCGCGTGCTCGACGCCGCCCATGTACTGGTCGACGGGGCACCAGCGGTCGGCCACGTCCGTCGGGAACGGCCGCGCCGGGTCGCGCGGGTCCAGGTAGCGCAGGAAGTACCACGACGAATCGACGAACGTGTCCATCGTGTCGGTCTCGCGCCGCGCCGGCCCGCCACACCGCGGGCAGGCCACGTTCACGAACGACGCGCTCAGCTTCAGCGGCGACTCGCCGGTCGGGCGGAACTCGGCGTCCTCGGGCAGGAGCACCGGCAGGTCGGCCTCGGGCACGGGCACGGTGCCGCAGGTGGGGCAGTAGATGATCGGGATCGGCGTGCCCCAGTAGCGCTGGCGCGAGATCAGCCAGTCGCGCAGGCGGTAGTTCACCTTGCGCGTGCCCAGGCCGCGCGCCTCCAGCCAGTCGGCCAGGCGCTCCTTGCCCTCCTCGCTCGACAGGCCGGTGTAGGGACCGCTGTTCACCATGACGCCGGGGCCGGTGTAGGCTTGGGCCAGACCCCCCTCCGGCTCCCCCCCATTAGGAGGGAGTGTGTTATCCCTCGCTCCAGCGGCGAGCGCAGGGTGGGTCGGGCGGATGACCTCGCGGATGGGCAGGTTGAACTTCTGGGCGAAGGCGAAGTCGCGCTCGTCGTGGCCCGGCACGGCCATGATGGCGCCGGTGCCGTAGGTCGTCAGCACGTAGTCGGCGATCCAGATCGGCACGCGCTCGCCGCTGAAGGGGTTGACGGCGTGCGTGCCGAGCGGCACGCCCGTCTTGTCCTTCTCGGTCGACAGCCGCTCGATCTCGCTCTCGCGCCGGGCCTGCTCCTGGTAGGCGGCGACCGCGGCGCGCTGCGCGGGAACGGTGAGCTGCTCGACCAGCGGGTGCTCGGGCGCCAGCACGACGTAGGTCATGCCGTACACCGTGTCGATGCGCGTGGTGAACACGGCGATCTCGGTGTCCGGCTGCTCGGCCACGGCCAGGCGGAACTCGACGCCGGTGCTGCGGCCGATCCAGTTACGCTGCATGGCGACCACGCGCTCGGGCCATTCCAGCGCGGAGAAGTCCAGCAGCTCCTCCGCGTAGTTGGTGATGCGGAAGAACCACTGCTCCAGGTCGCGGCGGATGACCGGCGTGCCGCAACGCTCGCAGGCGCCCTCCAGCACCTGCTCGTTGGCCAGCACCGTCTGGCAGTGGGAGCACCAGTTGGCGGCGGCTTTGGCACGGTAGGCCAGGCCGCGCTTGTAGAACTGCAGGAACAGCCACTGGTTCCAGCGGTAGTAGTCGGGGTAGCAGGTGGCGAGCGAGTGCGACCAGTCGTACATGCCGCCGATCGTCTTGAGCTGGGCGGTCATGCGCTCGATGTTGTCGCGCGTCCAGACGAAGGGATGGATGCCGCGCTTGATGGCGGCCTCCTCGGCGGGCAGGCCGAAGGCGTCGAAGCCGATCGGCAGGAAAACGTTGTAGCCGCGCATGCGCTTGTAGCGGGCGTGAGCGTCGGCGGGCGCGAAGTTGTACCAGTGGCCGATGTGCAGGTCGCCCGAGGTGTAAGGGAACATGACGAGCGCGTAGTGCTTGGGCGCCGGGGCGTTCAGGTCACAGCGGTAGAGGCCCTCGGCGTCCCAGCGGGCCTGCCACTTATGCTCGATCGTCTGGGGAGCGTACCTGTCCGCCATCGCGCCTCCCGGGTAGCTGTCAGCTATCAGCCGTCAGCCGTCAGCTAGGGCTCCCGGGCCCCTTCCAGCTTGCGCGGCACAGAGCCGAACACCCAACGCCAGGGACGGGCGGACAGCTGATGGCTGACGGCTACAAAAAAACAAGTGGCAGGCGAAGCTCGCTTGCCACTTGCCGCAGCCCTACATGGGTGGAGCAGAGGGGAATCGAACCCCTGACCTCTTCCATGCCAAGGAAGCGCGCTCCCGCTGCGCCACTGCCCCACGGGTAAAACGGCGGGCGGCCCGTCGGCGCCCAGCAATCGAGATTCTAGCAAATGCGGCGCGATTCGACAACCGCGACGCTGAATTGAACGGCGGGGCGCTGCGGTTCGGTGGGCGGTGGCGGGACCGCGGACGCGGCGCGGTTTGCTCTCGACGCGCGTGGGCGGGCATAGTGAGGCTATGGCGTACGATCTGGCGAACCCGCTCATCGTGCAGAGCGACAAGACCGTTCTGGTCGAGGTGGCGAGCCCCCGCTACGAGGAGGCGCGCGACGCCCTGGCGCGCTTCGCGGAGCTGGAGAAGAGCCCCGAGCACATCCACACGTACCGCATCACGCCGCTCTCGCTGTGGAACGCGGCCGCCAGCGGGCTGGACGGCGCGGCTATCGTCGACGCGCTGGAGCGACTCGGCAAGTACCCGCTGCCGCCGAACGTGCGCACCGACGTGCTGGAGTACGTGGCGCGCTACGGGCGGGTCAAGCTGGTACGCGCCGACGACGGGCTGCGGCTGGTGTCGGACGACCCCGCGCTGCTGGTCGAGATCGCGCACCACAAGCGGCTAGCGCCGCTCATCCGGGGCCAGGCCGACGGCGCGCTGCTGGTCGACGCGGCCCAGCGCGGCCACGTCAAGCAGGCGCTGCTTCAGTTCGGCTACCCCGCCGAGGACCTGGCCGGCTACGTGGACGGCGCCCCGCTCGCCGTGCGCCTGCGGGCGCGCAGGGTGGCCGACGCCGCGCCGCTCCGCCTGCGCCCCTACCAGGAGGAGGCGGTGGCGGTGTTCCATGCGGGCGGCTCGGCGCGCGGCGGCAGCGGCGTCATCGTGCTGCCTTGCGGCGCCGGCAAGACGATCGTCGGGCTGGGCATCATGGCGGCGCTGGAGTGCAACACGCTGATCCTCACGCCGTCGATCGTGGCGGCTCGCCAGTGGATCCGCGAGATTCTGGACAAGACGGAGGTGCCCGCCGACGCCATCGGCGAGTACAGCGGCGAGCGCAAGGAGATCCGGCCGATCACGGTGACGACTTACCAGGTGCTCACCTACCGGCCGGCGCGCAGCGAGGCGTTTCCCCACTTCGCGCTGTTCGACGAGCGCGACTGGGGGCTCATCGTCTACGACGAGGTCCACCTGCTGCCGGCGCCGGTGTTCCGCGTGACGGCGGAGATCCAGGCGCGGCGCCGCCTGGGCCTGACGGCCACGCTGGTGCGCGAGGACGGCCGCGAGGGCGACGTGTTCTCGCTGATCGGGCCGAAGAAGTACGACGTGCCGTGGCGCGAGCTGGAGGGGCAGGGGTGGATCGCCACGGCGCAGTGCCACGAGGTGCGCGTGCGCCTGCCGGAGGAGCGGCGGATGGCCTATGCGCTGGCCGAGGAGCGCGAGAAGTACCGCGTGGCGGCCGAGAACCCGGCCAAGCTGCCGCTGCTCGACGCGCTGGTGGCGAAGCACGCCGCCGAGCCGGTACTGATCATCGGCCAGTACCTCGATCAGCTCGAAGCGGTGGCGGCGCGCTACGACGCGCCGCTAATCACCGGCAAGACGCCCACCCGCGAGCGCGAGAAGCTGTACGCGGCGTTCCGCGAGGGGGAGGTACGGTTGCTCGTGGTGTCGAAGGTGGCGAACTTCTCGATCGACCTGCCCGACGCGCAGGTGGCGATCCAGATCTCCGGCACCTTCGGCTCGCGGCAGGAGGAGGCGCAGCGGCTGGGGCGCATCCTGCGCCCCAAGCGTGACGGCGCGCTCGCCCACTTCTACACGCTGGTGACGCGCGACACGCGGGACCAGGAGTTCGCCGCGAACCGCCAGATGTTCCTGACCGAGCAGGGCTACCAGTACGAGATCCTCTACGACGACGAGATCGCCGGCTACGCGCCCGCCGCGCAGGCGACGCCGCGGTACGCGGCCGCTGCAGCGGCGAACGTGATCGACCTCGCGCGGTACCGCCAGGCGAGCGGCGACCGCTAGCGGCTCGTCGGTGGCACGTTTCCGTATGCGCGGCTGGTCCCCAGCACGCGATACCCCGCGCCTGACGAGAGGGTAGCGCATGGCGCAGCAGGCAGTGGCGCCCGGCCTGGCCATCGCCGAGGCCGACGTGCGGCGCCTGTGCGGCGAGCGCGAGTTCGCGCGCGGCGACGCTTACCAGCGGGCGGGTCACGCGCTGCGCCCGACGCAGCCGGGGCCTTATGGGCTGGCTGCCACCGTGCGCGGCACCTGGCGGCGGCTGTATCCCGTCCACATCCTCGTGCAGGGGCGGACGCTCGAAGGCACGTGCCCCTGCGACGTGGAGGGGCCGTGCCGCCACGTCGCAGCGCTGCTGCTGCACTGGCTGCGGGCGCCGAAGACGTTCGAGCGGGCGACCGCGCCGGAAGCGGTCGCGCCCGGCCCCCCGCCCGCCCTCACCGCCGCGCTGGAGGAGACGGCGGCCACGGAGCTGGCCCGCCTGCTCGACCGCAACACGGTGGCCGTGCTGCGCGAGATCGGGCGGGCGCGTGGCGTGGCGCTGCCCAACCGCGCGAAGCCGGAGCTGGTCGCGTAGCTCGCGGCGGCGCTGGCGGCGCCCGAGAGCGTCGACGCAGCGCTCGCAGCGCTCAGCGCCGACGAGCGGCGCACGCTCGAGGCGGTGTCGCTGCTCGCGGGCATGGGGGCGGTTACCGACGAGGCGTTGGCGACGGCCCAGCGGGCGCTCGGGGGCGACGTGGACCCGCAGGCCGCCGAGGCGCTCCGCACACGCGGCCTGGTGTTCCGCCAGGACGACGGGTCGGTGCCCTGGGCGATGTACGTCGTGCCGCGCGCGGTGATGGCGCGGCTGTTCGCGGCGTACCGCGAGACGACGAGCTGGTCGGAGATGGCGCGCATCGCCGGGCTGGCGCCGCCGCGCGGCGAGGAGCTGCGGGCGGACGAGCGCCGCCCCAGCTTGGTCCCCGCGCGCAGCCCCGGCGCCCGCTGGGCCTCGCCGCGCCTGGTGGCGGCCCGGCAGCGCGTGCTGGCCGAGCTGGCCGAGCTGCCGGCGGAGGAGTGGATCGCCCTCGACCACCTGATCGACCGCCTGCGCCAGCGCGCCTACGAGTCCCTGTACCCGCGAAGCTGGCCCGATCCGCGCTACGGCTACTACTATGCCGAGGTGAACCCCTACGGCTACAACAACCCCGTCGGCTGGACACTGGACATGGCGCCCGGTGAGGCGAAGGGCTGGGCGCTGGTCGAGGCGGGCTTCATCCGCGTGGTCGTCGGCCAGGCGCTGCACGCGCTGGGGGTGGTCGATCTTGGGCTGGTCGACGACGCGGTCACGGCGTTCCGTGTGACGGCGGATGGCGCGCGCCTGCTGCGCGGCGAGGCGCTGCCCACGGACGCCGCCACAACCAAGGTCGTCGTGCAGCCGAACTTCCAGATCTTCGCCTTCGAGCCGACCGGCGAGGACGTGCTGTTCGGGCTGGACGAGGTGGCCGAGCGGGTGCGCGCCGAGTACGCCGTCGAGTATCGCCTGACGCGCGAGTCGGTATACGCGGCGCAGCGGCGCGGCCGCGAGACGCCCGAGATCATCGCCTTCCTGGAGCGGGTAAGCGGCGCGCCGCTGCCGCAGAACGTGCGCCGCTCGCTGGAGGAGTGGGGGGCGCAGCATGACCGCATCGTCGTGCGGCGCGGCGTGCCGCTGCTGCACGCGCTCGACGCGGCGACGCTCGACGCCCTGTAAGCCGACGCGACCCACGCGCCGCTGCTGGGCCGGCGCGTGGCGCCCACGGCAGCGCTCGTCCAGCCGGCCGACCTGCCAGCGCTGCACGGGGCGCTGCTGGAGCGCGACCGCTTCCCTGCGCTGACCGAGGGCCCGGACGACCTGCCTGGCCCCCAGGTCGCCGTCGCCGCCGACGGGCGCATCACGCCGCGCCAGCGCCTGCCGAGCGTGTACGTGCTGGCGCCGCTCCGCGAGTTCGCCGACGAGGCCGAAGACGGCACGCTGCACCTGACTGCGGATAGCCTGCGCCGCGGCGCGCGCGCCGGCCATGACGCCGAAAGCATCGTCGGGCTGTTGACGGCGCTCCAGGGCGCACCGCTGGCGCCCGAGGCGACGGCGCTGGTACAGCAGTGGGCGAAGGACTGGGGGAGCGGCGCGCTGCTGGCGGTGACGCTGCTCCAGGTCGAGCGCGCCGAGATCCTGGACGCCCTGCTGGCCGACCCGGCGCTACAGCCTTATCTGCACGCCATACCGGGCTCTCCGACCTTGGCGATGGTCCACGATGGCGCCGTCAAGCGCGTGCGGGCGGCGCTCGAAGCGCGCGGCATGGCGCTCGAGACGCGCCTGCTGCGGTAGCGCGCGCCGGGCACGACCAGCAGCGTCGCCGGGCGGGCGGCGGGGGACGAGCCCCCGCCCTACCTTGCGCTCGCCGGGATAGGGGACCGCAGCCCTCCCGGGCGGGCGGCGGAGGCTCGCCCCCGCCCTACGCTTCCTTCCTGATGGTCCAACGTCTCCTGGTGGCCGAGTATCCGCACAAACCGGTGTGGGCGCGTCGCTCTGGCCGCCGTATGTCAGAATGAAGGGGCGCCGGGGCGGCGCGGAGAGGCAGGGCATGGAGATCGAGGAGCTTACGGGGGTGCGGTACGACGTGCCCCTGCGGGAGGGCGGGTCGCTGCCCGCGGTGGTGGAGACGGACCGGGGCGGGCCGTTCGTAGTGAAGTTTCGCGGCGCCGGCCAGGGCGCGAAGGCGCTGATCGCCGAGCTGCTGGCGGCCGGGCTGGCGCGGGAGCTGGGGTTGCCGGTGCCGCGGCCGGCGCTGGTGACGCTGGCCGCGGGCTTTGGCCAGGCGGAGCCGGACCCGGAGATCCAGGACATCCTGCGCGGCAGCGTGGGCGCCAACTTCGGGCTCGCCTACCTGCCCGGCGCGCTCCCGTTCGATCCCGCCGTAGAGACCGACGTTCCGCCCGACCTCGCCGCGAACGTCGTGTGGTTCGACGCCTGGCTGACGAACGTGGACCGCACCGTGCGCAACACGAACATCCTGGTCTGGCAGGCTCAGTATTGGCTGATCGACCATGGCGCGGCGCTCTACGTCCACCACCGGTGGGAGGGCTGGGAGCAGCGCATCCAGGCACCGTTCCCGCAAATTCAGGACCACGTCCTGCTGCCGGTGGCCGGCGACCTGGCGGCGGCCGACGCGCGGCTGCGGCCCATGCTGAGCGAGGAGGCGATCCGCGCCGTCGTGGCCGCCATCCCGGACGAGTGGCTGGGCGGGGAGGCGACGTTCGCGGACCTGGCCGCCCACCGCGCGGCGTACGTGACGTACCTCTGGGAGCGGCTCACGGGGCCGCGGGCATGGCTAGAGGCAGCGATCGCCGCCCAGCGGCGCGGGCCGGCCCGCCTCGCTCCCCGCCTGACCCACCGTGTGGTATAGCTACGCCGTCGTGCGCGTCGTGCCGCGCGTCGAGCGGGGCGAGTACGTCAACGTCGGCGTGGTCCTGTTCGCGCGCGAGGCGCGCTTCCTGGCGGCGCGCATGGAGCTGGACGCGGCGCGGGTGCGGGCGCTCGCGCCGGAGGCCGACCTGGCGCTGATCGAGCGGCACCTGGTCGCCTTCGTCGCCGTCGCCGAGGGCCGCGCCGCGGGGGGGCCGATCGCCGCGCTGCCGCCGGCCGAGCGGTTCCACTGGCTGACGGCGCCGCGCAGCACGATCATCCAGCCCTCGCCCGTCCACGGCGGCCTGACCGACGACCCGACAGCCGCGCTGGAGGACTTGCTGACAGCCTTCGTGCGGCCGCCGGTGGCCTGACTGGCGGAAGGCGCGGCTCGCCACGCGGGATGGGAGGGACGCCCGAGCGAACGGCGCCCGGGTGCGGCCGGATTCGGGAGGGAGGACAGGGGATGGCGGTCAATCAGGCCAGCGGGCGGCCCGCGCCGCGCGGGGCGCCGGGGCTGTACTACGGCTGGGTGATCGTCGCCGCCGTCTTCTGCCTGCTGGCGCTGGCCTACGTCACCTGGTACTGCTTCGGGTTGTTCCTCGTGGCGCTGGTGCAAGAGTTTGGCTGGGCGCGGGCCGAGGTCGCGGGCGCCTTCTCGCTGTTCGTGCTGATGCACGCGGTGTGCTCGCCGCTGGCCGGGCGGCTCGTCGATCGCTTCGGGTCGCGGGCGCTGGTCCACGGCGGCGCGCTGCTGCTGGGCGCGGCGCTGTTCGGCTGCAGCCGCGTCACGGCGCTCTGGCAGTTCTACCTATGTTTCGGCGTGCTGGCGGCGGCGGGCGTCACGGCGATGGGCTGGGTGGCCGGGGTGGCGCTGGTGGGCCGCTGGTTCTCGCGCCGGCTGGGCCTGGCGATCGGCATCATCGGCGCGGGGATCGGGCTGGGGACGTTCGTCGGCGCGCCGCCGATCGAGTTTCTCATCGACAGCCACGGCTGGCGCGCTACCTACGTCGTGCTGGCCGTGCTGATGGCGGTCGTCCCGCAGCCGCTGGCGCTGCTGCTCCGCACGCCGGGGCGGGGGATGGGGGTTGGGGAATGGGGGCTAGGGGATAGGGATGGGGGGCGGGCGGACCGCAAGGGGGCGCCCGGCCCTCAGCTACCTTCCCCTACGCCCCAGCCCCCGCCCCCCGACCCGCGCATCGTGGACGCGGTCTGGGCGCGGCAGGAGTGGACGGTGGGGCGGGCGGTGCGGACGCGGCGCTTCCAGCTCTTGCTGCTGACCTTCGGGCTCAGCACCTTCGCCACGCAGCAGACGCACGCCCACCAGGCCGCGTACCTGGTAGGCAGCGGCTACGACGCGATGCTGACGGCGCTGGTGGTGGGCACGGTGGGGCTGGCGAGCATCGCGGGCAAGATCCTGCTCGGCGTCGCGTCGGACGCGCTGGGGCGTGAGCGGGTGTTCACGGCGGGGATCGGGGCGGGTGTGGTGGCGATGTTGCTGCTGCTGAGCTTCGCGGGCGGCACCAGCCCGGCGCTGCTGCTGTTCGTGTACGCCGCGCTGTTCGCGCTGGGCTACAGCGCGGCGCCGACGCTGACGCCGGCGATCACCGCCGACCTGTTCAGCGGGCGCCATTACGGCGCGATCTACGGGGTGCTGATGCTCGCCAACGGGGTGGGGGGCGCGACGGGCGCCTGGTGGGGCGGCTACGTGTACGACCACACGGGCAGTTATCGGCTGGTGTGGCTGGGGATCATGGTGGCGTTCGTGCTGGCGGGCAGCGTGATCTGGCTGGTGGCGCCGCGCGCGGTGCGCCGCGTGCCGGGGCAGGCGCGCCCTCACCTCGGCCCTCTCCCAGGGGGCGAGGGGGAGGGACGAGAGGAACGCCCTCACCCTGACCCTCTCCCAGGGGGCGAGGGGATGAGAGGGCTCCATCGTTGAGTTGGATTCATGTCCGTACACCGCGCGGAAGGACGCGGGCGCGAGTTATCTTGCCGGCGGGTCAGGTGAGCGCGTAGGGAATCTGGACGGGGCCGTAGCCTTGCCAAGTGCGGTTGGTCGTGGGGTCGAAGCGGTTTTGGAGGAAGGCGCCGGGTTTGCCGCTGCGGACGATGACCGCCACGGTGCGCTCGGCGCCGCTGGCCTCGGCGTGGATCTGCCAGGGCGGCACGAGATCGACGGTGCCGGGGCCGACCTCGAAGCTCGCGGTCTGCTGGACCTGGGCGTAGCCGGGCCGCGTGCCGTCGTCCAGCCGCGCGTAGCGCTCGATGGTCTCGTGGCCGTCGAGGACGCCGTAGGCGGTCCAGAGCTGGGCGTGGTCGTGGATGGCGGTGCGCTTCTGGGGCGCCTTGATGAGCCCATTGATGACGAAGCCGTAGTCGGGGTCCTCGTAGAACAGCAAGTTCTCGGCGCGCTGGTCAGGCCCGCCCTGGCCGCACTCGGGCCAGGCGGCCGCCTGCGCTTGCAGGCGGGGCTCGGCGAGCAGGTCATGCAGCAGGGCGGCGATCTGCTCCCAGCGGGTCGCCTCGTCCGGCTGCTCGGCGTGCAGCCGGCGCACGGCGGCGACGAACGTGCTCGCGACGGTCTCGGTCTCTATCGCCATCGGACTCACCTCCTGCCTGCTACCGCGTGCCTCATCTTACCCCACTGTGTCGTGCGCGGTAAACTGCGATGACGAGAACATCGGAGGGCCAAAGCCCATTCTGGCGCGGGAGGGCGGCTGATGCCCGACTATGATCTGCTGCTGGCGGGCGGCACAATGCTCGATCCCGCGGCGGGGCGGCACGGGCCCTTCGACGTGGCGATCCGCGACGGCCGGATCGCCGCGGTGGCGCCTGACGTGGTGCCCGCGCGGGCGGCGCGGGTGCTGGACGTGCGGGGCTGCTACGTGACGCCGGGGCTGATCGACCTGCACGTCCACAGCTACTGGGGCGTGAATCCCTATGGCTTCGACGCCGACCCGATCTGCACGCGGAGCGGCGTGACGACGGCCGTCGACGCGGGGTCGGCCGGCCCGGTCAACTTCCTGGGCTTCAAGCGGTTCATCGCCGCGCCCGCCCGCACAAGGATGCTGGCGTTCGTCTGCCTGGCGCAGCACGGCGTGCTGCAGAACCCGAAGGAGCTGCGCCACCTGGAGTTCGCCGATCCGGCGGGGGCGGCGCGCACGGTGCAGGAGCACCGCGACGTGGCGGTGGGCATCAAGGTGCGGCTGGACGAGCCGTCGGTGCTGGAGAACGGGCGGGAGGCGCTACGGCTGGCACTGCAGGCGGGCGAGGCGAGCGGCACGCCCGTCATGGTCCACATCGGCCACACGCGGCTGACGATCGAGGAGATCGCGGACACGCTGCGCCCTGGCGACGTGATCACGCACTGCTTCACGCCGCTGCGGCCGAGCATCGTGGACGAGCAGGGGCGGGTGCGCCCGGCCGTGCGGGCGGCGCACGAGCGCGGCGTGATCCTCGACGTGGGCCACGCCAACCGCCACTTCACGTTCGACATCGTGCGCGCCTGCCTGGAGCAGGGGCTAGCGCCCGACGTGATCAGCACCGACCTGCACGCCTTCTCGCCCGACGGTCCGGTCGTGGACCTGCCGACGACGCTGACGAAGCTGCTGGCGCTCGGCATGCCGCTGGAGCAGGTGATCGCGGCGGCGACCAGCACGCCGGCGCGCGTGATCGGCTGGGCCGACCGCCTGGGCAGCCTGGCGGTAGGGCGCGAGGCCGACGTGGCCGTGCTGGAGCTGGTGGACGCGCCGCTCACCGTCCGCGACTGCGCCGGCCGCACGCTGGCAGCCGCTCAGCACCTCCGCGCCCGCCGCACGATTCGCCACGGTGCGGTGGTCAACGAGGTGCCGGCGTAGTGGTCTGTCACACCTCATCTGAGATGTCGCCCGCGCCGCCGTGAACGGCGGGCCAGATCGGCTGGCTAGGTGGCCCGCCGTTCACGGCGGCGTTGGGATGCCATCACATCACGCGTGACGAAGTAATAGTGTCCTGCGCGAAACCGGCAAGCAACCGGGATGACCGTCACCGCCACGACGTCGATGAATTGGACAATGCGCCCCGGCTGACCGGCTCGATGCGGCCTGTGGCTGGGAGACGGCGATCCATCTGGGCCGGCGCGTGCCGCGGATCAGCGGGGGCCGGCGAGGGCGTCGGGGGGGACGAGGCCGATGCGGGCGGCGTGGAGCGCGGCCTGGGTGCGGCTCCGGACGCCGAGCTTGGCGAGGATGCTGCTGACGTGGGTCTTGACCGTCTGCTCGCCGATGCCCAGGGTGGCGGCGATCTCTTTATTGGCCTTGCCCCGCGCGAGGAGCCGCAGCACCGCGGTCTCGCGCTCGGTGAGCGCCTCGGGGCTCTCGGGCGCGCGCACCTCGCGCATGAGCCGCGCGGCGGCCTGGGGCGCCAGCTGCACCTGGCCGGCGGCGGCGGCCTTGATGGCGCGGCACAGCTCGTCGCCCTGAGTGTCCTTTAGCAGGTAGCCGATAGCGCCGGCGCGCACGGCGCCGACGACGGAGGCGTCCTCCAAGACGCTGGTCAGCGCGACGACCTCGGTGTCGGGTAGCTCGCCGCGGATGGCGGCCGTGGCGGCGATGCCATCCATGACGGGCATCAGCAGGTCCATGAGGACCACGTCGGGCCGCAGCGCCCGCGCGCGCTGGACGGCCTCCTCTCCATTGGCGGCCTCGCCCACGACCTCAAGCTCGCCGTCGAGCGCGAGGAACATGCGGAGCCCCTGCCGCACCACGCTGTGGTCGTCCGCGATCAGGATGCGTATGGCCACCCGGCCGCTCCCCGGCGGGGGAGGGCGCCCTCCCCCAAAAGTATGACCCGCAAACCACCCCCGCGTGGGATGGCGGCGCGCGCGTGATCGTCGACACTGTAACAGAGATGACGCTGAGCTGCTTGCCCCGCGCGCGAGGCCCGCGGGCCGCGCGCGACGCCGGCCGGGATGGGTCGAGGGTGGGCGGCTCGGCAAACGACGAGGCGGTTGGCGATGTATCTGGCTCTTTGCAACAGTCTGGTGCGCGAGCACGTCGAGCGGCTGCGCGACGAGGCGTCGCGCGCGCGGCTGGCCGCGCGGGTGGAGCGAGGGCCCGGCGTGTGGGCCACGGTCCGGGGGGCCCTCGCGGCACGGCGGGCGCGGGATGGCGCGGCGGCCGACGATGCCGCGTGAGCGCGGGGCGGGCGCCACGGTGGCGCCGGTACACACCCCGCGGCAAGGCGCCCGCATGATCAAGCTCCTGCTGGCCGACGCGCGGCCGGAGGTACGGCGAGGGCTGCGGATGTGGCTTAGCTTGCAGCCGGACGTGATGGTCGTCGGCGAAACGGGCAGCGGTGACGAGCTGCTGGCGTTGGTCCGCGAGCAGCAGCCCGACGTGGTGGTCTTGGACGTGGCGCTACTGGCGGGCGATCCGCTGGCGGCGGCCGCGGCGGTACGCGAGGTGGCGCCCCGCGGCCTGGTGGTGCTGCTGGGCGTGAGCGACGACGTGGCGCTGCGGGCGCGGGCGCAGGCGGCGGGCGCGGTGTTCGTGTGCAAGCAGGAGCCTTGCGACCAGCTCCTCGCCGCACTGCGGCAGGCCGCCGCGACCCGCCGAGCGCAGCAGTCGAACGGTGATTAGTGATCTGTCAACGGTCGATTTGCTACGTGTTGGCAACTGCCAGCACACAGCAAATCACCCGTGACGAGGTACAAGTAGTCGGTCAGGGGTGAACTGCTAGCCGCGGACGCCGGCCTGAAGGCTGGGCCATCACCGGGTAGCCCGTGGCCCGCCGCTCACGGTGGCGGCAAGCCCTTTTCGGTGTGCCGGGGAGCGCGCGCGTCGCGTCCATCTGGCCAGTGCCCCCCACGCTGGCCGGGTGGGCGCGAGGCGCGCGCTCCCCGGGGGCCAGGCGAGGAGAGACGCGATGCGCGGATCCGCCGGACGGCGCGGGGTGCGGGTGGGAGCGGCGCTGGTCGTGCTGCTCGCCGCGTGGCTCGCCCAGGTCGCGTGCGCGCAAGCGGAAGACTGGCCCGCCCGCGCGCCGCGCGCCAGCGGGCGCGTCGGCAGCCTGCCGGGTTACCAGGCGGCCGCGCCCCTGGGCTTTCGCCTCATCGATACCCGGGTGGACGAGCAGGTCTATCGCCGGGCGGACGGCGCGGGCGAGGGGCTGGTGTGGAGCGCGGCGTTCACGTCGCGCTGGGCGCTGAGCGCCGACCAGCTCGACCGCTGGAGCGCCCAGGCCATCAGCCTGTTGGCGGACGGGCTGGTGGCCGAGGTGCAGCTCGGCGCCTACGAGCGGCTGGACGCGAGCGACGTCGGCGAGCAGCGGGTGGCCTACCGCTACCAGCTCCTCGCCGCCGACGGCATCCCCGTCGGCGAGGCGCGGCTGGTGGTGTTCGCGCGGGGCGCCGAGGTGGGGGTGAGCGGCACGGCGACGACCGGCGCGACGGCCCCGCTCGATGCGATCGCGCTGGCCCGGGGCCTGGACAGCGAGCTGGCGGGGACGAGCATGGCGGCTCGCGCGAGCTAACGAGCTGGCGGGGCCGGGACGCCCTCCCCCCGTCCCTCTCGCGGGGGGAGAGGGAGCGGGACACGCCCACCCCCCGGCCCTCTGTCATATCCGACTCGGCCCGGGAGGATCGCCTACCGGGGCGCGCCCTCACCCCGCCCCTCTCCGAGGGGGAGAGGGAGTAAGGGAACTGCATCGCCGGATTCGGTATCAGAGGGAGCGGGAGTAGGACGTCGTCACCTGGCACGCTCGTGGTGGGAGCGGGCGGAGCCGGTTCCACTACAGGGACAACGGGGCGCGGGGCACGGCGCGCGATCGATCCCCAGGAGGGGGAGCGCGCCGCAGCGGCGCCGAGCGGGGGCTAGGCAGAGCGCCGCGTGGGGATGATGGCCCACAGGCGGCTGCCTAGCCCCCGCGCGCTTTCGACGCGCAGGGTGCCGCCGAGCGCCGCCGCGCGCTCGCGCATGGAGCGCAGCCCCAGGTGGCCGGGGTACTCCGCGGCCGGGTCGAAGCCCACGCCGTCGTCGGCTACCTCTAAGGTGATCTCCTCGGACGAGCACTCCAGGCGCAGCTCGACGTGGCGAGCCCGGGCGTGCTTCACGGTGTTGTGCAGCGCCTCCTGGGCGATGCGGTAGATCGGCTCCTTCAGCTCTAGCGGCACGGCGGGCTCGTCGCAGAGCGTGACCTGCACGTCGATGCCGTGACGGGCGCGCAGGGCGGCCACCTGCTTTTCCAGCGCGGCTACCAGCCCCTCTTGCGCGAGCGACTCCGGGCGCAGCTCGAAGATGAGCGCCCGCATCTCGGCCAGCCCTGCGTCGGCCAGCGACAGCACGTAGTCGAGCGGGTCCGCCACCTGGGCCGGGTCGCGGTCGAGCAGGGTACGCGCGGTGCGGGCGCCGAGCGCGATGCCGTAGAGCGCCTGGGACACCGAGTCGTGCAGCTCGCGGGCGAGCCGCTGCCGCTCTTCGAGCGCCGCCAGGGTCTGCGCCTGCTGATAGAGGCGCGCGTTCTCGATGGCCACGGCGGCCTGGCTGGCAATCGCCATCATGAGCGTTGCATCACGCGGCGTGTAGGCGTCGGTCGCGCTGCTGGAGACGGTCAGCATGCCGATGATGCGCTCCTTCAGCGGGAGCGGCACGGCCAGCCAGGTGCGGATGTAGCTGACGGCGGGAGTGTGCAGCAGGGGGCCGAGCGCCCCGCGCAGCGCCACGGCGAGGGGCGTGGGGGCGTACATGTCGGGGATGTTGACCGGCTGGCCGTCGGCCAGGCGCTGCCAGATGTGGGCGGCGCCGCCCGCGATCGGGAAGCGGATGCCGAGCAGCGACCGCCCCGCCGCCGGATCGCCGCGGCGCGACGCGACGACCACCAGCTCGTCGCGCTCCAGGGCGAAGATCGACGCGCCCTCGTAGGCGACGACTAGCTTGAGCTGGTCGAGGATCAGGCCCAGGAGCGGCTCTAGCTCCAGCGTGGCGGTGACGTTCTGCGCGACTTCCAGCAGGGCGGACAGCTCGCGGGTGCGCTCGGCGACGTGGCGCTCGAGCGCCTGGCGCGTCTTCTGCTGCTCGGTCACGTCGCGGATGACGCCCAGGACGTGCGGCTTGCCGCGGTACGTGAAGGTGGTGCCGCGCACGTCGACGTGGAACGGCGTGCCGTCGCGCCGCACGTCGACCGCGCGCACCCGGAACTGGCCGCCCGCGCGGGCCGCGTCGAGGAAGGCGGCAAAGGCGGCGTGGTAGTCGGGGTGGATGAAGGCCGTCGGGTGCAGCCCCAGGAACTCCTCGTAGGTGTAGCCGTGCATGCGGTGGGCCGCGGAGTTGGCCTCGACGATGCGGCCGGTCGTGAGGTCGTTGATGACGAGCCCGTCGAGCGTGGACTCGAAGATGGCGCGGTACTGGCCCTCGCGCTCGCGCAGCTCCGCCTCGACGCGCTGGCGCTCGGCCGCCTGCTCCTGCACGAGGGCGTCGACCGCCGCGCGCACGTCGGCCGGCGGCGCGCCGGCCGCGAGGAGCGCCAGCACCCGTTCGTGCCCGGCCGACAGCGCGGTCGGGCGGCCGTTGTCCGCGGGGTGAATGTCGGGCAAGCTCATGACGGCCCTTCGACGGTAGGCCCGCTCGTCACCTGGCCCGGCGCACCAGCGTGGCCGTGGGGTGTTGGGAGCGGCCGGGCGCGGCCCGCGCGCCGCGGGCCGCCAGGACATCCCCAGGAAGATACCAGAATCGCGCGGCGGACGGTTGGGAGGCAGGCCGGTCCCGCCTGCCGGAAACACTCGGCGCGACTATTGCGCGCACGTCGGTGGATGCCGGAAGATAGCCTTGTAGCGGTGTCGCCGGGGCAGGATCGGCTCGGCCGCGTGAGGGACCCATGGAGCTGTTTGGCATTGGCTTACCCGAGCTACTGCTCATTATGGTGCTGGCGCTCGTGGTAATCGGCCCGGAGCGCCTGCCCGAGGTGGCCAGCCAGCTCGGCCGCACGATGGCCGAGCTGAAGCGGCAGGCCAACCAGCTCACGGCCGAGTTCCAGCAGAGCATGGAAATCGCGGCGCAGGAGCGCAAGGACCAGCGCATCGGCGCGACCGCGCCGCTGGCGGCGCGGTACTGTGGGCAGTGTGGCGCGGCGGCGCCGGCCGAGGCCCGCTTCTGCTCGAGCTGCGGCGCCAGTCTCGGCGAGCGGGTGCCCGACGGCGAGCGCCGCGACTAGGATCTCGTCAAGGCCAATTGCTAGGTGTTGGCAGTTGCCAACACCTAGCAATTGGCCTTGACCGACCGCTAGCCTGCCGTGCATAGCGCCCGCGACGGAGCGTGACGGTGTTCGGAGCCCTCCAGCCGATCCACTGGCTGATCATCCTGGTCGTCCTCGTGCTGGTCCTTGGCCCCGGGCGCTTGCAGGGGCTCGGGCGCTCGCTGGGACAGAGCTGGCGGGCGCTGAGCGGCGGCTTCCGCGAGGGCGCCCGCGAGGCGTCGCCGCCCGCGCTGCCGGCGCGCGCCTGCGTGCGCTGCGGCGTCTGGAGCGGCGACATGGCGAGCTACTGCACGCGCTGCGGGGCGCCCCTCCCGTAGCGCCCTCCCCCCCGCCTTGATGCACGGTGGAGCGGTCCCTCAGCCCGAATCGGCGGGGCAAGTCAGCGCCCGCCCTGTGCGCTCCACCGCCGGCGCAGTAGCATCGCCGGCGGCGGGGTGTCATAATGTGCGCACTTCGCGTTCGCGCTGGAGTGCCCGCGGCCCCATGTGTAGCGAAGGAGGGTTCCTCATGCATCCCGTCCAGCAGGCGCTACGCTCCGTGGCGCCCGCGGCGTGCGCCCTGGTGATGGCGGCCTGCGCCGGGGGCGCGAGCGCGCCGGCGGCCCAGCCCGTGGCTCCCGCCCCGGCGCCGCCGAGCGGGGCCGCCGCGCCGCCCGCGAGCAATGCGGCGGCGCCGACCGCCGCGACCGGCACCGCGCCGGCCGCGCAGCCCGGGCCGCTCTCGCCGCCCGCGACGGTGCGCATCGGCGTGCTGCCGAACATCTCCGACTCGGGCACCTACATCGCGATGGAGCGGGGCTACTTCGAGGAGGAGGGCATCCATCTCGAGCTGGTGCCCTTTGACTCGGCGGGGCCGCAGGTGGCGCCGCTCGGCGCCGGCCAGCTCGACGTGGGCGGCGGCTCGGCGAGCGCCGGCCTGTACAACGCCATCGCCCGCGACGTGCCGTTGAAGGTGGTGGCGGACCGCGGCAGCATGCCGCCGGGCGCGAGCTGGATCGGCCTGGTAGTGCGGCAGGACCTGACGGACCAGATCCACGACTATGCCGACCTGCGCGGCCGCAAGATCGCCATTAACCAATTCGGGACCACCAACGACATCGCCATCGAGGCGGCGCTGAAGCGTGGCGGGCTGACCATGCAGGACGCCGACATCCAGCAGATCCCGTATTCCGACATGAACGCCGCCCTGGCGAACCGCAGCGTCGACGTGGCGCAGCACAACGAGCCGTTCAAGGCGATCGCCATCGAGCAAGGGCTGGGCACGTTCTTCCACGGCGTGGACGAGTACTATCCGAACATGCAGTTCTCGGTGGTGCTGTTCGGGCCGCAGTTCGCAAAGAACAACCCGGAGGTGGCCCGGCGCTGGATGGTCGGGTTCCTGCGCGGCGTGCGCGACTACAACGACGCGCTGCGCAAGGGCATCCGCAAGGACGAGACGATCCAGCTGATCATGAAGCACGTGCCGCTGCGCGACGCGGGCCTGTTCGACAAGATGGGCTTCACGGCGCTGAACCCGGACGGCAAGCTGAACGTCCAGGGCCTGAAGGACGACTTGCAGTGGTTCGTGGACCACGGCATGACCCAGCAGGCGCCCGATATGAGCCAGGTGATCGACACGTCGTTCGCCGAGTACGCCGTGCAGCGGCTGGGCCCGTACGCGCAGTAAGCGAGCGCGGCCTATCGCGGGGCCGGGGCGGCGGCAAGCTGCGCGTAGAACACGCTGCCCCGGCCAGGCGCGGACTGGACCCACATGTGGCCGCCGTGGCGCTCCACGATGACGCGGCAGAGCGTGAGCCCCAGGCCCAACCCGCCGTGCCGGTGCCAGTCCTCCGGGTGGGCCTGGAAGAACGGCTCGAAGCAGCGCGACACGTGCTCGGGCGCCAGGCCCGGCCCGTTGTCGGCCACGGACAGGGTAATACGGCCGTCCTCGCTCCACGCCTGCACACGGATCTCCCCGCCCGCGAGCGAGTACTTCACGGCGTTGGCGAGCAGCTCGTCCAACACCTGGCGCAGTCGCTGTAGGTCGCCGCGCACGAACAGCGCCGGCTCGGTCTCGAGCGTGAAGCGATGGGCCGGGTACCGCGTGCGCGCCTCGGCCACCGCCTCGTGGGCGAGCGCAGCGAGGTCGAAGCGACGTAGCTGGAGCCGGGCGTCGGGCTGCGACAGCTCGGACAGGTCTAGCAGCTCGTCGACGAGCGCGCCCAGCCGGTGGGCCTGCTGGTCGATCGCCCGGACCGGCCCCACGAGGTTGCTCGGCTCGCCCTGCTGGCGCAGGCGGCGTCCCAGGAGGGCGGCATAGCCCTGGATCGTCGTGAGCGGCGTGCGCAGGGCGTGGCTTACCTGGGGCAGCAGGTCCTGGCCGAGCGAGAGGGGCGCTTGCGCCGCCCAGGACGCCGCGCGGCGATCGGGCGGGCCGCGCCGGCGGCCGGCCGGGTCGAGCAGGCGACCGCTCTGACGGCGGTCGGCGGGACCGCGGCGCCGATCGGCTTGCCCCTCCTGCCCGGCGACGTGGCGGCGGTCGGAGCGTGGCCCCCGGCGCTCGGTAGGCGACGGGGGCGGGCGGTCGTTCATCTCTTCGGAATGGTGTTCCAACATGGTCGTCCCCGACGCGTGGACCCGCGAATGTTCGCGGTTTTGTCAGCTGTCAAGCTAGGATTGAGCCCGGAATCCCACGCAACCCGTAATGCAGAACCGGGGCCAGGCTGCGGGGGGGCAGGTGGTATAATGCCCACCCGGCCCTCGTATCTGCTCGAAATCCGCTCGGGCGAGGAGAGACCATTGCGCGCGCTCGAAGGCCTCAATCCCGCCCAGCGCGAGGCGGTGCAGACGACGCGCGGGCCGCTGCTGATCGTCGCCGGCCCGGGCTCTGGCAAGACGCGGGTGATCGTACACCGGATCGTCTACCTGGTCGAGCACGAGGGCGTCTCGCCGCACCACATCCTGGCCGTGACCTTCACGAACAAGGCGGCCCGCGAGATGCGCGAGCGGCTGGAGGGGCTGCTGGGGCCGGCCGGCCACGGGCTGACCGTCGGGACGTTCCACTGGGCCTGCGCCCGCATCCTGCGCCGCGACGGTCAGGCGGTGGGCATCGACCCGCACTTCGTGATCTACGACGACGGCGACCAGGTTAGCCTGATGAAGAAGCTGCTGGCGGCCGAGTCGCTGGACGAGAAGCGGGTCGCGCCGCGCGCCGTGCTGAGCGCCATCTCGCGGGCGAAGAGCGAGCTGCGCGACCCGGATGCGTTCAGCCGCGCGGCCGAGGGGCACTGGCCCGAGATGGTGGCGATGCTCTACCGGCGGTACCAGGAGCAGCTCGCGCTCAACCACGCGCTCGACTTCGACGACCTGTTGCTCGGCGTAGTGGACCTGTTCAAGGGGGACCACACGGTCCTGGCGAAGTACCAGGAGCGCTACCAGTACCTGCTGGTGGACGAGTTTCAGGACACGAACGTGGCACAGTACGAGATCGTGCGGCTCTTGGGGGCGAAGCGGCGCAACGTGTGCGCGGTGGGCGACGTGGACCAGGCGATCTACAGCTGGCGGGCAGCCGATCCGCGCAACGTGTTCCACTTCCAGCGCGACTTCCCGGAGCACAAGGTGGTGCTCTTGGAGCAGAACTACCGCTCGACGCAGGCAATCCTCGACGTGGCGGACGCGGTGATCCGGCTCGCCCCGGGGCGCCACGCGAAGCGGCTGTGGACGGAGAACGAGCGCGGCCAGCCGGCGCTCTTGCACGAGGCGTACAACGAGGGCGACGAGGCGCAGTTCGTGGTGCGCGAGATCGAGCGGCTGACGCGCGACCGCGACGCGCGGCTGCGGGACTGCGCGGTGCTCTACCGCACGAACGCGCAGTCCCGCGCGCTGGAAGAGGCGCTGATCCGCTACAACATGCCCTACCAGCTGGTGGGCGGGACGCGCTTCTACGAGCGCAAGGAGATCAAGGACGTACTGGCGTACCTGCGGCTGGTGCTGAACCCCTACGACAGCGCGAGCCTGCTGCGGATCATCAACGTGCCGCCGCGCAAGCTGGGGCCGAAGTCGCTGTTGGGGCTGGAGCGGTGGGCGGCGCGGCAGGGCGTTAGCCTGTGGGACGCGCTGCAGCGCCTGGCGCACGGAGAGGACGAGGCGCCCGGCGTGCCGCCCTGTCCGCTGGCGACCGCCGCGCGGCGGGCCTGCACGCACTTCGTGGAGCTGATCGAGGAGCTGCAGGCCGAGCGGGAGGGGCTGACGGTGCTGGAGCTGCTCGACCTCTTGCTCGACCGCTCGGGCTACGCGCGTTTCCTCGCGGAGAGCGAGGAGGACGGCGAGGAGCGGCTGGAGAACCTGCAAGAGCTGCGCGCCAAGGCGGCCGAGTACGAGGACGTGAACCCGGCTGTGGCGCTGGGCACGTTCCTCGAAGAAGTGACGCTCGTGCAGGACGTGGACAGCCTGGAGGCCGGCGGCGACGCGGTCACGCTGATGACGCTGCACACGGCGAAGGGGCTAGAGTTCCCCTACGTGTTCATCGTGGGGCTGGAAGAGGGGCTGTGCCCGCACTCGCGGTCGCTGGACGACCGGGCGGCGATGGAGGAGGAGCGGCGGCTGTTCTTCGTCGGCGTGACACGGGCGATGCGCGGGCTGTACCTGAGCTACGCTTTCAGCCGCCGCTTCTACAACACGGTCAACTACAACACGCCGTCGCGCTTCCTGGCGGACATCCCGCCGGAGCTGCTCGCGGGCGGGCGGCCGAGCGCGCCGGCGGCGACGGTGGCGCCCGGTGTGGCGCCCGCCCGCGCCTACGAGCCGCCGCCGACCCGCAAGCTGCCCACGCCGGCCGCGCTGCTGGACGGGGCGGCACGGTCCCCCCGTGGCCCCGATCCTGGGGAGAGGGCCGCGGCTGGCTCCGCCGCGGGAGTGGGCAGCGCCAGGGGAGAGGTGGCCGCGAGCGGCACGGCCCAGTTCCGGCCGGGCGACCGCGTACACCACGCGCACTTCGGCGACGGGATCGTGGTGAGCAGCCAGCGCACGCGCGGCGACGAGGAAGTGACCGTTGCCTTCGAGGGCCAGGGCGTGAAGAGGCTCAGTTTAGCCTACGCCAAGCTGGAGCCGCGCTAAGAGGCAGACCTACCCCCATCCTCCTTCCCGATGCGGGAAGGGGCGAGGACCAGTCGCGGGCGAGACCGGCTTCCCCCCTTCCTTCACAGGGAAGGGGGGCCTGGGGGGGTTAGGTCAGCCGGTACAGAGCCACGGCGTTGTCGTGCAGGATCTTGCGCTTGGTGGCGTCGGCGAGGTCGGGGCGGGCGGCGAACTCGGGGATGTCGCCGCGGTACTCGGCGCGCTGCCGCTCGTGGGGGTAGTCGGAGGCCCACAGGATGCGGTCGTCGCCCAACAGTTCGACCACAGACGGGATGGTGCGCTCCTCGACCTCACACGAGAAGTAGATGTTGCCGGTGCGGATGATCTCGCTCGGCGCGCGCTTCAGCTCGGGGCACCAGCGCGAGCCACGCCGCTCCCACTCCTCGTCCAGCCGGTCCATCATGTAGGGCACCCAGCCGACGCCGGCCTCCAGGAACGCCCAGCGGACGTTCGGGTAGCGCTCGAAGGCGCCGTCGAACATCAAGCTGGTCATCTGGATCATCTGGGCGAAGGGGTGCTCCAGCGTGTGCGTCTTGATGAAGCTGTCGAACTGGTCGAGGCCGAGGCGCAGGCTGACGGCGCCGTGAATCGCCAGCACGCAGCCGAGCGCGTCCGCCTCCGCGAGCAGCGGCGCGTAGTCGGGGTGGCCGTAGGGGCGGTCGGTGACGGTGACGCCGGTCAGCACCGCGCCGGGCATGCCTAGCTCGCGCACGGCGCGGCGCAGCTCGCGGGCGGCCTCGGCCGGCGCCTGCACGGGCACGATCGCCATGCCGATCAGCCGCGGGCTGACCTGCATGAAGCGCGCGTGCAGCCAGTCGTTGTAGGCGTGGGTGAGCGCTACGGCCCACTGGCGGTCCTGAATGAGGCCCGTGGCGAGGCCCGCCGTGGGGTAGAGGATGGTGCGCTCGATGCCGCACTCGTCCAGGAAGCGGAGCCAGGTGGGCGCGTCGGGGTCGTCGCGCTGGCCGGGCGAGGTGAAGCCGCGGCACCAGCCGTCGAGCGACGGGAAGGCCGCGTAGGTGGGCACCCATTCTAGCTCGCTGTACGGCGGGGTGAGATACTCGCGGATCTCCGCCTCGCGCTCCATGATGTGGCCATCGGCGTCGATGACCGGCAGCGTCGTGGTCATGGCTCCTCCGGTTGCGGTCGCCGCGGCGGCTTACTGACGCGCTCGGTCGAGATAGGTCATGTCGAGGTACTTGCTCGGCGGCGGCACCGGCTTGGGGACGTTGCCGATCTCGGCCATGACGTCGAGCACCTTCTGCACGCCGGGGATGTTGACCTCGCCAGACTTGGGAATCGCCTGGGCGTGCGTGATCAGCAGGTCGTAGGTCTTCTGCGAGGACTCCTGGTCGCTGCTGAGCTTGTCGGTCAGCAGCTTGATTGCCGCGTCCTTGTTCGCCGGATCGTAGAGCCATGCGCAGCCCTTCGCGTAGGCGCGGAGGAAGCGCACCAGCGCGTCCGAGTTCTGCTGCGCCCAGCTCCGGCGCACGGCGTTCACCGTGAACTGGTAGTCGGGGATGAGGTCGGAGACGAGGCCCAGGTTGTTGAACCCCTCGGACTCCGCCTTGAAGTCGGCCGGCTGCGTCAGGAGCGCGGCGGCGGCGCCGCCGCTCTTCACGGCCGCGTAGCGGTCGGGGGTGCCGCCGGCCTGGATCATGTCGTACTCGTTGGGCTGCACCCCCTTCATCTGCAGCATCTGCTCCAGGAGGATGGTGCTCCCGTCCTTCAGGTCGCTGACGGCGATGGTCTTGCCCTTCAAGTCGGTGAAGGCCTTGACGTCCGGGCTGGTGATCAGGCTGTAGGTTGGCTTGTTGAGCACGCCGGAGACGGCGACGATGTCGGCGTTGCCTTGCTCGTCGGCGAGCACCACGCTATCGGTGGCGGTGCCGCCGGCGACGTCCATCGAGTCGCTCGACAGCGCGCGGGTGGAGTCCGACGAGACGCGGAAGACGGTTGGCTCGACCGTTACGTTCTCGGCCTGCATGAAGCCCTGGGACTCGGCGGCCCAGAGGCCCCAGAACATCGCCGTGACGGTCACCTGGCCATAGCGGATGGTGGCGGGCGCTGGCGGGGCGCCCGCCGTGGCGCCGACCTGTCCGCTGGGTGCCGTGGCCGCGCCGCTGGTGGCCGCCGGGGCTGCTGGCTGAGCGGCGCCGCTCGTGCCGCTGCTGGTGTTGCCCGGCCCGCAGGCGACGACCGCCACCAGGGCCACGACCAGGATCGCGCGCCTCAGGCTTGTCCACATGCCGCTTCCTCCTCCACCGCCAGCCGGCGCGCCACGGGGGCCACCGCGCCGCGCCCGGCGAGGACCTATCGCCGCGCCGGCCGGGCAGCGCCCGGGTCGCCCGCGCGCCGAAGCATTGCTTTCGTTATATCAAGGGTAGCACGCCGCTCACGCGGCCGGCGGGGCTGGCTGCGGCGCGTCGTCTCGACTCGCGGCGGGCGGCCGATTCGGGGCATATGGGCCGCGCACTGATAAGTGGGTGTTATAGAGCCCTCGCCGGGCCGGAGGGTACAGGTGATATATTGATTGGAGATTGCCAGGAGCGTGATCGCGCTCGCTCCGGCCGCGGAGTCGCTTGCACCGCGAGGGTGGATGAGTACCGACGCGCCGCCAGTGGTCCTCCTCTTCACGGCGAACCCGGAGCTGGACGCGCTGCAGGCTGCCCTGGAGAGCCGGGGGCTGCGCGCGATCCGGGTCGAGACGGTGGACGCCGCCCAGGAGCTGCTGGCGGTCGACCGTCCGCGGGCGGTCGCGGTGCTCGACACGTTCCGGCCCTCCTCCTACTCGTTCGCCGCGGTGTACCGCGTGCTGCACCAGGACCCGCCGGTGCCGACGCTGATGCTGCTGAGCGAGGGGCCGGGCGCACCGCCCGTTCCGCGCGATGGCTCGGCGCTGGACGACTACGCGCGCATGCCCGCGCGGGTCGACGAGCTGGTGCTGCGCATCCAGGCGCTGGTCCTGCGCGCCGGGCTAACGCTGCCCGCGCCCGCGCCGCCGCCAACGGCAGTCACGGTGCCGGCCGCGCCCCAGACCGGGGACCACGCGCCGTTCCGGAACGGCGAGATGATCGTCATGTTCGGCCCCAAGGGCGGGGTGGGGCGCAGCACCATCGCCACCAACCTGGCCGTCGAGCTGGCGCAGCGCTACGACAAGCAGGTCGTCCTGGTGGACGCCGACCTGTGGTTCGGCGACGTGTCGGTGCTGCTCGACCTGCGGGGCGAGCACAGCTTCGCGTCGCTGGTCCACCACGGCGACCAGCTCGATCTCGACGTGCTGCGCAACGTGCTGGTGCCCCACTCGTCGAACATCAAGGCGCTGCTGGCGCCGCCCGAGCCGGCCCTGGTCGAGACGATCCCGCCGTTCCTGCCGGCGCGAGTGGCGACCGCGTACCGCGCGCTGTTCGACTACGTGATCGTGGACACGCACCCGTCGATGGAAGAGTACATGCTGCAGCTGCTGGAGGTGGCCGACCGCATCCTGCTGGTAACCACGCCGGAGCTGAGCTCGATCCGCAATACGGGGCAGGTGCTGAAGCTGGCGAACACGCTCGGCCTGCGCGACAAGCTGACGATCGTGCTCAACCGCGCGAACAGCGGCGTGCAGATGGAGCATCTGGAGCAGACGCTGGGCGTGCGGGTCGACCATACGATCGTGAGCGCCGGACCGCGCGTGGTCGAGGCGGCCAACCAGGGTACGCCGGTGCTGTTGATGGACCCGGGCGGCCGCGAGCAGATCACGCGCGACCTGGGCCGGCTGGTGGCCAAGATCGCGGGACAGCCCGAGCCCCAGTGGGATGGCAAGCAGCCGGCTCAGCGGCGCAGCCGCTGGCGCCCGCGCTGGGCCGGCTGAGGCCCGGCGTGGGGCACGCCCTGGCGCGGCCTGGCGCACGGGGCAGGTGGGGGCCCGCGCCGCGCGGGTGAGGCGGCGCGGCGTAGCGGTGAGTGAGGAGTAGATGACGACCGATCGGCAGCGCCCCGAGCCCGGCGGCACGCTCGTGGTCCTCTTCGGCTCCAAGGCCGGGGCCGGGACCTCCGCGGTGGCTGCCAACCTGGCGATCGCGCTGCGGCGGGTGGCCGACGTGCGGGTCATACTCCTCGAGGGCCACTACGATCTGGGCAACCTGGCGTCGCTGCTCGACCTGGCGTCCGAGCGCCATCTGGGGCAGGCGCTGGCCGGCTCGCTGGCGGAGGGCTTGCAGCCGCACCGCAGCGGGATCGAGGTGCTGCTGCGCTCGCCGGAGGGGACGGCGCCGACGGGCGCGCAGCAGCGCAGCCTGCTCGAGCAGGCGCGAGCGCAGGCGCGCTATGTCGTCGTCGACAGCCCGCTGCGCTACGACGAGCTGTTCCACGCGCTGCTCGACGCGGCCGACCGGGCACTGATGGTGACCACGCCCGAGGCGACGGCCCTGCGCCACGGCGAGCGCTTCCTACATCAGGCCGATGCCTGGGGCACGCGGGCGCCCCTAGGCGTGGTCGTCAATCGCTGGGAGAGCGAGTCGGGCGTGGAGCCCGCGCAGCTCCACGCGCTGTTCGGGGCGCGGATCGTTGGCCGGCTGCCAAGCGCCGGGCGGCTGGCCGTGGACGCCGCGAACGCCGGCCGCCCGTTCGTCGTCGAGGCGAGCGACCACCCGCTGTCGCGGGCCGTGGTGGCGCTCGCGGAATGGCTGCACGGGCAGCCGATCGCCGAGCGCCAGCCGCGGTAAGCCGCTAACGCCGCCCCGGTCGGAGCACGCATGAATCGCCCCACTACGATGAGTGCCCGACGCGCGCTCGTGATCGACGACGACGAGGCGGTGCGCGAGGTGGCCCGCGCCAGCCTCGAGCTGATGGCGGGCTGGGAGGTGCTGGCGGCCGACTCGGGCAGCGCCGGGCTCGCGCTGGCGAGCGCCGCGCGGCCGGACGTCATTCTGGTCGACGTAATCATGCCAGAGATGGACGGGGTGGCGACCGTCGCGGCGCTGCGCGCGACGCCGGCCACGCGCGACATCCCCATCATCCTGCTTACGGCCGTAGCCCAGGACGACGAGCCGGACCGCTTCCGTGGGCTGGGAGTCGCCGGGGTAATCGCGAAGCCGTTCGACGCGCTGCACCTCGCCGACGCGGTCGCCGCGACTCTCGACTGGGACCGGTGACGGCGCATGGACGGCGCCCCGCGTCCTACCTCGACGCCTCGTATCCTGCTCGTCGGGCTGTCCGCGGAGCTGGCTACCTGGTTGGGCCATCGTCTCGGCGGCGCAACCGTCGTGCATGCGCCGCCCGGCCGGGCGGCGCTCGACGCGCTGGGCCAGGGCGGCTGGTCGCTGCTCGTGCTCGATCACGAGCGTGCTGGGTCCGCGGCGCTAGACCTGCTCCGGCGGGTGCGCGCAGCCGCAGCGACCGCGGAGCTGCCCATCCTCCACTGCCTGGAGCGTGCGGCGGCTTCGCGCCTGGTGCCGGCGTTGGCGACCAGGCCCGGCGTCCTGCGGCTGCTCTTCCAGCCCGTCGAGCGCGAGGAGCTAGCTCGGGCGGCCGCCGAGTGCCTGGGCGTGACGCTCGCACCCGCGCCCCCGTCGTCCGGCGACGCGCGGGCCATGACCGCGGCGATCACCGCCATGTGGCAGCGCTTCCGGGCGCCGACCCTGGAGCGGGTGGCGGTGGTCGAGCAGGCCACGACCGCGCTGCTGCAAGAGGAGCTGGATGCGGGGCTGCGTGAGCGCGCCTTTCACGAGGCGCACCGGCTCGCCGGGTCGGTCGGCACCTTCGGCTTCGCGGATGGCTCGCGGCTGGCCCACGAGGTCGAGCAACTGCTGCGGCCGCCGCGGGCGCTGGGGACGGCCGAGGCGCTGCGGCTGGCCGACCTCGTGAGCCAGCTGCGCTATGCACTGGAGCAGGCGCCCGCGTTGCCTGGCACGCCTGCTGCCCGGTAAGCACTCTTTGCCCCACCAGGACGGTGGGGCTCGCCTCGGAAGGAGGGCGGTGGGATGGAGAGCAGCTTCAAGCTCGGGCGCCTGGCCGGCATCGAGATCGGCGTCCACTACACCTGGCTGTTCGCGTTCCTCCTGGTCGCCTGGTCCCTGGCGAGCGGCTTCTTCCCGGCGAATTATCCCGGGTGGGGGCTTGCGACGTACTGGGTGGTCGGTATTCTCGCCGCGCTGGCGCTGTTTGCCTCGGTGCTGGTCCACGAGCTGAGCCATTCGTTCGTCGCGCTGGCGCGCGGCCAGGAAGTACACAGCATCACGCTGTTCATCTTCGGCGGGGTCTCGAATCTCAAGGCGGAGTCCGAGCGACCGCAGGATGAGTTTCTCATCTCGATCGTCGGCCCGCTCACGAGCTTCGTGCTGGCGGCGATATTCTGGGCCGCGCACCAGCTGGTCGGGCTGGGCGATTCGCCGCTCGGCGCCGCGCTCGGCTACCTGGCCATCATCAACCTCATTCTGGGCGTCTTCAACCTCGTGCCCGGCTTCCCGCTGGATGGCGGGCGCGTGCTTCGCTCGGCGATCTGGGCGGCGACTGGCAGCTTGCGGCGGGCGACGGACATCGCGTCGTACGTGGGGCAGGGCGTGGGATTCTTGCTGATCTTCTGGGGCGTCGCCCGCCTGCTGAGCGGCGATTTCTTTGGCGGCCTGTGGACGGCGTTCATCGGCTGGTTTCTGAACAGCGCCGCCGAGACCACGCGCCAGCAGCAGGTGCTGAGCGAGAACCTGCGTGGCGTGCGGGTCGCGGAGCTAATGGACCCGCACCCTCCCACGACGCCCCCGGACCTGACCGTGACAGAGTTCGTCACCGAGCACGTGCTGCGTCGTGGGCAGCGGGCGCTCCTGGTTACGGAGGCGGGGCGGCTTCTGGGCATCGTCAGCATCACCGATGCCAAGGAGCTACCCCAGGAGGCGTGGGCGACGACGCCGGTGGCGCGCATCATGACGCCCACCCCGCTCAAGACCATCGCGCCCGACGCCGACTTGAATACCGCGCTCGAGCTGCTCGTGGACGGGGGGCTGAACCAGTTGCCCGTCGTGCAGGCGGGCAACGTCGTGGGCCTCCTCAGCCGCGCCGACATCCTGCGGTTCATTCAGCTGCGGGCCGACCTGCGGCTTCGCCATCCCCCGGACGCGGGCGCCCGCTCCCGCGCGGCCTGACCCCGGCGGCCTCGGCCGGTCCAGCGCGAGCGCGCCAATCTGCTACCATCATCGGGTGGCCGCCAGCGGCCGCTGGGAGGCGCGCGTGATTCATCCCACCGCGGAGGTCCACCCCGAGGCCGAGATCGGCGCCGACACTCGTATCTGGCACTACTGCCACATCCGCGAGGGCGCCCGGATCGGCGCCGAGTGTGTGCTCGGCCGCAACGTCTACGTCGAGGACGGCGCCCGGATCGGCAACCGCGTGAAGATCCAGAACAACGTGTCGGTTTACCGCGGGGTGGAGCTGGAGGACGGCGTGTTCGTCGGGCCGGCGGCGGTCTTCACCAACGACCTGCACCCCCGCGCGATCAATCCTGACGGCAGCCTGAAGCGCCTGGACGATTGGACGTGCAACCGCACGCTGGTGCGCCAGGGCGCGGCGATCGGCGCCGGCGCGGTGATCGTCTGCGGCACGACGATCGGCCGCTTTGCGCTCGTCGGCGCGGGCGCCGTCGTCACGCGCGACGTGCCCGACCACGGCCTGGTGCTTGGGAACCCCGCGCGGCTGGTGGGCCATGTCTGCGCCTGCGCGCGCCGCCTGCAGCCGGCCACCGACGCCGCTGGGCGACCGACGCTGCGCTGCCCCTCCTGCCACCTCGACTACGACGCCGAGCAGCCGTCCGTGGCCACGGCGCGGCCCACGGGAGACTAATACCCGGCCCGGTCCGGCGGCTCGGTGAGCGGGGCGCCCCCTCACCCCGACCCTCTCCCAAGGGGAGAGGGAGTAAGGGAACGCCACCCCCGGATTCGGTATCAGGCGGGCTGGGGGCTGATCTGGCCCGCGCGGGCAGCCGCGGCGAAAGGGGCCGAGCGGGGCAGCAGCAGGGCGGCCGAGCGAATCCGGTAGGCCTCGCCATCCAGCGTCTCGGGCGGGCCCTCGCCGCGTTGCAGCGCGCGGACCGCTCGCAGCAGGCGCTGGCGCAGGGCGATGACGGCCGTGTCGCTCGACCCGAGGTGCTCGCGCGTGCGGTCGGCGAGCGGCCCGCCGAACTGGTCCTCCTGCACCGCCAGGTCCTGGTCGCGGATGCCCTTGATGCCCGTAAACGACTCGTGTCGCTGCTTCTCTCGGTCGAGCCGGTAGTCGTTGGCGCGGTTGGCCAGCGGCTGGTAGGTGCGGGGGTCCACCTCGGAGTAGATGCCGGTCCAGCTCTCGATGCGCGCCACGTCCGCGTCCGTGAGCGGCCGGTCCGGTCGCCAGGAGACGGTGTACCCCGCGGTGCGTGTGTCGTCCACCGGCACGGCCGCCGTAAAGCTGATCGGGGCGTCGGCCTCGCTCGGAATCATGGTGTAGGTGGGCATTAGAAACTGCGTTACGCGCCAGTAGTACTGGTGCTGGTCCCAGCTGCGCCGCGCGCCGATGGCGAGGCCGTAGGCGGTTTCCTGTACCGTGAAGACGGGCGCGCCGTCGGTCGCCCGGGCGAGCAGCGTCTGGCCGGAGCCGGCGGCCTGGCCGTCGGGCGCGAGGCGCCGGTGCAGGAACGAGACGTGGGCAGAGTCCACCTCGCCCTCGACGTTCTGCAGGTAGTTGCAGGCCTGGAAGCGCTTGTGGACGTACCGATGGCTGGCGGGAACGAGCGTCCATTCGAGGCGCGGCAGGGCGGGCGTGCAGTCGCCCGGACCGAGGTAGGCCCAGATCACGCCGCCCCGCTCGACGCACGGATACGCGGTCGCCCGCACGCGGTCCTTGAAGGTGCTCTCCTCGGGCTCGGATGGCATGTCCACGCAGCGGCCCGTCACGTCGAACTTCCAGCCGTGGTACACGCAGCGCAGGCCGCACTCCTCGTTGCGACCGAAGAAGAGGGAGGCGCCCCGGTGCGGGCAGTGGGCGCCGAGCAGGCCCACGCGGCCCGCCGTGTCGCGGAAGGCTACCAGGTCCTCGCCCAGGAGCCGGACGCGCACGGGCGGATCGTCGGGCCGCGGTACCTCCTCGGCCAGCAGCGCCGGGAGCCAGTAGCGACGGAGCAACGCGCCCATCGCCGTCCCCGGGCCGACGCGGGTGAGCAGCTCGTTCTCTTCGCGCGACAACATGGGCCGTGCCTCCAGGGGCAACATATCGGCGGGCGCCAGGCATCTCGCCGAGGATGGTAGTGCGCCCCGCCGCTGCCCGCAACGTCGGTAGCGGGACGCGGAACGCCCCGAGACGAGCGGCTCGTCTCGGGGCGGGCTGGAGGGGGCTGCCGGGCTGAAGCGCTAGCGCAGGCCGTTGCAGATCGGGAGATTCAGCGTATTGCTGCGACAGAACGTGCTCAGGGCCGTGATGCCCCCGGCCCCGAACGGGGTGGTGGTGCCGGGCAGGCCGAAGGTCCCGGCCAGCGGGCTGGCCGGCACGCCCGCGACGCCGGTGAGGCCGGCGATCGGCGCCCCGCCTGGCACGAGGGCACCGCTTCCCAGGAGGCCCGTGTTGGTGTTGCAGCCGGCGGCGACCAGGTTCTGCACGGTCGCCGCGTAGAGCACATAGCTCTGGAACCAGTCGCGGGAGTTCGACTGCATGGCGATCGACAGGTCGTAGGGCAGGCGGCGGGTGTTCAGGACGGCCGTCTGCGCGTTCTGCTGGAGCCCTGCCTGGGCGATCCGCTGGCCCACCTCGCTCTGTTGGAGCGCGGCCAACTGCAGGAGGAAGTTCGCCCGCTCGCCGGAGGTCAACTGGTCGAACGTGCCATCGCGCTGGAGCGTATCCAGGATGTTGGCGGACGATAGCTCCGGATTCGGGTCGACTGCCGGAATCGGGACGCCGCCGTCCGGATACAGCTGCGGATACACGCTCGCCTGCGGATAGCCGCTCGGGTAGAGGTCGGGGCGCTGCAGAGCCCAGGGCGGCTGCGCGTAGCTATTGTAGTAGGCGGGCGCTGGGTAGGCGTTGGCGCCCTCGAACGGGCTGGTGGCGAAGGGCTGCGATAGCGGCGCGTAGCCGACCGGGAAGATGCCGCTCGGCGTGAAGCGGCTCGCGAGCTGCAGCAGGGGCAGGGTGTTCTGAAGTACCTGATCCTGGCACGCCGCCGTGCCGGGCGCCGTCTGCGCGCTAGCTGCCCCAGGCGAAAGACCAACGATCAACGCCGCGGCTAGGATGATTCCTCGACGCAAGTAGCTCCTCCTTCACTCGCGTTCGTCGCCGGCCCTCCTCCGCCGCCGACGTTGCACGCTGTCTTTTGGGGTGGCTGTCCCCTCCAAGCGGGAGCCTATCAACCTTCAGGAAGCGGTGCCTACGGCCCCCATGTCACAGTCTGTTAGCATCGGTCGGTCGCGCCGGCTGCCCCCTGGAGCACCGCGGGTCGCCCTCGGCCGGCAGGCCGGCGGCCCCGCGAGCGTTGTGCCCCTGGGAACACTTTGCGAAACGGGAGTGGCCGATGCCTAGCGCCCGCGGCTCACGGCCGCGTCACGGCCGCTCGTGGGCGCCGGGCCACCTGGCGGCGCGAGCACGGCCCGGGGATCGTGAGGGGGAGCGGGGACGAGAAGGCGGGCGTGGCGCTACTCGGCCCAGGGGTCATAGGGGGCGATGCGGGAGCGCGAGCGCCAGTACCAGGCGCCCACGGCAGCGGCCGCCGCCACGGCGAGCAGGCCCGCGGCCAGCTCCCAGAGGACGGCGCGGTTCGCGGCTGGCTCCGTCGCGGCCGCGGGCGGCCGGCCCTCGACAAACGCCGCGAGCAGGTTCGCCGTCACGCGCTGGAGGCGGGGATCGACGAGGCCCAGCTGCCGCCAGTCGTCTAGGCCCCACGCCCAGTCCACCGTGCCGGCGTCGAACACCATTCCGCCCTCGCGGTAGTAGACGGAGTTGGCGACTGCCGCCTGTCCCTGCAGGTCGGTCACCGGCGAGGCCGAGAGCACGACCAGGCCGGGCGGCGTCGCGGCGTCCTGCACGGCGCGGTCGAACTCGCCGCCGACGACCGCGCTCCACGCCTCGCCGGCGCTGGCGTTGGTGCCGGCGAAGATCCAATAGTCGGGCGCCTGCACGACGTAGGGGAACGTCGCGCCCCCGCTCGTGCTCCCCTCCCACCGTGCGCCCAGCAGCGCGTTCTCGGGCCGTTTCACCACGTCGCTGCCAAACGCCACCGTCACGCGGCTGTTGTCCGCTCCCGTCAGGGGATCGAGGCGGGCATCCCGATAGCTCACGAGCACGCGGTTGGCGGCGCCGCGCTCGGAGGGCTCGTAGCGCACCTGCCAGTAGGCCGCGTTGCCGCCGAAGAACGCCAGCGAGCGGCCCACGTCGCGGGCGGCTTCCCAGTTGTCGCGCATCTCCTTGGACCAGTACTGATCGTGGCCCACGGACAGCAGCGCGCGCCGGCCGGCGAGCCAGTCGGTGCCCGCGTGCGCGTCCACGTCGGTGATGTAGGTGACGTTGTAGCCTTCCCGCTCCAGCCAGCGGATCATCGGGAAGTCCCAGTCGAAGAACTGGCCCGCCCCATCCCACTGGCTGTAGGGCCGGTCGAACGATACCTTGGTGGCGGGGGTGCCGGCGGAGTTGTAGCGAAAGAGGCTCTTGCCGCCCCAGTTGTTGTAGGCCTGGTAGGTGTTGACGGCCAGCTTGTACACGAAGTCGGCCGCCTGGTTGTCGTCGCGCACGACGAACAGGATGTATCCGACGTCGTGGGCCTCGTTCGTGGCCAGCAGCCGCACGAGATACACGCCGCTCACCCAATCGAAGGGAATCACCAGCGAGTAGGACGGCAGCCAGCTGGCCGCGACCAGGCCGGTTTCGGGATCAGGCGTCGGCAGCGGCTGCTGGGTGCCGACCTGGCCGAAGGCGCTGAGTACCTCGCGGCCGCCAGCGCCGCCGTACCAGCCCATGCGGTTCACGCTCAGGTCGTACGCGGGGGCGGTGGTCGAGACGAAGAAGCGGATCGTATCGCCAGCGGCCGCGCTGACGCGGTCGGCATACCCGCTGATGACGGGCGGCTCCCAGCGCTCGATCTCGCTCGGGCTCTCGCCGGCCTCGGGCGTGTTGCCCTCCGGGTGGTCGACGGCGGTGCGGGGCGGCGCCGGGGAGACGCGCTGCCACTGGGCGCCGCCCGGCCGCTGGTTCTCCTGCACGATGGGGTTCGCGCGGGCGCCAGGGGCGCTGGGCGTCGGCGGGACCGTCTGGCTCGCCGCGTCGGGCGCGCGCGCCCCCCCAAGCAGCAGGGCCAGCGCCAGGGCGGCGAGCAGCGAGGGGATGCGCCTCATCGCACGCCGAAGAATGCCAGCACGAGGAAGCCGAATACGGTCCCGAGCGCGAGGCCGGCCGCCAGTATGAGCACCTGCATGAGTATCGGCTTGCGCTCGCTCATCGCATGCCGCCGGTCAGACCCAGGACGATCAGACCCAGGGCGAGGCCCAGGGCCAAGCCCGCGAGGACAAAGAGCACGTTGGAGAGGATGCTGGCGCGGCGTGGCCTCGGGCGGGCGAGCGGCGCGCTCTCGCCAACGGGGGCCGCCTGCTGTAGCTCCGCAGCGTCGGCATCCGCCGCCGTGCGGCGCGGCGAGGAGCCGCGGTCGGCCGGGCCGGGCGGCTCAGCGCTCGGCTCCGCGCGTGGCGCCGGGGCGGTGAGCGTGGCCGCGCCGCCCGGGCCAGCGCCCGCGGGCGACTCGACAGCGGACGTGGGCGGCGGGGCCCCGGGGCTCTCCGGCGGGCGGGTGCGGGGCGTCTCGGGCGCGCCCGCATCCCGCGCGCGCGGCAGGGTGGGCACGGCCGCGGCCGGCGATGCGTCCCTGACGGCGTCGCGCGGCGCCTCTCCCGCGCCGACGGATCGCTCGGCTGGGACACCGCCCGGCGCGCGGCTCGCTTGCGCGGCTCCGGGCGCCACAACTGTCCCCCCGGCCTCGCGATCTTCGGGGGAGGCCGGCGGCGCGATGGGTACGCTCGGACCGGTCGCGGCCGCTTCGGGCGCCTTCCGTGGCGCGACCGGCGGGAGGGTGGCCGGGGCGGCGGGCTCGGCCGGCTCCTGGGCCTCGGCCGGCGTTGGGGCCGGGCCCGGAGTCGCGCCGGCCGGTGCCTCGGACGCTCGGGCCAGCAGCGCGACCACCCGGTCGGCGGCCGCAGCGGGCAGGACGCTTGCGCCGAGCGCCGTGCGCGGCCCGGTCGGGCGCAGCGCCAGGTCGGGCGCGTCGGGCGCGTCGAGCAAGACCAGTGGCACCGAGACGCGCTGCGGCGGTACGCCGTCGCGCGGCGCAAGCCGTCCGATGGCCACGAGCACGTCGCAGCGGCCTTCCTCGCACACCGCGAGGCCTCGCTCGGCCTCGCGATAGAGGGCCACTTCCAGCCCGCGCGCCTCTAGCTCGTCGGCCAGCGCCAGGAGCCGCGCGGTATCCGCGCCGACCAGCACGGCCCGGCGGGTGCGCTCCATCCCCATCAGGCTCCTGCTCCCTCTCCGCTCCCGCTGTTGTCCTACATTCTAGCAGCGGCCGGCCCGCCGATGGGCGCAAAATGGGAAGTACCCCCTGCCCGCATAGGGGGCGGGGACTGCCGGCGGAGCCGGTGCCGGTGGCGCCGCCCTTCTCCGTATGGATGGAGAGGGCGCGAACGCCGGCGCGGCAGTGCTCACACACACCGCCGCGCCGGCGGAAAGAGAGGCGTACGCTGGGGGCGCGGGGCGCGCCCGATCCGGGACGTTAGGCGACCTGCGCGCCGGGGCGGCGGCGGGGCAGGGCCAGCGCCACCAGGGCCAGCGCGAGCGCGCCGCCGGCGAGCGCCAGCGGCGGCCAGACCGTGAAGCCGCCGTCCAGGCCCTCGCCGGCCTTGGGCAGCGCGCGGGCAAGCGGCAGGCCCGGGCCTTGCACCGTGCGACCGAGCACCTCGCCGCAGGTCGGCCCCATGCCGGCGCCGCCGACGCCGGGGATGCAGACTTCGCGCTGGACCGTGCGCGGCGCGGTCTCCGCGACCTCCTCCGGCGGCGCGACCACGCGCGGCGCGGTCTCCTCGATGATCGGGCGCGGCACGACGGCCGCCGGCACCTCGGGCGCCGGGGGCGCCGGGGGCGCCTCGACCGTGCGGCCGAGCACCTGACTCACCGGCGGGGCCACGGGCGCGGGCGGTGCCACGGGCGCGACGGCGGCGGGTATCGGCCGCGCCGCGATGCTGACCGGGCTCACCGACGCGGACACGGGGCTGATCGAGGCCATCGCGCCGGGGCCCCCGCTGGAGACCCCGGTGCTCCCGCCGCCGCCGATCGGCACCACGGGAATCGTCTGCGGGATCTGCGGCGGCGTGACACTGACCGAGGGCGGCGACACGCTCGGGATCGTCACGTTCGGCGGCGTCACCTGCGGCGGCGTCACATTGACGATGATGTTGCAGCAGGTACCATAATCGCCGCCGTCGGCCAGCGCGGCCGGCGCGGCGACGGCGCTGCCCGCCAGCACCAGCAGCCCGCCCGCCAAGGCGCCCCGCAGGATCGTGGTCGTGCGCTGTCGTTGCATAGTCCGCTCTCCTCCCAAGCACGCGGTCCCAGCTCCGCTGGGCGCTAACCCCCGTCCACCAGGCGCGCCCGCACGACCTGGCGATGATCGTAGCTCCGAGTCACGCGGTTGAAATTGCCCGTACAGGTGATGAGCGTCATGATAGCATCAGGGCTTGGCCCGACGATGTCCATCAGCGGCGCATCTTCCGGGCGCACCGCCTTGTTCCACTCCACGGCGTAGGTGTGCGCGACGCCATCGCTGTCGGTAACGACGATCTGGTCGCCCGGCTGCAGCTCGTTCAGGCCCCAGAACACGCCGAGCTTGCCGGCCCAGTCCACGTGCGCTGCCGAGACGAAGTTCCCCGGCGCGCCCGGGCGCGCGCTCGCCTCGTACCAGCCGATGTGCTCGCCGTCGCCCGGCACCTCCATCTCGCCCGTCGGCAGCACCTTCAGGGCGGTAATGGGGCCGTCCTTCACGCCGATCTTCGGGATGGACATGGTGACGGGCGGCGCCAGCACCTTGGGCTCGGGCTTCGACGGCGCGCAGGCCAGCCGCGTCGAGGCCGCCACCGGCAGGTCGCGGCCCGCCAGCGCGCCGTCGCGCACGCGGTATTGCACGTCGTGCGCCAGGGCCGCGTCCGTCGTGATCGTGCCGTCGTGATCGGTGATCGCCACGCTGAGCGGCGTCGGGCCAAGGCCGCCCTGCTTCTGCACGGCCAGCGAGTAGCCGCCATCGAGCACCGCCGCGTTCAGCGTGTACTCCAGCACCACGCTGGTCTGGCCGCCCGGCGGCACGTCGATCAGCCCGGCGAAGGCGGTGCGGCCGCACTCCGTGAGGGTCTGGGCGTCGTCGGCGAAGCCCGTCGCGCTCTGCAGCGCGCTCTCGTACGGGACGTACACCCGCAGGTAGTCGCGGTAGTCCGTCGTCAGCCACGGCGCCGTCTGCGTCGGGTCGAACGTGTTCTTCACATCGATCGTCAGGCGGGCGCGCGGCGGAGAGGCCGTCAGGTCGACCGCGTAGCGCATCGAGCGCTCGACGTAAGGATCGATCTTGTTCGGGCTCACGTTCGCGTGGACCGCGTACACGTAGTCGCCCGCGCCCTGGTAGAGGTGCCCGTCCCAGTTCAGCTCGGCCGCCAGGTGGGCGGCCGCGGACTCGCCGAGATAGAGCATCAGGTGCTTGCCGGCCAGCGCCTGGCCCAGCGCATCGGCATAGGCGCGCAGGCGGTCGGGCGGCGCGCTCGTCAGCGTCTGGATCACGGCCGCGGCCGCAGAGCCGACGAACTGCTTGCGCGAGTACTCCTCGTCCAGCCCCGGGTGGGCGTGGACGTAGTAGTCCAGGCGCTCTTGCAGGTTGTCGGCCGTCACGGTCTCGTCGTAGTCGGGCACCGCGATGGGCCCGGTCGCCGCGAGCAGCAGCTCGAGCGCGTGCTGGTCGAAGGCGATCACGCCGTTCAGCTGGTCGTCGCGCGTGCCGTTGTAGAAGTACGCGAGCTGCTCGGCGCTGGACGGGAAGTCGGGCCACCAGTTGGCGTCGCGCAGCTGCCAGTAGCTCGAGTCCAGGTAGCGCACGAGCGGCGCGGGCGGCGGCACCATGATGTCGGGCGACAGATCGTAGGCGACGCTCGTGCCGAACTCTTGCCGCTCGATCTTGCCGCCGTCGACCGTGACCACGCCCGCCGTGCCGATGTAGCCACCGGTGGGCCGCAGCTCGTCGCGATTCTCGGCGACCAGCAGGTAGGTGCGCGCCTCGTTGGCGCCGAGCAGGTCGGGCAGCACCAGCAGCGCGTCCACCGTGTTCCGCAGCCCCGGCAGCTTGGCGCTCAGCCGGTCCAGCGCGTCGCGCGTGGTCGCGTCCTGCTCCTCGGGCCGCACCTTCGCCAGGGCGATCTCGGCGCCGGCCAGGCGCGTGCGGGCCTGCTCCAGGTCCGTCCGCGCGCCGGCGAGCGTGGTCAGCACCTGCTCGCCGAGCGGGCCATCGCCGCTCTGGTTCTCCTTCAGCAACGCCGCGAGCGGCTGCAAGCCCTGGCACAGTTGGTCGCCGGCCGCGCTCACCTCGGTGGCGACCGCCACGAGCGCGATGCTCGACTCCGTGCGCGCGGCCGTCGCCGGCACCTGCTCCACGAGCCGCACCAGCGGCGCCATGCGGTTCACGCTCTCCGCGGCATCGCCGAAGGCGCCCGCGGCTGTCGAGAGGTCGGCGCACGACTGGCTGAGATCCACGTCGCCGGCCACCGCGCGATCGAGCGCGCCGCCCGAGATGCCGCTGCTCGCGCTGGCGAGCGCCTGCTGGCCCGTGGCCAGCGACTGGCGCAAGCTGACGAATTCGCCATACGCCGCGACGCCCGCCACGATCAGCAGCCCGGCAGCCACGCTGAGCAAGAATACGCGCACGTTCGACTCCGTCTGATGGCGCTACTTTCGATTATAGGCGCGGGCCAGAATTCTGAATATCCATGCTCAAGACGATTGTGCCCGCCCGGTCCGGACGACCGGGGCACCCGCCATCATCCGAATTGCGTAGTCCATCCCGTGCGACGGGCTCGCCCGTTCACGGATCGGTCATTTTGGGTTCGTCAGGCTAGCCGCGCCACCCGCTCCACGGCCCAGGGACCAGCCCCTGCATTGGGCGGATGTTCACCTCGGCCTGGTGCCCCTGAGCCCAGGCGCGGAAGGTGTCGCGCGAGCTGTTGTAGCTGCCCTGGTCGCAGAACTCGTCCACGTTGTTCGGGTAGCACCAGCCCAGCGCGCCCGCGTAGCCGTTGGCGTAGAACGTGTCCAGGCTCTGCTGCACGCTGTAGGGCGTGCTCTTCAGCGGAAACTCGGCGATGACGATAGGCTTGTCCACGTTGAAGCTGTCGGCCGCGCGGTTGTACGGCGAGTACTGGGCGCCGTAGTCGCGGTCGATCCACGGATACCAGTGGACGAGGTACAGATCGAGGCCGAGGTCGGTCCAGCGGTCCAGCCAGGGCAGCCCGCCCGCGTCGATGGTCACCGCCTGGCTGGCGTAGGTGCGCACGTACTGCACGTGCGCCTGGATGAAGGCGCGCAGCTGGTCCACGGGAATACGCTGGAAGCTGCGGTCATTGGTGAAGCCGGCCGGCCAGTCCGGCTCGTTCATCACCGACCAGGCCAGGATGGTGGGATTCCGGCCGTAGCGCTGGAGGAGCGGGCGCAGCACGTTGTCGAGGTAGCTCTGGCGCACACCCGCGTCGGTGATGACGGCGGCGTGGTTGCGGCCCCGCTTCGCCACCGGCGAGTCCCAGAGCACCGGGATCACGTAGACGTTGTGGGCGCTGGCCAGCGCCAGCATGTCGTCGAAGTTCTGGTAGAAGCTGGCGGGGAGGCCCGTGACCTGCCCGTTGCGGTCGAAGAGCGGGTAGCGCTCGCCGTCGTTGAAGACGTACCAGCGCGTGACGTGCGTGCCGCTCGCCTGCAAGTCGGCGAGCTGGGCGTCGAGCGCGGCGTACTGGCCGTGGATGTTCTCGCCAGCGTCGTCGCCGAAGTCGTAGTTGTAGCGGTGCCAGGGGTAGTTGTAGCCCACGGCGAACCAGCTGCCGCCGAGCGCGCTCACGCGGTCGGGCGTCGCGCGCGCGGGCGGCGTGCCCGGCGCGGCCAGGCCGACGAGGAGCAGCGCGGCGACGGCGAGCGCGAGGTGCGGGGCGCGAACGCGAGACATGCCGCCTCCAACCCGAGCGAGTCGAGGGTGGGGGAACTATCGCATGCCGGTGAGCGCATCGACCACGTTTAGGCGCGCGGCGTAGCGCGCCGGGTAGACGCCCGCCAGCGGCACCAGCACGAGCGCGACGACGAGCGCGGCCAGGATCTCGGGGGCCGGGAAGACGTAGGGTGCCTGGAACTCGGGCGAGCGCGCGAGCTGCAAGACGAGCCAGCCGGCGCCCAGGCCGAGCGCGCTTCCCACGAGCATCGCCACGAGCCCCATCGCCATCGCCTCGAAGAGCACCATGCGCGCGGTCTGGGCCGGGTCCATGCCAGTCGCGCGCAGCAGCGCGATCTCGTGGACGCGGTCGTAGACGTTCATGAGCATGGTGTTCAGGATGGCGAGCGCGGCGATGAGGATGCCGACGCCGAGCATAGCGTTCACCAGGCCCACGACGCGCTCCAGCGAGCGCTGGATGGACCCGGCGATCTGGTCGGTGGTGATGGCCTGCAGGCCGTAGAGCGCGGCGGCGTCGCCGAGCGCGCGCCCCAGCGCCGGGCCGGCCTGGCCGGGCGCCGGCAGCACGTTCAGGTAGTTCCACTCGTCCTGCCCTGTCCAGCGCAGCGTCGTGGCCCAGGGCACGATCACCGCGCCGCGGTCGTCGTCGGAGGGAAACACGGGCTCGATGACGCCGACCACCGGGATGTCCACGTCGCGGTCGTTCGCGCGCAGCCGCAGCGTGCTGCCGGGGCCGACGCCCCAGGCGGCGGCCAGCGGCCCCGGCACCAGCGCGCCGTCGCCGTGCGCCGCGAGCGCGCCGAGCGCGGCCCGCCACGCGGCGTCCTGCCGGCCCTGGGCGGGCGTGCTGGCGTAGGCATCGGGCTCCAGCGCGATGACGTCCGCGATCTCGCGGTCGTGGAGCGCCGCGAAGTGGCGGATCGGGGAGACGCGCGCGACGCCGGGAACCTTGGCGAAGTCGGTGACGAACTCGCCCGGCTGGGCCACCGGCGAGATGATGGCGTAGCGCCCGGCGAACAGCGCCGCGGCGCGGTCGCGCCCGACGCGCGTGGCGCTCTCGGCCAGCCCGCCCACGCCGACGGTCAGCGCGAAGCCGACGACCAGGCCCGTGAGCGTTACCGTGGTGCGCGTGCGGTTGCGCGTCAGGTTGCGCGCGCTCAGCAGGCTGTCGCCCGGGAGCACGCGCAGCAGCGGGTTGAGCAGCGCAGCCAGCCCGCCGAGGAGCAGCGGCAGCAAGGCGAGCACGCTGACGAAGAGGAGCACCAGGCCGACGGCGCCAAGCAGCCGCCATTCCGCGGCGGCGACCCCGGCGGCGAGGAGCGCGATGGCGGCCAGCAGCCCGAGCACCGCCAGCCCGGTCCAGCCCGGCCGCCCGCCGAGCGCGCCGAGCGCGCCGCGCGGGCGCAGCACGTCGAGCGGCGCGGTGCGTGCGGCGTTGGCCGCCGGCAGCAGCGCGGCCAGCACGGTGACGACCAGGCCCGCCGCCAGGCCGCCGAGGATGGCGGTGAGCGGCAGCGCCCAGGCGAGCAGGCGCACCTCGCCGCTCGTCTCCAACGCGCGCACCAGCACCCAGGCGAGCGCAACGCCCAGGATGATGCCGAGGGCGCTGCCGACGACGCCCAGCCAGAGGGCTTCCCAGAGCACCAGGCGCATCACCTGGCCGGGCGTCGCGCCGCCCACGCGGAGCAGCGCCAGCTCGCGCTGCCGCTCGGCCACGCTGAGCTGGAAGCTGTTCAGGATGAAGAAGGCGCCGACGAGCAGCGGCAGGATGCCGAACAGGTCCAGGCTGTACTGGAGCGCGGCCACCGACTCGCGCAGCCCGCGCGCCCGCTCGGCGGCCGGGACCACCAGGTAGTCCTGCTGCATGATCTGCCGCAGGTCGGCCTCGAGCTGCGGCATGGTCGCGTCGGGGCGCAGCTTCAGGGCGACGCGGTCCACGCGGTCGGCCATGTTGAACAGCTCCTGGCCGCTCCGCAGCGAGACGTACACCACCTGGCCGTAACCGGTCTCGCCGAGGCCCGCGTCGTCGAGCAAGGCGACGATCTGGAACGGCTGCAAGCCCGTGTAGCTGATGAGCTGGATGAAGTCGCCCGGCGCGAGGTTGCGCGCCTTCGCCCAGCTGGCCAGCACCATCACGTTACGCATGCTCTCGGTCGGGAGAAACACGCCCTGCTGGACGCCGAACGTCTCCATCAGCCGGGCTTTTGCCGGGTCGATGCCGATCAATTCGACGAAACCCTGCGTGCCGGCGTCGGTGCGGTAGAACACGCGCTTGTGGACGGTGGGCGCGGCCAGGACGTCGTCGCCGCGACGCTCGACCTCGGGCAGGCGCAGGATGGCGTCGGCGGTCTGGCGGGTGAAGCCGGCGCCGCCGAAGCTGCGGACCTCGGCGTCCACGTTGCCGACGAGGCGGTTGGCAGCCTCTTGCAGGCTGGCGTCGATCGTGGCGTTGGTCGCGGTCACGGCGACCAGCATGGCGACGCCGAGCGCCACCGCCAGGAGGGTCAGGAGCGTGCGGAGCGGCCTAGAGGCCAAGCTCCGCCAGGCGAGCAATGAGAGGCCCGGCACGATGATCCTCCCGGCGCCCAAGCTGGATGTCTTCGCGCAGCAGGCCGTCGCGCACGAACAGCACGCGGTCGGCGTAAGCCGCCGCGCGCGCGTCGTGCGTCACCAGCACGATGGTCTGGTTGAACTCGCGGGAGCAGGTCTGAAGCAGGTTGAGGATCTCCTCGCTGGTCGCGTAGTCGAGGTTGCCGGTGGGCTCGTCGGCGAAGACGATCGCCGGGCGCGTTACCAGCGCGCGGGCGATGGCCACCCGCTGCTGCTCGCCGCCGGAGAGCTGCTGCGGGCTGTGGTCCTCGTAGCCCTCCAGGCCCATGCGGCGCAGGTTGTTCTGCACCCGCTCGCGGCGGTACCCGCCGGCCGGCGCGCCGAGGAGGAACGGCAGGTCGACGTTCTCGCGCACGGTGAGCGTGGGCACGAGGTTGAAGAACTGGAAGATGAAGCCGGTGCGCTCGCGGCGCAGGCGCGTGAGCGCGGCCGTGTCGAGCGTGCTCAGGTCGACGCCGTCGATGACCACCCGCCCGCTGGTCGGCGTGTCGATGCCGCCGAGCAGGTGCAGGAGAGTGCTCTTGCCGGACCCCGACGGCCCCATGATCGCCACGAACTCGCCCGGCTCGACCGACAGGCTCACGCCGCGCAGGGCGTGCACCGGCCGCGGGCCGCGGTAGATCTTCGTCAGTCCCTCACAGTACAGCGCGGGACCGGCGGCCGCGGCGCCGTTGGTCGTCGCAGTCGGCTCGGACAGCGTCTTGGGCTCCACGTCACACGCTCAGGTACAGCTTGAGCACGCGGGTAATGATGCCGTCGAGCAGGCCCAGCTGGGCCGGCTGGCCGGCGACCACCTCGGCGGCCAGGCGCGGCTGGCTGGCCAGCGGCGCGGGCGGCGGCCCGTTGCTGACGATGCGCCCGCTCCCCTCGCTGGTGGTCGGCACCTCGCTCTCGTCGCTCGGCACCTGCGCCTGCGCGTGCGCCGTGCCGGCTGGGCCGAGCAGCGCCTCGGCCAAGCGCGGCGTGGCCTCGTCCGACGCCGCCGGCGGCGCGGTCAGCAGGCGCGAGGGCGGGGTCGCGGCGCCGGCCGCCAGCGGCGTCAGGAACAGGACGGTGAAGTACTTCATGCCGTCCGCGCGGTCCCAGGCGCCCACACCGATGTCGCGGTACTGCGCCTCCATGATGTTGGCACGGTGGGGCGGGCTGTTCAGGAAGCCCGTCTCGGCGCGCTGCACCGTCTCGCGGTCGCTGGCATTGTTGCGCGCGATGTTCTCGCCGGCCAGGCGGTAGTCCAGCCCGGCGGGGGGCAGCAGCGACTCGAAGTAATGGCCGTCGGGCGGGATCTCGTGGCTGAAGTAGTTGCGATCCGCCATGTCTTCGCTGCGGTCGCGAGCCACGTCGGCCAACGGGTCGTTCGGGCGCAGCGACGCGAGGCCGTTCGAGGTGCGGTCGGAGTTGGTGAGCGTGAGCAGCTCGCGCTCGGCGCTGTCACGGTCGAGCGCCTGCCCGAAGGCGGGCAGGAGAGCTAGCCCGGCCGCCAGGGCGACGACCATCAGCCGGGCGAGCCTGAGCCTGCCGCCCGGCCCCAGGGCGCCTCGCCTCATCGCGACCTCCTCGCACTCGCCGCCAGCGCGCGCTGCACGGGCGCCGCCGGCACGCGGCCGTGACGCGCCACCAGCTCGTCGACGGCGGCGCAATAGCGCGCGGCGGCGTCGGACCAGCGGTGGGCGGCGCTGAAGTCGAGCGCGGCGCGCGCGAGCGCGGCGCGGCGCTGGGGGTCGCGCCAGATGCGCTCGATGGCCCGGGCCAGATCGGCCACGTCGCCGGGCGCGCAGTACTCGACCACGTTCTCCGGCACGTGCGCCACGATCGTCCGCGTGCGCGTGACCACCGTGGGCAGTCCCAATGCTAGATACTCGAGCAGCTTGTTCGGCAGCATGGTCTCCGTGAAGGCGTCGGAGCGCGACGGCACGATCCCCGCGTCCGCCGCCGCGAGCAGCCCCGGCATGGTCTCGACCGGCAGGTAGTGGGGGGCGAGGTACACGCGGTCGCGCAGGTCCAGGCGCTCCACGAGCGCCGTGAGCCGCGGCCGCAGGTCGCCATCGCCGTAGATCAGCAGCCGCAGCTCGGGAATGCGGTCGCGCAGCAGGCCCACCGCCTCGACGGACAGGTCCGTGCCGTAGCGCTCGACCCAGGAGCCGTGGTTCACCACGATGAACGGCTGCGGGCCGGCCGCGGGCCGCTCGAAGCCGGGCGGCAGCGCCCCCGGCGTCTCGCGCAGGCCCGGGTGGAACAGCCGCTCGTCCGGCAGGTTCATAGCCACCACGACGCGCTCGGCTGGCACGCCGCGCGCCAGCACGCGCTGGCGGTAATCCTCGTGGACGGTGACGACCAGATCGGCGAGCCGCAGGCAGAAGGCCTCCTGGAGCCGCAGCGCGCCTGCCATCAAGGGCACGCTCCGGTCGCCGAACTTCGCCGCGTACAGCTCGGTCGTCAGGTCGCCCGCGTCGTAGATCAGCGGCACGCCGGCCAGCTTCGGGCCGATCGCCGTGAGGACCAGCGCCTCGGGCATGCTGTAGACCTGCACGGCGGCATAGTCGTGGCGGCGCTGGAGGCGCGTGAGCAGCGCCAGCGCGGCGAGGAAGAAGCCGCCGTAGACCCGCGCGTACTGCACCAGGCTCTGGCCGCGGTAGCGCACGCCGCCGACGCGGTAGACGCGCACGCCGGCCACGTCCTCGGCGGGCGCTTCGCCCTCCTGCCGCTGACAGATGACGTCGACGGCATAGCCGTGCGCCACCAGCGCCTCGGCCTGCCGGCGGATGCGCGGGTCGGCCACGTAGTACGTCGAGGAGACCATCGCAACGCGTGGGCGGCGGTCGTCCGCCCGCCCCCCGGCGCCCTTCGCGCCGGATACCGCAGCGTTGCGGGGCAACGGCGAGGATGGCCGGGACTCGCTCGCTGCTCGCGCCGTGCCGTTAGCCTGCATCACGCGCGCACCGCCCGCGTCTGGTCGAAGCTTGCCCCCGCAGCGGGGGGCCGCGGCGGCTCGCCCCTGAGCGCCCGGCGCCCGAGGAGAAGGACCGTGGCCAGGCCCGCGGCAGCGCCCAGCGCGAAGGCCAGCCCGCCGCCCGCCAGGCCCTGGCTGGGCAACAGGAGGGCGCCGCCGCCGAGCGTCACGACCAGCATGACCGAGATGCCCGCGGCGTGGACCGCCGCGCGTCCCATACCGACCAAGTGCCCCTCCAGGACCATATAGAGTGCGTACAGCGCCATGCCGACGGCCAGCCCCGGCAGCGCGGCCGCGGCGGGCGCGTAGCGCCCGTTCGCCAGCAGGCTCAACAGCGGCGGCGCCACGAGCAGGACGCCGGCCAGCAGGCCCGCCGACACCGCCGCGGTGAGGCCGAGCAGGCTGCCGGTCAGCTTGCCCGCGCCGCGCCCCTCGGCGGCGACCAGCGGCAGCAGCAGCATGGTGACCGCCTCGGGCACCAGCAAGAACACCGTGACGATCGTGCGCGCCAGGCCGTAGTAGCCGGCGGCCGCCTCGCCCAGGAAGTGCTCGACCAGGACCACGTCGCCCCAGGCCCACGCCGCGTAGGCCGCATTGGCGAGCACGAGCGGCGCCCACACCCGCCACAGCTCGGCGAGCGCGCCGCGCGCCGCCGCGGCGTCCCAGGTCAGCGCCTGGGGCGCCCGCAGCTCCAGCGCCAGGACGACCAGCGTCCACGCAAAACTGTAAACGATAAGGGCCAGATCGGGTATTTTCCAGCCGAGCCCGCCGCACAGCAGCACGACGAGCAGGAGCTGGAGGGCGTTGCTGCCGGCGTAGAGCGCGGCGATGCGCCAGGCGCTTCCCAGGCCGCGGTAGACGTTGTAGGCGACCGTGAAGAGAGTCATGCCGACGAGGACGGCGAGCACCCCGCCCACGGGGCGCCCGATCGCCGTGAGCACGAGCGTCGTGCCCAGCGCGCAGAGCGCCGTGACGGCGACGACGGCCACGATCCCGACCGTGGCGAGCCCGCGCTGGCGCGCCAGGTCGCCCTGGGCGGCCCCGAGCGCGCGGGCGAGCGCCACTGGGCCGCCGGCCACGGGGATCGCCGCCAGCATGCCGACGCTCGTCGCCCAGCGGATGTAGCCGTACTCGGCCGGCAGGAACAGCCCTGCCAGCACCAGGGCAAACAACAGGCCCAGCGCGCGGCTGAGCCCGTTCCCGACGCCCGTAATCGCCAGGCGCCGCAAGAAGCGGGCGTCCGGACGGCCGAGCGCTGCCAGCCGCTGGAATACGCGGCGCCGCTCCACCACGCCCTCAGCCTGCACGGCGCCCTCCCGGCGGCTCGACCGTCGCCGCGGTGGGCGGCGCCGCGGGGCTGGGTCGCCGCGTGGCCTTCGTGACGCGCATCCAGACGCCGTCGATCAGCCGCTCCAGGTAGGCTTGCGCCTCGTGCCAGGCGCGGCGCCGCTGCTCGCGGGTCGCGGCCATCTGCGCGCGCAGCGTGTCCTCGCGCGCGCGCGCGTCACGGATCGCGGCCGCGATGCCGGCGGCGGTGTTGTCGACGAACAGCGCGCCGGGGCTGAAGTAGTCGCGCAGGATGCCCCAGTCGGAGGTGATGAGCGGCTGGCCGAGCGCCAGCGCCTCCCAGGCGCCGCGCAGCACCGTGTGGTCGAGCGTGGTGAGCACGAGCAGCGCGCTCGCGTCGCGGAGGCGCCGGTAGTACTCGTCCAGCGGCACGAAGCCGGTAAACTCGACGTTCGGCGGCGCGTCGGCCAGCCACTCTGGCCGGGCGTACTTGGTGTTGCCGGTAAGGGCGAACTGCACGTCGGGCAGCGCCCGCGCGGCCGCGAGCACTGCGCCGATGGGCTCGTCGTCGGCGTAGGTGCCGATGCAGACCACGGTGAAGCGCGCCGGGGGCTGGCGCGGCCCGAGCGGCGGCACGGCGATCGGCGGGTCGCCGGCGACCAGCACCGGCGCGTCCCAGCCGCGGATGATGGCGGCCAGGTGCTCGTTGGTGACGATGGTCGCCAGCGCGCGCCGCGCGAGCCAGCGCTGCAGCGGCAGCGTCCAGCGCCAGCGCCGCACGAGCAGCACCTGCGAGTGCGAGTCGACGATGAGGCCCGCGCCGGTAGCCGCGCCGTAGAGGGCCGCGAGCAGCGCCGCGACCGGCGGCGGGTTCTGCACCAGCACCGTGGCCGGGCGCTCGCGCCACAGGATGCGGAGCGTGGCCACGGCCTGCAGGGGGTACTTGAGCGGCGCGATCCAGGGCCGCTGGAACGCCAGGTAGTGGACGAAATAGTTGCGGATGCCGAGGTGCTGGGCGAGCCCCTCGCTGCGCCCCGAGTAGGGCGCCCAGGTCAGCATCAGGGCGCGCGTGCGGAAGCGCATCAGGCCGGCTCGCCGGCCGCGCGGGCGGCCGCGCCGGTCGCCAGGGCGAGCAGCGTCCAGGCGGCGTCGGCCTCGCCGGCCATCGTCAGGTGCGTGTCGAACAGTCCCAGCACGAGCATCAGCGTCCAGGCGATGAAGGCCGCGCGCCCGACGGCGAGCGCCGGGCCGTCGAGGCGCTTGAGGAAGCGCCAGCTGGCGCGCAAGACCACCCACATGAAGATGAAGTAGGCCGCGACGTAGATCAAGCCGCCCTGGTACAGCAGGTACATCTGCTGGTTCTCGGGGAACTGCCAGGCGAGGTCGGGCGACACGCTGGGCGCCACGCCGAGCAGCAGGTCGTTCTCCACGGCGGGCCAGAAGATCGTCGTCAGGTTGGTGATGCGGTACTCCCAGGTCACCGGCATGTCGCCGCTCGCGCCCCAGCTCGTGAACTGGTAGTCCCAGCGCTCCTGGACCGCCGGCCAGAAGACGATGGCTGCCAAGAGGGTGACGGGGATCGCCCAGAGCACCGCGCGGCGGAGATAGCCCCCGAAGGCCGCCATCATGCCGAGCGCGAGCACCAGGGCCAGCACCGCCGTCAGCGTCGCGGTCGCCAGCGCGCCGGCGATGGCGACGAACAGCGCGCCGATCAAGGCCCAGCGCCAGCAGCCGCGGATGGCGTGCGGCGCCGGCAGGCCGCGGCCGCCCGGCACGCGCGCCGCCAGCAGCCCCATGCACAGGGCCGCGTGGACGGCCATGTAGTCGGCCAGCGCCTGCCACACGCCGAGCGTCGAGGTGGCGCGGCGCACGTCGAGGGACTGCTGCACCTGGCCCGAATCGTACAGGCCGGCCAGGATCTCCTGCATGTTGAAGATGCGGCCGTACTGCATGATGCCGACGATCGCGACGATCGCGCTGGCGGCGACCATCAGCTTCGTCGCCGTGAGCATCTGCCGGTCGTCTCGCACCACGGCCAGCAGCAGCCGGTAGCCGACGTAGTACTTGATGAGCGACAGGAGCTGGAAGGTGTCCTCGACGGTCGGCTTGTCGCTGCGGAACAGCTGCACGACGAGCGGTAGCAGCGAGCCGGCGATGAACAGCAGCGCGAAGGCGCGGTCAACGCCCGTCATCGGCCCGAGGCGCACGCGCCCGGCCGTCTTGCCGAACGTCCCAGAGAGGATCGCCACGCCGAGCAGGAAGAGGATCAGCGCCTCGTTCGGCCGCAGGACCGGCACGAACCGGCCGCGCCCCAGGCCCACGACGAGGGGCACGAGCAGCACCATCAGGTAGGCGCCGCGCACCGGCTTGGCCATCGTCCAGGCGAAGACGAGCGCCCCCGCCACGCCCGCCAGCGCGAGCACCGGCTGCAGGGCCGCCACCACGCCGAGCGCCAGCGCCACCAGCACGCAGGCGAGCAGGCCGAGCGGTCCGCCCGGGACGAGCGCACAGGGCCGCGGGAGCGCGAAGCGGCGCTCCGCGACCGCGTCGTCCCAGGGGTAGGCGAGCGCCGGAGAGCGCGTCCGCAGGGCCATCAGTCGCTCCCGCTCAGCCGGCCGCGTAGAAGCCGCGGATGGTGTCCGCCACGTAAAGGATCTGCTCGCGCGACAGCTCCGGGTACATCGGGAGCGACAGTACCCGCCCGGCGAGCCGCTCGGTCACGGGCAGCGAGCCCGGCCCCCGGGACCATCGCTTCGCGGCGGGCTGGAGATGGCCGGGGATGGGATAGTGGACGCCGGTCGCGATGCCGCGCTCGCCCAGGTAGTCCTTGAGCGCGTCGCGGCGCGGGCCTTGCACGACGTAGAGATGGTAGACGTGGGTGCGGTCGGGGCGCACGGTCGGTAGCTCCAGGCCAGTGCCCGCCAGCGCCTCGCCGTAGGCCGCGGCGTTCGCCTGGCGGTGCGCGTTCCAGGCGTCGAGGTGGCGCAGCTTCACCCGCAGGATGGCCGCCTGCACCTCGTCGAGGCGCGCGTTCGTGCCGATCTCGGCGTGCTCGTAGCGGCGGTCGGAGCCGTGGTCGCGCAGGCGGCGGACGCGCGCCGCGAGCTGTGCGTCGTTGGTGGTCAGCGCGCCGCCCTCGCCGAAGCCGCCAAGGTTCTTCGAGCAGTAGAAGCTGAACACGGCAGCGTCACCGATCGCGCCGACGCGCTGGCCGCGGTACTCGGCGCCGTGGGCCTGGCAGGCGTCCTCCAGCACGAACAACTTGTGCCGGCGCGCGATCTCCAGGATCGGCGCCATGTCCGCCGGCTGGCCACAGAGGTGGACGGGGATGATCGCCTTGGTGCGCGGGGTGATCGCCGCCTCCAGCTTGCCGGGATCGAGGTTCCAGGTGTCGGGCTCGACATCCACGAACACGGGCGTGGCGCCCACCAGCGCGATGGCCTCGGTGTCGGCAAAGAAGGTGTGCGAGACGGTGATGACCTCGTCGCCAGGGCCCACGTCGGCGGCGCGCAGGCCGAGGATCAGCGCGTCGGTGCCCGAGCCGACGCCGATGGCGTCCTGGGCGCGACAGTAGGCCGCGAACTCCTCCTCGAAGGCCCGGACGTTCGGGCCGAGGAACAGCTGCATGCCCTCGAACACGTCGGCCACGGCGGCGAGAATCTCGTCCTTGAGCGCCTGGTACTGCACGCGGAGATCGACCAGGGGCACCTGCATAGAAGTGCGCGGCTCGGTCTGCACCATTCGTCATCCCATCTGCGCGGTGATCGTCGGGGCGCGGGGCTCATCCCCGGCGTCCCAGGTTCCCTCCGTCGACGCGAGAGGCTCTCCCGCGGGCTAGCGGCCAGTCAACGATAATCGCTTGGCGGCGTCTGCCAACAGATTAGCAATTCACGCTTAACACGACACTAGCTCGCTCGGCGCTGCGCCAACACCTCGACCGGGCGCGGCCACCGCGCGGCAGGTGTCTCGTGAGCGACCGGCGCGAGCGCGTCGCGCCAGCCCGCCGCGTCCCAGCCCAGCGCCTCGCGATGCCCGCTGTTCTGGAGCGACCGATCGGCCTGCTCTAGTATGCGTACCACGTTCAGCCCCTGTTCGGCATAGGCGGCAGGCCACTCCCCGCTGGCGATGCAGCTCACGAACTCCGCGCACTGGCGCCGCAGCGGCTCCTCCTTCGGCAGCCCCACGCGCTCGCCCTCGCCGAAGCGGTAGACCAGCTGCGCGCGGCCGTTCGCCTCGACGGAATCCACCCCGCGATCGTACACGGTGAGCTTGTCCTCGGCCACGTCGTCGAGGACGGCCATCTTCTTGCTGCCGATGACCGTCATGGAGCGCACCTTGCCGGGATCGAGCCAGCTCACGTGGACGTGGGCCATGACGTCGCCGGGGAAGCGCAGCTCGACGTAGGCCACGTCCTGGATGCCGGGCTGCACGTGCGCCGCCCCCCGCGCGCTCACCGCGGTCGGCTCGGTGCCGAGCACTTCCAGCAAGATGGAGATGTCGTGCGGCGCGAGGTCCCACAGCACGTTCACGTCGCGGCGGAACAGGCCCAGCGCCAGGCGCTCCATCGAGATGTGCCAGATCTCGCCCAACTCGCCGGCGCGCACCAGCTCGCACAGCTTCTGCACGGCGGGCGAGAGCACCATCGTATGGTCCACCATGAGGAGGAGGTTGCGCTCCGCGGCGAGCGAGACCAGCTCCGCAGCCTGGCGGACGTTCGCCGTGAGCGGCTTCTCGACCAGCACGTGCTTGCCCGCGAGCAGCGCCTGCTTCACCAGGCTGTAATGCGTCTTGACGGGCGTGGCGATGGCAATCGCGTCCAGGTCGCTGTCGAGCAGGTCCTGGTAGTTGGTCGTGAGCGCCACGTCGGGGTAGTGTTCGCCGACCGCGTGCAGGCGCTTGGGGTCGAGATCACAGATCATGGCCAGCGCGACGTCGGGCAGCGCCGCGAAGTTGCGAATGAGGTTGGGGCCCCAATAGCCCGCGCCCACCACCCCCACGCGCACGGTGCGAGTCGCGGGCTGCGGCGGGAGCGCTTGGCTCGGGACGACGTTCGCCGCCACGCTCGTCGTGCTGGTCATGTCGCACTCTCCCCTGGGCGGTCTTGCATTCCCCAAACCAATTCTCAACCCAGGCCCGCGCGCGCGCCATCGCCTGATTGACGGCATATTTTGGCCCATTTCTGTCGGGGAGCCGCTGATCCTCCGGTTGACGCCGCGCCGCCAACCGGACGACCGGCCATCATCCGATCGGTTGACCCGGCTGCCGCCGCCCGGCCCCTACCCGCGCCGCGCGCCGCGCCGCCACACCTGGATGTGCTCGCCGAGCGTCGTATCGTAGCGCGCCCGCGCGGCCGGCGACAGCCCGGCCGTCGCCTCCGTGAAGAACGTATCCAGGCGGTCTGGCGGCGCCTGATGCCGCTCGCTCCACCAGATGGGGTGCATGAGCAATTGCAGTGCCGGGCGCGTGGGGTGCGCCAGCATCGGCAGCGGCTCGCCCTCCCGCCAGCGTCCGCCGGAGTCCGAGAGGTACCAGTCCATCAGCTCGCGCGCATAGGCGTTCACGCGCCCGGCCACGCGGGATGGCCCGCGCAGGAACTGCGGCAGCGGCCGGTGAAACGACAGCGAGCGCACCGGCTGGCCGCTGGCGGCCTCCAGCCGCGCGCAGGCCGCCGCGATCGCGGGCTCGAGGGCGCTCACGGTGGCGCCGTCGGCGCGTTGGGCGGGCGTCGCGAAGTCGAAGTGCAGGCCGATCTCGTGCCCCAGCGCCGCTAGCCGGGCCAGGATGGCGCGCGCCGCGGGCGCGTCCACGTCGTACAGCGGCGAGTTGGTCATCACCATGTAGGTGGCGCGCACCCCGAGCGGGCGCTCGATCTCGGCGAGGCGCAGCGCCCGCTCCAGCGAGACGTCGACGTCGTGGCGCAGGAGGAGCTTGGGGCGCCCCCCGGCGGCCAGCGCCGCGGGGGCTTCGGCCAGGGGATGGACGTCGAAGTGGGCCTGGGCGGTCTGCAGCAGCCGCCGGAAATAGGCGTAGCTGAAGTCCGCGGCCCAGGCGGCGGGCTCCGGGGGACTGGCCTCAGCCAACCGCCTGCTCCCAGGGAGCCGACGCCGCGGCGTGGGCCGGCAGCGCGTAACGGCCCTCGTCGTCCCAGCGTAGCTCGGCACGGTGGCCGTGGTGCTGCATGGAGTGATCCGCCTGCTCCAGAATGCGGACGATCGCCATGCCCTCGCGGCCGTACTTCCGCGGCCGCGCGCCCGTGCGCACGCACTCGACGAAATAGGCGCACTGGCGGCGCAGTGGCTCGGCGGCGGGCAGCGGGATGCTGGTGGCGTCGCCGAAGCGGTAGAGCAGGTCCGGCGCCCCCTCGTCCTCATCGGTTTCGATCGGCACCACGGCGCGGTCGTAGACGAGCAGCTTCTCCGGCTCAGTGTCGTCGTAGACAGCCATCTTCTGGCTGCCGACCACGGTCATGCGGCGGACCTTGCCGGGATCGAGCCAGCTGACGTGGACGTGGGCCATCACGTCGCCGGGGAAGCGCAGCTCGACGTAGGCCACGTCCTGGATGCCGGGCTGCACGTGCGCCGCTCCTCGCGCGCTCACCGCGGTCGGCTTGGTGCCGAGTACTTCCAGCAAGATGGAGATGTCGTGCGGCGCGAGGTCCCACAGCACGTTCACGTCGGGGCGAAACAGACCGAGATTCAAGCGGCGCGTCGTGATGTGCCAGATGTCGCCCAGCTCGCCGCGCCGTGTCAGGTCGCGCAGCGCCTCGACGGCCGGCTCGAACAGAAACGTGTGGCCCACCATGAGCATCAAGTTGCGCTCCTCCGCGAGCGCCACCAGCTCGGCGGCCTGGCGCAGGTTGGCGGTGAGCGGCTTCTCGACGATCGCGTGCTTGCCCGCGAGGAGCGCTTGCTTGACCAGTTGGTAGTGTGTGTTCACGGGCGTCGCGATGGCGACGGCGTCGACCTCGCCGGCCAGCATGGCGGCGTAGTCGGTCGTGAGCTGGACGTCCGGGTACTGCTCGCCGACCTCTTGCAGCCGCGTGCGGTCGAGGTCGCAGACGGCGCGTAGCTCCGCCTCGGGCAGCGCCGCGAAGTTGCGGATCAGCTTCGGGCCCCAGTAGCCCGCGCCGACCACGCCGACGCGCGCGCGGGCCGCGGGCGTGGGGCGGCCGCCCGGCGCGATGCTCGTCGCCACGCCCGTCGTGCTTGCCTCCATGCCGTCTCCCGTGGTGCCCAGTGGTAGTCGCGTGGCTAGGCGGCGCCGTGCCCCCGCAGCACGGCCGGCAGGGTGATGAGCAGGATCTTCAGGTCGAGCCAGACGTTCCGCCGTGCCACGTACTCCAGGTCGTGGCCGACGTACTCGTTGAGCGTGCCCTTGCCGCGGGAGTAGACCTGCGCCAGGCCGGTGATGCCCGGCTTGACCAGCAGCCGCTGGCGCTGCGCCGCGTCGTACAGCTCGACCTCGTACGCCATCGCCGGCCGCGGCCCGACCAGGCTCATCTGGCCGCACAGCACGTTCCAGAGCTGCGGTAGCTCGTCGATGCTCGTGGCGCGCAGGAACCGCCCCACGCGCGTGATGCGGGGGTCGGCCTGGAGCTTCAGGAGCGGCAGCCCCTGCCGGATGCGCTCGGCGACGTAGGCGGCGTGGACCTTCTGGTCGGCGTCCATGCGCATCGAGCGGAACTTCAAGCAGACGAACGGCCGGCCGCCCCGCCCCACGCGCTGCTGGCGGAACAGCACCGGGCCACGCGAGTCGAGCTTGACCAGCAGCGCCACCACCGCGAGCAACGGCGCCAGCACGAGCAGCAGCGCCGCCGCGCCCAGCAGGTCGAGCGCGCGCTTGGCCAATTCGTCCCGCTGCCAGCTAGGACTGTCGTGCTGCTGCGCGAACGCCGCGCGCTGTGGCGCGAAGGCGGCACGCCAGTCGGCCGGCGGGCCGGCGGCGGGGGCCAGGACGGGGGCCGCGTCGCGCGTCTCGCGGTCCCCCACCCGCGCTGTCGCCATCATTTAGGCCTCCCACGCGGTGGTCTTCGCAGCGTCGGCCGGGCTGGTGTGGCCGTTCTGCTTCACGGGCAAGGCGCCCTCGACGTAGTACGGGGCGTAGAAGCCTTCGTCCTGCGCGTGGCGCGGCGCGGCGTTCACGACGACGCCCAGTAGGCGGGCCTCCACGCGGTCGAGCTGTTCCTTCGCGCGCTGCGCGAGCGTGCGGCGGGTGTTGCCGCTGCGCACCACCAGGACCGCCGCGTCCACCGTGGCGCCGAGCACCAGGCCGTCGGCCACGGCCAGCAGCGGCGGGCTGTCGAGAATCACCACGTCCGCGATCTGGCGCATCTCCTCCAGCACCTGGCGCATGCGCCGCGAGCCCAGCGCCTCCGAGGGATTCGGCGGCTGCGGGCCGGACGGCAGCACTTGCAGGCCGGGCACGTGCGTGTCGAGGGCCAGGTCCTCGACGGCGCGACGGTCGTCCAGCAGTAGGTCGGTCAGACCGTGCCGGTTCGACAGGCCGAACAAGCGGTGGAGCGACGGGCGGCGCAGGTCGGCGTCGACGAGCAGCACGCGCTTGCCCGCCTGGGCCATCGTCACGGCCAGGTTCGCGGCCACGGTGCTCTTGCCCTCGCGGCTCTGCGCGCTGGTGACGACGATACTGCCCACCGGCACGTCGAGCGACGAGAACTGCACGTTTGTGCGCACCGTGCGGTAGCTCTCCGAGGCGGCCGAGCGCGGCGCCTCGACGGTCACCAGGTCCTTGGTGCGGTCCTCGCTCGTCTTGAACTGGCCGACCACGCCGAGCACCGGCACGCCCAGCGCGCGGCTGGTGTCCTCGTTGCCCTTCACCGTGTCGTCGGCATACTGGAGCAGCGCCGCGAGGCCGATGCCGAGCACGAGCCCGACCAGCACGCCCGCCCCGGTGTTCAGCGGCACGTTCGGCTTCGACGGCTTGATTGGCTCGACGGCCGGCTCGATCAGCCGCAGGCCCTCGGCGGCGCGCGACTCGGACAGCTCGATCTCCTGCATGTTCTTGAGCAGGGTCGAGTACGTGACCTGATTCTGCGACAGCTCCGTCTGCAGCTGCTGGAGGAGCACGGTGTCCTGCGGCGTGCCGTTGCCCGAGACCACGATGGAGCGCAGCCGCTCCACTTGCTGCGCGGTGTTGTCGATGTCCCCGCTGAGCTTGGCGATCTGGCGAGCTAGCGTCTCCTTCGAGCTGGTCAGGTTGCCCACCGAGAGCCGGCGGTTCTGCTCCATGAAGGTCTGCGCCACCGTGTTCGCCAGGCGCTGCGCCGCCTTCGGGTCGTGGTCGTCGGCCATGATCTTGATCGTCACGGTCTCGCGGGGGATACGCGTGCTGATATGCTTGGCTAGCTCTTCGGTCGTCGTGTTCAGGCCCAGGCCGGCGATGACTTGTTCGAGCACCGGCTGGGTGAGGATCATGCTCTCGTAAGTGCGGACCATTTGCTGGCTGTAAAGCACGTCGCTGGTCTGGGCACCCGTGGTGGACGAGCTTTGCTGCTGCACGAGGATCGTGGCGACGGCGGTGTACGTCTTGGGGAGGAGTGAACTCACCACGAACGCGGTGCCGCCCACTAGGAGCGTGCCGGCCATGATGAGCCAGCCCCAGCGCCGCAGCATGGGCCAGATAAGTCGCCTGTCCATTGCCTCTCCCCTCGGCGCTGTCGAGCGCCGCCACGCAGGTTGATTGTCGCCCGAGGGGGCATTTTTCGTCTAGCTATCGGTCCCGCGGCTCAGGGTCAGCCTACCTTAGGCGAGGATGCCGGCGCCTACGCGCCGCGGCCCCTTAGCCGGCCGCGCTGTTGCGCTGGCGTGGGGAGCGACTCACAGGCCCGCTGATCTTGGCCGGCTCGACGCCCCGCACGCACGCCATCAACGAGTCGACCGAGAGGTCGTTGATCTGCCAGCCGCTGAACACCGTCACGCGCGCCTCCGCCAGGCTCAGCGAGATCAGGCGGAAGCCCGGCTGGCGCTCGGCCAGCGTGGCAAGCACCGTGCTGAGGGTTGCCGGCATGGCAGTGTCGATCGTGCGGCGGTCGATCACCACCACGTCGGGGGCGGCGGCGACCAGCTTCTCAAGCGGCAGCTCGGCGGCGGGCAGCTCGGCCACAAGCTGGATGTCGCCTGCTTGGCCGAACACATGCTCCACGATGTCCCGCAGCAGCGGGTCGTGGTACAGCAGGGCCACCCGCGTCGGGCGCTTGGTCGGCATTTTCGTTCCTCGTTTGGGTGGGCTCACGGCCGGTTACCTGCAGTCATTGTCTCCCATGCCGCCGCGCGGTGGGGTCACCTTTTTGGTGCTATGTTTCTGCGATTGTTATCACCTATTGCCGTGCCGCTGTCTCTACACCGGACGGACGATCCTGCATCATCCGTCCGGGTGACTGCTCGCCCAGCCGGCCCGGTTGCCGACCTCGGCCGGCCGGCTGGCCGCTAGCTTACTTTACATTGCGTGAGGGGCGCGTACTAGCAACCGGTATGCTGCCTGGCCAGCGTGCGCGGGTGCTAGCGGCGAGCCAGGGGGTGCGCCGCGACCGGCGCGGCGTTGAGGGGGACGCGCGGGCGGGCGCCAGCGGGCCGACGCGCCGCTACACCGGCTGCCGCGGCACCCACACCCGCACGCGGGTGCCCTGGGCGGGCGCGCTCGTCACGTCCACGCGCCCGCCCAGCGACTCGGCACGCTCTCGCATCATCGCCAGACCGTAGTGCTCGGTGGCGCCTTCGGGGACCTGGCCGGGCTGGAAGCCGACGCCGTCATCCTCGATCTGCACTTGCGTGCCCTCGCCGTCCACGCGCAGGTCTACCCGCACGCGGCGCGCGCGGGCGTGGCGCTGCACGTTGGCCAGGGCCGCCTGGCAGATGCGGACGAGCTGCGCCTGCGTGGCGCGGTCGAGCGCGGCGTGCCGCGGGGCGATGTCGGTGAACAACTCTGTCGCCAGGCCGGCCTTGCGCTCCAGGCCGGCGAGGCTGCGCTCCAGCACGAGGACCAGCGCGTTGTCGGCGGGGAGGGGTTGGTGCAGGTCGCCGGTGACCTGCCGCAGCTCGTCATAGACCTGCGCCCAGGTGGCTTGCAGCGCTTGCAGCCCCGCGCTCAGGTCGTCCGACGTCTCGCCCGCGAGCGCCCGCAGCCGCCGGATCTCGGCGCCGAGGAACCAGAGGCTCTGTACCGGGCCATCGTGCAGCTCGCGCGAAAGGCGGCGCCGCTCGGCGATGATGGCATCGGTTTCGGCACGGCTGGCCGCACGGGCACGGTTCGCGGAGGCAGCACGCTCGCGCACCTTGCTTATCCCTCATGACGGGGAGGCGACGGCAGCGTTGCGCGGGGCCGGGGGCGCGCGAGCGGGTGGTCCAGGAGCCGTGTGGTTGCGCCTGTGCTTGGCCCGCCATCGCGCGCGACACCGTCGACCGTCCTGCCGCGGCCCGGTCCGCCCGCGCAGGGTCACAGTTTCGGACGACCGCTGCCGAAAATATACCAGATCGCAACACTGGCGGGGAATCCTGGTAAGATACTGCTAAAGTCTCGCCTCACGGTATGCGGTGACCGCGCGCGGGCGCCTCGCCCCACGGAGGAGCTGGTTTGGTGTACGATGCCCCCTCATCGCCCGAGTCCGCGGGCGGCCCGCCCCGCCGTGAGCGGACTATCACCCCGCGGTCGGCGCGCTCGTTTAGCGACGACACGCTCGAAGGGCTGATCGACCGCAGCATGGACGCGACGCTGCAAGCGGCGACCGACGTCAAGACGCTCGTCGAGATGCTCCACCTGCTGCTTCAGCGCTTCCGCGTGCAGACGCTGCGCTTGCAGAACGAGATCGCCGAGGCGCGGGCGGAGCGCAGCCAGATTCAGCGCCAGGTGGAGCAGCAGCGCGAGGAGGCCGAGGTGGCGGCCTGGGAGGCGCGCCAGCAGCTGGAGCGCGAGAGCGCGCAGGCGCGCGCGCGGCTGGGCGAGGAGATGGCCGCCTTGCGCGCGCAGGCCGAGGAGGAAGCGCGCCGCATTCGCGTCGAGGCCGAGCGCGAGGCGGCCGCCCTGCTCGCCGCGGCCCAGGCGCGTCGCACCGAGCTGCTGGGCGACTTGCAGCCCTGGCGCCGCGAGCTGGAGGGGGTGCGCCAGCGGCTGGTCAACGAGGGGCTGGACTTGACGCCGCTGCCGGCGGCCGACGATCTGGCCGACGTGGTCCCGGCGGGGCCGTCGTCCACCCCGGCAGCGGCCGATCATGCCACCGTCCCTCCGTCGCGCGACGCGTCCGCGCCGCCACGCGAGCCGGCCGCGGCCGGCACCGGGCCGCCGGCGGTGGCCGCGGCGCGGACGCCCGAGCCGCCGCCCGCGCGGACGAACGAGCGCGAGCGCGCCAGCGCGGGGGGCGCCGTGTCGTCTGCAGCCGGCCGCGAGGGGCCAGCGGAGCGCCCGGCCGCGACGGGCACTGCCCCGGCGGGCGCTCCGCCGAGCGGGGAGGGCGGGACGACGAGCGCCGAGGTGGTGTTCCTGCGGGTGCCCGACACGCGGCGAGCCATCGCCCTGGAGGCCGCGGTGAGGGGGATCCCGGGCGTCACGAGCTGTCGCCTGCGGGAGTTCGAGCGCGGCCGGTTGGTGCTGGACGTCGAGCACGAGCTGGGCTCGGCGCTCGCCGATCGCGTCCGCGGGCTGGCCGACTTCGACCTGCGGCTCACCACCGCGCGCGACCATCACCTGGAGTTCCAGGTCCTGTAGCGCCCCGCGGCGCGCTCGCCGTTGCCGTGAAGCGGCGGGCGGTCGGTCCCACGCCGGGGCGCGGCCCGAATCCAGAGCTGTCCTTAGTCCGTACTGGGTTTGTTATTGGGTTATAGTGTCGGTAGGGCGGCGCGGCGTCTCCGGGCGCGAGCCGACCGTCGGAAGCGTTGCCGAGGAGGGCCTGGGATGGAACGGGGCAACAACGTGCGCGACCTGGCCGCGGTGCGCCGTGCCCGCGCGGCCAAGGCCCGGCGCGCGTCGCCGCGGGACCGCCCCTCGTATCAGGAGATGCTCCGCACGGTGGGCGCCCTGCTCGATCAGGCTGGCAGCAACCTCGCGCTGGTAGACATCTATCCCGCCCGGGTGCGGGTGATGGCCACCGGGCCGTTCGGCGAGCAAGTGCTCAGCATCCGCTATCTCAGCGACTGCATCGCCGTCCAGCGCGAGCTACGCGGACGCACGCCGGCGCGCGACCCGGCCGACCTGAACCGCCTCTCGCCCGTGCTGCGGGCCGTTGGCGCCGAGCTGGACCGCCAGGCGCAGCCCAGCTACCGCCTCGCGGTCACGAAGGGCGCTGTCGTCATCCAGGGCTCGCGCGGCTACCGCCGCACCCTCGCCCTCGACGTGCTCGCCTCGCTGCTCCAAGGCGCCATCGGGAGCCGCAACCTCTCGCTCGTGCAGGCGGAAGACTAACCTAACCCCCCGGCCCCAGCGACGCTTGCAGTATTCCGCGGCGCACCCTCCCAGGGCAGGGGGGAGCCACTCCCGCCTCCTCCCCCTTCCCCCATCGGGAGGGGGGCAGGGGGTAGGTCCTCTCCCGGCACGGTTCGTGCAGGCGGGCGCCGCGAAACCGTTTGCTATAATCGGGAGCCCATACCGCGGGCGCTGCCATCAGGGGGGAGTGCTGCATGGCGATCAGCCGCGACGATGTGGACCATGTGGCGTACCTGGCCCGGCTCGGACTGGCCGAAGACGAGCGCGAGCGGCTGCGGGCCGAGTTGGATCAAATACTCGGCTACATGCAGGTGCTCCAGCAGCTCGACACCTCGGCCATCCCGCCCACGGCGCAGGTCATCCCGCTGCAGAACGTCATGCGGCCCGATACCCCGCGCCCCTCGCTCTCCGTCGAGGCGGTGTTCGCCAACGCGCCCGCCCGCGAGGAGGACTACTTTCGGGTGGCACCGGTGCTCGAGTAGCTGAGTAGCAATGGACATCACCGAGCTGACCCTTCTGGAGGCGCGTGCTGCGCTGCGCGACCGCCAGGTGTCGTCCGTCGAGCTGACCGACGCCTACCTGGACCGCATCGCGGCGCTCGATCCGCAGCTAGGCGTCTTCGTCACCGTTACCGGCGAGGAGGCGCGGGCCGCCGCGCGCGCAGCCGATGCGCGCCGCGCCGCGGGCGAGGACGCGCCGCTGCTCGGCGTGCCGATCGCGCTCAAGGACGTGCTCTGCACGGCCGGGGTGCGCACGACCTGCTCGTCGCGCATCCTCGAGTCGTTCGTGCCGCCGTTCAGCGCCACCGTCGTCGAACGGCTGGCCGCGGCGGGCGCCGTGGCGCTTGGGAAGACGAACATGGACGAGTTCGCGATGGGCTCGTCCACCGAGAACTCGGCCTTCTTCCCCACGCGCAACCCCTGGGACCCGGAGCGCGTGCCCGGCGGGTCCAGCGGCGGCTCGGCGGCGGCCGTGGCGGCCAGCCTGGCGCCCGCATCGCTGGGGACGGACACCGGCGGCTCGATCCGCCAGCCTGCCGCGCTCTGCGGCGTTGTCGGCCTCAAGCCGACCTACGGGCGCGTGTCGCGTTACGGGCTGGTCGCCTTCGCCTCGTCGCTCGACCAGATCGGGCCGTTCGCGTGGACGGCGGCCGACTGCGCGCTGCTGCTGAACGTCATCGCCGGGCCGGACCCGCTGGACAGCACGGCGCTGCCCGACGCGGCGCCCAACTACCTGGCCGCGCTCGACGGCGACCTGCGCGGCCTGCGGGTGGGCGTGCCGCGCGAGTACTTCGCGGCGGGCCTGGAGCCGGGCGTCGAGACGACCGTGCGCGCCGCCATCGACCAGCTGGCCGCGCTCGGCGCGGAGATCGGCGAGGTCTCGCTGCCGCACACCGAGTACGGCGTGGCTGTCTACTACCTCATCGCGCCGGCGGAGGCTAGCTCGAACCTGGCTCGCTACGACGGCGTGAAGTATGGCTACTCGGTGGCGGCGCCCTCGCTGCTCGACGGCTACTTCCGCACGCGCGAGGAGGGGTTCGGGCCGGAGGTGAAGCGGCGCATCATGCTCGGCACCTACGCGCTCAGCGCCGGCTACTACGATGCCTACTACCGCAAGGCGCAGCAGGTGCGCACGCTGATCAAGAGCGACTTCGATCGCGCCTTCGAGCAGTTCGACGTGCTGGCGGCGCCCACCTCGCCCACGGTGGCCTTCCGCCTGGGCGAGAAGGTGGCCGATCCGCTGGCGATGTACCTCTCGGACATCTGCACCATCCCCGTGAACCTCGCGGGCCTGCCAGGGCTGAGCCTACCTTGTGGCTTCGCCGACGAGCTGCCCGTGGGGCTTCAGCTCATCGGGCCGCCGCTGGCCGAAGGCCGCCTGCTACGAGTGGCCCAGCGTTACCAGGAGGCGACCCCCTGGCACCGGCGGCGCCCAGCCCTCCAGCCACGCTGAGGAGAGAGCCGCATGAGCAGGGAACTCGTGGACGGGCCCACCGGCGTTCCCGGCCTGGATCAGATCCTGGGCGGGGGCCTCCTGCGCCGCGGCATGATGTGCATCGTGGGCGGCCCCGGGAGCGGCAAAACCGTCCTGGCGCAGCAGCTGGCCTTTGCCGCGGCGCAGGCCGGGCACGGAGCGCTCTATTTCTCCGGCCTGTCGGAGCCGCACGAGCGCCTGATCGAGCACGTGCGCTCGTTTCGCTTCTTCGACGAGGCCCTGCTCGCGCGGAGCGTGCAGATCCTGAGCCTCAGCCCGGCCCTGGAGCAGGATGAGGACGAAGCCGTCGACATGGTGGTCCAGACGGCGCGCCGCACCGGCGCGACCCACGTGATCATGGATGGCTTCGGCACCATGCGCCGGATGCTGCAGAACGAGCGGGAGACGATCCGGTTCCTCTATCGGCTGGGCACGCAGATCGGGCTGCTGGGCGCGGTGCTCATCGTGACGGTGGAGGGCGACCCACGTGCCCTCGGGCGCTATCCCGAGCTGGCGGTCAGCGACATCCTGGTGGGCCTGTACTACGAGCGCACCCGGGTCAGCCACCGCCGCTATCTGGAGGTCATCAAACGGCGCGGGGCGGACGGCCTGCCGGGGCTGCACGCGATGACCATCACCACCCGCGGCATCACCTGCTATCCGCAGCTCGAGTCGACGCTGCCCAATGCCGACGTCCCGTTCGACCCCGCCGCTCGCGCCCCCTTCGACCTGCCCGAGCTGGACGCGATGCTCGACGGCGGGCTGACCCAGCAGACGGCGACCATCGTCGCCGGCAACCAGGGGACCGGCAAGACGCTCCTCGGCCTGCAGTTCCTGGCGGCCGGCGTGGCGCGCGGCGAGCCGGGGCTGCTCCTCGGCGTGCGCGAGACTCCCGCGCAGCTCATGGCGAAAGCGGCGCTGCACGGCGTCGACCTGGCGGGCGAGGTCGAGCGCGGCGCGATTCGGCTGCTCGTGCAGCCGCCGGTGGCGCTCGACCCGGATATCCTGGCCTGGCGGCTCCGCGACGCGCTCGCCGCCACCGGCGCGCGGCGCCTGGTGATCGACTCGGTTAGCGAGATGGAGGAGGCCGTCGCGCCGACCCGGGTGCGCGACTATCTGGCGGCCATCCTCACGTTGCTGCGCGCCGAAGGCGTCACCGCGCTGCTGACCCGCGAGACTCTCGGCGCCTTCAGCGCGACGCCGACGTTCGTCGACGAGCCCTCGGCCGTGCTGGCCGAAAACGTCATCTCGCTGCGGCAGATCCTCGTCGGCGGCGCGCTGCGCCGCGTGCTGACCGTCGTCCGCATGCGCTTCTCGAAGCACGATCAGACGATCCGCGAGTTCACGATTACCGAGCGTGGGCTGCGAATGCTTGGTCGCTGGTCGAACGAGGCCAGTATGCTTCAGGACTTGAATAGCGGGCTGCCGGAGGCGTCGCGCGCGCCCGGCGAGTCCGCGCCATGACGCGGCGCGAGCCGCCGTCGCGTCCCACCATCCTCGTCGTGGAAGACGAAGAGCCGGTCCAGCAGCTGGTGGCGGACCTGCTCGACGGCGAGGGGTACCATGTGCTGGTTGCCGACGACGGCGCACAGGCGCTCGCGCTCGTCACCGCCGATTGCCCGGACCTGGTGCTCACCGACCTCATGATGCCCGTGATGAGCGGGGTTGAGCTGTGTCAGCGGCTGCGCGCGGACGAACGCACCCGCCAGGTGCCGATCGTCGTCATGACCGCGGCCGGCCGGGCTCAGAGCGAGGCGGCCCGCGCCGACGCCTACGTGGCGAAGCCCTTCGACATCGACGTGCTGCTGGATGTCGTCGTGTCCTACGTCGGGCCGGGCCGGACCTAACCCCCCCGGCCCCAGCGACGCTTGCAGTATTCCGCGGCGCACCCTTCGAAGGAAGGGGGAGTCAGCCTCCCGGCCTCCCTCTCCCCCTTCCCACATTGGGAGGGGGGCCGGGGGGTAGGTCCGGTTCTCTCCCCCTTCCCACAATGGGAGGAGGGTCAGCGGGTAGGTCAAGCTCCGGTTGGCAGCCCCGCCGGGAAGCCCTACAATCTAGCTGTGCTCTAACGTTGTAGCCATGCTCTAGCGTGCTGCGAGGGAGCGGACTGGTGGCGAAAGCGACGACCCCGCGCGTGACCTACGAGCCCGTCATCGGGCTGGAGGTCCACGCCCAGATCGCGACCAAGAGCAAAATGTTTTGCGGCTGCAGCGCCGCCTACTTCGACGCGCCGCCCAACACCCACGTCTGCCCCGTGTGCCTGGGCATGCCGGGCGTCCTGCCGGTCATGAACCGGGTGGCCGTCGAGAGCATGATCATGACGGCGCTCGCGCTGAACTGCGAGATTCCCGAGGCGAGCAAGTTCGACCGCAAGAACTACTTCTATCCCGACCTGCCGAAGGGCTACCAGATCTCGCAGTACGATCTGCCGTTCAGCCGCGACGGCTGGCTGACCATCGAGGTCGACGGTGTGAGCAAGCGCGTCGGCATCGAGCGCGTCCACCAGGAAGAGGACACGGGGCGGCTGCTCCACCGCACCGACGCCCAGGGCCGCGCCTACACGCTCGTCGACTTCAACCGCTCGGGCGTGCCGCTCATGGAGATCGTCGGCAAGCCCGACCTCCGCTCGCCCGCCGAGGCGCGCGCCTACCTACAGAAGCTGCACGCTATCCTGCAAACGCTCGGCATCTCTAGCGGCCATCTGGAGGAGGGCGCCTTCCGCTGCGACGCCAACATCTCCCTGCGGCCCGTCGGCGCCACGGAGTTCGGCACGAAGACCGAGATCAAGAACATGAACTCGTTCCGCTCGGTCTATCGGGCGCTGGAATATGAGATCGCGCGCCAGACGGCCGTGCTGGAAGAGGGCGGGCGCATCACCCAGGAGACGCGCGGCTGGATGGACGACCGCGGCGTGACCGTGAGCCAGCGCAGCAAGGAGTTCGCCCACGACTACCGCTACTTCCCCGAGCCCGACCTGCCGCCCGTGTTCGTCTCGCGTGAGTGGGTGGCCGAGCTGCGGGCGCGGCTGCCCGAGCTGCCGGACGCGCGCCGCGAGCGCTACCAGCGCGAGTACGGCCTGAATGCCTACGACGCGGCGCAGCTCAGCGGCTCGCCCGCCGTTGCGCGCTACTTCGAGCGGGCAGTGGCGCTGTACCCGAACGCCAAGGTGGTGGCGAACTGGGTGCAGGGCGAGCTGTTCCGCCTGCTGCCCGCCGAGGCCGACCCGGCGGCCACGCCGCTCACGCCCGAGCACCTGGCCGAGCTACTGGGCCTGGTCGAGCGCGGGGTGCTCAGCCAGGCGCTCGCCAAGCAGGTGTTGGAGGAAGCGTTCGAGAGCGGCGCGCGCCCCGAGGCCATCGTGCAGGAGCGGGGCCTGGCGCAGATCTCGGACACGAGCGAGCTGGAGCGCATCGTGGCCGAGGTGCTGGCGGCCAACCCGCAGCCGGTCGCCGACTACCGCGCCGGCAAGGAGACCGCAGCCAACTTCCTCAAGGGCCAGGTCATGAAGGCGACGCGCGGGAAGGCCAACCCCGCCGTCGTCACCGACCTGCTCACGGCGCAGCTACGCAACGGCGCCTGACAAGCCCGTCAGAAACGTGAGCGTAGGGGCCTGGAGGTTGGCAGGTTCCCCGCACGTGATGAGGAAGGCTCTCGCTACGCGGCCGCAGCCTGGGGCAGGACGGCGCGGCTCGCCGCTTCGAACGCCCCGAGATCCTCCATGCTGCGAAGCGACATAATTGCGGTCTGGAAGCCGATCGCGGCCAGGGCGCCGAGCCGGTCGACGAGCTTGTTCGGCTCGCGGCTCGCCTCGGCGGAGTCGAACGGCACCAGCACGGTCTTCTCGATCGCGTCGTAGCTGCGGCCCTCGGCGGCGCAGTGCTGGCGCAGCACGGCGAGCTTGTGCCGCAGCTCGTCATCACCCGCCAGGCCGTACGCCGACACGTTCCAGGCGTCGGCGTAGCGAGCGACCAAGCGTAGCGTCTTCCGCTCGCCGCCGCCGCCGATCATGATGGGCGGGTGCGGCCGGCTGAGCGCCTGCGGGTGGTTCAGCGTTTCGGCGAGCTGGTAATAGCGGCCCGCATACGGACCGTTGTTCGCCTCGTCCCACATCTGGAGCGCGATCTGGATGGTCTCCTCCAGCCGCTCGAACCGCTCCTTGAGCGGCGGGAAGGGGACGCCCAGCCCCCGGTGCTCCTGCTCGTTCCAGCCGGCGCCAATCCCAAACCAGGCGCGGCCGCCGGACAGCACGTCCAGGGTCGTCACTTCCTTCACCAGGATGCCGGGCTGACGATAGGTCACGCCGGTCACCAGCGTGCCCAGGCGCACGCGCGCGGTACGGGCTGCCAGGTAGCTCAACGTGGTGTAGCCCTCCAGCATGGGCTCCGTCACCTCGCCCACGCCCGGGATCTGAAAGAAGTGGTCCATCACCCAGAGCGAGCAGTAGCCCATGCCTTCGGCCATCGTGGCAATGGCCGTCAGCCGGTCAGCGAGCTGCGGCGCGCCGCCGGCGAGCGTGAACGAGGGGAGCTGGAGCGCGAGCTGCATGACGATCTCCTTGCCTCAACCGGCTGCCGGCGCCACGGGCCCGGCGGGCCGCCCGCCTGTAGGCCCCCGCGCGTCAGGCGCGCTGCTTCCCGTGTGTCCCTGCACGAAGTGTTCCTACTTCCCCGCTATACTGGGGAAACGCGGCGGGGAGCGCGGGGCGTGGGCGGGCTAGAGGTGTTCGGGACGCGCAGCGTGCGCGGCGGGCTGGGGCTGGCCAGCGTGGGGCTGGGCGCGGTCGTGCTCGGGCGGGCGCTCGGCGTCGCCGACCCGCTGGCTGCCTGGGCTGCCGGGCTCGGCGCCGTGCCGCTGGGCGCCCCGGCCGGGATCGCCCTCGCCGCTGGCCTGCTCCTCGTCGGCGCGCTGCTCCTGCTCGGCCGGGGCGCGGGCTACGCGGCGGCCGCGCTGGCGCTGCTCCTCCTCGCCAGCCTCTTGCTCGACCACCCCGGCACGCTGGGCGCCAACCTAGACCTCGGCCTGCTCGGCGCCGCGCTCAGCCTCGTCACACTGCCGCCCGCCCTACGGAAGCGGGCGCCCGCGCGCCTCGCCGCGCTCGTTCCCGCGTCCACCGGCCGGGGCGAGCCATCGCCCTCCAGTGCCCAGCGCCTGGCCCTGCGGCTCGGCCTGGCGCTCACGTTCCTGCTCAGCGGCCTCGACGTCTTCGCCCACACCTCCTGGTACGCCGACCTATTGACCACCACCGGCGGCATCGCCGGCTGGCCCATGGGTGGCGGCAGCCCGACGGGCTTGATGCTCTGGCTGGGCACGGGCGAGGTGTTCCTGAGCGGCCTGCTGGTCTGGGGGCCGCCCGCGCGGCTTGCCAGCGCCATCGCGGCCGTGCTGCTCGTGCTCGACCTGCTGGCGCTGCACACGCCGGGCCTGCTGACCGCCAAGGCCGTCGGACTGCTCGGCGCGGCCATCGCCGGCTATTGCTGGGCGAGTGGCGCCACGGCGCTCGAGAACGCCCAGATCGGCTGGCTGCGGGCTACCGCCGACGCGCGCCATGCGCCCGGCACGAACGGGACCGGCCCGCGGCCCGCGGCGTCCGCGCCCCGCGGCCCCGACGAGCCCTAACGCAACGGTTTTGGAGAGCGGTGTGTTCGAGCGTGGTATGCTTGGGGGCGCGGCGGCCGGCCTCGACCTCCTCCGCGAGACGGGCATAGGGAGCAGCACTCATGCCGAGACTTGCGACGCGCCACGCCGCCGGCGCTAGCGCGCGGGCGCGCGGCTCGCGGTCGACGGCGACGCGGTGCCTTGCGGCGCTAGCTGCGCTCGTGACGCTGGGCAGCGCCAGCCTCGCCCCGGCCGGGGCGCCGGCGCTCGCCCAGGGGCCGCCGGCAGCCGTCGACTCGCCGTTGGCGCGGCACGACGTGCCTGAGGGGGACGCGCAGGCCCAACTCCGCCTCGACGCGAGCGGCTCGGCCGACCTCTGGTGCAGCTTCGGGCCGAGTGGCGCCACGAACCCGTCGGGCACCAGCGACTGCGCGGTCGACGCGGGAGCGCCGCTCGGCTTGCGGTTCCCCGGGCTGGCGCCGAACCGCGACCTGACGGTGCAGGTGACGCCGAGCGGGGGCGCGCCCCAGCAGGCCGCCGTGCCCACGAACGCCGACGGGCTCGGCGAGTGGGACTGGATCAGCCAGCCCAGCGACCCGCTCGGCGCCTACACGGTGAGCGCGACGCAGGACGACCGCCAGGTGAGCGGCGTCTTCGTCGTGCGCCAGGCCGCGAGCCCGCAGATCATGACGCTGCTCGACAGCGGCCCCGCCGGCCCCGTCTACGGCTCCCCAACGGGCGGCCCGGGCACCGCCTTCCGCGTCGTGCTCAGCGGCTTCGCGCCCGGGCAGCCCGTGCCGCTGCGAGCCTACCGCGCGTTCGGCGACACGTACCTGTTCGCGGCCGACCTGGGCGCCGTGCCGGCGGACGACCGCGGCGCGGCCGCCTACACGCTACGGACGGCGGCCGGCGATCCCGAGGGCGACTATCTGATCGTCAGCGCGCCGCGCGTCGCCGGCCCGGGCGTTCTCCGGGGCGCGCTTCGCCTGAGCAGCCGCCCCGAGCGCCCCGCGCCCGATCCCGCGGCCGACACGAACGCGCTGGCCGTGGCGCTCGTGGAGCAAGCGAACCGCATCTTCGCGCGGGTGGTCGCGCGCGACGGGACGCCCACCACCGACCTGGAGAGCGCGTTCGCCGGGGCGGCGCTCGACCTGGCGCGCAGCGGCGTGGACCAGATGCGCGGCCAGGGCATGTACCGCGAGGCGCGGCTCACGGCGCCCGTCACGCTGCAGAGCGCGCAGCGCACGCTCGATGGCGCCGTGCCGCGCCTAGAGGCTGTCGTCACCGAGCAGTGGGACGACCGCCTGTTCAATCGCGACGGCTCGCTGGTGGGCACGCTGCCCAGCCGCCTGCAACAGCGCTACGTCTTCGAGCGGCGCAGCGGCGCGAGCGCACGCTGCCAGACGGCCTGCTGGCTCGTCGTGGACACTCAGCTGCTCGGCCAGCAGTAGCGTGGGTGGCGCCGTGCGATAGGCGGCCGACATGGAAGACCTGATCCTGCCCGACCCCGGGCGCCCCGCCTACTGCGCCCGCTGCGCCACGCCGCTGGTGCTGGAGGCGCGCGGCGGCCGTCCCCGCCCCACCTGCCCGGCCTGCGGCTGGGTGTACTACGCCCGCCCTGCCCTCGGCGCCGCCGTGGCCGTGGAGCGCGACGGCCAGCTCGTTCTCGTGCAGCGCCGCTTCGAGCCCTACGCCGGCTGGTGGATGCTGCCCGCGGGCTTCGTGGAGTACGGCGAGTTCGCGGAGGACACGGCCGTCCGCGAGGCCGAGGAGGAGACCGGCCTGCAGGTCGCGCTCGACGGCCTGCTCGGGCTCTACTTCGGCGCCGGCGACCCGCGCAACGTGGCCCACCTGGCCGTCTACCGCGCTCACGCGACGGGGGGCACGCTGGCGGCGGCCGACGACGCGGTGGACGTGCGGCCATTCGCGCCCGAGGCGATCCCGCTGGAGATCGCCTTCGAAGCGCAGCGCCAGGCTATCGCCGACTGGCTGGTGGGCCGGCCCGGCGCGCCAGCGGCGCAGCGCGCGCGGCGGCTGCTGCGCTACGCGGCCGCCGGGCCGGCGGCGCCAGTGCTCGTCTACGTGGTGGTCGAGAACCCGCGCGGCAGCGCCGAGCGCATCCGCTACGACGCGGCGGCGGGCGCGTTTCGCCCCGAGGGCCGACCGTTCCCGTGGCCGCTGCCCATCCACTACGGCTGGATCCCCGGCACGCTCTGCCTCGCGGACAACGCCGAGCTAGACGTGCTGATGCCCGACCCGGGACAGACCAGTCCGGGCGCCTCGCTGGTCGCGCGGCCGGTGGGGGTGATGTATCGGTCGGACGGGGACCACAAGATTCTGGCGCTGCGCGCGGACACGGGCACGGCGTATCCTGACGTCACCGAGGCCGCGCAGCTGCCCGAGGTGCAGGCCGAGACCGTGCGCTGGCTACGCGACTACCGGCCCGACGTGCAGGCGACGGGCTGGGGCGACGCGGCCGCCGCCCGCCGCCTGATCCTGGAGTGCCAGGCCGCCTGGGTCCGCGCGCTGCCACCGGCCGAGCGGTAAGCGGGGGGCGGCGAGGCCAGCGCTAGCAGCGCTCGGCCGGGCGCGCGGTCGCCGGCTCGCCACGGGCGACGCTGCGCGCCGCTTCCTGGGCGAGGCGCAGGAACTCGGGTTTGTGCTCGGTCTCGGCCACCGTCCTGCAGCTTGCCAGAAACATGGCCAGCGCGGCTTCGCGGTCGCCGTTGCCGGCCGCGCTCATGATCTCCTCGACCGTCAGCCCGGTCTCGTCGGCAAGCTGCGACAGGCTCCGCTCGCCCTGTCTATAGCGCGCGACGGCCCACTTCAGTAGAACGCGCCGCGCCGTCTCGTCCCCCGCTTTCCCCAGGAAGGCATCGCGGGACTGCTTCATCAACCGTGCCGCGCGCTCGAGGCGGCGTGCCGCGGCCTCGTCCAGGCGCACGGAGATCGTTCGCTTCGTCGTCGACATCTTATCCCCCTTTCGGCTGCCGCAAGGAGCGACCTACGTGCGCGATGGCCGCCTTCACGAGATGCGGGCTGACCGTCTGCAAGGCGGCCAGCCGCGCGAGAGCGAGCAGAGCCTGGGCGGCGTCGAGCGTGCCCTCGCTGAACAGCGCCGTGATGAGCACGGGGCTGCAGAGCACGCGCAGGCCGCGCGCCACGGCCTCGCGGTACGGCTTCTGATCGTCGAGCAGGAGGATCCAGTCCGGGTGCGCCAACGCCAGGTTGATGGCGGCGCGCGCGCCGGGTCCCAGGTCCGAGGCCTGGTCCTGGTCCACGGCCACCGCGGTGAGCAGCCCGGCCCGCGCCTGCCGCCAGAAGTCGCGACCGCTCGGCAGGGTCGGGCTCAGCTCCTCGGCCACGTCGGACGCGTAGCAGAGCTGGTAGCGGTGGTGTACGTAGGGCAGCAGGCCCACCCGCTGCGCGTCGACCCAGAATGAAGCATCGAGCGTGGCCGTCTGTTTCATGGCCCTATCCTCATCGTCGGAGAGCCGCCGGATGCGTGCGAATCTCGTCGACTATGGGAAGGATACGGGCGGGACGGCCGTCGGGACCGCGAACTTCCTCACACGGGCCGCGTGAAATGGCCCACATCCGGCACAAAGCGGCGGCCTGGTACACAGGCCGCCGCTCGAGCCAAGAGAGTGATCGCCGACAGCAGCGGGCGCTAGTGCTGTTCGGCCGGCGTGAGCACTTGCAGCCGATGGCCGTCCGGGTCCGTGAAATAGAGGCAGTCGGGATCGCCCGGCCGGCCGTGGACCTCGCACCCGGCCGCCTCGAGCGCGGCCTTGACGGCGTCACGCTCGCCGGCCGCGAGCCGCAGCGCCATGTGGTTCATCTCGCTGCCGGGGTGTGGCTCAACCCCGTCGCGGAGGGCGAACAGCGCGACCTGCTGGGCGCCACAGCGCAGGAACGCTTGCCAATCGTTCCCGTGCTCCCACTCCATGCCCAGCAGCCCCATGTAGAACTCCTTGGAGCGCTCCAGGTCCCGCACGTAGAGAACGACGTGATCGATGCCCGTAACCTTCAACGCGGTCTGCAGCATGGCGCGGCCTCCTCTCCGCTATCCTCCGCGGCGCCGATCGAGGACAGCGTAGTGCGCGCCGGGCGGCGCGTCAATACTTCCCGTTGTCGCAAGCACGGGTCCGGAAGGGGTTAGGCCGACGACCGCAGGCCCGCCTGGGTGCGGCGCCAGTCGAGCGCCTCCAGCGGCGGCTGGGACAGCGCGGCCTTCACCAGGGAGAGGGCGGCACGCGCGGTCGCGCCGTCGCGGTCGCGCGCCGGAAACAGCTCGGTCACGTCGAGCGCGGCCACGCGCCCGCTGTGGGCCACGGCCTGGAGCGCCGCCCGCGCCTCGTCCAGCGTCAGGCCGCTGCTGGCGCGCGTGGCGACCCCGGGCGCGATGCTCGGGTCGAGCACGTCGAGGTCGATGCTCACGTACAGCCGCTCGGCGCCGGCCGCCACCAGTCCGGCGATGGCGCGCTCGACGGCGGCCGCCGGCCCTAAAGCCCGCAGCGCCTCGGCACTGTACACGCCGACGCCCGCTTGCAGCAGGTTCTTGCGCTCGCCTGGATCCAGCGCCCGCGCGCCCAGGACGGCCATGCGGCGGCCGGGCAGCGGCTCGCTCGCGTCGAGCAGCGGCGCCGGGCCCAGCCCTGCCAGCAGAGCGAGGACCATGCCGTGTACGTTGCCGCTGGGGCTCGTCTCGGGGGTGTTGAAGTCGCCGTGGGCGTCGAACCAGAGCACGCCGATGGGCATGCGCGCGGCCGCCGCCCGGATGGCGCCCAGGCTCACGCTATGGTCGCCGCCGAGCAGCAGCGGCAGGAACCCATCGTCGAGCGCTGCGCCCACCCGGGCGGCCACTGCGCCGGCCAGCGCCGCGAGCGCGTCCTGGTTGCGCGCGGTGGGAACGGCGATCGGGTCCGGACCGGGCACGACGACGTCGCCCCAGTCGACGACCAGCGTGTGTGCGGCGTGCAGCCGCGCCGCCAGCCCGGCCGCTCGCAGCGCCGCGGGGCCGGCCTCCTGGCCGGGGGTGGGGGCCCCCAGCCCGGACGGCGCCCCGATGATGGCCACCGTTGGCCCCGCGGGCGCCGCTGCGTGCGTTTCAGATGTGTGCGTATGGTTGAGAACAGGCGTCATTGCCTTTTGCCTCCTGGCGTACCGCGCTGAGGCGCGGCACATCGGCGGGCCGCGCCGCGAGAATTGTACCACTTTAGCAACACGACGTGGAGAGTGTGCCGCTGTTGTAATGTGACCTCCCTTGGCCTGGCGGCTACAAGAGGAGTCAAGCGGAGGCATCGGCCCGGTACGTGCCTACGCCCCGAAACTCGGCAGCGCGCCACTCGTTTCGCGCATCCACCGAGGAACAGCGTAGGGACAGGCCGGGCAATTACGCAACCAAAAACAAACCGGGTCGCTAACGGGAGGACGTCCAGTTACCAGGGCACAGCATGCCCTGGTTAGCACCCGTATCGGCAGAAGGTAGTCTAGCGTAACGCAGAGTCCCGAGCCGATGACGAGGGGCCACGCACGCCACGCACGAGGCGCTGCACTCGGCCGGGCGCTTCCGGCACCCGCGCTCATGACGACGCCGGCGCCCCCTTGACGCTCCCTTCTCGCGAGGAGTAATGTCGGCAGCTAGGGGTACCGCGGCGGACGAAGGTCGGGGCGCCGCGCGTAGGCGCCCCGACCGCGCGGAGGAGGAGCAGCATGGCCGACATCCGCGGCGTGGGCAAGCCGATCACCTACTCGGACGAGAACCCGGTGGCCCAGTGGGTCGAGAGCACCCTGTACATGAACCGCGACCATCTCAAGCACGAGCCCCGAAACGACGAGGAGCGCATCCGGCTGGCGCGGTGGCTGGGCTTCCGCGGGCGCCAGGAGCTGGAGTGCATCGTCGGGTCCGCCTGCTACGCGTACACGCACTTCGCCGGCGACCTCGACAGCGAGTTCCGCTACCTACTGGCGGAGCACATCGGTACCGAGGCCGGCCACGGCTGGGGCTACATCCGCCAGGCCGACGCGATCGAGCCCGACCGCGATCACTCCCAGCCAGACCCCGCATTCGAGGCCGAGTACGGCCTGTGCGCCAAGCGCGACCACGTGGAGCTGATGAAGCGCGACTTCCTCAGCTACCTCTTCGCCGGCAACAACTGGCCCTACGGGCCCGCCACCGCGGTGACCATCCAGGGCATCAACACGACCACGCCGAAGGTGCTGGACTTCGAGCAGCGGGTGGTACACGCCGAGGAGCGCGGCCACCACAACGCCATCCTCCAGAAGATCCACGACTACGTGTGGCAGCTCATCGAGCGGTACGGTGAGGCGCCGATTCGCAAGCGCATCGCCGAGATCGACGAGGCGGCGCTGAACGCTGGCTCGCGGGTCTGCTTCGATCCGCCGCTGCGCAACTTCCTGCGCAAGTACTACGACGTGCCGCTGGAGAACGTCACGCGCTTCTTCGAGTTCCGCGAGTACCTGTACCTCAATGTTCTCGGCTTCCCGCCGGAGCCGATCCACATCAAGACCTGGCCGCCGGAGATCCCGCAGCCCGCTCTCGCGCCGGCCTGAGCGCGGCCGTCCGGCGCGGGTCGGGGCGCAGCCCCCGGTCCGCGCCCCCACACCGTAGTCGCGCCGGGGGTGCGCCATGTCGCCGCGATCGGTGCGCTGCCTCTCCGCCCTCGCCGTCGGCGTCACGCTGCTGGCGTGCTCCAGCACGCGCCCCACTGCCAACCCGTCCGGGCCTAGCTCCTCACCGGCCGCCGCCGCCGCGAGCGCTGCCGCCGAGGTGTCGGGCCAGCCCGTGGCCATTAGCGCCAACCAGGGCATCACGAGCAACCTGATCATCTGGCTGGCCCAGGAGGCCGGGCTGTTCGCCAGCAACGGCGTGAACGTCGATCTGCAGAGCATCAACGCGATGGTGGCGATGAAGGCGCTGGTCGCCGGCGAGCTGCAAGGCATCTGGGTGGGCGGCGCGGAGGTGGTTGGCGCCCGCGCCTCAGGGGCGCCGCTGACCATCGTCGGCGTCTGGGTGCCGGTCTACAACCAGGTGATGATGGCCGCGCCCGGTATCGCCGCGGTCCCCGATCTGCGCGGCAAGACGATCGGCGTCATCACCTACCCGTCGGTGAACGGCGTCGGTACGCTCGCCGCGATGCGCTCGTTCGGAATGGAGAACGGGCGCGATTACCGCGTCGTGGAGACCGGCTCGGCCGGGGTCTACCAGGGCCTTGCCGCCCAGCTAGTGGCCGGCAACGTCGACGCCGCGCTGCTCCCTCCCGAGCTTGCCCGCACGCTGACGCCAGACGGGTACACCCAGTTGTTCGATCAAGTGTCGCTCAGCACGGCCGCCGTGTCCTCGACGCTGGCCTTCCGGGACGAGTTCCTGCAGCAGCAGCCGGCGACGGTGCAGAAGATCGTCGACGCCTTGATCCTCGCCGTGCGCTACGCTCGCGAGCACCGCGCCGAGACGCAGGACGTGCTGCGCAAGGACTTTCGGGTCACCGATCCCAGCGACCTGGACCTGCTCTACGACCGCCTGACCGGGCAGGTGTTCGCGCGCGAGCCTTATCCGATCGCGGAGAACTTCGCCGACACTGTCGAGGGGCTGGCGCGCGACGCGCCCGAGGTGCGCTCGGTCGACATCAACACCATGATCGATCGGCGCTTCGTGGACGACGCCGTGCGGCGCGGCCTCACCCAGTACTGAGCGCGGGCGGCTCGCCGCCCGCCCGGCTCCGTGGGCGGCGCGGCGATCCCAGCCGCGGGCCTGTCAGCGCCGAGTTCGCCATCGGTCCGGACGTCACCAGGCCATGCGAACGAGGAGCAGCGCGCCCTCGACGCGCGTGTCGTAGGTGGGAACGGGCGCCGCGCCGGACGGCCACAGGCACGCGCCGCTCCGCACGTCGAAGCGGAACCCGTGCAGCGGGCAGCGGACCCCGTCGCCTTCCAGACGGCCCTCGGTCAGGAGCGCGTGGCGGTGCGGGCAGCGGCCGTCCAGCGCGTGGATCTGGCCGTCGATCGCGACGATCACCAGCGGGTGGCCGGCGACGTAGGCTTCGTGGGCCTGTCCGTCGCGGTAGGCCGCGACCGGACCGACGATCCCCCACTCGGCGCCGTCGTCCGCCCATCGATCCACTGGCCGGCGCATGCTCGCGGCTGCCTCCCGAGGCCCCCGGCCCCCTTCCCCGCCGCCAGCAAGGATGGCGGTAGCCAGCTTGCTGGCGGCACGAGGCTACCATCGGCAGCCGCCGCGCCGCAACCCGACCGGCTGGCGTCCGCGCGCGCCGGCGGCTGGCTCGGGCCCGACCGTCATGCTATGGTTAGCCGAACGCGCCCGCGCCCCAGCGCGCGGGGCTGGATCGAGCGGACCAGGAGCGCGATGTGATCGAGCCCGAGACGCCACGCAGGCGCCGGCTCTCCCGGCGTGCGGCGCCAGATGGCGCGGCGCTCTGTCCCCACTCGAAGGTGTGGCTGGAGCGCGACGGCCAGGTGGTGCTCTCGGACTGGCGGGTCGAGTTGTTGGAGGCGATCGAGGCGACGGGCTCGCTCGCGCGCGCGGCCGAGCGGCTGGACGTGCCCTACCGCACCGCCTGGTACAAGCTGAAGGAGATCGAGCGGCGGCTCGGCGTGCGGCTGCTGGCGACGCAGAGCGGCGGCGCCGCCGGCGGCGGCAGCCACCTGACGGCGGAAGCGCGCGAGGTCGTCGCGCGCTTCCGCCGCGTTAACGCGGGGATCGCACAGCTCGTCGCCGAGCGCTTCCGCGCGGAGTTCCGCGAGCTGCTCGACTGAGCGGCCCGGTTTTTTTGGGGTTGTCGTTATGCGAGTGTTCGCCGTACGCGGCCACGGGCACCAACGTTAGGCAATCGGCTGGGGCATAGGTGGCATCGGTCAGGAGGAGGCGCATGCGCCCGCGTGCCGGCATGTTGCTCGCGCTGGTCCTGCTGCTGGCTGGCTGTACATCCGGAGCGGTGCCCGCGCGGCCCGACGGGGACTCCGCCGCGACATCGGCAGGGACCGCCGTGCCGGCGCAGGCCGCGCCGGCCGGGCGGCCCGCGAACCCCGAGGTGATCCTGGCCACGACGACCAGCACGCAGGACTCGGGGCTGCTCGACGTGCTGGTGCCGATGTTCGAGCGCGGCAGCGGCTACCAGGTGAAGCCGATCGCCGTCGGCACGGGGCAGGCGCTGGCGCTGGGCGCGCGCGGCGAGGCCGACGTGGTGCTGGTCCACGCCCCCGAGGCCGAGCAGGAGTGGATGGCCGCGGACAACGGCACCGCGCGGCTGCTCGTGATGCACAACGACTTCGTGCTGGTGGGACCGCCCGACGATCCCGCGGGGGTGCGCGGCGCCGCGTCGGCCGAGGCCGGGTTCGCGCGGATCGCCCAGGCGCGCGCGCCGTTCATCTCGCGGGGCGACGACTCGGGGACGCACAAGCAGGAGCAGGCCATCTGGCAGGCGGCGGGACTCGATCCGCGCGGCGAGGGCTGGTACCAGGAGACCGGGCAGGGCATGGGCGCGACGCTGAACGTGGCCGACGAGAAGCGCGCCTACACGCTCACCGACCGCGGCACCTACCTCGCGCGGCAGAGCGGCTTGCAGCTCGAGATCGTGCTGGAGGGCGCGAAGGCGCTGCTCAACGTTTACCATGTCATGCCGGTGAATCCCGCGAAGTTTCCGGGTGTGAACGCGGCCGGCGGCCAGGCGTTCGCCGACTTCATGGTCGCGCCCGCCACACAAGAGATCATCGGCCAGTTCGGGGCCGACCGCTACGGTCAGCCGCTCTTCTTCCCGGACGCCGGCAAGCGCGAGGACGAGGTCGGCAGTTGAGCGCACTGCCGGCGTCGTGGTGCTGCCCGGCGCCGGCCGTCTGGAGGAATCTGGAACCCTGATGGACGTGCTGCTTGGCGCGGTCGTGCAGGCGGTGCGCCTGCTGCTCAGCGGCGATCGCGAGGTGCTGCGGGTGACCGCGCTGTCACTCCAGGTGTCGCTCACGGCGACTGCCCTGAGCCTGCTCGTCGGGGTGCCGCTGGGCACGTGGTTGGCGCTCGCCCGCTTTCCCGGGCGTCGGCTGTTCCTCGGGCTGGTGAACACCGGCATGGGCATGCCGCCCGTCGTCGCGGGCCTGTTGATCACCGTGCTGCTGTGGCGCAGCGGGCCGCTGGGCCAGCTGCGGCTGCTCTACACGCCGACGGCCATCGTCATCGCCCAGTTCGTCATTGCCGCGCCGGAGGTCACCGGTCTGACCGTGGCCGCCATGCAGCAGCTCAACCCCCGCCTACGCCTGCAGATCCTCGCGCTCGGCGCCACCCGCTGGCAGCTACTCGGGCTGCTGGTGCGCGAGACGCGCCTGCCGCTGCTGGCCGCGGTCATGGCCGGGTTCGGGGCGGTGATCTCCGAGGTGGGCGCGTCGATGATGGTCGGCGGCAACATTCCGGGCCAGACGCGCGTGCTCACCACGGCCACCGTGCTGGAAACGAGCAAGGGGAACTTCGACCTCGCCCTCGCGCTCGGCCTGCTGCTGCTTGCGCTGATCTACGTCGTCAACCTGACTCTCACCTGGGTGCAGCAGCGCGAGCGCCCGCTCTGACGAGTGCTGAGTGGACAGTGCTGCGTGCTGAGTAGAGTGCTCCGCGGGCTCCGAGCCCCGCCGACGAGTCTAGCCCCGCGGGCCGCGCCCCTCGCCAATCTCGATCAGGCGCAGCGCGCGGTGGGGCACGACCAGCAGCAACCCGGCCGCCATAATGTGGCCGGCCGGCCCGCCGCGCAGGACGGCGCGCAGCACGCAGCGCCTCTCCACCACGCAGCGCTTCTGGACCTACGCGACGTCGTCGTGCGGCGGGGCGACCGGACAATCCTGGACGTGCCCGCGCTGGCGGTATGGCCGCGCGAGGTGCTGGTCGTCGTCGGGGCGAACGGGGCAGGCAAGAGCACACTGCTCCAGGTAATGGCGCTGCTGCTGGCCCCCGACATGGGCGAGGTACGCTTTCGGGGCGAGGTCGTGGACGCGCGGCGCGATCCGGTGGCCGTGCGGCGGCGGATGGCGGTCGTGTTCCAGGAGCCGCTGCTGTTCGACACGAGCGTGTTCGAGAACGTGGCGAGCGGCCTGCGGCTGCGCGGCGTGGCGCGGGCGGCGGTGCGCGCGCGGGTGGAGACCTGGCTGGATCGGCTCGGTATCGCTGCACTGGCCGGGCGCGCGGCGCGCACGCTGTCGGCGGGCGAGGCGCGGCGCGCGAGCCTGGCGCGAGCGCTGGTGCTGGAGCCCGAGCTGCTGTTGCTCGACGAGCCGTTCAGCGCGCTCGACTACCCGACGCGCCAGGCGCTCCTGGCCGAGCTGCCGCCGCTGCTGGCGAGCGCCCGCACGACGGCCGTGCTGGTGACGCACGACCCGATCGAGGCGCAAGCCTTCGCCACGCGCGCCATGGCTCTCCAAGCCGGCCGCGTCGTCGCGGCGGGCGCCGTCCGCGACGTGCTGGTCGCGGCGGGCCTCGCGCCTCCGCTTTAACTCCCGTAAGCTGCACAGCTCCGGTTTCTCGTCAGCTGCCGGCCTTGCGAATGCCGCACGCCGGGGCGGCATTCGGCCGGCTGTCGTCCGCCGCGGCAGACGCGGCCAGGATCGAGTAGCATGGGAGCATGAGTACGAGCGACACGCCCCCTCGCTACGCCTTCGCGACCAGCGAAGACGCCCAGACCGTGACGGCGATCGACCTGGGCACCCGCCAGGCCGTCGCCACCCTGCCGGCCGGGCCGACCGCGCACGCGATGGCCGTCACGCGCGACGGCGCCCGGCTGTACGTGGTGAACCGGCGCGGCCGCAGCCTGACTGTGGTGGATGCCCGGGCGCCGGCGGTGCTCGACACGATCAGGCTGCAAAGCGACCCGATGGGCGCCGCGATCTCGCCCGACGGGCGCTGGCTGGCCGTGCTTGGCCGCGACCGGCTCGTCGCCTGGGTGCTGGACGCCGCGACCGGCGCCGTGCAGCACGCGGTCCCGCTGGGCGACGCGCCGCCCGCGGCCGGCCCGCCGGGGCCGCGCAGCACCCATCCGGTGTGGGCGCCCGACGGCGCCAGCTTCTACGCTCAGGACAACGTCCACGCCGCGCTCGTCCGCGTGGACCCGCGCGCGGGCGCGGTCGTCGCGCGCCTGCCGCTGCCCTCGCCGGCGCACATGGCCTACGTCGCTCCGGACGGTGCGCGCGTCTACGCGCTCTGCGTGGGCGCGGCGCCGGGCTCCGGGACGGGGGGCGCTGTGCCGCCCTCGGTCGCCGTGCTCGACGCCTCCAGCGGGCGGCTCATCGCCGACGTCCCGATCCCGCTTGCCGAGGGAGAGACGGGCGAGCTGCACCACGCCGCGCTCGACGTGGCCCGCCGCCGCCTCCTCATCGCCAACCTGGGGCAAGGCCGCCCGCGCGGCGGCCACAGCGTCCACGTGCTCGACACCGACAGCCTGCGGCTCGTGGCGCGGTTGGAGGCCGGCGCGGGCGCCGGCCACCCGCTGCTGAGCCCCGATGGCGCGCGGCTATTCGTCGTTAACCACAGCGCGCCGCGGCTGCACGTCTTCGACGCGGACGCGCTCACGCTCGTGGGCGAGGTGCCGCTGCCCGGGGCGAAGGGGATGGGGCACGGCTGCTTCTTCACGGACGACGGCCGCGACTTCTGGGCCGTATCCACTGGCGCCGGTGTGGCCTACGCCGTCGACACGCGCGCGCTCCAGGTCGTCGCCCAGGTCCCGACCGGCCCGAACTGCCAGGATATCGTCCACGCCTGGCGCGACGCCTACGCCTGAGCCCCCAGCCTCTCAGTCGGCAACGAAGGCGACGGCCTCGATCTCGACCAGCCAGTCGGGATCGACCCCGGCCACGAACACCAGCCGCCCGCCGCTCACCTCCCAGCCCGGACGGCAGCTGCCCCGCGCCTGCACGCCCCCCGGCTGCAACGCCCGCTGGCCCATCCTGCTCCTCCCGCGTCACTCGGCATCCATCGAGCAAGATTGTAGACGCTCCCGGCGCTACCGGTCCGCCGCCAGATAGATCTCCACGCGGTCCGTCGTCCAGGTGGGCACGCCGCTGCCGAAGAAGTCCTGGTCCTCGGTCCAGATGGGGCAGCCCAGTGCAGAGCGAGGGCCAGATACGGCCAGTCCGACTCATCGCGACGCCGCAGACGCTGGCGGGCCTCCGCCTCACGCTCCGCGTAGACTTCGTCTGGCACCTCACCGATGATGTTGGGCAGCCAGCGAAGCAGTTGCTCTATATTAGTGTCGAGGACGAGAAATCTGATACCTGCCTCACTCTGTGCTATGCTCACTGCCGCGCTCGATGGAGATCCTGGAACTCAGCTACCACCTCGTCCTCATCGATTCCATGCGCGGCCAGGAGTGCCCGAAGCTCGGCGACTGACTGCCTATAGGCGCTCCATTCCTCCTTGTCGAGCTTACGGCGCGCCGGGACGTAGTAGCCCACGGTGCGCCCGTGCCGCGTGATGGCAACCGGCACCGGCGAGTCCAAGTACTCGGCTAGGCTCTCGCGGAACTCCCGTGCGCCGACGCGGATCGGTTGCTGCTGCGGCGCCATGCTTGCTCTCCTTCGCACTGTGTACACACAGCGTCCACAACGCCTGGGCAGCGAACAAGACGCAACTGGTGTGGGGACAGGACTGACCTAGCCCTTGTGGACGCGGGCGGGGGCGTCGGTGTTGGGGGCGACGGTGCCGGTGTCGGCCGCCTGGTTCGCCGGCGTGTGCGCCTGCACGACGGGCGGGTAGGGCAGCACTTTCCAGAACTTCGGAGCGTACGCGTCCCAGCGGTCCAGGATGTCGCGGGCGCGCGCGCTGTCGGTGGCCGCCACGTGGTCGCGCAGCAGCCGGAGCAGCGGCTCGGCGTCGGCGGCATCGGTCAGGCGGGCGAGGTGGACCAGCTCCGTGTTCACCTTGCGCGGGAAGTCGCCCGCCTCGTCCAGCACGTAGGCCACGCCCGCCGACATGCCCGCGGCGAAGTTGCGGCCCGTCGCGCCCAGCACGACCACCACGCCGCCCGTCATGTACTCGCAGCAGTGGTCGCCCGCGCCCTCCACGACCGCCTCGGCGCCGCTGTTGCGCACGGCGAAGCGCTCGCCCGCGCGCCCGGCCACGTGCAGGCGGCCCGACGTGGCGCCGTAGAGCACCGTGTTGCCGACGATCACGTTCTCGTGCGCCGCGAACGGCGCCTCGGGGGGCGGCAGCACGGCGATCTCCGCGCCGCACAGCCCCTTGCCCACGTAGTCGTTCGCCTCGCCGACGAGCCGCAGCCGCAGCCCGCGCGTCGAGAAGGCGCCGAAGCTCTGGCCGGCCGTGCCGCGGAAGTCGACGCGGATCGTGCCGGCGGGCAGCCCCTCGGCGCCGTAGCGGCGGGCGATCTCGCCCGACAGCCGCGCGCCGATCGTGCGCTGGTCGTTGCGGATCGGGTAGCTCAGCGCGACCGGCTCGCCGCGCTCCAGCGCCGCCGCCGCATCCTGGATGATCCGGTCGTCGAGCGGCTGGTCGCCCGGGCGGTCGTTGCGCTCCTGCGTATGCTTCAGCGGCCGGGTGCCCGAGGGGTCCGGGTGCGCGAGAATCTGGCTCAGGTCCACCAGGCTGGCGCGAGCCTCCGGCGCGGCCGCCGCCTGCGTCAGCAGGTCCACGCGGCCGATTGCCTCGTCCAGGCTGCGCAGGCCGAGCGACGCCAGGATCTCACGGACTTCCGTGGCGAGGTGCGTGAAATAGTGCATCGCCTGCTGGATCTTTGCTTCCATGATCGTGCGGCGCTCGGCCGTGCCGGGGGCGCCGAACTCACGGTAGCGCAGGTCCTCGCGCTGCGTGGCGATGCCGGTCGGGCAGGTATTCATGTGGCACTGCCGCGCCATGTCGCAGCCAATCGACACGACGGCCGACGTGCCGAAGCCGTACTCCTCGGCGCCCAGCAGCGCCGCCACGACGATCTCGCGCCCGCTCTTGAGCCCGCCGTCCGTCCGCAGGCGCACCCGCCCGCGCAGGTCGTTCAGCACCAGCACCTGCTGCGTCTCGGCCAGGCCCAGCTCCCACGGCGAGCCCGCGTTCTTGATCGAGCTGAGCGGCGAGGCGCCCGTGCCACCCTCGTGGCCGCTGATGAGCACGTAGTCGGCGTACGCCTTCGCCACGCCCGCGGCGATGGTGCCGACGCCGGCCGTGGACACCAGCTTCACGCCGATCTCGGCGCGCGGGTTGGCCTGCTTCAGATCGTAGATGAGCTGCGCCAGGTCCTCGATGCTGTAGATGTCGTGGTGCGGCGGCGGCGAGATGAGCGCCACGCCCAGCACCGCGTGCCGCAGCCGCGCGATCGTCGCCGTCACCTTGTGGCCGGGCAGCTGGCCGCCCTCGCCGGGCTTCGAGCCCTGCGCCATCTTGATCTCGAGCTGCTCGGCGTTCGCGAGGTAGAGCGCCGTCACGCCGAAGCGGCCCGACGCCACTTGCTTGATCTTGTTGTGCGCCTTCACCCCCCAGCTCTGGTCGCCGTACCAGTCGGGGTCCTCGCCCCCCTCGCCGGAGTTGCTGCGCCCGCCCAGGCGGTTGAGCGCGATCGCTAGCGTCTGCACCGCCTCCGGGCTCAGGGCGCCGAGCGACATGGCCGTGCTCACGAAGCGCCGCAGGATCGCCTCGACCGGCTCGACCTGGTCGAGCGGCAGCGGCGGCCCGGCCGGGCGGAAGTCCAGCAGGTCGCGCAGCGCCATCGGCGGCCGGCTGCGCGCCAGCTCGCGGTACGCCTGGTAGTCGGCGTAGCTGCCGCTCTGTACCGCCTTGTGGATCGCCTTGACGGCGCTCGGCGCGTAGCCGTGCAACTCGCCGTCGCCGCGGAAGCCGATGAAGCCATAGTGGCGCAGGCGCGGTGCCGTGACGGTGAAGGCGTCCGCGTGGCGGCGCAGCACCTCCGCGCCGATCTCGCGCAGGCCGATGCCGCCGATGCGGCAGGGCGTGCCGCAGAACGCGCGGTCCACCAGGTCCTGGTCGAGGCCGACGATCTCGAAGATCTGGCCGCCGCGGTAGCTGCTGAGCGTCGAGATGCCCATCTTCGAGCAGATCTTCAGCAGGCCCGCCTCGACCGCGCCGCGGTACTTCAGCAGCTTTTCCTCGACCGGCAGCTCCTCCTGGTTGCGCGCCGGCTGGAGCGTGCTGGCCGTGGCGAGCGCCACGTAGGGATGCACGGCGCTCGCGCCGTAGCCGACGAGCACGGCGAAGTGGTGAATGTCCCAGGCCTCGCCGGTCTCGGCGATGAGGTCCGCTTGCAGCCGCTTCCCCTCGCGGATGAGGTGGTGGTGGACCGCACCCACGGCGAGCACCATCGGGATCGGCGCGTGCTCAGGATCGACGCCGCGGTCGCTGAGGATCAGGACGCGTGCGCCGTCGTCCACGGCGTGTACCGCGTCGGCGCACAGCGCGTCGAGCGCCCGCGCCAGCCCTTCCGGCCCCTCGGCGGCCGGGAAGAGCGCGTGGAGCGTGGCGCTGCGGAACGCCGCGTCGTGGTGGCCCTGGTCGCGCAGGCGCTCCAGGTCGTGCGCGAGCAGGAGCGGCGTGGGCACGTGGATGAGCCGCGCGTGGGCCGCGCTCTCCTCCAGCACGCTTGGCCGCTCGCCGACGTACGTCGAGAGCGACATGACGAGCTGCTCGCGCAGCGGGTCGATGGGCGGGTTCGTCACCTGGGCGAAGCGCTGGCGGAAGTAGTTGTAGAAGCTGCGCGGCTGGCTGGACAGCACCGGCAGCGGCGTGTCGTCGCCCATCGAGAAGACGGCGTCGTGGCCCTCCATCCCCATTGGGTGGATGATCACGTTCACGTCCTCCGACGTGTAGCCGAAGGCGCGCTGCTGCTGTCGCAGATTGGTGGCCGGGTCCACGGGCGGCTCGCCGTGGCCGTTGCCGCCGGCCGTCCCGTTCGCGCCGTTACGGTGAAAGCCGTTGGCATACAGCTCGCTGTGCGGCGGCGGGGGCGTCTCCAGGCGGTAGAGCTGGTCGCGCACCCACTCGCCGTACGGCTGCTGCTCCGCCACGCGCCGCTTGATCTCGTCGTTGCGCAGGAGCACGCCCCGCTCGGTGTCCACGGCGATCATCTGGCCGGGGCCCAGCCGCCCCTTCTCCACGATGGCCTCGGGCGGCAGGTCCACGACCCCCACCTCGGAGGCCATGATGCACAGGTCGTCGGCGGTGATGACGTAGCGCGCCGGGCGCAGGCCGTTGCGGTCGAGCGTGGCCGCCACGGTCACGCCGTCGGAGAAGGCGAGCGCCGCTGGGCCGTCCCACGGCTCCATCAGGCAGGCGTGGTACTCGTAGAACGCCCGCAGCGCCGGGTCCATGTCGGGCATGTTCTCCCAGGCCTCGGGCACGAGCATCATCATCGCGTGCAGCACGTCGCGGCCGCTGCGCTCGATCAGCTCCAGCACGTTGTCCAGGCTGGCCGAGTCGCTGCCGTCCTCCCAGATGACCGGCTTCAGCAGCTCGCGCGTGCCATTCCACAGCGGCGAGGCCAGGTTTGCCTCGCGGGCGCGCATCCAGTTGCGATTGCCCTGGAGCGTGTTGATCTCGCCGTTGTGGGCGAGCATGCGGAACGGCTGGGCGAGCAGCCAGTTGGGCAGCGTATTCGTGCTGTAGCGCTGGTGGAAGACGGCGAGGGCGGTGGTGAACGCGGGGTCGCGTAGGTCCGGGTAGAAGCCCGCGAGCTGCGGCGCCACGAACAGGCCCTTGTAGACCACCGTGCGGTGCGACAGCGATGGGACGTACAGGCTCGTCAGCCCCTCGACGGCAGCGCGCGCCTCCACGTCCTTGCGCACGAGGTACAGCACGCGCTCGTAGTCGCCGGGCGAGTACGCGCCGGCCTGCGTGATCAGCGCCTGCTCGATCCGGGGCTGCGTGGCGATGGCCTTGTCGCCGAGCACGCTCGGATCGACCGGCACCGGCCGCCAGCCGATGAACTCGAGTCCCTGGCGGGCGGTGGCCTCCTCGACGAGCCGCCGGCCGCGTGCCTGGCCCGCGTCGTCGCGCGGCAGGAAGACCATGCCCACGGCGAGCTGCGTGGGCTCGACCTGCGGGCGGCCGAGACGCGCCAGCTCGCGCTCGAACAGCGCGCGGGGGATCTGCGTGAGCACCCCCGCGCCGTCGCCCGACCGGCCGTCGGCGTCGATCGCCCCGCGGTGGCCGAGGTTGACGACCGAGGTGAGGGCGTGCTGGAGCACAGTATGGCTGGGCCGCCCCGCGATGCTAGCGACAAAGCCGACGCCGCAGGCGTCGTGCTCGTGGCGCGGGTCGTACAGGGGGGGATAGGGCGCGGCAAGTGGCGCCGCGGCAGCCTGGGGTATGGCGCGTCGCGTCATCGAGCCCCCTGGGTGGTGTGGTAGTCAGGCGCGAGCCCCCCTGCCCCTGGCGCGGGTGCCGCCCGGTGGAAACCGCTCTACAAAAGCAAAGCCGGCCGTTGTGGCCGACTTCATCGTCGAGACGCCTCGGTGGGCTTGCGTGAAGGCCAAGCTGCCAAATCATAGCATGGCGGCACGCCTCGTGCCACCGCCACGCGCCGAGGCGCCGCTGCCTCTCGATCCTTCAATGGTTGTAGCATATTCGGGGCCAGGCTTCCACGCCGCGCGCGCTCGATGATCCTCCTACTGTCGCGCCTGCTCCCAGTAGCTGAGATCCACCACTGTCTCGGGGGCCGGCGCGGGGTCGCCCTCGAAGGCGCCCGTCTCGTCCATGAGTTGGATCACGTTCCGCAGCCCGACCAGGTTGATGCCCGCCTCGCGCGACACCACCTTGCCCGCTAGCTCCTCGAAGTACAGCTCGTACGTCTTACGGGCGTACACGTCCTCGGTGTTCGTCGCCTCGGCCAGGATGCGGATCGAGGCCTCCTTGTTCGCTGGGTCGTTCAGATAGCGCGCGCCGTTGACGTAGGCGCGCAGCCAGCGCACGAGCGGGTCCGTATGGTCGCGCGCCCAGTTGCGGTTCGTGGCGACGTTGATGAACTGCCACTCCTGGGTAACCTCGGACGAGCTGAGCAGGCGGTGCAGCCCCTCGGCCTCGCCCTGGAAGTCGAGCGGCTGGCCCACCAGCCCGGCCGCCGCGGCGCCGCTCTTCACCGCCACGTAGCGCTCGCTGGTGCCGCCGACGACGATCCAGTTCAGCTCGCTCTCCCGTAGCCCGTGGTTCATCAGCATGCGCTGCATGATGAGCGTCACGCCGTCGCGCAGCCCCGCAATCGCCAGCGGCTGGTTGCGCAGGCTCTCGACCGTGGTGTAGCTTGGCCCCGAGATGAGGCTGTAAACGGGGTCCTCCTGGCCGCCGGCCACGAGCACCAGCGGGGCGCCCTTCACGGCCGCCAGGATCGCCGTCTCGGGCGTGGAGAGCGCCACGTCGGCGCCGCCGTTGGCGAGCATCTGGTGGCCGCTCGCTGGCGAGCGCGTCAGCACGTCCTCATCCTGAATGCCCTGCTGGGTGAACAGCCCCTGCGCCTCGGCCACCCAGACGGGCCAGAAATAGGCGTTGCGCCCGACGATGCCGGCGGTGATCGTGGCGGGCGCGGGCGCGGGAGCGGCCGCGGTCGGCGCCGTGCTCGGCGCGCTGGACGCGGCCGGCGCGGGTGCATTCCCGCCCGGCCCGTTCGCTGGGGCCACGCCGGCCGAGGGGCTGGCGGGCGCGGCCGCCGGCGCGCTGCACGCGGCGAGCGCGAGCGCCAGCGCACACCCGAGCCCCAGAGCGGGCGCCACGGAGCCTCGCCGCTTCACCTCAGCCATGGGTCGCCTCCTCGGGAGCCATTGCGCGGGTCGCGCCGCGTTCATCGCGTCCATGCGCCGCTCCGAAACGAACGACGGCCCCACGGGCGAGGGCTGCTCGCGCCGTGGGGCCGCCGCGGGGGGGGGGCACCGGGGCTACTTGCCGGCCAGCTCGTCCACCCAGCCGAGCGCCGCAGCGACCCGCGGGAACGGCGCGTTCGCGCCCAACGTGACCAGCACGGCGTGGCGCAGCTCGTCGATCGTCGCGCCGCCCTCCAGCGCGCGCTTGGCGTGCGTCATGAACGCGCCCTGCACGCCCATCGTGGCGAAGTTCGACGATACGATCAGCTCGCGCGTGGACTGAGGCAGCGGCCCCGCCTCGTTCACGGCCTTGCGCAGCGCCTGGAAGGCGTCCGCCGTCGCCTTCGAGCTATCCGAGACGACGTCCATCGGGGCGCGGGGTCGGCTTGCGGTCATGGTCCCTCTCCTCGCACTGTGCGCGTCGCGGAGGCGGCCGCTGCACCGCTCCGCGGGGCCAATATATGCACCCGCACCGTCCTCCGGCGCAACCTGCTCACGGAAGATACGCCGGGCGGGTACGGGACTCGGTGGCCGACCGGCCGCGGAGCCAGCGGCTCCGGCGCTCCTAGCGGCGTCGCGGCCGGGCCGCGAGCCAGGTCACGCCGAGCAGTCCCGCAAGGAGTAGCGGGGCGGACGCGGCCTCAGGAATCACCGGCACCTCGCCCCCCGGCGGCCTGGCGCCCTGGTCCAGCGCGGGCGCGCGGGCCGGCGGCGGAGCCAGCGGGGCGGGCGGCGCGACGAGTGGTAGTGGCGGCAGGAGGGGCGGAGCGGACATGTTGCCCCCGGCCATCGTGGCGAGGGTACGTTGCCCAGCGCCGGTCACCACCCCTGTGAGATCCCGCGTGCCGCCACTTGCCAGCGCGACACGCACGGTCACGGTGCCCGCTTCTAGCGGGTTGCCCGCCGTCGCCCCATTGCACGTCACGCTAAAGGGGGGCCGCACGGCGACCGGGCCGCACAGGAAGCTCTCGACGCCCACGGTGGTGGGGATGAACAGCCGCGGGATGCTAGCGGGCGCCAGATCGGGTGGACCGAGGGCCAGGATTCTGGCCGCGGCCGAACCGGCACAGGTGATCTCGCCGCTCGCGGCACCGGTTACCGTCGCCGTCTCGCCCGGGCCGGTGCATGCGGGGACGCCGGGCAGGCCGCTCAGGGAGGGCGGAGCGGCGGCGGCGACCACGACCGGCGCGACCACCGCTGTCGCCGAGGGCGCAGCCGTCGGGCTAGGCGGTGCCGTGAGCGTGAGCGTGCTGGTGGGGGTGCCCGTCGCGGTGCGGGAGGCCGTCGGTGAGCTGGTCGGGGTGGGAGTCGCGCTGGGCGTGCTGGTCGCGGTGCCTGGGACTGTCGCCGTGCTCGTCGCCCGGGGGGGCGTCGTGGGCGTACCGGTTGCAAGCGGGAGCGTGGTGGCCGTGCTGGTGCCCGTTGGAGTCGCTGTGGCCGTATGGCTGAGGCTCGGGGTCGTGGTGGCGGTGCTGGTGCCCGTTGGAGTCGCGGTGGCGGTGCTGGTGCCCGTTGGGGTAGCTGTGGCCGTAGTGCTTGGGCTTGGGGTCGCGGTGGCGGTGCTGGTCGGCACCGCCGCGCCGACGAGGACGATGCCGGGGACCCGAGTCACGGGCACCAGGGAAGTCGTGAAAATCACTACGTCGCCAATGTCGTTCGTGATCTGCGTGCCTGGGGGCGTGGCGGCGTCAACCTGGAGTACCAGGGTGAACGTGTAGGTGCCTGGGGGCAGCGGATTGCTCGCGGAGGTGTTCGACTGACACGCCACGGCGTTCGATTGCGGATCATTAGCGCAGGTGAAGTGAGGATCGGGCGCAAGGGATGCGAAGACCGTAGATGTTGGAACGGGATCCGAAAAGTCCACGCCCGCGACGCTCTGGCCCGACAGGGACATGGTGATCACGAAGGTTACGTTGGCCCCCGCTGGCACCGGGTTCGGCGAGCCGGTCTTGACAAAGCTGATGGCGGTGGGCGATTGCGCCATCACCGAGACCGGGACGATAAGTAGCACGCTCTCCCCCAGCAATAGCGCGAGGAGGAGCAAGCCCCACTGCCGGCGCCGCCTTCTCCGTGAGTGCATGAGCCTGTCCCTCTCCCGCTGGCGCTCGGTGCCCCTCCGCTCGGAGAGCGTTCCAAAGACCGGAGCGCGACAGCCCGTCGCGCGACGAGCCGCTCGGTAGGCCCGTGGCCGTCGAGCGCCGCTGCCAGCCGCGCGCACGCCCATCGCGCAACCGTCGTCCGGAGGGCCACGAGCCGGCGACAGGTTGGCAGAGGCTCGGCTAGAGCAGGGCCTTTGTGTTAACAAACGGGCAGGGGGGTACCGTGTTGCGGCCGGGCCTTCACAAGGGCATCACAGTCGAGGAGAGCTAGTTCTACGTCGCTCGCGCCGCGGTAGAAGCCCTGCGCGCGGCAGCGCGGCAAGTCACGCGTGCGCGTGTGTTAGCGCGCTCACCAGATCTCGCGCAGGTCGAGCGCGAACCCGGACAGCACTGGCTCTCCTGACACCGTCTCGGGCTGGTCCAGCCGCTCGACCGGCGCCTCCGGTCGGTAGACGTAGACGCAGCGCTCGGGTGGATAGAGCAGCCAGCCGAGGCGCCCGCCGTTCGCCAGGTACTCGTCCATCTTGGCCTGCACGTCGGCCAGCCGATCGGACGGCGACCACAGCTCCAGCACGAAGTCGGGGCAGATCGGCATGAACCGCTGCCGGTCCTCGGGGGAAATCGCTGCCAGCCGGTCTTTGCGTAGCCACGCGCCGTCGGGCGAGCGCATCGCCCCATTGGGCAGCCGAAAGCCGGTCGAGGAATCGTACGCCACGCCGGTCCCGTCCTGCTTAGCCCAGGCGACTAGCTGATATGTGATCTCGGCGTTGCGGTGGCCGGTGTCTCCACCCGTCGGCGGCATGATGAGCCACTCTCCTACGGCACTGCGCTCGATCCGCAAGTCGCCGTTGAGCTGGCAGAACTCGTAAAATTGCTCCTCCGACACGTCGAGCGCCGGCCGCGTGCGAATCACCAGCGGCCAGGGAGAGGGCTCGGCCGCGCTGTTCCGCTTCCGCTTGCGTACGGCAACGCTCATGGTGTGCTCCTGTCTGTTCCGCCTGCGATGGGGCTCGGCTCGTGAGAGTATTTTCGCTTACCCGTGGGGCCGTCTTGGCGGCCGACAGCGGGTTTCAGGATGGGCGAGCCGGTAAGCGTCGGCCGGGCGGCAGGGGACGAGCCCCTGCCCTACCTCATGGCTCAGCGCCCGCAAAAACTGCTGTCTGCTAGCGCGCCGCGGGCTGGGGCGCGGCTACGGGGACGGCGGCGTTGGCGGCGTGACGGCCTGCTCCAGCAGCTCGGCCACGTCGAGCGTCTGCATGCGGCCCTCGCCGCCCACGGCCTTCACGCCCTCGTCGAACATCTGGAGGCAGAAGGGGCAGGCGGACACCAGCACGTCGGCGCCGGTGTCGAGCGCTTCTTGCGAGCGCAGGTAGTTGATGCGCAGGCCGCCCTGCTCCTCCATGAAGGCGTGGCCGCCGCCCGCGCCGCAGCAGAAGCCCTTCTCGCGGCAGCGCGGCATCTCCACCTGGCGCACGCCCCCGAGCGCACTGACCACGTCGCGCGGCGGGTCGTACACCCGGTTGTAGCGCCCCAGGTAGCAGGGGTCGTGGTAGGTGACCGTCTGCGCCGTGACCTGCGCCGGCTGGAGCCTGCCCTGCGCCACCAGCTCGGCCAGGAACTCCGTGTGATGCACGACTTCCAGGTCGCCGCCGAGCATCGGGTACTCGTTGCGCAGCGTGTGGAAGCAGTGCGGGCAGGTCGCCACCACCTTCTTGACGTTGTAGGCCCCGAACGTCTTGAGGTTCTTGCGCGCCTGCTGCTGGTACAGGAACTCGTTGCCCAGCCGCCGCGCCGGGTCGCCCGTACACGTCTCCTCGTCGCCCAGCACGGCGAAGTTGACGCCCGCCTGCTGTAGCAGCCCCGCCATCGCCCGCGTCGTCCGCACGTTGCGCTCGACCAGCGCGCCGCTGCACCCTACCCAGAACAGCACCTCGGCGTCCGGCTTGTCGGCCAGCAGCGGCACGCCCAGCCCCTCCATCCAGTCGGTACGCGTGAGCTTCGTACCCGCCCAGGGATGGCCGCGCTTCTGGATGTTCAGCAGCGCGGCTTGCGCCGTCGGCGGCACCTTGCCCTTCGCCAGCACCAGGTTGCGGCGCATGCCCGCGATGGCGTCCATCGGCTCGACCAGCACGGGGCAGTGGTAGTTGCAGGCGCCGCAGGTCGTGCAGGCCCAAACGCCCTCCTCGCTCAGCGCCTGCTCAGTGAGCACCGCCGCCTCGGCCTCGGCCGCCTGGCCGTCCCGCGCTCGCGCCGCCAGTCTTTGCAGGTTCACCGTCAGCGCCTTCGGGTTCAGCGGCTTGCCGCTCACGTAGGCGGGGCAGTTGTCCTGGCAGCGGCCAGCGTGGATGCAGGTGTCGGCGCTCAGCCGCTCGCGGAACGACAGGTTGGCGAACGTCTCCAGGCCGAGCTGCGCGGGGTCCTTGAAGTCGGCGATGGGCCGCAGCGCGCCGAACGGCCGCTGCGGCCGCAGGAAGGCGTTGGCCGGCGCCAGGAAGACGTGGCTCATCTTGGACCACGCCCAGTAGCCGAGCCAGGCGAACACCAGGATGGCGTGGAACCACCACAGCCCGCGGTGGAGCGGCGGGAAGGCGTCGAGCGGCACGCCCAGGCCCAGCAGCGCCCGCGCCGTGAGCAGCCCGACCGGCGACCAGCGCGCCAGGTCGGGATTGACGCTCACCTCTGTCACGCCCATGCGCAGCCCCTCGATCAGGTAGCCTGTCACGAGAATGACCGCCAGCCCGGCCAGCGTGAGCGCGTCGTCGGCGTGGCTGTCGAGCGCGGCGGGGCGCCGCCCGTAGCGGCGCCAGGCCAGCCCCGCCAAGCCCACCAGCGCCACCACGCCGAACAGGTCGAGGATCAGCGAGTAGAAGCGGTAGAAATCGCCGTAAAGGAAGTGGACGCGCAGGTCCTCCTGCACGGCGATCAGCAGGGTGCCGATGAACAGCGTCACGAAGCCGGCGTAGAGCAAGAGGTGCATCGTGCCCGCGAACGGGCTGCGCACCACCCGCGCCTGGCCCAGCCCGTAGGCCGCCAGCGCCCGCAGCCGCGCCCGCCACGCCGGTCGCCAGTCCTCCGGCGCACCGCACGCCCACACGCGCCATCGCCGCCAGAAGCCAAACGCCAGCAGCCCGAAGACGACGAGCATCAGCGGGTAGACGAGCCAGCCGTTGGCGATGTTCCAGTAGATCTCGCGCGTCGCCGTCATGTGGTGTCCGTGTGCCAGCTCGTAATGGGGCGTTCATCCGACCGAGAGCGCGTCGCTTGCCGGTGTGCTGCTCGCCGACACCTCCCGTTCACCCCTCGCGCGTGGGCGTCTCGCCCGCCCCGGCCGGCGTCGGCCGCGCCGGTGAGGCGGCCGGGACGGCCACGCTCCCAAAGGCGAGGTACTCGGTGCTGTCGCTGGCTCGACCTACTGCCTGACAGTCCGGGCGCCGAGCGCGCCGGCGGCCAGCGCCACCGCCCCGATGCCGACGAAGGCGACGGCGCCGAGCGCCGCCTGCGGCGCGGTCGGCACCTGGCGGGCGATCGCCCAGGCTCCCCAGAGCGCGAACGCGGCGATCGGCAGCGTCAGTACTACGATCAGCGCCCGCTGCCACATCAGCCCACGGCTCCGTGCGGCGAGGCGGACCCGGGCCGCCCCCTTCCCCCTTGCCCGGAGGCCACGCTAGCGGTCCCGCAGCTCGCGGCAGGCCGCCGTCAGCGCCGGCACGACCTTGCCGAAGTCGCCGACGACGCCCAGGTGCGCGTGCTGGAAGATCGCCGCGTCGGGATCCTTGTTGATCGCCACGATCGTGCGGGCGCCCGAGCAGCCCGCCATGTGCTGCATCGCCCCCGAGATGCCGACGGCGATGTACAGCTTCGGGCTCGTCATCTTGCCTGTCAGGCCGACCTGCATCTCGCTGGGCACCCAGCCCGAGTCCACCGCCACGCGGCTCGCCCCCACCACCGCGTCGAGCGTGTCGGCCAGCTCGTAGAGCGGCTGGAAGCCCTCCGGCCCGCCCAGGCCGCGGCCGCCCGCCACCACGATCTCGGCGTCCTCCAGGCGCTTCGCCGCCGCGCGCTCCCGCACCCGCTCCACCAGCCGCGTGCGCCGCTCCACGCCGCTCAGGTCCACGGGGAACCGCTCGATCGCGCCGTCGCGCCCCGCCTCCGGCTCGGCCGGCTCATACGACTTCTGCCGCACCGTGAGGAGCTGCGGGTCCCCTTGCGCCACCTGCTCCGAGAGCGCCATGCCGCCGAACACCGGCTTGCGCCCGACCACGCCCCCCGTGCCCGCGTCGTACTCCAGCGCCGTCGCGTCGGTCACCAGCCCGGCGCCCAGGCGCACGGCCAACCGCGGCGCCAGATCCTTGCCGCTCGCGGTGTGGCCCAGCAGCACGACGCGCGGCCGCGCCTGGCGAATCACCTGCTCCGCGGCGGGCAGCGCCGTCTCCAGCAGGTACGGCGTCAGGTCGGGATGATCGAGCAGGTACACGCGGTCCGCGCCGGCCGCGCCGAGCGCCCGCGCGGGCTCCTCAGGCCCCGCCACGGCGGCGAGCAGCGGCTCGCCGGCCGCGTCGGCCAAGCGCCGCCCCGCCGCGATCAGCTCCAGCGAGATCGAGGCCACCTGCCCCTCGGTCTGCTCCGCGAGCACCAGCACGCCGCGTCCGTCTGCCATAGTCGCTCTCCAGGCCCCCTCGCGTCTGGCCCGGGTGGGGGTGGAGGTTTGACCACGTCAAACCTCCACCCCCACCCGGTGAGCCACCTTAGATCAGCCCGCGCGCCCGCAGCGCCCGCGCGAGCGCCGCCGCGGCCTCTTCCGGCGTGTCGGCCGTGACCAGCTCGCACGCCACCCGCGCCTCCGGCTGGTACAGCCGCTGCTGCGCGATGCGCGCGCCGGGCGCGGCCAGCCCCAGGTCGGCCGCCGTCCAGACCGGGATCTCCTTCATGCTCGCGGCCATGATGTTCGGCATCGTCGCGTAGCGCAGCGGGTACTGCTCGCTGGTGACGGTGAGCAGCGCCGGCAGGGCCATCTCCAGCACCTCGTAGCCGTCCTCGACGGCGCGCTCGACGCGCAGCGTGTCGCCCTGCAGCGCCACCTTGCGCACCACCGTCACGCTCGGCCACCCCAGGTGCTCCGCCAGCGCCGGGCCGACGATGCCCGCGTCGGTGTCCGACGCCTGGCGGCCGCAGAGCACGAGATCGACGTCGCCCAGCTTGCGGAGCGCCGCCGCCAGCACCTCGGCCGTGGCGAAGCTGTCGCCGCTCGCCAGCGCCGCGTCCTGTACCAGCACCGCCTCGTCGGCGCCCGTCGCCAGCGTCTCCTGTAGCCACTCCGTCACGTCGTCGGCGGCGAGACTGAGCAGCGTCACCGAGGCCCCGTGCTCGTCCTTGAGCTGCAGCGCCGCCTCCAGCGCGCTCTCGTCGTAAGTGCTGGTGAGCCAGGGCACCGAGCGCGCGGGCACGAAGTGCTGGCCCGCGTCGTCGACGCGGAACAGGCTGGCGGGCGCTTCGGGATCGGGCACGCGCTTGACGAGCACGACGACGTGCATGACGCCTCCAGGGAGCTACGCGGTCGCCGGGAACGGCACGCCCACCCGGCGGGCAAGGGAATCTTACCGCAAGTGACCCCTCTCCCCCTTGCCCCCCTCTCCCCCATAGGGGAAAGGGGGAGGAGGCCGGGGGAGGCTCCGACAGTAGCCCCCGCCCCCTGTGGGGGGAGGGGGTTGGGGGCGGGGGTCAGGAACGGCTTCCCTCGACGCCGCCGGCCGCTTGCAGCACGCCCTCGGCGGCCAGCGCCCGCTCGCCGGCCGCGCGCAGCGACTCGGCAATCGGCGCCATCACCCCCAGGTCGTGGGCGAGCGCCACGGCGAGCGGCAGGTCTTTCTCGTAGAGATTGCCGCGCCCGTGCGGCCGTGGCGTGTCGTCGTCGAAGACGAACGCGCTCTCCCAGCGGTCCAGCACCGTGCCCGAGTACACCTGCTGGAACGTCTCCAGGATCTGCCGCGCCCCCAGCCCGCCGGCCATCCCGATGCGCACGGCCTCTTCGAGGATCAGCGCCTCGGCGCCGGTGGTCATGTTCTTGATCAGCTTGGTCACGTTGCCGGCGCCCAGCGGCCCCATGTGGAAGGCCGCCTTGCCCATCTTCAGGAGGTGCGGCTTGGCGCGCTCGAACAACTCGGGCGGCCCGCCGACGACGAAGTTCAGGTTGCCGGCGCGCACCACCGCGGGCACGCCCACCATGCAGGCGTCGATCACGTGTACCCCCTGCGCCGCGCCCGCCTCGGCCACCTGGCGCGTGGTGCGCGGCAGGATGGTGCTGTGGAGCAGCACCAGCGTGCCCGGCGCGGCGCCGGCCAGCACGCCGTCGCGCCCCAGCGTGGCGTCGAGCATGTCCTGCTCGGTGCGCACGACCACGTCCACGATCGTCGCGGCGCGCGCCACCGCCGCCGCCGACTCGGCCACGCTCGCGTCGAGCGCGCGCGCTCGGTCGCGCGCCTCGGGCGCGACGTCGTAGGTGACCGCCGACTCGCCGGCCAGCCGCAGCCGATAGAGTAGCTGCGTGCCCATGTTGCCGACGCCGACTATGCCGATCTTTTCCGCCATCGCCTGCCTCCTGCCGTCCCCGCCCGGGCACCCCGACGTGTGCCCGGCCACAGCTACCGTCAGCGCCGCGCCTGGGCGCACGGCGGACGCGATGCGTCCGCGCCTGTCGCCCGCGCCCTGGCCGGCATTCTACGCGCCGCTCCTCACCCGGTCAACGGCAAGGACGGCTGCTGAAGCAGGGGGAAACGTAGGGCCGGGGCTCGTCCCCTACCGCCCGGCCGTGCTGGCAACAGCCGGGTTGGGGAATGGAGCGCGGTCAACCGCGCCGCCCGGGGCGCAGGCGAACGCAGCACCGCCCGGCGGCGGTGGCGGTGCCACCGCCGCCGGGCGGTGTGAGGAGCAGCGGGCGCGGGCCGGTCATGGCCCGCCGCGGCGCTAGTCGCGCGCCATCAGGTAGCCGATGCCGGGGCGCGTCAGCACGTAGCGCGGGTGGCTTGGCTCGTCCTCGATCTTCGCGCGCAGCCGCGAGATGTTCACGCGCAGCAGGTGCGCCTCGTCCTTGTACGGGGGGCCCCAGACCGACGTCAGGAGCTGCTCCTGGGTGAGCACCTTGCCCGCGTGCTGCGCAAGCTGGGCCAGGATACGGTACTCGGTCGGCGTCAGCGGCACGAGCTTGCCGCGCAGCTTCACCTGGTGCTGGCTGAACTCGACGCGCAGGTCGGCCTGCTCGAACACGCCGGGGCTGGTGTCGGCGGCCGTCAGGTGCGAGCGGCGCAGCACCGCGCGCACTCGCGCCAGCAGCTCCTGGGCCCCGAACGGCTTGGTGAGATAGTCGTCGGCCCCGGCGTCGAGGCCGAGCACCACGTCGCGCTCGCCGTTGCGCGCCGTCACCATGATGATCGGCACCGACGAGAACTCGCGCACGCGCCGGCAGACCTCCAGGCCGTCCATCTTCGGCATCATGATGTCGAGCAGCAGCAGGTCGCACGGCTTCGTCTCGACGTGGTCGAGGGCGGCGAGGCCGTCCTGCGCGGCCAGCACCTGATAGTGCGCCAGCTCCAGGTTGCGCTGCATCAGGCGCAGCATGCGCGCGTCGTCTTCGGCGACCAGGATACAGCTCTGCGGGTTGCTCATCGGCAACGTCCTCCGCTAGCGGCCGCCGGCCCCTGTCGGGCTTGAGGGTAGCGCGGCGCCCGGTTCATCCTACGCGCGGCCGGGCGCGAATCGCCGGCCGCGATTGTCGCTGGCCCCCGTGGGCCGCAGATAGAACCCGCGGGGCCAAGAACGTACCCGAGGGTACCAGCCCGACGCAGCCAGTGCCAGGGTGCCTGAGTAACAGGCCAATCACAAGGCCCTTACGCGCCCGTGACCCCGCGCGGGGCGGGCGCAGCAGTATACGCTGCCGGCGGGGGGCCGACCTACCCCCCCGGCCCCCTCCCATTGTGGGAAGGGGGAGCACTGGCCGACCTACCCCCCGGTCCCCCTCTCACTGTAGGAAGGGGGGAGAGGGACCGGGAGAGGCCGGGGTGGCTCCCCCCTTCCTTCAAAGGGAAGGGGGGCCGGGGGGGTTAGGTTCCGGGGGCCGGGGGGGTTAGGTCAGCGCCCGCCGCCGCGCCGCGTACGCCCCGGCTGCATCGGGCGCTCGGTAACAGCCGGTGGCCGCCACGAAGGCGGCGGCCTCGGGCGCCAGCAGCGCACCGGCGTCCTCGCCGGCCGCCAGGGCCGCGCGCACGGCGGTGGCCGACTGGTCCCGATAGGCCGCGGCGAGGGGCAGTGGGCGTACCCGGTCGCGATAGGGCGCGTTCTCCGGCCGGGCCAGCAGTCGTGCCAGGTCGCGGCGGCCGGCGCCCGCTCGCGGCGCCACCAGGAAGCCGGCCAGGGCGAACAGCCGGTCGAGCGCGGCCGTGCGGTCGGCGTAGTAGCGCGGGTCGAACACCTGCACGATCTTGTCGAAGCCGACGACGAACCACAGCCTGGCCCCCTCTGGCAGCAGCGGCGTCAGCGCCTCCGCCTCCTCGACGTACAGCCCGCGGTTGCACAGGGCGACGCCGCAGCGCGGGCGGCGCGCGGCGTAGCGTGTCAGCACCAGCGCGCGGTCGGCCAGCGCCGCGCGGGCGGCGTCGCCCTTGTCCACGACGTACACGCTGAGCAGGAACAGCAGGCTATTCAGCCCGCCGTGGCGCAGCGCCGCCCGTGCCAGCGCGGCGTGAGCTGTCGTGAAGGGATCGAACGAACCCGGTAGCACCCCCACCGTCCGGCCGAGCCCCGCCCGTGGCGCGCGGAGCAGCCGCGCGGCCGGCGGCGCCGCCGGGTCCAGCCCGGCAGTCTGCGCGGCTATGCTCCGCGCGGCCCGCAGACTATAGGGATCGGTCGTCGGCATGATCCTCCGCTCGCGCGAGTGTTAGTATACCGACGAGACGGCGCGGCCTCGTCGCCGCGCGGCAGGGAGGCCACTCGATGCCCCGCATCAGCTACGTGGACCCGGCCACGCTCGCCGACCCCGAGCTGCGCGGCTACCTGGAGGACGCGCGCCTGCACGGCACGCCGCGCCCCGAGAGCCAGGCCATCCGCGCCCACCAGCCCGACGTGCTGCGCCATTTCACCCGCACCTGGAACGCCGTGTTCAAAGCCGGCATCGTGGAGCACAAGACCAAAGAGCTGTGCCGCGTCTACGTGTCACAGCTCGTGGACTGCCACTACTGAGGCGTGCAGCGCTCTGTTCGGGCCGAACAGCAAGGCGTCACCGAGGATACGCTGGCCGATCTGGCCAGCTTCCGCGAGTCCGACCGTTATAGCCCGCGCGAGAAGGCCGCGCTCGCCTGGACCGAAGCCATCGCGCACGACCCGGCCCTGGCCGACGACGCCCTCTGGGCCGAGCTGCACCGCCAGTTCAGCGAGCCCGAGCTGGTCGAGCTGGGCTTCTTCATTGCCCTGACCCTCGGCCAGCAGCGCTGGATCAGCACCCTCGCCATCGGCCACGGCCAGGTGCTCGGCGACACCCGCGCCGGCCTCGCCGCCGGGGTTATCGAGAGTTGAGCGGCAGGCTGGCTCGCCCCGCGGAGCGAGCCAGCCTGCCATGTCAGGCTATCTTCCCCATCCCCCGAGCAGCACCGCGCCGAGGACCGTGCAGGCGACGCCGAGCCAGCCGCGGCGGCCCAGGCGCTCGCCGAGCAGCGCGGTGGCGAGCAGCGCCACGAACAGCGGGCCCGTCGAGGCGAGCGGCTCGACCACGACGACCAGGCCGTGCTTCAGCGCCGTAAAGCGGAACAGCCAGCCAATCACGTCGTTGGCGAGCGACGCCAGCGCCGCCCACCCCAGCCCCTGCCAGGTCAGCCACACGCCTTTCGCCGAGCCCACGCCGGGCGGGGCGGCCCGCGGCAGCGCGGCCCCGCGCAGCGCCCCCAGCGTGTTCCCGCTCAGCAGCACCAGCGCCGGCACCGTGGTCCGCACCCAGTTCGTCTCGACGGGCGTCAGCGCGTTCAGCCCCAGCTTGAAGCAGAAGCTCGACACGCCCAGGCAGCAGGCGCCGCCGAGCACCAGCAGCACCGCCGGGTGGCGCAGGCGCTCCCAGCGGCCCCGCTTCGGCTGCCGCGCCGCCTGCGCCCCCTGTAAGAGCTGCACGCCGACGACGATCAGCGCCGCGCCGGCCAGCGTGAAGGCGTTCGGCCGCTCGCCCAGGAAGATGATGGCGAGCACCAGCGTGACGAGCACCGCGCTGTTGAAGATCGGCTGGGCGACCGACACGTCGAGGCGCGGCAGCGCGCGCAGGTAGAGCAGCCAGCCGACGACCGGCCCGAGCACGGCGCCCGTCGCGAGCGCCGCCAGCGACCAGCTCGGCGCGAAGCCGGCCCAGCCCGGTCCGAACAGCAACACCGTCGTCATGACGAGCGCGCCGGTCGACCAGCGCGCGGCGAGGAAGGCGGGGGGTGCCGCCGCGCCGACGGCTTTCTTGCTGGCGAGGTGCGCGACCGCGCTAGAGAAGGCGGCGACCAGCGCCAGCCACTCCAGCGGCACGCGCGGCCCCGCCGGCTACGACGCGGCGAGGCGCAGCGGGATCACGCCATCGCTCGGCGCCCTCACCCCCCGCCCTCTCCCAGGGGGAGAGGGGGCCTCGCTGTGCTCTCCTGCCCCCGGCGAGACACTCGGGGTGGGAGTCCCGTCCGCGGTCTCCCTCTCCCCCTGGGAGAGGGTCGGGGGGAGGGCGACCGCCGGCGGCTGTTGCGTCACCGCCACTAGCTCCCCTTGCAGCGCCCACGCGCTGGCCTGCCCGATGCGCACCGCGACGAGCGCGCCGGCCAGCGGCTCCGGATGGTCGAAGAACGCCAGCTTGTTCGTGCGGGTGCGGCCGTACCAGCGCCCCTTCGCCTGGCCCTCGACCAATACCTCCAGAGTGCGGCCGACCAGCCGCGCGTTGATCTCGGCGGCGATGCGCGCCTGCAGCTCTTCGACGGCGTGCAGGCGGCGCTTCTTCTCGGCGCGCGGCACGTCGTCGGGCCAGGTGGCCGCCACGGTCCCCTCGCGCGGCGAGAACATCGCCACGTGGACCACATCCCAGCGCACCCGCTCCATCGTCCGCAGCGTGTTCTCGAACTGCTCGGCCGTCTCGCCTGGGAAGCCGACGATGATGTCCGTCGAGATGCCGATCTCCGGCATGCGCGCCCGCAGCGCGTCCACCACTCGCACGTAGTCCGCGACCTTGTAGCCGCGCGCCATGCGCCGCAGCACCGTGTCGTCGCCCGCCTGGATCGGCAGGTTGATGTCCTCGCACACGTGCGGTAGAGTCGCCACGGCCTCGATCAGGTCGGGGCCGAAGTCGTTGGGATATGAGGTCAGGAAGCGGATGCGCTCCAGCCCCGGCACGTCGTTCAGCAGCGTCAGCAGCTCGGCCAGCGAGCGGCGGGGTTCCAGGTCCCAGCCGTAGCGCTCCACGATCTGGCTGAGCAGCACCACCTCGCGGGTGCCGCGCGCGACCAGCCCGGCCACCTCGGCGCGGATCTCGGCCGGCTGGCGGCTGCGCTCGCCGCCACGGCGGAACGGGATGATGCAGTAGGTGCAGCGGCGGTTGCAGCCCTGGTGGATGGTCACGCCCGCCGACACGCCCGGCGTGCGCTGCGCGCCGTCGGGCTCGTGACGGTAGCGCTCGTCGAGGTCGAGGAGGTCGAGCAGCTGATTGCGCAGCGAGATGTCGGCCTTGGGCGAGATGAACAGGTCCACGAAAGGGTACGTCTGCTGCAGCGCGGCCGTCTCCTCGCCCGCCATGCAGCCGGCCAGGGCGATCTTCAGCGCCGGCCGCTGGCGCTTCACGTCGCGCAGCCGCATGAGCTGGTTGTGGACCTTGTTCTCGGCCGCCTGACGCACGACGCACGAGTAGAGCACCACTAGATCAGCCGCGTCGGCCGCGTCGCACGGCTCGAAGCCGACCAGGTCCAGCTCGTCGCCGAGGCGGCGCGCGTCCGCCTCGTTCATCTGACAGCCAATCGTCCAGATATTCACGGCTAAACGCTGTGGCATGAAGGCACCTCGGCGGCGAAAACGTGTCCAGTTATGCGGTGAGTTGCCGACCTGGTCCGGCGGTGTGCCGGCGTCCAGCGCACGGAGTAAGTGTACAAGACCGGCGTGGATCGGCACGGAGCGCCCGAGCGTCTGCGCCATCAGCTCGCGCTTATTCCGAGTACCGAGTTGGCGCGCTGCTAGCGGCCCACAACCCTATGGACTAGCTCCCGCAGCACGTGCAGTAAGGGTGCCGTGCGAGAGTATCTCCTTTCGTAGGTTTGGGGTGGCCCACGGACTGAAAGGGGTCGGCGGTTCTACCGCCGACCCCTTTTCAGTTTGCTTGCTGAGCGTTCCTTGAAGCGTGACCTCAGGCCGGCGCCGAAGGCGGCCTAGACAGCGGCGCGACCTCCGGACACCGCACGCAGGATAGCGATCAGGATCACAGCGCCAATGAAGGCGACCACGATGCTCCCGATCAGGCCGGCGCTGCTGCCCGGCAGCAGGAAGCTAAAGACGAGGCCGCCGATAAACGCGCCGATGATCCCGACGATGATGTCCCCGATGACCCCGTAGCCACCGCCCTTCATGAACTGGCCCGCGAGCCAACCCGCGATCAAGCCGACGATGATCCAGGCAATTATCCCGCCAGGTTCTAGCGACATGCTCTCTCTCCATCCGCCGCTCTACTCGCCAGCACCAGGGGCGGATTGCAAGGAACGTGCCAAAGTGGGCGGCCGTTAGGACCGGGAGGAAGGCCGGCGCCGGTGACGCGAGCATGTTGACGGCGCCACGGAGCGCGTCGGGCCGAGCCTCTACTGACCTCGGCGGCGTGCTCGCCAGTGGGCGAAGCCAACTTGGAGTTCCTTGCCGAGCAGAAACGCCGCCGTCCAGGCGCCCAAGAGTAGGAGCGGTTGTGCGAGGTGGTCCATATGGTTGCGGTCCCTCCTTACTTGACCAGCCGCGTCATTCGACACGAGGGTAGAGACGGGTAGCAAGCCGGAAACCCGACATTATCGCGGCGCACCACACCGCCGAGCAAGCGGCCGAAGTGCGACAGAGTGAATCTATTGAGCTACACTTGGGTCTGTGAACGCGGCTGTAGTGCCTGAAGAGGTCTACAGGATGTCTCATCCTTAGGCACTACACCGACGGCGGCTCTCCTCGGTGGCTACCCAGGCCCGCAGGCGGTCCAGTTGGAGCCGCAGGTGCTGGGCGCGGCGGAGGAAGGTGCCCTGCAGCGAACCGCGGCGCCATCCTTGCTCCCTAGAGGTCGGGTGGCCTGAACGACTACCGCCATCCTCACGCCTGCCTCGCGGGCAAGGACGCCTGGCCGTCGACTGTAACATCCCGTGGTCGCTTGCATTTACCTGAGCAGGCGCGGGAGCGGACCAGGGCCCGTGCTGAGCCCGACCATCGAACGGACGGAGGGGAGCCGATGCGGCTATGGGGACTCGTTTGGCTCGGTTTCTGCCTGGCCGGGGTGCTCTGCTCGTCAGGGACAGCGACCGGCAGCCAGGCCGCAGGGCTCGACTCCCCGCCAGCCGTAGCCCGCCCGCTGGACCGCCCCGCTGCTCAGGTAGCCGGCGCCGGCGCTACCGACAGTCCACCAGATCAAGCCGCAGATGCGGATGAAGCTGCCTCCCCCACCGACGGCCCACCGCCAGCATCCCCGACCGCAACGCTCGGCGTCCCGGCGCCCGCGGCCCCGCTGCCCCCCCCTGGCGCCGTTCCCGCTGCCGGTTCCCGTCGTCGGCCCGCTCGCGGTCCCCGCCTGGCCGCTGCCGTTGCTCCCGCCGCCCCTGCCTCTGGCGCTGGAGGGGGTCCCCCCCCCCGCCCAACTCCCCCGCGCCGGCCAATTGTCAGCACGTTGGCGCCGTGTGTCACGCGCCTGTCCTGACCGGCAACGCCACGGCAGGCCCGATTCAGCCGGGGCCCTGTCCCCGGCCACTGCTCAACTGCATCGAGTTCACGAGCACCGGCAGCTTCACGATCGCGAGTGTGCTCACGGGCCTCCCGCCCGGCGCACAGGTGGCCTTGGTCGTCCCGGTGGTGACGGCAGCGGGCACACCGGCCGGCGTGCGGACCGTCGGGTGTGGGGTGGCGGATGCCAGCGGGCGGGGTGCAACGCCCAGGTGAACGAGCCGAACATCTTCCCGCAAGTCGGGGGCACGGTGGGTATTCGGAGCCAGGCTCAGATAGCCACGGCGACGGCGACAGCGCTCCGTAGCGCGACCGCCACCCCGACGGGGACGCCGACGCCGACCGCCACGCCCACCACGACCGCCACCCCGACCCCGACGATTACCCCCAACGGCTGTATCGTGAACGCTTGCTCGGCTGACTTCGGCTCCGCCACGGGCACCCTGCCGATTACGGGCACCGTCGTAGTGAGCCCCTGCGATGGCCTTGGAGGCCCGGCGTTCTTCGTCGGTTGCATCGGCTTCACCCCGAGCGCCACGGGCTTCCAGGTGACGGGGGTGTTCTCGAATCTGCCCGCGGGGCTCACTCAGGTGACCCTGACGATCCCGGTGACCAATGCCGCCAGCCTCCCGGCGGGCTCGGTCACCGTCCCGTGCCCCTTCACGGTGAGCCAGGGCACCCCCGAGCTGCGCTGCAGCGGAACCTTCACGGGTGTGTTTCCCCAGGCGGGGGGAACAGTCACGGCCTCCTAGCGGGCCGACGTGTCCGAGCAGCCGGATGTGAACACTAAGAAGGTCGGTGAGCTGACGCGGGGCGATGACTTTGAGATCGTCAGTGCCGGGAGCGGCAGAGGGCCGGAGCATGCGTTTTACCAGGTGCGGACGAGCAACGGGCTCGTGGAGTTTGTGTTCGACGGCAACCTGACGGTGCGGGCGGCAGACTGAGGCAGGGTGCGGTCGGTGAAGAGGCCCGGTCATCATCGCGTGATGACCGGGCCTTCGCGTGTCCGCGCCTTATCCGCGCCTTATCTATATGCTGAATCGGATCTTGCGCCAGGCGTGGTTCTCAGGCCTCTTGTCACTCACTCAGGCCGTCCCAAATACACTAGATGGCCGCTACCTCGGCCCTGCAGCGCCTTGCAGGGCCGCACGGGGCATGTGGGCGAAACGCGCGCCTCAGAGCGCGGCGGCGTGGCCTTCGCGCCCTCGGCCGGCGTGGCTCTCCCGCTGCGGGCGCGACCGAGAAGCTGACGGCGCTACTCGGCCATCTCGTCAACGACTGGCACGTCCTCGCCATCGGCCCCGCTAAACGGGAGCGCGAGCGCCGTGGCGCCCTGCGTCCTCGCGCGAGGCGCCCGCTTGACGCGGCACGGGCCGCTTTGCGGCCAGACGGCCAGCAGCTGCCCACGGAGATGACCTGGCGAGCGATGCTCCGCGCGGAGCCGGGCTTCAGAGCGCTGCGCCGCGACCGTACTGCAACGACGGCGCGAGGCGACGCGAGGGCTCGGCGCCCAGCGCCCGTTCTCCGTGTCCGCCGTGATGGAGACGGAGATCGCTCCCGAGCTGACCCAGCTGGTCGGTAGAGAGCGGCGCCGTGATCCGCTCTGGCTCTGTCAGCGGGCGGCCTGCAATCGGGCCTACTGGCGGCTCGCCGCGGTGCTGCCGGCGCCCCGGGGCTGTGAGCTCGCCACGGATGGCTCCGAGAAGTCGTAGAATCGGCAACCCCCCGTTTCTTGACACCACGAGACCCAGCCGGCCCTGGGTCAGAGGCAGGTTTATCTCCGACGCCAGCGTAGCTCTAACGCGGCTTTTATGCCGGGCCGACGGGCCTCTAACGCAGTCGGCGCCATAGTAGAGCCAGCGAACGACCCTACGAGGACCTCACGAGGAGGTGCTGCGATGGCGTTAGCCCAGTGGACACATTTCCCAGAGGCGC
>DATGMD010000036.1:0-72851 GCA_035293805.1 Chloroflexota bacterium | reverse complement strand
GGATCGTAGGGTTGAGGCATCGCGGTTTCGATGGCCTGCACCGCCGCTTGTTCGTCCTGTTTCAGTATCCCCTGGTCGGATCGTAGGGTTGAGGCGCGGACGAGGCGCCCGGCGTGCGCCTGGCTGCCGGCGAGTTTCAGTATCCCCTGGTCGGATCGTAGGGTTGAGGCTTCTTGCCGCTCGTACTGCCGCCCGCCGAGGACTGGTTTCAGTATCCCCTGGTCGGATCGTAGGGTTGAGGCCCAAGAGGCACGCGCCTCGTCGTCCGCGTGTCGTTCGCGTTTCAGTATCCCCTGGTCGGATCGTAGGGTTGAGGCGATACGCTCAAGGGATTTACCGCCGAGCAACACTGGGAGTTTCAGTATCCCCTGGTCGGATCGTAGGGTTGAGGCGCGCGGCAGCTGGCGATTCCCCGCTCCACGCTCTACGGCGTTTCAGTATCCCCTGGTCGGATCGTAGGGTTGAGGCGCGATCGTCGTGTCGGAGCCGCTGATACTCCGTAGCGTTTCAGTATCCCCTGGTCGGATCGTAGGGTTGAGGCTGTCAGCGTTCATGGGAGTGATCCTGGGGTTCTACTTGTTTCAGTATCCCCTGGTCGGATCGTAGGGTTGAGGCGCCTAGGCGCGCTAGCGACTCTCTCTTCCCGCCGTCAGGTTTCAGTATCCCCTGGTCGGATCGTAGGGTTGAGGCTCGTTGTTCACGAAGGCCTTGACCGCGAGCTGCACATTGTTTCAGTATCCCCTGGTCGGATCGTAGGGTTGAGGCGTACGTCCTCTCCGGTACCGGGTAAGGAGAATACCGGGGTTTCAGTATCCCCTGGTCGGATCGTAGGGTTGAGGCGGCCCGCCCGTTACCCTCGACGTGCGCCAGGTCGCGCAGTTTCAGTATCCCCTGGTCGGATCGTAGGGTTGAGGCCTGGACGTGCGCCGCCTCCTCGGCGGTCATGCCGGCGGGTTTCAGTATCCCCTGGTCGGATCGTAGGGTTGAGGCACGACCAGGTCGAGACCTTGCTGCTGGACCTGCTCTGCGGTTTCAGTATCCCCTGGTCGGATCGTAGGGTTGAGGCTGCCTCGGACCAGCGTGCTGTCGCTGTCCACGGCGTCGGGGTTTCAGTATCCCCTGGTCGGATCGTAGGGTTGAGGCGAAAGTTAACAACCGGAGAGGAGGAGGGAGATAGAGGTTTCAGTATCCCCTGGTCGGATCGTAGGGTTGAGGCTCTGCCGCCTCCGCCTCCAGCGCCGGCGCGTCGTGACGGGTTTCAGTATCCCCTGGTCGGATCGTAGGGTTGAGGCACGCGGAGCAGGCGGGATGGACGGCCGCGAAGGGCATGTTTCAGTATCCCCTGGTCGGATCGTAGGGTTGAGGCTACATCCGTCGTGCTGCTTCACCACCAGAACCGCGACGGTTTCAGTATCCCCTGGTCGGATCGTAGGGTTGAGGCTGTGGCTGGCGACAAGCCAGCATTCCGGCTCTCCGCCGGTTTCAGTATCCCCTGGTCGGATCGTAGGGTTGAGGCGACTCGGGCCGCTCGGGGCGGATGGGGCTGTCGGCGGGTTTCAGTATCCCCTGGTCGGATCGTAGGGTTGAGGCCTATTCTGGAGCATGTACCACTGTGATCCAAGCGAAGGGGTTTCAGTATCCCCTGGTCGGATCGTAGGGTTGAGGCACGCTTACCTTTCATTAGCAGAGAAGCGCGCGCTGCGGTTTCAGTATCCCCTGGTCGGATCGTAGGGTTGAGGCGACGGTAATCAGCGTGGACAACGTGGACGAGCGCACTGTTTCAGTATCCCCTGGTCGGATCGTAGGGTTGAGGCGGTACGTGATGGACGTGGCGGGGCGACAGGGATCCAGCGGTTTCAGTATCCCCTGGTCGGATCGTAGGGTTGAGGCCCCGAAAGACGTTCGTCGGCAGGTCCACGTTTTTGCAGTGTTTCAGTATCCCCTGGTCGGATCGTAGGGTTGAGGCCGCCTTCGATCTGGAAACGTCGGACCTTGCGGCCAACCGGTTTCAGTATCCCCTGGTCGGATCGTAGGGTTGAGGCGCCCGACATTGCTTGATATCCATCCATCGTGCTCCTATGTTTCAGTATCCCCTGGTCGGATCGTAGGGTTGAGGCCGCCCGGCTGCCGGCGCGATTTTGGATTGTAAAAGACCTGCAACGCCCCTGGCCGCCTTCTACGGCCCCTCGGGCGCATCGCTGGCACATTCTAGCGCAAGCCACGACCCCTTGTCGCCGCAAGCCACTTCCCTGCTCCCTCTCACGCGGACTTTGCGAGCCCACCCTGGCCGACGTCGAACTCATCCCGGGCCTTTTACTGCGCCCCGGCCAGCGCCAGCGCTCCATCTGGGGCCGGGTTTGCGGCGACCACGCCTGCTTCAGGCGCCCCGCGGCGCTCCTCATCCGGACGGCATACTCGGAGATACGGGCAACTGCGCGGGCACACGGCCGGCAGCCCCGGGTCCAGCTCCTCGCTGACCAGCCGCATTTTCTCTTCCCGCTCTTCCAGAAACCAGTGCCGTAGCTCGTCGCCGATCACGTGGAAGTCCCGCTCTACCAACACCCGCCCCTGCCGGAAGCTCACGTATACAATGCAGCCTACGTCGACCGGCACCTCGTACAAGCTCTCCAGCACCAGCGCGTAGCCAGTTGTCGTCAGGCGGTGGAACTCTTCGCGCGGTCCGAACTTCAGGTCCGCCACCATCATCTCCGTGAACAGCACCCCGTCGGCGGACAGGTGCGGGCTCAGGCCCAGGTATGTGCCGTTCAGCCTCACCTCCAGATGCACCGGCAGGGCCAGTGCCACGAGCGTGTCCGGGCCCGCCTGCGGCTGCCGCGCCAGCACGTCCTGCACCCGCTCGACGATGCGCCGCGTCTCGAAGGCGCGCACGGCATCGAGCTTCGTCTGCAGCTCGGGCCGCGCCTCCGGCGCCAGCGGCACCCCCTCAAGCGGCGGCTGCGCACGCTCCCGCAGCTCTTCCAGCGCGTCCAGGCACGCCGCCCCGTACTGATAAATGACGCGCTTCGCCGCTACCAGCAGGTCGGCCACGAGCTGGTGCAGCACGCGCCCCTCCACCATCCCGCGGTTCGGCGGCGCTACCACCCGCTCGACCCGGCGCAAGTACACGTCGCGCCCCGTCGGGCAGTACTTGCCCGCCACCTCGTACACCCCCAGCGGCACGGCATACACCGGCTGCAGCGGCGGCCGCGCCCAGCTCCAGCCCCGCAGCTCCTCGGCGATCCCCTGCTGCCGCGCCTCGGGCAACAGCCGCCGCTGCACGTAGCGCCGCTCCTCGTCGGATGGAAAGTACATCGCGCCCTCCTACCAGCGATCGTTGCAGTACCCCAGGAACTCGCACTCCCGACAGCGCCCCAGCACCCGCGTCCCCCCGGGGAGCTGCTCCCGCGCCACCGCGCGCCGGATGTCTGCCAGCACTCGCTTCGCATACCTCCGCATCGCCGGCGTGATCGTGACCGGCTCCGCGCGCCGCGCCGGAATCCAGTACACGAAGGCGCGGCGCACGGGGCGGCCGAAGCAGTCCTCCGCCAGCAGCGCATAGGCCGCGAGCTGGTACTTGTGGTTCAGCCCGAGCGGCCCCGCGCTGTTCTTCCACTCCACCGGGATCGCCTCCGCCGGCAGCACGATCGCCATGTCTAGCCGGCCGCTCAGCCCCAGCCGCGGGGAGTGCAGCGCGACGGCGAAGTGCCGCTCGCCGCTGGCGAGGCCATAGGCGTGCAGCGAGCGCCGCGCCTCCAGCGCCTCGGTCCGCTCGTGGGCCCGGATCCCCTCTGCCATCTTGAACGTCACGGGCCGATGCGGCAGCCGCAGCCCGAGCCGAAAGTACGGGATGCGGGGGCAGTAGACGTGTTGGCGAACGTCGCTCACGGCGAGCGGCAGCAGGTCCGAGTCGGCGGGCAGCGGTTCGGCAGCCAATGGCGTCTCCCGCGCGCAGGGTGGCTGCCTCCTATTCCGCGCGCCCGGCCGAAGTGCGACAGCCAGGCCAGGCCCTCGACATAGGGCCCCAGCGCGTCCCTGGGGAACTCTTCCGCGCCCGGCCGAAGTGCAGCAGCGAGCGCAGTGCGACCGCAGCGCACGCCCGGCCGCGCCTGTGGCCGCCGGCTCAGCCCGTGCTCACCTCCCGTCCAGTGCGCACCAGAGCCGCCAAAAAAGATGGAGCGCCCGCACGAGTCATCGGCTCAGCCGGTGCGCACCTCTCGCCGGGCGCGGAAGTCGGGGTCGCAGAGGGGAAAGAGCGCCACGTGCCCCTCGGTGCGCCCCAGCTCACGGCGCACGCGCAGCAGCAGCTCCGCCTGGCGATTGTGCGACAGGTCGCCCAGGAACGCCGAGTACTGGATGCGCTGCAGCCCGTAGTCGAGGCACGCCTCCGCCACCCGTGCCCGGACGCGGTCCACCACGATGTCGTACACCACGAGGCAGCGCATCGCGCTCCTACTCGGCCCGCTCGTACTCACTGAAGCCGGGTCCAACGTTCACCAGCCCGAGCGGGATGATCGTCTGCACGAACCGCCGGTGGCGGTCCCGGCGCGGCGAAGCGGCCGAGTAGGAGCTCAGTACGTCCAGCGATGCCTCGGGGCCGAAGTCGTCCAGGGGGGCCACCTGCCACCGTGACGGCATGGTGAACCCATCCTGGGCCTGCGGTTGGGTGAACTCCAGCGACAGCGTGGGTTGGCGGGCAAGCCCGGCGAACTGGACGAACGAGCCCCGCCGGCCCACGTAATTCACGTGCGGCAGCAGCTCCACCAGCCAGCCCGCCACCTCGTCGGTTGCGCCCGCCAGATCGAACGCCCAGCGCCACTCCCCGGCGGCGTGCGCCACTTCCCGGTACGCCACGCTGGAGATGTACGGATGCTCGCGGCTCGGGGTCTTCGGCTCCTGGCGGATCTTCAGGAACGTGTGCGTAACCACCGCGCGGGCGGTAGGCGCCACGCGCACCTCGATGTCCACCAGCGCCCGCAGCAGCCGCGCGCACTCCGCCTCGCCATAGCCTGCGCGGAACGCGGCGTCGACTAGTGCCATCTTGATCGCATACATCGTAGGCACTAGTAGAGTCTTGCCGACGGCGCTGGTGGCCGCGCTCACCTTGAGCGAGAACAGGGCGGTCGGCACGTAGGTGGCGACGAGCCAGCGCCCGGGGCCCGGCACGCCCGCCACCGCGCTTGCCTCGGAGTCCAGCCGTCGCGCGCGCTCCTCCCGCTCGGCGGCCAGCGTTGCCGCATCCGGCGCGGCGCGGCCTCGCCGCCCGCCTGTGGAGACGCGCGCATCCCTAGCCACGGCTCGGCACCTCGGCCAGCTCTAAGCCCCGCGCCAGGTCGGCCAGTATGTCCACGGCCTTCCCAAGCGAGTCGAACTCGTAGAGCCTGACCGTATCTTCCCGCAGCCGATTGCACGCGTCGCGCGCACTCTTGATCTGGTCAACGTAATCCTTCACCAGGGGGCTGACCGTCGGCGCCGGCAGAGAATTGTTCGACGTAGCGATCACGCCCTCGCAAGCCATGATGTGCGGGTTCTGCGTATTGCGCTGGGCGCCCGCCGGCTTCAGCAGCATGGCGGCCAGCGCTTGCAGGAGCGCCCGGGCTCGCACCACGCGGTCATTCGCCGAAATAGCCGGCTCGCGCGTGATGTCGTTGAGCCCCACCCGCCACAGGTCCAGGTTGCAGATCAGCGCGTATTCTCCCGACGACGCGGGCCGGTGGAAGATCGCCTGCTGCCCGGCCACCGTCGTGCCGCCGGCAGCCCCGCCGCGGCCCTCGGGCGCGTACTTCACGTGGAAGTATTGCTCGGTCACCGTGTTGTCGGGGATGCCGACGACCCAGCCGATCTCCGCCACCGACTTGCGCCCGACCGCGCGCCCGCGCGTCACCAGCGCCCCGGCCAGGTCTGTCGCCGCGCAGTCCGTCAGCATCCGCGACATGATCTCGGACTCAGTCACGCGACGGCCGCCCTCTCCCTTCTCGCAGTACGCCACGAACTGCTCGTCGGCCGTGATGCGATCGGGATCATGGCGTGCCGCTGGGGCGGACAGCTTCTGCTCCGCGTCATGCAGTAGCGGGATCAGGTGCTCCACCAGGATGTGCTTGAACATGTCGCCGCTGACGGCGTTCACCACCTGTCGGCTGCCGTCCGCGTCGATGATATGCACCATCCGCGTCTGCTGCTGGTTGCCCTCCGTGCCCTCGTTGTTGAGATTGTGCAGGTTCAGCGTGAGCCGCGCGTTCAGTGTGAGCGACGAGATCACCGCCATCTTCGCTACTCCCCCTCCGACGCCTCGGCGGCGTCTGCCGTTACCAGGTCAGTCTCAGCGCTGGGCTCATGGTCCACACGCTCGGGCTCGCCTCCCTCGCGCGGCTCGCGGCACGAGCCATACGCGGCCAATAGCGCCCCGACTAGCGGCGCCTGGTGCTCCTCCACGAGTTGAGCGAAGGCGCGGAATTCCTCCGTGGTCACGTTAGCGGGCGCTGGCTGCTTCAGCTCCCGCCGCCGCGCATTCTCGTAGTTGTAGCTCGCCACGAAGTCGGCGACCGTCTCTACCAGCGCGTGGCCGTCCGGCAGGGACCGCTTCCGACGGATTTCCGGCAGCAGGTCGTAGCGAATCTCCCGGTAATCGGTCCTGCCCTGCGACTTGAGACTCTGCGCGCTCACGGTCGCTCGCCGCACCGCTGCCGCCAAGGCCCGGAAGCCAGGGTCGTCCAGGATTTCCAGATAGCTACCCATCATCCCCCTCACTAGCGCACGGAGGTTCTCCGTGGTGAACTGGACCACGCGCCGTTTCTGCTCGCGCGCCCGCAGCACGAACACGCCATAAGCCCCCATGAAGTCCAGCAGCGCGTCCAGCGCCGCGGGCCCGCGAGTCTGGAGGAACCGCCGATAGCCTACCAGCAGCCCAATTTCGTCTGAGTGCTTGTCCTCCAGGCCCCGCACCACGCGTCGATGCTCTTCGAGGATCGCCAGCCAGGCTTGCGCGTCGGCGGGGCTCTCCATCGGGAACCAGTCCGGCAGCGCCAGCTCGCCCACCTGCGCCACCGCCCGCGCGGATCCCAGCGAGACGTACTGGGTGATCGCCACCCCGCCAATCACCTGGGCCGGCGTCTTGCCGAAGAGCGTGAATAGCTCGACGAGCGGCGCCGCCGTCGGCTCGGCTGCCGCGTATAGCTCCGAGTGCCGGATCAGCGCCTCGGCCAGGAACAGTACGGCGAGGGCGTCCAGCTTCGGCTCCGCGCCATGCACCGGCGCCCGCCGTAGCTCATCCGCCACGACGTTCAGCCCCTCCGCCGATACGTCGACGGGCTCTGGCGTCAGGATGCGAATTCGCTCGGCCTTCGGGTCCAGAAAGAACGGACAGGCCACCCGGAAGTAGCCCCGGTAGCGCAGCCACTCAACGAACGGATCTACCCAGGCTTCCTTGGTCTTGTCGTTCCGGTCGGTCGAGTCTGGCTTGAGTCGGGCATAGCCTTTGGCCGCGTTCGGCGAGAAGAGCTGCACCGACGACACGCCCCACGCCAGCCCCGACCGCTGCCCGTGCTGGAGCGCGCTCAGCCCCTGCGCGATGGCCGCCCGCGCCGCCGCCTCGGGCAGCTCGCTGAGGCGCAAGAACACCTTGTTGGTGTTGTCGTCGCCCTGGAGCAGGTTGAGGAGCTGCCAGTGCCGCCAGTCGGCGCGGGGGGCGTTTTGCTGGAGCCACTGCGCCAGCTCCGGATCGTCGGGCGGCTTGCGGCCTACCGCTTGCCATCGCTCGCGGTACAGCGCCACGCGCGCCTTCTCTGACTCGTAGTCCAGCACCCTGTCGGTGGGTACGCCATCGGGCACGTTCACCTTGGCCTTGGCTCGCAGGTAGCTGTACCCCGCCCCGACGGGGAGGCGGTCGGCCCAGTCGTCCGGGAGGAGCGCGTGCACCTCGTAGATGGCCCCTCGCGCGCGGAGCTGCACCGGCTCCTGGGCCACCTGCTGCAATAGATCGGCGAGGCCAGCTACTAGGAAGATGTCGCCGTGGGTTCCCGTCGCGCGGGGAATTGCAAAGACCATCTCGTTCATTCGCTACCAGCCTCCGCGGTCGCGCGTCGATCGGCGAGGCGCAGGGTGCGCGTGAGGTAGGCTACCAGCGGCCAATAGTTGCCGAGTGTGTCAGGGCCGGTCGTTGCTTGCACGACGCGCTCGAGCCAGGGGCGGCGCTCGCGCTGCGCCAGGAGCGCCTGCACCGCTCGCGGCGCCTGGCCATTGATCGCGGCCCGTTGCAAGTCCGCGGTCCAGCGCGGCCACAACGCTTGCAGACCCAGGTCGGGCGCGCCAGGCAGCCAGCCACCATGGTGCGCCAGGATGGCGGCCGCGCACGCCGCGATAAGCATCGGGCGCCGCTCGGCCGGCACGTCGCTAAAGCGTCCCTGCAGCGCCGCGAGCGCCAGGTAGGCGCCCTGCGCGGCGTGGTGCGGGCGCCTGGGCTGGAAGCCGCGCTCTCGCTCGCGGTCGGCTCGATTATCCGGATCGTAGGTGGTATGCGCTAGCGCCTCGACGGGCTGAAACGCCGCGTCTTTCGTCTGCTGCCAGGCCGCGGCCCAGGCTTGCCAGCCCTGCTGGAGCTTGCCGAAGTCGTGGAGCAGCCCGCAGACCTCAACTGCGGCGCGCAGCTCCGCAGACGTGAGGCCGTACCGGCGCGCGAAGCCGGCGCTCAGCCAGCCGGTCTCGTCGTCGGCCTCGACGCGCGCCCGCGCTGCCCGCGCCACGCTCAGCGCGTGGTGGGCCCAGCCTTCCACGCTTAGCGGAGGATACCCGGGCCGTGGCGGCGGCGTGCGCTCGAGGCTGACGGCCTCGCCCGCCATGCCCACCTCCAGCCCCACCGCGCTCGTGTAGCGCGCCACGGCCGGCGCCAGGCAGACGACGTACTGGCCCCTGAGGTCATCTTTCGAATGGATCGGTTCCCAGTGGGGCTCGTCGCCCAGCGCCCAGCCCCAGGCGACCGGCTCCCCGCTCGCGGGCGTCGCGTCGAGCGCGCCCTCTAGCGTCCACCGCGAGACGGTCACCGCTTCGCGGCACCCTGGCTGAGGTGTAGAGTCGTGCGCCGTCGCGACGATGACGCGCACATCGCTCACGCTCTCCTCCCGGATGAGGTCCGAGACGCGACTTGGCTGCCGCTCGATCGCGTTCAGGCGGATGCGTTGCAATACCTCGCGCCGCCGCCCGTCCCAACCATCGCGTAGCGCAACGGCATCTACAGCCTCATGTACCTGCTCGACCCAGCGCGCGGTGATCGTGGGCGTGAGCAGAGACTCTGTACCCGCCGCCAGGATCTTGCGAGTGGCCGCCAGGGCAGGATCGGGCGCGGTGAGCGTGCCGTAGGGCAGCCAGGCCCGCTCCACCGCTGGCAGCTCGTACACATGCACGGTGCCCTGCTCGCCTGGATAGCGCGCGCAGCGTCCTGCCCGCTGTACCAGCGCGTTCATGGGACACAGCTCGGTGTGCAGGTCGTCACAAGAGATGTCGATCCCCGCCTCAATCACCTGCGTCGCCACGAGTACCGCTCGGCCAGACGCTGTCTTACCCAGTAGCGCGGCAAGCTGCCGCTCCTTGTCGGCTCGGTCGGGCCTGAAGAAGCGCGAGTGCAGGAGCAGGCACGGCACGTCCGTCGGCAGCGCTGCCCGCAGCGCCGTATACAGCGCCTGGGCACGCGGCACCGTGTTGCAGATGACGATGGTTCGTCCGCTCGACGCGGCAAGCACTGCCTCGGCCGTCAGCGGCGCGTCCAGGTAGTCCAGGCCGCGAGTCACCGCGGTCACGGTCGGGAGCTGCGCGAGGGCTCTCTCGTCTGGGCTGGCGTCCGCGCAGCCGAGCGCGTCGGTCAGCGTGCGGCGCAGCGGCGGTGTGGCGGTGGCGGTCATCCACACACACTGAGTCAAGTCGCGGAAGAGGTTCAGCCCGGCCGCGCCCGTCAGGAACGCGAGGCCCGGGGCCATGAGATGAAACTCGTCGAACACGAGCAGCGCGCCCACCACTGCGGCCGAGTTCAGGTTGTGCTGGCTGGCCGAGAGCCCGTAGGGGCCGCCGAGTAGCCCACTCAACACCTGATCGTACGTCGTGATGATTATCCGCCCCCGTGTGAAGAACTCATCGTCTGGCTGCTCGCCGGTTTGCATCGTCACGACACCATCGGGATCTGCGCCGGCACGGCCGACCAGCTCCCGCGCCTCTCGGCAGATGCTCTGCGCCAGGGTCCGCAGCGGCAGCGCATAGATCAGCCGGTGGGGGCGTGGGCGCCAACGCTCGTATAGGAACGGCGTCAGCACCGTCAGTGTCTTGCCCGCTCCCGTCGGCGCGCCCAGCATCACGTTCTCGCCCCCGGCCAGTCGCCGTGCTACGTCTACCTGGTACTGGTGCGGCTGGAAGCCGTTCACGTCTCTGAAGAACAGGCGATAGGTCTCGTCACTCCAATCGGCCATTATACTGACCTCCGCCGGCGTCGCCGGGCAGTTCCATATCGTGTTCCGCTACCGGGCTAGGAGTTCGACAGCTCGCCGCGGATGAGCGCGCGCGGACACCACGAACTGTGGCGACTAGGGCGGGGCCGGGTCAGACTGTCACCTGACCCGGCCCGCCAGAGTACTGCCGGACTACGCCTGCCAGCGATGAACGAAGATCGCGTGCTGCCGGCGGGCCGCACAGATGGCTGTGGCAAGCCGCTTCGTGTTCGCCGACAGCTTCGCGTAGTAGCTCGCGCACGCATCGCAGTACAGGTCCACGGTGCTCGGGGGCATAGGTTGGCGGCGCATGGGTTACCCCTCCTACGGGTTCTAGCCCACCGCCCGTTCCGGAGCGCCTTGCGTAGCGCCGGGGGTTCGCGTACCCTGTTGATAGGCGCACGAAACCCCAGACGCTGCGGGCAACTCCTCAGCGCGGCGGTAGTGCGGCTGATCGCAGGACCGTGGGGTTGCCCGGCCAGGTACTCCCCGCGGTTCTTGCTTGTTGGGATGCGACAGACTCAGTGAAGCTAGTTCGAGCAGGGACTGATTGGCTATTCGGCCACCTCCTGGGATGGAGAGTAGAACACCGTGAGTCTAGAATAATCCTGTCGGGGCAAGGCGTCAATAGGACGAGCTGGCAACTTGCTCCAGATGGGGATGAATTGCCAGCTCGATAGAACTGCCAACCGGTGAGTTTGATGCCGGCTCTGTAGCTCGTCCGGGCGACCACGCGGACCCTTACCTTGTTCACACGATCCGTTGAGGATACTGAAACCATCGCGAGCAGAGTTGGCAGCGGCTTCCGTGGCTAACTTCAACCCTACGATCCGATCAGGGGATGCTAGGGCTAGTGCGCTGGACTGAGTCGCCACTGGCTTACCAGCGCCCGAGCCAGGGGACATACGGTGGGCCGTCGCCCCGAACGTAGGTGGCGAGGTGGCGGGCCTGGCTCTGCACGATGCTGCGCAGGCGCAGGCGGCGGCCCGCGTACGGCTCGTCGCTCTCCAGCCGCTCGTTCACCCGCCGCGCCACCAGCGTGCGCGTGGCGTCGTCCAGGCGGCCCGCCGCGTCCTGCGCCACCGGCACGCGCTGGTTGAGCAGCGCGAACACGCAGCGGTCTACTACCATCTGCCGGAACTCCTCGATTAGGTCGAGCACCAGGCTGGGCTTGCCCGGCCGGTCCTCGTGCAGGTAGCCGGCGTAGGGGTCCAGCCCCGCGAGCAGCACCGCGCGCTCGACCTGCGCGTATAGGATGCCGTAGCCGTAGTTCAGGAGCTGGTTCACCAGGTCGGTGGCACCGCGCGTGTCGCGCCGCGGCCACTCGATGTCGGGCCGCACGAGCGCCCGCGCCGCCTCCCAGTAGTGCTTCGCGCCCTGCGCCTCCAGGTTCATCAGCTCGACGCGCACGGCGTCGACGGCGTCGCCCGCCAGCTCGTCCACCCGCCGCGCCAGATGCTCGCAGCGGAACGCGGCCTCGCGCGCCAGCTCGTACGTGGCGAGGTCGACCTGCTGCCGGTACTTCGCCATGTACTTGAGCAGCGCCGCCTGGTTGCGGAGCTTGCCGCCCGCGAATGCCTTCGCCAGGTGCACGCCCCGCGCGTCGAGGTAGGCCAGCAATTGGTGGCGGCGGGTCTGCACGGTGCCGGTCAGCTCGGGCGCGACGAGCTTGGCGTACGGCTTGCCGCTGCGCGAGACGAGGCTGATCGGCACGCCGCGCTCGGCGCACTCGCGGATCGCGTCGGCGCTCAGCGCCACGCCGCCCGCCAGCACGAGCACGTGCTCCAGGCCCAGCAGCGGGCGCTCGAGCACCGGCTCGCCCTTCACCAGGATGCGCAGCCGCTCGCCGTGCTTGCCGACGAAGCTGCCGTACTCGTCCACCAGCAGGCAGCCGTCGGGCAGCGTGCCGGCCTCCTCGATGGTCGCCATGCGGGCACGCTGTCGGGGCGGCTCCGCCCGCTCGGCCGGCTCGGCGTCGGCCTCGGCCGGCTCGGCGGCGGGCTCGGGGCCCGGCTCAGCGCGCATCGGGCGTCGCCTCGGCCGCCGGTGCGGCGAACGCCGGCTGCCAGCCGTGCTGCAGCCGCGCGTGGTCGCGCCGGGCGCGCGATACCTCGGACGCCAGGCGCTGCACGTTGGCGTCGAACGCCTCGACCTCGACGCCGCACTCCTCACAGCGGAGCGCGAGCGTCATGCGCGGGAGCGGGGCGCGGGTAGCCATCTCGTCCTCCTCGCCGGCCGCGGCCTGCGGCGTGGCCTCGATGACCATTCCGCGCCCGCAGGAAAAGTTCGACAGGCGGCTCACAGGGCGGCGAGGGCGATAGCGCCATTGCCCATGGCCGCGTCTTTGCCGACGTGGACGAGCGTGCCCCATACGAGCCAGGGCAGCAGCGGCGCCAGGTCGCCCTCTAGCACGACCTCGCCGACCAGCCCGCCCATCGGCAGCATGCGCCCATGGCGACCGGACGCCCGGAAGAGGTCGCGCCAGGCGAGCCGGCGCTCGACGATGCGCACCGCCTCCGCTTGCCGCAGCAGCGCCGCCGGGTCGGCGCCCGTGGGGCCGGCGCCGTAGCGCGCGCCGAGCGCGTCCAGCCGCTCCAGCAGCCGCGCGAGGAGCGTCCGTAGCTGGAAACTGTCGGGCTTCACCAGCCGTCCGGCCTCGATGAGGCGCGTCGGGCTCCGCAGCGACAAGCGAAGTGCTGAGTGCTGAGTGCTGAGTGCTGAGTGGGGACTGGCCTGTAGGGGCGCCGCTTGCCGCGCCCCGCTCGCGGCTGACGGCTGACTGCTGACCGCTGATAACTGGGCCGCCAGCGCCGTGGCCTCGGCGGCCACTTGCGCGGCGTCGATCGGCAGCGCGGGGGTGCGCACCTGGCGGTCGGGCGCGCGGTAGATGCGCTCCTGGCGGCCGGCGAGCGGGTTCTCGGCCCATACCTCGGTCAGCCGGAAGCTGCCGCCGCGCCCCGCGCCCAGCCCGCGCTCCCCCATGGCCTGCACGCCGAGCAGCGCGTAGGGGAACGTGCCCAGCGCCCGCCCGAAGGTGGCGAGCCCGAACTCGAAGGTCTGGCCGGGCGCATAGGCCAGCGGCCCCTTGGGCGGCACGCGCAGGACGTATGGGCGCGGCACGTCCTGGCCGCGGAGATTGCCCGCCTCGACCGGCGCCAGTAGGAAGCACACGGGACAGCTCGCCGCCACGGCGGGCCGGCCGCAGTCCGTGCCGCCGGCGGCCAGGCAGAACTGCTGCCGCAGCGCCGCGAATAACGCCCCGCGCAGCGCCGCGCCGGCGGCAGGCGGCAGCCGCAGCGGGCTCGTCACCTCCGCGCGGAAGCGCAGCAGGTGGACGGCGAGGTCAAACATAGCCGCTCCCTCCCGGTAACCTGGTCGCCGCTCAGCCTCGCCGTTGCCGAGCCCCGTCACGGATTGGCTGCAAGTCGAGCACCTCGGCCACCTCGTACCGTGGCGGGCTGGCCCGCTGCACCGGGCGCAGCCGCAGGTGCGCCGGGAAGTAGCCGCACCGCCCGTGCAGCTCCGCCAGGAGCGCGAGGGCCAGAAAATTCAGCGACGGCGGATTGACGAGCAGTGGCAGCGTCTGCCACTCCGCTGCCGACAGGCCGCAGGCGTCTGCCAGCGCCGCCGCCTGGGGCGCCAGCGGCTGCTGCACGTCCACCTGGCTCGCCACCTCGACCACGCGCTCGACCGCCTCCCCGAGCAGCGCCGCGATCTCACTCTGCTGCCGCGCCGTCAGCGGGTGCGCGAAGTTCAGTACGATCACCGGCGCACGCCTCCCGCGCCTGACATGGGCGGCGTGATCAAGCTGGCAAGCTGTGCCGGGAGCTTCGCCACGTCGCCGAGAATGCTGCGCACCGGTCGGGGCGAGCGACGCATCCCGCAGTGCGCCACGTCATTGCGCAGATCGCCGATCTGGTTCCACAGTTGCGCCCAGGAGTCGTCGACCTGCACGGCCCCGTGACCCGCTGCCGTCTCCCCTGCGGTTTGCTTCGTCCGCTTGGCCGCTGCCGCCTCACTGAGCAGCTTTTCTGCATGGTCGCGGTCGGCGATCACATCCCAGCCGTGCTGAAGGATAAAGCTCGAGATGACGTACTCTCGCGCCAGCAAGATTGCCTCAACCGCGCGCCCCCGCTCCACGTACCAATCCAGCAGACGGCGCTGCACATCCAGATCGCGCCGGGCATCGGAGAGTGGATCGCTCAACGCCAGCGGCGCGTAGTCCGCGCGCACGCGGTCGAGCAGGACCGCGAACGGCTTGGCCCAGCGCGTGGCCTCGCTGTCTGCCGTCTCCAACCGACGGGCGAGCGTCGCCGCGGCCTCCATCATGGCGTGGGGGCGGGCAAGCTGCATGGCCTGAGAGACTTCGCCCAACGCCCCTGCGACGTTCTTCAATTGTCGGGGCAAGTCACTAGCAGAAGGCGTGGCCCGATGAGGGAGATTGTGGGCCGCCTCCAGCGCTTGGGTCAGCGGCTTCGCCTCCCCCGTGCGCAGGAACTGCTCGGTGGCGGTAGTCCAGCGCAGCAGGGTCAGAAAGGGCGACAGGTCAAACACTGGCGTTCGCCCTTGCTCGTCCCGGCTCTCCCAGGCGCCGTACACGAGCTTGTCGATATGCACACCCCGCGCTACCTGGAGGTAGGCGGCCGCGATGACCGCCAATACTGGCAGCGAGCGGTAACCGAACGTGACGTCTAGCAGCACCCCGTCGTCAGGCGACGACGGCAGCGCGCCTGTCAGCGCGTCGAACAGCTCCCAGATCTCTGCCTCGCTCTTGCCCTCGGGAATCTCCACTGCGCGCACTATATCGCTGAGCCCGCGCGCGGCCAGGTCCGCCTGCAGCCCAGCGAAGTGTTTTGCCCGCGCCGCGGCCGTCATCAACAGGCGCAGCTCGCGCGCCCCAAATAGCTCGCACACCGCGACCGGGAAATACGCCGTGCGGCACTCGCGTCCATCAAACACGTAGCAGGCTTCGCTATAGTCGCTTAGCCCGAGGAAGCTGACCGCCCGCATTCTCCGCACTCCTGCCACTTCGCCTACCGCCGAGTCCCGGAGCCGCGCCGCTCGTTTCACAGTCTGCTAATCAGAACGACCTCGTCGCCCTGCAAGTCGAACCGCACACGCGCCCGGCGCGGCGGGAAGTTGCCCCGAATGACCGCCGTATTGAACCGGTACACGACGTGCGTCTCGTCGTCTTCGACGTGGCCGCGCTTCGTCTTCGCCGAATCAATATCCCTGATGACGCCATAGCGGGTTACAGTTAGCGGGGGTGGCGGCGCGGGTGGTGGCGCAGGCTCGGCCGGCCGTGCCGGCAACTCGGGACGCGCGGCGATGGCCGCGGTCGTGGTGCCTGCCGGCGCGCCGGGTCGCTCGTGGCCCACTTCCCGGGCAGAGCCGGCAGGGGCGAGCGGCGCGTCCCCCGGCCCCGTGATGAAGTACCCATACCCGGCGCTCGTCTTCGCGCCCGCCCCGAGCGCCATCAGGCCATCCGCCAGCCAGGCCCGCGCCTGGTCGCGCAGCTCGCGGCTCGCGGCGTCGAGAGGGCCGCGCCAGCCCACCGCGAAGCGAAACGCCGTGCCCGCCGCGACGGCGAGGAAGTACACGGGCCGCGGGTTCTGATCGTCCGTCGGCGGGCGTCGGTGCGCCCCAGCGCCATAATGCTCGGGATAGTGCGGATTCATGATGTCCAGCTCAAGGCGCGGCGGCGGGCCAGGAACGGCGCGAGGAATCGCGTCCAGGAACACGGCGCGTCCTGCTGCTGCCTGCGTGCCGAAAATGGCGCGGAAGGCCGCGGCCAGCATCATCGCCGCCTCGGCCCCGGCCCCACATACCTGCAAGCGGCGCCGGAACTCCGCGTCGTCCGGCGCGCTCAGCGCCTCGTCCAGTCGCGTGAGATCCGCGGCGTCGAGTCGCTCTGCTACGGCGAGCCGGCCGGCCGCGCGCGCCAGGCCCTTCACACTGCTGGCAGGCAGCATGGGGAAGCCGTAGCGATGGAAGGTGAAGCCCACCTCCAGCGGCCCACTCTGCCCGAGCCCCGTGATCAGCCGCCACTCGGTCGCCAGGCCGAAGGGCTCGGCGCCGATTGCCGCGGCCGCCGCCTCCCAGCGCCGGTTCCAGGCCACGAGCAGCCGTACGTCGCCCCGCTGGCCCGCCTCCACCACTGTCTCCAGCCCGCGCTGCTTCGCCGTGGGCTCTCCCGGCCGCGGGCGGGACGGTATGCCCCAGTCCGGGGCAAAGCGCGTGAAAACCAGTCCCGGGTTCTGTGGCGATACGTCCCGGTGCCGTTCCCACGCTTCGGCGCTCGCCCGAGGAATCGGGAGCGAGTACGCGGGGCCGGGGCCGCGGGGCGCGCCGCCCTCGGGGCCGGCCGGCGGGCGCCCCGGCGGGCGCCGCCCAAGGGGCTCTCTCATCTGCCGTTTCCCCCGCCCAGTAAGTCTGCTTCGGCGAAGCGCTTCACCCAGCCCAGGAACGCCATCGCCTCCACCGTCGCCCGCCGGTAGTCGTCGGTGGTCGCGGTTTGCGCGATCCACCGCACGACGTCCTGCCCTTCGCCTCCGAGCGACCGAGCGCGCAACGCGGTGGCAACGTCGTTCAGAAGCTTGCCGTGCGCGGCAGTGCCCTTCGCCCGCCAGAAGGCCAATGTCTGCCCGAGCCCGTTCGCCTGGATTTCGGCCGGCGCGCCGCGCGCCAGCCGCCGGTAGTCTTCGGCATAGTGCTTCCCATTGACCTGGACCTGCTGCACGCACTCCCAGGCCCGCCCGGCGCGCTCCTGCTCGAGCGACCGCTGCTGACTCATGCGCGCCTCCTCTCCGGATGCGGCGTGCGGCTTCACGACGCGCCCCCCAGCACGAAGCGCAGCGCCACGATCCCTTGCCCGGTCGTCTCGTCGCCGCCTAACTGCACGCGGTCGAGCCCGAGCGCGGCGACCTCTTGCAGCACTGCGCTGGCCGCCAGCTTCCGCTCGCTTCGCGAGCCAGTCGCCAATAGCGGCGCGTATAGCAGGGTGTCCACGGGAAGGCTCTCGGTCGTCCACAGCCCGGTGTCAGCCACGGTCTTCGAACCCGGGTCCAGGCGCACGTGAGTCTGCACCTCCGTGGCATACAGCGCGAAGTCGCGGCAGGCGTCCTCGGGCAGTACGCACAGCCGCCGCGGCAGGACTTCGCGCCAGTACGCGTACACGTCGTCCTGGCCGGCAGCGGCGGCGGGCAGAGCGTGCGCCGCGAGCCAGGCGCCGATCGCGGCCACCGATCCATCGGGCGCCTGGCGCGGCTGGAAGCTGAACTCTTCAAGCACGACCTGGCCGCCGGCAAGCAGATCGTCGCCGCTCACCCAGGCCTCGTCGCGGCCGGGCGCGTCGGGCAGCCGCCAGTCCGGCGGCGTGCCGGCCAGCTCCGCCCGCCGCTGGAACCGCGCCAGGAGATCGCGGCTCGTCACCCAGGCAAAGACGCCCGCCAGCGAGCGCACCGGGAACAGCAGCAGGCTGGCATCGCCCACCGACAGAGCCCCCGCGTGGTCGCTCGGAGCCGCGCCGGCCCCATTGCTCGCGCCTGGCGGCGCCGGGCCGAAAACCGTCTCCCATACGGCCCGGTCCATGCCGCGCGCCTGCGCTTCGGCTCGCAGCCGGCCCTTGAGGCTACTCGCCTGGACGATCGGGTACTGGGTGGTGCGCTCGCGCTGAATCGGCAGATCGACGGCCCCGAGCCCGCGGGCCGTGCCCGCGTGGAGCGGCGTTTCGACGTAGATGAACAACAATCCCGTCGCCTCAAACACGGTCCCACTCCTCGACCAGTATCTGCCCGAACCCGATCGCCGCGCCCCAATCCGTCACGGCCTGCTGCACGAGGCCGGGACGCAGCCGCGCCGCGCCGCCGCTCTCGAAGTAATAGACGCTGCCGGCCGGCACGTAGCGCCGTGCGGGCTTGTGGCTGGCGCGGGCCAGATCGAAGCCGCCCACGCTCTCGTAGCGCCCGACCGCCGCCGCCACGAGCTCGACGCCGCCGTCGAAGTAAGCGCCCCAGTCCTCGCCCAGCGGGCGCCAGCCATCGCGGAAGAAGGTCGGCGTCGCGAAGTACAGCTTGAAGCGCGCCGGCAGCGGGTCCGGCGGCGCCGGCCAGCGGAGCGCCGACACCTGCTCGAACGAGGCGCCGCGGGCCTCGCCGCCGAGCCGCAGCAGCCCCCGCGGCGGCCAACCCGTGTAGCCTTGCACCTCGGCCAACAGCCCGACGTCTGTCCGCGGCCGGATGAAGTCGGCCTCGTACAGCGCGCCCTCCTCGCTGGTCCGTCGAGCGTCGTTGATGCCGATGCCGAGGCGGCTCTCGCGGCAGAACAGCGTGTCGCCTTCCACGGCGCGGACCGGCTCGCCCCGCAGGTAGGCTCGCAAGTCCGCCTCAGCCAGCCACAGGCCCGCGCGGCCCTTCGTCGGCGCGTCCGCCAGACCGAGCAGCCGTGGCGTGGGCGCGCTGGTGAGCAAGGTGGCGGGCGGCGGTTGGGGCGGCGCGGCCGGCTGCAAAGTCCAACGGCCATCGCGCTGAAGGGCGATGGAGTCGGCCGGCTGCGGCAGGAACCGCACTACCGTATCGGCTGCCCGCCGGGCCAGGAACGGACCGCGCAGCCGCAAGTCCTTGAAGTCGTCCGCGGTGCCGACCGCCGCGGCAATCGCCCGCTGGTCGCGCAGGTCCACGCCCTGAACGACCAGATGGTGCGACCGAATCGCGCCCTGGAGCACCGTGGGATACGGCGGGAAGACGCTTTCGGCCCGATGGTCGCTGAGGGCGTCGAACGGGCGCCCATCGCGGAACAGCCACACGTCGACCGGTTCCAGGAAGAGGTCCATCAGTCGCGCCCTCCCGCGGCCACGAACCGCGCGAACACCAGCCAGCGCCCGAGTTCGCTCGTCGCCTCCCGCGCTGCCGCCGGCTCCGAGGGGGCACCGGCCGGATCGTGCCCGTCCGGCTCCTGCGCGGTCGTCTCGCCCAGCGCTGCCGCCCACGCGCGGAGCCGCGTCGCCCACTCGTCCGGGGCGGGCGCCCGCGGGTGGCCCGCCTGCCGATGACGGCCCAGCAGCCGCCGCAGCTCCCCCTCCAGGCGCGCATCGGCGGCCGGTAGCGCCGCCGCGATGCCCACGACCTCGTAGGCGAAGCGACCGGACAACGGCGGGCCGTCGCGGTCCTCCCGGAACAATTCGACCAATGCACTAAACGTGTCGCCCATCGCCGCCCACGGACTGCGCAGGTCCGTCGTCTCGCCACTGCGCCGCACCACGCGCACCCCCACCGCCGCCTTGCCCCGCACCAATTTTGCCCGCTGCTCGGCGGCGCGCGCCGCCTGCAAGGTCGCATCCAGCGGGTAGAGGTGGTGGGCGATGGCCAGCCCAGCGGACGCCGTGCATCCCGTCACCTCAAAGAATTGTTGGGCCAACACCTGCGCCAGCGGCAACGCCCGGGCCAGCGGGACGAGCAGCAGCACGTCGTCGCCCCCGGCATACACCGGCTGTGCTTCGTACGGCGTCATCGCCGCGAGCGCCCCGGCCGCGAACGCCGCCAGGCGCTCGCTTAATCGGCGGTGCGCCGCCGGGCCGCCCCGGGCTCCATCGGCCACGCGCGCGCCCATGTCGTCGCCGTCGAGCACCAGCACGGCGTAGTAGGGCGAGGGGGGCCCGCCTGCCTCGCGGGAGAGATGGTGCAACGCCTCGCGCGCTCGCTCCAGCGCGCTATCGTCCGGCTGCTGTAGCCCGTAGCTGTCCTGCAACCTCGCCGGGGTCAGGGTCTCCCGGTACAGCAGGTCTCCGTCGTACGGCCAATCGGGATCGCCGCGGACTTTGTAGGGGTGCAGTGCTTCCACCGCCGAGCGATAGGCGGCGAGGTGGGGACGGGCTCGCGCGAGGAAGTCGGCGCTGGCCACCGTGCTGGTCGAGGCCAGCCGCGCCCCTTCTGCAAGCGGACTGAACCGTTTGATCACGCCGAGCGCGTCCAGGCGCTCGCGGCCGCCGGGGCGGAGCCGGGCCGGGGGCGCGGCCTCGCTCGCGGCGAGCCAGTATGCTCTGGCATCCTGACCGGCGAGGTGCAGCGCCGCGCGGCGGCCGCTCAGGCTGTCCTTCAGCCCCGGCTCCTCGGCGGGCGCAAAGGCGCGCGTCCGCTTGGCCGCCTCCACCGCGCGGCTGGCCTGCTCGTAGGCCTCGGCGTAGGGGCAGCCGTCCTGGGCGGCGGCCGCCCAGTACACCTCCCACAAGGTGTGTGTTTGACGCTGCCAGGTCTCCTCCCAGATGGCGTCGCCCTGGGGCGCCAGCGCGCCGACGTCCCGCCGAAACCGCTCCCGCGCCGCCCCCGCGAGCCGCTGCCACTCCGCGAGCAATGCTGCCTGCGCCGCGCGGACGGCGGCCTCCGCGCGCTCCCAGGGCACGAGCGCTACCAGCTTGTTCGGCGCGTCCTGTGACGCGTCCACGTTCGCCGGATAGACGAGCTCGCCGTGCTGCTGGAGCACGGTCCCCGCGGCCCTGGCGAGCGCCACCAGCGTCTGGCTCCCCGCGCGCAGATCGCTCACCCGCCGCGCTTCGGCGATAAACGTCTGCACCGGGCTAAAGGTGAAAATCAGCACAGCATCAGACATAGCGCGCCTCGCGTGCATTCGGGAAGCTCTCGGTAATCCAGCGCTCGATAAGCTGGTAGTCGGACGGCGGCGGGAGCGTCGGGCGCCCGCCGCCCGCGGCCAATTGTGCCCCCTCGGGCAGGAAGCGGGCACGGAAGAGTGTGGCAATGCCCACGCCTTTGCCCTCGGTCGTCCTGGACACGTGGAGCCACAGTGGCGAGGCTCGCCGCTCTATTCGACGACTATCGAGCTGCGCCTGGACGGTGCCAGAGGACCCGTTGGCATACCGATATGGAATCGGTAGCCCGAATGCGGCGCGCTCCACCGTCGGGATCGCCGCCCCCTGCAGCCAGCGCGCCACGTTCTGATGGTCCGGTTCGCGATAGGTGCGGAAATCGCGCAAGGCCGCTCCCACCGCCTCTACGGCGTCGCGCGGCGTCGGCCACACGCCGAGCAGCCACACCCCGCACGCCGCCGGGTGCAGCACGTCAAAGGCGGTCGGCACAGATACGTCGGTGCGGCCGTGGGGGGCAAACTGCTCGCGCACGCGGCACAGCCCGGCGCCAAGCTCGTCGGCCAGGTGGGTCGGGTCGCTCCCCGCGAGTGCGAAGCGCAACCCTCCTGACTCGACGCCCTCGCGTACGCTGAGACTGCCGGCCGTGCGGCGCGACCGTGATCCTACACCGCCGAGCTGCACGAGGAGCCAGAGCGCGGCCAGAGCCTCATTCAGCGCGTCGTCTCGTGCGCCCGGACGGAGGCCAAGCTCAAGGGTGAACTGTGTGCTCTCCGCGGGATAGTATTGCTTCGCCGCCTGCCAATTGCCCCGCTCGCGATTGCCACTCTCGGCCATCGACCAGTATAGATAATCGCGCCCGGTAGGCTGCCGCAGCGGGGGACGGCCCTCCCTGGGAATCGTTCTCGTGGGTCCCCGCTGGTAGGCTTGCGCCTCCGGCAGCGCGCCGTGCCGGAGGCGGACCGTAACTGCCGAGGCGCCACCCTGCGTCGCCTCCGGGCTGCCGAAGACCGCGGCCTCCGCGTGCCCCACAGCCGCAGCGTTGTCGCCCAGCGCGCCGCCGAGGGCCGCCCGGAGCCAATAGCGCAGCGCGCCGCGGAACGCGGGCGGCCGCAGCTCGGGCTTCGCGCGCGGTTGGGCCCCCGCGAGAAAGAGCGGCGTGACGGTTTCTAGCGTCACCGCTAGGCTACGGAGATTGGGCATTCCTCACCTCCTGGTCGCCGCCGGGCCCCCTCGATGCCGGTGGACGGCGACGAGCATCTTAGTCCACCAGCCGCAGCTGCGCCTGCGCGGGGTCAACCGCCACGAGCAGGGGGCGGGCGAGGTGCGGGAAGGCGACGATGGCCTGGCCGGGGGCGAGCCCCGGCAGCCGCCGCCACAGCCCGGCATCAATGCCCGGCACGGTGCGCTCCAGCGTGCTCACCACCTGTGGGTCGCTGATCTTGTGCAGCACGTAGCTGTTGACCAGGCCGAAGAGCTGGCGCGGCAGGTGCTGCGGGAGCTGGGTGACGAACACGAGCCCCAGCCAGCGCTTGCGGCCGCGCTTCGCGATGCGGGCGACCTGCTGGAACAGCACCGGCATCTGGGTGGCGCGCTCGGCCAGGTAGCGGAGCGGCGTGCCGGCCTCGGTGTAGGCCACGTCGAGCGGGCCGCGCAGGCTGTCGCCGCCGAAGCTGGCGGCGCAGACGCGGTCGGCCAGGTCGAGCAGCAGCGGGAAGCCGCGGTGCGCCTGGAGCACGCTGTCGGCGATGGCGATGCGCGCCGCGACGGCGCTGTGGTCCTTGTGCGCGTAGAAGAGCTGCGGCGGCGCCAGCTCGCTCGCGCGGTACACGCCGGCCACCACCTGCGAGGCCACCTCGCGCAGGAAGCGGCGGATCCACTCTGCGGGCGTCAGGCGGCGCCCGGCGATCGTCGTGTCCACGGTGGCCTCGCCGTAGTACTCGCCCCGCTCGATCACCGCCGCGATGTGGTCGCTGTACCAGTCGACGACGGCGTACTCCAGCGGCCGCAGCGCCTGGCCGATGCTCAGCAGCAGCCGCCGGGCGGGCGCGCTCGGCACGAACACGAACCGCTGATGCTCGCAGATCAGCTCCTCGAGCAGCCGCGTCGCTTCGACCATCAGGTCGCGGCTGCCCGAGCCGGTGATCAGCTCGAAGGACGCGGGGGCGCCGTGGCCGAGCCGCCAGGCCCCCTTCGCCTCGCGCAGCAGCACGGCACGCTCGGCATAGGTCATGATGGCGCGGCTGGCGAGCTGGCTGAGCTGGTCGCGCGCCTCCGCCTCGCCTACGCCGCCGCGCCGCTCGCGCCGCCGCAGCAGCTCCAGCGCCTCCCACCGGGTCGGCGCTCGCCGCGCGCAGGTCGCGCCGGTGGAGCCGCTGCACCCAGGTGCTCTCGGCGCCCTGGTACGCCACCAGACCCACGCCCACCTGGTAGACGGTCAGCGGCAGCGCGTCGTAGGTGAGGACCGTGCCGTCGCACGCCTCGACGCCGCCGTTGAACAGCAAGCCCTGGTGGACCTGCTCCAGCTCCGGCACGCTGATCGGATGCACGCCGGCGTGCGGCGGCGCGCCGAGGCAGTCGCGCAGGTGGGGGAACACGCGCTCGCGGAAGGTGCCCCGGACGCGCGCCTCCTGCTCGACGGCGGCCGCCACCTCCGCTGCGAGGCGGCCGTAGAGTGTGGCCAGGTCCTCGCCGGCGCGCCACGTCGCGAGGTCGAGGGTGGCGCTCAGCGGCTCGCCAAAGGCGGCGAGAAAGGCGTCGGCATCGATGCGCCGCACCTCGGCCGGCGCCGGCTGTTCCAGCATGCTGCCCTCCGCTCCCGCGCCGGGGCGCCAGCACGCCCCGGCGCGCGCTCGCCCCTCGCTCCTGGTTCCGCGCCCGCGCCCGAAGTTCGACACCCTGGCGCGCCGCCACCGCGCGGCCGCGCCGTCGAGTGTAGTGGATTCCGCCGCGACTGGCGAGGTTCGGGGGCGCGGGCTACGGGGCGAGGCCCAGGCGCTGCAGGAAGGGGCTCGTGGCGGGCGGCGGCGCGAAGCGCGCGGCGTCGATTTTCGCCACGGCAAGTGGCAGGCCAAACGTGGTGATGCGCAGGTGGGCGGTGCCGCCAGGAGCCGCGTCGCCGGCCCGCCCCGCTGCGCCCCGCGTCCCGGCCCGCGCCGCTTCCACCGCAGCGGGTTCAGGGTTCAAGTCCCTGGCGGCTCACTCAAGCAAGCGGCGTGATGACGCTAGTCCGAGAGGGCCAGGTGAGATCCACTCTTACCTGGCCCTCTCTGGTCTGGCCACCGCACACGCGCCCGTCATAGCGGGGCCCGGCGTCTCAGTTCGCTGGGGACTGTTGCTCCCTGCCCAGAACACCAAATCACGCGCCGGCCATTCCTGGCCAGCCCTCAGCCATGGCCGGGCCAGACGCTACCGGTTTTCGGGCGCCGCTGGCAAATGAGTATAGTTCGGCAGGACGCCAGCGGGCGTGCGTTCATGTGCGCCGCGCCGTCATGGCCGCCGCGCACGGCCACGGCCGGGCGGCCGTGGGCTCGGCACGGCAAAAATAGTCGTCTCTGCACAGCTGGGCTTGGGTATGCGCTGGCCGGCGCTCGGCGTCTCGCTCGTACCACTGGCGGGGCCGGGTGCCTCGCCCCGGTTTCCCGTCCCCGCGGACCTCTGGACCTGGTGGAATCTCGCCCCACTCCTCTGGCTCCCCCTCGTCGTGCTCGCGGCCCTGTATGGCGGCGGGATCCGGCGCTTGGGGCGTCGCGGCGAGCGGTGGGATGCGCACCCCGCGTGGCGCGCGGCGGCCTTCGGCAGCGGCCTGCTCGTCGTGTTCGCCGCGATCTGCTCGCCGCTGGACCCCTTGGCGCTGGCCCTGCTCTCAGCTCACATGGGGCAGTACGATCTGCTGTCGACCACGGCGCCACCGCTGCTGCTCTGGGGCCGGCCGCGCGAGCCGCTGCGCGCGGCGCTCCTATCGCCCTGGACGAGCCGTTTCCCAGCGAGATGGGCCGAGTCAGCACGCGGCGCCGGGGCGCTGCTCACGCAGCCGCTCGTCGTGGGGCTGCTCGACGTAGCAGCCCTGTTCGTCTGGCATGTGCCCATCGTCTATCAAGCTTCGGTGCAGAACGCGGTGCTGCACACGCTCGCTCAGCTCAGCTTCCTGGCCACGGGCCTGTTGTTCTGGGTGATGGTGCGCCAGCCCGGTGACCTGGCCGGGTCCGCCTACGGGCAGGCGATCGTCGCGGTCGTGATGACCTCCCTCGTGAGCGGCGGGTTCGGTTTCGTGCTTATCGTCTCGCAATCGCTGCTGTATCCGATCTATCAGGATCGTACTGCGTCATGGGGGCTGAGCCCTTTGATGGACCAGCAGACCGCCGGGGTAGTTCTGGCGGTGCTGCCGGAGCTGGTCGACATCTGCCCACTGATCTGGGTCGTTCTGGCCTGGGTCCGGGCCGAGGAAGACGCCGCGATCCGGGCCGAGCAGGAGGGCGAGTAACGCCGCGCCAGGCCCCGTTGCGGGCGTGGGGCTACTCGTGCGTCGCGTATCATCATCCCGCTGACGAGGGGAGCGCCCGGGCCGGCGCGCGGGCTGCTGCCGGGCCGCGCCTGCTGCAATGCCGCGCCGAGGTGCGCCCGTGAACGAGGGCCCGCGCGAAGAACCAGGTCGGCAGTCGGCCCGCTCTGGCGCTCTGCTGCGCCACCTGGGAGCTGGCGTCATCGCCGGGGCGGCGGATAATGACCCCACGACCGTGGCTACATTGGCGGTGGTCGGGGCCACGACCATCTACGGGCTGGCCTGGCTCGTCGTCCTCCTCCTGCCAATGCTCGTCGCCATCCAGGTGATCAGCGCGCGTGTGGGAGCCGTGACGCGGAGCGACCTGGAAACGGTCGTTCGCGAGCAACTCGGCTTCCGCTGGGCGCTGGCGGCGATGGTGCTGGTTGTAGGCGTGAACCTCATCACCATCGGCGCGGACCTCGAGGCCGGCGCCGCCGCGCTGGAGCTGCTCACCGGCCTGCCCTGGCCGTGGTTCGTGGTCCCGCTCACGCTCGGGATCGGCGCACTCTTAGCACTGGGCAGCTACCGACAGGTGGCGCGGCTTCTGGGCTACGTGCTACTGATCTTCCTCGCCTACTTCGCGGCGGCGGCGCTCGCTCGTCCCGCCTGGAGCGAGGTCGTACAGCATACGGTGGTGCCGTCCCTCCAGCTCACTCCCGATTACGTGGCGGCGATCCTGGCCCTCCTCGGCACGACCCTGACCAGCTACGTGTACTTCTGGGAGACCATCGAGATGGCGGAGGAGCGCCCGCCGCTCCACCTGCTGCGGTGGGTCGAGTGGGATGCGGCCGGCGGCATGGTCTTTACCGTGCTCGTGTTCTGGGCGATCGTCGTGGGGACGGGCGCCACGCTCGGGGTCGCGGGGCAGCCTGTGGCGACCGCGCAGGATGCGGCCGCGGCGCTGGCGCCGCTGGCCGGCGTGTGGGCCGAGGCGTTGTTCGCGGTGGGCCTGCTCGCCAGCGCGGTCCTCGCCCTGCCCATCCTCGCTGCCACCAGCGGGTATGTCGTGTGCGCCGCCTTCGACTGGCGCCGTGGCCTCGACGTCCCGCTGGGCCGGTGCAGCTGGCGCTTCTATGCTGTCATGCTCGGCAGTCTGGTGCTGGGAGCGGCCATGACCCACCTGGGCATGGAACCGATCCAATTGTTGTTCGCCGCCAGCATCCTCGGCGGTCTGGGCACCCCGGTGCTGCTGGTGCTCCTGCTCGTACTGGCTCGCTCTCCGCGCGTGATGGGCACGCATCGGGTGTCGGGCCTGCTGGCCGGGGTGGGCTGGGCGACGACCGCGATCGTCAGCGTCGCCTGCGTCATCTATCTGGCGCAACAACTGCTCCGCCCCGGCTGACCGCGCGGCGCTTCTGGATGAGCCGCAGGCTGGCCGATTGAGCGAGTCGAAGGCGGTGTCGAGTACGCGGAGCGTGGCATACTCACTGCGGGTCGAGGCGTCATCTGACGATCGCAAGGGGAGGAGACGATGAGCTGGTTGTTGCGCCCACTCCGCGTGGTGCTGCGTGTCGCGGTCCTTTCCGCCGTGGTGTCGGCGCTCGCGACGGCGCTTGTGCGCCGTCTGGGGCTAGCCCCTGCCGTGGCCGCTCTCGTACTCTAGCGGGCGTGGGAGGTGCGGGCGGCCTGCGTGGCGCACCGGCGGGCTGCGGGAGGACGGCAAGGATGGCTAAGGGTAACCTGAACGGCCTCCGGGCGCCCCGCCGGCGGGCTGACTATACCGAGGCGGAACGGCAATTCTCACAAGTGCTGTTTCAACGGGTCCAGGATGTTCTCGAAGGGCGCTGCGATCACCTGGACCTGTTGCGTAAGTACCACGCGGACCCGAACCGCCTCGGGGTGATGTCCCTGCCCCGGAGCATCCCGCCCGCGCAGCTCCGTCTGGCCGTCGTCGAGGAACTGACGTGGCAGGCGATTCAGTTCGTGACGGCGGATCCCGCCGGGGGGCCGATCGCGCAAACGGTCACGCCGACGGGTAGCATCAGCGAGGTGCAAGAGTTTACGACCAGCTACCCGCATATCGTCCTGCAACGGCTGGACGACTACGAGGCGGATTCACCCGATCCCAGCGAGAGCGTGTGGCGGCTGAAGCGTGTACAGAATCAGAGACGGCAGACCCAGATCAACCGCCTGCTGGATGCCACAAACCTCCTCTTCGAGTTGGTCCGTCTCGTGCGTTAGCCGCGCCGAGGCGCAGGCATGGCACGTGCCCAGCCGAGCCGCGCGCGGTGCCTGCCCCGCGTCGGACGTGGGCGGGACGGCTCCGCGGCTCCTCGACCGCTCGATTAGCGGCGCGGCCCCGGCGGTGGGCTCACTGGCGTGTGTGGCGGCGCGGGTGACGGGCCGGGGGTAGGGCCTGGCGGCGCCGGCGTCGGGGTGGTCGCGGGAGCTGGCGCCGCTGGCGTCGGGGTGGTCGCAGGACCCGACGGGGTAGGCGGGCTCAGCGTCACGTTGAGCACGTAGGGCCCGGCGGTGTCCTCGAAACCCCGCGCCACGATCGTGTACTGGCCGGTCACGGGTAGCGGGACCTGGATCAAGGCGTTGACCCCGTTCGGCCCGCCGCCGCTGTCATCGTCCTCGGCGATGGTCCGGCCGGTCGGGTCTTGCAGCTCCAGGTACGGGTCGAGGGGGCTTCTGGCCGTCGCCTGATCGAGGGCGATCCGCACCTGCTGGCCCGCCTGTCCCGTGAACGTGTACAGGTCCCGCCCCCTCGGATAGTGGATCTCCCCCGACACGGGCTGGCCGAGCGGGACCGGCCCCTTCGTGCTGACGAGCGCCCCGTAGCCCCGCTGCAGGGTCAGCTGGTAGTCGATGGGCTGGCTCGTGTCGACGAAGACGACGGCGGCGTATGTCCCGCTCTCGGCGGGCTCGAACGACAGCGCCAGCGGCCGCCCCGGCGAGGCTTGTTCCTGCTCCCAATCGCCGCTCGGCGCGGCGACTTGCAGCCGCGTCGGCCCGTTCGTCTCCGCCAGCAGCGTGACCCGCTCCCCCGCCGTCGTGGGGAAGCTCCACACGTCTCGCCGGACGTCGCGGGAGAGACTGCCCGTCACCGGTGCGTCGAAGGCCAGGTTCCCGCGCAGCTGGCTCTGGTCGCCCCAGTCGGGCTCCACCCGCAGGACGTAGTCGCCACCACAATCGTCGCGCGCCGAGCGGGCCTCGAGCGTGTAGGTGCCGTCTGCGGGCAGGATCCCTTGGAGGAAGGCGTTCACCCCGCCGCCGCTCTGTTCGTCCTCCGCCAGCACGCGGCCGTCAGGCCCCAGCAGCGCGAGGTGCGGCGCGAGGCTGCTGCCCACGTTGCGGGGCAGGTACACGATCAATTCCTGGCCGGCCGCCCCCTCGAACGTCCAGGGCTGGCGCTCGCCGAACTCCCGTAAGGAGCCGCGATAGGCGAACTGGGTCGTGGTGCCCAACGGGCCCGCCGCGCGGTTGGGATCGCTGCGCTCCGCGGGGCCTAGCCAGCCGAGCAGCGTGTAGTCGCCCGTGCAGCCGGCGTTGCTGAACGGGTGCGCCCGCACAGTGTACGTGCCGCTCTGGCCGAGCCGTCGGCTCAGCCACGAATCGAGATCCGGGCCGCTATCGTCGTCCTGGTCCTCCCGCGTGCCGTCGGGCGCGATCAACTCCAGGAACGGGTCCCAGCCGCCGTATTCATAGCCGTCGAGCGTGATGCTCACGCGTTGGCCAGCGGTTCCCTCGAAGGTCCACGGGTCCGCCTGGCCGCTCGTGATCATCTGGCCCGTGACCGTGTCGCCGACCGCCAGCTGGCAGCTCTCGATCGTGACCGGCACCGTGGCGGTGGCGATCCGGCTCGGGCTGGCCGTGCCACGGGCCGTGATCGTGAGAAGGTTCGGCCCCGGTGGCGCGTCGCAGCTATTCCAGAAGTAGCGGAAGCCCGACAGCCGAAAGCGATCGCTGCCGAAGCGGTCGGCGACGTCGGGTCGGGGGTCGCCATAGCCGGCCTGGCCCAGTCGCTGCCCCGTGCCGGCGGGGCCGAGCCAGACCTCCACGGCATCGGGGCTGATGCCGCTGTCGGTGGGGCTAGCGGGGTCGACTGCCCAGCCGCTGATCTCGACGAGCTGCTGGACCGCGCTCGCGGCCGCCGGCTCCTCCACGACGAGCTGAATGCCGGGCCCCTGGGCCGCCGCGGGAGGCGGCGCCAGGCCACCGCCGAGGACGGCCAGCCCGAGCAGCAGGGCGAGGAGGCCGCGGGCCGGCGCGCAGGGCGCGGGCACGCTAATCATCCGGGTCTCCTAGCCGCTTCACCGGCCGGCGGGAAGCGGATACCGCCGCACGGTACAGTGGGAATGGTCCGGATCGTCCAGGCAGATGCTCAACTGATGGACCTGCCGGGCGGGATCGCGCGTATAGATCCCAACGTAGTACGGGTACACGGCGGCCCACTCCGGCGGGTCGGGATCCGCGCCGTCGTAGTCATCCTCACTCCGCGGGTACACGCCGGTGGCGATCAGCTGCCGGCGTGTCTGGGCCGCCTCTTCGCTGGTGAACAGGTTGAGCCGCAGCACCGCGCTCGTGTCCTCGTCCGCTACCGCCAGCAACACCCGCTCGATCTGGTCCGGGGTGGCGTCGGTCGGGGCGATCACGAAGTCGCGCCCGAGCACCGTCAGGGGGTGTTGGTACACGACCTCCTTGAAGGGCGGCAGCCCTGCGCTCCGCCATGGCCCCCACGGCAGCCGCTGACCCAGGCCGCCGAGCACCAGCAGCCCGAGCGCCGCCAGCGCCGCGACACCGGTCCCGCCCAGCAGCGCGAGCCGACCCCATGGCCGCTGGCAGCTGGCGTGGGATGGTGCGCCATCGACCGATGCGAGCTGGGGTGGCGGCATCGATTCTCCTCACGCCGCATGATACAGGCTCGCGGTTGACCGGAACTGAGCACGGGATGAGGAGCGGCTGAGCATTTCCTTAAGAAATCGGGCGCGCGCCCCCGCCGCGCCGCCAGCCCTATGGGGTATTGGGGCGCGAGCCCCGACGGGTAGCCTAAAGTACGTCGGGCGCGGCCAGTTGTCACGACCGCGCTGGCGCGGATTCGGGAGGGGGCCCAGGATGCGGGCAGGGCGTTGGAGCGAGCTGGCTCTTCTCGTCTTCGCCGTGCTCTTCCTCGCGGTCGGGGTCGTCGAGCTGGCTCTGACCCAGAACCTCCCCGTCGCCCAGGCGGCGTGGGGACCATGCCTCATCTTTGCCCTGGCGCTGCTCGCGCTCCACGGGTTCTTGGCCTGGCGCTGGGCGCGCGCGGATCAACTGCTGGTGCCCACTAGCGCCATGCTCTCCGCGCTCGGGCTGGTGATGATCGCTCGGCTGGAGCCCGCACTCTTCGGCCGCCAGGCCCTCTGGATCGCGCTGGGCGCCACGGCGCTGATCGCCACACTCACCTTGCTGCCGAGCCTCGAGTGGCTGGCGCAGTACAAGTACACCTGGGCGGCGCTCGGCTGCGCGCTCATTTTGGCGACCTTCGTCTTCGGCGTGGACCTCAACGGTAGCGGCATGCGCTGGTGGCTCGGCGCCGGCGGCGTGTACTTTCAGCCGTCCGAGGTCTTCAAGGTCTTGCTGGTCATCTTCGTCGCGAGCTACCTCGCGGAGAAGCGGGAGCTGATCACGCTGGCCGGACCGCGCCTCGGGCCGTGGCAGCTACCGGCCCTGCCGTATCTCGTGCCGCTGCTGATCATGGTGCTGTTGGCGCTTGGCCTGGTGGTGGCGCACACCGAGCTGGGCGCGGCGCTGCTCTACTTCGGGCTGTTCCTGGCCCTGCTGTACGTCGCGACGGGGCAGGCGCGGTTTGTCGTCACGGGGCTGGCGGCCTTCGCCGTGGGTAGCCTGGCCGCGTACCGGCTGTTTGGGCACGTGCGCGACCGCGTGGCGATCTGGCTGGACCCGTGGGCCGACGCGCAGGGCCGGGGCTATCAAGTCGTGCAGGCGCTCATCGCCCTCGGCGCCGGCGGCGTGCTCGGCTCTGGCCTCGGCTACGGCTATCCCGAGTACATTCCCGCCGTGTACACCGACTTCATCATCGCGGCCATCGGCGAGGAGCTGGGCCTCCTGGGGACCCTTGGGCTCGTCATGCTGTACCTGTTGCTGGTGTACCGGGGCTACCGCATCGCGCTGCGAGCCCCCGACGCCTATTTGCAGCTGCTGGCGACCGGGCTGAGCACAGTCCTGGCGCTGCAGGCCCTCGTGATTCTGGGTGGCACGACGCGGTTGCTGCCGCTGACCGGCATCCCGCTCCCCTTCGTAAGCTATGGTGGCAGCGCGCTGCTGGCGAACTTCGTGCTGCTCGGCCTCCTGCTCCGGATCTCGGCCGAGACGCCGGAGCAGGCGCCGCGCCGTGCGTAGCGCCGAGCAGCCACCGGGAGCAAATCGCGTCGCCGCTCGCTCGGGTCAATCCGACTGTCCCCCGTCGGTCTGCTCGCCGGTGACTGCCGCCAGCAGGCGCCAGAGCGCCACCGCGACGGCGAGCCACGCGACGGTGGCGCAGCCGAGGACTTGCCACGCGGCAAGGCGTGGCGCGAGCGCCCAGACGACAGCGCCGAAGGCGAGCAGACCGACGCTGCCCAGCACGGCGCCCGCGCAGTCGTCCGCGGCGCTCCGCTTCCCCTCCCGATCTTCGATGAGGGTGATACTGGCGGGCAGGATGGCGGGGAACGCGAGAAAGAGCCCGCCCACCGCCGGCCCGAACGCGTGGGCCACGAGGCCGGTGCACGCCGTCACGACGCCGCCGAATACGAAGCGAACGGCATACGCCCGCCACGATGTGCGGCCGGCTCGCCCCGGATCCAGCCCTACGCCCGCCAGCAGCTTCACCGCAGGAAGACTCCCCACAGCGCAACGGCCACGGCCAGCCAGACCGCCCAGAGGAAGCTGGCGGCCGCCAACGCTGGCGCCCCATGAGCCACCAACAAGCGCCGGGCCACCAGACTGTAGAGACAGAAGGCAACCGCGCCGGCCATCATGGAGCGCCCTTCGGCCGAGACGTACTCCCCGCTCTGCGTGACGAAGGCCATGCCCAGGGTGGCCAGCGCGACGGACGGGGCGGCCCCGAAGATACCCGCAAACCGCTTGGGCGTCAGCATCTCGCCGAGGACCGCAAAGCCGGAGACGACGAGGCCCCCGATCACGAAGCGGAGCGCCAGTTCGCCGAACACCGCCTGCTGGCTCCTCTCGCTGGCCCTTGCCAGGCAGTCTATGGATGATAGCCGCCCGGGGACAGCCCTCTTGGGCATGAACGGTGCCATGGAACCACGCGCGAGGTCGCAACCCGTGTCAACTGCTCGCGACGGCCGGCTAGCGGCAGCGCTCCAGGAGCTGGTCCAAGAGCTGGGCCGCCCGGGTGGTAATTGTCCCGCTCGCCTCCGAGTAGCCATCCGCCAGCCCGCGCAGGCGCTCGTCGTCCGATCGCACCGCGCGCAGATAAGCGTTGCCGACGAGCCCGTCTAGCTCCCAGGCGAGCGCGTAGGCGGTCTGGACCGCCTCGGCCGCCGGCGGGACGGGATGCTGCTGGAACTCTTCGCTGAGCGCCTCGCGGTCGTTCGCGACCGCGGCCAGCCCCGCGGCCAGCTCCTCGGTAGTCAGGCCGTCGTCACGGCTCAAATCCGCCTCGCGCTGCGAGAGATCATCCGCCTGATCACGCATCTGGTAGAGGTAATCCACCCAGTCGCTCACCCCGCTACAGTCGTCGTCCGCCGCCCGAGCCGGGCTAGGGCCGTGCAGGACGAGCCCGCCCAACATCAGGAGCAGCACCAGCCAGCGCAACGTCGCCTTCGTCATGACACCCTCCGCTCCATGGACCGCCGGGGCGAATGTCTCGCCGGCCGGGGCAGTTGAACCGCTCCCTAGCCGCTCACAGTCCGTGCCGCGCGTAGCGCACCCGCCGGCGCGTTCGGATCGTGGGGCTATCCTTCGGGACCACGCTAACCGTCCCGTCGAGCTCCAAGACGGCGAGCTTCACGTCCTCTACGCTATCTACCCCGTGCTCGCGGATGGCCATAAGAACGTCCTCCCGGTCCACCCCCTCATGGCGGAGGGCGGCGTCGAGCCAGTGTCCGTCTTCGACGAGCACGGCCGGGTGACCGCGGAGCAGCGCGTTGAGGCGCGGGCTCCGCAGCCGCAGCTGTCCCACCAGGGCGTTCACCGCCAGCAAGACCACGATGATGACGAGCCCCCCAACCAGCGAGCTGTCGGGCCCGGTCATAGCCGGCTGCACCGCGTTGGCGACGAGCAAGACGAGCACGAGGTCGAAGACCGTGAACTGGCCCAGCTCCCGTTTACCCGTGAGGCGTAGCCCGACCAAGAGCGCGCCATAGATGACGACGCAGCGCAGGGCGAGATTCCAGACGGGCACCGCGAGCGTCAGCAGGTCGTCCATGCGCTGTACCCCCGGACCGCGGGCTGGCCGAGCGAAGCCAGGCGCTGACTGGTTACCGCGTACCGGAAAGCGTAGCATAGCGGCGGGACGAGCGGGACAATCCGGAGGCCGCGGCGCGCGGTGCGGCGGTCCCAGGGGCGGAGCAGATGGCAGAGCAGCCCATCCGCGTTGGCATGGAGGTCTTCGGCAGCGATGGCCTCTTCGTTGGCCGAGTGAAGGAAGTGACGGCGGATGCCCTCTGGATCGATCGCACCCTGAAGCGCGACATTTGGGTGCCGCGGCGCGCGGTGCACGGGGTGATCGAGGACCACATCACGCTCGCCGTGCGGGCGGACCAAGCAGGGAACCTCGGCCCCGCCTGAACATGGCCGCCTGGAGAGACGGGCAGCTCCGGATAGCGAGTTTACTCTTGCCCGTTCAGCGGCACGACGGCGAGCACGCGCGTACCGCTCGCCGGCCCGCTCGCCACCTCCAGCCGGCCGCCGAGCGCCTCCATCGCGCCGCGCAGGCTTGCCAGCCCCAGGCCCGTGGGGCGCGCGCGGCCAAAGCCCTGCCCGTGGTCCTCGACGCTCACCGCGAGCTGGTCGGGACGTGGCGACCAGAGCCGCACCGCCACCTCGGCCACCCCGCCGTGATGCACGGCGTTGTTCACGCCCTCCTGCACTAGCCGGTAGAGCGCCAGCCGCACGTCCTCGGGCAGCGGCGGGGGTGCGTGGTCGGCGGCCACGCCGAACGAGCGCCGCAGCTCGCGCGCCTCCACCTCGGGCGCCACGTCCAGCTCGACCGTGACAGCGGGCTCCAGCGAGTCACGCAGTGAGCGGAGCGCCGCGGGCAGCCCCATGCGCAAGATAGCGGGGTGGAGCTGATGGCTCACGGCGCGGGTGGTCTCGCGCACCGCCTCTAGCCGCCCGACGACGGAGCGCACCTCGGCCACGGCGCCCGCTGGATCGCGCGGGATGGTGTCCGCCGCCTGCCGCAGCTGCAGCTCCAGCGCCAGCAGCTTGCCCTGCACCTCGCCGTGCAGCCGCTCGGCCACGTCGCGCCGCACCGTCTCCTGCGCGTGCACGATGGCCCGCCGCGACGCCGCTAGCTCCTCAACCGAGCGGCGGATGGTTAGGGCCGTGACCAGCCCCACGCCCACCACCAGTAACCCGCCGATTAGGCCTCCCAGGCGGACCACGAGCTGAAACTGGTCGACCGCCGCCTGGCCCGTCTCGCGGTTCGCGGTGCGCACGTTGTCGAGCTGCTCCTGGTAGGCACGGATCGCGTCGCCGTACTCGCCCGCCAGCGCGTCGGCGCGGCCGCTCAGCTCGGCGGCCGCCTCGGGGGACGGCGGACCGGCGCTTAAGCGCGCGCTCTCCCCCAGCTCCGCGTCCCAGCGCGTTCCCACCGCGGCGATGTTGTCCAGGGCGGCCGTCAGCTCGGCGCGCACGGGCGCGGCCTGGCGCATGCTGACGAGCTGGTCGAAGACGGCCTGGTGGGCGGCGCGGTAGAGCTGCAAGCGGATTGGCGCGGGCGTGCGGAGGAAGTCCTGGTAGGTATTGGCTTGCTCGCTAACGCGCGTCTGGAGGCGGTCGGCCTCAAAGGCTAGCTCGGCTAGGCGCACCTCGGTCTCGTAGCGGCTGACCAATGCGCGGCCCGCGAGGGCGCTGGCCACGACCATCAAGCCGAGCACGAGCAGGATCGCGGCGAAGGCGCCGGCGAGCACGGGGATCGGCGAGCGCTGACGAGCCGGCATGGTCTAGTGCGACGGGCGCCCGGCCGCCGTCAGCGTCTCGTAGCCGGCCGCGTAGTCGGGGCGATACAGGACCCAGGTCGACTCGATGCGTCGGCCGCTGTTGTCCACGGTGCCGGTCTGCACGCCGATGTAGGTGCCGTCGCTGCTGTAAGCATCCAGCTCCACGCGGTCGCCCGTACACACGCCGTAGTAGCTGATGCCGTCGCTGGCTTGCTGGGCGGCTAGGTAGTTGCCGTACTGCTGCACCACCAGCCGCGTGGCGTAGCTATTGCTGCTCGGATCGGTCTGCTGGCCGCGGCCCTCCCAGGTCCCCGCCAGGTCCCAGCGGCAGCGCTGCGTGCGGCCGGGCGGCAACGGCGAGTTCGCCCGCGCCGGCCCTTCCGTGTCGGGTGCCGGCTGCGAGGGGCCGAGGTTGGGGAAGCGCGGCGCCCCCAGGGCCGGCGCGGCGGTTGTGGCGGGGGCTGCCGCCGGAGCGGCGGCACTGCTCGTGGGAGCCGTCGTCTGCGCGAACGTCGATTCGCCGTCGGCGGCATAGACCTGTGCCCGCCCGGTGCCGCTCACGATGACGAACAGCCCGAGCGCCAGTGCCAGCCCGCGCGCCGCGCGGCGCGCCCGGCCGCCGCTCGCTGCTCCGCGGTGTCTCACGCGCGCTCGCCCCCTGCGGTTGATCGCTCGGGACCCCATGCGCACCATCCATCTTCCTTAGCTAGATGCTAGTCGCTCGTGCGCGCGCATGCCAAGCATAGCGACCGGGCGCGGACGGCGCCAGCCATCCGCGCCCGGCCGCCGCGCCGCGCGCCTACCACCGGTGCCACGTCTCGTTGCCGGTAGCGTACCCGGCCGCGAAGCTCGTCCAGCTCGCGCGCACGCGGCCGCTGTTGGGCGCCCACGGGTTGCTGTTCCAGGGCGACCGGCTGGCGCGGCCCCAGCTTACCGTGCCGTCCTCGTAGCCCACGAAGCTGCCGTTCGCGTAGACGTCGAGCTGGATGTCGTCGCCGCGGCAGATGCCGTAATAGCTCAGGTTGTCGCTGGGCTGGTCGATCTGCAGCCAGTTGCGATACTGCCGCACGTTGATCTGTGCCTGGTAGTTGAAGCCGTAGGGGTCCGTCTGGCGCCCGACGATCTGCCAGGTGCCGCGCAAGTCGTAGTTGCAGCCCCCCCAACGGTCGGGCGCGGGCGGCAGGCCGGGCGCGTAGCCGGGGGCCGGCGCCGCGGACGGCCCCGGGCGCGCGTCACCCTGCGTGCCGGGCGCGGCGTTCGGGGCAACGTCGCCGCCCGCCGGCCCCTCGGGCGCGGGTGCGGCCTGTCCCGGCCCCCACTGGCCGAAGCGGGGGCCGGTATCCGACGTGGGCGGCGACTGCGCGAAGGCGGTGCCGCTGGCTGCCAGCACGACCGCCGCGGCGACGGCGCCAATGATCAGCGCGTGCTGGACCAGGCGGCGCGGGAACGCGCGATGCGGGAACATCTCGTCCTCTCTGGCGCAGGCCCTCCGGTCTGGCGGCCTTGCCGCCCCTGCGCTCGACCCTATTGTCGAGCCGGACCCGCCTTGCCGATCAGAGGATGCGCCCCTAACTTGCGCGCCCCCCGCCCCCGAGTCCAGTGGGGGCTACCCCCCGGCGGCCCGGCTCGGCAGCGCATGCGGTCGTCAACCGGGCCGTCCGGTGGGTGGGGTCTTACCGTGGTGGGGAGAGATTGGTGCACCCTAGATGCAGGTCGGGGTTAGCTATCGCGAGGCGGCTGTGGTGCGCGCCGCGGGAAGCGCGCCTGGCCCTGATGCGAGGGCCGCGAGAGCAGTTACGGCAGGAGATCGTCCACCGCGACGCGGCTGCCCGCGAGAGCCGGCGCGTCCACGTTCTCACCCGGTAGGGCGATGACGCGCGAGCGATAGCCGGAGCCGTACCGCGCGCCGGGGATCGCGCTTGGCTCGCGATACACTTCGAGCCAATAGTCGACCAGATTGACGATCCAATACTCCGGAATGCCTGCCGCCGCGTACAGGCTGCCTTTCGCGTCGCGGTCGAAGCTCAGCGTCGTGTCCGACACCTCCACGACCAGCACCGCCGACGTAGGGTGGGCAGCAACGAAGTCCCGTACGTCGCCAACGACGACCGCCGCGTCCGGCTCGGGCTCCGAGTACTGTCCTAGCGCCAGCGGCAGTTGCACTCGGACCGTGTAACCCTCTCCGAATACAGCACGAAGGGCATCGCCGGCCAAGCATACGCCGGTCGCGTGGCGGCTGAGCTGTGGTGGCACCTTGACGATCTCTCCTTCGATCAGCTCCACCCGCTCGTCGGGATGCAGCAGGCCGAGGTCGGCCAGGCGCTCGTATTCCTCGCGTGTCCAGCGCCGCAATTCAACCGCGCTCACCATCGCCTCCGCATGCGAACAAGCCCCGCAGCCGATGCCCAGGGGGCGGAACGCCATACCTAATCGCCTATTCGCCGACTTGGCCACGCCGCGTTCTGAGTGCAGTATAGAACGGCGGCGTGTCGCGGCCTACCGCCCCTTGCCGGCGGGCTGGACCGTCCAGGCGGCGCCGTCGGAGATCAGCTCGATCGTGCCGTCGCGGTCGGTGCGCCAGAGGGGCACGTCGTGGGCCGCGAGCAGCGCCAGCGTACGCGGCGCGGGGTGGCCGAAGCGGTTGCGCTCGCCGTTCGAGACGACGGCCAGCGTCGGGCTGATGGCCCCCAGCAGGCCCTCCTCCAGCCCGGCGGCGCTGCCGTGGTGCGGCACCAGCAGCGCCGTCGCCCGCAGGTCGCCGCCGGCCGTCACGATGCGCTCGCCTTGCTCCGCCACCAGGTCGCCGGGCAGCAGCAAGCTCGTCGCCCCGTAGCGCAGGCGCAGCACCAGCGCGCCCGCCGGCTCCAGCCGATCGGCGCGGCTGCCCGGCACCGCGGGCACCGCCCATACGTCGAGCAGCACGTCGTCGTCGAGCTGCCACTGTTGGCCGCTGGCGCCGACGCTCAGCGGCACCGCCCGCTCCCGCAGCAGCGCGTGCCAGCGCTCAGTGGCCGCGCTCGGGTAGTCGGCCGCGCCCTCGATCACCTGCCCTACCGTGTAGCGCGTCACCGCCTCCATCAGCCCCGCCACGTGGTCCTCGTGCGGGTGCGTGAGCGCCACCAGGTCCAGGCGCCGCTCGGCCAGGCCCAGGCGGCTGCCCAGGTGGGCCATCAGGCTGGCAGGGCTGGGGCCGCCGTCCACCAGCAGCAGCCGGCCGCTCGGCGTGCGCACGAGGGTCGCATCGCCCTGGCCCACGTCCAGCACCGCGACGCGCAGGCGCCCATCGGACGGCCCGGCGCCGGCCACCGCCAGCGTGCCCAGCACGCCGACCGCCAGCGCCACCAGCGCCGCTACGCCCAGCGCCGCGGCGCGGTGCGGCAGCGCCGCGCGCGCGCGGCGCTGCCAGGCGCGCGCGTCTGCCGCCTCCGGGGTGGCCGCGAGCGCGAGCGCGGCGAGCGCCGCCCCGTACGCCGCGCCGAGCAGCGGCGGCAGCGCGCCGGCCTCGAACCGCGCGCCCGGCAGCGCCGCCAGCGCCTGCACCGCGCGCACGATCAGCTCGAGGTACCCCCATACCGGCAGGCTGAGCAGCGGCGCGACGCCCGGCGCCACCGCGCCCACCAGGGCCACGCCGAGCCCGAGCGCCATGAGCGGTGGCAGCAGCGGCACCACCAGCAGGTTGGCGAGCGGCGCCACGACCGACAGGTAATGGAAGGTGGCAAGTTGGAGCGGCAGCACGAACAGCTCCGCGGCCAGCGTGGCGCCCAGCCCCTCGGCGGCCCAGGCCGGCAGCGGGCGCAGCCGCGCCTGGAGCGCCGGCCCGAGCACGATCAGCCCCGCCGTGGCCAGCACGCTGAGCTGGAAGCCGAGGTCGCCCAGCAGCAGCGGGTCCCAGCCGGCCAGCAGCGCCGCCGCCAGCGCGAGCGCCGCCAGCCCGTCGCGCGGACGGCCCGCGGCCTCGGCGCCGAGCGCGAGCAGCGCCATCAGCGCCGCGCGCGTGGCCGATGGCGGCGCGCCCACCAGGATCGTGTACAGCACCACGCCGACGGCCGCGAGCGGCCATCCGAGGCGCCGCCCCGCCAGCCGTCCCGCCAGCGCACCCAGCACGGCCGCGACGATCGTGACGTTAAAGCCCGAGACGGCGACGACGTGGGTGAGCCCGACCGTGCGCATGGCGTCGCGGAAGTCGCTCGGCAGCGTCGCGCTGCCGCCGAGCAGCACGCCCACCAGCAGGCCCGCGTGCGGCTCGGGGAGCGCGGCGGCGATCCCCGCCTCTAGCCGGCGGCGCAGCGCGTGCAGCGCCGCTTGCGGCTGCGGCCGGCCCTCGTCCGCCAGCGCCCGCCCGGCGGGAAAGTCCATCGAGGCGCGCACGCCCTGTCGCCAGAGCGCCGCGCCGTAGCCGCTGTCGCGGGCCGGCGGCGGTCGCAGCGTGCCCCGCAGCTCCAGCGCGTCGCCGTAGTCGTAGGGCGCGGTGCGCGGCAGCCGCACCAGCACCAGTCCGTCGACTGGCTCCCAGCCGCCCTCGCGCTCGATCGCCGTCGTCGCCAGGCGCAGGCGCACGCTGTCGTCCGCCGGCTCGGCCGCCGCCGCGACCGTGCCGCGGAGCGCCGCCTTCCCGTGGTCGCCGGCGAGCGGATCGTCGGCCAGCGCCGGCAGTGCCCCGAGCCCCCGCGCCCAGCCGAGCGCCAGCAGCGCTGCCGCCAGCGCCACGAGTCGCAGCGGCCAGGTCCGCGCCAGGGCCGCCGCGCCGAGCAGCGGCAGCCCGAGCGCCGCCCAGGCGAGCGGCGCGGCCGCGGCCGCCTGGCTCGGCGCCACCAGCCACAGCGCGAGCCCCAGCCCCGCCAGCCAGGCGCCACAGGCGACCAGAAGCGCCATCCCTGCCCTCCTCCCCGCGTCCGCTCCGTCGGCGCACCGGACCGTTGCCGCCGTCGGACTGCAAGACAGGTATGCGTGCCCCGCCCAGCCGGTCGTCGATCAGGACCGCGTGTCCACCTCAGGCGACCTCTGTAGCGACTGCTCGTAGCTGTGGGAGACCGGCTGCTGGAGGATGCGCTTGCCAGTCGTCCGCTCGACGAAGCGGACGAAGCGGTACTTGTTCTCTAGCTCGTCGTAGGGGAACGGCGGGACGTTCGCGCGCCCCTGCTCGATGCGGCACCAGATGAAGTGCGGGCCGTCGGTCCCCAGCGCGCGCTCGACGGCCGCCGCGAAGTCCTGGGGCGTGCTGGCCTCGACGGCGCTCTCGATCCCCGCCGCGCGCGCCAGCGCCGCGAAGTTCATGCGCGCCGACGTCACCGTGGGCGTGCCGCCCGACGACTCGTACACGCCGTTGTCCATGCAGATGTGGACCAGGTTGCGCGGCTGCTTCCAGCCGATGGTGCCGAGGCTGCTCATGTTCATCCAGAGCGCGCCGTCGCCGTCCAGCACGATCACCTTGCGGTCCGGCTGGCCAATCGCCAGGCCTAGCCCAATCGACGAGCACAGGCCGAGCGTCTTCGCTTGCAGGTTGCCGTCGCTCGGGTGGATGGCGTGCCACTCCACCGTCGCGCCCCCGGCCGTGGTCACGACGAATTCGTCGTGGACCAGGTTCTTGATCGCCTCGAGCGCCTCACCGCGCTTCATCCCGCACCTCCTACAGCACCGCGCGGGTGACCAGCAGGGCGACCGGGCGCTTCGACGCCTCGGCCACGGTCACGGCGCCCCGCACCTGCTGGGCGAGCGTAGCGGGGTCGCGGAGCGCCTGATACTTGATGTCGAGCGCCTGGAGCACCGGCTCGGTCACCAGCCCCAGCATGTGGAAGGCGTTGTCGCCCCAGTCGCCGGCGTAGTAGACGAGCAGCAGTATCGGGACGCCGAACTGGAGCGCCGTGGTGGTAAGCCCGTTGCAGCTGTTCAGGAGGCCCCCGTTCTGCATCAGGATCGCCACCCGATGGCCCGTCAGCGCCCCGCCGGTGCAGACGCCGATCCCCTCCTCCTCACGGCCCACCGGCGTGTAGTCGAGGTCCGGGTCGGCCGCTAGCGCCTTCATCAACTCCAGCAGGTTGATGTCCGGTACCGCGACGACGAAGTCCACGCCCGCGTCCTTCAACGCGCCGACGAATCGCTGGGCTGCCTCGGCTGTCGCCATAGTCGCCTCCCTCCGCCCGCAACCAATGCCGCCGAGCCCGAATATAGGCAATCCGCGCCCGGTGCGCCAGCGGGACGAGGCACCGCGCCGGGCGCCCCCCGGTTTCGGCGCCGCGCGGAGGGACCCCCTCGCTCGCGCCGGCGGAACCACCCGCCGGCGAGTGCCTCGGTTTAGCCGAGGAACGGTCAAACGATGCTCCTTGACCGGGTGGTTAAGTGCTAGGCCGGGCGCGGGTTGGCGCGCGCTGGTCGGGCGCGGAAGGTCGCATCGTTTACCCCGTACGATGCTCTCCCGGTAGCCTGCCGCGGGCCGGGCCGGCGGGGGCGTGCCCCGGGCATGGGCGCGGGCGGCGGGTGCGGGGGAGGCGTGTACGGCGTAAGATTGCGACCACGTCGCGCGAGCTAGCAGGCGCTCTCCGGCGCGCCTCGCGGCCTGTCTAAACCTGTCTAAAGAGGAAGCTATTGGTGGGGGGCGGTCGTCCGGCGTTGCCGGCGGGGCCGCGAGGCCGACCGCCGAATGGTGGGAGACACCGCGGCCAGGCGGCCGATGAGCGGCCCGCCGCCTCGGCAGGCTTGGCGGTAGGCAAGGCGTCGTAGCGGCGCCCTCACGACCCGTGGCTGGCCGACGGCCTGGCGGGCCCGTGCCCCGTCCTGCCGGAGGGCAGCGCGGGCGCCGTGCCGGTCCCTGTTACGCGCGATCCCAATATCCGTTTACTAGAGATGTTGGTGGGTAATCATCGCCCGGCTGCGCGAGCTCGACCGCCTCGGATGACCGCCGCGCCGCCGGCCGCGCGCGGGGTGGCGCGCGCCGCCCCGCCGGTCGCCCCTGGGTCGCGGTCAGACGTGATTCAGTTCATACTTGGCCTGTGATCGAGTTCACAACGAACAATTTGGCGGGAACATATCCTGGCAGTGCAGGCGTGTGGATGCAGCTCTGCAGCGGTCAGCGGGGCACACTGAGCTGGCCTGGAGGGATGCGATGACGCGTAGCTGCCCCGTCTGCGGAACCGTTCTCCCTGAGCGAGAGCGCTATTGTCCGGCGTGTCAGCGCGGGCTGGATGCGTCACCGTACACCGCGTACTTGAAGGGCGCGGGAGACGAGCGCTTCGTGTTGACGTGCCCCGACGCATACGCGGGCCGGCATCCCGAGGCGGTACTGAGTTGGGCGACTACCAGGCCGCCTTGCGGGACTACCAGCGGGCCGCCACGCTCTACGGGGAGCAAGGCAACACCGACGCGCAGCAAGCAGTCCTCGATGCCATCGACAGGCTGCAGGCCGGTACGCCCGTACCATGAGGACACACACTGCCCTGCGCCTGGATCCGGCCACCGCTGGGCTGCCGAGCGCGGGGACGGTGGCGGGGTTCCCGCGGGCGCTCGGTTCCCGCCCGGACAGGGGCAAGCGAACGCGTTCAAGGAAGGAATAGCCTGGTGTCTCGCCGACATCTCAGGCAGACGCGCCCGGCCTGCTGCAACAGCGTAGAGAGCCAGCAGAAGGATGTTGGCCCGCGGAACGGTGCTGCACCGCGCCCCGCAGCGGCAGGTGCATGACGCCTAGAGGGTCCAGAAGTTCTGGGGCGCCTGGTCGAGGTGATGCAGCATGAGGAGACTTGACGTCCTCCTGCGGATCGCTTTGCTGCACTGTGGGGGACCCGCCGCCCCCCGCGAGGGGGCCGCGGCCATCCCGACGGCGACGGAGGCACCCGCTACGCCACCGATGCCGGACGTGCCGGCGCGGCCCACCAGGGCCGCCCTGCTGGCGCCGCCTACCAGCAGGCTACCCGCCGTCACGGCGACGCCCGTGCCACCGGAGTGCGTGCCAACTCCCCCTGGAGCAGGACCGGAAGAGGGGGCGACGACGATGCGGATCCACGGGTGCGTGCTACGCCACGCGCCAAGACGCCCGTTCTCGGAGGTCAGGGTACAGCTTAGCGGGAATGGGAACACCTTGAGCGTCGGGGTAGATGAGGTCGGGCACTACACCCTGGAGGTGCCGGCGGACTGGCCCGCGGGCGAGTATAGCTTACAGGTGGACCCCGCCATCAGAACCTGTGCAGACATGGTGAGGCCCTACCCCACCACAGGGAGGCAGCAGATCGTCGCGGGGGGGTGTTTCCTACAACCGCCTAGAACGGGCGACCTGCAACCGGGGAGCGACCTCGGGATCGATCTCGCGACCCCGTAATGGATGGCGATTGACACGTGCCTAGGGAGGGCGCCATGCGCGTAATGATCTATACTCGCGGCGGTGACGACGGCGGCGACAAGTGCGACCCGGCGCGGCTCGTTGCCCATATCGAGGTCCGAGGAGCCCACCGCGCTATCCGCATGTATGAAGCGGGCGTGAGACGCTATATGCAGGAGATGGAGCATGCCCCGTGGGTCCGCCCAGGGTTCTTCGGCAATCCTGCCGACCCGGCTGATGTAAAGCAGACGAGCACTCGATTAGAACGTCAACTCTGGGAACAGTTCAACGAAGGGACGTGCGAGTTCGTTGCTGGCGGCAACTTCGGTGGGACCTGCGTCGATGCCCTGACATCCTACCCGGCGTGGAGTGAGCGCGCCTTGGCAAAACATGTAAGGGACCTGTATCTGTGGGATCTTTATGGACAGCTCACGGAGAGCAGCCTCTCGCAAGTCCTGCGCCGGCTTCCTCTTCTTGGTCGGCTGCTGCGCTACTAAGCCCTGCCTGGTCGCTCAACCTCACGCCCAGGAAGCGCGTCCATGATCCCAATACTCGCGTGCGATGGTACAGGCGGCGCCCCAGCAGCCCTGGTGGCGCCGGCGGTGGCGGCGGTGGCAGGTCGCTCGGCGACGCGCGGGAGCGTTCTGGCCGAGCTAACCATACGCTAGGAGATACTCGGCCGGGCGTGGCGTGACGGGAAGGGCGTCGGATCAGGATTGACAGCGGATCGGCCGGGTGGGCTAGTGGCCACGCCTACCCGGGCATGAGAGGGACGGGGGGGGGGTAGTATGATGGGGACGCCAGGAGTCGCCCGGAGCGTCTTGGCGCTCGCGCTGACAGTCGTCGCGCTCGTGCCCACCGCGCCGATGGTCGGGTCTGCGCCCATGCTCCAGGCCGATCCGGACGTCGTGGTGCGGATCACGAGCCCGGAACAGAACCAATCGGTGCAGGGCCAGATTGAGATTACCGGGTACGCCGCCGACCGGCGGAGTGAGGAGGGGTCGGGGTTCAACGAGAATGATGTCCAGCTCTACCTGAACGATCCGACGGACCCCCGCAACTTGTTCGCCATCACCAGCCCTACCTCTCAACGCCTGCGACAGGACAGCCCCGACGCCGCGGCCGCGCTCGGGCCGCAGTTCAGCGCGGTCGGATTCCGCTTCTACTGGCAGACCTGCGCCTTTCCGCCTGGGCGGTACACCTTGACGCTGTTCGTGTCGAGTCTGGTAGTGCCAGGCGCGCGGAACAGCGCCAGCCGTGACGTGGAGGTGGCCCCGTGTGCGCCGGGGACGCCACTCGTGCAGAACGATCTGACCACGCGGCCGAGCCGGCTGCTGCGCTTGGACCAGCCGGGGTGGCGCACAACCTGGCTCGATAGTGCCACCTGGGGGGACATCGCCGTAGGCATTGATGCCCGCTGCCGGGTAGCGGACACCTGCATCTACGAACTGGGCCTCCGCGGGCAGACCAACCCAGCACACGATTTCGAGTTCGCCGGCTACGAGCTGCGGGTGGATCCCAGCCGCGGGCAATGGGGCTTTGGCTACGCCGAGCCCGGGCAGTACACCCCGCTGCTGCCCGCCAGCGAGTCGCCGGCCATCCACCGCGGCGCGGTGCCCAACCGCCTGGGAGTCATCGCCCAAGGGGACCATTGGCAGCTGTTCATCAACGGCGAGCCGGTGGGCGAGGTCCACGACGACCGGCGGCGCTGGGGTGGAGTCTGGTGGGGCGCCAACACGGGCCTGACCGACCGCGGCGTGGAGGTGGAGTTCGGGAACTATGTCCTCACCACGCCGGGCCCGCCCGAGCTACTGGCCGGGGTCCTGCGCGGCGAGTAGAGCGGGCCGTGCCTGGAGGCGGAGAAGTGGAGCGGGGAGGCGCGAATATCCCCGCCGGTGCCGCTTCGCGGGCCGATACGCTTCCCCCGCTCGGCCGAGGCTGAACGCTTACGTGGATTGAAGCCGTGGGCCGCAAGGCGGGTCGCCTCGATGCGGGCGTCGGTTCTGGCCCATCGTCGTCCCATCCACCATGGGGCGGCCGGCACTATACTGCGGCTCTCTGGGGCCGCGTCAAGAGGCGAGGCGGGAGGGCTCTCCAGATGAGTCGGTGGAAGCTAGGCCGGGAGCTTGCGGTCGCGCTGTTACTCGTTCTAGTCTCGTGGCATCCAACGGCGGCGCAGCAGTGCGATCTGCACGGGGCCGTGGAGACCTTGTACGCGGCCGATCGCCTGCCGATCAGTGCCGAGGTACAAGTGCAGGGCTGGGCGGTCGAGCCCCAAGCACCGTCTGGTACCGGCGTCAGCGAGGTGCGGCTGAGTCTCGACGTCCCCCCGGATCAGAGTTCGCGTGTGGAAGCGGCGGCGTATGGAGTGGAGACCCCCGCCATCGCGGAGCTGTATGGCAGCATCCGGTTTGCCCGTGCGGGGTTCCTGTTGGTGTGGGACACGAGCGGCATCACGCCGGGGAGCCACCGCCTGTACATAGAGGCACGCACCACTTGTGGCTGGACCAGGCTGCAAGCCCGCCCGGTCACCTTCCAGGCGGGGGCCCCGGATCCCTCGCTGCCGGAGGATCTGCGCCAGCTCCCCGCCACCCAGCAAGCATTAGATCGAGGGCGGGCACGGGACTGGACGGGTTTGCGAGATGCGGCGACCGAAGTACTCCAACATCTCCCGACGAGTGCGTGGGGCTACTTTATGCGTGGGATCGCCGGCGAGGAGCTCCGGGACTATCAAGGGGCGATCCAGGACTACGACGAGGCCCTTCGCCTCGATCCCGATCATGCCAGTGCCTACGCCGGCCGTGGGTTCGCCCGGCACTCCCTGGGGGATACCGAGGGAGCCCGGGCGGATTACGAGCGGGCCGCGGCGCTCTACCAGCAGCAGGGTAATCGTGCCGGGTACCAGCGGATTCAGACCGCACTCGACCTGCTCCCCTGAGCGCCCCCGGAGCCAACCTCCGGGGGCGCGAGGCGTGGGGCGCGAGGGCGTGGGGGTCGAGTGGGCGGCGGACGGGCGGCGCTGTGGATTCCGGCGACCGTGCCGCACGAGATCACCGCGATCGGCGACGAGCCGCTGCACCCGCTGGTGGTGTACACGGCGCCGCTGTAGCGCTAGACGCGGCGGCCCGGCGGGCGGCAGACGGGGCGAGGACGGCGAGTGCGAGCGAGGGCCGCTCAGCGGCCGAAGGAGCACTGGCAGCGATGCAGATGGAAGACGACGGAGACGTTCGGCCAACCCCTACCTGGGACATTCGCCGTGAGGGGCGGGCGTGGCGCGGCGAGGAAGCCCTGGCGCGCCTGGACCTGGCGCCCGAGAAGATAGAGATGATCGACGGCAAGCTGTTCTGGGACGACGCGGAGCGCCTGACGATGCTGGCGCTGCTGTTGGAGAACGTGGGGATGGATGCGGCGGTGCGGCTGGGCGACCCGCGGCTCTGGCGCGAGGCGGTAGCGGCGCTGCCCGATGGCCCGGAGTCCGCGGCTGGCTGAGCTGGCGGATCTTCGAAGCTGCTGGGCCGGGCGCCGGGAGGCGCCAGCGCGGCACTCCGCCCCGGTGGCGGACCGGGCGGTATACTGCCCACGAGCCTGATTTGTGGAGTCCTGCGATGACCGCTCCGACGAAGCTGCGGCCGGTCCTGGAGTCCGGCGACCGCCTGACGCGCGACGAGTTCCACGAGCGGTACAGCGAGCGCCCCGACATCAAGCAAGCCGAGCTGGTCGAAGGAGTGGTCTACGTGGCTTTGCCCGTTGGATTCGACTCGCATGGGGAGCAGCACGCCCTGGTGGTGACCTGGCTGGGCGTATACCGGGGAAAGCATCCGCGACTGCGGATCGGGGACAACGCCACGGTTCGGCCCAGCGCGAACAGCGAGGTGCAGCCGGACGCCTGCCTCTGGCGCGAAGAGGCGGGCGGGCCGCACCTTGGCGCCGATGGATTCGTCTACGCGGCGCCGCAGCTCGTGGTGGAGGTGGCGGCCAGCAGCGCGTCGTACGACCTGCACGACAAGAAGGAGGCGTACCGCAAGGCGGGCGTGCGCGAGTACGTCGTGTGGCGGGTGATGGACGGCATGATCGACTGGTTCCGGCGGCGCGGCGGCGAGTACGTGTGGGTGGCGCCGGATGCGGACGGGGTGATCGAGAGCGAGACGTTTCCCGGGCTGCGGCTGGACGTGCCGAAGCTGCTGGCGAGGAACGTAGCGGGCGTGCTGGCGGCGCTGGGGTAGGGGGTTCGGCGGGCGGAGCGCCCGGCGTGGGAGGATGGAGCATGGCAGCACCGACGAAGACGATGGTGATCGACGCGGACGCGCACGTCGTGGAGACAGCGGCAACCTGGGAGTACATGGACCCCGCGGACGCGCAGTACCGCCCCCAGCCGGTGGAGGTGCAGGGGGAGACGCGGCTGCAGTACTGGCTGATCGACGGCAAGGTGCGCGGCTTCCGCTTTCCCGGCTACTCGCACGAGCAGCTCGAAGCGCTGTCGCGGCTGGCGGGCCGCACGATGACGACGCCGCAAGATGCCAGCGAGATGACGAACGTCGCGCTGCGCCTGGAGCACATGGACCAGATCGGCGTGGACGTGCAGGTGCTGCACAACACGATCTTCATCGAGCAGGTGACGGACAACCCGGCCGCGGAGGTGGCGATCTACAAGGGCTGGAACCGCTGGCTGGCCGACATCTGGCGCCAGGGCCAGGGGCGGCTGCGCTGGTCGTGCGTGGTGCCGCTGCTGAGCCTGCCCGACGCGCTGGAGCAGATGCGCTTCGGCAAGGAGCACGGCGCCTGCGCGGTGCTGATGCGGCCGGTCGAGGGCAGCCGGCAGCTGATCGACCCGTACTTCTACCCGGTGTTCGAGGAGGCGCAGCGGCTGGACCTGGCCGTCGCCGTCCACATCGCGAACGGCAGCCCGTGGCTGACGGACTTCTACCGCCACCCGGTGTTCCAGGCGCAGGCGTTCGACCGCTTCCGCGTGCCGACGGTCACCGCGGTCCACGACCTGCTGATGAGCGAGATCCCGCTGATCTTCCCCACGCTACGCTTCGCCTTCATCGAGGCGAGCGCGCAGTGGATCCCCTGGATCTTCAACGAGGCGCGCAAGCGGTTCCAGCAGCAGGGACGCGAGTGGCCGGCGAACATCGCGCGGGACTACCGCATCTACGTGACCTGTGAGAACACGGACGACATCCCGTTCATTCTGAAGTACTGCGGCGAGGACAACCTGGTGATCGGGACGGACTACGGCCACACCGACCCGTCGAGCGACGTGGACGCGATCAAGACGTTCCAGGCGCGGACCGATATCAGCCCCGAGGTGAAGCGCAAGATCCTGCACGACAACCCCGCGGCGCTGTATCGGCTGTAAGGCCGCCGGTCGGCGCCGCGCACGCTGCTACACTGTAGGCGGGCGATGCCCAGGAGGTCGGCAATGGTCGCCCCGCGGCAGGGGCTGACGCTCGCGGAGTTCCTCGCGCGGCCGGAGACGAAGCCCGCGCTCGAGTACGCCGACGGGGTAGTGACGCGAAAAGCGGCTCCCAAGGGGCGACACAGCACGCTGCAGACCGAGCTGGTGGAGCGGCTGAACCGTCTCGCCCGGCGGCGGCGATCCGCCCGCGCTTTGACCGAGCTGCGCGCGACGTTTGGTGGGCGCTCGTACGTGCCCGACGTCGTGGTGTTCGGGGCGGAGCGCATCCCACGGACGCCCGAGGGCCAGATCGCCGACGACGTGTTCGCGCCGCCGGACATCGCAATCGAGATCGTCTCGCCGCGGCAGAGCGTCACGCCGCTCGTGCGTCGGTGCCTGTGGTACGTCGCCAACGGCGTGGCCGCCGCGCTGCTGGTCGATCCGCGAGACCGTTCGATCATCGTCTTCCGCACGGGGGGGCAGACCGCCGCGATGCGGGGCGCAGAAGTGATCGACCTGTCCGACGTCGCGCCGGGGCTAGTGTTTTCGGTGGATGACGTGTTCGCGTCGCTGAGCGCGGAGTACTGGCCGTAGGCTGCGCCGGGCTGGCGGGCCGCCGGGGCGGGGCGGCATCGGGTATAGTTTCGAGGTGGCCCGCGGGGCCACGCGAGCGCCTGGCCGATGGCCGGGCGCTGTTTTGTGGGGTGGTGAGGCGTGCTCCGTCTGCACGGGATCTCGAAGAGCTTCGGCGCGCTGCAAGTGCTGGACGACGTCACCTGCGCGGTGAGCGCGGGCGAGCGCGTGGCGCTGGTGGGGCCGAACGGCGCGGGCAAGAGCACGCTGCTGGAGATCGCGCTGGGCACGCAGCCGCCGGACGCCGGCCAGCGCATCCCGCAGCCGGGGCTCACGATCGGCTATCTGGCGCAGGACGCCGGCTGCGTGGGCGAGCGGGCGCTGTGGGACGAGCTGCTGAGCGCTTTCCCGGAGCTGACGGCGGTGGGCGAGGAGCTACGCGTCATCGCGGAGGCGCTGGCGGCGGCCGATGGGGCAGCCAGCAGGCCCGATGTGGAGCCCGGCCGCCCACCTGGCGGGACGGAGCAGGACGGGGCCGCCGCAGGGGCGACCGAGCGCGCCCCTGGCGTGTGGCGTCAGGGGGCTGGCGAGCAGCTTGCGGCGCTGGTCGAGCGGCAAGGGGCGCTGCAGGAGCGGTTCGAGCAGCTCGACGGCTACCGCGTGGAGAGCCAGATCGCCACGGTGCTGGCGGGACTGGGCTTTCGCGAGGAGCAGCGGCGGCAGCCGGTGAACGCCTTCTCAGGCGGCTGGCAGATGCGCATCGCGCTGGCGAAGCTGCTGGTGCGGCCGCCCGACCTGCTGCTGCTCGACGAGCCGACCAACCACCTCGACCTGGCGGCCGCCGAGTGGCTGGAGGAATACCTGCGCGCCTTCCACGGCGGCGTGCTGGTCGTCTCCCACGACCGCTACTTCCTGGACCGCGTGGCGACGCGCACGCTCGCGCTGGAGCGCGGCCACCTGGTCGACTACCGCGGCAACTACAGCTACTATCTCGCCGAGCGCGCGCGGCGCCGCCAGGCGCAGGCGGCGGCGTACGAGCGGCAGCAGCGCGTGCTGGCCGAGCAGCGGGCGTTCATCGAGCGCTTCCGCGCCTCGGCGACGCGCTCCACGCAGGCGAAGAGCCGCGAGCGGCAGATCGAGCGGCAGGTCCACGTCGAGGCGCCCGCGCCGGAGCTGGACACGATCAAGCTGCGCTTTACCGAGTGCCCGCCGAGCGAGCGGGCGACGGTGACGCTGCGCGGCCTGACCAAGGGCTACGGCGGCCGGACGGTGCTGGCGGGGCTGGACCTGGACCTGGAGCGCGGCCAGCGGCTGGGGCTGGTGGGGGCGAACGGCGCGGGCAAGAGCACGCTGCTGCGGCTGCTGGCCGGCCGCGAGCGCCCGGACGGCGGCACGCTGACGCTGGGGCGGGGCGTGGTCGTCGGCTACCACGCGCAGGACCAGGCCGCGGTGCTGGACGAGGACGCGACGGTGTTGGCCGAGCTGCGGTGCAGCCTGCCATACGGGTGGTCGGAGGAGCGGCTGCGCAGCCTGCTCGGGCGGTTCCTGTTCACGGGCGACGACGTGCACAAGCGTATCGGCGTGCTGTCGGGCGGCGAGAAGAGCCGCGTGTCGCTCGCGCGGCTGTTGCTGGTGCCGTGCAACCTGCTGCTGCTCGACGAGCCGACGAACCACCTGGACGTGCCGTCGCGGGAGGCGCTGGAGGCGGCGCTGCGCGTGTATCCGGGGACCGTGGTGGTGGCATCGCACGATCGCTACTTCCTAGAGCGCGTGGTGGACCGCATCGGCGCGCTGGAGGACGGCCGCCTGACCGTGACGCTGGGCACCTACTCGACCTGGGCGGCCAAGCGCGCGGCCCAGGCCATTACCCCGGTGGCGCATCCTGGCGGCGCGGCCCCGGCGGGCGGCACTGATCGGGGCGCTGGCGCGACGAACGGCTCCGGCCCGGCGGCCGCGAACGGGCGCGGTGCCGTCGCGCAGGCCGCGCCCGCCAATGGGACCAGCGGGGCGCCGAGCGCGACTGCCGCCAACGGCCGAGGCGCCGGGCGCGGCAACCGGCGGCGCGGGCCGAGCCCGCTCACGGCGCTCGAGAAGGAAATCGCCGCGCTGATCGCCCGGCGCGAGCAGCTAGCGGCGGCGCTGGCCGCGCCGGACGGCGACCACGTGACGCTGGGGCAGCTCGGCCAGGAGTACGCCGCGCTGGAGCAGGACATCGCGGCGCGCGAGGCGGCGTGGGAGGCGCTGGTGGAAGCGGGCGAGGGGTAGCCTGACGCCATGACGCGCTCCGCGCCTCATGCTGCGACAATCCGCGGGGCTCACGGAGCTTTCGCGAGATGCAGGAGCACGATCTGCCAGGCGCAGCGCACACGCGCGGGATCGGCCATGATGCGTTCCTGCACCCGACGATAGAATTCGTCCGCTAGCCGCTTCGACGACTGCGGTGGGACCGCCGGCACGTTGGCGCCGAACAACGTCGGCTCGGTGAACGCGCGCAGAAACCCCGTGTAAGCGGCAGCGTACGCTTGCCGGTCGCCCGCTTCCTGGTAGCGCGCCCAGAACACGTCCGCGAGCGCCACCGGCTCGCTGGCGATCAGCTGCAATGACGTGCCGTCGCTGGCCGGGTGCATGCTGAACGGCGCGGTGTACTCTTCCAGCGTGCGGTAGTACATCGGCAAGACCATCTGCTGGTAGGTCGCCGCGGCCAGCGTGCCCGCCGCGACCAACTCCTGGAGCACGTCGTTCGCCAGGTCGAGCAGCCCTTCCGCGCCGCTGCGGCCGGCTGAGTCGGCCAGGCTGCCGACGACGACCAGCCGCCCGCCAGGCCGCAGCTCGCGTGCTCGACAGGCCAGGAAGGTATCCCAGTCCGTGCGGGCGCGCGCGGCGAAGGCCGCGCGGACGGCGTCCTCGGCGCGCGGCGGCCAGATATGATTCGGGATGGGGCATGGCGCGGCGCTCAGCCAGTGCACCGCGATCGCCGAGTAGCCAAGCGCGACCTGGCCGCTCGCGAAGAGGGGCTGATAGAACGACCGCCCGATAGCCGAGGGGTACACTTCGGCCGCGCCGCGCAGGTAGCTGTCGGGCGACTCGGCCAGGAGCGTGAACAGCGCACTGAAGTCGTTGCTCGGCAGGTCCGTGTGCACGATGCTGATTGCCGCGTCGGGCGCCAGGCGCCGCCGCAGGGTCGCGATGACGGTCCGCATCGGCGCCAGCGAGTTGTGTCCCTGCGACGCTCCGTAGTCGGCGACCACCGCGGGCTCGCCCGGCGCGGGCAGCGTCGCGGCAGCCGCGGCCTGCTCCAGCATCGGCAGGGCGATGGCGTTCGCGTTGTCCTGTTCCTGCGAGTGCGCGTTGTAGTACCCACGGCCCATCATGGCGCTCTCGTGAGTGCTCACGGTCTGCCTCCCCGAGGACCGTCGGTTGACGGCTAGCGACCGCGCCGGCGCATCGGCCAGCCCGATGTGGTTTACCCCCGACGATACTCGATCACGGCCTGGTCCTGGTTATGAAGGGACGGCGGCGGGTGGCGGCTATCCACGGTGCCGCGAGCGCAGGATACGCGCCGGATTGCCGGCCACGGTGGCGCCCGGGGGCACGTCGCGCGTGACGACGCCGCCGGCGCCGACGATTGCATCGTCGCCGATCGTGACGCCCGGCAGGATGATCGCGCCGCCGCCGATCCAGACGTTGTACCCAATCCGCACGGGCTTCCCGTTCTCTAGTCCCTGGCGACGGAGGGCCGGATCGCGCGGGTGGTCGGCCGCGTAGATCTGGACGGCCGGCCCGATCTGGCAAAGCGCGCCGATCTCGATCTGGCACACGTCGAGCAGGACGCAGTTGTAGTTGAGAAAAGTCCCGCGGCCCAGGTGGATGTTGGAGCCATAATCACAGTAGAAGGGCGGCCGCACGACGACGTCCGCGCCCACGCTCCCGAGCAGCTCGCGCAGCAGCGTGGCCCGACGGTCGAGGTCGTCGACCGTGGTGGCATTGAAGGCGCGCATCAGGCGATCGGCGCGCGCGATCGCCGCGGTAAGCTCGGGATCGCTGGCGCGGTATAGCTCGCCTGCCAGCATCTTCTCGCGCTCCGTCCGCTCGACCACCGCCGTTCCCTTCCTCACGCGGCTCCTGAGCACCCTGCGCACGTTCGCGGGCTGACGCTCGGATCAGCAGGCCGCCTGGCGGCCGCGAACGAGGCTCTCCTGGAGAGCGACCCGCCGCCGTCTCTGTCATACCGAATCGGGCCGGCGTTCACCTAGCGGGGCGGGCCCTCACCCCGGCCCTCTCCCAGGGGGAGAGGGGGAGGGACGCCCTCACCCCGGCCCTCTCCCAGGGGGAGAGGGGGAGGGACGAGGGGGCCGGATTCGGGATCAGGCGGTGGGGATCACCGGTACTAGGAGCCGCGCGTCGTAGGCGCCGCCGCAGTGCAGCGCGACGGTGGCCCGTGGGCCGTGCTCGTAGGCGGCGGGAAACTGGCCGAACAGCGGGTGCTTGCGGAAGAAGTAGCGGCCCTGCACGTCGAGGCGCAGCGTCTCGCCGCGCCGGAACAGCGTCGCCGACGGCAACAGCTCGACGTCCGCGGGCACGATCGCGCCGGGCGCGAGCGGCTCGGGCGTCTCGTGGGTCAGCCACGGGCGCCACGGCTCCGAGCGCGCCGGGTCCAGCCGGCGGTGCGAGAGCCGCAGCCAGCCGCGCGTGACCAGGTCGTAGCCAAAGCCGTACGAGCCCTCGAACACCACGTGCCGCCCGCCGCGCAGCTTCCGCACCCCCACGAACAGGCAGGCGTCGTTCGCCCCCTCGACCGCCACGTGCAGCCGCAGCGCCATCGGGCCCGTCAGCTCCACGTCCTCGGGCGCCGTCCACGCGAAGCTCACCCGTTGGCGCGCGGTGTCGAAGCGCACGACGCCCGTCGTGGCCGCGGGCGCGGCGCGCAAGGTGCCGTCCAGGTGCAGGTAGAGCGGCGTCCAAACGGTGCGCGGCAGCGGCCACGCCGCCTCGTGCCGCACCGCGTGTACCCGGTCGCCGCGCTCGCGCACCTCCAGCCGCACCGACGGCAGCGCGCGCAGCCCCGTGTCCTCGTCCTTCAGGAAGTGGTCGAAGAAGCGCGCCTGGAACGCCAGCGCCTCGGCCGAATAGTACGTCGCCCACTTGCCCCCGCGATGCGTGTAGAGCCAGCGCTGGGGCGAGCCGAGGCGCCCAAACGCCTCGAACGCGCCGCGCGAGTGCAGGTTGTGGTCGGAGAAGCTGCCGCAGATCAGCGCCGGCACGGCGATCTGCTCCAGCGGCGCCGTCCGGGCCGCCCACCACGGGTCCCACCACGGGCGCGCGAGCTGCTCCTGGCGCACGTCCTCCGTGCAGCGCCCCTCGCGGCGCACCCCCGCGCTCCAGAACGGCAGGAAGCCGTCCTCGCGGATGCCACCCGGATAGGCCAGATCGCGGTACACGTCGCTGAACCCCTCCCACGGGCAGATCGCCGCCAGGTGGGGCGGGCGCAAGGCCGCCACCTTCCACTGGCTCAGCGCCAGGTACGACACGCCGTTGAGCCCCACGCGGCCGCTGGACCACGGCTGCGCCGCCGCCCACTCGATCAGGTCGTAGTAGTCGTCGGCCTCGGCGTCGGAGAGCAGCGTGCCCACGCCGTCCGAGTGGCCGAAGCCGCGCAGGTCGCAGTTCACCACCACGTACCCGCGCGGCACCCAGTAGGCGGGGTCGGGTGCCTCCCAGCTCGTCCACGCCGAGAAGCGGAACGGCCGGTCCTGGCGCATCAGGCGGAGCATGATCGGCGGCAGATACCCGAGGGGCGTGCGGCGGGGCAGGTGGTCCTTGCCGTAGGGGTGGGCGCACATGAGCACGGGGTACGCGCCAGCAGCGGCCGGGCGAAAGACGTTCACGCGCAGCACGGTGCCGTCCCGAACCGCCACCGGCACGTCCCGCTCGAAGCGAATGCTCGCGGGCGGGTCGGTGATGGTGACCGGGGGACGCGCCGCGCCACGCAGGCGCGCGAGGGCGTAGGCGAGGCCGGGAGCGCCGCGGGGCATGGGCACCTCGCGGACGATAGGCTGGCGGGCGCCGCGCCACCGGCGGCGCGGTGCGTATGCTCATCATAGCGCATCGAAGTGGGGAAGGACGTCGCGGGCGAAGCGCTCCATCTGGCGCACGGTGTCGGCGTGAGAGTAGGCGCCGTAGTTGAGGTAGAGGACGACTTCCTCGATGCCGGCGGCCTCGACCTGCTTGAACAGCTCTACGCAGCGCGCGGCGTCGCCGGCGACGATGCTGCGCTCGCCCAATTGCTCGGGCTGCATCGTCTGCACGCGCCGGGCGATGTCGGCCATGTAGGCCAGGTTCGGCGGCAGGTTGGCTTTCGGGTCGAGGTTGGCCGGGGTGACGGCGCGCAGGTAGAACAGCAGCCGCTCCTGGGCCGCGCGGGTCTCGGCCGCGCTGTCGGCGATGGCCGCGAAGTACGAGCACATGATCCGCGGCTCGGCGTGGCCGGCGGCCCGCGCCAGGCCACGGAACTCGTCGGCGGCTTGCTGCAGGCTGCCGAACATCATGGCGGCCGCGAACGGGGCGAAGATCGCGTGGTAGCCGCCGCGCGCCGCCATCTCGACAGTGGGGCGGCTGAAGCAGGCGACGTACATGGGGGGATGGGGCTCCTGCACGGGGCGCGGCAGCACGGTGATCGGCTCGTCGACATGGTAGAAGCGGCCGGCGAAGGTGAACTGCTCCTCGCTCAGCGCCGTGCGCACGAGGGCCAGCGCCTCGTCGAAGCGCTCGCGGCTCTCCTCGAGCGGCACGCCGAACGCCTGGTACTCGCGGCGGTCGAAGCCGCGCCCGGCGCAGAAGACGGCGCGGCCGTTGCTGAGCAGGTCGAGCGCGGCGTACTCCTCGGCGACGCGCAGGGGCTCGTTGATCGGTAGGACGATCGTGCCGGGCGCCAGCCGCACGCGCGTGGTGCGCGCGGCCAGGTAGCTCAGGAACTGGGCGGGCGTGGGCAGGCAGCCGAACAGGCCGAAGTGGTGCTCGGGCAGCCAGACGGAGTGAAAGCCTAGCTCCTCCGCCAGAACGGCCTCCGCCAGCACCTCGCGGAGGAACTGGCTCGGATCGCGGCGGCGGTCGCCGTAGCCCGCCGGGTTGTCCGTCAGGGTGAAGTAGCCGAAGCGCATGTTCCCTCCGCCATCACAGCGCGAGCGTAGCGAATGCAGCCCCGCCGGTCAAGGCGCCTGACGCGGCTCCTGGCCGCTCGCCGTGGCTTGCCCGCGCGGACGCCTGGTATCCTTGGCGAGCTAAGCTGCCAGCCGTGGATAGTGTGTAGGTTTGGCGAAGCCAAACCTACACACTATCCCGGGCCGAGTGCTTAGGGGGGGCACCGAATGAGTTTCGACGACCTGCGCGGTTTCATCGCCGCCGCCGAGGCGCTCGGCGAGCTGCAGCGCCTCGACGGCGCCCACTGGGACCTAGAGATCGGCGCGCTCACCGAGATTCAGGCCGAGCGCCGCGGCCCGGCGCTGCTCTTCGACCGCATCGCCGACTACCCGCCCGGCTACCGCGTGCTCGCCAACGGCTTCGCCACCGCCCGCCGCACTGCGCTCGCGCTCAACCTGCCGCTCGACCTCGGGCCCGTCGAACTGGCCAACTGCTGGCGCACGCGCCTCAAGGAGTTCCACAAGGTGCCGCCCGTCGAGGTTAGCGCCGCGCCGGTGCTCCAGAACGTGCGCCGCGGCCGCGACGTCGATCTCGGCCAGTTCCCCACGCCGCGCTGGCACGAGAAGGACGGCGGCCGCTACCTCGCCACCGGCTGCGCCGTGGTGGTGCGCGACCCCGACGAGGGCTGGGTGAACCTCGGCACCTACCGCGGCCAGGTGCAGGGCCCCGACCGCCTCTCGCTGCTCATCGTCCAGGGCAAGCACGCCCGCATCATGCTGAACAAGTACCACGCGCGCGGCGAGCCGTGCCCTGTCGCGGTCTCGCTCGGCCACGATCCCGCGCTGTTCGCCGCCGCCACGCTACCCGTCCCCTGGGGCGTCAGCGAGTACGACTTCGTCGGCTGGCTGAAGGGCGCCCCGGTGCCCATCACGCGCGGCCCGTACACCGACCTGCCCATCCCCGCCACCGCGGAGATCGTGCTGGAGGGTGAGATCCCGCCGCTCACGGAGGAGTCCTGCGACGAGGGGCCGTTCGGCGAGTGGCCCGGCTACTACGCCGGCATCCACAAGCGCGAGCAGGCCGTCGTGCCCGTGCTCCGCGTTCACACCGTCCTGCACCGCGACGCCCCGATCATCCTCGGCTCGCCGCCGCTCAAGCCGCCGCGCCCCTACGCCTTCGCCTTTCCCCGCACCGTGCCGCTCGTCTGGGACGAGCTGGAGCGCGCCGGCTGCACCGGCATCACCGGCGTCTGGCAGCTGGCCACCTACTTCGGCCTGTTCCTGGTCGTGCGCATCCAGCAGCAGTACGCCGGCCACGCCAAGCAGGTCGGCCTCGCCGCTACCTGCGTCCGCTCGGCCGCCTATGCCGGCAAGTGGGTCGTCGTCGTGGACGACGACATCGACATCGCCAACCCCGGCGAGGTGTTCTGGGCGATGGGCACGCGCTGCAACGTGGACAACGTGGACGTGGTGCGCGGCGTCTGGACCTCGCCCGCCGACCCCGCGCTCCCCGACGAGGTCCGCGCCACCGGCAACCCCGTCAGCTCGCGCATCATCGTCGACGCCTGCCGCCCTTACGGCAAGCCGTTCCCCGCGGCCAACGTCTTCGACACCGCCTACAAGCAGCAGATCGCCGCCAAGTGGGGGATTCCCTATGGCCGCGCGTAGCCAAGCCGTCAATCCCGAGCGCGCAAGCCGTTGGCGCCGGCCGCCCCTGGGCATCGCGGCGGTCGTGGCGCTCCTCCTGAGCGCCTGCGCTCCCACCGCCGCGCCCGCCCGACCCGCCGCTCCGGCGGCCCCGGCCGCGCAGCCCGCGGCGCCCGCTGCCAGCGCCCCCGCGCCCTCACCCGTAGGCAATGGGGAGCGGGCCGAGTCCCCACCTCTCATCAAGACGCGCGTCGTCCACAGCGCCGTGGCCGGCAGCCAGGCGCTCCTCCAGGTGCTCCAGGACGCGGGCATTTTCGCCCGCCACGGCCTGGAGGTCGAGACGTCGAACATCGGTGGGCGCACCGCCACGGCCGGCCTGCTGGCCGGCGAGTATCCGCTGGTCGTCACCTCGGGCGCCGAGGTGGTGGGTGCGGGCATCGCGGGCGCCGACGTCGTGGCCGTGGCCGCCGCGCTGAACACGCTCGACACCAGCATTTGGACACGCGAGGTGCGCGACCCGGCCGAGCTGCGCGGCAAGCGCATCGGCGTGACCCAGCTTGGCGACTCGACCGACTTTGCCGCCCGCTTCGCTGCGCGCCGCTGGGGCCTCGACCCCGCGACCGACGTGCAGATCGTGCAGGTCGGCCAGCCGCCCGAGCGCCTCGCCGCGCTGGAGTCGGGCGCCGTCGACGCCACCATCCTCCAGCCGCCGCTCACCACGCGCGCCCGCAAGCTCGGCCTCACCAAGCTCACCGACGTGGCGAGCCTGGGCCTGGAGTACCAGCACACGGTCGTCATCACCACCCGGCGCCGTATCGCCGAGGACCCCGAGCCGGTCGCCCGCTTCGTGCGCGCCTGGGCCGAGGGGCTGTATTACTACCGCGCGAACCCCGAACCGTCGCGCGCGGCGGTGGGCAAGTTCATGCGCATCGACGATCCCGAGGCGCTGGCCGAGACCTACGCACACTACCGCGACCTGTACGTCGTGCCGCCCTATCCCTCGGTGAAAGGCATCCAGGCGATCGTCGACGTGCTGGCCGAGAGCGACGACCGGGCGCGCGGCGCGCGGCCCGAGGACTTCGTGGACACGCGGTTCCTCGACGCCCTCCAGGCCAGCGGCCAGTTCCAGGCCTGGGACCAGCAATACCAGTAGGTGATAGGGGGTAGGGGGTAGGGAACGGAGACGGCCGCTGTCCCTATCCCCTACCCCCTATTCCCTACCTCTCTAGTCCCTATTCCCTATCCCCTACGCGAGATAGCCCTGACTGCGCCAGAAGGCCTCCGCCGCCGGGTGCAGGGGGATGTCCAGCGGCCCCTCCTTCGTGTCCTTGCACATCAGGTCGAGGCGCATCGGCCCCTGCCCGTACCAGGGGATGCGGTCCTTGCGGTTCTCTAGCGCCTGGCAGAACGCGGTGACGACGCGGTCGGGCGTGCTGGCGAGCGTGAACACCGGCCAGCCGCTGAAGTCGATCGTCCACACGTCGGCGGGCAGCGCCGGGTACTCTTCCCGCGTGATCGGCACGCGCCGCAGGCCCATCCCTTCAAGCTGCTGGAGCTGCGGCTCGTCCACGGGCAGGAAGCGCATACCCAGCTCCAGCGCCCGCGTCGCCCACATCGGCATCGCCTCGTCGAAGAGCGCGTCGACCTCACCGCGCTCGACCGCGCCGATGCGGTTCGGCCCGTTCGGAAACTCCTCGTCGTAGCGTACCTGGCCGCCCCACGCCTCGATGTCGTCGAACGAGAAACCGTAGGTCGCTAGCACCTGGTTCGCCAGGAAGTGGACCGAGTGGTCGCGCTGGCCGCGCAGCGACACCTTGAGCGGGTAGCGCCGCTCGCGCACCTGGGCCAGCGACGTGATGCCCGACTGGCTGGTGACGCCGAAGCCGAACTGGTCGAACTGCGGCAGCACCATGATCGCGCGCAGGGGGATCGGCTCCTGGTACGGGCCGGCGCCGCGCAGCGCCATCGCCAGCACGCCGCCCGGGTTGCAGATGGCGATGTCGGCCTCGCCGTTCACAACGGCGTCCACGGCGTTGGGCGCGTCGCTGGCGAAGAAGCACAGCCGCCACGCCTCGTCGCCCTGTGGCCGGAAGTGGATCGTCACCTGGCGCTCGGGCCACTCCTCGGCGGCCACCAGCTCGGAGGCCACCTCCAGCATGAGCCGCGAGCGCATGACGACCGGCATGCGGATGACACGGGGGAACGTCAGCATCCAAACGCTCCTTTCGGCAGTTGGCGAGCACACCATAGCCGCCGAGCGCCGGCCGGGTCAAAAGCACGGGGCGAATAGCGTTGCGGGCGCGACCCCCACCGCGGCGCTAGCGCCCGCCGGGCTGGTAGGGGCCGAGCTGCTGGCCCGCGTACTCCACCCACTGGTCGTCCACGATCTGGTCCACGCTGATCGGGCGGTCCATGAAGCCGGCCTTCACGCTCCACTGGATCTCGTCCTCGATCGACGCGCGGTTGATGTGGCCGTCGGGATAGAGGCGGCCCCACTCGCAGTCGTCGTAGTAGCTCAGGTCGGGCAGGTTCACGTACTTCTGCAGGATGTCCACGATCAGCGGCCGGTTCACGTTGTACAGCTGCGCGTCGTTGTAGTCGCGCAGCGCGTGGACGTAGGCCACCATGAAGCCGCGCGCCGCCTGCGTCTTGTCGCGCATGAACTGCTCGCCGTAGTTGATGACGCCGCCCTCCAGGCCGGGGGCGATGTCGTCCATGTACGGCGGCATCGCCACGCCCAGCCCCAGCCGCTCGGCGGTACACAGGGCTGGCTGGAAGGTGAACACGGCGTCGATGCTCTTGTTGGAGAGCGCGGCAAGCTGGTCGGGCGTGTTCAGCGGCTTGAAGTCGACCTCGCTGAACAGCACGCCGCCGGTCTGCAGCAGCTTCTCCGACTGATACTCCGTGCTGCCGCCGCCCGGCAGGCCGCCGAACGGCCGCCCGCGCAGGTCGGCCATCGTCCGCACGGCGCCGCTGTCCCACAGGTCCTTGCGCGCCATGATCGCCTTGTACTTGATGCCCGGCTCCGAGTGCGCCTTGTCGGCCACCGCCCGTAGGTGGACGCCGCGCTGGACCGCGTTGTACAGGTTGGCGCCCGTCGCGCCGCCGTACACGTCGAGCGCGCCCGAGTTGAGCATCGTGAGCGCCTCGCTGGACGCGAACGACGGCTCCAGGTCGACGTCGAGGCCCTGCTCGGCGAAGTAACCGCGCTCGTAAGCGATGTACAGGCCGCCGCTGTGCGTCGCCGGCAGGTGGCTGGCGACGATGTGGACGGGCTCCGGGGGCGCCGCGCCGCCGCTCGGGGCCGCGGGGCTCGGCGCGGCGGCGGGCGCGCTCGCGGGCGCCGGCCCGCTCGGCGCGGCGGCGCCGGGCGCTGTAGTGCTCGTGGGGGTGCGCGCCGGGCTCGCGCAGGCGACCGCCGCCGCCAGGAGCACGGCGAGTCCAACAGACGATCCGGTCGGCGCCATCGACGTACCTCTCTCTCTCAGACCGCGCCTCGCCGACCGGCCCGCGACGCCTGCCGCCAGCCGGTCGCCCACCAGACCCAAGACGTGGGGCGCCGACCCCTACCGCGGCTCGCCTCCCGCTTGCAGCTGCGTCAGAAAGCTCGCATCCACCACCTGCTCGCGCGGCACGGCCGCGGCGAGCTCGGCGGCCTCGCGCTCGGCCGCGATCGTGGCATCCACGGCGGGCAGGTTGAAGGTGTACTCGTCCCAGTAGTAGGGCACTACCTGGGAATAGGCGGCCTTCGCGTCCTCGGCGCTGAGCTGGTACCGCTCGGCGATACGCGCGGCCGTCACGTCGGGATTGGCCTTCATGTAGCGCACGATTGCCGCCTCGGCGCGCACCAGGCGCCGTGTGCGGTCGCGCGTGGCGGCCAGGCGCACAACGGTGCCGGCCACGCCGCCCACCACGGCCGGCTCCAGGCTCGCGGTGTTGGCCAGCACGTGGTAGCCCTCGCGCTCCAGGTCGCTGCTGAGCGGCGGCGACGCCATGATCGCGGCGACGCGGCCGCTGCGGAGCGCCTCCCACTGGAGCGGCATGTCGCCGATGACGGCAGTCGTCACGTCGCCGGGATCGAGGCCCACGCTGCGCACGGCGCGCTGCATGGCGCGGTCGGCCGAGGCGCCGCGCGAGCCGACGCCGACGGCCTTGCCTTTCAGCGCCGCACCATCCGGCACCTCGGGCCGCGTCACCAGGCTGAAGTTCAGCAGGCTCACCGACGATACCAGCCGCACCGGCTGCCCGAGCACCGCCATGCGGATGCCGCCCGCGGCCCCGGCGGTGTAGTCCACCTCGCCGGCCGTCAGCGCCGCGAGCAGCGTGCTGGCCGGCAGCTGCAACACCTCCGGCGCCAGCCCCTCCTGCTCGTACAGGCCCTCCGTGTCGCCGAACAGCAGGTAGTAGTAGTTCAGCGACGTGGACGGCGTGCCGTAGCGGAAGCGCTCGGGCTCCGGCGGGGCGGTGGGCGCCACCGCAGGCGCGGCTGGCCCCCCCGACCCCCCCGCCGCTGCGGCATTCGCCGCGGCCCCCGGTTCGGCTGCCGCGCCCGCACCTGGTGCGGCTGTGCCGCCCGTGCTCGCTCGGGCGCCGCTCGATCCTGTGGCGGACGCCCCCGCGCGCTCGCCCTCGCCGGGCGCCGCGCCCGGGCCGCAGCCCGCCAGCAGCGCCGCGGCGAGCGCCGCTGCGGCCAGCCCGACCATGCGTTGCTTTCGTCCCGTGGTCCGTCGCCCCCGCTCCATTCGCTCCCCATCCGTCCCAAGGTCGTGCGCCCACGGTAGCACACCCGCTCGGCGGCGGCAATCAGCGGCAGGCCGTAGAGCGCGCACGTACCGGGGCGGCGCGTGGTAGGGGCGCCCGCGGACAGGGGCGCGATGCGACGCTCAGGGGTGCAGCTTCTGGCCCGCCGCCAGCATGGCGACGAACTGGGCGAGGCGGCGGGCGCGGGTTTCGGGGCGCTTGGCGTCCTGGAGCCGATAGAGGATCGCGTAGCGGTTCGCGCTATCGAGGGTGGCGAAGAAGGCTTGCGCGGCGGGGTTCGCGTCGAGCGCCTGCTGGAGGTCGTCGGGCACCGTGGCGCGGCTCTGCGACTCGTACGCTGCGTCCCAGCGGCCATCCTGGCGGGCCTGCTCGATGTGCGCGAGACCGGCCGGCTGCACACGGCCCTGCGCCAGCAGCGCCTCGGCCTTGTCGCGATTGACGCGCGACCATTTGCTGCGCCGGCCGCGCGGCGTGAACTTCTGCAGCCAGAAGCGCTCGTCGTGGGCGGCCTTCTGGCCGTCGATCCAGCCGTAGCAGAGCGCCACGTCCAATGCTTCGGCGTAGGAGACGGTGGCGACGCCCGCGTCCTTCTTGGCGAGCTTGAGCCAAAGGCCCTGCGCCGTCGCGTGGTGCGCCGCGAGCCACGCCTCCCACTCGGCCGGCGCCGCGAACGCGATGATCGGTAGCCCTTGCTTCGACTCCACTACCCTGCCCGCTGCTGGTCTGCCGATAGGATACCCGTTTCGGCTGCCGTCGGATCAGCCAGCGCGGAACACAAACAGGAGCCCCGCCGACTCGGCGGGGCTCCTGGCCGCGTGAGGGCTTGCGGGCGCTACTCCATGCCCGCCGGCTGCTGCTCGTCCTGGGGCGCGGCCTGCGACTGGTCCGCGGCGCCGGGCTGCGCCGCGACCGCTGGCGGCGGCCCGGCCAGGATCGGCGCGGGCGGCATGGTGTCCGGCGCGGGAGACATGTTGAAGCGCAGCTCGCCGCACGCCGTTCCCACGGTGCCGAACTCGGCCATGCAGTCCGAGCCCTGCGCCTGGGCGCGCGGCACGCTGCCCGCGGCCAGCCCGCCCGTCAGCAGCGCCGCGGCCGCGAAAGTGGCGATGAGCCATTGTCGTCGCATGGATCTCCCCCCTTTGCCTGTTCAGGCGTTCCCGACCGCCACACGCCGCCGGCAACCCCTGCCGCCGGCTGCCCGTGGGACGGTATCTCCGCCGACAACCATAACAAGGCGGCGCGTGGGGCGTGCACGCTAAATTGTGGAGGGATCGTGGAATGGTGATGGAGGACCGGTGACGCGGGGCGTCAGGTCGCGTAGAGGATGCGGCCGCAGCTGCTGCACGTCACCAGCTCTGTGCTGGTGCGCGCCTTCTGCTCCTCGCTGCTGGGGAGCGCGATGCGACAGCCCTGGCAGCTTCGTTGCTGCACGGGGACGACCGCCAGGCCGCCTTTGCTGCGCCGCAGGCTCTCGTAGAGGCGCAGGCTCACGGGGTCGGCCTGGGCGGCGATCTGGTTGCGGCGCGCGGTGAGGCGGTGGCCCTCTGCCTCCAGCTCGCGGCGGGCGGCCGCCATCTCCTCCTGCTCGCGCTTGAAGGTCGCCTCGGCCTGGGCGTACGCCGCCGCGGCCCGGTCGGCCGCCGCCTGCGCCGCCTCGACTTGCTCGAAGACCTCGATCAGCCGGTCCTCGCGCTCCGAGATCTGGCGGCGGTCCTGGTCCACCTCTCTGGAGAGGTCCTCCAGCTCGCGCGGGTTGTGGACGCGCCCGCCGTAGAGCTTGTCCGAGTTCGTCTTGAGCTTCCCGTTCAGCTGCTCGATCGCCAGCTCCAGGTCGCGCTGATCGGCCTGGCGGCGGCGCAGCTCGGCTAGGGCCGCGTCGCGCGCCGCCGCCGCGGCGTCCACGGCCTGCCGCTTGCCCCACTGCGCGGCGATGCGCTCCAGGCGCGCCCGCACCTGGTCGAGCGCGCTGTCCACCTCTTGGAGCGCGCGCAGCGCGTCGACCTTACGCATCGTGCCCCCAGTGCGGCGACGAGTACGGAGTGCTAAGTGCTGCGTGCTGCGTGCGCGCGACTAGCGGCACTCGCAAGCCCATCGTCAACACGCACTCTCTCCCACCGCGACTCTGCGCCATGATACCCTACTCGGCGCGCGGCGCGGCGAGCGCGCGCCCGCGGCGGGGTTACTGGGGCAATTCGAGGCGCTTGAACGCCTCGGCGTAGCCGACGCCGTAGGCGGCGCCCGCCGCCCGCGCGCGCTCGCGCACCCGGGCCTCGACGCGCGGCCAGTCGCGCGTCTGGCTGGCGTGCGCCCGCAGCGCGTCGAGCTTCGCCTCGAATGTATCAGTTATGTCGATGAAAACGTCGGGGGCGTCGGTGCCGAACAGCCACACCTCGCGCACGCGGTGCGCCTCCAGCCCGTCGCGCCGCTGCTCGGGGAAGTACAGCGGGTCGCGCGCGCTGATCAGGGCGTCCAGCGCCGTGAAGCCGGTCGCGCGGTGATCGGGATGGAGCTGGTAGGGCCGCCAGGGGTCGAACGTCAGGAGGAGCTGCGGGCGCAGGCGGCGGATGACCGCCGTCACCTCGGCGCGGAAGGCCAGGTTCACCTCTAGCTCGCCGTCGTGGCGGCCGAGGAACGTCGTGCTGGCAACGCCCAGCCGGCGCGCCGCCTCGCGCTGCTCCGCTTCGCGCAGGCGGGCGAGGTCGGCAGGGCGGGTGGCGGCGTCGGGCGCGCCCTTGTCGCCGCTCGTGCAGAGCAGGTAGTGGACGCGACGCCCCTCGCGCGCCCAGCGCGCCACCGTGCCCGCCGCGCCGAAGTCGGCGTCGTCCGGGTGCGCCTGCACGAAGAGGATGTCCGGGAAGTCCGCGGGTAGCGCGTACGACACCGGGCTACCGCCGCGCCGGCGCGGCGCCCGTGCCCGCGACGCGCCGCTCGCAGCGGACCAGCCCGCAGTAGATGCCATAGATCTCTTCGGCGACCTGCGCCCAGTCGTAGCGGGCCGCGGCGCACAGACCATTCTCGCCCAGCCGCCGGCGCAGCGCGGCGTCGCCCAGCAGCGCGCCCAGCCGCTCGGCGTACAGCGCCGGATCGGCCCAGGGGATGAGGTAGCCCGTCTGGCCGTCCTGGATCGTCGAGGCAAGGCCGCCGACGCGCGCCGCGACGACCGGCGTGCCGCAGGCCAGCGACTCGACGGCGACCAGTCCGAACGATTCGTAGAGGGAGGGGATCACCGTGGCGTCGGCCGCGGCGTAGTAGAGCGGCAGGCGCGCTTGATCGACGGCGCCGACGAACTCCACGCGGTCGGCGATGCCCAGCCGCCCGGCCAGCCGCCGCAGCCGCCGCAGCTCCTGGCTCTCGGGGCTGGTGCCGTGCTCGGGCGGGCGGCCGCCCACGATCAGCACCTGCAGCTCGGCCGCGAGCGCGGGCTCGTCCGCCACCAGCCGCGCGGCCGCCCGCAGCAGCACGTCGATCCCCTTGAGCCGCTGGATGCGCCCCACGAACAGCAGCACCTTGCTGCCGCGCAGGCCGAGTGCGCGGCGGGCGGCGGCCTGGTCGTGGGGCCGGAAGCGGTCGAGGTCCACGCCGCCGGGCACGACGGAGATCTTCCCCGGCGGCAGGCGGTAGTGGTCGAGCATCTGGCGGCGGTCGGCGGCCGTGGCGGCCACGATGCGGTCGGCCAGCGTCATGGTGCGCTGCTCGATCTCGACGCGGCGCTCGCTCTCGCGCTCGGGGCCGGCCGTCAGCACGCGGTTCTTCATGCGGGCGAGCGTGTGGAACATCGCCACCACCGGGACCTGCCAGCGCGGCTGCAAGAGCATGGCGACGGCGCCCGAGACCCAGTAGTGGGCGTGCATCAGATCGTAGCGCACGCCGTCGAGCTGGGCCTGCCGCCGCACGCCGGCCACGAACTCGGGCAGGTAGTCGAGGATGGCGTCCTTGCGCAGCGGCGCGGCGGGACCGGCGTCGACGTGGATCACGCGCGCGCCCTCCGCAATGGGCACGACCGTCGGCACGGTCGGGTCCTGCCGCCGCGTGTAGACGTCCACGTCGAGGCCGAGCGTGCTCAGGTGTTGGCTTACCGCCCGCACGTAGACGTTCATGCCGCCCGTCTCCCAGCCGCCGAGCGCGGCGAGCGGGCAGGTATGGACGCTCAGCATGGCGACGCGCAGCATGGAGCCCCCGGCAGGCCGGCGTCGGGCGTGTCCTCGCCGCCCGGGCGGCTGGCGGCCACGCGCCGCCCCGTGAGGGACGCACGGCAGTCCTACCCGCTCGGTGTGGGGCGAGAGGGCGCCCGCGCGCCCGCGAAAGTTGGGTGGGCCTCGGCCGAGGCAAAGACCGGCGCGGCCGGCGCGCAGCCGTGCCGCGCCGCCGCCCGCCGAGAAAAATAGTACCACCCGGCCGGGGGCCTAACAACACGGCCCCGGGCAACGTGGGGGATATCCCCCGCGGAATCGGGGGCCTCCCCTCTATGTGGGCGCTCGTCGCCTCACTACACTGGGTAACTGACCGACCGACGTGGAGCGGCCGGGGACGCCCCGCGGCGGCCCGGCACGCGGCGGCAGCGCTCGCGGGCTGCGCCTCCCGGCACGATAGGGGCGGTGCCGGGAGCCGCGAGCTTGCCACCCAAGCCGGGGCGCCGCGCCGCGCAGTCGCCGCGAGCGTCGCCGGCCGTCCTCGCCGGTCGGCAAGAGGCAAGGGATGGGAGGTGGGGCGGGGGCAATCGCGGTGGAATCCCTGGGGTGCGGCTGGGACCGCGCGCCGCGAGCGCCTGAGCCCGCGGTGTGGCGCGAACCATACGTGGATCGGTGAGGCGGCTCGTGACCCCCTGGGAGCGCGGGCTTCCAGCCCGCCCGGACATGGCCGCTCGAAGCGTGGAAGTGGACATGGCGCCCGCTCCCGGCAGCCTCGTGAGCTAGCGGTACACCTGGTCCATGAACCCGCTGTCGTGCAGCTCTTGCACGAAGCGGTTGTCGATGACGCTCTCGGGGCTCAGGCCCGCGGCGCGCGGGTCGTCGGCCACCTCCTCCTGCACCGTGCGGATGGCCGCCGCCGTGGTCAGCAGGCTCTTATTGGCGTACTTCTGGGTGTGCGCCTGCCAGGAGGTCTCTAGCGCCTCGGGGTCCTCCATCTTGGTGTACTTCTGGATCACCTGCAGGCTGTAGTCTTTGTCGCCCACGAAGCGGCCCATCCCGCGCGCCAGCCCGCGCACGAAACGCCGGATCGTCTCACCATCGCTGTTCAGGTACGGGCGATTGGCCACCACGCCCAGCCCCACGTACTCGCGGCCCAGGTCGGCGCCATCGGCCATCAGCCGGAAGCCGAGCCGCCGCAGCTCCAGGGCGGGCAGGTCGGCCACCACCACCGACCTCACGCCGCCGCTCTGCATGGCGCCGATCGTCTCGGCCTGGCCGCCGAGCTGCACCAGCGGCACGTCGCGGCCCGGCTCCAGGCCCCAGCCGCGCAGCAGCAGCTTCGCCACGAAGTCGGACACGGTGCCGAAGCGCACGACGCCCAGCGGCTGGCCGCGCAGCTGCTCGGGCGCCGTAACGTCGGGCGCCGTGATCATCTGGGAGATGATCGCGTTCACGTTCGTGGCGAAGATCGCGATGTCGCCGCCGTTGGCCGCCGCCTGGAGCGCCGCGCCGCCGGTGACGGTCGTCACGTCCAGCTCGCGCGCCAGCAGCGACTGCATCCCCACGGTGCTGGCCGAGATGAAGCGGGTGTCGAGGTCGAGCCCCTCCTCGCGGAAGTAGCCCGCGTCCTCGGCGATCCAGTACGGCGCAATCGTCGTCGAGAGGGCGGTGTAGGCGAAGCGGAGCGGCAGGGCCGCGACCGGCGCGGCGGCCGTGGGCGCCGGGGCGGCCGCCGTCGGCGCGGCTGGGGGCGCGGGCGCCGGCGCGGCCGTGGGTGCGGCGGGGGCCGCGGCCGGCGCGCTGCACGCGAGCAGCACGCCGAGCGCGATGAGCAGGGCGGGCCGGCGGCCCCACGCCGCCAAACCGCTCGCGAGCATGGCACACCTCACGTTCCAGAATGGCGCGTTGCCGCGCAGCCGCCGCCGGGCGCCGGCGCGTAACAGGCCGCGCGTCTCTTGCCTCCATTGTGCCCGAGACGGCGCCCGCCGGCTAGCGCGTCGCCCCGCTCCGCGGTTGGCGCCGCCGCGCCGAAACGTCCATACTGGAGCCCCACCCCCGGTGGGCAGCCCAGAGGCGCGGAGGCGGCATGGTCGAGCAGGCGCTGGTCCTCTACGAGACGCGGGAGCGCGTCGCCCACATCACGCTGAACCGGCCGGAGAAGCTGAACGCGCTCAGCCGCGAGCTGCTGGCCGAGCTAGTCGCCGCCTTCGAGCGCGCCCGCGCCGACGACACCGTGCGCGCGGTCGTGCTGCGCGGCGCCGGCCGGGCGTTCTCCTCGGGTGCCGACCTGGGCGGCCCGCGCGGCGAGCACGGTCGCTCGCTGGAGGAGTGGTGGACGCGGCTGGAGGGGGGCATCACCCGCCAGATGGCCGTCCGCGACTTCCCCAAGCCGGTGATCGCGGCGGTCCACGGCTACTGTCTAGGGCGCGGCTGCGAGCTGGCGCTGTGGTGCGACATCGTGGTGGCGGCCGAGGACGCGCGGTTCGGCGAGCCGGAGATTCGCCACGGCTCGCTGGTCGCCAGCATGATCCCGTGGCTGACGAATCCGCAGCAGGCGAAGCTGCTGATCCTCACCGGCGACACCATCTCGGCTCAGGAGGCGCACGAGATCGGCCTGGTCGTGAAAGTCGTGCCGCCCGATCAGCTCCAGGCCGAGGCCGAGCGGATCGCCCGCCGCATCGCCAAGGTGCCGCCGTTCGCCGTGCAGTACAACAAGCAGCTCATCAACGCCATGTACGACGCGATGGGCTTCCGCCAGGCGATGGATTACGGCCACAAGATGGAAGTGCTCTGCCACCTGCGCATCCCCGAGGCCGCGAACGTCCACGGCGTCTCGCTGGAGCAAGCGCGCCAGGAGGGCGGCGTGAAAGGCTTCCTCGAAGCCCGCGACGGCCCCTTCCGCGAGCCGTAGCCCGCCCCCGGGGACACGAAATGGCCGTCGAGACCATCGAAAGGTAGGGCGGGGGCTCGTCCCCCGCCGCCCGGCTCAGTCAGCCAGGAGGCGGCGGAGACGAACTCCTCTCGGCATTAACGCGTTCGTAAGCGTTCAGGCCCCCTGGTAGCCGCCGGTAACGAATCGCTCGCTGCTCCGTTTAATTTCCGGGGCGCATCACGCCGGCGAGCGCCGATGTCCCACGGCCTCACCCCTGGGCGGGACCCGGTGGGGGGGCCTAGTCCCTCCGGCTCCGAGCGCAGAGGTCGCCAATGAAACGGTTGGGCTTGGTCTTCCTGGTGGTCTGGCTCGTGGTGGGCCAGTGGGCGCTCTCCGAGGACGTGACGGCCCAGCAGCCGTGTAGTTTCCTGGACCAGACAATCGCCACGACGGGGCCGGCGGGCACGGTCTCGCAAGGCCAACGGGTCACCTACACGACCACGGTGACCAACCCGTGCCCGCAGGGCAGCGTCTTCTTCGCCCTCGGGTTTTCATCGCAGCTCACCTTCGTTTCCTTCACGCCGGACGGGAACTTCACCTGCACCGGCCCGACTGCCAACAACGCGATCACCTGCCAGCAGACGGGGACCCTGCCGCCGGGCAGCTATGTGTTCACCCTCGTGGTCCAGGTGAGTGCGAGTGCCCCTCCCGGCTCACAAGTTAGCGTCGGGGCTACCTCCTGTACGTGCACGATTGGCCCCGGGGCGACCAACACAGTGACAGGCGGAACGCCGACCGCCACCCCGACCGCGAGCCCCACGCCGTCACCGACGCCAACGAGCACGGGGACGCGTACGGCCACCGCGACGGTCACGCCGACCGGGACGCTGACGGTCATGCCGACCGCGACGGCGACGCCGATGTGTGGGCCCGGCACGGTGCCATTCGCGGCGGTCGTCGGGTCGGACCTGGGTGGGACCCTCCAGGCCCGACCTCATGGCGCCGCCGACAGCCTACGCTTGCTGAGCGTGCGCACAGAGCCGCTGGCCCATCCGCTACCAAGGCTGTCTGCCACTGACTGGATGCCGTCCGCCCCCGAGTCGGCACGGCCGGCGGGCGGCGAGCACAAGGCGCTGGGGGAGGTGGCTGCCCAGGCTACGGGGCCTGGAGGCCTGTGCAAACCGGAGAATCTACAGCAGAAGCTGCGCGCGCGAGCGGACCGTCTGGCGGACGAGTCGCAGGTCGATCTTCTCAAGGCCTATGCCGCAGCGCACTCGACACCTCCTGATGCTGCGGCGGCGCTGCACTTTCTAAGCGAGTCGGTCTTGTTGGGCGGCGAGGCGCACCGGCTCCGCCAGGTAGCTGACGATCCGCCGGACTCGAACTTCCAGGTGGTGGCACCGCCCGAGGTGCCGGTCGTACAGGCGGTGGCGCCCGGTCCGCAGACGAGTCCGGAGACGGCCGAGGCGTGGACGGCGGTCGAGGTCAACCTGGCGCAGCAGATCGGTGTGACGACGGCCCTGCTACACGCGATGGAGCGCGCACAGGGGGCGAATCTCGCGCGCAGCCCCCAGTTCGTGCAGACACAGCTCCAGGCCGTCGGCACCTTTTCGGCGCAACTGGCAGGGCTACTGATAGAGGAGGGCCGCCTCGCCAACGTCCTGGAGGCGGCGCTGCTCGCTGACGGGAACGTGCTGCCGCCGCCCCCGCCTGAGGCGTTGGGGGCGGCGGTCGCGAGCGTGCTCAGCCCGGTCGCAGTCGAACAGTTCATAGCGCTGGGCATGAGCCCTGCGGACATCGCGGCCATCCAGACGGATGTGCTGCGCGCCGATCCGCTTGCGGTGGCCGCGCTCGCTCCGTTACCCTTGAGCCTCACGAGTCCATTGGTCGCCGCGGCACGCCAGGATGCCGTGAACGCGCTGGCGGCCTTCGCGGCAGCCCACGGCGCCCCGCCGGAGTTGTTTACGTTCCCTGCTGTCACTGTCCTGCCGCCGCCACCCCCGCCCCCGCCGCCACCCCCGGCGCCGCTGCTCCCGCCGGCAGCGCCGCTCCTTCCGCCGGCGCTTCCGGGCGCCCCAGCCCCCGAGCAAGGTGCCGGTCCGGGCGGCGCCGAGCTAGTGAGCCCCGAAGCGACGCCTACACCGACGGTTAGCCCCACACCATCGTCCATCCCCGATGTGCCCTAGTACTCCGTCACGCGTGAATTGCGAGGCGGTTGTGATCATGGTATGCTGCGTAGCCTCCCGTGTGAAGGAGGCTGCGTGTGAACACCAAATACGCCGTCAAGCTCTCCGAGGCCGAGCGCGCGCAGCTGCGCACG
>DATGMD010000035.1:0-47750 GCA_035293805.1 Chloroflexota bacterium | reverse complement strand
ATCCTCGCCCCGGTACAGCGTGAAGTCCTCGCTCATCACGCGGATGGGCCTCGCGTGGCCGGGCGGGAGGTCGGCGGCGATGGCGACCGGCTGCCAGAAGCGGCGCAGATACCGCCCGGCCAGCGTGCCGGGGCCGGTGTGCGCGAAATCGGTGTAGGCGTCGCGGGACATGCGGCCTCCAGGGCAGCGGATGGGGAGCCGGTTGGGTGGCGCGCTCAGGCCCGGACCACGTCGATCAGCACGCCATCCGGATCGGCGAGGTGGCGCTCGCCGAGATGGCAGCTCTGGAACAGCCGCAGCCGGCTCTCGCCCTCGGGGCCGTAGCCAAGCTGCATCGGGTGCAGCCGCGGGTTCCGCAGCTTGATGTGCTCGACGTCGGCCTCGAACTTCTCCAGGCTCTCCACGGCGAAGCCAATGTGATCGGGGCCGGGCGCCTCGACGTTGCCGCCCGTGTAGTCGCCGATCTGCCAGGGCGTGATGACGAGCGTGATGCGGCCGTCGAACAGGTAGTGGTTCGGGTCGCCGGCCTGCTTCGGCCGCTCCTCCAGGTCGAAGACGTGCCGGTAGAAGCCGCAGAGCAGCTCCGGCTCCATCGCGCGCAGCGTCAGGTGGTGTACGTAGCGCGGGTGCTCGGCGCCCGCCTCGGCGTATACGTCGCGCCGGTTCTCCATCGACGGCACCGACAGGTCGAAGTAGTTGCCGGCTGGATCGTGCATCGTGAAGCCGGCGAAGGGGCGAATGCTCAGGCGCTTCAAGAGCTGCACGCGCGGGTAGGCGTCGCGCAGCCGGTCCTCAAGCTCCTCGATGCTGTCGATCTCGAAGCCGTAGTGGTCGAGGCGGCCCCAGGCGCCCACGCGCCGAATGTTGAAGTTCATCCCCAGGTAGCCGTCGGAGAGCGACACGGCGCCCTCCGGGCGGTTGGTGGGCGACGCCGTCAGCCCGAACGCCGCCTGGTAGAAGCGGGCCAGCGCGGCGTAGTTCTCGCTGCTGATCGCCAGGTGCTTCAGCTTGCCAGCCATGCTCGTCTCCTTCATCACTTCTGCGTCAGGATGCGCACGAAGTTGTTGAGCAGCCGCGTCTGCTCGCGCTCGTCGTTGCGCTCGTAGAACGCCACGTCCGCCTGGATGAACTTTACGCCCGCGGCTTGGAGCTGTTCCATGCGCGCGGCCGTCTTCGAGCCGGGCACGAGGTGCGAGTCCTCGTAGCTGCTCTCGTAGATCATCGCCTGGCCCTCAGGGCTCAGCAGGTAGTCGATCCAGAGCTTGGCCGCGTTGGGGTGGGCGGCGTTCTTCGGGATCGCCATGTACAGCGGCTTCATGATCGGAGCGTCGGCCGGGATCACGTAGGCGATGGGCGCTCCCTGCGCCTGCGCCTTCAGCGCCGGCCCCTGGCTGCACGCGAGCACCAGCGCGTCGAACTCGCCGCTGGTGAGCCGCTCCAGCTCGTTGCAGCGGATGAGCCCCGCCACCTGGCCGGCCAGCCGCTCCACGTACTCGGTCGCGCGCTGCTCGCCCCAGGCCTCGGGTACCGCGATCTGATCGAAGGACGCGGCGTACGGCGTGCTCGCGATGCGCCCCTTGTACGCGGGCTTTAGCATGTCCTCCAGCCCGCGCGGCACCAGATCGCCCGTCAGGCGGCTGGTATTGTAGGCGATCCCCGGCAGGCTCGACTGCACCGCCACCGCCGTGCCGCCCGCCGCGACCATCCGCGGGTCCTGCACGTTCGGCGCCCAGCTTGCCCAGTCGACCGCCTCCAGCGCGTCGGCCTGGAGCGGCGGGATGAGGTTGTTGGCGTAGCCGACGAACACGTCGCTCGCGGCCGTGCGCCCGGCCTGGTACTCCTGCGCCACGCGCCCCATCATCGTGGACATGCTGGGCCCCGGCGTGAACTTTACGTCCAGGTTCAGCCCATAGCGCTGGTTGATCGCTTGGGCCGCGCGCCCGATGCCCTCGGCGCCCTCCAGCGTGCCCTCGCCCCACACCAGCGACAAGCTGCCCTCACGCCGCGCGCCGTCCACGACGGCTTGCAGGGCCGCCGGGCGCGCCTCCGCCCCCCCTAGCCCCCCCGATCCTGGGGGGGAACTGGTCGAGTCTGGGGCGGGGCCGGCCGGACCCTGAGCGGAGCCGGCCCGGCTTTGCGCGGCGCCGGACGCGCTGCCGGCGGCGCCCGACGTGTGGCTCCCTCCAGGATTGGGGGGCTAGGGGGGCGAGGGCGCGGCCGTGGGCGCGCAGGCCGTCACCATGAGCAGGCAACAAGCGCTGACGATGCCAATGCCGAGCTTGCTCCCGTGGGTCATGGCCTTCTCCCGCTCGCTCGCACTTCCCGCCTCAGCGGGGCGGCTGATGCGCTTCGGAGCAAGCGGTAGTCCCGGCGGGCACTACTCCGCCGCCGTGGCGGCCGGCTGCTCCAGCGGCCGCGCGCCCACCCAGTGGCCCACGTCGAGGTACAAGCCCTCGATGCCGCGGTACTTCTTCTCGTAGTAGGCGTGGCCCCCCGGCGCGGGCGCGGGCATCGTCGTCGCACCGAGCGCCTCCAGGCGGCGGTGCGTCTCGTCCTCGTCCTCCACGGAGAAGCCAATGTGCGCGTAGCCGGGCCGAATCTCGCCCGGCCGGTACTGCTGGTTGCCGAGCGTCAGCGGCAGCAGCGTCAGATTGACGTCGCCGTCGGAGAGGTCGATGGGGCCGTTCGGGCGCCGCTGGACCAGCTCCAGGCCGAACGCCGCCTGAAAGAAGTGCGCCACCGCCTCGACATCCTCTACGCGGATCGCGATATGCCGAATCTTCGCCACGCGGCCACTCCTCTTGCCGTCGTCCCGCCCTGCTGCACAGACGACCGCCGGGCGGCAGGGGACGAGTCCGGCCCGGCGTCGCAATTGACGCTATGTCGTGTCGGATGCTAGCATCGGCCGGCGCCGCTGTAAAGGGCCGCTCGTCGCTGCCCGGCTCCGCGCCTACTTCACCTCGATCCGTGAAGCCCGCGCTTGTGCAGGAGGCCGCATCATGGCGCAACCCACGGTGGACGCGAGCGCGCGAAGCCAGCGAGCGCCGGACGCGCCCGGCTACGGGCCGCTACGGTTCTCCGAAGTGGTGCTGCGGACGCTGCACTTCGAGCGGCTGCGCGAGTGGTACCGGACGGTGCTGGGCGTCGATCCGTACTTCGAGCGCACGCCCACGGCCGAGGACCTGGCGAACGCCATCCCCGGCCTCTCCCGCGCCGCCGACCTGCGACTGTGCTTCTTCCGCGTCCACCTCGACTACCCGTACACGCAGGTGCTCGGCATCTTCCAGGTGCCCGACCTGGCCGATGCGCCGTCCACCACGCCCGGCCTGCACCACCTGCAGCTACGCCACGCCGCGCTGGGAGACCTGTTCGACCGCTACGAGCGGCTGAAGGCCGCCGGCATCACGCCCCACCGCACGGCGAATCACGGCCCCGGCACCAGCTTCTACTACCACGATCCCGACGGCAACATGGTCGAGCTATCGGCAGCGAACTTCGCCACCGAGGCCGAGTACCTCGCCTACCTGGCCTCCGACGCCTACCGCGCGAATCCCTCCGGCTTGGAGATCGACGCGGACGAGTACGTGGCGCGCTACCGCCGCGGCGTGCCCCAGGCCGAGCTAGTCCGCATCGGCGGCGGCGCCGCGTGACGCGCGGCGGCGACACCGTGCCTGTCTCCGGGGCTGCCGCGGCCCGCCAGGACGACGCGCCCCGCGTGCCGGTGCTGATCATTGGCGGCGGGCCGGTGGGCCTGATTCTCGCCATCGATCTCGCGCGGCGCGGCGTGCGCAGCATCGTGCTGGACGAGACTGACGGGACGATCACCTTCCCCACCGGCGAGAACCTGAATACCCGCACCATGGAGCACTTCCGGCAGTGGGGGCTGGCCGATCGCATCCGCTACTCGGGTTTTCCCGCCGACTACCGGCGCAACGTGCGCTTCGTGACGCGGGTGTTGGGCTATCAGCTCACCGTCTTCGAGCGCACCAGCAACAGCGAGCCCATGCCGCAGGAGGCTGCCGTCAGCCCAGAGTGGAGCATCTGGTGCCCCAAGTTCTTCCTGGACCCCACCCTGCGCGCCTATGCGGCCACCTTGCCCGAGGCCGACGTGCGCTACGGCTGGCGCTGTGAGGCGGTCTCCCAGAGCGACGCGGGAGTCGTTGCCGACGTGGTAGAGGTGGCCACCGGGCGCCGCCAGCGTCTCGCCGCGCGGTATCTCGTCGGCTGCGACGGCGGGGCCTCGGTGGTGCGTCGAAGCGTTGGCATCGAGCTGGAAGGCACCTTCGCGGAAGGCCAGAACCTCGGCATCTTCTTCCGCGCGCCCACCCTGCTCGCTACCAACCCGTACGGCAGCGCCTCGCAGTACTGGTTGGGCAACCGGGACGGCGTGGGGCCGGTCTCAGCGGTCGACGGCCGCGAGCGCTGGCGCCTCAGCATCGAGTACCCGCGCGACAAGCTGCCGCAGATGGACCCCGCGCAGGTCGTCCGCGCCGCGTTAGGAGCCGATCTGCCGTTCGAGATCCTGCATGTGCGGCCGTGGGCGGGCCATCGGGTGGTGGCAGCGCGGTATCGCGCCGGGCGTGTCTTTCTGGCGGGCGATTCGTGCCACATGATGTGGCCGCGCGGCGGCTTCGGCCTGAATACGGGCGCGGGCGACGCCTTCAACCTGAGCTGGAAGCTGGCCGCGGCGCTGCAGGGCTGGGGCGGCGCCGGCCTGCTCGACAGCTACGATGTCGAGCGGCGCCCCGTGGGGTGGCGCAACGTGAACCGGGCCGCCGAGAACCGGGCCGCCGAGATCGCCGTCCCGATCCCCGAGCAGCTAGAGGCCGACGACGAGCGCGGGGCGCGCGTGCGGGCCCAGGTGGCCGAGCACATCGAGCGCACGCGCCGCAAGGAGTGGAACACGCTTGGCATTCAGCTTGGCTACCGCTACGAGTCGGCGATCTGTGTCCCCGACGGCACCCTGCCGCCGAGCGACGACCCCGCCGTCTACGAACCGACCACCCGGCCCGGCTCGCGCGCACCCCACGCCTGGCTCGCCGACGGGCGCTCGACGCTCGACCTGTTCGGGCGCGGCTTCGTGCTGCTGCGTCTCCGCGCGCGCGACGCCGATACGACGGGGCTGGAGGCGGCCGCCCGGGCGGTCGGCCTGCCGCTCGCCGTGGTCGACCTGGACGACCCGGCCGTAGCCGCGCTGTACGAGCGCCGGCTCGTGCTCGTGCGGCCCGACGGCCACGTCGCCTGGCGGGCCGACGCGCCGCCCGCCGACGCCGCCGCGGTCGTGGCCCGCGTGCGCGGCTGCCTCGTAGAGCCTGCCGTCTGATAGCATAGGATCACGAGGGCGATGGAACCCGCCCGGGCGCGCGTTGCCCGAACCGCAGCGACTACCGCGTTACCTGGGGCTCAGCGAGGGGTTGCGCCTCTCCCCGCCCCGCTCGACGGGTAACCAGCCGCGCCGCTGCTAATGGCTCCTGACCCGGCCGAGGCCGCTGGTCAGGGGCCGTTTTCTTTGCCAGCGGCAGCCAAGCGAGGACCGCGCATGGACTATCTCTGGGTGGGGATCGGCGGCTTCCTGGGCGCCAACGCGCGCTACGTGCTCGGGGCCTGGATCGCCGGCCGCTGGGGCGCCGCGTTCCCCTGGTCCACGCTCTTCATCAACGTCACGGGCAGTCTGGCGATCGGCGTGATCCTGACGGCGCTCACGGAGAAGCTAGCGGTCGATCCCGCCTGGCGGCTGCTGCTGGTCGTCGGGTTCCTGGGTGGCTACACTACGTTCTCCAGCTACACGTTCGAGGCGCTCAGCCTGGCGGCGGAGGGCGAGTGGCTGCGGGCGGTCGGGTACGTGGTCGGGAGCAACGGCGTCGGGCTGCTGGCGGTCTTCCTCGGGATGCTGCTCGCCCACGCCGTCTGGCGCTAACCGTGGAGGCAGCAAGGTGGACGACATCACCGGACGCGGGCTGCGTGTGCGGATCTACTTTGGCGAGCGGGACCACGCGCCCGGCGCGCTGCTCGGCAAGCCCCTCTGGAGCGCGCTGCTGGAGTACCTGCGCCGCGAGGGGGCGGCGGGGGCGACCGTCTGGCGGGGCATCTCGGGGTTCGGGGCGCACAGCCGCATCCACACGGCGTCGCTGGTCGACTTATCGAGCGACCTGCCGCTGGTCCTGGAGTGGGTGGACACGCAAGAGCGCGTCGACGCGCTCCTCCCCGGCCTCGCCGCTATCCTCGAAGGCACCGGCGGCCTCCTGACCACGGACCCGGTGGAGATCCACCGCTACCAGGCGCACCAGGGGCGGCGGTAGCCCGCCCTACTGCGGGTAGAGCGCCTTGAAGAAGCCGGCGTCGTCCAGCTCGCGGACGAAGCGGTTGTCGTAGAACTGCTCGGGGTCGGCGCCGCGGGCGGCCTCGTTGGACCCGGCCAGCTCCTCCAGCGTGAGCCGCATGGCGGCCGACGTGGTGTAGGGGATGCGCTTGATGTACTTGCTGGTGTGCAGCTCCCAGGCGCGGTTCAGCACGTCCTGATCGTCGAGCTGCGCATACTTGCGCGTCACCTGGACCGCGAAGTCGCGGTCGTTCACGAACCGCCCCTGGCCGCGGAACGACGCGCGCAGGAAGCGCCGCACCACGTCCTCGTGCCCGGCGATGTAGCTCTGGCGCGCGCCCAGGCCGGCGTGGATGTACTCGACGCCCAGCGACGCGCCGTTCACCAGCTCGCGGTAGCCCTGGCGCTGCAGCTCCAGCGCGAACAGGTCGGTGGCGGCCACCATGTCGGCAGCGCCGGTGGCGAGCGCGGCGACCATCTCGGGGTTGCCGCCCACCTGGATGATCGGCACGTCGGCCACCGGCTCGAGGCCAAGCTGCTTCAGCCAGTAGCGGGCCACGAAGTCGGAGGTCGAGCCGAGGCGCGTGACGGCCAGCGTGTGGCCGCGCACGCCGTCGGCGGTCGGCGCCAGGTCGGGCTGGCCGATGATGTTGATGACGAACGTGCCGATCATCGTCGCCAGCAGCACCGCGTCGCCGCCGCCGAGCGTCACGCCCGCGGTGGTGGCGCCGCCGGCGATCATGAACTGCAGGTCGCCCGACATCATGCCCTGGATGGCGACGTTGCTGCCGGGGATGTACTCCAGCTCGACGTCCAGCCCCTCGTCGCGGTAGTAGCCCGCGTCCTGGGCGACCCACATGAACGCCTGGGTCATCCCGAGCGACGTGTAGGCGGCCCGCAGGTGCTCGACCGGCGCCGGCGGCGCGGCGTTCCCTGCCCCGCCCGGGGCTGGCGCGGCATTCGGCGCCGCCGCGGGCGGCGCGGCGGCCGGGGCCGCCGCCGGCGCGGCCGGCCCGGCGCACGCGGCCACGAGCGCCAGCAGGCAGGTTCCGATCGCCAGGCCGCGCCAGGCATGTCTCCTCATCGCTGCCCTCCCCTGGTGTCGTGTGCGGCGCCGCGCGGGCGCGGTCGCGCCCCCGTGGCCGGCTATCGGCGCGCGGCGCCCGTATGGCGGCCCGCCGCCGGGCGGCCACTGACCGGCGGGCCGGCGCCCGGGCGCTAGCGCGGCCGCGGGATGCCTAGCTCGTCGTAGGCGGCGAGCAGGTAGCGGAAGTCGTGGGCCGGCGGAATCGGCTGGTCCGCGGGTAGGTCCAGCGGGATGCGGACGTCGTACTCGTAGAAGGCCTGCAGCAGCTTGTCGTCGGCGTAGCCCGGCGCGTCGGCCGAGATGGCGTCGGCGTAGAGCTGGATCGCCCGCCGCGCCGTGGCCTCGTCCATGTCGTGCCCTAGCTCCTGCTCCGCGATGGCTACCACTTCTGTCTGGTTCTGCTTCACGAACAGGAGAGCGCGCACCAGCGCCTTCAAGAATGCCTGGATGCTGCCCGGGCTCTTCTGGGCGTAGTCGTCGGTGGTCACGATGCCCTGCTGGGGATCGGACGCGACCTCGCCCAGCGCCTTCAGCAGCGAGAAGCCCTGGTTCTCGGCCACGGCGGCGCTGCCCGGGTCGAAGACGGCCCCGTCGAGCGCGCCCGCGTGCATCGCGGCGAGGTGCTGGACGGGGTTCGAGCCGAGCGCCACGAACACGATCTGCGCGGGGTCGATGCCCTCCTGCCGGGCATACAGCTCGGTGAAGAATTGGAGCGTGCCGCCGATGCCGTTCACGCCGATGCGCGCGCCGGGCAATTGGGCCGAGCTACGCAGCTCCGGCACCGTCATGAGATAGTACGTCGGCTGCCGCGTCATGAACGAGACGAGCTTGAACGGCGCGCCCTGCACGGCGGCGCGGATGGCCGAGCCGCCCGACCCGGTGAGCTGGAGATCGCCCCGCTGGAGCGCGGCGACGGTGAGGTTCGACGGCATCGGCAGGATCTCGACGCTCAGCCCCGCCTCGTCGAAGTAGCCCTTGGCGGCCGCGGTGAACGGCACGATGTAGTTCAGGCTGTGATCGGGGATGGCGAAGGTGATCGACTCCTTGGACTGGCTCGGGGCGGCGGATGGGCCCGGGGCCGCGGCGCTGCCGCTCGCGCTCGCCGGCGCCGCGGCGGGCGCGTTCCCGCTCGCGCTCGCCGACGCCGCCGCCTCCGCCGGGGCCGGCGCCGCGCCGGTTGGGGCGCGCTCGCAGCCGGCCGCGACCAGCATCGCCGTCAGCGCCAGGACCACCGCCGCACGCTCCAGGCCCTTCATGCCGTAGCCTCCTCGCGAGCCGTACCGTGTGCCCCATCGTAGGACACGCCCCCGCCCCTGTCAATGCGCCCGAGAGGGCCGGGCGGGTGCAACCACTTTCTGTACACGGACCGCTGGCCACGAGTGCGTCCAACTGGGCCGGCGCTTGTGCACGTCCAGACACCTACAAAAACTGGTTGCACCCGAGGGCGCTGTCTCCCGCCAGGATCGGGGGCGGGCGCCGTCCTCTCCGGGGGTGCAGGGGGCCTCCCCTGCCGGGGGGCGTGGGGGTGTCCCCCCACTAGCCCTCCTCTTAAGTCTCCGGGGGGCGTGGGGGGTGTCCCCCCACCTCCCCAGGACTGGGGGGCCGGGGGGCGCCCCCTATTGCGGGCGGGGGATGCCGAGGGCATCGTACGCCTCGAGCAAGTAGCGGAAGTCGTGCAGCGTCGGGATCGGCTCGTCCGGCCCCATCTCCAGCGGCAGCCGCACGTCGTAGTAGTAGAACGACTCCATCTGCTTCGCGTCGGCGTAGCCCGGCGCCTCGGCCGAGATGCCGTCGACGTAGAGCTGCACGGCGCGGATCGAGGTCGCCTCGTCCATGTCCAGCCCTAGCTCCTGCCGCGCCACGGCGGCCGCCTCCGGCACGTGCTCCTTGGTGTAGCGCAGCCCGCGCACGAGTCCCTTCAGGAACGCCCGCAGGGCGTCGGGATCGTTTTGCAGCAGCTCGCCCGTCGCCACGATGTCCTGCTGCGGGTCCTGGATCACGTCGCCCAGCGCCTGGAGGACGGGGAAGCCGGCCGCCTCCGAGACGGCGGCGGAGGCCGGGTCGAACACCGCGCCGTCGAGCGCCCCCGCCTTCAGCGCCGCCAGGTGGACGGCCGGATTCGGCCCCAGCCCCGTGAACGACACGTCGTTCGGGTCCACGCCGTTCTGGCGCAGCCAGATCTCCGTGAACAGGCTCGGCGTGTCGCCCAGGCTGGAGACGCTCACCCGCTTGCCGACAAGGTCCGCCGCCGTGTGCAGCTCTGGCCGCGTGACTACGAAGTAAGTCGGCTTCGCCGTCATCAGCGCCGTCAGCGTGAACCGCTCGCCGCCGCGCACGACGGCGCGGATGGTCGAGCCGCCCGTGCCGGTGAGCTTCACGTCGCCGCGCTGCATGGCAGCGACGGTGAGGTTGGGCGCGATCGCCTCGACGTCCAGGTCCAGCCCCTCCTCGGCGAAGAAGCCTTTCGCGACCGCCGTCAGCGGCACGATGTAGTTCAGGTTGCGCGAGGGGATGCTGAACGTGAGCGGCACCTTCGGCGCGCCGGCGGCCGTCGCGCTCGGCGCCGCCGGCGCGCCGCTGGCTGCGCTGGCGGGGACGCTTGCCGCGGCCGCGCTAGCCGCCCCGCCCGGCGCTTGTGACTGCGCCGGGGCCGTCGGCGCGGCGCAGCCCAGCACCAGGGCCGCTCCTAGGAGGCTGCCGAGCGCCGCGAGTCTCCTCGACGTGATCATCCAGACCCTCCCTCCGCGTGGCGGCGCTGTCGTCCGGCTCCTGCCCGGCGAACGGAGCGCCGACTCGGCCGGAGCTAATAGTGTCGCGCCGCAGCCGGCGCCGTCTGGCGGCTAGTATGGCGCCGCGGGCGGCCGCCGGCAAGCCTTGGCTGCCGCTCGGTCATGCACCAGCTCAGCCCAAGCGCTCGCATGGCCACACGCCAGCCGGTACATTGGGCTTGGCTCGCCGGCCGTCCGGCGGGAGCGAGCGACGGAACGTGAGAGGAGCAGCGCCGTGCGGATTCCCGAGGTAAGTAGTCGAGACGCCGTGCCCGCGGAGCAGCGGCACGTCTGGGACGCGATCGTGGCCAGCCGCGGCTCCGTGCGCGGCCCGTTCGCCGTGCTGATGCACAGCCCGGAGGCGGCCGCCCGCGTCGCCCACCTGGGCACGTTCATCCGCTTCGAGTCGAGCCTGGACCCGGCCTCCCGCGAGCTGGCCGCCCTGGTGACAGCCCACCTGCTCGACTGCGAGTACGAGCGCGCGGCCCACGAGCGCCTGGCGCGCGAGGCGGGCGTGCCCGACGCCGTGCTCGACGCCGTGCGCGCCAAGCAGTTCGCCGCGATCGACCCAGCGTATGGCTGGGTGTGCGAGTTCGCCCGTCAGCTCGTGGTCGAGCACCGCGTCGCGCCGGCCGCCTTCGACGCGGCCCGGGAGCGCCTGGATACGCGCGGCCTGGTGGAGCTAGTCGCCACCATCGGCTACTACGCCAACATCGCCGCGGTCCTCGACGCTTTCACCGAGACGCCATAGCCACGCGGTCGGCGTACCGTCGCTCCCGCCGGGCCTGCCGCGACCGCGTCCCCGCCTGGCGCGGCCTTGTCCCGCACGGGCAGGCGGGCCATACTGGCGGCATGAGACAAGCGATGAGCAAGGAGGGCGGTCATGCCGGTGATCGAGTCCGCGCGGGCCTCGCACACGACGCTGGAGACGACCAGCGTGGAGCAGGGTATCCGCTTCTACCGCGACGTGATGGGCCTGCGGACCCACCGCAACGGGCCGCGGTCGGGCCACCTGATCGACACGCGCGGCTGCTACGCCGCGTTCCTGGAGCGCCGCCGCCGGCTGCCCCAGCCGCTGCTGAACTTCTACGCGCGCCCGGTGGCCGACGCGGCGGCCGTTGACGGGGCGCACGCCCGCATCACCGCCGTCAAGGACGAGTACGGCATCCAGGAGATCACCGCGCCGGGCCGCGAGGACCCGACGAAGTTCGGGGTGGGCACCTACGGCTTTTACGTCAAGGACTTCGACGGCAACTGGTGGCGGGTCGAGGAGAACGCCGGTCCCTTCGGCCCGGTCGCGATCGAGCCCGACGCCGAGCCGCGCGGCTCCATCGTGCCCGCCGGCCCGATCAGCTACGTGACCCTGGAATGCCGCGACCTGCAGGAGACGCTGCGCTTCTACCGCGATTTCCTGGGCGTCGACGTCGAGCAGGCGGGGCCGCATTACTTCTTCACGCGCGGCAACGGCGGCGTGCGCGTGATCGTCGTCGAGCGCGGCGACGCGCTGCTGGAGCAGCCGGTGCAGAACCACCACGGCATCACGCTGCGCGCCGAGCGGGCGAAGATCGACGAGCTGCGCGCCAAGGCGCAAGCCTGCCAGCAGGAGTTCGGCATCCGCAAGATCCATCGCGCGGTCGACCAGCACGGCTCGTACTCCTTCTACATGCAGGACCGCGACACGAACTGGTGGGAGATCGAGGTCTGGGAAGGCCACGTCGATCCCTGGACGCGCTCCGAGCGGCGCCAGGCGATGGGCCTGTCCGCCGCGCACTGAGCCGCGTGAGGGCGGGCCGCCGTCAGCGACCCACCGGGCTGGAAGGGCGCCGCGCCTAGCGGCCGCGGCGGCGCGCGCCCAGCGCGCCGAGCGCGGCGAGTCCGCTCGCCAGCAGGACCAGGGTGCCCGCCTCGGGGATCACCGGCACCTCGGGCTGCCCCGGTCCGCCGAACGGCGGCAGCGGGGCGAGTGGCGATGGCGGCGGCGGCAGCACGACCGGGGGCGCTGGCGGCAGCAGCGGCGGCACGCCCGGCCCCACGACCGTCCCGGTGGCTACCTGGACGCCGCCGGCGAAGACTCTCACCGTGCTGCCCAGGAGCGCATCCCCGGCCAGCCGGCCCGTGCAGCGCGTCGCCACCCCCGCCGCCGCGAGGGCGCACGGCACGTTCTCAACGCCGGCCGTCGTGGCGAAGAACGCGTTGGCGACCGCGCCCGCCGGCACAATCCCGGCCGGGACGGTGAGCGCGACGCTCATCGAGCCGTCCACGGTCGCGCCGCCCGAGGGGCCCGTCGTCCCGTTCGGCACGATCGCGCACTGCTGGCCCGGCACGACAGCGCACGGCACGCCGGCCAGCGCCTCGGACGCCAGGCCGGCGGCGATCTGCGCCACGTTGTTGGCGGGCGCTGGCGTGGTGGGCGTGGTGGTCGCGGTCGGCGTCGCGGCGCCGCCACTGAGCACGACGATGCCGCCCACCTGCGGCGCCAGGCCCGCGCCCGTTACCAGCCCGTTGCAATCCGTGCGCCCCGTCTCGTCGGCCGGCGGGCAGGTGAGGGCGCGCGTGCCAGCGGGGCTGCCAGTACCGTCCACCACCGGGATGGTGAGCGTGGGCACGATGCCGGGCGGCAGGTGCAGCAGGTGGGCCTCGACGGTGAAGCTGCCCGTGACCGTAAACGTGGCGCAGTTCTCGATCGGGCGCGCGCAGGGCCCCGGCTTCACCGGGCCTTGCGCCAGCACGTTGGGCGCGCTCGCGTCCGGGACCAGATAGGCGTGGAACGTCTGGCTGCTCGGCACCGGCGTGGGCGTCAGGGTGGCGGCGCCCGACGGCGTGCTGGTAGCCGTCGCGCTCGCCGGCGGCGTGGTGGTGGGGCTGGGCGTGCTGCTCGCCAGGGATGGCGTGGGCGAGGTGGTCGCCGTGCTCGTCGGCGTGGCCGTAGCGCTGCTGGTCGCGGTCGCCGTGGCCGTACTGCTCGGGGTGGCGGTCGCGGTGCTGGTCGGCGCGGCGGTGGCGCTTGGCGTCGGCGTGACGGTGGGCGTGTTGGTCGCGGGGACCGTGCCCGTCACGGTCAGCGTGGGCGAGCCGGTCGCCGTCGCCGTGCGCGTCGGCGTCGCGGTCGCCGTCGGCGTGCTGGTGGCGGTCGCGGTGCTAGACGCCGTCGCCGTGTTCGTGGGCGACGGGGTGCTGGTCGCCGTGCTCGTGGGCGTCGCGGTGCTGGTCGCCGTGGCGGTGGGTGTAGGCGTCGCGGTGGGCGGGCCGGCCGGCACGACGAGCAGCCCTAGCGGCGTCACCAGCCGCCCGCCGCTGGACACGAGCGTCTGGCGGCCCGTCGCGGGATCGACGCGGACGATGCTGCCGGGGCCGCAAGTGCAGTTCGCGTTGCTTACGAGCAGGTCGCCGTTCGCGGCGCTCGCGATGCCGACCGGGTCCGCGAACAGCCCGCCCGACGACACCCGGCGCTGCGTGCCCGTCGTCGGATCGACGCGGATCACGCCGCCGTCGAAGAAGAAGGCGTTCGGGTCCACCACGAACAGGTCGCCGCTCGCGCCGAACGTCAGGTCGGTCGGGTCGAAGAGCAGGCCGCCCGAGGTGACGGCCGTCTGGCGCCCTGTGGCCGGGTTCACCCGCGTGACGCCGCCGTCGCCGAGAAAGGCCAGGAAGGCATCGGCGGTCAACAGGTCGCCGCTCGGTCCGACGGTGATGCCGAACGGCAGCACCAGGCGGTCGTCGAACGAGACCAGGCGCTGGGCGCCAGTCGTCGGATCGACCCGCACGATCGACAACGGCTGGGTCACGTAGATCTCGCCGCTAGAGGCGACGGCGATGCCCCAGGGATCGAACAGCAGGCCGCCAAAGGTAACGACGCTCTGCCGTCCCGTCGCCGGGTCGACGCGGATGACCGCGCCGATGCCCCCCAGGGCGTTCGCGTCCACCACCAGCAGGTCCCCGTTCGGGGCGAGCGCGACGCCGGCCGGGTCCACGAACAAGCCCCCGGACGAGATGACCCGCTGGGCGCCGCTCACCGGATCGACGGCGAGCACCGCGCCGCGGCCGCCTACGGCGCTGGGATCGGCCACCACGATCTCGCCCGGCTGCAGCCCCTCCGCGGCAGCCGGGCGCGGTGCCGCCAGGAGCAGAATCACCAGGATTCCCCCCAGCAGCGCGCGGATGTCGACCGACCAGCGCCTCGTTCTGTGGCTAATGCGTTTCATTCCGTATCTAATAACGTAAGACCGCGCGGGACGTTACAGCCTGCACTGGCCGCGGCCGTCGCCGGGCTGTGGCTGGCCGCCGCGGCCCGTTGCGCCGGACGCGCGGGTGGGCTAGGCTGTGCTGGTACAACGCGCACGCGCGGCGCGCTCCACGCCGCGGCGGAGGAGGACGTATGGTGGAGATCGTGTTGGGCCTCGGGTCCTCCCACGCGCCCCAGCTTGCCCTGCCGCCGGCCGAGTGGTGGCGGCGCGCCGAGCACGACCGGCAGTCCACGGAGCTGTGGTATCGCGGGCAGCCGATGACGTTCGCGCAGGTGGTGGACGCCCGAGCAGGGGAGCACTTCGAGCGGGAGCTAACGCCCGAGAAGTTCGAGCGCCGCTTCGCGGCCTGCCAGCAGGCGATCAAGACGCTCGGCGCGACGCTGGAGCGCGCCGCGCCCGACGTGGTAGTCGTCGTCGGCGACGACCAGCACGAGTGCTTCCTCGAAGACAACATGCCGTCTGTCGCCGTCTACGCGGGCGACACCGTCGACACCGTCCCGCTAGGCCCCGACAGCGGCGAGTACGCGGCCGCGCCGCCGGCGCTCAGCCGCTACCCTCAGGTGCGCACCGCCAACGCCTGCGCGCCGGCGCTGAGCCGGCATCTCTTCGACGCGCTCATCGGCGAGGGCTTCGATCTCACCTACTCCCGCCGGCTACCGGCCGGCAAGCACGGTCAGCACGGCATCGGCCACGCCTTCAGCTACGTCTACCGCCGCCTCATGAACGACCGCGTGATCCCGAACGTGCCCATCTTCCTGAACACGTACTTCCCGCCGAACCAGCCCACGCCCCGCCGCTGCTACGCGCTGGGCCGCGCGCTGCGCCGCGCCATCGACGCGTGGGATGGCGCCCAGCGGGTGGCGCTCATCGCCTCGGGCGGGCTCACGCACTTCGTGATCGAGGAGGACGTGGACCAGCGCATCCTCGCCGCGTTCGCCGCGCGCGATGAGGCGGCCGTGACGGAAATGCCGCTGACCTGGTTCAACTCGGGCAACTCGGAGATTCGCAACTGGATGGTCGTGGCGGGGGCGCTGGCCGAGGACGGCCTGGCGATGGAAGTCGTGGACTACGTCCCCTGCTACCGCTCGGAGGCCGGCACCGGCTGCGCGATGGCCTTCGCCCGCTGGCAGTAGGCCCGGCGCCGGCGCGCGCTCCTGCGCGGCCCTACTGGTACAGCCCGTCGATGAAGCCTTCCTGGTCGAGCGCGCGGATGAAGTGGTCGTCTACGATCGTGTTGAGCTGGAGGTCGCGGACGCGCGGCTCCCGCTCCGCCACGAAGTCCACGATCGACTGAAACTGGGCCAGCGTCGGGTACGGCGCCCGCGCCAGGTAGCGGTCGCCGAACACCGCGTAGCCGCTCTCCAGTGCCTCGTCGTCGTCAGTGCCCGTGTAGCCGGCGAGCACCTGCTTCGCGAACGGCTTGTCGTGGTGGACACGGGCGATGGCCTGGACGTAGGCGCGCGTGAAGCGGCGGAGCACGTCCTCGTTCCCGTCGCGGTAGCTCCGCTGGACGGCCAGCCCGTCGTAGGGGAACTCCAGCCCCGTGGCCGCCAGGTCCAGCACCTCGTGGAACCCGAGCTTGCGCGCCGGCACGTCCACGGGGGCGCTGATCATGCCGGCCGCCACGTTGCCCGACTGCATCGTCGCCAGCGTCTCGGCGTTGCCGCCCGTCTGGATGAGGCCCACGTCGGTCTCGGGCGCCAGCCCCGCGCGGTTCAGCGCGTAGCGGGCGCCGAAGTCGGTGATCGTGCCCACCCGCGTGATGGCGATGGACTTGCCGCGCAGGTCGCTGATCTGCGTCAGCGCGGGGGGGCCGAACACGCTGACCGCCAGGCGGGGGATGTGCGTGGCCAGGTAGACGATGTCGGCGCCGGCCACGTCCGCGTCCACCACGGCCGGCCCGCCGATCTGCGCCACGTCCAGCTCGCCCGCGACGATCACCTGCACCACCTTGGAGCTGCCGCCCGCGATGCGGTCCACGCTCACGTCGAGCCCCTGCTGCGCGAACAGGCCCGTCTGGTCGGCCACGAGGATCGGCAGCTCGGCGCCCGAGTCGGACGTGTAGGCCGCGCGCACGTGCGTGGCCGCCGACGCCGCCGTTGGTGCGGCGCTCGCGTTGGCGGGCGCGGCCGCGGCGGGAGCGCTGGCGGCGGCGGGGGCCGCGGCGGGCGCGGGTGCGGCCGGACGGCAGGCCGCGGCCAGCAACAGCGCGCCGGCGAGCGCTGCGGCCGAGCGCGCGCGCGATCCTTGAGGCATGAACCCCTCCTACAGCGCGTAGAACCGGGCGGCGTTGTCGTGCAGCAGCTTGCGCTTCTGCTCGGCGGTCAGGTCCTCGCGCTCCTCGATCTCCGCGATGGCGTTGTCGCGCGCCTCGCTGTGCGGCATGTCGCCCGAGATCATCACCCGGTCGTCGCCCACGAACCCGAGCACGTGCGGCAAGCTGGCCTCCTCGGCCTCGGTCGTAAAGTACACCTGGCAGGAGCGCAGGTACTCGCTCGCCCGCGCGGCGGGCAGCGGCCGGCCGTTCCCTGCCTCGGCCTCGAAATAGTGGTCCATCCGCTGCACGAGCCAGGGGATCCACTCGCAGCCCGCCTCCAGGAACCCCAGCTTCAAGCGGGGGTAGCGGTCGAGCACGCCGCCGCCCAGGAACGCGTAGAAGGCGCACAGCAGCGGCAGCGTAAACCCGAGCGCGTGCGAACCGTAGCTGGTGTTGAACAGGCGCCGCACGTCGGGCACCGACCAGCCGCAGTGCAGGCAGAGCGGCAGCCCGGCCCGCTCCAGCGCTTGCCACACCACGTCGAAGCGGGCGTCGTCGAGTCCCACGTCGCCCACGGTGCAGTACGTCGTGCCCGCGCATACGGCCCCGTGCTCGCGCGCCCAGCGCACCTCGTCGGCCGCGCGGTCAGGGTCTTGTAGCGGCAGCAGCGCCGCCCACTTGAGTCGCTCCGGCGCCTGCCGCGCCCGCTCGGCCATGAAGGTGTTGTAGCTGCGGATGAGCGCGGCTTCGAGGCCGGGGTCCTCGGTGAGCGGCTCCAGAAACAAGGTCGGGAAATTGACCTGGACGTCGATCCCGGCGCGGTCCATGTCGGCCAGCCGCTCGGGCACGTCGAGCAGCGTCTGACTGCCGAGCGCCCAGGGCTCGCGCGTGGCGCGCGCCTGGGTCACCGGCGTGGCGTAGATGCTCACGCCGCGGCCGACCGGCTGCGGGAACGTCTTCCCGTCGATGTACCAGAAGGAGTTCATCCCCTGGAGGAACGGCTTGTTCTCGCCGGTGATGATGAAGGGCTTGCGCGCCTCGTACTCGGCGGGGAGATACGCCCAGGTCTCGGCGGGCTCCATGACGTGCGAGTCGGCGTCGATCACCCGGCTGGCGGTCCGCGCTGGCATGCTTCCGCACCTCGCCACGATCAGGCGTCCGCGGCGGCGCCTGTAGGCGCAAGTGTAGAGCCGCCCTCCGGACGCGTCAAGGCAGACGCTGCCCGCGATTGACCGGCCGCGAAGGCCCGCCTATACTCCGGCTGCGAGGAGCCGGGACGATGACGAGCCTACCGCGACGCATCGGGGCCGTCCTGCTGACGGCAGGGCTGGCGCTCGCGCTGGCCTGTGCCCCGGGGAACGCCCGCGCGCCGAGCGCCGCGCCGCCGGCCGCGCCCCAGGCGCCGGCTGCCGCGCCGGCCGCCGGCAGCCCGCCGGCGCCGGCGACCGCAGACCGCGTGCCGCTCGACGCCCCTATCCACCTGCAGACGCTCCGCAACCTGGCCGACGCGGCGCTGTTCATCGCCGCCGACCGGGGCTTCTTCGAGGAACAGGGCCTGAACGTCGACTGGGAGACGGTGCGCAGCGCGGCCGACACCATCCCCGCGCTCTCCACTGGCGCGCTCGACGCGGCGGCGGGCGGCAGCAGCCCGGGGCTGTTCAACGCCGTGGAGCGCGGCATCGCCGTGAAGATCGTCACCGACAAGACGCGGCTCGCCCGCGGCGGCCAGGGCAGCAGCTTCCTCGCGCGGCAGGACCTCGTGGACTCCGGCGAGGTGAAGGGCCCCGCCGACTTCCGCGGCCGCACGGTGTCGGTCACCACGCTGCGTAGCTCCGCCGGCGCCTATCTCTACGCCGCGCTCCGCACGGCGGGGCTCACCCTGGACGACGTCGAGACCGTCGAGCTAAACCCCGCGGACACGCTGGCCGCGCTCGCCAACCGCAAGATCGACCTCGCCTTCACCTTCGAGCCGATGCAGACGCTGGCCCAGCAGCAAGGGCTCGGCAAGCCGGTCGTCTGGGTGGACGAGGTCTATCCGGAGGCGATCAGCAACTTCCTGATGTACTCGGCGGCGTTTGGCGCCGAGCGGCCGGAAGCGGCGCGGCGCTTCATGATCGCGCACGTGAAGGCCATGCGCTACTTCTGGGACAACTACGTGAAGGGGCGGGACGTGGACGCCGTCCTGAACGTCATCGTCGATCAGAAGGCCGCGCCGTCGCTCGCCGTCGCCCGTCAGATGCGGCTCTCCCCCGGCGACCCCGACGGGCGCATCACCGCGGACGACTTCGCCATGGACCAGGAGATCTACGCGGCCCTCGGCTGGATCGACCACCCGGTCGACCTCCAGGGTGTCATCGACCCGACCTTCGCCCAGCAGGCCGTCGCCGCCCTGGGCGGTCCCTACGACCGCAACTGACCGGCGCCGGTCGCTCCTCCAGGCCGATGCCGCGCGGCGCCGGACCGCTACCGCCAGGCGGGCTCGTAGTCACGCAGCGCCGGCATGACCTCTTTCGCGAACAGCCGCATCGCCCGCTTTACGTCCTCGTGCGGGATGCCGCCGAAGTTGAACTGCGTGCCCATGATGTCGTATTCGTAGTTCGCCACGCCGCGATGGACCGCCGCGATCACCTCGTCTGGCGTGCCGTAGACGTTGCGGCCCTGCGCGCGCATCCCCGCCCAGTCATAGGCGCCGTCCCGGTTCTCCAGCGGCACCACGTTGCTCAGGCGGGTCCGCTGCTGCGACACCTGCTCGTACAACCCGATCGCGCGCTCGCCCACCGCGCGGGCGCGCTCGGCGTCCTCGTCCACCCACACCCGCAGGTGCGTCATGTTGTGCCGCGCGGCGAGGTCGTAGCCGCCGTCCGCCAGCGCCGCCCGCCAGGCGCGGACGGCCGGCTGCACCCGCTCGGGCGGGAACGGGTGCGCCACGGTCATGATGTTGTAGCCGCGCTGGCCGGCCCAGCGCAGCGTCTCTTCGGACGTGCCCGCCACCCAGACGGGCGGGTGCGGCCGCTGGATCGGCTTCGGGTAGAGCGCCACGTCCGGCAGGTCCCAGTAGGTGCCCCGGTGGCCGAAGCGCTCGCGCGTCCACGCCGCCAGGATCACGTCCGTCGCCTCCTCGAAGCGGCCCCGGCTCTCCGCCAGCGGGATGCCGTACACGGTGTAGTCTTCCAGCGTGTTGCCCCGCCCGATGCCGAACTCCAGCCGGCCCCCCGAGGCCACGTCCACCATCGCGTAGTCCTCGGCCGTCTGGACCGGGTGGCGCAGCGGCAAGATGGAGATCGACGAGCCCAGCCGGATGCGCGACGTGCGTGCCGCGGCTGCCGCCATCATGACCGCTGGATTGGCGATCAGGCCGCCATACGGGATGAAGTGATGCTCGGTGAACCAGAAGCCGTCCCAGCCTAGCTCCTCGGCCAGCTGCACCTGCTCCAGGATCTGCTGGAAGTACACGTCCAGCGGCGGGTCGCGGTCGGGAAAGTACGTCGTCAGCTGCACGATGTGAAAGCGCATGGCTCCTCCGCTGGCCGCTCGGTCTGCTGGTGAGTTGCACTAGTATGCCGTCCCGGCCGCGGCCCGGCCAGTGGCGCGCTCCCCCGAACGCCCGCGCCCGACGGCTGATAGCTACCCGACCCGGTACGTCCCCTACGCGTCCTGTCCGCCGGCGTCGCGCCCTTGACCGCCGGCCGGCTGGACGAGTACGGTGTGCGCGGTGCCGCGCCACGCGAGCACGACCGTTCGTCCGATGGAGGTGGGATGCGGGAAGCACGCGCCACGCCGCGCCGGGTGTCCCGGCGCGGCGTGCTCAAGGCGACCGCCGCCGGCGCACTTGCCAGTCTGGTCACTACGAAGGCAGCCGCGGCGGCGAGGGGGCCGGCCCCGCTCCGCCCGCGCGCCGTGACAGCGGCGCCCGTGGGGCAGGGCGTGGACCCCGAGTTTCGCCGTCTCGACGAGATGATTCGCGAGGCAATGGAGCGCTACGACGTGCCCGGCTTGGCCGTGGGCGTGCTCCACGAGGGGCGCGAGTACACGAACGGCTACGGCGTCGCCAACCTCAACGCGCCGCTGCCCGTGGACGCCACGACGCTCTTCCAGACCGGGTCGGTCACCAAGACCTACACGGCCACGCTGATCATGCGCCTGGTGGACATGGGCAAGGTCGATCTCGACGCGCCGGTGCGCCGCTACCTGCCGGACTTGCGGCTGGCCGACGACGTGGTGGCCGAGCAGGTCACTGTCCGCCAGCTCCTCAACCACACCGCGGGCTGGTTCGGCGACTACTACGGACCGCTGCCAACGGCCCTCGAGCCGGCCGTCTGGCCCTGGCGCGGCGACGACGCCCTGAGCCGCTACGTCGCCAACATGCAGTACCTGCCCCAGCTCGCGCCGCTGGGCGCCATGTTCGGCTACAACAACGCCGCCGTCGTGCTCGCCGGCCACCTCGCCGCGGTGGTGGCCGGCACGACCTACGAAGCCGCCCTCACCGAGCTGCTGCTGCGGCCGCTCGGCATGGACAGCGCCTACCTGTTCCCCGAGGAGACGATTCCCTATCCCGTCGCCGCGGGGCACGTCACCGGCGATGACGGCGGCGTGACGGTAAGCCCGCTCTGGGCACTGGGGCGCTGCGTGAATCCGACCGGCGGCCTCACCCTGCCGATCACTGACCAATTGAAGTACGCTCGCTTCCACCTGGGTGATGGCCGCGCGGCCGACGGCACGCCCCTGCTCGCCCCCTCGCTGCTGACCGAGATGCGCACGGCCCGCTCCCCCGGCATGGCCGCCGCCATCACGGCGAACGCGGAGATCTACGGCGGCGGCGTCGGCTGGGCGCTGGAGCGCATCGCCGGCGTCCAGATCGTGACGCACAACGGCGGCACCGTCGGCCAGGCCGCGGTGCTCGCGCTCGTGCCCGAGCGGCAGTTCGCGATCGGCGTCTTCGCCAACGCGCGGCCCGCCGGCGAGCAGCTCCACTACGAGATCTCGACCTGGGCGCTCGCCGAGCTAGCGGGCTTGAGCCAGCCGCTCCCGCCCACCTACGACCTGCCGGCCGCACGGCTCGCCGAGTACGTTGGCCGCTACGGCGTGGACGTCGACGTGCCGGGCGGCGGCGGCGCGTCGGAGGTCGTGGAGGTCGCGCCGGATGGCGGCGGGCTCAAAGTCACGGTGTCCGAGAGCGTCGCGTCGGAGGCGGCGCCCGCCGACGAGCCGACGCCGAGCGGCCCCGCAGCGCGGCTGGCGTTTTTCCGCGACGACGCCGTCCTCGTCACGAGCAACGGCCACACGTCGCTCGGCGCTGACTTCGTCCGCGACGATAGCGGCCGGGTGCGCTGGTTCCGCTGGGGCGCGCGGATCGTGCCCCGCCTGGACTGACCGCCGCCCCGCCGATCTCGCCCGGTCCTGTCGCCAGCGCCCCTCGCGAAGGGGGCACGGGCGAACCCGGAACGCGGCCGTGGCTGGCCCTGGGTCGCCTGCCCCGTGGGGCCACGCGCCACGCCTCGTTCGCGCCGCCGCCCCGTGGCCCCGCCCCAGTCCGCGGTGCCGCGCGGCACGCCGCTTGCGGCTGGCCGGTCGGAGCCACGCCGGCTCCGAGGAGGTATCAGGTGAGCGTGACCGTGTTGACGCGGGTGCGGGCGCGCCCGGGCGGCGAGGCGGCGCTGATCGCGGCGGCCGTGCGCTCGTTTCAGGCGCCGGGCGCGAGCGGGACCGAGGCCCCGCCGCGGCTGTTCCAGGGTTACGACGATCCGGAGCGCTTCTACTGGGTGACACACTGGGCTAACCGCGAGCTGTACCTGGCGGGCGTGCCGGCGGGGGCGGCGGACGATTGGCTGAACGACGTGTGCGAGGACGACCTGGAGCGGACGTTCTTCGCCCCGCTTGGCGCCGTCGACGCGACGCCGGCCGGCACGCTGGCCGGCGGGGCGCTGCTGACGCTCGGCGCCGCCGGCGAGGCGGCCCGGGCGTTCGGCGAGGGCCTGGCCGGGCAGCTGCGCGCCGAGCGGGGGCTGACCGCCCTCGCGCTATATCAAGGGCTGGACGATCCGAGCCAGTACCTCGCGCTGTGTGGCTGGGCGTCCGCGACCGAGCGGCAGCGCTTCTACGCGGCGACGCTGCCGCGCTACGAGGCGGCCGTGCGCGAGCGTGGCGGCCGCGTCGAGACGTTCGTGGAGCGCACGCTGGTCGAGGTGGACGGCTACCCGCGCGAGCCGGACGCCGCGCGTCCGCCGATCCGCGCCGGCCAGACCCCCGCCGACTGAGCGGCGAGCCGCCCCGCCCCCGCGTGCTAGACTGAGAGCTAGCAGCGGGCTGTGCGCCCGCGGGGAGGCATTATGCGTCGCCTGTCGGTCCTGGGCTGCGTGCTGATCGCCATGCTGGCCTGCGGCGCGCCGGCCGCGTCGCCGCCCCCGAGCAGCGCCCCGCCGGCCGCCGGCAGCGCCCCCGGCGCCCCAGCGGCCGCGGCCACCGCGCCGCCCCGCGAGCGCGTCACGATCCTCTACCCGAACCAGGGCGGCAACCAGACTGCTACCTGGCTCGCCAAGGAGGCGGGCCTGTACGACAAGTACGGGCTGGACGCCGACGTGGAGTTCATCGAGGGCAGCCCAACGGTCATGCAGGCGGTCACGGCGGGCAATGCCCAGTTCGCGGTCGTCGGCACGACCGCTTCGATCGCCGCGGCGTTTCGGGGGCTCGACGCCGTGCTCATCGCGACGGCCCAGCCCGGGCTCCTGTATACGCTGTGGAGCAGCAGCATCAGCCAGGTCGGCGACTTGCGCGGCAAGCGCGTCGCCACGGGGCGCATCAACACCGATCCCGACTTCGCGCTGCGGCTCCTGCTCGACAAGCTCGGCCTGGTCTACAACCAGGACGTAACGGCGGTCCACGTCGATGCCGGGGGCGAGAGCGGGCGCATCGCCGTCGCGCAGGCGGGCGGCGCGGACGCGGTCATGCTGACGACAGGCAACAGCGGCCTGATGCGCCGGCTGGGCTTCGCGCCCCTGGTGGACCTGGTCTCGGAGCACATTCCCTACGAGGCCGCCACCGTCGCCACCACCCGCTCGTACGCCGCCAGCAAGCCGCACGCCGTACGCGCCTTCACGCGCGCCTTCACCGAGGCGATCGCCCTTGCGAAGCAGGACCGCGCCGCGGTGCTCGACCTCTACAAGACCTACGCCCGGCTCGAAGACGCCGAGGTCGCGGGCGAGTGGTACGACGAATACGTGCAGCGCGTGTTCCCCCGCGCGCCCTACGTGTCGGAGGCGGGGGTGCAGACGGTGCTCGACCTGCTGGCCGAAACCGAGCCGCAGGCCGCCGACGCCAAGCCCAGCCAGTTCATCGACAACAGCTACGTGCGCGAGTTAGACGACTCCGGCTTCATCCGCCAGCTTTACCCTAATCAGCCGTAGCCTGCCCCCCGCGCCTGCTAGTGGGGTTTCTCCGCGAAGGCCGCGCACGCCGCCGCGATCGCCTGTTCGAGCCACGGGTGCTCGTGCGGGTCGAGGCGCACGCCCAGGTCGTTGGCCACCGTGATCTCCAGCGTGGCGTCGGCGTCCGCGCCCAGCCGCGCCCGCAGCGCCCGCGCCTCGTCCACCAGCGCCGAGCGCCCGGGATCGAGGTCCGCATCGAGCAAGTGGACGTACAGCTCCTCGGCGGCGCGGTCGGCGGGCCTAGCCACCAGACTGACTTGCATGCCGCTACCCTCCCGTCTTTTGCCGGCCCAGGGCGCTGGCCCCGTCCATCGGCCCCTTCGCGCCCGCGGCGCTCGGTGGCCCGCCGGCCGCGGACTGCCGCCGCCCCGTTGCAGTTCCCGCGCCACGGTTCCCGTCGGGCACGCATCCTGCCACAACTCTGGGTAGAGATCGCGCGTGGGGAGGGTTCCCGTGGTCAAGAAGGGCCAGCTCGAAGTCAGCAAGATGGACTCGCCGAAGCAGGGCGAGCACCGCGACCCACACGGCCCGAAGCCGAAGCGCTCCACCGGGTCGCGCAGCCAGACGCGGGCGCGTCCGCCGTCGGAAGGCAGCACGTAGCGGCTCGCCGCGTGCGCCGACGCGACGCGTCCGCGCGCTGGTCACGTCTACTCGTGCAGAACGCTGTGCTAGGGGAAGCAGCAATGGCCAAGCAAGGACAACACAACGGCGACGCCCGCGACTCCGACAAGTCGCGGGGGCACAACAACCCATCCCAGAGCCAGGTGATCACCACCGGCACCTACAAGAAGAAGGAGACCTACGCCCGGGAGGCGCGCGAGCACAAGAACCCGGCGCCGGTCGCGCAGCGCCAGCGGAACGAAGGGGATCCCGACACGCGCAACAAGCCGAGCATCGCCGGCAGCACGCGCGCCCGCGCTAGCTCGCTACGCTCGGGCCGCAGCGGCAGCGACTCGAATGCCGACGCGGGCAGCAGGGGGCACTGAGATGCCAGGGGGCCGTTTTCGCCCGGACCTGAAGCACCCTCAGCCGTGGGAGTCGGACCTCAACCCGCATGCGCTGGCCGGCGAGAACGTCGGCGTGCTCGGGCCGCACCCCGAGGACGACGCGCCGACAGCGTACGACCTGAAGCCGCTTCACGGCCGCCTCAGCCAGTTCACGGACGACGAGCTGAAGCAGATCCCCGTGCTGCCCGCGGGTAGCCGGCTGGAGCAGGGCGCCACCTACATCGACCTACATGCCGCCGACTGCCACGAGTTCCGTGCGCTCGGCAACATGGAGGCCGGCCCCGACAACTGGTACGTGCCGAAGGATAGCGTCGGCTACGTGCTGTGGAATCGGCTGCTCGGGGTGCAGAACCCCGCCCGGCTGGACGAAGCCCCTCGGCCTCAGTGACTCGGCCCGCGGGGACCGCGAGCGGGGTGGCCCCACCGGGGGCCACCCCGCTTCTTACGGTCCGGCGCGCTAGCGGCCTGCGCGGTGCGGACGGGCATTCTCCCTGGGCCTGCGGCTTAGGGCCGTAGGTGCGGCTCCTCGCGGCCGCCGCGCGCCGCGAGCGCGCAGCCGATCAGCACCGCGCCCGCGATCGCCAGCGCGGTCGCAACCGCGACGGCCTCGCTCATCTCCTCGGCGAGGAAGAGCAGCAGCGAGCCGATGGCGACGATGATGAGGACGACCAGCATCGTGACGGCCACCGGCAGGATCATCGGGATCGAGATGCGATCCATCGCGTCGTTCCTCCCTGAGAGCAAGTCCGCGTGGGCGGGGCCGCGGCGTCGCGGCGGGGCGTCAGATCTTCTGGCGGCGCGGCGGCGGGTGCAGGGCCCGCTCCTCGGCGCCCGGATCGCGCTCGTCGCGGTTCGCCCAGATAAAGAAGATCACCGTCGCCAGCACCCACAGCATCAGCGTGCCGACGAGCTTCATAATCAGCCCCCCAAGCTGCTGGTCGGCCAGCGCGTCGAGCGACGAGATGCGCGGCGCCGCGCCGTAAGTCGGGTAGATCACGCGGTCCGAGAAGGTCAGCAGCGCCGCCAGCACGCCTGGCACGAGGGACTGCACGAACAGGTAGAGCATCTGGAGCGGATAGGTCAGGCGCGGCAGCTCGGGCAGCGGGCTCAGGATCGGCCACCACATGAACACGGCCGTGACCATGAACGTGATGTGCTCGAGGATGTGCGCGTTGTGGTTCCACAGCGTCCAGTCGTACAGCTGCGGCAAGTGCCAGGCCGCCAGCGTGACGTTGAACAGCACCAGGGCGATCAGCGGACGCGTGCACCAGCGCAGCACCGGGCCGGCCAGCGGATGGTGGTACAGCGGCCGGACCATCCAGGCCGGCGTGCCCAGCAGCATCAAGGGGACCGCCCCCAGGACGAGCATCAGGTGCTGTGTCATGTGGACGCTGAACAGGTACTCCTCGCTCAGCTCATGGATGGGCGTGGCCTCGGCCAGGAAGATGATGAAGATGCCGAGGCTGAATAGCCACGCGCGGCCGCGGCTCGGACGTACCACGTCGCGATAGACGAAGTGGTGGCGCAGCGGCCCAATCGCCAGCAGGTACGCCGCCTCGATCAGCGCGAGCTGCGCCGCGATCTCCCAGTGGATGTGAAAGTCGGTCATCGCTCTTGCCTCTGCCCGGCCGCTGCGCCCTGACGCCCAAGAGATGCGCCATCCCAGTGTATCAGGTGCGGCTGGTATGCTGGAGAGAGAGGCAGGCGGAGCGGACCAGGGGAGGCCGGGATGGAATCGGCGCTGCCGTCGCAACAGCCCCACATCGGACCGGTGCGCGCCTGGTTGTTGGCCGCGCGGCCCGCGACCCTGCCCGCCGCCATCACGCCGGTTCTCGTCGGCAGCGCGGCCGCGGCCAGCACGGGCTACTTCCGCGCCGACGCCTTCCTCGTCGCGCTCGTCGCCTCGATGCTCATCCAGGTCGGCACGAACCTGGCGAACGACTACTTCGACTTCGTCAAGGGCGCCGATACGGCCGCCCGCCTCGGGCCGCGCCGCGTGACGCAGAGCGGGCTCATCCCCCCCCGTGCGGTCTGGCGCGCGACCCTGCTCGTGTTCGGGCTCGCCGCCGTCTGCGGCCTGTACCTCGTGGCCGTCGGCGGCTGGCCCATCCTGGTCATCGGCGTCGCGTCGATCGCCGCGGCGGTGCTCTACACGGGCGGCCCGTGGCCGCTCGGCTACCACGGGCTGGGCGACCTCACCTGCTTCCTCTTCTTTGGCCTGGTCGCCGTCATCGGCACGGCGTTCCTGCACACCGGCCGCGTCACGCCCGTCGCCGTCGTCGCCGCCATCCCCGTCGCCTGCCTGGTCACGGCGATCCTCGTCGTGAACAACCTGCGCGACATTGCCACCGATCGCGCCACGGGCAAGTACACGCTCGCCGTGCTCATCGGCCGCCGCGCCACCCGCGTCGAATACGTGCTGCTGCTCGCCGTAGCCTTCGCCGTGCCGCTGGGCCGCTGGCTGGCCGGTGTCGCTTCGCCCTGGTTCTGGCTCCCCTGGCTCACGGCGCCGCTCGCGGTGTCCCTGCTGCGCGTGGTGCTCCGCCAGCAGGGGCCGCCGCTCAACCCCGCCCTGCGCGACACCGCCCGGCTCCACCTCTTCTTCGGCGTCCTCTTCGCCCTGAGCTTGCTGCTGTAGTCAGTGCGTGTCGAAGATCTCCTGGTACTGCGCGAGCTTCGTGCGCGTCGCCTCGCGCTCGGCGTCGGTGGGGTGCGCCGGATCGGCGGCGGGCGGCAGGCTGCCCAGCTTGAGCAGGCAGGCCATCAAGAGCAAGCGCGCCTTCGTCGCCGTCAGGTTGTTGCCGCCGATGAAGCCCTCGCGCGGTGGCGTGAAGCCCTCGTGGTTGCCGCGCCCGACGCCCACCACCGGCATGCCGCTGTACACGGCGCGCAGCAGCGCCGTGTTGCGCGCCGTCGTGGCCAGCGTGCCGTAGGGCGAGAGCCCCTCGACGACGAAGCCCGCGAGCGGCGTATCGGCCAGGTTCTGGTCCACCAGCGCCACGATGTCCGCCTCGCGCTCCGGCTCCTCCTCGTAGTGGTCGGCATGGTAGTTGCCCTCTTTGAGCAGGCTGACGCGCGGCATCGCCTCGCCGCGGAGCTGCCCCGCGGCGTCCTTGATCGCCACGCGGACCGTCGTCAGGCCGCCCCCGCTCCGCTGCACGCCCATGACCCCCTCCGGCAGGCGGCTCACGTTCACGGCCGACTGGTACGTGTGCAGGCGGGCCGGCAGGAAGGTCAGGACAGGCCCGTGATGCGCGACGTTGCCGATGATGCCGCCGTGGCCGCCCGTGGCCACGTAGCCGCCCGGCCGGGCGTCGCCCTTCTGCACGTCGCGCGAGTAGAAGATCTGCTCGTCCTGGACCATCACGACGCCCGCGCGGTTGCGGCCCTCGGCGTCGGCCCAGATGCGCGACGTGAGGTAGGTCACCGAGTCGACGAGGTTCTTGTCCCCGTCCGCGCTGATCATGCCGTGCGGCCGCTGCGCGGCGTTGCCGCAGACCGGCACCGTGACGTCGAGCAGCAGGTTTAGCCAGTAGCTCGTCTCCTCGACGCGCGGGCTGCCCTGCGTCCAGATCGCGCCGTCGTACTCGCCGCTCCCGAGCACGCGCTGCACGTAGTTCACGACGTGCGCCAGCGCGGGGCGCGGCGGCGAGGCGCTGATGTGCGGCGGCCGGTAGGGAAAGAAGTCGCGCCCCCGCACCTCGGGCAGGATGTCGCCCTCGCCCAGGTCGGAGCGCAGCGCGGCGGGAAGCCCCTTCGTGTAGCCGCTGGGCGGCAGGACGCGGTAGAAGTCCACGTCGGCCTGGGCGGCGATGAGGTTGCCCACGCCGTGCTCGCCGATCCCAAATCGCTCGATCTCCTCGAAGACCCGCGAGCCGTCGGGGTAGAACGGCTGGCGCGCCAGCTCCGGCGGCGCGCCGGGATCGGCACAGTCGTCGTCCCAGGGGGCGCCGCTCGCCTGGCGGGCCATGTAGGGCAGTGGATACAGCCCGTCCTCGGGCCGCAGCGTCACCTCGTAGACCGGCACGTCGTCCGGCCCCTGGCGCTCGCGGTGGAAGACGCCCGCCGCGTCGAGGTAGCCGTCGGGCGGGGCGTATAGCTCCGCCGCGTCGCGCTCCAGCGGGTGCGCGCTGAACTGCTCGACGTAGACCGTGACCGGCGCGGCCAGCCGCTGCGGGCGCAGCACGTCGAAGCGCACTGGTGTCCCGTCGGGATGGCGCAGCAGCGGCAGCCCGTACTGCGCGCGCGCCTTTTGGCTCGTCACCAGCGGCGGGCTATTCATGATCGTGGCGTTGGCGCCCGCAAAGTGGGCAATGCGGGGACGGCGTCCTCGGGGCGTCTGCGGCGCGGACCGAGCCATCGCGGTAACCTCCCTCGTCGCGGCCGAGCACTGACGTGCGCGCTCCGAGCCGCCGGCCGGCCGCGTCCTCGGCGGGTTCAGCGGGCGGCCACCTGTGGGCCGCATGGTAGCACGGGGCGCCCGCCAAGGCCAGGCGCCCACCGCGACGGCGCGGGGGGTGGACGCAGCTGGCAGCAGCGCGCGGCAAACGCAGGGCACAAAAACAGCGCCCCTCCATCCATAGGGAGGGGCGCTGCTTCCGTGCCCTGCCCGGTCGCCCGCCGGGCCACGGGCCCGGCGCTGCTCGCCGGGCCCGATAGCTCTCCGATCCGGAGGTCAGTGCGGCTAAGCGAAGAAGTGGTTGAACAGCGCCATCAGCGCGATCAGGACCGCGCCGGCGAGGAGCAGGCCGCCCACGAAGAACGACGAGAACAGCCGGCTGTCGAACTTCAGGTGCATGAAGAACAGGACGACCAGCGAGAACTTGACCGCCGACAGCACCAGCAGGATCGGCGGCAGCAGCGGGCCGATCTCGAGGTAGTAGACCGCGACTTCGAGGGCGGTGATGATCGCCAGGATGACGCCGATCGCCACGTACTTCTGCGCGGTCGGGTGGCCGTGCTCCAGCGACGGGCCGATCCGGATGTCTCCGCCCTCCCGCGGGCCACCGTGCGAGTCGATCATGGCTCCTCCAGCGGCGGGCCGCCCGTCGTCCGGCGGCCGACACTCAGATGGGCAGCAGGTACACCAGGGTGAAGATCACGATCCAGACGATGTCCACGAAGTGCCAATACAGGCCCGCCAGCTCTACCGTCAGGCTATCCGACGCCGGGAGGCGCCCCATCAGCGACGTCGCGAGCAGCGACAACAGGATGATGATGCCGATGGTCACGTGGGCGCCGTGAAAGCCGGTCAGCACGAAGAACGTCGTGCCGAACAGGTTCGTGTCGAGGTGCAGGCCGCGCTGCCAGAAGGTGTTGAACTCGAAGTACTGGCCCCCCACGAACACGGAGCCGAGGAGCGCCGTGGCCAGCAGCCAGATGCGCAGGTTCCGGTGATTGCCGCGCTGGATCGCCGCCAGCGCCAACACCATCGTCACGCTGCTCATCAGCAGCACGAACGCGCTCACCGAGGTGTACGGGATGCTGAAGATGCCCTCGTACCGAGTGCCGTTGATGACGCAATCATGCGGGCACGGCCCGACGATACTGCGCCCACGGTAGATCATGTAGGTCGAGATGAACGACCCGAAGAACAGACAGTCGGAGCCCAGGAAGGCCCACATCGCGATCTTGCGATGGTCGAGCCCCGTGCTGGTCTCGTGCTCCGCGTGCGCGACCTGCGGCGACGTGACCGCGTGTTCCACGAATCTTCTCCCCTGACCGATCTCCCCCTTGCCCCCTCTCCCCCGTGGGGGAAAGGGGGAAAAGCCCCGCCGCCGGCGCCCGCGGCCCCTGCCCCAGAGGGGAAGGGGTTGGGGGAGAGGATCGCCTTTAGCCGTTAATGGGCTCGAAGCACCAGGCGTAGATGCCGAACAGCATCAGGAGCACGCCGACCCCGCTGAGCCACAGCCCCCAGATGAAGCCCGCCGCCAACACCGTCAGGCCAAGCCCGGTGATCATCGGGAAGATCGACGGATCGGGCAGGTGGATCCCATGGGCGTGGTCGTCCGCGGCGTCGGGGCTGCCGATCGGCTGCCGGCCCGCCGGCGTCTGCCGCGGGTCGCCCCCGGCGGCACCGCCCACGTACACGCTGAAGACCGCCAACACCAGGAACCCCAGCGCGAACAGCGCCAGCCCAAGGGCCGGCTGCCCGGCCCCGGCCGCCAGCACGAGCCCCGCGATCCCGACCAGCGCCCCGAGCACGCGCAGCACGACCGTCACCGCGCCGGGGCGACGTTCCGCCACCGCGCCAACCTGCGTCGACGCGCCCTCGCCGACCATGCCCGGCAGCTCTGGCCCCGCGTGAGCGGTGCCCAGCTCGTGGCCGGCCAGCGTAACCTCTAGCCGGTCCGATCGCAGCTCCGCCGCCTCCTCGCGGTAGGCGCCGTGCGGGTCGGGGTGCTTGCGCAGCCACAGCTCGTCGCGCCCGTGGACCGTCGGGATCTCCGCGAAGTTGTAGGCCGGCGGCGGCGACGGGATCATCCACTCCAGCGTGCGGCCATCCCAGGGGTCCGGCCCCGCGACGACGCCGTACCGCAGGCTGTAGGCCACGTTGTAGATGAAGACCAGGATCGAGATGCCGATCAGGAGCGCGCCGGCCGTCGCGACCATGTTCCAGAAGTCCCACCCCATGCCCGCGGGGTAGGTGAAGATGCGCCGCGGCATGCCGTCCATGCCGATGAAGTGCATCGGCCCGAACGTGAGGTTGAAGCCGATCATCATCAGCCAGAAGTGCCACTTGCCGATGCGCTCGTCGAGCAATCGCCCCGTGACCTTCGGCCACCAGTAGTACACGCCCGCGAACAGGCCGAAGATGGCGCCGCCAAACAGCACGTAGTGGAAGTGCGCCACGATGTAGTACGTGCTGTGCTGCTGGAAGTCGGAGGGCACCACGGCGTGGCTGATGCCGCTGAGCCCCCCGATGATGAACATCGCGACGAAGCCCACGGCCATCAACATCGGCGTCGGGAAGGTCAGGGAGCCGCGCCACATGGTGGCGATCCAGTTGAAGATCTTGACGCCCGTCGGCACGCCGACCGCCATCGTCGTCGTCAGGAACACCGCGTTCGCGACGGGGCCGAGGCCCGTGGTGAACATGTGGTGCATCCACACGCCATACGAGACGAAGGCGATCGCCACGCCCGAGTACACGACGACCGCGTACCCGAACAGGGGCTTGCGCGAGAACACCGGCAAGACCTCGGACACGATGCCCATGGCCGGCAAGATAAGGATGTAGACCTCGGGGTGCCCGAACAGCCAGAACAGGTGATACCAGAGAATCGTGTCGCCGGCCGCCACCGTGTTGAAGAAGTTCGTGCCGAAGTTCCGATCGAACATGATCTCGAGCAGCGCCACGGTGATGATCGGGAAGGCGAAGATGATCAGGAACGACGTGACGAAGGTCATCCAGCTGAACACGGGCATCCGCATCAGCGACATGCCGGGCGCACGCAGGTTGATGATCGTCACGATGAAGTTAAAGGCGCCCGCCATCGACGCCGTGCCCAGCACGAGCAGCCCCAGCGTCCAGAAGTCCTGGTTGGGCCCCGGCGAATAGGCCCGCGTGCTGAGATTGGCGTAGCTGAACCAGCCGCCCTCCGGGGCCACTCCGCCGATCCAGCTCAGGTTGATGAAGATGCCGCCCGTCAGGAAGATCCAGTAGCTCAGCGCGTTCAGGCGCGGGAACGCCACGTCGCGCGCGCCGATCTGCAACGGCACCACAATATTGAAGAAGGCCACGCTCAACGGCATCACCACGAGGAAGATCATGGTCGTGCCGTGCATCGTAAAGAGCTGGTTGAACGTGTCCGGCCCCAGCAGCGTGTTGTTCGGCACGGCCAGCTGCAGCCGGATGACCAGCGCCTCGATGCCGCCGAGCAGGAAGAAGGCGAAGGCCGTCACCCCGTAGAGAATCCCGATGCGCTTGTGGTCGACGGTCGCGATCCAGCTCCAGATGCCTGTAAAGTGGCGTGGGCGGCTCACCACCGCCGTCGTCGGCATACCCTGGACTATCGTCGCCATCGGTCTCCTCCCGGGCCTAGACCTTGGGACAGCGCGGGCCTCGCCAGCCGGCCGCGCGGTTCGTCGTTCTTAGTATGGGTCGCGCCTCGCCCCGTGGGCCAGCGCGGCCGGCACCTGCCGGCAGCTTACCGCAGCGTCTGCAGATAGGCAACCAGGTCCGATATCTCGTCGTCCGTCAGCGGCCGCGGCAGAATCATGTGGTTGCCGGGCTTCACTTCCTGCGGGTCGTGCAGCCACCGCGACAGGTCCTCGGCGTTGAACGGGAGGATGCCGCCCGCGATCATGCTGCGGCTCGCGACGTGCGTCAGGTTCGGGCCGATCACGCCCTGCGCCGGCGTCCCTTGAATCGTGTGGCAGGCGATGCAGCCGCCCGTAATGATCAAATTCGCGCCGCGCTCCGCCGCCGTTCCTGCGGGCGGGGTGGCCGCCGGCGGCTGCTGCGACTGCACCCACGCCTGGAAGTCGGCGGGCTGCTGCGCCACCACGTAGAAGCGCATCTGCGCGTGCTCGATCCCGCACAGCTCCGCGCACTGCCCGTAGTAGCGTCCCGGCTCCTTCGCGTTGAACCACATATGGTTCACCCGGGGCGGCACCAGGTCGGTCTTGCCGGCCAGCCGCGGCACCCAGAAGCTGTGCTGTACGTCGGCCGACTGCAGGGTCACGCGCACCGGCTGGCCGACGGGGATGTGCAGCTCCGTCGCCGTGACCACGTTCTGGCCCGGATAGCGGAACTCCCACCACCATTGATGACCAACTACCTGCACGTCCAGTGCCGGCCCATCCTCCGGCGGCGGCTCGTCCAGACGGAAGAGCAGCTCAATCGAGGGAATGCTCAGGCCCACTAGGATCAGCGTCGGGATGATCGTCCAGCCCACCTCGAACACGGTGTGGCCGTGGGTGGGGTGGGGCAGTGGCTGGTTGGCGCGCCGCCGATAGCGGAAGATCGTGTAGATCAGCGCGCCCTCGACCAGCACGAACACGATAGCCGCCAGCAGCATCGTCAGCCAGAACAGGTTGCCCTGCGCGTGCGAGACGTCGCCCGCGTAATCCGTGGCGAACGGTGGGCGCAAGGTGCTCTGCGGCGCGTTGAAGTCGCAGGCGCCGAGCAGGAGCGCGAGGGGAAGCACCAGCAGAGGCCAGCGACGCCATGCGCCGGCAAGCGGACCATTCATGTGCGCATCACCCCATCCGCTGGAAGTTGCAGGCCTGCCGCGCGCCCCACGCGCACTGCCGCGCGGGCTGCCGGGACGGCCGCGGATCGCGTGGCAGCGCCAGGAGCGCTCACAGGCCCCCTGGCGGACAGACTATTCGAGTGTATCCCATCCCCCCGAAAAGTCAAGGGCCGTCGCCCGTCGCCGCGCGGGGGCGGCTCACCCTTGATAGACTGGGACAGCCGCTCAACCGGAGCGGCGACGGCGGGGCGCGCGCGGCACCGCGGGGACCGGTGCGCGCGGCCGGCGAGTGTGCTCGCCGGCGCGGCGGGTGCGACCGATAGAGGCAGGAGGAAGCAGCATGTTCCGGCTAATCGGCGTGGGGGCAGTGGTACTGGCGATGGCCGCGACGGTGGCGTGCAGTGGGGGCGGCGCTGCCGCGAACAAGACCTCATCTGGCGCGGGTGGCGCGAGCGCGGCGCCCCAGAACCTCACGGTGAAGGGCACCGATCAGCTTCGCTACGATCCCGCTACCCTCACCGCCCGGGCGAACACCCCGATCCACATCACCCTCGACGATACGGGCGACGCCCTGGTCCACGACTTCGTGATCGACAACGCCGGCGGCAAGCAGTTCAAGATCGAGGCGCAGCCGAACGGCAGGGCCACCGGGGACTTCACCGTGCCCGCGGGCACCTACCAGTTCTACTGCTCCCAGCCCGGCCACAAGGAGGCGGGCATGGTCGGCACGCTCACGGTCAGCTAGCCTCCCGTTACCTAGGAATGGAAAGGGGTTGCCGATCGGCAACCCCTTTCCATTCCTTAGGTAACGAGCTACCTTACCCGCCCCAGGCCGCGACGCCCGCCTCGGCGATCTTCTCGTCCATCCCGGCGGCGCCGCCCGCCACGCCCACCGCGCCGATGACGCGCCCCTCCCGCTTGAGGGGCAGCCCGCCGCTCAGCAGGTAGATCTGCTCGGGGAACAGGTTCATCATGCCGAAGTACCGCTCGGGGCCCGACTCGTGCAGCGCCTGGGCCTGCGTCGTCGGCATCTGCGTGAGCACCGCGGCGAACGCCTTGCCCGTGGCGAAGCGCTCCCGATAGAGCGGCGCCCCGTCCATCTTGTCGAGGGAGATCGTGTTCCCCGCCTCGTCCACCACGGCAATCGCCACCCGCTGTTGCAGCGTGCGCGCCTGTGCCAGCCCCGCCTCGATGATCGTCCGCGCCTCCTGAAGGGTAACGGGCATCGCACCTCCCGGCCGGCCGCCGGCTGGCTCAGCACGCGGCCGCCGGCGCGGCGCTCGAACCCTACCACAGCGCCCCGCACCGAGCAAGCGCGCTCGCCCGTCGCCTGCCCTACGGCCGTTTTCGTGGGCGTTGAGCCAGGCGGTAGGGCAGGGGCTCGTCCCCTGCCGCCCGGCCAACGCTGCCCGGCTCGATCATCCTGAAAACCGCAGTGGAGAAGCGGCGGGCCGGCCCCCTGGGAGCGCGGAGGTCTCGCCCGCCCGGCCGGGGGCGGCGACACCGCTGTGGCGGCCGCGACGCTGCGCTCCCAGCTCACCCGCCTCCCAGCGCACCCTTGCTACACGCGGCAGCCCACTAGCCCTGATCGCTCCCGAGCGCGGGCACGTTGTAGAACGCGCGGCGGCCGGGATACCGCGCGGCCGGCCCCAGGTCGGCCTCGATCCGCAGCAGCTCGTTGTACTTGGCCACGCGCTCGCTGCGCGCCGGCGCGCCGGTCTTGATCTGGCCGGCGTTCGTCGCCACTACGAGATGCGCGATCGTCGTGTCCTCGGTCTCGCCGCTGCGGTGCGACACGACGTTCGCCCAGCTCGCGCGCTCTGCCATCTGCATCGCCGCCAGCGTCTCGGTCAGGCTGCCGATCTGGTTCAGCTTGATGAGCACCGCGTTGGCGGTGCCCTCGGCGATGCCGCGCTGGATGCGGCTGGTGTTCGTCACGAAGTGGTCGTCGCCCACGATCTGCAGACGGTCGCCCAGCCGCGCGCGCAGCCGCGCCCAGCCCGCCCAGTCGTCCTCCGCCAGCCCGTCCTCCAGGCTGAGGATCGGGTACCGCTCCGTCCAGCCGGCGTACAGCTCGATCAGCTCGTCGCTCGTCAGCACGCGGCCCTCGCGGCGCAGGTTGTAGCGGCCAGCCTCGTACAGCTCGCTCACCGCCGCGTCGATCGCCAGGTGCGCGTCCTCGCCGGGGCGGTAGCCGGCCGCCTCGATCGCCTGCACGATCGCGTCCAGCGCCTCGGCGTTCGAGCCGAGCTTCGGCGCGAACCCGCCCTCGTCGCCCACCGTCGTGCCCAGCCCCCGCCCCTCCAGCACACGGCCGAGCGCGTGGTACACCTCGGCGCCCATCCGCAGCGCGTCGGCGAAGGTCGTCGCCCCGGTGGGCATCACCATGAACTCCTGCAGGTCGGTGGACTGCCAGTCGGTATGGGCGCCGCCGTTCAGGATGTTGAGCATCGGTACGGGCAGCACGCAGGCGTCCACGCGGCCCAGGTAGCGATACAGCGGCAGCCCCACCGACGCGGCCGCGGCGTGCGCCACGGCCAGCGAGGCGCCCAGGATCGCGTTGGCGCCCAGGCTGCTCTTGTTCGGCGTGCCGTCCAGCTCGCACATCGCCTGGTCGAGCGCCACCTGGTCCAGCGCCGACATCCCCACCAGCAGCGGCGCGATGCGCGTATTAACGTTCTCGACGGCCTTCAGCACGCTCTTGCCGCCGTACAGGGCCTTGTCGCCGTCGCGCAGCTCCAACGCCTCGTGGGTGCCCGTCGAGGCGCCCGAGGGCACGGCGGCGCGGCCGCCGCTGCCGTCGGACAGCCACACCTCCACCTCGACCGTCGGATTGCCCCGCGAGTCCAGAATCTGTCGCCCTTGCACCCGCTCGATCAGGGCCATGCAGTCCTCCTCCCGACCCCTTCCCCCCACCAGGGGACGGGGACTTGCCGCCTCCGCCCCCGCTGTCCTCCCCTTCCTTCGAAGGGAAGGGGGGCCGGGGGGTTAGGTCACTCCGGCGAGGGCTCAAATCACGTGCAGCTTCACGAGATCAGCGCGGCCCGTGGCCAGGCGGCGGGCCGCGCCCACGATCACGACCAGGTCGCCGCGCGCCAGCACGCCCCGCACGGCCAGCTCCTCGCCCACGCGGGCGATCACGGTGTCGGTATCGCCTTCGAGCGACGTCAGGAACGGCTGCACGCCCCAGTACAGCGCCAGCCGCCGTCGCACGGCCGCGTCGTCGGTGAAGGCGTAGATCGGCGCCGCCGGCCGGCACTGCGCCACCAGGTGCGCCGTCTGGCCGCTGCGCGTGAACACCACGACCGCGCGCGCCTCCACGTCGTCGGCCAGCGCGCAGGCTGCCCGCACCAGCGCGGCGGCGCGCGAGCGGTGCGCGGGCGGAAACGCCTTCGGGTTCGGCGTCATCGCCTCGGCGGCGACGCAGATGCGCGCCATCGCCTGCACGGTCTCGACGGGATACTGCCCCACCGCCGTCTCGCCCGACAGCATCACCGCGTCGCTGCCGTCGAGCACCGCGTTCGCCACGTCCGAGGCCTCGGCCCGCGTGGGCCGCGGGCTGGTCGTCATCGACTGGAGCATCTGCGTGGCCGTGATCACCGGCTTGCCGGCGGCGTTCGCCTTGTGGATGATGCGCTTCTGGAGGGGTGGCACCTCCTCGGCCGACATCTCGACCGCCAGGTCGCCGCGCGCCACCATCAGCCCGTCGGCCACGCGCACGAGCGCGTCCAGCTCGCGGATCGCCTCGGGCTTCTCCAGCTTCACGACGATCGGCACCGGCGGCTGCTGTTGCGCGTGCATCAGCTCGCGCGCCCGCGCCACGTCCTCGGGCCGGCGCACGAAGCTCAGCGCCACGTAGTCCACGCCGAGCTGCAGCCCAAACGCCAGGTCATCGGCGTCCTTCTCGGTCACGGCCGGCGCGCTCACCGCCACGCCCGGCAGGTTGATGCCCTTGTGCTCGCCCAGTGGCCCGCCGTGAACGACCAGCGCCCGCACGCTCGGCGGATCGCTCGCCACCACGCGCAGCTCCAGCAGTCCGTCGTCCAATAGGATGCGGTCGCCCGGCCGCACGTCGTATGCCAGGTGCGTGTAGGTGGTGGGAATCAGCGCGTCGTGCCCGATCAGGCCGGGCGCGGCGGTGATCGTCACCTCCTGCCCGTCGGCCAGCCACAGCGGCCCCCCGCCCGTCAACGCGCCGACGCGGATCTTCGGGCCTTGCAAGTCCTGCATGATCGCCACCGCGCGCCCCAGGCGCGCGGCCTGCTCGCGCACCGTGTGGAACAGGGCCGCGTGCTCCGCGTGGGTGCCGTGGGAGAAGTTCAGCCGCACCACGTCCACGCCGGCGTGGAGCAGCGCGCCGATCCGCTCGGGCGTGTTGCTCGCCGGCCCGAGCGTGGCGACGATCTTCGTGCGTCGCCCGCCTGCCAGCTCGCCCGGCGGGTGCGTCTCCACCCCCGACCCAGCGACGTCGCGCTGCTCCGCTGCCATCGCCGCCCCTCTGCGCTCGCTCTGTCCAGCTTACAACGATTCGCCCCCCCGCGACCGAGCGCCCCGTAGCCAGCCTGGCGCTACGCGAGAGCGCGTGGCGCCGGGCTCCGTCTCCGAGCCTGCCTGTGGTCCTGAAATTCTGCGCCGAGAGGAAGACAACGAAGAGCCACATCCCAGTGCGGCGCGGGATGTGGCTCTCTTCGGTGATGGTGGGGCTAGCTGACGCGCACGGTGACGTGCTGGATACCGCTCACGCCGTCCGGCAGCGAGGGCGCCACCTGGGTGGGCTGGGGCTGGCCGTTGCCATCCGTCGCCCGCACGGCGAGCACAGGCATCGGCCCTTGCGCCGTCCAGTCGGCCGTCCACAGCACCCACGTCAGGTTCGAGAGCGCCGGCGCCAGCGTCGCGGTCGACCAGGTGTTGCCCCCGTCCGCGCTGACCTCCACGCTCTGGATGCCGCGCGAGCCGGCGAACGCCAGGCCGCCGATACGCTGCTGCCCGTTCGCCACCGTGCTGCCATTGGCCGGCACGTCGATCCGCGACATCGTCTTGATGATGCCGTCGTTCGTCCAGCCGCGCTGCTGCCAGAAGCCGCGGTAGTCGCCGTCGATCACCTGAATCTCGGTCACCCACTTGGGGTTCTTGATCCCATACAGGTTCGGCGACAGCACCCGCACCGGGAAGCCGTGCGCCTGCGGCAGCGTCTCGCCGTTCATCTCGTAGGCCAGGAGCGTTGTCGGCTCCATCGCCTTCTCCAGCGGGATGCTGTCGCTGTAGCCGTCCTCGCAGCGGAAGACGACCCGCTGCGCGCCGCCGTTCACACCGGCCTGGGTCAGCACGTCGGCCAGCCGCGCGCCCGTCCACTGCGCCGTCGAGATCAGGTCGCCCCCAACCTCGTTGTCGATGCACTCCAGCGTCTGGTACTGCTGCACCGCCGGCAGGCTCTTGATCGCGTTCAGGTCCAGCTCCAGCCCGTTCGCCACGGAGCCGGTTACGCGCAGCCGCCAGCTGTTCCCGTCCAGCGCGGGATCGCCGAAAGTGTTCTTCGAGACCTTGTAGAAGCGATCGTTCGGCGTGATGACCGGGGGCATCCCGGGCAGGTCCACGCTCTGCCGCAGGGCGCCCGCGTAGGCGATGGACAGCGCCTGCTGTCCGAGCAGGTCGAGGCCGCGCCAGGCGGCCCCGCCGCCGACGAGCAGCCCCGCCGAGGCCAGCCCCGCGCGCTTGAGCAAGGTGCGTCGGTCCATTAGCGCGACACCTCCTTTGCCGTGGAAGCTCGGCCGCGCCGCGCGGCGGGTGAGCCGCTCGCGGCCCGGCCCGCCGCGCGCCCGCGCGCCAGCCAGTAGACCGCCGACAGCACGATGGCGTAGGCTACACAGCCGAGCAGAGAGGCGGCGGTCGCGGCGATGGGGCCGGCCGGGTAGAGGTCGATCCCGAAGAAGCCCAGGCCATCGGCCGGCAGCACGACGAGCAGGATGAACAGCCAGGCGGCCAGCGCGATGATGACCGCCAGGCGGGGCGTCGGCCGGCGCGCGTACAGCACGCCCAGCAGCAGCCCGACGAGCAAGATGCCCACGACCATGCCCCAGAACAGCCCCAGCTTCGCCTCCGCGCCGAAGCGGTTCACCATGTACGTGAACAGCTCGCCCGGCACGTAGAACGTGCCCCATTCGACCAGCACCTCGGGCAGGCTGGGCACACGCAGCGCCGACCGCGTGGCCACGCCCATCAGCAGCAGCGCCACCGCGCCCAGGAGCCCGCCCCCGGCGCCCACCATCCAGCGCGGCAGTCGGTCCATCCCTCGCTCCCTCCGCGCGGCGTCCGCCGTCTCCTACTATTAAATACGTCACCGGCGTACACTCTTACCCCGCCCCGCGTCGCTGCGCAACGCGCCGCCTGACCAGCAGGCGCGCACCTCCTCCCGGCAGCTCGTGTGCGGGTCGCGCGCCAGTGCCGGAGTCCGCACCCCGCGCCAGGTCACCACTGGCTTCCACGAGCGCGCCGCCAGCCTGACCGAACGCAGGTGGCGCTTGCGCCCGGCAGTAGGCAGTGGTATCAATGGGCACTCTGGAGTCGGCGGCATCTCGTTGCGCTGCCAGCGGTACGCGCGAGGCTGGCGCGGGCGGCGCGCGCTTCGGAGGACGCCATGGCCGATCTTGGCATCGACTTGCAGGACAGCGCGGCCGCGGGCCTCGGCGCACGCCCGCGCGTGACCCGCGTGCACCATATCAGCGTGCCCGTCCGCGACCTGGACGAGGCGCGCGAGTTCTGGGTGCGCGCGTTCGGTGCGGAGCCCGTGTCCACGCGTCGGCCGCGCTTCGCGGCGGTCCGCGTGGCGGACGTCACGGTGGGACTGGCCGAGCAGGACGGCGGCTGGACGGCGCGCGGCGCGGAGTACCCGCACTGCGGCTTTCGCTTCGCGCCCGACGCCATGTGGTCGGCGCAAGCGCGGCTCCAGGCGCTCGGCGTGCCGACGGGACGCATCTGGACGCGCCACGGCGTCGAGGGGCTGATGTACTTCCGCGACCCGTCGGGCAACCTGTTCGAGACGGCGTGCTGGCACGGCCTGGCGGATGCCGACGCCCTGCCGCGCGACGTGCGCGGGGGCGGCAGCTACCGGATCGACCTGGAGGGGCTGAACTACACGTGGAAGCCGCCCGCCGCGGGGGCGGCCGATGGCCAGGCGGTCCGTCCGACGCAGCTCGACCACTTGAGCCTGCCCGTGCGCGATATGCCGCAAACCGCGCGGTTCTGGGTGGACGTGCTGGGCGCCACGCCCGGGCGGCAGCCCAACCACATGGTCGAGATCGCCGGCATCGACATCAGCTTCAACGCGCAGCCGACGGGCTGGACCCGCCGGGACGCCGAGTTCCCACACTATGCCTTCGCGATCGCGCCCGAGCACCTGCTGCCGATGAAGGCGCGGCTCGCGGCCTTCGGCATCCCCACGCACCCCATCTGCACGGACGACGACGGCGCGGCATTTCTGTACTTCCGCGACCCGGCCGGGAACCTGTTCCAGCTTCACTGCGCGCGGGGCCTGCCGACTGGCGCCGCGATCCCGCGGGACGCGGTGGCCGGCGCCGACTCCCACGTAGACCTCGCCGCCCTGAACTACGACTGGACCGGCTAGTTCCCCTTGAGGGCGGGGGGTGGGGTGTCCCCCAGTGTCTTCTCTCCTTGATACCGGAGTCGCGGCAGCCAAAGAGGAGAGCACACCATGGCAGAGACGACCGACGTTGCGGTTAACCCGACGGAGGGGGTGACGGTCCCGGACCCGCGGCCCGCGCACCTGTCGCACGTCAGCCTCCCCGTGCGCGATCGCGCGGAGGCGGTCCGCTGGTTCGTCCAGGTCCTCGGCGCCGAGCTGCACCTGGACAACCCCACCTTCACCGAGGTGCGCGTGGCCGGCACGGTCTTCGGCCTCTCCGAGCAGCAGGGCGGCTGGACTGCGCCCGACGCCGAGTTTCCGCACTACGCCTTCGAGGTCGAGGGCCAGGCCTTCCTGCCGCTCAAAGCGCGGCTCGAAGCGCACGGCGTGAAGACGCACCCGGTCTGGACCCGGCACGGGGTCGAGGCGCTAATGTACTTCCGCGACCCGTCGGGCAACCTGTTCGAGCTGTACTGCACGCGCGGGTTCCCGGGCGCGGACCAGTTGCCGCGCCCGCCGGGATGGGGCGGCGACTTTCGCCCGCCCATCGCGGACCTCAGCTACGAGTGGCAAGGCTAGTCCGCGATGAAGCGCAGCACGCACCGCATCCTGACCACGCACGTAGGGAGCCTGCCGCGCTCCGACGACATGCTGCCCATGCTCAGCGCCAAGATGGTGGGCGACCCGATTGACGAGCGGGCCTTCGAGGCGCGGCTGCGCGGCGCCGTGGTGGATATCGTGCGCCAGCAAGTGGAGCACGGCCTCGACGTGATCAACGACGGCGAGGTGGGCAAGCCGGGCTTCATCCTCTACGCGGAGGAGCGCCTCGGCGGCTTCGAGCGGCGCGAGGTCGCGGGGGACGCGGGCGCCGTAGCGCGAGCGCGCCACTACCTCGCAGGCTCGCGCGAGCTGCTGGCATTCCCCGAGTACTATCAGCCCGAGCTGGAGGCGGCGGGCGCCGGGCCGGGCCGGGCGCCCCGCCAGCTCGTGTGCACGGGCCCGGTCAGCTACCGCGGGCACGCGCAGCTACAGCGCGACATCGAGAACCTGAGGGCGGCCCTGCGCGAGGTGAGCGCCGAGGAGGCATTCATCCCCGCGGTGTCGCCCAACCAGGTCGCCTACCGCCGCCCCAACGAGTACTACCGCACGGACGCGGAGTACGAGGCCGCCGTCGCCGAGGCGCTGCGCGAGGAGTACCTGGCCATCGTCGAGGCCGGCTTCCTGCTGCAGGTCGACGATCCGCAGCTCGTCACGCACTACATGCGGTGCCCGGAACTCAGCATCGCGGAGTATCGCCGCTGGGCCGAGCAGCACGTGGAGCTGCTGAACCACGCGCTGCGCGGCATCCCCCGCGAGCGGGTCCGCTTCCACACCTGCTACAGCATCGCCTTCGGGCCGCGCGTCCACGACCTGGAGCTGCGCCACGTGGTCGATATTCTCGTGAAGATCCATGCGGGCGCCCACTCCTTCGAGGCCGCGAACCCGCGCCACGAGCACGAGTGGAAGGACTGGGCGTCGGTCGCGCTGCCCGACGACACGATTCTGATCCCCGGCGTGGTCACGCAAGCGTCGGTGACAGTCGAGCACCCCGAGCTGGTCGCCCAGCGCATCGAGCGCTTCGCCGCCCTGGTCGGGCGCGAGCGCGTCATCGCGGGCGTGGACTGCGGCTTCGCGAGCACTGCGCGCTCCGCGGACATGCCGACCAGCATCGTCTGGGCGAAGCTCGACGCGCTGGCCGAGGGCGCCCGCATCGCCAGCCAGCGCCTGTGGAAGGGCTAGGGATGATGGACTGGCCTCGCTGGCGCGGCCGCTGGCTGTGCGGCTGGGGCCTGGTGGCGCTCGTCGCCTGCAGTCCGGCGCTGCCGGCCCAGCCAGGCGCGCCGGGACCACCGCAGCCGCTCGCCGCCGAGACGTCCAGCACGGGGGGGAGCGCCGCCGCCGCCCCGCCCGCCGCGCCGACCACGGTCCGGCTCGCCGTGCCCACGCTCGACCTGGACTACACGCTGCCGCTCTCCGTCGCCGAGCAGCAGGGCTACTTCCGTGAGGAGGGCATCGACGTGCAGGTGCAGGAGATGCCATCCGCGGCGGAGACGGCGGCGCTCATCAACCGCGAGCTGGACCTCGCCTGCTCTGGCTGCGTGTTCGTGGGCGCCGCCCGCGGCGCCGACGTGCGCTACCTCTTCGGTCCCTACTACACCTCGAACTTCCACCTGGTCGTTAACCCCGACCGGGTGCGCACGCCAGCGGACCTCGCCGGCCAGCCAGTGGCCATCGGCGGCGTGGGGAACTCGGGAGACCTCGCGACGCACCGCATCCTGGCCTCGCTGGGGGTGGACCCGGCGTCGGTGACCTACGTGAACCTTGGGCCGAGCAGCGCGCGCATCGCCGGCATGGTGAGCGGCCAGATCGCCGGCACGGCGCTGCTGCCCGATCCGGCGATTCGCCTCAAGCGCGAGGGCTTCCCGATCATCGCCGACTCCACCAAGCTGTTCGTACAGCCGCAAGGCGGCTTCGGGGCGCACGTGGACTATCTGCGTGAGCACGACGCGACGGTGAAGGGGTGGCTCCGGGCGATGCTGCGCGGCTTGCTGTTCATCCAGCGCGATCCTGCGGCGGCCGCGGAGATCGCCGCCGACGCCACTCAGCTCGACCGCGATGTCGCGCGCGAGGCGGTCCCGCTAGTGATGGCGGCGATGTCCACCGGCGATCTGGGCGGCTCGACGGAGCGTGAGCTGCAGGAGGCGGTGCGGCTGGTCACGGACAGCGATCCCGACCTCGCGGGAAAGGACTTCCCACTCGACCGCGTGGTCGACTTCCGCCCGCTGCGGGCGGTCCAGCGCGAGCTGGGCATCTCGTGCCAGGGCGGCTATGCCTGCGAGTAGCGCGCTGGCACTCCTACCCGCGCAGGGGGCGGCGTCCAGTTCCGTGCGGTAGGCCGTCTCGGTCCTCGGCACTCCTACCCGCGCAGGGCGCGGCGGCCTCCCAGGGCTTACGGAACCCGCGCCGCCGCCCCTGCCGCGATCAGGACCAGCGCTTGGTCGACGGTCAGCACGCGCGCGAACACCGGGAAGACCTCGTCCATGAAGAACCCGTTCACGCTGGGGCGCCCGGCGTTGCAGGCGTCGCGCCGGATGATCAGGGTGCAGTCGCGGTCGCGCGCCGCGTAGGCCGATCCAACTGGACGGCCGCAGCTTCGAGCACGCGCTCGATCTGTACCCTTACCACTGGGGATCATCGCGTGCGGCCCGCTACCCCGCCCGCCCGGGCAGCGGTGGCCTAGCGGCCACCGGGCCGCGCGCGGCGGCCCACTCCACGAGTATAGTCCTGGTGGAGCCGGCACGCGTCGCCGCGCCCGCCGCCCCGGCGGTGCGCCGATCGGCGGGACCAGGCAGCGCGGCGTGGCGGCGTTCGCGCCGGCTTGACATCCCACCGCGAAAGGACGCCTGGCCGATGCAGTTTGGACTCGCCCTCGATCTGAACACCACCCGCACGACGCTCGACCGCCACCTCGACGCCTTCGTGCCGCTGCTGGCGCGCGCCGCCGACCTCGGCTTCCAGTCGGTCTGGGCGGGCGAGACGTATCCGACGGGGCCGAGCGGCTCCCACCTGCCCGCGCCGCTCCTGGCGCTGGCCGCCCTCGCGCCGCGCACCACGCTGCGCCTGGGCACGGGCGTGACGCTGGTGCCGGCCTGGCACCCGCTGCGGCTGGCCTACGATGGCGCCGTGCTCGACCAGCTCAGCGGCGGGCGCTTCATCCTCGGCGTGGGCGCCGGCGGCCCGGCGGTCTGGGAGCGCTTCGGCGTCCCGCGCGAGCAAGTGGCCACGCGCATCGACGAGACGCTGGCGGCCCTGCGCGCGCTGTGGCGCGGCGAGCCGGGGTACCAGGGTTCCCTCGTCCACATCGCCAAGGGCATCACCCCGCTGCCCGTCCAGCCGGGCGGGCCGCCGATCTGGGTCGGCGGCGCCGCGCCCCGGGCGGCCCGCCGCGCCGCCCAGTACGGCGACGCCTGGACCTCCTCGACTGCCTACCGCCTCACGGACATCCGCGCACAGGTGCGGCGTTACCGCGCGGCGCTCGCCGCCGCCGGCAAGGACCCCGCGCGAGCCATCGTCGGCGCGAACCGGCTGACGTACATCGCCGAGACGGACGAGCAGGCGCGCGCCGAGGGCGCCCCCTACGTCCAGCGCGCGCTCGCGATGTACGCCCGCGGCGGCGGCCTGCTGGCCCCCGACGGCAGCAAGGTCTCGCCCGATGCGCCGCTCCTCGACGTCGTGGGCGACGAGGTCTGCCTCGTTGGCTCACCCGAGACGGTGAGCGCGCGCCTGGAGGAGTACGCTCGCGCCGGCGTCACCCACGTCCAGCTGCGCGTCGCGGCGGCCGATCTGCCGCTCGACCAGGTCGAGCGCTCGATCACCCTGGCCGGCACGCGCGTCCTCCCGCGCCAGGCCGCGCCGGCCGGCTAGCCGCCGAGTTGACCCGGGCCGCGCCCGTCCCCATAATGCGGCGTGCTCCGACCAGCCTCGGTGCTCTCGGCCAGCAGCGGGCGCGGCCCGCCCTGAAAGGAGCCGGCGATGATCGTCGACCTCGATTCTCACCTGCGCGAAGAGTACTTCATGGACGAGGTGTACAAGCTGGAGGGCCCGTTCGCCGCGTACACGCCCGAGCGCGTCGGCACCGGCCAGTACCAGCACGCGCAGTTTCGCCACCGCCTGAGCCGCGAGGACCAGAAGGCGCGCGCGGCCTTCAGCCACGACTACATCTACGATCCCGACGACCACCGCGGCTGGGAGGCGATCGCCGAGCGGCAGCGCGGCGGCTGGGACATGGAGCGTCGCCTCCAGGACGCCGCCAGGGAAGGCATCGACAAGCAGCTCCTCTTCCCCACGCGCATCGGCACCCCCACCCAGTACCCCGGCGAGCTGGGCGCCGCGCTCTGCCGCGCGTTCAACAACTGGGTCGCCAACCTGGTGCGCGGCCACGAGGACCGCCTGCTGCCCGTCGCCATGGCGCCGGCCGCGCACCCGCCGGCGATGGCCGACGAGCTGCGCCGCGCCGTGAAGGAGCTGGGCTTCAAGGCCGGCCACCTCGTCGTCTACACGCCCGAGCGCAACCTCGACGACCCGGCCTTCTTCCCCTACTACGCGATGGCCCAGGAGCTAGACGTCCCGCTAATGGTGCACCCGAACACGATGGGCGAGCTGATCAACCGCTTCGACACCTTCTACAGTCAGCACGTGCTTGGCCGCCCGCTGAACTGCGTCGCCGCGCTGGTCGCGCTAGTGCTGGGCGGCGTCTTCGAGCGCTACCCGCGGCTCAAGGTCGCGTTCTTCGAGGTCAGCGCCGAGTTCCCCCTGTACTGGATGCACCGCATGGACGACGACTACGAGTGGGCGCGGCGCGAGCCGCGCGCCCGCAAGGCCGACCTGCCCCTGCCGCCCTCGGAGTACGTGAAGCGGAACTGCTACTTCACCTGCGAGGCCGACGAGCGACACCTTGGCCGCGCGCTCGAAGAGATCCCCGAGGACCACGTGCTGATGGCAACCGACTACCCCCACTTCGACTCCGAGTGGCCGCACACCGTCGCCGGCATCCGCGAGCGCACCGACCTGACCGCGCGCCAGAAAGACCTCATCCTGGGCGAGAACGCGGTCAAGCTCCTCAATCTCTAAGCGGCTTGGCAGAAGTAATGATCTAGAGGTAGGGTGAGAAAAAGGGTAGGAGGCTGCCAGGAACGCCGAGCGGCAAGCTCAGGCAGCGAAGCTACGGCAGTTGCTGACCCGAGCGCCCCCGCCGCGCGTCCGCCGGCGCGC
>DATGMD010000034.1:0-2346 GCA_035293805.1 Chloroflexota bacterium | reverse complement strand
ATCCTCGCCCCGGTACAGCGTGAAGTCCTCGCTCATCACGCGGATGGGCCTCGCGTGGCCGGGCGGGAGGTCGGCGGCGATGGCGACCGGCTGCCAGAAGCGGCGCAGATACCGCCCGGCCAGCGTGCCGGGGCCGGTGTGGGCGTAGTCCTGGTAGTCAGCCGTCGTGTACTCGGGCCGGCGGCTCGTATCCACCAGCGTCATCGTGGCTCTCCTGGTGCGCGATCTCTCCGCGGTAGCTGCTCGGTTGACGTTGCGTAACCGACGGCCGCGAGGCGGCACGAAATGACCTTACTGCTTCTGGATGATGCGCTGGATCTGGCTGAGGGTCTTGGTGAGGAGCGCCTCGTCGTGCGTCTGGTAGAAGTTCACGTCCACGATCAGCAGCGGCCCCCCGCCCTCCTGCATCTTGGCGACGACGGGCGCCATCTTCGCGCCCGGCAGCAGGTGGATGTCGGCGAAGTCGCGGTCGTAGATGGCGTCCTGCCCCTCGCGCCCCAGCAGGTAGTTTACCCACAGCCGCGCCGCGTGCGGGTGCGCGGCGTTCTTCGGCACGCCCATGTACAGCAGCAGCACGAACGGCGCGTCCGACGCTGTCGTGAAGTCGATCGGCAGGCCCCGCGCGCGCATCGCGAAGGCGTCGCCGTGGCTGCAGTCGAGCGCGAAGATGTCGAACTCGCCGCTAACGACCCGCTCCTTCTCGTTGCAGCGGATGAGCCCCGCCACCTGATCCGCGAGGCGCGCGGTGTAGTCCAGCGTCCGCGCCTCGCCCCACATCTCGGGCGTGGCGAGGCGGTCGAACCCCGAGGCGTAGGGGGTGCTCGCGATGCGGCCCTTGTACTGCGGCTTGAGCAGGTCCTCCATGCTGTGCGGCACCTCGCTCGGCGCCACGTGCTGCGTGTTGTAGGTGATGCCCTGCACGCTCGACTCGAAGGCCACGGCACCGCCATCCGCGGCGAGCAGGCGCGGGTCCTGCACGTTGGGCGCCCAGCTCGCCCAGTCGATCGCGGCCAGCGCGCCGCCCTGCATCAGCGTGTACATGTGGTTCGCGTAGCCGATCACGATGTCCGTCGAGGCCGGCCGCCCCGCCTGATTCTCCTCCAGCACCCGCGCCGCGACCGTGGGCATCGCCGGCCCGGGCGTGAACCGAACGTCGAGGTTCAGGCCGTAGTAGCGGTTGAAGCGCTCGGCCAGCCGCTTCACGCCGTCGTTGCCGCCGAGCGTGCCTTCGCCCCAGACGAACGACAGGCTGCCCTCCTTGCGGGCGGCCTCGATCATCGCCTGCAGCTCGGGGGAGAACTGCTGCTCCGTCGTGGCCGGTGCGGCCGCCGCCTGCGCGCCCGCCGCACCCGCCCCGGCCGACGGCGCCGCGCTCCCGCTGGGCGCCGCGGTCGGCGCGCAGGCCACGGCGGCCGCCACGAGCGCCGCGCTCAGAATCACCTGGGTCACAGGGGCGAGTCGCCTCATGAATGTCTCCACGTCAGACGCCACTGGTCGCCACCAATTGGGCCGAGCGCGTCCACTGCTTCAGCGGCCGGCCCTCGGCCAGCGCCGCTAGCTCGCGCGCCCACAGCTTGCGGAGGAGAATCACGGCTACGTCCGAGCGGCCCAGGCGCTCGTGCTCGCGATCGGCGATGGCGCCCTGGCCGGCCTGGGCCACCGTGTCCTGAATGTTCACGATAGCCGGATGGCCCTTCAGGTCGTCGGTGTGCAGCTCGCTGCGCAGCACCGCTGCGGCCAGGTCGTTGACCGCCGCGCCGGGCGGCGCCGGCTCGCGGCGGCGCTGCCGATAGCGCTCGGCCGCCGCCCCCGTCACGTGGACGAGGTTCACGTTGCAGCTGTGGTGCGTCACGTCGTCGATCGGCACGCGCCACGAGAGCGCGTCCACCCAGCCGCTGTCGCCGTCGTTCGGCGAGCCTTTGATGTGCAGCACGTTCGGCATGCCGTACTGAAGGTAGCGCACCACGCCGTTCGAGCGAATCCCCCGCTGCTCGATGCCCCAGTCCGTCTCGTCGGCCTCGATGCGCGGCAGGTCCCAGTTGAGGCCGGCGTCAGTGAACGGCGAGAGGCGGTGGACGAACGCCAAGTGGATGTGGTCCAGGCCGTTCTCGACGTTGTTGAAGTAGTTGCAGGGGCGCACGTAGGAGCTGACTTCGAGGACGCCGTCGGCCTCGAAGTCGGGGTAGCGGGGCAGCGGCGGCGCCTCGCCCTCGCCGAGATAGGCGAAGACCAGCCCCAGGTACTCCTCGGTCGGATAGCTCGCGATCCGCACTTTCGGCGGAAAGCTCGCATCCTCAGCCGGCATCTCGACGCACTGGCCGGAGGCGTCGTACTTCCAGCCATGAT
>DATGMD010000033.1:0-21887 GCA_035293805.1 Chloroflexota bacterium | reverse complement strand
GAGCTGGTCCCACAACCCGCTGGAGCGGCTGAACAAGGAGATCAAGCGGCGCACCGACGTGGTGGGCATCTTCCCCAACAGCACGGTGGTGATGCGTTTGGTCGGCGCGGTGCTGGCCGAGCAGCACGACGAGTGGCAGGGGCTGCCGCCGCTACTTCAGCGCGGAGTCGCTGGCGAAGCTCTACCCGCCGGCTGGGGAGCCACTCCCCGAGCTGCCCACCGCCCGCTAACGGTACCACCGAGGATCGCCCGCTAGGCATATACACACTTGCCGGGACTCATACCCGAGCCGGCGCGTGCGGCATGGCCTAGGCTCCCTGCCAGCCGTGGCCCGGGGGGTGTTGCCCCCGCACGCGCCCGGTGGCTCGCTATCGCGGGATAGGGCCGTGCCCTCCTGGCGCGTGTAACGTGGATGCGGGCGACCCACCCAGGGCTCGAGTCTGTGTCGAAGGCAAGTTGTGAGTGCCGCCAGCGCGATCTATCTCGGCGTCGATATTGGGAAGGCTGCGCACTATGCGGTCGCCGTCGACCGGGCGGGGACTGCGATCTACCGCACGGCGGTGGCCAACGACCAGGCGGCGTTGCGCACCCTGGTGAGCTGGGCGCAGGAGCAGGCGGCGGCCGTGGTGGCCGATCAACCCGGTGGGGCGGCGCTGCTGCTGCAATTGTGCTGGGGCGCGGCTGTACCCATTGGCTATCTGCATGGCCTCGCGATGGCCCGCGCACGGGACTTCTACGCGGGCGCGGGCAAGACCGACCCCAAAGACGCGTTCGTGCTCGCCGCTGTCGCGCGCGCCCCTCCGGGGCGGATCGTCTGGCTGCAGGAGACGGCCGACGCCCGCGCCCAGCTGGAGTTGTTGTGCGGCTACGACGCCGATCTGCGCGCCGACGCCAATCGGCTGGGCAATCGCCTGCGGGCCTTGCTCGCCACGCACTGGCCCGCGTTGGAGCGCACGCTCGACGAGCGGCTGGATAGCCTCGGCTTCCGGGCCGTGCTGCAGAAGTACCCGAGCGCGCCGGCGCTGCGCCGGGCGGGGGCGGCCCGCGTGCGCCGCGTCCTGGCCGCGCAGCAGGTCCGTCACGCTGACACCTGGGCGACGCGCGTGGTCCAGGCCGCGGCGACGCAGACGGTCGACGTTCCCGGCAGCGCCGTCGCCGCGCGGGTGATTGCGGAGTTGGCGGAGCAGCTCGCCCGCGTGCTGACCCGCCGCCGGGCATTGGAGCAGGAGATCGAACAGGCTTTTTTCGCCCTCCCCGAGGCGGCGATCCGCCAGAGCCTGCCGGGCATCGGCCCCCGCCTCGGGGCGCGCATCGCCGTGGAGATCGGTGACATCGCCCGCTTCCCGACCGCGGCCCAGCTCGCCGCGTACGCGGGCCTGGGCCCCACGCCCCGCCAATCCGGGACCTCGCTGCGGGGGAACGTCGCCAGTCGGCACGGCAATCATCGGCTCAAGAACGCGCTGTTCTTGGCCGCGTTCGCGAGCTTGCGGCATCCGCCCTCCCGGGCCTACTACGATCGCAAACGGGCGGAAGGCAAGGGGCACAACCAGGCCGTGCTCTGCCTGGCCCGCCGCCGCGTCGATGTGCTCCATGCGATGCTCAAGCACGCGTCCCTATTCCTTCCAGGACCGTACTCCGGCCGTCCCGATCCCGGCTTGACAAGGAAGATAGGGTCGCCCGCCGCCCGCGCCCGGCCCGGGGCACCCCCCCGCCGGCCCAGCCCGCCGCGGAGCACCGGGGAGTATCGTACGGGGCACACGATGCGGCCTTCCGCGCCCGACTAGCACGCGCAAACCCGCGCCCGGCCTACAGCGGTTTGCAGCGAGATTGAGCGGTCAGCTGACATCGGGGCGGCGGCAGTGGCGCTCGCAGTATTCCGCGCCACAGGCCGCGGGCGGCCACGAGAGCCGCCCCTACGACACGCTGGCCGCTCACCTGGCGCGCAAACGGCTCTAGCGTTTACCCACCCGGTCAAGGAGCATCGTTTGACCGTTCCTCGGCTAAACTGGCGCACCTGCCGGCGGGTCCGCGGACGCGATCGAGCACGCCGCTACCATGAGCCGCAAGAACCCGGCGGACACCCCGTGCCGGCGGACCGGTCCGTGTCGGAGCGCCCCGTTTGCGCGCCCACGGGCGGTCCCCGGGTAGAATACGGCGACTGCACGCGCGAGAGGACGACGACCGTGCCGAGCCCGGCCCCGGCGAGGCGCATCCCGCTCCTCGGGCTCGGCGCGGCGCTCCTGCTCGGCGCCGCCGTGCGGCTGGGCTACGTGCTCGCCGCGGCCTTTCCGCTCCACGACGGCGGGCTGTTCTACGTCATGACGCGCGACCTGCAGCGGAACGGCTACGCGCTGCCCGCGACCACCACCTACAACGCCGCCGCCCTGCCCTTCGCCTACCCGCCGCTCGGCTTCTACGTGGCGGGCCTCGCCGCGACCCTCATGCCCTGGTCGCTGCTCGCCGTGTTCCGGGGCTGGCCGCTGCTCTGCTGCCTGCTGCTGATTCCCGCCTTCTTTGCGCTGGCGAGTCGGCTGCTAGGCCCGCGCGCGGCCGCGTGCGCCGTCGTGGCGTTCGCGCTGCTGCCGCGCAGCTTCGAGTGGCTGCTGATGGGCGGCGGCGTCACGCGCGCGCCGGGGCTGCTGTTCGCCGTGCTGGCGCTCTGGCAGGCCCACCGCCTCTACGCCGAGGTCGGCCAGGCCCAGACGACCCAGAGTACGCCGGGGGAAGCCGCACTACCGCAAACCGACGATGCTACTGGCGCCCGGCGTCCCGCGGCGCCCGACTCCGCTGCTGCGCGGCGTCCCGTGGCGACCCACTTTGCTGCTGCGCGGCTTCTCGTAGGGGCGGGTCTCGTGCCCGCCCGCGGCCGTCGAGGCCGCAGCTCCGGCGCCGCGCCGCTCGCGCTGACGACGCTGTTCGCCGCCGCGACCGTGCTGAGCCACCCCGAGATCGCCTGGTTCCTCGCCTACAGCGCCGCGCTGTTCTGGCTCGCCTGGGGCCGCACGCGGCACGGGACCGCCGCCTCGGTACTGGTGGCGCTCGGGGTGGCGCTGCTCACGGCGCCCTGGTGGGCCACCGTGCTCGCGCGCCACGGCCCCGGGCCGCTGCTCGCGGCCGGCAGCAGCGGCTGGACGCTGCTCGGCCTGGCCAGCCTGCTCAAGCTGACGATCAGCGACGAGCCGGCGTTCCCGCTGCTCGGCGCGCTCGCGCTCGTGGGCGCGCTCGTCTGCCTGCGCGAGCGCCGCTGGCTGCTGCCCGTCTGGCTGGCCACCGTGTTCCTGCTCGGGCCGCGCAGCGCGCTCACCATCGGCAGCGTGCCGCTCGGCCTCCTGGCGGGCGTCGGCATGGCTCAGGGGCTCGTGCCGCTGGCCCTCGGGGCGGGCCGTGACCGGGCGCTCGGGGCGGAGCGCGGGCGGTCGGCATCACCTGGCGGCGGGTGCGCGCCTGCCGCCGCGACGACCGAGCCGCGCCCGCCCGCTGCCGCTGGGCCGAAGGCGGTCCGATCGGCCGCGCTCTGCGCGGCCGACCGCCGCTGGCGCCCGCTCCTACTGGGCGGCGCGGTCGTCTTTCTCCTGACCTACGCAACAGCGGGCGCCGCGCTGGGCCTGACCGGCCCGCTCGGCGCGCTTGGCGCCGACGAGCGCGCAGCGATGGCCTGGATCGCGCAGGGCACGCCGCCCACCAGCCGCTTCGCCGTGGTGACGGGCGACCGCTGGGCCGGCGACCGCTCGTCCGAGTGGTTCCCCGCGCTCACCGACCGCGTCAGCGTGGCGACGGTGCAGGGGTATGAATGGCTGGGCGGCGGCGCCTTCCGCGCACAGACGACGCGCTACGACGCGCTCCAGGCCTGCGCGCGCCAGACGGCCGACTGTCTGGAGGCCTGGCGCGCGGCGAGCGGCACGCCGTTCAGCCACGTCTACGTGGCGAAGCGGCCGGTCGTGCAGTTCGTCCCCGGCGCGGCGGACGACGACTGCTGCGCGGTCCTGCGCGCGAGCCTGGCCGCGGACCCGCGCTACCAGCGCGTCTACGACGGCCCCGGCGCGGCGGTCTTCGTCCGCGGCGACTGAGCGCCGCCGGCACGGACGCTCCCGCTGGGCGCCGCGCTTCGCGGCGCCCGCCGGCCGGCGATCACCCGTCGGCGGGGCGGGACACGCTGGCTGCCACCGCCGCGGCCTGGATTGGCAGGCTATCCTCCCGACGGTCGCGCGAGAGGAGCGCGGCCCCCATCGCGGCGCCGCAGAGCAGCGCGCAGAGCAGGGCAAGGCGAGCGAAGCCGCCCAGGATGGCCGCCTCGGCGAGCGTGCGCCCCGCGCCATCGCCAGCGGCGATGAACTGCGCCGCGGCGACCCGCAGCGCGGCCAGGTCGAGCGGCGCCAGGGCGGCCTGGGGCGGCGCGATCACCGCGTCGACGTGGGCAGCGAACGCGGCGCCGAGGAGCGCCACGCCGGCCGCCGTCCCGACGTTGCGCGCCATGCCGAGGGTGCCGGCCGCCAGCCCCGCTTTCTCGACCGGCACGGCGTTCATCACGGCGAGCGACGTGCAGGCCGCGACCAGCGGGATCCCCACGCCGCGCAGCACCAGCGCGGGCAGCAGCCCGGCGGTGTAGCTGCTCGCGGCGCCACTCCAGGTCACGTAGACACAGACGTAGAGGAAGCTCAGGCCGAGCGCACAGATGCCGCTCGCCGCCACGAGTCGCAGCCGCGTGCCCGCCCGCTGGCCGAGCACGCCCGCGACCGGGGTGAGCGCCGCGATCAGGGCCGTCGACGGCAGAAACGCCAGGCCGCCCGCCAGGGGCGAGAAGCCCCAGTAGTTCTGCATGAACAGGCTCCAGTACGGCTGCGAGCCGAACAGGGCCGCGGCGAAGAGAAAGAAGCTGAGGCAGGCCATCACGAACGGCCGCCGGCGCAGGAGCGCGAGATCGACCAGCGGCCAGGCCACGTGCTGCTCCACCCAGACGAAGGCGACCAGGGCAGCGCCGCTCAGCAGCGCGCTGGCGAGCGCGACCGGCTGGCTGCCCCGCTCGGTCAGGTGGGTGAGCGCGAACAGCAGCCCGAACAGGCCGGCGGACAGCAAAGCCAGCCCGAGCCAGTCCACTGCCGCCACGGTCTCGTCCCGCGCTTCCGGCACCGCCAACGTTGTCAAGCCGATAGCCAGGATGCCCAGCGGCACGTTGACGAAGAAGACCCAGCGCCAGCTGTCGAGCTGTACGAGCAGCCCCCCGAGCACCGGCCCGGCCACCAGTCCGATCCCCGAGACGCTGCTGTAGATGCCGATCGCCAGGCCGCGCTGCGCCGGCGGGAAGGCGCGGGTGACGATGGCGAGCGTGCTGGGCGTCATGATCGCCGCGCCCACCCCTTGCGCCACGCGGCAGGCGATCAGCAGGGCGATCGACGGCGCCAGACCACAGGCGAGCGAGGCGACGGTGAACAGCGCCAGCCCAGCCAGATATACTCGGCGCTGGCCCCACAGGTCGGCCAAGCGCCCGGCGCCCATCGGCAGGACGCCGATCATCAGCGCGTACCCCGCGATGGTCCACGAGGTCAGGCTGGCAGGCGCCTGGAGATCCTGCCCAATGGCGGGCAGGGCCACGTTGACGATGAACAGGTCGACGTACAGCATCATCAAGCCGAAGCAGGCGGCGGTTAGCGTGAGCCACTTGGACGGCGGCGCGAGGCGCGCTGCGCTCGGGCGCGAGGGGCGCGGGGTAGCCGGATCGCCGGCGGGTCGTCGCATGATACCTCCTCGGCGGACGGCCGCGGCGGCGTGCGGCCCCCCCGAGCGAGTATACGCCGCCATTCGTCAGCAATCAAATAGTTTTGATAGTGATGGTGTGAGATGCAGCCGCGGTCCGTCGCGGTCCATGCTGCAGTGACCTACCATTCGTCGTTGCCTTAGGAGGCCGACCGACGCGCCGGCTTGGAGGATAGACATCCCGCGACTTGCCGTCACGCATCATGAGCCAACGCGGTATACTGCTGATGATGGGCAGGGGTAGGACACGATGGCAGCTGGGGCAAGGGACAAGACGGCGCCGGGCGAGCTAGCCCTCGTCCAGCAGCTCGTCAATACGAGCTACGGCCAGGATCAGCGCGCGCACCGCGAGCTGACGACGCCTGACGAGCTGCAGCGCTGGCTGGTCGGCCGGGGCCTCCTGGGCGCGGGCGCCCCGGTCACGGCGGGCGACCTGCGCCGCACCGTCGCCCTGCGCGAGGCGCTGCGGGCGCTGCTCCAGGCGCACACGTACGGCGAGGCGCCCCCGGCGGAGGCGGTGGCGACCCTCAACCTGGTGGGGACGCACGCGCCGTTGGTCGCGCGCTTTGGCGAGGACGGCGCCGCGGACCTGGCGCCCGACATCGGCGGCGTGGATGGCGCGCTCGCCCGCCTGCTGGGTATCGTCGTGCGGGCGATGCTCGACGGGTCCTGGCCGCGGCTGAAAGCCTGCGCCCACGCCCGCTGCGCCAGCGCCTTCTACGACACGTCGAAGAACGCGTCGGGCAAGTGGTGCGCCATGGCGAAGTGCGGCAACCGTCTGAACGCCCGCGCCTACCGGCGTCGCAAGCGGCCGGAGCCAGCCCGGAGCGACGGCTGAGTGGTGTGGAGATGGCGAAGCGGCCGCCCCAAACTCTGGGGCGGCCGCTTCGGCGATCGCTAGGGGCGGGAGGCTAGAGGACGCCGGCGGGCTGCTTGTTCGCGATGTTGAGGACGCCGTGGAGGGGCGCCACGCCGGGGATCTCCCACTCCGTCCACATCTGGTCGACCATGCGCTGGATGTAGTCGATGTCCTCGTCGATCAGGTGGGCGAAGCGGCCCTGGCGCATCAGGTACTCGCGCACCGGCACGCGGTCCTTGTTGCGGGCGTCGTAGGTGTAGATCACCTCGCCCTCGATGATCTCGTAGACCGGGAAGATGCCGCACTTCACGCCCAGCTCGCCTAGCTCGTGCGAGTAGCGCGGGTGGTAGTCCCAGCCCTTCGGGCACGGGTCGAAGGTGTGGATGAACGTCGGGCCGCCGATCTCCAGCGCCTTGCGCACCTTGTTCATGTAGTCGAGCGCCGGGAAGGTAGCACAGGCGGTGGCGACGTACTTGCAGGTCGGGTGGCCCACCGCCATCATGGGAGCGATGTTCTTCTTCCAGCGCTTCTGCATGATGCGGTGGACCTTGCCCGGCGGGGTGAACGTCGTCTGCGCGCCGTAGGTGGTCAGGCCCGTCGCCTGGATGTCGGTGTTGGCGGCCGACTCGTTGTCGTACAGGATGATCAGCAGGTCGAGGTCGGTCTGCAGCGCGCCCGAGATGCCCGATAGGCCCATGTCGCCGCCGCCGATGTCGCCGCAGAACGAGATGACGTTGATCTTCTCGTCCTTGATCTTCCCCTTGCGCTTGAGCGCCCGCAGGCCAGCCGCCATGCCGACCGCCGACGAGCCGCCCGCGCCCAGCTGCGTGTGCATCCAGGGGATAATCCAGGGGGTGGTCATGTAGCTCGTGTTGGCCACGTACATGCAGCCGGTCGAGCCGGAGGCCACCGTGCGCGGGCCGGCCGCCTTGGCGAAGTCGCGCATCACCAGCGCCGACTCGCAGCCCTGGCAGGTGCGATGGCCCGAGGTGTACATTTCCTCGAGCGGCGTCTGCCGGATGGTCTTGATCTTGTCGTAGCCTGGCACGTCCGTCGTCGCCATCGCTTTACTCCTCTCCGCCACAACGACTTGCCGCCTGTTGAGCGGTCAGCTAGGCGCGGCCGCTGCGGCCTGACGGCCGCGGGCGGGCATGAGACCCGCCCCTACGAAACCTGCGCCGTGCTGCCTCTGTGTAAGACGCCCTATTCGCGGACGCCGATCCAGGTCACGTAGCCGTCCAGGTGATCGGCGGTCGCCGCCTGCTCGGTCAGCTCGAACATCTTGATCGCGTCGGCGATCGCGACGTCGCGACCACCCAGGCCCGTAATGAAGTTTACGATAGCCGGGCGGTCCTTGGCCGGGTAGAGGCACGAGCGAATCTCGTGCAGCAGCGCGCCGCCGTCGTCGGCCGAGCCGTGGGCGAAGTCGCGGTCGATGACGCCCACCGCTTTGAAGCGGCGCAGGCTCTCACGCAGCTCGACCGTCGGGAACGGCCGGAACCACCGCAGGTTCACGTACCCGACCTTGTGGCCCTGCTCGCGCAGACGGCGCACGGCGGTGCGGCCGGGGCTCGCCACGGTGCCGATGCCAATCAGCACCACCTCGGCGTCGTCAGTCATGAACTCGTCGAAGTAGGGGTTGGCGTAGCGCTCGCCGAAGATGGCGTTGAACTCCTGGTAGGCTTCCTTGATCACGCCGCGGGCGCGGCGGGCGGCCTCCCAGTTCTGGCGCCGAATCTCCATCACCCAGTCCTCGTTGGCCTGCGGCGCGATGGAGATCGGGTTGTCGGGGTGCAGCACGCGGTCGCCCAGATCGTAGGGCGGCAGGTAGCGCTTGACGGCCTCCGGCGTGGGGATCTTCACGACGTGCTGCGAGTGCGTCAGGAACGCGCCGTCCATCGCGAGCGCGATCGGCATGCGGACGCGCGCGTCCTCGGCGATACGGTAGCCGATCAGCACGTGCTCCAGCGCCTCCTGCGGCGTGGTGACCCAGAAGATCAGCCAGCCCATGTCGCGCAGCGCCAGCGCGTCGTTGTGCTCCACGCCGAACGCGCCGGGGTCGTCGAGCGCGCGGTTGCCGACCAGGAACAGCACCGGCAGGCGGTCGGTGGCGGCGACCACCAGCGCCTCGAAGCCGTACATCCAGCCGGTGCCGCTGCTGCCCGCGAACGCGCGCGCGCCCACCGAGGCGGCGTGCTTCACGATCTCGAACTGCGAGTGCTCGCTGTCGGCGATGATGTACTCGGCGTCCAGCTCGCCGTTCGCAATCAACCGGGAGAGGTAGTCCATCACCTCGGTGTAGGGGCGGATCGGGTAGGCGGCGATCACGTCCACGTCGGCCAGTCGCACGCCGTGCGAGACGGCCTGGCAGCCGGTCAGCAGGTCCTCGGTCCGGTAAACCGATTGGGGCTGCGTGGCGGTCATGCCTTCACCTCCAGCTTGTCCTGCTTCTTGACCACCGTCTTCTGGCCCTCCGGCACGTGCTCGCCCTCGGTCACCGCCATGCCGGTGCCGGTGACGAACGGGTAGATCACGCGACGGGTGCCCTTCTTCTCCTCGGCCCAGGCGATGTAGGCGTCCTTGTCCTTCTTGTACTGCTCCCACGGGCTCTTGTGGTCGTCGAAGCGCAGCTCGTCCACCATGACGATGCACTCCTTGACCGGGCACACCTGGGCGCAGCGGCCGCAGCCGACGCAGTAGTCGTAGTTCACGTCGTACAGGCCGTCGGGCGTCGGGTCGAAGCACTCGTCGGGGCAGTCGTACCAGCAGAGCTGACACTTGGTGCAGAGGTCGAAGCGCACGACCGGGCGCTCGGTGCGCGTGGTGAAGCGCTGGAACTGCTCGTTGCGCGACTGGCCGCGCGGCCCGATCTCGAAGTGGCGCGGCACGGCGCGCACCGCCGCGCCCTCCATGAACTCGTTGAACTTCGGCAGCACGGGGATGGGGTACGGCCAGCGGATGCCCTCGTTCGGCGTCACGGTGTGGATCTTGCCGCGCACCTCGTCGTGCGCGGCGCGCGCGGCCTTAGCCCGCGCGGGGTCCTTGGTCTTCTCGGTCAGATAGCTCTCGACCGCCTCGATGCTCAGCAGGTCGGGGTCGGCGCCGGCGATCGCGCCCAGCACGCGCTCGCGTGTCAGGTCGTCCTTGTCCACCCACAGGCCGGCCAGGCTCGCGTCGCCGCTAATGAGCGCCAGCTTGTACTCGTAGGGCCGGCGCTCGATCCACTTCAGCAGCTCTTGCGGCTCGCGGCGCGAGACGACGATCATCGTGGCGCCCGCGATGATCTTCTCGTTGATCGGGCGGACGCCGTACCAGCCCCACGGCTCGACGCCCTTGCACATCGTGTCGTCGAGCACGACGGAGATGTTCGCCTCGTCGATGTCGAGCTTGGCGCCGCACTCCGCCTCCAGCTCCTCCTCGCTCAGATCGGGCGTGACGAAGGCGAAGTACTTGCAGGGGATGCCGTTGCGCTCGGGTGAGTCGCTGTAGCGGCCGTTGGAGAAGCCGACCTTGCCCATGCGGCTCGCGATCATGACGATGTCCCCGCCGATCTGCTTGGCGAGGTTCTTCTGAAAGATCCCGCGGTAGTTGATCTCTACCCGCTTGATCATGCGCGACCTCCCACTCGCTGTGGCCCGCACGGCGCCCGGCGGGCCGTCACCTATCCAGTTCGCCGGGCGCGGCCCGGGAGCCGCGCACCCCGCCGGCGGCAAATTGGACAGGTGGTCCGACCAATCACCGAATGGTAGCGCGGCCTGAGAGTCCTGTCAAGCTGCCGGTGGCGCGCACCGTGGGGGATGGAGGCGGACCGATGACTACATAGCACGGCAAGTTTCGGGCGCAAGTTGACCGTTTCTTAACTTTCGATCGGGCTTCGTTCAGGAACACGCCTATTGACGCCAAATCCGGCCGTTCCTATACTGAAATCGCTGGGTCGCTCTCGGTCGGCGCGATATTGGTGCGCCGCCGGACACAAGCCGACGGCCCAGGAGAGGAGGTGACCGGCCGGGGGCGCACCGCCGCGGACGAGGGTTGGCCCAGGGGGCCGAGGTTTCTCATCGCACTCCTTAATTATCTGTCTGCCCTCGCACTCCAGTGGCCTGGTCGCCGGACGCGCCCGCCCCCCATCCAGATGGCACGCAGAGTCGCACGCACGGAAACGCCACCGCGAACACGCCACACTTGAAGGAGTGAGCTAGATGTTGCACCTCATGATGCTCCGGGAGAGCCTCCGGGCTCGCCTGGCTGCCCACGAGGAAGGGCAGGGGATGGTCGAGTACGGCCTGATCATCGCGGCCGTCGCCATCGCCGTTATCATCGCCATCTTCGCCCTCGGCCCCAAGATCGCGTCCATGTTCTCGTCGGCGGGCGCCAGCCTCTCCAGCGACCGCAACAAGAAGGCCAACTTCGCCGCCGTGAACGCGCGCGAGGTGCTGGCTCGCGTCGTGTCGCTGCCGATCGAGACCTGGAACTACCTCAGCCAGGGCCCGGCCGTCCGCCACATTGGCCCGATGGCGCAGGACTTCCACAAGGCGTTCGGCGTCGGCGAAGACGACACGCACATCAACATGGTGGATGCGAACGGCGTCGCACTGGCGGCGATCCAGGGCCTGTACCAGCTCGTCCAGGAGCAGGAGATGCAGCTGACGGTCCTCGAGGCCCGGCTGGCCGCGCTCGAGGCGCGCGAGCGCGAGCTTACCCTCGCGTAGCGCTCCGCCGTTCTTGGCTGCGCAAGCACGAGGCGGCCGTTCCCAAGGGAACGGCCGCCTCGTCGTTTCGGCCCGCCCTGGTGCGTGCCCGTCCAGCATGCAAAGCCCGGGCGCCGCGCGCCGCCGGCGCCCTCGCCATCTCATTCGGCGTGGCGCCGAATGAGCACGTATAGGGGGCGCGGACCGGCCGCGATCAGATCGCCGGTGGAGGATGGGCGGGCTGCGCCGAGGCCGGCCTCGCGCCGCCTGGCCCGCTGGCTGGTACTGCTGGCGTTTGGCGTGGTCGTCCTGATCTGGCTCGCCGACGAATCCAGCATGCTCGTGCTGCTCGTCGTGAGCCCCGGCATCGATTTCCGCCATAGTTGGAATGGCGCGAGCCTCGTCGCGGCGGGTCATAGCCCCTACGACTGGCTCGCGGAAAATCGCCGCCCCGAAGTCGGAGACTTTCAATATCCTCCGCTCTTAGCGCTCCTTCTCGTCCCGCTGACATGGTTTCTGGACTTCCCGACCGCCCGGCTCGTCTGGTTCGGGTTCGGCGTGTTCTGCATCCTCGCGGGGCTGATAGCGACCTGGAGAACTACCGGCCTCGGGCTACACGGTACAGGGCGCCGCGCCCTCGCGCTATGCCTGCCGCTGTTGCCCGCCAGCACGTGGGCGCTCGGCAATGGCCAGTTGAGCCCCGAGCTGTTCCTGCTGATCGCGTGGATCTACGCCGCCGTGGCCGGACGCCGTGCGGCCGTCGCCGGCCTGCTCGCCGCGGTAGGGGCCTACCTGAAGTCGTTCCCCGGGCTGCTACTCGGGTATTTTCTGCTCCGCCGGCAGTGGCGCGGCTTCGTGGCGGCAGCGAGCGGCGGGCTACTCCTGGTCGCGCTGTCCCTCCTGGTCCTGGGCTGGGAGCCCCATTGGACCTACCTGACCCGCGTCGTCCCCGCGCAGCGGATCTGGATCGGCGGTCCGTTCAACGTGTCGCTGGCGGGCTTCGTCGCGCGGCTATTTTCGAACAACGGCTACACCACCCCGCTGATCGACGCCGATACGGTAGCGCCGGCGCTGCTCGCGCTCAGTCTGGCGCTGCTCGTCGGCGCGAGCGCCTACGCCGTCTGGCGGGCAGGGGCCGCGAGCGAGCGCATCGCTTACGCCCTCTGCGTCGTCGTCATGCTCCTCGCCTCCCCGATCAACGGACGCTACAACCTGCTAATCGCGGCGCTGCCGCTTGCCGTGGCCGCGGCGGCCGTCCCCGCGAGCCGACCCGGGCTGTGGGCCTGGCTGGTCGCCGCCGCCGTGCTAATTGGCTTGCCTACCGAGTTCTACGATCTCTGGCCCGTGCGCTATGTTCTAGGAACCGCGTTCCCAGTGGAGAGCCTGAGCGCGCTGCCCTGGCGCACCGGCTGGGGCATCTTACTCGCCTCCGGCTCGCTCTTCGGCTTGCTCTTGCTCGCGGCCCTGCTGTTCCGGCTCTGCCTGGCGCAGCGGGACCCACGTCCCTAGCCCGCGCCTACAGCGGCTTGCGGCCAGACTGAGCGATCGGCTGGCCGGGTGGCGGCCAGGAGAGCCGCCCCTACCGGACGCTGGCCGCTCACCTTGTGCGCAAGGCCGCTCTAGGAGCGTCTCTCCACGGCCTTGCCGCAGCTCGCGGGAACGTCGCTGCCGTGGCCCGTGCTCCGAGGGCGCCCCCGCTCGTCAATGGCCGGACGCGCACCCGGCCACTGGGCCAGCGGCCCGCTCGCGTCGGGCGTAGACGATGGCGTCCGCGTCGCAGTAGACGCTCTGCCAGGCGCTGTCGCGGGCTAGAGCTTCGACAAGATCGGGCTGGCGCTGGCGGCTGACGAGGAGCGCGTCGACCGCGTAGTCTCGCAGCACCGCTTCCCAGCCCGGACGGGCCTCGCTAACCCGCGCGTAGTCGCGAAACACGGCGGACGGATATACGCTGTAGCGCTCGTCCACGAAGATGAGAGCGGTTGGCGCGAGCCGCCATGCCAGGTAGCCGCCCCAATCGAGATCGTTGAACAGCCGTCGGCCGCCCGGCAGAGTCGCCAGGTACTCCGCCGCCGCGCGGGGCTGCGCGGGATCGGCCAGCGACGCTCCCTCCCCCAGCACCATGCCGCGCACCGCGGGCAGGCTCAGCGCGGCGGCCAGCAGGCAGCCCACGACGAGCGTCGGATGCAACAGGCGGCGGACGCGAGGATCCGGCGGGCCGGCGGGCTGCTCGCGCGCGGCCACCGCCCGCGGGTAGGCAAGCAGCAGCCACCGCGCGCAGCCCCAGGCGAGCGGCGGGGCCGCGACGAGCCCCCACCAGGTGGTGCTCCGGATCGTGGTGAGCGCGAGCACGCCGAACAACAGCAGGCGCACACCATCCGCCGGCGGGGGCGGGCCAGTGCGTATCAGCACGACCACCAGGAGCAGCACGCCCGCGAAGAAGTACTGCCCCGCGCGTTCGTCCAGGCTGGTCGGCAGCCACTCGGCAGCCTTGGCCGCGCCCTCCTGGCCGCCCGCGTGCACGGTCAGAAAGTCCCCGAGCCACGGGACGACGCCCGGGCCGTAGGGGTTCACCAGGACGGCGGCCGCGCACAGCCCAACCAGCACGATCAGCCGCCGACTGATCGTGTCCGCCAGCACCCGGGCCGGGGTAGCCTGCAGCTCCCAGGCACGGCCGACGAGCGCGCTGCCCAGCAGCGCGAGGCCCAGCGGAAACGAGCCATGGACGTTTACCCAGACGACCATCGCCAGCGGCAGCGCGACGAGCGTCCAGCGCTGCCCCCGCCACACCGTCGTGCCAGCCAGGAAGACCATGAACAGCGGCAGGGCGAGCAACTGCGGGCGGACGGCCGCGCCGGGAAACGTCAGGACGATAGCGCCCGCGCAGACAGTCCCCGCGACCGGGCTGATCGCGCCCGCCCGGCGGCACAGGTAGTAGAGCAGGCCCACGACGAGGGCGAACAGGGCGCCGCGCAGGATGAATCCGCCCGCCAGCCCCCACCGGTCGTGCAGCGCGCTCAAGATCAGCTGAGCGAGCCACTGCTGCTCGACGTAGGGCTGGCGGGTCGGCGTAAAGGCGAGGGGGTTGCTCGTCGGCAACTGCCGGGTTTGTTGCAGCTCCGTCCCCAGCTTGACGGTCCACCAATAATCGGTCTGATCGACAGGAAAGGCGTTGACCACGGCGAACGCCGTGCACATGACGACGACGAGCCAGAGCCGATCGAGACTAGGCGCCGAGCGGCGCTCGCCCCCCAGCGTCAGCGCCGGCGGGCGTAGCCCGTTTCCGCCTGGGTGGGGGCCGCCGCTCTCGGCTGCCTTGGCGCCCGGCCGTGCGCTTCGCTCCATCCCCGCCCGCTCCCCGTTGCGTACGCTCGCCGTGTAGTCTGCTCGGATGCGACGCAAGGCGCAAGTCTCGCGCGCCGCCGGCGTGAGTGACGTGAGTGAGTAGCGGAGGCCTCGGCCACGGCCCGTCGGACTTGGAGACGGCTCGCCCTCTTGACAACCCGGCACGAGAGGCGCATGCTAGCGCCAGCCGGCGGCAAAGGAGCCCTGGCCCCGCCTGGAGCGGTTGTCGTGGCGCTTGAGCCACCCCGGCCCCGGGCGGTAGGGGACGAGCTCCGGCCCTACGATGTGGGCGCTGTGCAGTGGCTCAATTGCGAGGAAAACCGTGGTAGAGCCGCTGCTCCCACCGCGCAGGATTGCTCGCAGGATTGTGCTCGGCGCGGTCAGCGCGAGCGCGAGCGGCGTGGCCCGAACTCTGCAGGGGGCCAGGTACCCGCGGCGGGCGGACGCGGGGTGATGGCTCACGCGCTCGCAGCGACTCGGCGGCGGACACGCGTGTTAACGCACGACGGGACGTTTCGGCTGGAAACGCCCCGAGGGTGACTAGTGCCCGCGGCGCATGCCGCGGAGTGGGGAGGCGTTATGGCAACGTCGTCTCGGCCTTCGGCGCAAGTCTCCACGGCGGGTGCCGCCACACGCTGGATCCAGCTCGTGGCGGGCATCGTCGGCATGGTAGCCGTCGCCAACCTCCAGTACGGCTGGACGCTGTTCGTCAACCCGATCGACGACGCGCACCACTGGGGCAAAGCGGCGATCCAGGTAGCCTTCACTATCTTCGTCCTGGCCGAGACGTGGCTCGTGCCCGTCGAGGCTTATCTCGTGGATCGCTTCGGGCCGCGCCTCATCGTGGCCGTAGGCGGCGTGCTGGTCGCCGTGGCTTGGAGCATCAACGCGATGGCCAATTCCCTGGCCTTGCTCTACGTTGGTGGCGCCATCGGCGGGATCGGCGCTGGCATCGTCTACGGCACGACGGTAGGCAACGCGCTGAAGTGGTTCCAGGACCGGCGCGGGCTGGCCGCGGGCCTGACGGCGGCGGGCTTCGGTGCCGGCTCGGCGCTCACCGTCGTGCCCATCGCGAACATGATCAAGGCGAGCGGCTATCAGTCGGCGTTCCTGTGGTTCGGTCTGGGCCAGGGGCTCGTCGTCCTGCTGGCCGCCTGCTTCTTGCGCGTGCCGCGGCCCGGCGAGGCGGCGCAGGCCCCGTCGGTCCACGTGCATCAGTCGAAGCGGGACTTCACCCCCGTTCAGGCGGTGAAGACGCCGGTATTCTGGCTCCTGTATGCCATGTTCACGCTGGTGGCCATGGGCGGCCTCATGGCGACCGCGCAGCTGGCGGTGATCGCCACGGACTATAAGGTCGCCGACATCCCCGTCTCAATGCTCGGGCTGACGATGGCCGCGCTGCCGTTCGCGCTGTCGCTCGACCGCATCCTGAATGGCGTGACGCGCCCGTTCTTCGGCTGGGTCTCCGACCACATCGGCCGCGAGAACACCATGTTTCTCGCCTTCGGCGTCGAGGGCATCGCCATCCTGGCGCTGGTCGCCTTCGCGCAGGTGCCGCTGCTGTTCGTGCTGCTGACGGGGCTCGCGTTCTTCGCGTGGGGCGAGATCTACAGCCTGTTCCCCGCCACCTCGGCCGACCTGTTCGGGCGGCAGTACGCGACGACGAATTACGGGCTGCTCTACACGGCCAAGGGTACAGCCTCGCTGCTCGTGCCGATCGGCAGCATCATCACCGGGGTCACCGGCAGTTGGCTGGCAATTTTCGTCGTGGCGGCCATCTTCAACTTCGCGGCCGCGTTGCTCGCGCTGTTCGTCCTGAAGCCGGTGGTGGCACACGGCCTGGAGCCGGCCGCCGCGGCCCCGGCGGTACCCATCGGCATCAGCCCGGCGAAGTAGTCACCAGTACTGCTCGCCGGCAGGCTTCCGGGCCGCCACGCCGAGCAATGGCGGGAGTCAGACGGGAATCGCCAGCAGTAGCTCGGCGAGCGCGCCGGGCAGCGTCACCATCGCGTCGTGACTGGTGGGCAGCGCATGGTAGCGCCAGCCGGCGCCCGGCTGCTGCGCCTGCGCCGCGAAGCGGTCGAAGGCGGGGTTCGGGTACTGGAGGCAGCGGATGTAGGTGCGGGGCAGCGCCGTAGCTGCCGGGTTGGCGGCGCGCACCGGATCGGTCATCGTCTTGAACGGGTGCGGGCCGAGCCGGGCGGTCAGCCAGGCGACCTCCGCCGGGTCGGTCACGCCGTATACCTCGCGGACGAACTGCTCCCAGGGCACCGGCTGCAGGCTGGGCAGGCGCCAGCCCTCGCCCTCCGCCCGGACGCGCGCCGTCATGGCCGGTCGGCGCTCGGGCGGGCCGAGGTCGAGCATTGACTGGCCGTCCTCCGGCACGAAGGCGTCGAGGTAGACCAGGTGGGCGAGGCGTGCTGGCGCCTGGTGGGCCACGCCAGCGATCACCATGCCGCCGTAGCTGTGGCCGACCAGCACGACCTCGGCCAGGTCCTCGTACTCCAGCACGCTCACCACGTCCTGCACGTGGGTTGCCAGACCCACCTCGGCGTGGCCCAGGTGGGCGCGCTCGCCCAGGCCGGTGAGCGTGGGCGTGTAGACCTCGTGGCCGGCGGCGCGCAGGAGCGGCGTGAGCTTGCGCCAGCACCAGCCGCCGTGCCAGGCGCCGTGAACGAGCACGAAGGTAGCCATCGGCGTTCTCCCTTGGCGAACGAGGTCGATTCTAGCACGTGGCTCGGCGGCCGTGGCCCCTTTGCTACACTACCGGTGCCCGCCGACTGGGCGGGGCCGGGCGCGGCTGACTGGCAGCCCGCAGCGAGGGGGTGAAGGGGAGGAAGCGATGCAGGCGAAGGCCGCGATATCGCACGCGCGCGACTGGCGCGTGGCGCTGGACGAAGTCCTCGCCGCGACCGACCTGGGGGGCGGCCCCTGTGACCTGGCGCTGCTCTTCGCGAGCGCCCACTATAGCGCCCACTACGACGCGCTGGTGCCGGCGGCACACGCCGAGAGCGACGCCCAGGCCCTGGCAGGGTGCAGCGGCCAGGGCGTCATCGGGCCCGAGCGCGAGATCGAGGACGAGCCGGCGATGTCGCTGCTGCGGCTGGCGATGCCCGGCGCCTCCGTCCGCGTCACGCACGTCACCCAAGCGCAGCTGGAGCACCAGGGCGTGGCGCGGCTCGCCGGCGTGTCGCTGGAGGACGTGAACGCCTGGCTCGTGCTGGCCGATCCGTTCCGCCTGGACGTGGACGCGCTGATCCAGGCGCTGGAGCAAGCGTATCCCGGCGTTCCGCTGATCGGCGGCCTCGCCTCGAGCCGCCCGAGCGACCGGCGGACCTACGTGTTTGCCGACGACACGGTATACGACGAGGGCGCGGTCGCGGTGGCGCTCGGCGGCAACGTGGTCGTGCGCACGGTCGTGTCGCAGGGCGCCACGCCCATCGGCCAGCCCTGGACGATCACTGCCGCGCACGAGAACGTGCTGGAGACGATCGGCGGCCGGCCCGCCTACCAGGTGCTGGTGGAGACGGTGCAGGCGCTGCCGCCGGACGTGCAGCAGCGGGCGGTGCAGAACCTGCTCGTCGGCCTGGCCATCGACGAGTACAAGGACGAGTTCCACCGCGGCGACTACCTCATCCGCAACCTGATGGGCGCCGACCCGCAGAGCGGCGCCCTGGCGATCGGCGCCTACCCCCGCGTCGGGCAGACGATCCAGTTCCAGATGCGCGACGCGGCCGCCGCCGACGAGGACTTGCGCGAGCTATTAGCCAGCGCGCACCATGACCTGGCGGGCACGCGGCCGGTGGCGGCGATGCTCTGCAGCTGCAACGGGCGGGGCGTCGGGCTGTTCGGCGTGCCCGACCACGACGCGCGAGGCCTGGCCCGCGAGTTCGGGCCGGTACCGCTGGCCGGCTTCTTCTGCAACGGCGAGATCGGCCCCGTCGGCGGCAAGGCGTTCCTCCATGGGTTCACGGCGAGCGTGGCGCTGCTCCTGCCCCGCGAGTAGCCGCGCTGTACGGAGGGGGAGCCATGCACCGCGATGGCCGGTCCCGCTGGAGCCTCGGACTCCTCGTTCTGCTGGTAGCGCTTATAGTCGCGGCCTGCGGGGCGCCCGCCGCGACCCCCGCGCCGGACGGCACGGCGAGCGGTCGCGCCGCCGGCGCGCCGGGGGCGGCCAGCGCCCCGGCGCCCGCCGCCAGCACGTCCGCGCCGGTGCCAGCCCGCGTGCGCGTGGCCTACGTTACCATCGCCAGCAACATCCTGCCCATGTGGCTCGCTCAGGACGCGGGCATCTTCGAGAAGTACGGGCTCGACGTAGACCTTCTCTACGTCGCCGGGGCGGCGAAGGTGTCCGAGGCGCTGCTGGGCGGCGACGTCGAGGTGGGTGCCACGGTGCCGGCGAGCGCGATCGGCCCGGACCTCGAGGGCGCCGAGCTGGTGATGGTGGCGGCCTGGGCGAACAAGATGGCGTTCTCGCTGTTCGTACAGCCCGCTATCCAGTCGGTCGACCAGCTACGGGACAAGCGGCTGAGCGTCACGCGACGCGGCTCCGCCAGCGAGATCTGGGCCGGTGGGATCCTGGAGCGCTTCGGGCTGGAGCCCGAGCGGGACTATCACTTCGTGGCGGCCGGCGGCCAGCCGGAGCAGCTCGCGGCCCTGCAAGCCGGCGGCACGGACGGCGCGATCATCGGGCCGCCGACGAACGTGCGAGCGCGGCAAATGGGCCTGCGCGAGCTGCTGAGCTACCAGGAGTACTTCCTGCCGATGGCCGACGTGGGCCTGGTGACCAGCCGCGCCTACCTGCGCGAGCATCCCGACGTGGTCGAGCGGCTGCTGCGCGCGGCGGCCGAGGCGGTGGCGCTGGAGTTCCAGCAGCCCGAGCGGGCGCTGGCCGCGCTCGCCAAGTGGACCGAGACGGACGACCGCGAGCTGCTGGAGGAGACGCTGCGCTTTCAGGACAGCCGCACCGACCGCACGATGATCCCCGCGCCCGAGGGCATGCGCGCGGCCGTGGACGAGCTGGCGCGCAACAACCCGAAGGCAGCCACCGCCAACCCCGCCGACTTCTTCGACCTGACCCTCATCCAGCGCCTCAACGACAGCGGGTTCATCAAGAGCCTCTATCCCTGAGGGCCATCGCCTGCCGTTGACGCAGCAGGCGCGGCGGCACCCCGTGCGCCTGACCTCCCGCCGGCGCCCGCGGCCCGGACCGGCTCCGGGCCGCGGGCGCTGCCGCTCGGGTAGGTGAAGCGCTGCCGAGGGTCAGGCGGCAGGACGGCGCGCGAGCGCGAGGACGCGCGCCACGGCGTCGGGCGGCAGCGGGCCGCGGGCCTCCCAGCGCAGCGCGTCCTCGACGTGCGCCACGCTGGAGGGGCCGATTAGCAGGCACGAGATGCCGGCTTTGGCCAGCGCGAAGCGCAAGGCGAGTTCCAGCGGGCTCTCCAGGCCCAGCTCGGCGGCCAGGACGCGGAGCCCCGCGGCCTGGGCCACGTCGCGGTCGTACTCCGTGCCCTGCGCCAACGCCGACCCGGCGCCGGCAGTGGGGTGGCGCTCGGGCGTGGCGATGGCCGCGCCGCCGGCCAGGATGCGGATGGCGAATACGCCCAGCCCGGCCGCGGCGGCGCGGTCGAGCAGCCCGGCGAAGTCCTGCGCCACGCCGTCGGGGCTGCCCGGGTACCCGGCGCTGGGGTTGAGCGCGTTGTAGTAGCACTGGCACGTATCGAAGATGCCCGCGGTGGCCACCCGCTGCAGCGCTGGCGTATCGCCGAGGGCCGAGAAGCCGACGAAGCGACACAGCCCCGCCGCCCGGAGCGCCTGCATGCCCTCCCCGACCGCGCCGAGCACGGCCTCGACCGGTAGCCCGCGCGGTCCGGCGTCGAGCAGCGTGGGATTGTGCAGCGTGCAGACGTCTACCTGCTCGCGGCCCAGGCGGCGCAGTCCCTCCTCCAGCTTGCGCCGCAGCGCGCCGGCCGCATCCGGCACCTCCTCGGGCACGAGACGCACTTTGGTGCCGACCAACACATCGGCGCCCAGCTCGCGCAGCACGCGCCCCAGGTTCTCCTCCGAGCGCCCCTCGCCGTACTGCGCGGCCGTGTCGAAGTAGGTGATGCCGCCCGCCAGCGCGCGGGCGACGGCGGCCCGCTGCTCGGCGGGCGCGCCCCGCACCATCAGCCCGCCGGTGTTGCCACAGCCGAAGCCAATCGCCGACACCTCTAGCCCCGTGCGTCCGAGCGTGCGGTACTCCACGGCGCCCTCCCTTGTCGTCCTCACCGGGTCGTGAGCCACTCTAGCACCGATAGGAGCGGCGGCACTAGGCCGTCGCGGCTGACGGGTCTAGTCTCGGCCACACTACATATTGCAGGAGCAGTGCGTATGCTACACTTCGGTGCTACGATAGGGGCTATCCCCAGCCAGGGGGTTCGTAGGGCAGCGCCGCGGGGGCGGCAAGGAGTGAGGCGATGGCGACGACACCGGCGACCACGACCCAGTTTAACGTGGGCGGTATCTTGCTCAACCAGCCGTTCAAGATCCGGCGCCTCGGCCACTTCGGGTTCAACTCCGACAGGATCGATGAGTCGCTGCGCTTCTACACCGACCTGCTGGGGTTCCGCATCTCCGACATCCTCGACTTCGGCAAAGTCGTGCCGGACCCTGCCGCGCTGGCCGGCCTCGGCGATACGCGCGGCTACTTCACCCGCTACGGCGGCGATCACCACGCGTTCGTGCTCTTCCCGCGGCCGGTAATGGAGAAGCTGGCGGTGCTGCGCGGCGGTCACCCGCCGCGGCCCGGGGTGACGACGAACCAGATCACCTGGCAGGTCGGCAGCCTGGGCGAGGTCAGCCGCGCGACCCAATGGTTCGCCGAGCACGACGTGCGGATCACGCGCACCGGACGCGACATGCCCGGCTCGAACTGGCACGTCTACCCGCTCGATCCCGACGGCAACACGGTTGAGCTGTACTACGGCATCGAGCAGATCGGCTGGGACGGTTACAGCAAGCCGCGCGTGATGTACGACCGCCGCTTCGACCAGGCGCCCACGCTGCCGCAGCCCTCGGAGCTGGACGAGGTCCAGCAGGCCATCGCGCGGGGCATCGACCTCCACTCGGGCTACCGCTACGTCGAGAAGTTGCCGGCCACCTACGACGTGGACGGGGTGCTGCTGCCGCGGCCGTTCAAGATCACCAAGATCGGCCCGGTTAGCCTGTTCGTGCAGGACCTGGAGGCCGCCGAGCGCTTCTACCGT